>NZ_QDGA01000026.1 GCF_003347665.1 Microvirga calopogonii
TTCCTATTCACCAGAGTTTGCTGCATTGACCTGATTTGCGGCGAGGCGAGCCAATCCGTTGCGTCTCTTTCACCGCAGCGAGGTCTGGCACGTGGGGAACGCGTTGGCAGGGGCAGGATAGAGCGATCAGGGCGATGGCGGCCCCGTCTCTCAGGGCGAGGCTGCTCGCGGGCTGGGCAGGAGTGTCGCCGCTACGGCGCGGAAGAGGTCAGCGTCCGGGCAGCCGGAGGCGAAGGCCAGTCGGATGCGGCTCGCCGTTTCCTGCACCCGCACGGCGATCTTGAGCAGGCGCAACCGCAGCGTGGCGAACTCAGCCCGGGCGAGATCGCGTGCAGCCGGGATCGCCTCCCGCACCGCCAGCATCAGCCAGTAGGCGGCCGTGTGCAGCACCAGCCGAACTTGGTTGGCCACCGCGCGCCGGCACGAGGTTCGGTCGGACGCGAGGTGCGCCTTGTGGAACTTGATCCAGTTCTCGGCTTGGCCCCTGGCACAATATAGGCTCTCATAGATGACCCGCGCGCTGGTCCCGATCAGGTTGGTGACCACACAGCGGATGTCGAGCCCCAGGCGGGTGGCTTCGATGCGGGCGATCGCGCGACGCTCGCACGACCAACTCTTGGCCCGGTGTGTCGTCTCGGCAAAGCCACGCACGACCTCGCAGTCGTCCACCGCCCGCTGGGTGCGCACCGCATCCGCCTCGTTCTGGACTTTGGCGGTGAGCGGCCGGGTGCCGGCCAGCCCGAACAGATAGCTGACGCCGTTCTGCTCGCAGAAGTCCATGGCCTCGGGGCGGGCATAGTGACTGTCGCCGCGGATCGTGATCTGCGTGAGAGGCCAACGTGTGCGGATGCGGCGCACGAGGCGTCGCAAGTAAGCCCGCACCTCACGGCCGGAGGGCGTCTTGCCCGGCCGCAGCACGATCGCCACCGGGCGGCCGGTGCTGTCATAGACATGGATCGGCAGAAAGCAGCGCTCGTCATAGTGCGCGTTGAACAAGGACAGTTGCTGGTGCCTATGCACCACGTCGCAGGTGTCGTCGATGTCCAGCACCACTCCGTCAGGGGGCGTGACATAGCTGTCCATCCACTGATCGACCAGAGCATAGGTCAACCGGATCGCATCGCGGATCGTCGGCGCATTCTCCAGCCGCGAGAGGGTCGGCTGCGAGGCCAGATCCGCTCCAGTCTCCGGCAGGTGCCCGCAGGCGAGCTTGAACGCCGGATCGGCGCGCAGCGGGCCGAAGTCATTGCAGTCCTCATAGCCACACGCGATGGCGAAGATGCGGGCGCGGAGCATGTCTGTGATCGCGTGCGTCACGCGGACGGGATCGCGCCGATCCGGGATGAAGCCGGCGAGCCGCTCGGCGATGCCAAGGCGGCGCTCGGCCTGGGCCAGAAGCATGACGCCGCCGTCGGACGACAAGCGCCCGCCGTCGAACGCGGCGGTGATCTTCTTGCGGGACACGGCTGGAAACGGGAAGGTGGCAGGTGTATCGTCCGGCATGGCGGGTGTGGCAGCCTCGAACGGAGAGCAGGATCGGCTTCAGCAACCAAATCCTACGCTGCTTCAAGTGCTTAAGCTACATCCGCCAGCCCTCATCCCTCTTCCGATGCATAAGAACGGCTAAACTGAAGTGTGAGGAGATCGAACGAGACATAAAAAGTTTACGCTCGACGCTATTCGGCAGTGACGGGAAAATTGGAAAACGGGCCGAACTCGAAAAGCTGATCGAAGAAATTGATGTTTATTCCTGGACATTCAAAACGAGATATGACGCCGATTTTCAGGAAGCTTTTCGCGGTTTGAGAAACTCAAAAGTCTCATTCAGAAATCGACTTTTAGAAGAAGCGTGCATTAATACGGCGAAGCTTCATACTCGCGATGAACTGAAGCGACGTGCAGCAACCGTATTTGCAAGCACGCCTACGAAGCAAGCCCTCATCCAAACGCCAAAACTCAATACACTCATCGAGCAAGAAAATGCGCCTATATTGTCCAAAGTTGTTATCGGCCGCAATGATGTAAACATAGCTGCATTGATCCAAAAACTTGGAAACGCAGATTGGGTGAAAGAGGGCAGAAAGTATTTCGACCACAATCCCGGAACGTGCCCCTTTTGCCAACAAGGCACCAACCACGACTTTGCAAAGAGTCTTGATGAGTACTTCGACGAGCAATATCTAGCCGATATTGCAGAGATCGATCTGCTTTTGAGGCGTTATGAGCAAATTTCGACCGACGTCTTAGGCTTTTTAGATAACCTGATTGAGGCAGCTCCGACCTATCTGAGTCTTGATAAAATCAGCGCCGATACAGAGCGCCTGAGGGCTGCAATCCAAGGCAATCAGAGCATTCTGCAATCAAAACGGAAAGAGCCTAGCCGAGTAACAAAGCTGGAAACAGCATCGGGTCCGCTGGCTGATATTGTCGCCACAATTCAGGAAGCCAACAGATCGATCTCTTTGCACAATGACAAAATAGATAACTTAGAACGTGAAAGGAAAGCGCTTACGGATGAGGTATGGCGCCTTATTCTCGATGAGGCCAAGGTCGGCTTAGAGCAGTTTCAGAAGAGCAGAGATGCTTTGGAAAAAGCAATTTCAGGCCTTGAGACGGGCATTGCTAAAAAGGGCGACGAATTAGCTGAAAAGCGAAGAGAGCTCGCGTCTCTAGAAACCAAGGTTACTAGCGTCCAGCCGACGGTTGACGCTATAAATTGCATCTTAAAATCGTTTGGGTTTAGCAATTTCAAGCTCGCTGTTGCAGAGGATAGAGCCAACTGTTACCGCGTAGTTCGACCCAATGGAGACGATGTAGGAGCTACGCTCAGTGAGGGCGAAAGAACATTCATTGCTTTCTTGTATTTCTACTACATGGTCTGGGGCGGCACCTCAGCAGGAAACGTTACGAGCAGCAGGGTTGTCGTAATAGATGATCCAATTTCAAGCTTGGATAGCGAGGTTCTTTTCGTTGTCAGCAGCTTAGTCAAAAAGATCATCGTTGAGTGCCGCAATCCACAAAGCCCAATCAAGCAGGTCTTTATATTAACTCACAACATCTACTTCCATAAAGAATCTTCGTACGATTCAAAGAGATCCAACGGGTGCTTGAAAGACGAGAGTTTCTGGATCATCAGAAAGCAAAACAACATCTCGCAGGCGACTAGATACGACTCAAATCCGATCAAAACATCATATGAATTGCTTTGGTCTGAGCTAAAGGACGGCACTCGGTCAAATCTCACAATCCAAAACGTACTGAGGCGAATATTAGAGTACTATTTTACAATCTTAGGCAATAGGGACAAAGACTCGGTCATTGAATGCTTCGAGGGTGAGGACCAGTTGATATGCAGATCCCTTTATTCATGGATCAATGAAGGATCTCACTTCGCAAGTGATGACTTATTCGTGTCTGGTGATGAACATACCACGGATAAGTACCTGTCGGTCTTTCGTCGAATTTTCGAGAAAACAAATCAAGAAGGTCACTATCACATGATGATGGGGACAAGCCCTGACGAGTCCATAGAAGTTGCACAACCGACTGATAATCAGCCAATCGATATTGGGCCCACAAACTTTATGGCCGAAGTGAGTGGAGAGCCCATCGACCTACGTGGCCTAACGTCCAAATCAGACAATGAAGCAACTGTTGCTAAGGAAAGTCTGATTCAACAGTGACTACTCAGTTTTCTTAGTCAGCCTAAACCCGAAGAATCGCGGCTTCAGGGAAAGCGCGCCATGAACATCCTCGTCGTAGGCGGAACGGGGTTTTCTCGGCGGCGCGGGAAGCGCTGGCGCGGTGGCCTAGCTCCTCGATGCCCTGCCCTCGGCCAGAAGCGCGTCGGCGTGTTCTAAGATTTAAGCCCATGCACCTCCTTGCCCTCTCCGGCAGCCTGCGTGCCGCCTCGCTCAACACCATGGCTCTGCGCGCGCTGCAAAAGCTCGCGCCGGAGAGTGTCGCGATCAGGCTCTATGAAAGCGTCGGCGCCCTGCCCCACTTCAACACTGACGTGGAGATGAGCGCGCTGCCCGAGATCGTCGCGGAGATGCGGCGGCAGGTGGCGGCGGCGGGTGGGATTGCAGGCATTCGTCCGAGCATGCGCAGAGCTTCGCATATTCTAATTACGCGTCACGTCTCCTGCCCCTCCCACGTCATGGCCGGGCTTGACCCGGCCATCCACGTCTGAGGAGCCGCGCCGTTGCAAAGGCGTGGATGGCCGCAATGAATGCGGCCATGACGGCGGAGGGTTTTGTGGTCGGTGCGGAAAGACGTGGATGACCGGCACGGGGCCGGGCATGACGCGGGTGGGTTTGCGGTGGAGGCGACGAGGCGTGGAGGCCGCGCCATGGGCGGGCATGACGATGGCGCGTTGAGGATGTGCGCGCTTACTGGTTCAGCGTCTCGTAGAGGTCGTCCCAGAGCGGGTTCATGCCGTGGATGAGGCGGATTTTCCAGGCGCGGGGCCAGTGCTTCATGGTGGTCTCGCGCTGGATCGCATCGCGGATGTCCTCGAAGCGCTCGTACCAGACGAGGCGCGTGAGGCCGTATTGCTTGGTGAAGCCGGGAACGACGCCCTCGCGGTGCTCCCAGGCGCGGCGGGCGAGATCGCTCTCACGCCGAGATAGAGCGTGCCGTTGCGCCGTTTCGTCATGAGGTAGACCCAGCCGCCCTTTTGCATGCTTGGATGATACTTAGTTGCGCGCGCACCTCCACCGTCATGCCCGCGCTTGTCGCGGGTATCCACGCCTTTTTCTGTGCAGTCGGTCGAAGACGTGGGTGGCCGGGTCAAGCGCGGCCATGACGTCGAGGGTGGGTCACGGCGGGCTTGTTCTTGTTTTGTTCTTGACACGCTTCATGGCATGAGATATATCATTGCGCAGATCGGTTCCGACGAGGGGCGCTTTCGCGAGGCGTCGCAGAGAAGGGAACCGGCACGGTCCCGCGGCAGGCCTCGCAAGCTTGTCGGCGGGAGGCCCTTGGCAGCCATGTGCTGGTCCAAGTCTAAACGCCTAAAAGTACCGTGCGCGAAGAGCGGTTCGGCTCCTAGCATTCCATAGACAATCGAGCCGGGCCGCACGACGCGCCACCCTCGATCCACCCGCAAGGCTCGCAGCGCAAGCTGCGGGCCCCAAGGTGCTGGCTCTTTGACACGAACGGATCAGCACCCTCCCGCGTCATGGCCGTGCTCGACACGGCCATCCACGTCTTTTTCTGCGCGGTGGGATAAGACTTGGGTGGCCGGAACTGATCCCCGGATCAAGTCCGGGGACGGCCATGACGTTGAGGGTGGCGTTCCCTCCTCACGCCTCCGGCCTGCGGAACACGCCCTGCACCACCTGCCCTCGCCCGATCAATTTGGGCGGCGGGTTGGTCCAGTCCATCGTCCCGGGCTTGCTGTCTCGGGCTGGCGGTCGTGCCGGTAGAGCGCCACGTCTTTTCCCGCAGGACGGGCCAGTGACGGGGATGGCCGGCACAAATACGGCCATGGCGGCGGGGCACCGCGCACGCACCCGCTCGGGCGCGCCTCACGGCTTCATCGCCGCGATGGCCTGCACCAAGGCCAGGGCCTGCTTCTGCAGGGCTGGATGCGTGATGGTTTGGAAAGCGCGCAGCAGCGACAGGTTCTGCGGGGTATCGGTCAGACGCGGCAACGCGGTCGATGCGTCCGCTTCGTCGTCGTAGAAGAATGCCACCGGCACTTTCAGCACCCGGGCGATCTCCTCCAGGCGGCTGGCGCTGACTCGGTTGATGCCCCTCTCGTATTTCTGAACCTGCTGGAAGGTGAGCCCGAGGGCGTTGGCCAACGTGTCCTGGCTCAGGCCGAGGGCGACGCGTTGCAGGCGGATGCGCTGGCCGATGCGGCGGTCGGCATGGTTCGGAGATTTGGCGGAAACACTCATCGATCACTCCCCAAGTGGTGCAGACGGCCACCAGGAGCCCTGGTGGCCGGGGAGTTGAGAAGCCGCCTGTAGACGGCCGCGATGACCTTTAGGCTTTCGCCCTGGACATGCGCCATCGCCTCCCCGACCGTAAGGTTGGGAAGGCATCGTTCACGGCCGATACCGGCCGCTACAGGTCGGGGTTCTCACGCCCCAGAACCGGATGCGTCCGGCTCCGGTGACGAGGTAACACGCAACAGGGGTGCGGGGTCAATGGCCTCGCCGCCGACGCGCTCCCCCTCACCCACAGGGCATCGCACGATGCGCTAGCCCGGGAGGCGGGGATTTGCCGGCCGCGGCAGCGCGCAGTCCGTACAAGGGCGTTGACCTTACCACGATGGCAAGGTCCAGACAGGCTGGGTCTTCCAGCGAATCGAGGGTCCTGCCATGCATCTCTTCCACGTGCCCGACCTGGCTTGCGGCGGCTGCCTGGGCTTCGTCGTCCGGGCGCTTCAGGACATCGACAACACCATCCGCATCGAGGCGAACCTCACGGCACGCACCATCAAGGTCTTCTCGCGCCGCTTCGAATCCGCCCTGCTGCAGGCCCTCAGGAGTGCCGGCTATCCGGCCGAGCCGGTCCTTCTCCCCCTCGGGTGAGTCCAATGGGCCACATCTTGTCGAACCAGGGCTTTCGTGAAAAATGCCCGAATCCGACCAACCGGAGTGTTCCGCCTTTGCGGCTGATGGCCACCATCATCGTTGCTCTGCTTGCGATCACCATGGCGATCTTCCCGATCTCCGTGCCGCAGGCGGCGGCGGCGGCCGGGCATCGCCACGCCGCTGCCGTCAGCAGCAGCGATGGGCATTCCCACGAGCACCGCGTCGGTGGCGGAGAGCATGAACATGTGCATCGTCCGGCCTCGGGCGACGAAGTCACGTCGAGCGCCTCCGCGGACCATGATCAAGGCTCCCAGGGCTGCGCGGGCCCCATCTGCTGCAGCATGGGCACATGCCATGCGTTCCAGGACACGGCCCTCCCCGTCCTTGACTCCCCTGCTGCGTCCCGCCTTCCCATAGCCGTGCCCGGTGACGAGCAGGTCGGGGGCATCACGGCAGGCGGCCTCGACAGGCCCCCTCGAACCGTCTGAGCCAAACGCGGGCGGCTGACGCCCGCACGAACCGGCGCGCCCGCTCCCGAGGGACGGCGCGACCGTCCTCAAGCTCGAACCGGTCACACTTCCCAGTGCGCGATCAGAATATGGGCCGCCGTGACGGATGGACTCCTGTCCACCCCGGCTCGGCCTCGATTCGGAGCCGCCCTGCGGAGGTCCGCCCGGAGATGGACTCCATGCTCAAGCTCCTTCCCCTTGCGGCCCTTGGCCTCGGCCTTGGTGCCTGCGTGCCCACCGCGCCGCCTGCCTACCTTGCGGCCCCGGCCGATCCCTCCGTCGCCATCCGAAGCCCCGGCTACGCCTCCGTGACCGCGGGTGTGCGCGCCTATGACGTCGTCGAGCCCCTCGACTGGCGAGAGCTCAACCGGCGCGTCACCCCGGGCGCCGCACCCGAACGTGACGACAGCAACGATGCCGCCCGACGGGGCCGATGACCCCATGCTTCAGGAAGACCACACGATGACTGACAAGAATTCCGCGGGACCAACCCGCAGGCTGGGGCTGCTGGGGGGCGTCGCCCTCGCGCTGTTCGTCGGGGGCTGCGTCTCGTTCTCGGCCGACGGCGGCCTGTCGACGGCGCAGACGGTCGCCTACACCGAGCTGGGCCAGGACGTCGTCAAGATCACCAGCGAAGCCGAGGCCATCGGCATCCAGCAGCGGGTCGAAGACCTGCTGAAGCGCCCGCTCACGCCAGAGAGCGCCGTGCAGATCGCGCTGCTGAAGAACAGGGGCCTGCAAGCCGCGTTCAATGACCTCGGCGTGTCGGAGGCCGACTACGTCCAGACGAGCCTGCCTCCGAGCCCGACTGTGTCCCTGTCCCGCCTCGGCGGCAGCCTGGAGCTGGAGGTCGAGCGCCAGATCCTGATCGGGCTGTTCGAGCTCGCCACCCTGCCCGCCCGGACCGCTGTCGCCGAGCAACGCTTCCGCGCCGCCCAGTTCCGCACCGCCGAGGCCGTGCTGCGGCTCGCCGCCGAGACCCGCCGGGAATACTACCGGGCCATCGCGGCCAACCAGCAGGTCGCCTTCATGCAGCAGGCGCTCGGCACCGCCGAGACCGCCTCCGAACTCGCGAAGCAACTCGGCGAGAGCGGCGCGCTGAACAAGCTGGAGCAGGCCCGCGAGCATGCCTTCTACCAGGAACTCGGCGCCCAGCTCGCCCGTGCGCGGATCGAGCAGAAGGTCGCCCGCGAACGCCTGATCCGGCAGCTCGGGCTGTGGGGGCGGGACATCGACTTCCGCCTGCCCTACTCCCTGCCGCCGCTTCCGGCACGCATCGCCTCGGCCCAGGACATCGAGCGCCGTGCGCTCGAGCGGCGTGTCGATCTCCAGGCCCTGCGCCATGATCTGGACGCGACGGCGCGCCAGTTCGGCCTGACGAATGCCACCCGGTTCGTCTCCGACGTCGAGCTCGCCGGCCTCTCGAGCTACGAGCGTACGACGTCCGTCTTCACCGAGGACGGCCGGGCCGTGGTCGAGAGCGAGAGGATCAAGCGGCGCGGATTGGAGGTCGAGTTCACGATCCCGATCTTTGACTTCGGCGCGGTCGGCGTCCGCAACGCGCAGGAAACCTACATGGCCGCGGCCAACCGCTTGGCCGAGCGGGCCGTCAACGTCCGCTCCGAGGCGCGGGAGGCCTATCTGCGCTACCGCGGCAACTACGATCTCGCCCGCCACTACCAGGGCCGCGTCCTGCCGTTGCAGAAGCGGATCCAGGACGAGGCGACCCTGCAATACAGCGGCATGCTCGTCGACGTGAGCCAGCTCATCATCGACGCCCGCACCCGCATTCTCAGCAACGTCGACGCTATCAACGCCCGCCGCGACTTCTGGATCGCCGCCACGGACCTCAAGGCTGCCCTCGTTGGCGGCGGCGCAGGTGGCGGTGCCGAAGGCGGAGGGGAATCCGTGGCTGCCGCCGCTGGCGGCGGTGGCGGGGGACACTGACAAGGAGACACGCAATGACCGATCTCTCACGCAGAGGTTTTCTCGGCGCCGGAGGCCTGGCTTTCGCAGGCGCTTCCATGGTCAGCGGACGCACGCAGGCCGCAGGGCTGCCCGAGGCGCCGATCATGACGGAAGCCACCATGCAGCCGCCGCTCCATCCGAAGAGCGGCCCTGACTACCAGCCCGTCGTCACCCTCAACGGCTGGACCCTTCCCTGGCGCCAGAACGGCGACTGGAAGGAGTTCCACCTTGTTGCCGAACCCGTCGTGCGCGAGCTCGCGCCCGGCATGAAGGCGCACCTGTGGGGCTACAACGGCCAGTCGCCCGGACCGACCATCGAGGCGGTGCAGGGCGACAAGGTCCGCATTTTCGTCACCAACAAGCTGCCGGAGAACACGGCGGTGCACTGGCACGGCCAGCTCCTGCCCAACGGCATGGACGGCGTGGGCGGCCTCACCCAGCCGCACATCCCGCCGGGCAAGACCTTCGTGTACGAGTTCATCTGCCAGAAATCCGGCACCTTCATGTACCACCCGCACTCGGACGAGATGGTGCAGATGGCGATGGGCATGATGGGCTTCTTCGTCGTGCATCCGCGCGATCCGGCCGAACGCCGCGTCGACCGCGACTTCGTTTTCCTGCTCAACGCCTTCGACATCGAGGCCGGCAGCTACGTGCCGAAGGTCAACACGATGCTCGACTTCAATCTCTGGTGCTGGAACTCGCGCGTGTTCCCCGGCATCGATCCGCTCGTGGTGCGCCAGGGCGACAAGGTCCGGATCCGGTTCGGCAACCTGACCATGACCAACCACCCGATCCACATGCACGGCTACGACTTCAAGGTGACGGGCACGGACGGCGGTTGGGTGCCGGAGACGGCGCAGTGGCCGGAGGTCTCCGTCGATGTGGCGGTCGGGCAAATGCGCGCCTTCGAGTTCGTGGCGAATGCGCCGGGCGACTGGGCGATCCACTGCCACAAGTCACACCACACCATGAATGCCATGGGCCACGATGTGAAGACCTACATCGGCGTGAACATGAAGAGGACGGCTGCGGCCATCAAGAAGATCGCGCCGGGCTACATGCCGATGGGCGGCAGCGGCATGGGCGAGATGGGCTCGATGGAGATGCCGCTGCCCGACAACACGCTGCCGATGATGACCGGCTTTGCCCAGTTCGGTCCGGTCGAGATGGGCGGCATGTTCTCGGTCGTGAAGGTCCGTCCCGGCCTCGCCGCCGACGATTACAAGGATCCGGGTTGGTACAAGCACCCGGAGGGGACGGTCGCATACGAGTGGACGGGCGAGAAGCTTACCGAGCCCGCCCGCGCGACGTCACCCGACAGCGGCATGAAGGCGACGGAATTCCATGCGGTCGATCCGCGGAAGCGGCCGGTCCGCACGGCCGGCGGCCATGACAATCACTGATCCCGTTCAGAACCACAGCAAGGAGCACTCAATGACGGTTCGTCTTTCCACCCTTGTCGTCGCTGCCGCGGCGTTGGCGCTCTCGACCGGACTGGCGCTTGCCGGTCCCGGCGAGCCCGGCCACAGCCACCGGTCGTTCGCGGCCGGCGAGCCGGGCGACGCGAAGAAGCCTGTCGCCCGCACCATCGTCGTCTCCATGAAGGAGACCGACGACGCGAAGATGCTGTTCGAACCCAATCAGGTCGAGATCAAGCGCGGCGAGCAGGTGAAGTTCGTGCTCAAGAACCACGGATCGGTCGATCACGAGTTCATGCTCGACACCATCGAGCATAACGCCAAGCACAAGATCGCCATGGAGAAGAACCCGGACATGGAGCACGACGACCCGAACGGGAAGCGTCTGGCGCCGAAGGGTTCCCACGAGATCGTCTGGCGCTTCACCAAACCCGGCACCTTCGAGTTCGCCTGCCTGATCCCGGGCCACTACGAGTCCGGCATGCACGGCACCGTCGTCGTCAAGTGACGAACCCGATCCCTCAATCCCCAACCAACCCAATGATGGAGTTTTCCATGAAGCGCATTGCCATCAGCCTGATCGCCGCCATCGCCCTGTCGGGTGCCGCACTCGGGCAGAGCCTGCCGACGGTGTCCGGCACGGTCGAGAAGGTCGACGCCGCCCAGAGCAAGATCACCATCGACCACGGTGCGATTCCGAACCTGAACATGGATGCCATGACGATGGTCTTCCGGGCCCAGGATCCGGCCCTGCTCAAGGGCATCAAAGCGGGTGACAAGGTGCAGTTCACCGCCGACCGGGTGAATGGCCAGATCTCCGTCACCTCGATCAAGAAGGGCTCGTAAGGCCCACGCCGCCCCGCGGGCTTTGGCTCGCGGGGCGGCAACCCGTTTCAAGAAAGAGACCGCGATGAAACGCCTGACCGTTACCCTCACCGCCCTTGGAGCCATCCTGGCTACCGTCGCCGTCGGCCCCGCCCCGCTTGCTCAGGCGCAGCCTGCCAAAGGGGCCCCTGCCGCCTATGAGCGGGTGCGCGAGGTCATGGACGACCGGTTTAAGGACATGAAGCTCACGGGAGATCCCGACAGGGACTTCGCGGCCCTTCTCATCGCCCACCAAGAGGACCTGATCTTCCTCGCCCGGACGCAGTTGGAGCACGGTGCCGACGAGCAGCTCCGCCAGGTGGCGCAGAAGATCATCGACGAGCAGCAGAAGCAGATTTCCCAATTGAAGGATTGGCAGGTCCGCAACCGCCAGGCGGACTACCGCGCCAAGGCGGACCAGTCACCGCACGGGTCAGGGCCGCTCGACCGGACTGGCTCCCCGGCTCCTCAAGTCCAGGCGACCGCTCCGGTGCAACCCGCTCCTCAACCCGAAGCGGCGAGCCAGCTTCCGGTGGTTTCCGGGACGGTCGAGAAGGTTGATGCCGATGCAGGCAAGGTCACCATTGACCACGGGCCGATCCCGAACCTCAACATGGATGCGATGACCATGGTGTTCCGGGCGCAGGACCCGTCTATCCTGAAAGGCGTCAAGACCGGTGACAAGGTCCGGTTCCAGGCCGACCGCGTGAACGGCCAGATCAGCGTCGTCAGGATCCAGAAGGGAAAGTGACCATCACCGGCGGCCTCGCGTTGCCTTGGATCAATGCCGCAACGCGCAGCCGCCGATAATCCGACAATGGGAGCGGCTTGACCTTCCCATGATCGGAAGGCCGAACATCAGTCCCAGGGTAACACGCGAGGTGAGCCATGACCGACAACCGTATCGTCGACCGCCACTCCCACGGTGGACCTCAGCATGCTCCCCATGCCCATGACAACCATGCTGGACACCATCATCACCATGAACCTGCAGCGGACACCGGTAAGGTGAAGGATCCGATCTGCGGGATGATGGTCGACCCGCACGAAACCAAGCACCGGGCCCAGTACCAGGGCAAGCCGTATTACTTCTGCTCCCCAGGCTGCCAGTCGAAGTTCATGGCCGAGCCCGCCAACTACGTCGAGCCGGCAACCGCCCGGAAGGCGGAGTCCGTCCCCGAGGGCACGATCTATACCTGCCCGATGCATCCCCAGATCCGCCAGGTCGGTCCCGGCTCCTGCCCGATCTGCGGCATGGCGCTCGAACCCGTCCTGGCGACGGCGGAGACGGGCCCGAGCCACGAACTCGTCGACATGACACGCCGCTTCTGGATCGGACTCGCCCTATCCGTGCCGGTGGTGGCCCTGGAGATGGGCGGTCATCTGACGGGGCTGAGCCACTACGTTGGCCAACAGACCTCGAACTGGATCCAGATGCTCTTGGGCACTCCCGTCGTGCTCTGGGCCGGCTGGCCCTTCTTCGTGCGCGGCTGGCAGTCCCTCGTCACGCGCAACCTGAACATGTTCACGCTGATCGCCATGGGAACAGGCGTGGCGTGGGTCTACAGCATGGTGGCGACGCTGGCGCCCGACATGTTCCCGGCGGCCTTCCGCGGCCTTGACGGCTCAGTGGCGGTCTACTTCGAGGCAGCGTCCGTGATCACGGTGCTGGTCCTACTCGGGCAGGTGCTGGAGCTTCGAGCACGGGAGACCACGAGCGGCGCCATCCGCGCCCTGCTCGATCTTGCGCCGAAGACGGCCCGCAAAATTCTCCCTGATGGTACCGAGCAGGAGGTCCAGCTCGACACCGTGCAGGCGGGAGACCGACTGCGGGTGCGCCCGGGCGAGAAGGTCCCGGTCGACGGTGCCGTGCTCGAGGGGCGCAGCGCGGTAGACGAGTCCATGGTGACGGGTGAGTCCATGCCCGTGACCAAAGAGGTCGGCGCCAAGGTCATCGGCGGCACCATGAACCAGTCGGGCGGTCTCATCATCGAGGCGCAGAAGGTCGGGCGCGACACCATGCTGTCGCAGATCGTCCAGCTCGTGGCCGAGGCCCAGCGCAGCCGCGCGCCGATCCAGCGTCTGGCAGACCAGGTGTCCGGCTACTTCGTTCCCGCGGTCATCGGGATGGCGGTGCTGGCCTTCATCGCCTGGGCGATCTGGGGTCCGGAGCCGCAGTTCTCCTACGGCCTTGTCGCTGCGGTTGCGGTCCTCATCATCGCCTGCCCGTGCGCGCTGGGACTGGCCACCCCGATGTCGATTATGGTCGGCGTCGGACGGGGTGCCCAGGCCGGCGTGCTGATCAAGAACGCCGAAGCCTTGGAGCACATAGAGAAGGTCGACACGCTCGTGGTCGACAAGACGGGAACGCTCACGGAGGGCAAGCCGGCCGTCACCGCCATCGTGCCTGCATCAGGGTTCACGGAGGCCGAGGTGTTGCGCCTGTCGGCGAGCGTGGAGCGGGCGAGCGAGCATCCGCTCGCGGTGGCCATCGTCGCCGCAGCCGAGAAGCAGAATATCGCGACTGCGCCGGTCACGGACTTCGACTCGCCGACTGGCAAGGGCGCGCTCGGCACCGTCGAGGGCCGGCGGATCATTCTCGGCAACAAGGCGTTCCTGGCCGAGCACGGCGTCGACGTCAGCCCGCTTGCGGAACAGGCCGACGGTCTGCGCGAGGACGGCGCGACCGCCATCTTCGCCGGCATCGACGGACGCGTGGCGGGCGCCATCGCCATCGCCGATCCGGTGAAGGCCTCGACGGCCGAGGCGCTCGCGGGCCTCAAGGAAGAAGGCGTGCGGGTGGTGATGCTCACGGGCGACAATTGGACGACGGCCAAGGCCGTCGCCCGCCGCCTCGGAATCGAAGAGGTTGAGGCCGAGGTTCTGCCGGACCAGAAGAGCGCCGTCGTCCAGCGGCACAAGTCCGCTGGGCGCGTCGTCGCCATGGCGGGTGACGGCGTCAACGACGCGCCGGCACTGGCGGCGGCGGATGTCGGTATCGCGATGGGTACCGGCACCGATGTCGCCATGGAGAGCGCGGGCGTCACCCTGCTGAAAGGAGATCTGACGGGCATCGTGCGGGCCCGGCGGCTGTCGCGGGCCACCATGCGCAACATCCGCCAGAACCTGTTCTTCGCCTTCATCTACAACGCCCTTGGCGTGCCGGTAGCGGCGGGCGTGCTGTATCCGTTCTTCGGCATCCTGCTGTCGCCGATCATCGCGGCGGCCGCGATGGCCCTGTCGTCGGTCAGCGTGATCGGCAACGCCATCCGCCTGCGCACCGTGCACCTGTGATGGCCTGACCGGGCGGGCCGATGGAAGAAGGCCGCGATGACGTCGACAAGTGGGAAGCAGGCAGCGCCCGCGTGGCGCCGAGTTGAAGAATGTAGTAGCTTTGGAGAGTGGGACGCACGCCTTTCTTCGGAGGGCAAGCCGTGACACCTTCAATTCATCCGTTGGCACCGCACGCGCTGCCGATCTTCATTGCGTCTCACGCTGGAACAGACTACCTCATGGTCGGAATGGCGATCTTTCTGGTCGCGTTCGTGCTCGCGATAGGTCTCTTTTACCTGAGACTGCACGCCCTCCCCGACCAGATCGCTCACAAGCCCACGAAGATGCAGTACGAGATCGTGTGCGCACTGGGCTTGCTCGACATGTTCACACACATCAACGCCTTTTGGGTCGCAGGGCTCCGGCGGCCTATTGGACGTGCTGGGGCTCCCTAGCCCTGCTCGCGGCCGGTCTCGCAGGACGCCTGTCCGGCATCGTCTGATCACTCCCTCAGCGTCCGATCATCCTGTTGTAGACCGGCACGAACAGGACGGTCCCGATCCAGGCGGCCACCGCGTTGCCCACGATCCCTTCCAGGAGAGTGCGCCCGGCACTGTCCGGGTTCGTCGCGAAGAGGCTGACCCAGCCATGGGCAAGGCCCGAGGTCGGCCAGACGAACGACAGCAGGTAACAGATCACGAACAGTCCGACGAGGGTCGTGGTCAGCGCCCACCCCGTGGCCACGAGGTGCATCGGGGCCGCTTCATGAGCCTGCGAAGTGGGCAGCGTCGTCTTGAAGGTTGAAGTCGACATGATCGCCTCCGCGATCTTGGACCCCCACGCAGCAATTATACACCTGAGGGAGCCTGGAAGCACGAGGCTCCCTCAGGTCGCAACGCCTGCGTCCAACGAGTGCGACAGTTCACAAGTCTACTGGGCGCCTTCCTTCTTGGCATTCTTCTGTAGCCATTCTTTCATCTCGGCGATTTCCTGGCCCTGCTCCTTCTTCGTCTTCTCGGCCATCTTCTTGGCCTCGGCGTTGTTGCCCGTCTTGAGGACCACGTCGGCCATGTCGATCGCGCCCTGGTGGTGGGCGATTATCCCGCAGATGAAGGCGACGTCGGAGTCCTTAATCATGTGGGCGGCCATCATCGGGCCGTGCATCTTCATCATGGCTTGCATGTAGCCCTTCTGGGCCTCGTTCATGTTGGCCATCATGCCCTGCATGTTCTGCATCATTCCCGACATATCCATGCCCTGCATGTTCTGCATGCCCTGCATCTGGCCGCCCGCCTGCACGGCCGTCCGGCACTCCTCCGGCAGGCTCTCGGCCGACATGGCCATCTGGCCGCCGGAGGGATGCTGCATTTGGCCCTGCGGGGCCTGAGACTGTTGGGCCATGGTGCCCCATGCCGTGGCGGAGGCAAGCAGGGTCGCGAGAGTGATGGTTCGGATGGTCATCTTGTTTTCTTTCCAGGGTTGTGAGGTTCAGGCCGCCATCTGTCGGCAGCTCTCGGCACAGCGGCGACATTGGTCGACGCATTCCTGCATGTCGCCGACCTGTTCGCAGGACTTGGCGCACTCCTCGCAGATCTCGGCGCACTCGCGGCACGTGTGCTTGTGGTGGGGCGTGCCGATCAGCATGAAGTCGGCCGAGGTGCGGCAGATCTCGGCGCAGGCCATCATGAGGCGGAAATGATCCGGCTCCACGTGCTTGCCGCCCTGCTCCAGGCAGTGGGTCATCGCCATGCCGAGGCAGGTCCGGTAGCAGCGCAGGCATTCGTCGATGCAGGATTGCATCTCCTTGGACATCCGGTGCATGTCCGTCTCCTGGGTTCAGGCGCGTGAGGTCTTCAGCCCGGGCGGACGCGGCGCCCGACGCGCCAACGGGCCGGCTGACTTGCAAGCGGCATGGCCGCTTTGTTCCGGATCAGGTGCGTTTCGGCGGGCGGCCGATGCCGGACGGCACGTCCGGCACGGGAGTCAGGTCCGGCGGGATCGGAACCGCTTCGGACAGCGGCACGCCCTGCGCCAGGTTCGAGAGGACCGGAACCACGGCCATGATGCAGCCGGGATGGCAGCAGAACTGCCCGGCCTCATGAGGCTTGGAGGTGCTGCCGTGGTGGTGATCAGGCTGGCCCAGGGATGCGTATGTGGTTCCCACCGCGTGGGTGGACGCCCCATGATCGTTGGCCTCGGCCCGAACGGCCGCATACAGCGGAGCGCTGGCGAGGGCGATGGCCACCAGAGCGACCGTCAGGCGGCTGAGCACGAAGCGGATCAGGTCATGCACGGCATCGTCCTTGAGCTCATGGTCCCAACGATGGCGCGCGCGAGCGGTTCCGTGAGACGGCCGAGGCGCCTTGTCGTCGATCGGCGCAACGGCCTCTTGACCTTGCCACCATTGTAAGCCGCACGGTTGCACCATCACCGTCATAAAATGGAGATGAAGCGATGTGCGGATGCAGCACCCACCAGAGCCAGTCCACCCAGACCGTCGATCGTGACCCGTCCACCCTTACCCTGCGGGTCGAGGATATGACCTGCGGGCATTGCGCCGGCACGATCAGGAAGGCCATCGAGACGGGCCTGCCCGGCACGAGCGTCGAGGCCGATCCGGCCTCCAAGCTTGTCTCGGTCCGCGGCAGCACCGATTTGAGTTCCATCAAGGCCCTCGTGACAGAGGCCGGCTACACCCCGACCGCAGCCTGAAGGAGGAATCCATGCTCGACCGCCGCCGTTTCCTGACCGTCCTCGGCACCGCGGGGGCGGTCCTGGCCATGGGGCCCGCCCTTGCCGATGCGGGCCTGCCAAAGGTCGTCGTAAGCAAGGATCCGTCCTGCGGCTGCTGTTCCGGCTGGGTCGACCACCTCAAGGCCGCCGGATTTCCCGTTGAGGTCCATGAGACGGCCGAGATCAACCGGGTGAAAGTGCGGCTCGACGTTCCCGATGACCTCGCCTCCTGTCACACGGCGGAGGTCGGCGGCTACGTCATCGAGGGCCACGTACCAGCGGACGCGATCAAGCGCCTGCTGATCGAGAAGCCACAGGCCAAGGGGCTGGCCGTCCCGGGAATGCCGGTCGGCTCGCCGGGCATGGAGGTGCCCGGGGTCGAGAACGACACCTATGAGGTCGTCCTCTTCGGCCCCTCCGGTCAGAAGACCTTCGCACGCTATCAAGGAGGACGTGCCGTCTGATCCCGCTCACCTGACCGGATCTTCGATCCATCATCGTCAGACCGAGCCCGTGATCCTACCCCGGCGGCACTCCGGGACGGTCGCGTCGGATTAATGAGCGGGCTCATAAATCAACGATCCCGCTTGCGCGGCAAGATTGCCCTATGGAGCGGGCAACGCGGAACACTGTCGCGGTCCCGCACTCGCCGAATGGACGGGATGACCATCCTGCGGTGACGCACCCTAGAGGGTAATGCATGTCAATATCGGCAGGCGCCCGAGCTTCAGCGTGAAGCCGGGCCAAAGTGCGATACCGCGATACCATTGTTGACGTAGAGCGTCATGGCAGCATGAGCATGCCCGGATAGTTCCAGAATGACAGCCGTGCGGCGGCGATGAGAGCGGCGCCCGCAGGGATTTCAGCATCCGGTTGTCTCCTCGCCTTGATGGAGCCTGAACCAAAGTGCCCAGGCTCCATATCGCCGCTCAAGCGGAGAGGTGCCGATCGAAGAACGACTGGAGCTTGTCGAACGGAATCACGTCCATACGGTCGTACAGATCGGTGTGGTTGGCGCCCGGGATGATGAGAAGCTCCTTCGGCTCCGCCGCAGCCGCATAAGCAGTCTCGCTGAAGTAGCGCGAGTGGGCCTTTTCGCCATGGATCAACAGGACCGGGCGTGGCGCGATTTCCGCAATGTAGGTCAGGAGCGGCATGTTCATGAACGACAGCGGCGTGGTCTGTGTCCAGGAGTTGCCTGAGTTGACGGCGCGCGCATGGTACCCGCGCGGTGTCCGGTAATAGTCGTGGTAGTCGACCAGGAACTGCGCCTCGCCGCCTTTCAGCTCGTTGAATGGGGGCTGGTAAGCCGGAGTTCCCTTTTCCGCATCGCTCCAACGCTGCCGGCTCATTTGCTCAAGCGCTTTCGTGCGCTGTTCGAGGGTCACGCTATCGTTGTAGCCGCGGGACATGACGCGCGTCATGTCATACATGGTGCTGGCCGCAACGGCCTTGACGCGCTTGTCCACGGCGACGGCACTCAAGGCCATCCCGCCAAAGCCGCAGATCCCGATGATGCCGATCCGCTCGCGATCGACGGATGGGTGCAGGCCGAGAAAATCCACCGCCGCGCTGAAATCCTCGGTATTGATGTCCGGTGAGGCGACATTGCGAGGCTCGCCACCGCTTTCCCCAGTATAAGACGGGTCGAAAGCCAGCGTGACGAATCCACGCTCCGCCATGGTCTGCGCATAGAGACCCGACGACTGCTCCTTCACGGCACCGAACGGACCGCTGACGGCGAGCGCCGCAAGCTTCCTGTCGGCACGGATTCTCGGCTGATAGAGATCGGCCACCAGGGTGATGCCGTAGCGGTTCTTGAAAGTGACCTTCTGGTGATCGACCTTCTCGCTTCGCGGGAAAACCTTGTCCCATGCGTTTGACCCACCCTGAGCCTTCGCGTCGGAAGCATTGAAAAGCGACCCGGCACCAAGCGCGGCGACGCCGGCACCGGTCAGCTTCAGGAGGTCGCGCCGGCCAAGGCCACGCGTCGGGGCTTCGCTATTCTCAGGACTGTTCTGCTTGCTCATGCTTGTGTCTCCGTCTTTCCTGCTCAGGCCGATGCCTGGGTCCGGCTAAACAATGGCAAGCGGGAAAGCAGAGAATTAGCGGAGCTGCGACGCATGCCCCTATGAGCTCGGCTCATCAATCTCGCAGAAATTTGAAGGAGCGGGCCTCGTCTCAGCCCCGATGGCGCAGAGCCCCGACAACGAGGTTGAAGGCTGGCGAGGATTGGCGGCGGCTCGGGTAATACAAGTGGTACCCCGTCCACGCCGGGCACCAATCCTCGAGGACGCGCTCAAGGCGTCCGGCGGCGATATGCGGCAGCGCGATGTCCTCCGGGACGTGAGCGAGCCCGAAGCCGTCCACGGCGGCATTGAGAACCTGGAAGATGCCGTTGAATACGAGTTGTCCCTCGACCCGGACGGCGAGCTCATGTTCATCACGCTCGAATTCCCAGGCATAAAGCCCGCCATAGGTGGGAAGGCGCAGGTTGATGCAGGTGTGACCGAGGAGGTCCTGAGGGGTTCTGGGCCGCGCTTTGTCCACGAAATAGGACGGTGCTCCGACCACCGCGAAGCGGACATCGGGGCCGATGCGCACCGCGATCATGTCCTTGGCAACCTGCTCGCCGAGGCGCACACCCGCATCGAACCGTTGCTCGACGATGTTGGCCAGGGTCTCGTCGAGGGCGATCTCCACCTTGATGTCGGGATAGTCGAGAAGCAACGTCCTGAGCTTCGGCCACAGGATCGTATCGGTGACATGGTTGCCTGCGGTGATCCTGATCGTGCCGGCGGGCTTCTCGCGGAACTCGCTCAATCCATCCAGCTCGGCCTCAATCTCAGCCAGTCTGGGGCCGGCTGTCCGGAGCAGGCGCTCGCCCGCCTGCGTGGGCGCCACACTCCGGGTGGTCCGGGTCAGAAGCCGCACGCCCAATCGTTCCTCGAGACCGCGCACCGTATGGCTCAGGGCTGATTGGGAGACGCCGAGCTGAGCGGCAGCCTTCGTGAAGCTCCGCTCCCGCGCGACGGCCAGGAAGGCGATCAGGTCATTGATGTTGTCGCGCGCCATTCATGAGCCCTTCTCATAGGTTCATGCGCGTCTTAGCACCTAATCGCTCCAATGAGGATCGCCTATCTTCCGGCCTCCCATCGGTATCGTGAGACGTTAATGACAATCGGAACCGCTTCTACCTGTGACATCATCCCTGACCGCTCTCCGGCATGGGGCGCGGTCCTCGCCATGTCGCTGTGCTGCATGGTGCTCGTCGCCTCCGAGTTCATGCCGGTCAGCCTGCTGCCCCCCATTGCCGCCGACCTTCACATGACGGAGGGCCAAGCCGGGCAGGCCATCTCCGTTTCCGGCATCTTCGCGGTGCTCACGAGCCTGTCCATCTCGGGCCTGACCTCCCGATGGGATCGGCGCACCGTCCTGCTCGTGTTGGCCCTTTCCCTGATCGTCTCCGGTTCGGTCGTGGCCTTGGCGCCGAACTACACGATCCTCATGCTCGGCCGGGCGGTTCTTGGCGTCGCCATCGGGGGCTTCTGGTCGATGTCCACTGCGGCGGTGATGCGCCTGGTGCCGGAAGACAGCGTGCCGCGTGCCCTGGCGCTCCTGCAAGGCGGGACGGCACTATCCTCCATCGTCGCGGCGCCGCTCGGCAGCTTTCTCGGCGGGTACATCGGGTGGCGCGGAGCCTTCTTCTGCGTGGTGCCCCTGGCGGCCATCGCGCTGGTCTGGCTGCTGGCAAAGCTGCCCTCCATGCAGGCCGGCCGGGGGACCGGTTCAGGTAATGTGTTCAAGCTGCTCCGCCAGCCCGTAGTGGCCTCCGGCATCGTGGCGATCACTCTGTTCTTCATGGGCCAGTTCGCGCTGTTCACCTACCTGCGGCCGTTCCTCGAGATGGTGACCCATGTCGACGTTCCGACCCTGTCCCTCATCCTGTTGCTCTTAGGGATCACTGGCCTCGCCGGGACGAGCTTGGTCGGATCTTTCCTGAAGAACGGGATGTATGGCGTGATGATCGCGATTCCGCTCGGGATGGCGGCGATTGCCGTGGCCCTGATCACGTTCGGAGACTGGCTTGCCGGGACGGCCTTCCTGCTCGGGTAATGGGGCTTGCTTGGCACCCCGGCCCCCGTGGCCTGGAACACGTGGCTGACCCGGACCTTGCCGGACGATGCCGAAGCCGGCGGCGGGCTGATGGTGGCCGCCATCCAACTGGCGATCACCCTGGGCGCAACCGTCGGCGGCCTGCTGTTCGACATGAGCGGTTATCAGAGCACCTTCGGTGCGAGCGCAGCCATCCTGGCTGCCGCAGGCCTCATGGCGTTCGTGACGAAGCGTGCGGGATCATCCGCGCTCACGTGAGCACCACACCGGCTGCCGCAATCGTCGTGCCGCCCCCCTCACCCATCGAGTTACGTGCAAAGGATCATCGCCCATGGAGTTGCTGGCAGCCACACTCGCATCCCTCGCGTTGGGAACACCTGCCCTTGCCCAAGGAACTGCTTTCATGTCGACACCCCTCGAAACCGCTTCCTCGCTCTCGGCAGCCGACATCCAGTCCGTCTCTCCGGCCCTCGGCCGATACGCCAAGGAGGATGTCGCCGACGGCCTGTGGCAGCGTCCGCAACTCTCTCGTCGGGATCGCAGCCTCGTCACGGTGGCGATCCTGATCGCCCGCAATCAGACGCTGGATCTGCTGCATTACATCAATCTTGCCCTCGATAGCGGCGTGACACCGCGCGAGCTCTCCGAGACCATCACGCACCTCGCCTTCTACGCGGGCTGGCCGAACGCCATGACGGCGATTGCCGTCACCAAGGACATTTTCACCCAACGCAAGATTGGACCGGATCAGTTGCCGGCCGCATCGCCGCAGCTCATGCCGCTGAACGAGCAGGCGGAGGCAACCCGGGTCGCGAGCGTGCAGCGCCTTCTCGGAACCGCGGCTCCCGGCCTCGATCAGTACACCACCGATCCGCTCTTCAAGGACGTGTGGCTGCGCCCCGACCTGTCGCCGCGCGACCGCAGCCTCGTGACCATCACGTCGTTGATGGCGAACGGCCAGGTGGCCCAGCTCGCGGGCCATCTCAACAGGGCCTTGGACAACGGTCTGACGCAGGAACAGGCCGGTGAGGTGGTCACGCAGATCGCCTTCTATGCCGGCTGGCCCAATGCCTTCTCGGCCGGTCCGGTCGTCGCGGAGGTCTTCAAGGGTCGGTCCAACTGACCGCCGCTATTCCGCCCTTCCATATCGTGAAAGGATCCAACGTGAAGAACACCCTCATCGCAGCCAGCATGACCGCGGCCGCACTCGGTGGTCCTCCGGCCAATGCGCAGGAGATCCAGGTCTTTCCGAGCGGCTCCTCGCCGTCGGTGATCGCCGATCCGAAGAACTTCTCGGGCCAAGTGGTCGTGGATCTTCTCACGCCGCCCTCCGTCGAGACCCCGGCCTCGTCGGGGCTGGTGACCTTTGCCCCGCGTGCCCGCACCGCCTGGCACAGCCATCCGGCGGGTCAGATGCTCATCGTCACGGCGGGCAAGGGCTGGGTCCAGCGCGAAGGCCAGGCCCGCCAGGAGATCACGTCCGGCGACGTGGTGTGGATCCCGGCCGGGATCAAGCACTGGCATGGTGCGACCGACACCAACGGCATGAGCCACGTCGCGATCACCTACATTCGCGACGGCAAGAACGCTGATTGGATGGAACTGGTCACCGACCAAGAATACGCCGTCCGATAGGGCCTCGCTCGACCGGGAAGGGATTCATGAGCAGGGCTCATGAGAGCAGCTTCAGACGATGCCTGCTCGCTTCGCCGCAGCTCGTAAACGTCTGCCAATGATCTAATCAACGAAAGTACGCTTCCATGACTGTAAAGGCCTTTGGCGCTTATGCCGGAGACAAGCCGCTCGAGCCGATGGACATCAGCCGTCGGTCGGTCCACACGATGTCGGCATCGAGATCGCCTTCTGCGGCGTGTGCCACTCGGACATCCATCAGGTTCGTGCCGAATGGGCCGGCACCCTGTACCCTTGCGTGCCGGGCCACGAGATCGTCGGCCGCGTGTCGGCGGTCGGCGCACATGTGACGAGCCACAAGGTCGGCGATCTGGTCGGCGTGGGGTGCATCGTCGACAGCTGCAGGCGCTGCGATGATTGCAGCGACGGGTTGGAGAACTATTGCGACCACATGGTCGGTACCTACAACGGACCCACGCCCGATGCGCCGGGTCACACGCTCGGTGGCTACTCGCAGCAGATCGTGGTGCACGAGCGCTACGTGCTGCGCATCAGCCACCCCGAGGAGCAACTGGCCGCCGTCGCCCCGCTGCTGTGCGCCGGGATCACCACGTACTCACCCCTGAAGCACTGGAATGTGGGACCAGGCCACAAAGTGGGCGTTGTCGGCATCGGCGGCCTGGGTCACATGGGCATCAAGCTCGCAGCCGCGATGGGCGCGCACGTGGTGGCCTTCACCACCTCCGAGTCGAAGCGCGAGGCCGCCAAGGCACTGGGCGCGCATGAGGTCGTCGTCTCCCGCAACGCGGACGAGATGGCGGCACATGCCAAGAGCCTCGACTTCGTTCTCAATACGGTGGCAATGCCCCATGACCTCGATGCCTTCCTCGCGCTGCTCAAGCGCGACGGCACCATGACGCTCGTGGGGGCGCCCGCGACGCCGCACCCGTCGCCGGAAGTGTTCAGCCTGATCATGAAGCGCCGCAGCCTGGCCGGCTCGATGATCGGCGGCATACCCGAGACGCAGGAGATGCTGGATTTCTGTGCCGAGCACGGGATCGTTGCCGACATCGAGATGATCCGGGCCGACGAGATCAACGAAGCCTATGAGCGGATGCTCAAGGGCGAGGTGAAGTATCGCTTCGTGATCGACACCGCATCCCTGGCAGCGTGACCTCCGTCGAGGGTGCCGTTGGCCCCCGATAGCCAAGATCATGAACTGCCAGCTCGGGAGCATTTGCTTCTCCCGGGCCGACAGCCCCGGGTCGGCACAGATAGAAAACCCGGTAGCAGAGAAGCCTCGTCCCGCACGATCCGGAGCATGTCCATGGCGATGGGACCACTGACGACCAGCCGCCGCGCGATGCTCGGCGCCACGCTTGCGGCTGTCGTGCCGGATCTGGCCTTCGGCCAGAAAGGCAGGGGTCCGGCGAGCCAGAAGCCGACCCGTACCCTCTTGAGGCAATCCGGATTTGCGGGGAACCAAAAGGCAGGCATGCGGCGTTGAAGCTGTGCCATTTCGCGCGAGGAGATCCCCCATGATCCGCTTCGTGTTCCCTGTGGTGGCGTTTGTGTGCAGCATGGCGTTCGCGGGCTCTGTCCAGGCGCAGCCTATTGCCTCCCTTAGTGGAGGACCTGCCAGCTTTCTCGAACGCCTGTTTGGCGGTCCAGCTTCCCCTACCGCGCGGCGGGTGGTTGCTTGGTCCGGCTACGAGCGCCCCGGCACGATCGTCATCTCCACCAGTCAGCGCCGGCTCTATTTCGTCCTCGGCGACGGGCAGGCGATTCAGTACGGCATCGGTGTGGGACGGCCCGGCTTCACCTGGACCGGGATCAAGACAGTCAGCATGAAACGGGAGTGGCCCGCCTGGAGTCCACCGGCTGCGATGTTGCGGCGGCGCCCCGATCTGCCGCGCTACATGCAGGGCGGCCTGGGCAACCCGCTGGGCGCCCGGGCACTTTATCTTGGCTCGTCCATGTATCGGATCCACGGGTCCAACGAGCCGGAGACCATCGGTTATGCGGTCTCCTCCGGGTGCATTCGGATGACCAATGCCGACGTCGTCGACCTCTACAACCGAACTCGCGTCGGCACCAAGGTCGTGGTGTTGCGCTGATGGGTGCCGAAGGTTGGCCTGCATCGCCACGACCGACACTTCGCGCTGCGGGCGTGCTTCGTCAACCGCCGGGCAAAGGCCCCGGACATCCTTGCCGTCGCGGAGGATGTCCCGTCTGCCGCTGGGATAAAAGCGGATGAGATCATCAAAGCTCTCCAGCATCGGACCCAAAAGTGGAATCCACTTTTGGGATCCGTACGATGCTCTAGCTCAACGCTGACGGGCCTGTGAATGGAAGCTGGCCTTACCGCCCCATGCTCCGTCAGCCATGTCTGTCGGAGGGTTTGGCCTGCAAGCCGGCGGCCACCGCAATCTGCACCAGCTCGGGCAGGCTCTGTGCCCCTAGCCGCTCCATGATGCGGGCGCGGTACGCTTCGACCGTGCGCGGGCTGATCTCGAGATCGCGCGCGATCGTCTTGTTGGTGCCTCCAGCCAGCAATCCATCGAGCACGTCGCGCTCGCGCGGCGGCAGCGCTGCAATGAGGGCCTTCACGCGTTCGCTGGCTTGGTCCCGCTCAGCCTTCTCATGGATCGTCGCCTGAGCTGAAGCCAGCGCATCGAGAAGCTGCTCGGACTGGTACGGCACATCGAGGAAGTCCGCAGCCCCAGCCTTCATAGCCTGAACCCCGACTGCAACATCTCCATGGGCCTCCCCGATCACGATTACCGGGAGGGCGAACCGCCGCGTTTTCAGCTCCTTTGGAATCGTCAGCTCGCCGGCACCACGGCCGCGGATGTCGAGCACAACGCAGCCAGGCACCAACACTGGCGCCACCTCCAGGAAGGACTTCGCCGAACCGAATACCTTCACCTCGTAGCCGGCCCTCTGAAGGAGAAGGCACAGTTCGCGGCGTGAAACCTCATTGCTATCGACCAGGTAGACTTTGGAACCATTGTGCTGGGTCAGATCTTGGGCAATTCCCCCCGCCCATCGCACCCGCCCCTGCTCATCCCTGATTGGGAAGAAGGTATCCCGGATCCAACGCACACCGCCATCCGGGCGAGTTATGTGGTACTCGTGCGTGCCTTCTTCGCCGCGTGAAGCACGCTCAACGGCCGTGCCAGCCTGCTCTCGATCCTCGGGATGGAGCGTTCCGATCCAATGATCAAGATCGCTCAGGGCCGCCTCCACCGGCTCACCCCAGATCGTCTCATATGCAGGGCTGAGGTATTCCAGCCGCCTCGTCTCCAAGTTCAGGATCCAGAGCACGGTCGATGAGTGCTTGGCGAATTGCCGGAAACGCTCCTCGCTGTCGCGCAGGGCGGTCTCGGCTCGCGCGCGAAGGACCGACGTCCAGGTCCGTTCTGCCGCCTCCTGAACGAGCGCGACCTCATCGTCGCGCCAATGACGAGGCTGGACCTGGTGTACGTAGAGGGAAGCGACGAGGCGACCATCTCGGATCAAGGGAGCGATGATGATGGCGCGATTGCCAGCCTCCATGAACTTGGCGACGATGGATGGGTCTTGAGTCAGCGGATCTCTTTCAACATCGTCGATGCACACGGTGTGCCCTGCCCTCAACTCGCTTTCGATGAGGGGACCGAAGGCGCGGACTTCATGTTGCCCAGCAAATGTTGGGGTTGAGACCTCCGCCCAGTCGCGCTCGACCGTGAAGATTTCACCGGTCTCGCTGAGCTCCGCATAGCCAACCCGGCTGGCATTCAGATGTCGTCCGAGCATTTCCGTGGCCGTAGCCATGACGCTGCGGGCCTCCGCAATGCTACGCAGGCGGTTACTCAGGTCAACCAGAAGCCGGAGCCGCTGCTCCGTGAGCACGCGCTCGGTGGTCTCCTGGAGAACGATGAGCACACCGTTTACCTTGCCTGCTTCGTCGGGGATTGGGCTGAACGAGGCAGTCCACCAGGTCTTCTCGGGATAACTCTTTCGCTGGACGATATCGACGGCACCGTCCTGGAGGTAAGTTGCTTCACCCTGAAAGGCCCGCTCGAGAGCCGGACCGGCGATGTCCCAAACTTCGCCCCAGGTGTGCGGGAGGGGCCGCCCCAGAGCCTCGGGACGGGCTCCGCGCAGCAGGAGGGCGGCATCATTGTAGAAGGTGATGAGGTCGGGCCCCCAGACGAGAAAAGTCGGAAACTTCGAGTGGAGCACAACCCTGAGGACGGTGCGCAAGTCCTGCGGCCACGTCTCAGGTGAGCCAAGTGGTGAGGCGGACCAGTCCCAGGACCGGATCCGGGCACCCATGGTGCCGCCGCCGGAGAGAAACGCCATAGTGTTCAAACCGCGAACTCCAAACAGCCAACAATTGATCATGCTGGCCTGAACTTGGCTATATGATGCTCCTTCCCATACCGCCAAAGTATAGGTTCCCGTGGTTAACCCCCAGGGAGGCAATGAGTGGTGTCCTCCTGAGGAGATTTCTCTGGCGATGTCGTATTCTTACGTCGGGATGTACCGACGTGATGCGGCGCGCATGCTCGGATATTACAGGATGACCGGCCCGCACTCTGCCCCTACGGACCGGACCTTGAAGCGCTCCTTGAATTGGCGAGCGCTTTCTTTTTGCCCGCGCGGCGAATGGAAGGGCCAAGCTCACCAAGCTGCTCAAGGACGTCCGCGAAGGGTTCGGATGGGCGAAGTCTCAAGGCTCTTTTGAGGCTCAGAATGTAATGTTGCGCGGACCAAGTGAAGGTCGGCTTACGCCGCGAATGCGGAAATCCGGCTAAGGTCAGCCCCGTGCCAAAAGCCGAGCTGGACCGTGGCCCTCGCGAGCTCGGATCCAGGAATGTCCCCGCTGAATTCGTTCAAGCGGTCAAGGCTTGCGACGGTCACGATCTGTCAATCCAATGTCCCCTTATGTCAAGCAGCCCTCCCAACTTCACCCGTATAGTGGCCGTGATGGCGCAAGCTAGGCATCCGAGTGACCACAACCGGCGTCGCGCCGAACTTTGTCTCCGTCCTCGCCTGCATCAAAAAATGTGCAAGTCAAAGGCCTGAATGAAGGGAAAGGCCCGTTGCCATGACGCTGACAGAATTCGAACCTCCTTCGACCGCGCCGTCATCGGCACCGTCGCATACCGGCATGATCCGGATCATCGGCGGCACGTTCCGGATGGGGTCGGACAGGCATTATCCCGAGGAAGCGCCGGTCCACCGCGTGACCGTGGATGGTTTCTGGATCGACCGCACGCCCGTTACCAACCGCCAGTTCCGCGACTTCGTCCGCGCGACCGGGCACGTCACCGTCGCCGAAAAGCGGCCCGACCCGAAGGACTATCCTGATGCTCTGCCGCACATGCTCTACGCGGGCTCGCTCGTGTTCAGCCCGCCGGATCGCCCGGTCGACCTGCGCGACTGGAGCCAGTGGTGGACCCTTCTGAAAGGCGCCGACTGGCGCCATCCTTACGGCCCAGGGAGCAACATCAACGGTCTCGACAACCATCCCGTGGTGCATGTCGCCTATGCCGATGCCGAGGCCTATGCCCGCTGGGCCGGCAAGAGCCTGCCGACCGAGGCCGAATGGGAATACGCCGCCCGCGGCGGGCTCGACGGCGCCGAGTTCGCCTGGGGCGACGAGCTCACCCCGGGCGGGCGGCACATGGCCAATACCTGGCAGGGGGCGTTCCCGTTCCAGAACCTCGCCCAGGATGGCTTTGCCCGCACGTCGCCGGTCACGGCCTTTCCACCGAATGCTTACGGCCTGCACGACATGATCGGCAATGTCTGGGAGTGGACGAGCGACTTCTACGCGCCGAAGCACCCGGCCGATGCCGTGAAGGCCTGCTGCATCCCCGAGAACCCGCGCGGCGGCCGCGAAGGCGACAGCTACGATCCGTGCCAGCCGCAGAGCCGCATCCCGCGCCGGGCGCTGAAAGGCGGCTCGCATCTGTGCGCGCCCAATTACTGCCGGCGCTATCGCCCGGCCGCACGCCATCCCCAGCCGGTCGACACCTCGACGAGCCATGTCGGTTTCCGGTGCGTCGTCAGAGAGAGGAGCACCCCATGAGTCACCATCGTGCGTTCTCACCGACCCTCCGCGGCCGGCCGGGTCGGACCAAGGCTGCGCTGATCGGGGCCACCGCCCTCATCGCGACAACCATGGCCCTCCCGGCGCTCGCCCAGACCCCGCAGCCACAGAAGCCCAATATCGTGCTGATCGTCTCCGATGACACCGGCTATGGCGACCTCGGCCCGTACGGCGGCGGCGAAGGGCGCGGCATGCCCACGCCCAACTTCGACCGGCTCGCCCAGGAGGGCATGACCTTCTTCTCGTTCTATGGCCAACCGAGCTGCACCCCGGGCCGGGCCGCGATGCAGACCGGGCGGATCCCGAACCGCAGCGGCATGACCACCGTGGCGTTCCAGGGCCAGGGTGGCGGCCTGCCGGCGGCCGAGTGGACCCTGGCCTCGGTGCTCAAGCAGGCAGGCTACCGCACCTTCTTCACCGGCAAGTGGCATCTCGGGGAGGCTGACTACGCCCTGCCCAACGCCCAGGGCTACGACGAGATGCGGGACTGCTTCCTCTATCATCTCAACGCCTACACCTACGGCGACCCGAACTGGTTCCCTGACATGAGCCCCGAGTTGCGGGAGATGTTCCAGAAGGTGACCAAGGGCGCATTGTCGGGCAATGCGGGCCAGCCCGCACGTGAGGACTTCAAGGTCAACGGCGAGTATGTCAACACGCCCGACAAGGGTGTGGTCGGGATCCCGTTCCTCGACGAATACGTCGAGAAGGCCTCTCTCGATTATCTCGACCGCGCGGCGCAGTCGGGCGGGCCGTTCTTCATGAGCATCAACTTCATGAAGGTGCACCAGCCCAACCTGCCGGCACCGGACTTCGTCCACAAGTCGCTGTCGAAGAGCAAGTACTCAGACTCGATCGTGGAACTCGACACCCGGGTCGGCCGCGTGATGGACAAGATCCGTCAGGTCGGCGGCAACAACACGCTCGTGATCTACACGACCGACAACGGTGCCTGGCAGGATGTCTATCCGGATGCCGGATACACGCCGTTCCGCGGCACCAAGGGCACCTTGCGCGAGGGCGGCAACCGCGTGCCGGCAATCGCCTGGTGGCCGGGGAAGATCAAGGCCGACACGAAGAGCCACGAAATCGTCGGCGGCCTCGATCTGATGGCGACGTTCGCGTCCGTCGCGGGCACGAAGCTGCCCGAGAAGGATCGCGACGGCCAGCCGATCATCTTCGACAGCTATGACATGTCGCCGGTGCTCTTCGGGACCGGCAAGTCCGAGCGGAAATCGTGGTTCTATTTCACCGAGAACGAGCTGTCGCCCGGCGCCATCCGCGTGAATAACTACAAGTTCCAGTTCAACCTGCGCGGCGACGACGGCGCCTCGACCGGCGGCCTTGCGGTTGACACCAATCTCGGGTGGAAGGGCGCCGAGAAATATGTCGCTACGGTCCCGCAGGTCTTCGACCTCTGGCAGGATCCGCAGGAGCGCTACGACATCTTCATGAACAACTTCACCGAACGGACCTGGATGGGTGTCGTCATGGAGGAGGAACTGAAGAAAATCATGGCGACCTACGTGCAGTACCCGCCTCGCAAGGTGCAAAGCTACGGCTACACGGGGCCGGTCACCCTCTCGGATTACCAGCGATTCCAGACCGTGCGGGAGGAACTGGCCAAGGACGGGTTCCACATCCCGCTTCCGACCGGGAACTGACACGCAGAGGAACCGGGCCGTGCGAGCGCACGGCCCAGTCCGGAAGGCGCCGGGAAATTCAGAGCACCCGGTTCCTGATCGCCTCCAGTATTCCGGCGGGAACGGCGGTGTTGGTCGGGCTGCCCCACGGGGTGGGAATCACGGAATTCTCCGGCGGCAGGAACGGCAGGGACGGCCCGGTCAGCAGGCCGTTCAGCACGGCGACGACCCGACCCTGGCGGCAGTCGAGCACGGGTGCTCCGGACGCGCCGCCATTGAGCAGGAGGCGGTCCGAGCCTTGCACCTCGAGAAGTTCCAAGCCGGGGTATCGGTCCGCATCCGTCCCGTGTTCCCGAATGATGCCGAGCGCGGCCTTCATCTGCCCCTTGGGATAGCCCAGGATCAGGACCGTTGCATTTTTCGACGGCGCCACCGGCTGCACGTCGAGGACCTGCGCATCCGGGAACGGCTCCTGCAACTCCAGGATAGCGAGGTCCTCGGCCATCCTGACACTGCGTCCCGTCCCGCCCGCATCGTCTTCGGAAATCTTCCCTTGGACCGTCACGCGAAGCCGGACCTGGGCCGATACGTCAGGCTCTCCCACCCGGGAGGATTGCCGCAGCTCTACCTCCTGCCATCCGTCGGCGGGAAGTTCCTTCGCGAAATGCGCCGCCGTCACGAGGAAGCGCGGCGAGGCGTAGAACCATGCGGTGGCGCGCTCCCCGACGATTTCCTTGCTCCCGTCGCGGCGCGGCTCACCATAACGCCAGACGATGCTGACCACGGATCGGGCTATTCTCGAGGGATCGACGCAGGAAGCCCCGGTCTCCTGAGCGTCGGCTCGCGACACAACCCCATCAGGATGGGCGATGACGGGGAGCAGCGCCAGGCCGATGACGCACAGCCTCACCCGGACCTGCAATGGCGTGCCCATGCATTTCCTCGCTGTCCGCTTCTGGAACTGCGGAACATCGAGGTGACGCTGACGCAACAGGTCCAGGAGTGGCCCCTTAACTCGGGGCCGCCTCAGAGTGTTCCAGCGTGACCGGTAAGGCTTTATGATGGGGTCTACGGCAAGGCAGGTCGGGAGATGGTCCGACCTGCGTCGGTGGAGATGCCGACTCTACTCCCGGCCTCCCCGGCTCAATGGATGACGCGCATGACCCGGCGGGATTGCGGATCCACCACGACGATCTTCTGGTCGGGCGAGATGAAGTAGCCATACCGTGCCCCCGACGGCAGGCCCGGAACCGACACGTTCTCCATGGCGCCCGTGTCGATCCAATCCGGCACCTGGCTCCCGCGCCGGAGCTTGACGCCGCTGGGCTGCGCATAGCGGGGGCCGATTTGGTGAAGGTCGTCGGCAGGCATCTTCAGCCAGCCATCCTGGGTGTAGCCCACGGGTGTCACGCCGGGCGGGAGATCTGCGGGATTCACGGCATAGCCTAGGTCTGGATAGCTGGTTCCGCCGCCGCCCGCGGCCGGATTGACCCTGAACGTCAGCGGCTGTGCGAACGCCAAGGACGAGATCATCGCGGAAGCCGCAGACAGGCCGATCAGCAGTGTCAAAGAACTCGCATGCGAACGCATTTGCTCCTCCTTGCTGTCGTCAAAAGTCATGCACGCCCTTGCGTGCATCGTTGCAGGATACCCGAAGGGTGCCACGGTGCTTGATCACAAGGGACATTCGCCTGACCTCTTGTGCCAAGAGGAGAGCGGGAATGGCGACGCCGAGCGCTGCGACACCCTGAGCTGCCGCATCACCTTCAGCGCCTGTGCGCGACAGCAGGCTGGGCTTTCTCCGGAAACAGGAACGTCAGTTGCGCCCGAAGCTGCCAATCGGCGCCATCGGTCGGCTTCACGACATTGTAGTAGGCGGAGAGCTGCGCATTGACCGGCTGCTTGTCGATCCGGAACACGCGCCCGAAGCCGCCGCCGACCGGCACGGTCCAGCGTTCTCCGTGATCCGCCTCCCAGTTCGCCGTGACGATCGGCGAGGAGGTCAGGTACCAGCCGCCCGGGAAGTTGTAGTTCACGAACGGCTGCACCAGCATCTGGTTGACGTCGGGGCGGTTGCTCCTGCCCGCAAAGGACCAGACGTTGTTGATGAGAACGCCGAACAGCCACGGCCCCTCGTTCACGACCGCGACGAAGCTCGGCCCGATGGAATACTTGCCCTGCGTGAGCGTCTTGTCGGTGCCGGACGGAAACACGAAGGTCGGGCCGATGCCCCAGATGAGACCGTGCGTCGGCTGCTTGGGCGAGAAGAAGAAGCTCGGGTTGATGTCGCCGAGGCCGAACTCGCGGTCGCCGGTGATGGTTAAGGGCGGCTGCGAGATCACGGGCGTGATCCAGCGTGTGATCAGGTTCCAGTCCTGGTCGAGATGGATCGGGATGACGGGCTGGATGTTCAGGATGTCCTGAAGCTGATTGTGCGGGCCGACATTGAAGTTGAAGTTGTTCTGGAACGGCAGGCTGATCAGGTCGGCGATCGGGTTCTGCGCTGCCTTGGCGAGGTCGCCCGCGCCACCGTGCTCCTCCTGGGCGAAGGCGCCCGAGCCTCCCAGGGATAACATGACGGCCAGAGCGAGTTGCCTTCCCGAAGGCCGATAACGCGTGTGTCCTTGCTTCATGAGATCATTCCCCGACCCACTCCAGCGCACGCCCGGCCAGTCAACCAGAACCCATGATCCTGCGCAAGATAAAGCCGTTACTGGAGCATCGCATGGTTGCGGTCGTTGTCCGCTGAAGGTCTGTTGCGGGTCCCCGCCTTTGGAAAGCTCCCAAGAGCCGGTTTCTCGGCCTGTGACTGGCGCCATTGCGCCAGATCAGTCCAGAATGCTTTACGCAAACCAAGCCAAAACGACAGCATCGGTCGATCTCTGTAGATCCCCTCCTCTTCAGGAAAGTCCGCTGTTCCTGACCTATTCCAGCCTCCAGTCTCCTTCGCGGATGTGCCAAAACCGGACGCTGACCTGCTGCCACACATGTTGCTGCAGCAGGGATCACAGCGAACGTCAGCGGTGCGGCTTCACCTCCACTTTCCTGTAGAACAGCATCCCGCCGTGGTGGAGGACATCGTCGATGAACTCACCGTCGGCCGTAAATCCCGTATCGTCCCAATAGTCGATTTTGTTGCCTCGGACTTCATAGCGACCCTGGTAGGCGCTCCTGCGATCGCCGCGAGCTTCATCATAACGACCGTTCGGGAGGAGCTCCTGGCGAACGTGGCCGTCCTTGGTGACCCACATGCCGACATAAGGGTGATCCGTCATAACCGTGACATCCTTGGAGAGGGGTTGACCGCTCATCGCAGATTGCCCGAGCGCACCGTTTGCGGCAGCCATTGCGAGAGCGAGGGCGAGAGAGAAGGCGATGCGTGGCATCGAAAGCCCCTTTCTTCAGTGTGGACTTGAGGTCGGACGAACGATGATCTCACTCACATCCACATCGGAGGGCTGCTCGATGGCATAGCGAACCGCTCGACCAATCGCATCCGGCTCGATGGCAATCCTGCGGAACTCCTTCATTGCCTCGCGTGCCGTGTCGTCTGAGATCGTCTCCGCCAGCTCGCTCGTGACAACACCGGGAGAGATCACCGTGACCCGCAACCGATCCGTTTCCTGGCGCAGACCATCGGAGATTGCCCAGACCGCGTATTTGGTGGCGCAATAGACCGCGGCCGTCGGAGACACCCGATGTGCTCCGATGGATGCGATGTTGACCACATGGCCGGTGCCTCTGGTTTCCATGTGAGGCAGCACCGCCGCGATCCCATTCAGGACGCCCTTGATGTTGACGTCCACCATCTGGTCCCACTCAGTTACTTTGAGGGCTCTGAGCGGCGACAACGGCATGACGCCTGCATTGTTGACGATCACGTCGATGCGGCCGAACTCCTCGAGTATGGCGGACACGACTCTCGTGAAACCGTCCCGGGACGTGACATCGAGCTGATGAGCCCGCGCGATGCCGCCGCACGCCTCGATGCGGCCGACCAGATCGTGCAGGCGGTCCATCCGGCGCGCGCCCACGACCACCACATGACCGGCTTTCGACAGCTCCTGGGCCACCGCCTCGCCGATCCCGCTGGAAGCGCCGGTAATCAAAACAATCTTCGTCTCGGACATCGGATTTCCTCTCAATCGAAGCTCGGTCCGCGATTTCGCCTTGGCCCGGAGCTCACGACGAGAGATAGCTCTTCCATCCTGCACGATCGACTTGCCAATTCTGTATGGTCTGGTAACTTTTTCTTACCAATGACACCCGACCTTGCCGGCATCGCTGTCTTCGTGTCCGTCGCGGAAGCGCACAGCTTTCGGGCGGCCAGCGAACGCCTGGGCGTGACCCGCTCCGCCGTCAGCCAGGCCATCCGGCGGCTTGAGGAGCGGATGGGTGTGGCGCTTTTTCAGCGAACCACCCGGAGCGTCCATCTCACGGAAGCGGGAGAGCGGCTCTACCAATCGGTGCGCCCGGCTCTCGACGATCTCGGCACCGCAATGGAAGCCTTAGGCGAGATGCGCGATCAGCCCAGGGGCTTGGTGCGCCTGGCAGTCTCCTCGATCGCCGAGAGGTTCCTGAGCGGCTCGCTCCTGGCGGGTTTCCTTGCAGCCTATCCCGACGTCCGCCTCGACATCACCGTCACCGATGAGGCGTCCGACATCGTGGCTGAAGGCTTCGATGCCGGCGTCCGGCTCGGTGAGGTGATCGAGCAGGACATGATCGCCATTCCCGTGTCGGACGAACAGCGCCAAATGGTAGTGGCTTCCCCCGATTATCTGGCGAAGCATGGCTCCCCGGCCCATCCCCGCGATCTGCCCAAGCATCATTGCATTGGGTGGCGGCCCAACCCACAGGTCGCCCCCTACCGGTGGGAATTCACCGAGAATGGACGGGACTTCGCTGTCGACGTGGACCCTCGGGTGACCACCAACGACATGCGGGTGATGATCCAATTGGCTTGCGCCGGAGCGGGTCTGACCTTCGGGATGGAGGAAACCTTCCGCCCCTATATGGCTCGGGCTGAACTTGTGCCGCTCCTTGAAGAGTTCTGCCCGCCCTTCCCTGGCTTTTACCTCTATTATCCGACCCGCCGCAATTTGCCGCTCAAGTTACGGGCGCTCGTGAACTACCTGCGCAAAGCGCGACGTTGACCTCTCGGCTTCCGGTCAAACCTTCACATCGCGCTCTTCAGCCAGAAAGCGAACAGGACCGATCCGCGGTTGGACGCGCCGTTCTGGTCGGTGAAGTCGAGGCGGAGCCTACTGATGATGAGACCCTGGTTCCGCGAGGATCTCACTAACGGGCAGGCTGATGATGCAATGCAGACCGTCGGGCGTGAACTCCAGGCTCGCATTGCCTTCCAGTTCATAGGCCAGCGTCTGCTCGATGAGCTCGGTGCCAAAGCCGCGGCGCGAAGGCTTCTCACCCGAAAGCCCCACGCCCGTCTCGATCCAGCGGAAGACGAGATGCGGCCTATCGCCGGACTTGTCGATGCTCCACTCCACCGTGATCCGTCCGGGGTCCGTTGACAGGGCGCCATACTTCACGGCGTTCGTCGCCAGCTCGTGAATGACGAGCGCGATGGTTCCCGCCGCCTTCGGTCTCAAGCAGACCGAAGGGCCCGTGATGCCGGTCACCCGCTCGCCCTCATGGGCACCAAAGGCCAGGAGCCCTTCGGCCACGAGTATTTCCAGATCCAGGCCAGCGCTCGGATCCCGCGTAACAGCCGCCTGCACGCGGGCGAAGGCATCGATGCGCCCATCCAGGTGCATCGCGTAGTCCTCCGCCGTCTCGCTCGTGGCGGCCGTTCGGCGGATGATGGAGCGGATGACCCAAAGCGTATTGCGCACCCGGTGCTGCAACTCGGCCAGCAGCAGCCGAGCCTGGCGCTCGCTCTCGCGCAGCGCGGCATCGGCCCTGACGCGGGCGGTTGTCTCGGTCAGAGGGTGAAAGACACCTCCAACCGCTCCCATCTCGTCCCGGATCGGCGAGAACGAGCCTGCGAAGTGGCGTTCCTCGAACCCGTTGCCATCGGGTCTGAGCAGCAAGACCTCCTGGTCCTCGATGGCCACAGCGTCTCCCTTGAACACCTGATCCAGAACCCGACCGAGAAAAGGCTTGTAGGCCTCCGACCAGCTCTTCGCGGCCGGCTGCCCCAAAATGGCCGGATGGCGTTCGGCCGCGACAACGATATAGCCGTCATTGTAGAGCTGGATCCTGTCGGGCCCCCACAGGATCGAGACAGGTCCCGGCGAGGCGAGCATGATGTCGACGGCAGTCTTCAGGCTCTGCGGCCACGTTCGAACCGGCCCGAGCGGTGTGGCCGCCCAATCGTGCTGGCGGATGCGCTCGCCCATCTCGCCCCCGCCCGCAGGCCAGACCCTGTGGGAATGAGTTACCGTCCTGTTCATCGCCGTGCTCATGTAAACTCTACAACGTGCGAGCCGCCGATAAGGCTCAAGCGGCTTGCCCTTTACTGCTCCAATTTGCGCATAAGGTGGACAGCCATAGATGCTTTGTCCCTTTCGAATAGGGCATACTACGTTTGGAACGTCGGTCGCTCACTCATGTTATCCCGTAAGCAGCACAGGCTCGCCTATGAGGATATGACGACGTTGAGGACAGGCTGAGAGGAGGGTGCGCATGACGGGTCCAGCATATGAAGGAATGCTGGCTCGCCGCCGGATCATGGTGGTAGAGGACGAGTACTTCATTGCGGATGACATGGCCAAGGCGCTGGAGAGGCTCGGTGCCGAGATCGTCGGCCCGGTGCCCACGCGGGATCAGGCTCTCGCATTGCTGAAAGCCGGGCCGGTGGATGCAGCCGTGCTCGACATCAATCTCAAGAGGCAGACCGTCTATCCCGTAGCGGATGCGCTGCGGGAGCATGGTGTGCCGTTCGTCTTTGCCACTGGCCTTGCCGAGGGTGTCGTGCTGCCCGCCTATCAGGATGTGCCTCTCTGGGAAAAACCGTTCAAGCCGGAATCCCTGGCACAAGCGCTGCCAAGCCTCATTCAAACCCTGGGCTCGTGACCGAAGAGACCCCGAGCGAGATACCGTAGATCGACAGGCTTGTCGCAGCGGGGCACATCCTTGTAAGCCTCCGGCAGTGCCCACAGCTCGTAGCCGGTCGCAAGTACGAAAGGCACGCCGCGCTCGCGCAGGGCGTCGGCGACAGGAAACGCCTTCTCGCCTCTGAGGTTCACATCCAGGATGGCCCCATCGAGATTGCCTTCCGCCGCAATCATCTTCAGCGCGTCTGCCACGCTCGCTACCGGGCCGATGACTTGGGCTCCCGCCCGTTCCAAGTCGAACTGCAAGTCCTCGGCCATCAGGTATTCGTCCTCGACCACCAGGATCCTTCGGCCCCGCAGGACCGACACAAACAGAGGATCAGGCATGATGATCTTCCCTGTGGGTTGTGGAGATCGGCAGGGTGATCGTGCAGCGCACTGCCCTCCGGCGTAAATTCATTCCTGCAAACGTGCAGAACTGTCGAGGAGTTCGGCGCAATCGTGAGGCGAAACCCAGGCAACTTTGCCGCCTATGGCGGCCCGTGGAAACGGCCGGATGCCCTCCTGCGACCGGAGTGCCACGCACTGAATAATCTCTCTCCCTCGGGACGTCCGGTTCCGGGATGCCAGCTGCCCCCAGTCAGCCCTGAGCGTGTGTCTCACGCCAGAGTTCGCAGCACTCTCTCCCGCCGTCACGAGGCTTGCCCGACATCAGGCCGCCGGCGCCCCTCACCCACAGGAGATGAGGCACCTGCTGTCACAATCCGTCAGCATCACGTGCTAAGCTGGCCCCATGTCCCGCGCCGAACGCCTCTTCGATCTGTTGCAGATCCTCCGCCGTCACCGCCGTCCCGTGAGCGGCGCGGTGCTGGCCAGGGAGGCGGGGATTTCGCTGCGCACGCTCTATCGGGACATCGCCTCGCTCCAGGCCCTGGGCGCGCAGATCGAGGGCGAGCCGGGGCTCGGCTATGTGCTCAAGCCCGGTTTCCTGCTCCCGCCGCTGATGTTCTCCGCCCAGGAGATCGAGGCGCTGGCGCTCGGCCTGCAATGGGTCGGGCGGCGCACCGACGCGGATATGGGACAGGCGGCCCGCAACGTCATGGCCAAAGTCGCCGCCGTCCTGCCCCCCGAGCTGCGCGAGCGCATGGAAGACGACGCCATGGTCGTCGGCCGGGGCTGGGAGCGGCCGCAGGTGGTCGAACTCGCGCTTCTGCGGCGCGCGCTGAACGAGGGACGCAAGCTCGCCCTCACCTACACCGACGAGAAGGGCGCGCGCTCCGCGCGGGTCGTCTGGCCCGTATCGCTCGGCTTCTTCGAGTCGACCCGCGTCCTGGTGGCTTGGTGCGAGTTGCGCGACGGCTTCCGCCATTTCCGTGCCGACAGGATCGAGGCGGCGCAGATGCTGCCCGATCGCCTGCCCCGGCCGCGCCGGCAGCTCATGAAGGAGTGGCGTGACGCGCTACTGCCAGAATCTGACAGTGGCGTGCGCTATTCGGTCTCCCGTTCATGCAACACCACGGAGACATCCATGAGCCCGGTAAACAAGAGCGCAGACCTCGTCTTCTACACCAATCCGCAGTCGCGCGGCGGCATCGTGCACTGGATGCTGGAGGAAATCGGCTGCCCCTATACCATCAAGGTCCTGGAATACGGCACCACGATGAAGGCGCCGGAATACCTCGCCATCAACCCCATGGGCAAGGTGCCGGCGATCAGGCACGGTAAGACGATCGTGACGGAAGCCGCCGCCATCTGCGCCTATCTGGCCGACGTCTTCCCTGAGGCCGGCCTTGCCCCTGCGCCCGAGCATCGCGGCGATTATTACCGCTGGCTCTTCTTCACGACCGGCTGTCTCGAGCCCGCCGCTTCCAATCATGTGCTCGGCTGGGACCCATCGCCCGACATGGAAGCCCGCTTCGGCTATGGCTCCTATGCGCGCGTGCTGGACACGCTCGTCGCCTGGTTGCAGGACCGGACCTATGTGGCGGGCGACAGCTTCACCGCCGCCGACGTCCTGCTCGCCAGCCATCTGCAATGGGGCATGATGACGGGCCTGATCGAGAAGCGCCCAGCCTTCGAAGCCTATATCGCAAGACACGTCACGCGACCGGCCGCGAAACGGGCGGACGAGCAGGCCGAAGCGCTGACGGCGCAGCAGGCATGGAAGGCGGCGTGACCGCACGCAGCACGGGAACCCTGCCCTCCCGGTCTCGAACCGGGCGGGTGGCGTTTCCGGTGCCGTGAAGCCGCATGATGTCAGCCGCTCCCCCCGTCCTGGCAGTCCCGGACTTGATCCGGGCTCTGGGCTCGGTCCTGGCCGTCTGAGACTGGGACGTGCCGATGTTCTCCTTCTCTCGTTTGGGAGACGAGCGCTCCGCGTCCATCCTCTCCACGTCATGGCCGTCCCCGGACTTGATCCGGGGATCAGTCCCGGCCATCCCGCTGCTGGGAAACGCCAAGGTTGTCCCTCTCCCGGGCGGGAATGGGGATGAGCGCCTCGATGCCGTCTCCTCCACGTCATGGCCGGCCTTGTGCCGGCCATCCCGATTGTTTGACGCGCGGCGCTCTTCGGATCGGGATCACCGGCACGAGGCCGGTGATGACGTGCAGGAGGTCGTCAGGGCAATGATATGTTCTTACTTTGTTCTTGACAGGCGCGGCAACCTTGGCTATATCATTGCACAGCCTGATCCGACGAGGGGCGCGCTTCGCGAGGCGTCGCAAGTTGTGGGAACGGGCACGGTCCTGCCCGCCGGTCACGCAGCCGGCGGCAGGAGGCCCTTGGCAGCCTTGCGCTGGTCCAAGTCTCAACGCCTAAAAGAACCGTGCGTGACGAGCAGTTCGGCTCTCACATTCATCACTAGACAGCGAGCCGGGCTGCCCGACGCGCCACCCTCGATCTCACCTTCAGGCTCGCAGCTCACGCTGCGGGCCCCAAGGTGCTGGCTCTTTGACATGGAATTTCATCCCGGACGAAGCGCAGCGGAGATCCGGGATCCATAACCGCCGACGATGCAGCAGGAGACGCGACGCTCCCCGTCCTTTCCGGAGACGCCGTGGTTCTGGCTTCCCGCCTGCGTGGGAATGACAGTGTCGAGTTCCAAGAGCCCCACGCATGACCGGCCACTCGATCGTCCGATGCTGTCCAGACCACGGAGCGGAAGGCTGCAATCCCTCACTGCCGCGAGACATCATTCGCTCGCGGAAATCCGAAATTTGCCCGCTCCCGCTCGACAAGCGAGGCGACCTGATGAAGATTTGGCCGGACACAACACCCGGGGAACGCGAACCACATGCGACAGTCAGGACGAGATGACGGCGGGAACGCGTTCACCATGGGAGAGCGGAACAAGATCAAGTCCTGCATCATGGCCGCCGCCGTGGCATTCGGCCTCGCCGGATGCGCCAGTCCAAAGGGCGTTCTGCTCCCCGTGGCCGAGACGGTTCCCGGCGCGAGCACGGTCGACATGCTGGTCGCCACGACCCGCATGCGGGCACAGGACCCGCAGGAATTCTATTCGGGCGGCCGTGGGCCCGAACTGTCCTTCGCCGAGTTCACGGTCTCGATCCCGCCCGAAGCCAACCGCGTTGCCGGCGAGGTGCAATGGCCGCAGAGCGTCCCGGGTAATCCCGCCACGGATTTCGTGACCTTGAAGGCAGACATCATCGACCGGAAACAGGCGACCGCCTGGTTCAACCGCACCGTCCGAACCGTGCCGCAGCGGCGCGTGCTCGTGTTCATCCACGGCTTCAACAACCGCTTCGACGATGCGGTCTTCCGCTTCGCCCAGATCGTGCACGATGCCGGCACGCCCGTGGTGCCGGTGCTGTTCACCTGGCCGTCGCGCGGCAGCGTGCTGGCCTATGGCTACGACCGGGAGAGCAACACCTATTCCCGCAACGCCCTCGAGAGCACCCTGCGGACGCTGGCGAGCGATCCGGGCGTCGGAGAGATATCGATCCTCGCGCATTCCATGGGCAACTGGGTCACCCTGGAGGCCCTGCGCCAGATGGCGATCCGCGACGGCCGCGTGGCGCCGAAGATCCGCAACGTGCTGCTGGCCGCTCCCGACGTGGATGTCGACCTGTTCCGCGAGGCGGTGCTCGACATGGGCAAGACTCGCCCGTCCTTCACCCTTTTCGTCTCCCAGGACGATCGGGCCCTCGCGCTCTCCCGGCGCCTCTGGGGCGATTCGGTTCGGCTCGGCGCGATCGACCCGGACCAGGAGCCCTATCGCAGCGAGTTGGACAAGTCCGGCATCACAGTCCTGAACCTGTCCAAGCTCAGCACCGGCGACCCCCTCAACCACTCCAAGTTCGCCGAGAGCCCCGAGGTCGTGCGGATGATCGGCCGGGAGCTGGCCGAAGGTCAGACCTTGACGGATGCCCGCGTCGGCATCGGTGACAGGATCATCCAGGTCACGGCGGGGGCAGCGGCCGCCGTCGGCACCGCGGCGGGTCTCGCGGTCTCGGCCCCGGTCGCAGTCGTCGACCCGCGGACGCGCGAGAACTTCCAGGGGCAGGTGGAAGGCCTTGGACAGGCCGTGTCGGGAACGCTTACTCCGTAGCGCATCCCTGTTCCTACTCCGAAGAATACTCTGTTTCGGTATTTTCCTGATCGCCCCTCAGGTGTTCTCCTAATTCCGCTTTCGGACCGACTCCCTAAGCTCAGTCCTATGGGATCGGATCTTGCGCGAGGCGACGTCGGTCTACGGTCGACGCGGCTCGAAGGCTCCGGCACGTCTGCCCGCGCCGACACGAAAGAGGACACCATGGATCTCCACAACAGTCACAACATCCACAAATGCGTCGCCGAGGGCATCGGCACGTTCTGGCTTACATTCGGCGGCTGCGGCAGCGCGGTCATCGCCGCGAGCTTTCCGCAAGTCGGGATCGGGCTGCTCGGGGTCTCGCTCGCCTTCGGCCTCACCGTGCTCACCATGGCCTATGCCATCGGCCACATCTCGGGATGCCACCTCAACCCGGCCGTGACGGTGGGCCTTGCAGCCGGAGGGCGCTTCCCGAAGCAGGACATCGCGCCCTACATCGTGTCCCAGGTGATCGGAGCCATCATCGCGGCCTTCGTGCTCTATCTGATCGCCTCCGGCGCACCCGGCTTCGATCTGTCGAAGGGCTTTGCCGCCAACGGCTACGGCGCCCATTCGCCCGGCCAGTACAGCCTGATCTCGGGCTTCGTGGCCGAGGTCGTGCTGACCATGATGTTCCTGTTCATCATCATGGGCGCGACCCACGGCAAGGCGCCGGCGGGCTTCGCCCCGATCGCCATCGGTCTGGGACTGACGCTGATCCATCTCGTGGGCATTCCGATCACCAACACCTCGGTGAACCCGGCCCGCAGCACCGGGCCCGCCCTCTTCGTCGGCGGCTGGGCGCTGGCTCAGCTCTGGCTGTTCTGGGTGGCGCCGCTCATCGGAGGAGCGCTGGGCGGTGTGCTCTATCGCTGGCTCAGCGAAGAACCGTCCGCGCAGGTCACGGGCGTCACGCCACCGGCACCGGCCGAGTGAGCGCCCCGCCTCGATCCATCCTGAGCCGCATGGCATGAGGACGATGAGCCCATGAGCTTCGCCGAACCCGACACGACGGAAGCGGTTTCGTCTCGTGGAGATGCTCCGGCTCCGAACATGGTCTGGATTGCCTGCGCTGCGTTCCGCCTGGGCTCGCACCTCTGCGCCCCGAGCTTGTGCCGCTGCTACCGTGCGGCCGCACACCATTCGCAGCCGGTCGACACCTCGACGAGCCATGTCGGCTTCCGGTGCGTCGTCCGACAGAGGAGCACATCATGAGCTTGCATCGGCCCGACCTGGCTACGCCGAAGAAACCAGCGCCCAAGTTGACCTGACATGACCAGCAAAGAGCCTTGCTCAAGCGCATGAATCGAGGAGAGGCTCGTGGCGGACCGGACGGCCCAAGCGACATCCCGAAGTGCCAGATTGATAGCGTGGTTCGCGATTGCGCTTATGGCTGTCCTGATCATCCTCGGTATCGTCTGGTATGGCATTTCGGCCGATGTGGAGCGACGGATCTGGCACAACATCGTTGAGCGTCCGCACGGCCCTATGGCGTTCCGGTTCCTGCTTCAACCGATCATGGCCTTCATTGCAGCTCTGCACGACGGAATCCATGACGCGCGGCTCGGACGTCCATCCTATTTCCGCACGATCGTGCACGATCCCGGGCGGCGCACACAGCGGATCCGCGAAGGCTTCCTGTCGACGGGCCGCATCATCCTGCTCGGTCTAGGGATGGACGCGGTCTACCAGTATCAGGTCCTGAACACGTTCTTCCCTGGCGAAATGGTCCTGACGGCGCTTCTGCTCGCCTTCGTTCCCTATTTGCTCCTGCGGGGCATCATAAGCAGGACCGCGCGCTGGTGGATCCTCCGGCATCCGCAGTCCGCCCCTTTGAGGTGATGCATCATGGACCCGGTCGTCTCAAAGCCTCCCGTCGATGGTCACTCAGCCTCAGATACGATATCGGTCGAGTTGTCGTCACGGCGCACCGGCATGTCGTTCCAGCGCACCCGCATGAGCGCCGACCGAACCTTGATGTCCGTGATCCGCACGTCACTGTCGCTGATCAGCTTCGGCTTTACGATCTATCAGGTCTTCGAGAAGCTTAGGGAACAGCAATTGCTGACCGGGGCCGGGCCGGCGCGGAATTTCGGCGTCGCTCTCGTGGCACTCGGCATTGCGATGTTGGTGATCGGGATCGTCTATCACGTTCAGTTCATGCTCGGGCTGCGCAAAGAGCGCACTGCGATGAAGGTCGCGGGCCTTATCCGCGCGGAGAGCAAGTTTCCGCCGTCGCTGACGCTGATCACAGCCATCGTCCTTCTACTGATCGGTATCGCGGCCATCGTGAGCATGGTCTTCCAGGTCGGGCCATTCGGTTGAGGAGAGATTGGTCCGTCCCCTTGAAACGCCTCAACATTCAAGGAGCTATTCATGGCACCGCAGGCTCGAGAGCCTCCAGAAACACACTCCAATCCAGGATTGCGCCTGAGGCCTACGATGTGCCTACCACCCGGCCCATGGGTTGAAGTTGATCACGTGCGCCAACGAGGCAAAAGGTCTGCTGCAGGCCAAGTGATAGTCGCCCGTCAGACCCTTCGTCCCGTCGGGATCGTTCTGAAACTCCACGCGCTTCACTGGATCGTCCGGCAGGATCGGCCGTCTGCAGGCTTGGCACGAAGGGCCATTCCAGCCGCCATAGGAAAACTTATCGTCGAGAAACACGCCACTCTCCAAACATATCACGCGCCTCGACCGTACCGGGACGTGCTGCCGCCGGCTGCTATGCGAGGCCGATTACCAGATGCCGACAACGTTGCGTCACGTCTCTTGTTCCGGTCTTCCGAATTTCCATCGGGAGGAAAGCAGCCAAGCACGTCAACGCCTTACAAGGAGGAGCACCGTCATGGCCAAATCGCCTAAAGACCGCAAGCCCAATATCCTGGTCATCTGGGGGGACGATATCGGCATCTCGAACCTGAGCTGCTACTCGCATGGCCTGATGGGTTACCGAACACCCAATATCGACCGCCTCGCCAAGGAAGGCATGATGTTCACCGATTCCTACGGCGAGCAATCCTGCACGGCAGGGCGCTCGTCCTTCATCACCGGGCAGAGTGTCTATCGCACCGGCCTGTCGAAAGTCGGCATTCCGGCGGCGCCCATCGGCATGAACGACAAGACCGTCACGATCGCGGCGCTGCTCAAGGAGCAGGGTTATGCAACGGGGCAGTTCGGCAAGAACCATCTCGGCGACCTGAACCACATGCTCCCGACCAATCACGGCTTCGACGAGTTCTTCGGCAACCTTTACCACCTCAATGCCGAGGAAGAGCCGGAGATGTACGACTATCCGAAGAAAGAGGACTTCCCCCATTTCCGAGACATGTTCGGTCCACGCGGCGTCATTCATTCCTGGGCGACGGACAAGGACGATCCGACCGAGATGCCCCGCTGGGGCAAGGTCGGCAAGCAGAAGATCGAGGATACGGGCCCGCTCAACAGGAAACGCATGGAAATCTGCGATGAGGAATTCGCGGCGGCGGCAAAGGATTTCATCAAGCGCCAGACCGATGGCGGCACGCCGTTCTTCGTATGGCTGAACACGACGCACATGCACTTCATCACGCACACCAAGCCTGAGAGCCTGGGGCAGGCCGGGCGCTGGCAATCGCCCTATCACGACACCATGGTCGATCACGACAAGCTCGTCGGCGATGTGCTGAATTATCTCGACGAACTCGGCATCGCCGACAATACTTTCGTGATGTACTCGACCGACAACGGGCCACATCGGAACACCTGGCCGGATGGTGCGACAACGCCATTCCGCAGCGAGAAGAATACCAACTGGGAAGGTGCCTTCCGCGTGCCGCTGCTCGTACGCTGGCCAGGCAAGATCGAGGCCGGATCGATCTCCAACAGCATCGTGCAGCACCATGACTGGTTGCCGACGTTCCTGGCCATGGCCGGCGCTCCGGATGTCGTGGAGAAACTGAAGACTGGCTACGAGGCCATCGGGCGGACCTACAAGAACCACATCGACGGCTTCAACCTGCTGCCGTACCTGACCGGCGAGACGAAGGAGGACCCACGGAACTTCTTCTTCTACTTCAGCGACGATGGCGACATGCTCGCCATGCGCTATGACAATTGGAAGCTCGTCTTCATGGAACAACGCATGCAGGGCACGCTGGGGGTGTGGGCGGAACCGTTTACAAGGCTGCGGCTTCCCAAAATCTTTAATCTCCGTACCGATCCATACGAGTTTGCCCCGATCACCTCGAACTCCTACTACGACTGGATGATCCACAATGCCTACTTCATCTACGCCGCCCAGGCGGCTGCGGCGAAGTTCGCTGAAACCTTTAAGGAGTTTCCGGCCGTTCAGAAACCGAACACCTTCACGGTCGACGACGCCTTGGCGAAGATGTCCGAGGGAGCAAGCGGCGACTGAACGGGTAGGCCGGGCGGCGATCGTGCCGCCCGGCAACCCGGCGGACGGATCGAAACAGAGATCTTGGAATGACGGAGTGGACGTCATCCTTCGATGGATTGCATCAAGGCTCGACCAGTTTGTTACGGATCGCATACCGGACCAGGGTGGCGGTCGAATTGACGTTGACCTTGCGCATGGCCGAGGCTCGATGGCTTTCCACGGTCTTCAGGTTGAGACCCAGGATCTGGGCCACCTCCTTGTTGCTGTGGCCCTCCGCGATGAGCTGAACCACGCCCCGTTCCCGCGCCGTCAGCACGCCCTCGGTGGCGTGTCCCTGTGACAGGAAGGCATTCAAAAGCGCTTCGGAGACGCGTCCCGTGAAGAACGGCTTGTGCTGTGCCAGGGATTCGACGGCCGCAATGAGGAATTTCCTGGCATCGGACTTCAGCAGGTAGCCGCGAGCTCCGGCTTCGAGTGCTTCCCTCAACAGCAGCTCGCTCTCATGCATCGTGAAGATCAGAACTTCCGTCTGTGGCCGAACCGCGCGGATCTCCCGCGTCGCATCCACACCGTTGAGGGAGGGCAGCTGGTAGTCGAGAATGGCAACGTCGGGTCTGGTCTCGGCGACCAGCTCGACCGCTTGGCGGCCGTCTTCCGCCTCGGCGACGACCTGCCAACCGGATTGGCTGCTCAGGATGGCATTGAGGCCGGAGCGAACCACATCATGGTCGTCGGCAATCAGGATGCGCGTCATGGCCGGTTGCGCCCTCCCCACAATGAATTTTTATAGCCCAAAAGCTCGACGGTGGAATCGGGGAAAACCCTGAAAGTCGCCTGGTGGATTCCCCCATGAGACCGCTTACCACCTTACCCGCGTCATCCTTATGCCTCGAGCGCCACTATCGTCTTTGGTGTGCGGCGAGGCGCAGCCGCCCGGATGATCGTGCCGCGTCGGCCGCTGCGGATCCGGAGGCTGCCACCGAACTGACCGAGGCGGATGCGCATACCCGGGATTCCGACACCCAGGCTGGCCTGCCGCGCGCCCATCTCTCCTGGATGTCCCCGCATTCCCCGCCCGTTATCCGCCACGGACAGGATCACCTGATCGGATGTCAGGCGCAGGTTGAGGACAACCTGGGACGCATCGGCATGGCGATGGACATTCGCCAAGCCTTCCTGAACGATGCGGAAAAGGGCGCGCTGGAGATCGACCGATAGCCCGTCGGCAGCCGCATCGAACCGCAGGATCGTCTGCAGGTCGGTCCGCCTTGCAAAGCCTTCGGCAAAATTCTGGACCGTGCTCACGAGGCCGTCGTTTTCCAATCTGGGCGGATGAAGCAGGTACGTGAAGATGCGCAGTTCCTTCAGGGCCTCCTCCAGCGAGCGGTCGATCTCGTCGAGGACGCGACGCCCGGAGGGAGGCAGGCGGAAACTTCCGACCTGCATGAGATTGAGGCTGACGGCCACGAGATGCTGCGCGGTCGAGTCGTGCAGCTCCACGGCGATCCTCTCTCGTTCCTCCTCCTGAACGGTCAGCAGGCGCTCCGACAGGGTGTTGATCTCGGCCCTGACGGCGGCAATCTCGGTAATGTCCTCGTGGGCCACGATAGTGCGGGACAGCTCGCCCGCAATGAAGCGGGTCGCCCGCATCTGGAACCAGCGCGGCCGGTCCGGACCGTCGCACCGGTACACGTCGCGATACTCCGGCGTCCGCCCGGTAATGACCGCTGCAAGACCGTCGTGGATCTGTCCGACGGCCGGGTCGGCCTGGCGGGCATGAACGCAGACATCGAGATAGCTCAGTCCGAGACAGCAGGACGGGCCGGTATAACCATTGTCCCTGGCGAACCGCCGCCATGCCTCATTCACGGAAACGATCGTTCCCACTTCGTCCAAGACCGCGATGTGAGCCGACAGCGCATCCAGCGAAGCCTGGAGGAACTCTCGTTCCCGCATGATCGAAAGCCGGGCTTGGCGTTGTGCCCTGGTCGACACCACGACCTTCAGAGTTCCGGCCAGCGTGACGCTCCTGATCGCAACGCCGGCCGAGGCGATTCCCATCAAGGCCAGAGCCATCCCCGTATACCAGAGCCATCGGTGGGCCGAGTAGCTCGGTCGATCGATCAGGACCGCCGGTACCGTCGTCAGGACCGTGTAGCCGGTGCTTCTGGAGTGTTCGAATGACACGAGCATGCCACCACCGTCTCCATCGACGTCGAAATGCCCGTTCCGCTCACCACGCGCCAAAGCGGCGGCCAATCGTGGGCGCAGGTGCGAGGCCAGTGGCAGATCGGTCTCGTTCCATCTCACCTGCTGCAGGTTGCGGTCCAGGATGAACACGGTCCAGCCGGCCGGCGGGCTGGTTTCGCGGATGATCTTGCCGAAATACGCTTCGGGAACGGCGAGGGTCAGGATGCGTTCGCCGTCCCGTGAAGAACTTTTCAGCCGCAAGCTCACCGCAATGATCCAGTCTCTGGTCAGAGGCGCATAGAGGCGCCCGGAGACGAAAGAGCCGTTGTTCAGGGACGGCTGCACGTGCTGATCGACGAACGGGAACAGGTTGATGGGAGGCAGGTACCCTCCATAGGCGAAAGCCGAACTGAGGAGCACACGCTCGCGGGTCCAGAGGACGAAGCGGGACCCATCGGGATGGGGCGTTGCCAGGAGTTGCGTGTGGAAGGAAGCCAGATCGCCGGCCGCAAGAAGTGACGATGCTTCAAGCTCCTTCAGGACGCTGCCGAGAGCCTCTGTCTCGCGTTCGAGAGTCCGGCATGCTGCCGCAGACACCGACAGGCCACGTTGCATGACATCGCGGCGAGCCTGAACAACATTCCACCAGATGATGGAGGCAGCCATGAGGAAAAACAGGCCGAAGGCGACGGCAGCCGCGAGGACGATCCGATTACGGGTTCTGGTCGATGAGGCTCCCAACGCAACACGAGGCTCGGCCGCAGTCGCAGCGGGCATATCACCTCCCTCGCAGGAACGGCCCGCCGGCCTCGCCGGGATGTCTCTCCGCTCCCGGAGAGATCTAAGGGTTAGCCCATAAACGCGAAGCGCGGCCGGTCACAATGTCTTGCAAACTCGCGTACTGGTACAAGTTCGCCCCTCTGGCCCCTGCAACAGACGAACATGAGAATAAACATATGTTAGTCGCAGGATGAAGACCCGACCTCGCCGATACTCCTTCTGAGATGGTGCTGGGCCCTACCTCAGGCGCGCTCAGGCACCCAAAACATTCGTGCCCTGCAGCTCCCGCAACCCCTCGGCATTCGGGCAGTATTCGCCATAATGAGCGGGCGCCCGTTCCCGGGCGAGATCGTCCCGGCATCGGACCGCCGCCGTGCATCCCGAGCAGGTCAGGCTCATGTCGCGCATCAGCGCCGCATGGATGTGCCTCACATGCTCGGCGTCGAGCGAAAGAGCATTCATGAGGCGTGGAAGCTCCTGCCCTGCCTCGGGATCCCGCGCGACGAGAATGGGAAGCATTTCCTCAGACACTCCGATATCCCGGGCCAGGGCGTCCCTCTGCTCGCGGTCGAGGGAGTCGAGTTCACGCGCCCGCATCCAATTCGATTTCCATCGCCTGATCGCCGTTCCCAGATCCATCACTGCCTCCATGTCGTCAGCCGATCCTAGCCGTGCGCCCGGCCTCGGCTTTGATCCAGCTCAATCTGGCGGCGCACCGGGTCGTCGCAGCCATTGCGGCATGGCCGGCCTTTCGGCATACCGTTCGAGCAGGATGGTCGAAGGGTGGATTTCAGTCATGGAGCCGGGAGCAAGCAGGATCGTCTGCATCGGCGGCGCGGCCGTGGATCGCAAGTACCGCGGCATGGCCACAATCCGGCCGGGAACCTCCAATCCCGTCGTGTCGGAACGCTCGTTCGGCGGCGTCGCCCGCAATGTGGCGGAGAATATCGCACGGCTTGGGATCCCCGTGTCCCTGGTCTCGATCGTCGGCGACGACGACAACGGCCGCGCCCTGGTCCAAGACCTGAACCGTATCGGTGTTGACACCCGGTCGGTTGCCCTGTCCGACTCGCAAGCGACGGCGGAATACGTGGCCGTGCTCCAGCCCGATGGAGAACTCGCCGTCGGGCTTGCCGACATGGCGGTCCTCGACGGCATCACCCCTGCCCTCTTGCACCAAATACGGCCTGATTTCGGATCAGCCTGGATTTTCGCCGATTGCAACCTTCCATCCGCGACCTTGCACGAACTCATCGCAGCGGCCCGGCAGCAAGCACTGATGCTCGCCCTGGACGCGGTTTCGACGCCAAAGGTAGCACGTCTGCCGCAGGATCTGAGTGGCATCGGCGTGTTCTTCCTCAATCTCGACGAGGCCCGAGCCTATCTCGACCGGCCCGAGATTCCGCCGGAAGCTGCCGCACAGGCACTGCTCGCCCTTGGAGCGGAACAGGTCATCCTGACGCTTGGGAGCAAGGGGCTCATCGCGGCGGATCCTTCCGGGATCGTGACAATCGATGCGATCAAGGCCGAGATCGTCGATGCGACCGGGGCGGGAGACGCCCTGATTGCCGCTACTCTCGTGGCTTTGTCGAGGGACGCCTCCCTGGCCGACGCCGCCCGGCTCGGCACTGTCGCTGCGGCCCTGACTGTCGAGAGTCAGGTCAGCGTTCGGCCTGATCTATCCCTTGCCTTGCTGGATTCCACCTTGTCGCCTAGATCAGGTCCAATGTTCGAACGGAAGCCCTCATGAAGCACGACATCGCCGGCCGGTTCCTCGATATCGCTCCCGAGGTCCGGGCTACGCTCGCTGCAGGCGGGGCGGTCGTCGCCCTCGAATCCACCATCATCACCCATGGCATGCCCCATCCGCAGAACGTCGCCACGGCCCGTGAGGTGGAGGCTGTGGTGCGCGAGAACGGCGCCGTTCCGGCCACGATCGCGATCATCGAAGGGCGCATCAAGGTCGGCCTTTCGGACGCGGAGCTCGACTGGCTCGGCACGGCCAAGGACGTCATGAAGCTGAGCCGTGCGGATCTGCCTTATGCGGTCGCCTCCGGGCGACATGGGGCGACGACGGTGGCCGCCACGATGATCTGCGCCCATCTGGCCGGCATCCGGGTCTTCGCCACCGGCGGTATCGGCGGCGTCCATCAGGGCGTCGAGGACACGATGGACATATCTGCCGATCTCGACGAACTCGCCCGCACGCCCGTGGCGGTGATCTGCGCCGGCGCCAAGGCCATCCTCGATCTGCCGCGCACCCTCGAATATCTCGAAACCCGCGGCGTGCCCGTGGTCGGCTACCGGACGGATCGCTTCCCGGCCTTCTGGAGCCGGACGAGCGAGCTGTCCGTACCTCTGCGCCTCGACAGCCCGGACGCGATAGCCGATCTGATCCGCACGAAGGAAGTCCTTGGCCTCGACGGCGGCGTTCTGGTTGCCAATCCCGTCCCTGTCACGGACGAAATCCCGGCCGACGAGATGAAGAGCTTTATCGACGCGGCCCTGGTCGAGGCGAAAGTCCGCGGCGTCGTCGGAAAGGCCGTGACGCCATTCCTGCTGTCGCACCTCTTCGAGAAGACGGCCGGTCGAAGTCTTTCGACCAATATTGCCCTCGTGAAGAACAATGCCGCCCTGGCCGCGCAGCTTGCGGTGTCGCTGACGCGCTGAGCGCTATTCCCTCTCGCTCCAGGCGGCCATCGCCTCGAACACGATGGCATGACGCCGGGCAAGAGCGTCGATATCGGCGGAATATCCGCCACCGACGACGGCGACGAGGGGGATCTGCCGGCTGCGGGCCTGTTCGATCACGTAACCATCACGCCGGCGCAGGCCCTCGTCCGAGAGGCAGAGCCGCCCGAGCTTGTCGTCCCGGTGCGGATCGACGCCCGCGTTGAAGAAGACGAGATCCGGCTCGATGGCATCGAAAAGACGCGGCAGGTGCGCCTGGAGGGCTTCGAGATAGGCATCATCCTCCATGGCATCGGGCAACCCGACATCGAGGTCGCTCGGGATCTTGCGGACCGGATAGTTCTTCTCCGCATGCATGGAAAAGGTGAAGAGATCCGGCTCATCGCGCAGGCAGTCGGCGGTGCCGTCGCCCTGATGCACGTCGAGATCGACAATGAGCGCGTGTCGGATCGCGCCCTCGGCATGGAGCGCCTTGGCCGCAATGGCGACATCGTTGAAGACGCAGAAGCCCGCCCCGGTCTCCCGCTGTCCGTGATGGCTGCCGCCGGCCGTGCTGCCTGAAAGACCGTGCTGCAGGGCCAATCGGGCTGCAAGCAATGTCCCGCCGGCGGATGCCCGTGCACGACGGACCACGCTCTCGCTGACAGGAAGGCCGATCCGCCGCTCGATCTCGCGAGGAACGGAGCATGCGAGGACCTGGTCGACATAGGCGCGGTCGTGAGCCAGCGCGATCAGCTCAGCCGACGCCTCCTCCGGTTTGACGAAACCGTCGGGTGCCAGCCCAATCTCCGCGACGACCTCTGCGAGGCGTCCATATTTCCGCATGGGAAAGCGATGACCGTCCGGCAGGAGGGCCTCGTAGGCGGGATGATAAACGATCGGCACCTGCTTCATGGCTCAACCCTGTCGGATGAGGCCTGGACTATTGACCGGCGGCAATTGCCTTCTCCGCCAGCCGAACGGCGGATTCCCGCGAGCGCGCCCCACAGATGAACCCGCTCGGGTGACAAAAGACCCCATCTTCGATCCCGGCCACTTGGGAAAATTCCTCGTCCTGCAGGCCGCGCCACGCTTCCGGTAGGCACAACCTCTGGCCGAAGGAGCTGGGTTCAGGCGGGACCGTGCGGCAGTACCAGGCCGTTGCATCCTCGTTCGGGTAGATGATGAAAAGCAGGTCACGCAGACCGCCCTCGAAGACAGCCTTTTCCCAGGGCAGTTTATGATTGAGAACGATGATGCGGGGGTCGGGCGCCTTCCTGGCAGCGGCCAGAACCAGGGATTGCGCCTGGGCTTCCGCGTGAGCCTGCCGGCATGCCCGGATCAGAATGCCCCTGGCGAATTCGGCCGCCTCGAGGAAAGCGTCGTCGTAGGACTGGTCGCTCGCCCAGGTGGGATTGAAGGCCTCGATCAGGAGTGAAAGGTGGCCCTGGCTGACCGAAGCCACGCCGTTGTCGGCTTGGTCGATGGCAAGGATGAAGCTGGTATCGATGTCCTGCCAGACAGCATCCAGCAGGTCCTCGTCGATCCCTGGAATGAACCTCGGCAGGGCGTTGCGCCCGAAATCGCGCCAGATCAGGCCGACCGAGCTGTAGGGCGTGTCGTCTGGCCGCCGTGGAAGATCCCGCATGTGATGGTCGTAGCGCCCGCGCGCCACATCGTAAGCACCGCCGACATCGAAGACCAGATCTGCCGTCTCGATGAGAGCGGAATCACGGGTTCGCGCAAACTCGAAAGGCCCCAGCGCCTCCCGCAGAATGGCGAAGGCGAAGACATCGTCGGCATGAAACGTGCCGCTATGGGTTACAACCTTCATACCCTTCTTACCGACCACATTCGGCCACTCCTGACCCGTATTGTATCGTTATCCGCGATAACAGAGCTACCCGAAGAAGATAAGCGCCTGCAATCACATCCTTTATGGTGACAGCCACATCGCCTGAATAACCTGTCAGGCATCGCTTGACCTTTCCATCGTGGCAAGGTCCAGCCCTTCGGGCCCTAAAAGAGAGGATCCCGATCATGGATCGCGGACGTGATCCGGGAACAGGAGCGGGAAATCGCCGAGATGCGGGACTGGCTGAAGAAGAAGGGCGTCGAGTAGGCGGAACTCGACGCGTTTACGACCGGGCCAACGTCCCGCCGTTTTCATACCGCTTCATGTGCAGAACCTCTGCCACGAACGTGCAGGGTCGAGCGTTTACGAGTATCCCTTGCGGGCGAATGGAAAGGAAGAATCATGTTCACGCTCACCATCAGCGACAAACCTGTTGCCATCACCAATGCCGAGGAGGACGAAGCCCGCGAACTCCTCATGAGCGAGGATTTCAAGGACGACCTCAAGGTTCTGGAGAGCGAGGGTGCTCCCTTGTGGGACGGGTTCGCGACCCTCACCGTCCGGCCTGCGACGGAAGTAGAAAAGAACGAGTTCGAGAGCGCCGACTTCGACGAGGACGAGGATGACGACGATGGGGAAGAAGGCCCCTACATCATGTTCCTGGTCGATGTGACCGATCCCGACGAGGTTGAGGAAGAGCCCTGAGGGGAGTTATCCTAAGCCTGCCCGACCGGTAGGCTGCAAAAAGAGGGCGGGCCCGGCTTCATGGGCCCGCCCTCTGCGCATCGGAACCAGTCGAAACCGGAACCGTTGGCCCGAAATGAGTTGGCTTGTTCAACCCCGTCTCGTGAACGATCCTTTCAGCGATCCGGGCCTCTATCTCGATTTCCGGTACGGCCGCCGGGCCATCCTCTTCGACCTCGGTGACGTGAGCGCACTCTCGTCCCGCGAATTGCTGCGGGTCAGCCATGTCTTCGTCTCGCACACTCACGTAGATCACATGGCGGGTTTCGACCGGCTGTTCCGGCTGTGCCTTCATCGCCCCATCCCTTTGGTCCTCATCGGCCCGCCGGGCTTTTCGGCACAGATCGAGCATCGAATCCGAGGCTTCACCTGGAATCTCCTGGATGAAAACTCGGTCGACTTCTGCCTGAGAGCCATGGACTATGACGGCACCTTCCTGACGCAAGCCGCCGAGTTTCATGCGCGCGAAGCCTTTGCCAGGCGTGAGATCGAGCCGCCCGGGTTTCCCCCGGGCATGGCCTGGATGGAGGACGAGTTCAGGATCGAGGCCGTGGCTCTGGATCATGGCATCCCCTCCCTCGCCTTCGCCCTGAAGGAAGTTCTCCAGGTGAATGTGTGGCGCGGCGTGCTGGACGGGCTGGACCTGCCTCCGGGACCATGGCTCAACGAGGCCAAGCGCGCGGTTCGCCTCGGCCTGCCCGACGATCATCCCGTTGCGGTTCCAGGAGGAGAATGCATCCGCCTCGGCGCCCTAAAGGGCCAAGCCTTGCGCATTGCTCCGGGACAAGCGGTCGCATACGTGACGGATGCTGCGCCCCATCCAGAAAACCGCGCCAAGATCCTTCAGCTCGTCCGTCAGGTCGACCAGCTCTTCATCGAAGCCGTCTTCCTGGAGCGCGACCGCGCCCTCGCGGTTGCGTCACTTCACCTGACGGCTTGGGAGGCCGGGGCCATCGCCCGCGATGCCGGTGTCCGATATGTCACGCCGTTCCACCATTCGCCCCGCTATCTATCGGAGCCGAATGCCCTTCGGGAAGAGGTGCTCGAGAGCTTTCACGCCGACGAACGGAAGGCGATGCCTGCGTAGATCCCTAGTGAGGCTGGAACACGGCCTCGTGAATTTGCCGTGGATCGGGCCTGCGGTTCGAACTGAACCGGATGACCCGATAGCCGCATGACTTCAGAACCTTGTCGCGTTGTGCATCCTTCCGGGCATCGTGGGAGCGGTCATCGAGTTCGACAATGGCAATCACATCCAAATCGCGAACGACCACCCAATCGACGCGCGTGTTCGAGATCCTTTTGAAGGCGATCCAGAAGGCGCGGCTGCCTTCCTTGGCATCGGGCCGGACGAGAGCCAGGATCGGAACCTGGGGCCAGATCTGGCAATCGGGACACGCCGCGAGGAGGCGCTGATAGAACTCCCTCTCGTTGTCCGTCATGATCGAGCCCCGCCGATAGCGCGGCTTGCGGGTCCAGAAGAGAACCAGAATGAACAGGATGCCGAGCAGCCCGACACCGGCGAACCACGACCAGGAGAGGTTTTCGATCATCATCACAAGCTGCCCCTGCCCTGCGCTCACATCCATTTGAACGGCCAGGCTTTCGTTGTCTTCGAAGCATAGCAGCTACCATGAAACCGACACGGAGGGTCCTGCGTCTACTTATTGTCGAGTTAAGAATGCCGGGAGTGCACAATGGACCTCAGCCGCCGAACCTTCATGCTCGGAGCCTCAGCCGCTGCCGCCGGCGCCGCTCTGCCCATCAACAGCAGCCTTGCGCAGTCGGTGCGCGATGCATCCGCCTATCAACGTATGTACGGGCCCATCGATGATGATCTCTTCCCCGTCCCTGGCATCCAATTGTCCAGGATCAATCCGGCCTTCCTCCGGCGCGTCGTGGAATATGAGACTGCGGAGGCACCCGGAACCATCGTGATCGATCCCCGGTCCCGTTATCTCTACCTCGTCATGCGCGACGGCATGGCCGTCCGCTACGGGGTCGGGGTGGGCCGGTCGGGGTTCAGCTGGTCGGGAACCGCCACCATCCGCGACAAGCAGGAATGGCCGGATTGGTATCCGCCAAAGGAGATGCTCGGGCGGCAGCCGGAACTCATGGAGCAGATGGGCGAATTGCCCGGCGGTCCCGGGATGCCCGGCGGCCCCGGCAATCCACTCGGAGCCCGCGCCCTTTATCTCTGGCAGGGCAACAAGGACACCCTCTATCGCATCCACGGAACCTTCGAACCCTGGACCATCGGCACCAATGTTTCATCCGGCTGCATTCGCATGATCAACCAGGATGTGATCGACCTCTACAACCATACGCCGACCGGAACGAAGGTGGTTGTCCTATCCTCCCCGTCGAACCGGCCGAAGCGCAATCAGACCACCGCGCAGGTCTATTAAGCGAAAAGGTACGGTTTGCGCCTATTTTTGCCATGGTTAACGGCCACACGTCGCTCAAGGGACGCGGGAACCAATAACCATGGCGCGAATTTTCGCCCGATCCGAACGATCGGATGACGGATGCAGGACGCTCTCTGCATCCGTACGCAGATATTTGCCAAACAGGAAGAGCGCTTCGTACCTGGCGTTCGGTCTGTTGGGTGCGGCTTCTTTTCTCCTGATCGCCACGGCCCGCATTGAGGACGCTGCCGCCTTTGGAGACACCCGCACCCTCAGCTTCTATCACACCCATACCCGGGAAAGCTTGACCGTCACCTTCCGGCGCGACGGGCAATACGACTCGGGTGCCCTGCAGCAACTCAACTGGTTCCTGCGGGACTGGCGCGTCGAAAAGCCGGCGCAGATGGACCCCCGCCTGTTCGACATCATCTGGGAAGTGTACCGGGAATCCGGCTCGTCGCAGCCCATCAACATCATCTCAGCCTACCGGTCGCCGGAAACCAACGGCGCCCTGCGTCGCCGCTCCAGCGGGGTCGCCGAGCACAGCCAGCACATGCTCGGCAAGGCCATGGACATTCGCCTGCCTGACGTGGACACGGCGCGGCTGCGCGCCATCGCCATGAAGATGCAGTACGGCGGAGTGGGCTATTATTCGTCCTCCGCGTTCGTCCATGTGGACACCGGCAACGTTCGAGCCTGGCCGCGCATGACCGAGCAGCAGCTGGCGCAACTGTTCCCCGACGGGAAGACCGTTCATCTTCCCTCCAACGGCAAGCCGCTTCCAGGCTACGAGCTGGCGAAGGCCGAGATCCTGCCCCGCAACGCCGCCCTGGCCACGCAGGCCTCCGCCGGCGCCGGCCCGTCCATCGGCAACCTGTTCGCCAATCTATTCGGCCGCAAGAACGCCGCACCGCAGCAGGCGGAGACCTCGGCGCCAAGCACATCGACTATGGTCGCCTCGGCTGATCCCGAGAGCGTCAAGGAGGTCCTGACGGCTGCCATTCCCCTTCCGCCTCAGCGTCCGGCGGAGATCAAGCTCGCGGCAGCCCGCATGCCGGACACGGCGTCGGATGCATTGGCAGCCATCGTCTCCGCGCCGGCCCCGAGGATCGTTCCCGAATTGAAGCCCATTCTCGGATATGACGCGACGGCCGCGGCGAAATCACTGTTCGACCCGAGGACGGCATTCCTCGATCTCGGCTTCGCATCGGAGACGAAGAACGAGCTCAGCGTCACGCATTTCAGCGGTCCGGCCGTCAAACCGCTCCCCATCCTGAGCGATGCTCGGGCCGAACTCTGAATTCTACGCTTTTCGTCAGACGCCCAGCATCTTGACGATGCCGACCAGCAGCGCAAGCACGACGAGACCTGCTACGGCGACAGCCCAATGGACCATCCGGCTCTTCCGACCTGCAGGTTCGACGGCCTTGGCGTTAGATGCCGCTGCCTTCTGAAGAGGTGCCTTGCGCTGCTTCATCCGGGCGGCTGCGGCACGATCCGGGAAGGGAATGATTTCGGCGCTTCGGACAGGACCTGGGCTCGGCTTCGCATTCGGGGAAACGAGGCTGTCGTCCAATTCGACTGGAACGCCGGTCTCCTCGAGCTGAACGACGATGAGGGCTATGTCCTCCGCGCTCATGGATGCGATTGGCAGATTGTCTTCGAGATCCCGGTTCGTGAGATGACCTTGCTCGCGTCCGAGGGCGATCAAGCGATCCAGGGTGTTGCTGTCTAGCGCCGGCTGCATGAGGGCACGACCCCATTTCGTCTGGTGGGCGGAGAGGCGGCCAAAGCCGCTTCGAGGAGCTTCGGCGAGCTAACGCGACAATAACTCCAGATGTTGCACCCGGAAATTGCCCGACGAGCAATTTTGACGGGGCTTTAGCCGTAAGTCGAATGGCGAGCGACGGGTGCCTAATTCTTCGTCGCGCCGGAAGCCTCCTGCAGGGCGGCCTTCTCCTGCCTGACCTGTTCGGACAATTGCTCGGCGATGGCGACGAGCTTTCCGGCCATCATATGCTTGCCCTGCAGCTCGACCTGGCCGGCCAGCCCGACCGTCAGGAGGGACTCGAAGACCAGATCGGCCGGGATGCCTTTCCGGATCAGATCGATGGCGACTTTCTGCCATTGATCTGACAATTGCTCTCGGAGTGCGGAAATATCATTGCTCATTGCCTAACCATATACGATCTGTCCCGGGATGTCCCCATCTGAACGCGCGTCGACGGGACTGTCACCAAGCTTACATAGAACCGTTCTAACTCGGCTCTGTCCCAAGTGACGGAGAAGCCGATATGGACGAGCACAAGGCCCGACTTCGCGCAAGCGATCTGGAAGATTCTGGCGATGTCGGGGTGAACCCGACGCACAACCTCACCATGGGCGAGATCATCGCCACACGTTTCAACCGCCGCGACCTCCTGCGCGGCTCTCTGGCCGTTGCGGCGATCTCCGCGACCGTCGGCACGCGCGCTCTGGCGGCCAACGAGCAGCCGGCCCAAAAGGGCACTGCGGCGTCCTTCGACTTCAAGGAGATCGAAGCAGGCGTCGACCAGACCCATCACGTGGCCGAAGGCTACGACGCGAAGGTGCTGCTGCGCTGGGGCGATCCGCTCTTCCCCGGCACTCCCGAGTTCGACCCGCAGAACCAGACGGCGGAACGCCAAGCCCGCCAGTTCGGCTACAACACCGATTTCGTCGGCTATATCCCGATCGATGGCTCCAGCGACCACGGCCTCCTCGTGGCAAACCACGAATATACCAACGAAGAACTGATGTTCCCCGGCGTCGGCGTCCAGGATGCCAAGGACGTCGCTTTCGCGAAGATGACCAAGGAGCTGGTCGATATCGAAATGGCAGCCCATGGCGGCGCCGTGGTCGAGATCCGTCGGGTGAACGGCGAATGGCAGGTGGTCAAGGATTCCAAGTACACCCGCCGCATCACCGCCGAGACGCCCATGGACATCACCGGCCCGGCCGCCGGTCATGACCGCATGAAAACCTCCGCGGACGCGACCGGCCGCAAGGTGCGCGGCATGGTCAACAACTGCGCCGGCGGCGTCACGCCCTGGGGCACCTGGCTCAGCTGCGAGGAGAACTTCAACGGCTACTTCTGGGGTGCACTCGGCGACACCCATGCCGAGGCGAAGAACTACAAGCGCTACGGCATCGGCACACCGGCCTATGCCTGGGGCAAGTTCCACGACCGCTTCGACCTCGCCAAGGAACCGAACGAGGCCAACCGCTTCGGCTGGGTGGTCGAGATCGATCCGTTCGATCCCAACTTCGTGCCGAAGAAGCGCACCGCGCTCGGCCGCACCAAGCACGAGGGCGCTGCCGGCATCACCAACAGCGACGGCCGCTACGTGATCTATCTCGGCGACGACGAGCGCTTCGACTACGTCTACAAGTTCGTCACCGCCGGCAAGGTCGACACCCGGAACCGGGCGGCGAATTTTGGGCTGCTCGACGAGGGCACGCTCTACGTCGCCAAATACAACCCGGACGGCAAGGGTACATGGCTGCCGCTGGTGCACGGCCAGGGACCCCTCACCGAGGCGAACGGCTTCAAGAGCCAGGCCGACGTGCTGATCGAAACCCGCCGCGCGGCGGATCTTCTCGGCGCCACCAAGATGGACCGTCCCGAGGACATCGAAGCCAATCCCCAGACCAACCGCGTCTACGTCATGCTGACGAACAACACGCGCCGCAAGGAAGACCAGGTGGATGCCGCCAATCCGCGGGCAAACAACGCCTTCGGTCACATCGTCGAGATGATGCCGGAGGGCGGCGACCATGCCTCGACGGCCTTCACCTGGGAAGTGCTCGTGAAATGCGGCGATCCATCCGTGGCATCGGTCGGCGCGACCTTCTCGTCGGAGACGACCAAGAATGGCTGGTTCGGGATGCCCGACAACTGCGCCGTCGACAACCAGGGACGCCTCTGGATCTCCACCGACGGCAACAATGCCAAGGCGACAGGCCGCGCAGACGGTTTGTGGGCCCTCGAAACGGAAGGCGAAATGCGCGGCACGTCCAAGCACTTCTTCCGGGTTCCTGTCGGAGCGGAAATGTGCGGTCCGTTCTTCACGCCGAACGACGAGACGCTCTTCCTGGCCGTGCAGCATCCCGGAGAAGCGGAAGAAGGCGCTCCCGCGAGCTTCGACAATCCGATCACCCGCTGGCCGGATTTCAAGGACGGGATGCCGCCCCGCCCCTCCCTGCTCGTCGTCACGAAGAAGGGCGGCGGCAAGATCGCCTGACTATCTGACCCGAGCTTAAATGATCAAGAGCGCAAAGGAGCCCGTCGCGGCTCCTTTGTTCTTTCGAAGCCATACCGAATTTTCGTGGATCGCGAGCCACCATCGCGGCATGAGGAGAGTGGCGCGGGCGACGGGGCTCGAACCCGCGACCTCCGGCGTGACAGGCCGGCACTCTAACCGACTGAGCTACGCCCGCGCATTTCCTCGCATCGCCTGCTCAGTGAGCGTTTCTTGCGATGGAGGCGCGCAAGTACCGGTGAATGCGCGCGCTGTCAAATGGTGTTTGGTTTATCCCCAGGTACTCCGGTTCTCAGGAGACGGATGGGCATCAAGGACAGGAACCTAATCCCTGGTGCTGATCGAAAAAACCTCATGGCCGGCACCGTTCAGAACGCGCACGGCCTCGACCTCCGGATCACGGGATTGCGGACGGCGGGCGAGCGAGAAAACCTTCAGGGCACGCTCCTTTGCCTTGTCGAGCGAGTCGGTGCGCACCATGATCCGGCGGATGACACCTCCGCCCGCCTCTTCCGAGGCCACGGTTTCAATACGATAGATTTCGAACACAGTTTACAAACTCCAACATCTGAGCCCCTCCACCATCAGGCCCTGATGCGATGGAGCTTTTCGAACCGCTTGATCAGGCGATCCCGCTTCAACCTCGACAGACGATCGATCCAGAAGATGCCGTCGAGCTGATCGATCTCGTGCTGGAGGCAGACGGCCATCAGCCCTTCTGCCTCCTCCTCGTATTCCTCACCGTCGAGCCCCCGGTAGCGCACCCGTACCCGGGCATGACGCTCCAGTTCATCGGTGACGCCCGGCATCGAGACGCTCCCCTCCACATGACGCATCATATCCGGGGAAAACCAAACGATTTCCGGATCGACATAGATGTGAGGCTCAGGATCGGATTCCAACTGGATGACCACGACCCGCCGGAGGATGCCGACATGCGGCGCCGTGATGCCAATGCCGGGGGCCGCGTGCATGGTTTCCGTCAGATCCCAGGCGAGCGTCCGCACATCCTCGTCAATGGAGCCGACAGGCTCCGCCTTCCAGCGCAGGCGAGGATCGGGAAAGCGGAGGATCGGACGGATGGCCAAGCGGGATCTCTCAAACAGGCTTTATAGTTCAGGCTACTTATAGCGGCCGCCGCGCTGGAGCACCTCGATCTTGTATCCGTCCGGGTCCTGCACGAAAAAGAACCGCGCTGGAGGCTTGCCCTCGCGCATCAGCTCCTTGAGAGGCGTGGGATTCAGGCCAAGTGTCTCGAAACGGGCATGCTCCGCCCCGAGATCGTCCACGGAGAACGCCAGATGCCCGTAGCCGTCGCCGAGCACATAAGGTTCGGCCCGGTCGTGGTTGATCGTCAGCTCCAGCTCAAACTCGCTATCGCCGTTGCTGAGATAAACGAGCGTGAAGCTCTCGAACGCCAGCCTCTCCGCCACCGTGAGACCGAACGCCTTTTCATAGAACGCGAGGGAGCGTTGCTCGTCGAGCACCCGGATCATCGAATGGATGGCCTTGGCCATGGAACAGCACCTCTTCGGCATCGGTCGCTCCACCGGTCAGGCGGAAGACCTGGAAAAATCCAAAACGGGTTCGGGAGATAACAGGGGCAACAGATGAACGGAAGAGCGGGAGAGCGGAACCGATCAAAGAAGCCTTCAAGGATCAAAAAAATGCCTTCCCTGGCTGGGCCAGGGAAGGCAAGTTCGGGAGGAAGAAACGCTGACTGCCCGGCCTCAACAACCGCAGAGCGGGATTGTTACTCGGGTGCGGCGTTCGACCACACCTGATCTCGGTAATCCAGAAGGCGAGTGAGAGCTTCGAACATGGCGCAATCAAGGAAATTTGATGCCTGCCAAGGTTCGAGAACGACATTTCCCAAGGAACATTGATCAAGCTGAACGCTTGGTTTGGTACGGAGGCACCATTCCCCGCAACCCCTTGTCGCCTCCGCATACTCAGCAGCCCCGTTCGGCCTAACTGGAACGGGGCTTTTTCGTCTGCGCGGCACAAATCCTATTTCTCGAACTGCCCAGCGATGGCGCGGATACGGTTGCGGACATAGTCTGGAAGCCCGGCGCTGATGGAACTGCCGGAATTGAACGAGCTTTTGCCCATTAGCACCTGAGCCGGGATGAGATTCCTGAGCACAGGAACGCTCTCGAATTCCTTTTTGCGTTCCAAGACGTCGGTCTCGACCGCAAGCGTCATGAAGACGGTCGCGACCGTCTTGCTGGCCTCGGCAGGATAGGGTTGCAGGACGGCGACGAGCTTTCCGAACTGCATGACCTGGTTCACGTGAAAGATCGTCTGTTCCAGCACCCCGGTCACGGGAGCATCAAGGCCGGTGAGCTTGGTGTAGCCAGCCCGTTCGATTTCGTCAGGCGGAATCGTGCGGATCTCCGTCTGGAAATCCATGGACTCCGAGATCTTCTTGCCACCCTCCTCGAGCTTATTGGCAAGGCGGATGCCGATCGGCAGCTTGCCTTCCAGGGGATAGCGCGACTCGATGCACAGACTTCCCTCCGGCTCGCACCAGCGCCTGCTCGGATGACGCTGATAGGCGCTCTCCGGATCCACCTGCGGGGCGGCCTGATCCGCCGTGATGCGGCGATGCTTGATGGCGGGATCGATCTTTTCGAGCACATCGAGGTGAGTGTAGCGCGCCAGATCGATGGAGCCGGGCGCCTTGTTGATCAGGAAGCGTGCCTCGACCACATACATGTGGAGCTTTTCGGTATAGGCTTTCGGGATGCCGTGAACCGAGACCTTGATCGTCGGCTCGACATAATCGGGATAGGGGCTCAAAAGCTGCTTCTGCAGTGGCCTCTCGCGTGCCCAGTCCTCGAACCGGATCAAGCCCGTTCCGGGATCGGCGAGCTTGTCGTCGCGGTGGTCGCTGAACAGAATGGTCCCGGGCTTCAGCTTCGCCGGCGCTACAGCCGTTACCGACGCAACCTCGTCGATCTTGAACTCCTGCGCTTCCAGCGCGCCCGTGGAGACAAAAAGAGCTGCCAGGACGGCCAGCGTCCGTCCGAAGGGCTTTGTCGATTTCATCAGTAAACCTGTCCGTTGCGCCAGATATAGTCCGGGTCCACCCGTTGAGGCCGCCGCGGAGCATCATCCTCCCACCACCAGCGGAAGCCCCGCTCGGGTTCGGCCGGACGGCGCGAGGGCGGAGCGTTGCGGCGCAGGCTCTCCAGCCAGCCCGGCCCCTGCGCGTAGGGACCGTCCTCGTAGTAATCCGGTCCGCTCCTCTCCTCGCCGTCGCTCCACGGGTCCGGGTTGCGGAAGGCATACACTTCCGATTGCGGCACGAGACGGTACTGCGTCTCGTTCAAGCGCCCGAACCAGCTGAGACGGAAATGCTCCGTGAAGCCCCTGCCCTGTCCATCCGTCAGCCTGTCGCCGGTGTTGAGATCGATCGGCAGCGCGATCATCTGCTTGGCCGCCTGAGGCGAAGGCGGGTTGAGTGGCGCCTTCGGTATGCCGCGTTCCCATGCAGCCTGAAGGATGGACTGAAAGATCGGGGCCGCGACCTTGCCTCCGGTCTGTCCGCGCCCGAGGGTCCGGCGCTTTCCATCGGCATTGTCATGCCCCACCCACACGGCAATGGTGACGTCGTTGGTAAATCCGACGAACCAGGCATCGTTCTCGTTATCTGACGTTCCTGTCTTGCCCCCGACAAAGGGAGAAAGCGCTTTCAGCGATCGGGCCGTTCCTCGTTCCAGCACGCCCTGCAGCATGGTCTTCAACTGATAGAAGGCGACAGCGTCGGCGGAGCCGAGTCGAACCAGTGTGTTGGCTTTGCGGCTGTACACAACGCGTCCGTTCTCCTCCACGCTCTCGATGGCGTGGGGCATCGGCATCGCGCCCTCGTTGGCAACGGCCGCGTAGAAGGCGGCAAGATCAAGGATCCGCACCGGCTGCGCACCGAGAACGAACGGATAATACGGCGTGCATTCCAGATAGAGCTGCGCTTCGAGCGCGAGTTCGCAAACGCGCTTCAGGCTCTGTTCCGGTGTGGCTTCGATGCCGCCGTCGAGCAGACGTGCCGTTACGAGATTCTTGGAATTTTCGAGCGCCCGGCGCAGGGTCATGATTCCCGCCCGACCGCCGTCGAAGTTCTTCGGACTCCAGGAGTCGCCGGCACTCGCATTTGCCCCGCCCACGGGAGGAAGCGTCACAGGCGCATCCCAGATCAGCGTGTTGGGCTGCAGGCCCTTAGACAGCGCCGCGAGATAGGTGAGCGGCTTGAAAGCGGAGCCCGGCTGCCGTTGCGCCTGCGTGGCCCGGTTGAGCTGGCTCAACGGATAGGAGAAGCCACCTGTCATCGCGAGGATGCGGCCGGTCCTGTTCTCCAGTACGACCACGCCGCCCTGCACGGAGGGAGGCACCCGCAGATCGGCGCGAACCGCACCCTTGCCCTTCTGCTCGATCACCTGGACGCGGACCACGTCATAGAGCTTGAGGTCCCGTCGTGCCGCCTCCCAGGCGTTCAACGGCAATATGCGTCCGTCCGCTAGACCGACCCGCATGACATTGGCGCCGGTCTTGCGGTCTTTCCCCTTCTCGACGACGACGGCCGCCGGCCAGTGCACGTCATAGAGAGGCAACCGTACCGCGTCCAAGGCCCGCTTCCAGGCTGGAGAATCATCCTTCGTGGCGTCGAGCGTCTTGATCGCTTCCGCAAGATTGGCCTCGGCGCCTTGGTAGCGCTGTCGCCCTACGCTCAGTTCGTAACGGGCAAGCCCTTCCTGCAAGGCCGTCTCGGTAACCTCCTGCAGAGCGGGGTTGATGGTGGTTCGCACCGTATAGCCTCCGGCGCTCAGGTTCTCGACATCGGCAAGCGTCCGGGCATCCCGGCTCACATGATCGACGAAGTAGAAGCCCATCGTACGCCTGGTCCGTTCGAACGGTACTCGTGAAGGCAGGGACCCGATGGCCTGATGGACCTGATCGGGCTTCAGGAATCCATCATCCTGCACGCGGCTCAGGACATAGGCCATGCGCTCCTGAGCGCGATCGGGCTTCGTGTCGGGATTGTAGTAGTTGGGCCCCTTCGTCAGCCCGGCGAGCAACGCGCCCTCGGAAACGGACAGCGCCTTGGCGCTCTTTCCGAAATAGCTCTGGGCCGCCATCTCGATTCCCCAGGAGGAGCGACCGAGATAGATGGAGTTGAGATAGATTTCGAGAATTTCCGCCTTGCTGAGAACGCGCTCGATCCGCGAAGCGACGATCATCTCCCGCATCTTGCGATCGTAGGTGACGTCGTCCCCGACGAGGAGATTCTTCGCCACCTGCTGCGTGATCGTGGAACCGCCCGCAGGCCGCCCGGGATTTGTCAGATTCCCCATGAAGGCGCGGATCACCCCACGCTCGTCCACGCCCTTGTGCTGGTAGAAGCGCTTGTCCTCCGCCGAGACAAAGGCCTGCTGCACGCTCATCGGAATATCCGACAGGGGAACCCAGATCCGCCTATGATCGGGTTCATACATCTCGGCGAAGCGCTTGCCGCTCCCGTCCAGGATCACGCTCACGCCCGGAAGCTTCAGGCCCTTCAGCTTTCCGGCATCGGGAAGCCCGGCAACGGCCGCATTGTAGTACGAGATCACTTCGCTCAGGTCGACCGGGGGTGGCTCGACCTTCTCGTCCTTGCAGAATTGCCGGTAGCTCGCCTGCAGATCATTGAAGCTCAACCCCTGCAACACCTTCAGCTCGCCCGTGATGGCCTGTGGGTCGTCCATGGCCGTGGCGATGAGGTCGTCGAGATTGATATCCTCGATATCGAAGGCGCGGCGCATATGGGTACAGCCGTCCTTCAGGATCTGCGAGACCTGGCCCTGATCCCGTACAGGATCGAAACTCGTCCTGACCGCCTCCGGATCGACGAGAACCTGACTCAAGGTCAGGGCCGTTGCAAAGATCTTGACGAGGATCGCGCTCATTCCGCCGCCGTCATCGTGAACCTACGCTCCATGAAGAGGTTATCCGGCCTGTCCTGCCGAGGCTCGTACCCTGCTTGGAACAAGCTGAATGGAAGCCGTACATCGCGGCTGATCCAGAGCCGGCCATTCCATAGAGATGGGGCAGCCCAGCTTACTTCACAGGTGGGGAGGTCCCTTTCACGGCAATGTGTCTCACCCTCTTCCGACGAACGGCATCTTGGTCGCCATGACGGTCATGGTAAGCACATTCGCATCGAGCGGCAGCCCAGCCATGTAGATCACCGCATCCGCCACGTGCCTGGGATCGATCCTGGGTTCGGGAGCCAAGGTCCCGTTGGCTTGCAGGACGCCTTCCGTCATCCTGGCGGTCATGTCGGTAGCGGCATTGCCGATGTCGATCTGCCCGCAGGCGATGTCGTAGGCGCGACCGTCGAGGGCTGTCGATTTCGTCAGCCCCAGCACCGCATGCTTCGTCGCCGTGTACGGAGCCGACAGCGGGCGCGGGGCATAGGCGGAGACTGAACCGTTATTGATGATCCTCCCACCCCTCGGATTCTGCTCCTTCATGATCCTGAACGCCTCCTGGGTGCACAGGAAGGTCCCGGTCAGATTGGTGTCGACCACCTTTTTCCATTGCTCGAAAGGGATGTCCTCGAGCGGAACGGCGGGCGAGCCCGTTCCGGCGTTGTTGACGAGAAGGTCGAGGCGACCGAAAGCCTGTTTCGTCGCGGCGAACAGGGCCGCGACGGAGACCGGGTCCGTCACATCGGTCGGCACGAGAAGCGTCCGAGCGTCTTCTCCCGCGCTCTCCCGCTCGGCCGCCTCCAGAGCATCCCGCCGACGCCCCGCCATGACGACGCTGTAGCCGGCCCTCAGGAGAGCGGCGCTGATGGCCTTGCCCACCCCGGTTCCCGCTCCGGTCACGATCGCAACTTTGGAACGCTCGATCATCCTTATTCTCCCACCCCTTGCTTCCATCTGCCGTGACAGATGCATTTGAGAGCACGAACGGCAAGGATAGGTAACCGGCTTGCTAACATCTTTCAGGTTTAGGGTGCCGGACTGGGTAGGCAGGGAACCGGCCAAGCTTTCCCGCGTTCGCATGGTGCTAACCGGAAAGGAATCCGCCATGCGCAATCACGCCCTAAGCTCGGCTGCAATCCTGACTCTTTTGGCCCTTCCCCTCGCCGCCTGCCAGAGTACCCCTGAAACCGGCGCAGCGACTGGCGCCGCAGGTGGCGCCGTGGCCGGCGCCGTCGTGGGCGGCCCCGTTGGCGCCGTGGTCGGCGGCGTTGCTGGTGCCGCGGTCGGCGGCGTTCTCACTGCTGAGGAGCAGAACAGGGTCCACACCTATGTCGTTGCCCAGCGTCGTCCCACGATGCGTGTGGCAGAGGAAGTGACAGTCGGTCAGCCGTTGCCGCCGCGCGTCAGGCTCTACCCCGTCCCGCAAAGCGTCGGCCTTCGAAATCCCTACAGCTATACGATCGTGAACGATCAGACTGTCCTGGTCGATCCGCAGACGCGGACGGTCGTTCAGGTTATCCAATAATCCGACTGCTCTTCCGAAAGCAAAAAGGCGGCCTGAGAGGGCCGCCTTTTCCATTATTCGGCTAGGACGTTGGATCAATCGTCGAGTTCGAGATGATTGATCAGAATTTCGCGTTTACCGGCGTGGTTTGCGGGCCCGACGATGCCCTCGTTTTCCATGCGCTCCATCAGCGAGGCGGCGCGGTTGTAGCCGATCTGGAGCCGGCGCTGGATGTAGCTCGTCGAGGCCTTCTTGTCGCGCAAGACCACCGCCACCGCCTGGTCGTACAGGTCGCCGCCCGGCGCCCCGAACTCGCCCTGGTCGAACACCGGCGCGTCGCCGGCCGCCGCGCCGCCCTCGTCCTCCTCGGCCGTGACCGCCTCCAGGTACTGCGGCCGGCCCTGGCGCTTGAGATGCGCCACCACCTTCTCCACCTCCTCGTCGGAGCAGAACGGCCCGTGCA
>NZ_QDGA01000027.1 GCF_003347665.1 Microvirga calopogonii
CTCGATGATCCGGTCGAGATCGAAGGCCTTGCGGTCGAGCACTTCCGAGATCGGGATGGCGCAGTTCTGGGTGCGGTGGACCTTGGCGTAGGGGTTGATGGCGCGGATGCGCGCCTCGACCTCGTTCAGCTCTGCCTCGTTCACGAGATCGATCTTGTTGAGGATGATCACGTCCGCGAAGGCGATCTGGTTCTTCGCCTCCGGCGCGTCCTTCAGCCGGTCGGAGAGCCACTTGGCGTCGGCGACCGTCACCACGGCGTCGAGGCGGGCGGTGTCGGACACATCCTGGTCCATGAAGAAGGTCTGGGCCACCGGAGCGGGGTCCGCGAGGCCGGTGGTCTCGACGATGATGGCGTCGAACTTGCCCTTGCGCTTCATCAACCCGTCGAGAATGCGGATCAGGTCGCCGCGCACGGTGCAGCAGATGCACCCGTTGTTCATCTCGAACACTTCCTCGTCGGCGCCGACGACGAGTTCGTTGTCGATGCCGATCTCGCCGAACTCGTTGACGATCACGGCGTATTTCTTGCCGTGCTGCTCGGTGAGGATGCGGTTGAGAAGGGTGGTCTTGCCGGCGCCCAGATAGCCTGTGAGGACGGTGACGGGAATCTTGTCGGTCATCGCGATAATCCGCAACTTTCATCTCCCACGAGCGGGGAGGGTGGTTGATCAGCTCGAAAGGGCCGCGCTGAAAGCCCTTATATTGTGTCTCATCATGTCAATGTAAGTGGCAGCGGGGCCGCTCTCGTCCGAGAGCGCGTCGGAATAGACCCGTTCTCCGATCTTCGCGCCGGTTTCCTTGGCGATGCGCTCCATCAGGCGGGCGTCGGAGACGTTCTCCACGAAGACGGCTGAAATCTTCTCGCGCTTGATCTGCTGGATGATCCGGGCCACGTCCTTGGCGGAGGCTTCCGACTCGGTCGAGACGCCCTGGGGGGCGACGAAGTCGATGCCGTAGGCGGCCTCGAAATAGCGGAAGGCGTCATGGGAGGTGATGATCCTGCGGCGTTCAGGCGGGATCTTGGCGACGAGGCCTTTCACCTCGGCGTCCAGCTCATCGAGCTGCTTGAGATAGGCTGCGGCATTGGCTTCGTAGGTTGCCCGACCGGCTTCATCCGCAGCGATCAGGGCATCACGGATATTGGCCACGTAGATCTTGGCATTGCCGATGCTCTGCCAGGCATGGGGATCGGCGCCGCCGTGATCATGTCCATGGTCATGGCCGTCATCGTCGCTCTGAAGAGCCTTGACGCCCTTGGCGGCTTCGATCTTCACGGCTTTCGTGCCGGAGGATTTCACGAGGCGGTCGATCCAGCCCTCGAACTTCAGGCCATTGGTGAAGACGACCGTGGCTTCGGTCAGGCGCCGCCCGTCGGCGGGCGTCGGGGAATAGACATGCGCGTCGCCGTTCGGGCCGACGAGGGTCGTCACCTCGACGCGCTCGCCGCCGACATGGCGCACCATGTCGCCGAGGATCGAGAAGGTCGCCACCACCTTCAGCCTGTCGGCATTCTGTGCCGCCGCCGGCAGCGGCGAGGCGGCAAGGGCGAGGCATCCTGCCAGAAGGGATACGGCAGCTCTTCGCGTCAGCATGGGTCTTGATCCTTGATGCAGGAGGTCAGGCTTCCAGGTGCCTGCCGGGCCATGCGAGCCACAGCAGGCCGCCCTCGCGCCCGAGCACGAGGGAGATCACGTAGACGGCGCCGGCCGAGAGGATGATCGCCGGTCCCGCGGGCAGTTCCGCATGGAAGGAGAGCAGGAGGCCGCTCAATCCGGACAGGATGCCGATGACGATGGAGACCAGCATCATCATGGTGATGTCGCTGGTCCAGAAGCGCGAGGCCGCGGCGGGCAGCATCATCATGCCGACGGCCAGCAGGGTGCCGAGCGCATGAAAGCCCCCGACGAGGTTCATCACGACGAGCCCGAGAAAGATCAGGTGCGTCGGCGTGCCGGCACGGCTCACGGAGCGCAGGAAGATGGGATCCACGCATTCGAGCACCAGCGGCCGGTAGAGCACCGCGAGGGCGAGAACCGTGATGGTCGAGATGGAGGCGAGCAGCAGCAGGGTGCTGTCGTCGAGCGCCAGGACGGTGCCGAACAGCACGTGGAGCAGGTCGACATTCGAGCCGCGCAGCGACACGATGGTGACGCCGAGCGCCAGGGACAGCAGGTAGAAGGCCGCCAGCGAGGCATCTTCCTTCAGCGAGGTGAAGCGGGAAACGAGGCCCGCCGCAACCGCGACGATGACGCCCGCGAACAATCCGCCGATGGTCATGGCGGGAAGCGAGAGGCCGGCCACGAGATAGCCCACGGCCGCTCCGGGCAGGATCGCGTGAGCCATGGCATCGCCGGTCAGGCTCATGCGGCGCAGCATCAGGAAGACACCGACCGGCCCGCCGCCGAGCGCGATGGCGATCACGCCCACGAGGGCGCGCTGCATGAACTCGAATTCGGAAAACGGCGTGTAGAACAGATCGAGCATGGACGGGATCCCTCACGCGACCTTGCGGTGGCAGACGTCCGCGTGCGGATCGTAGGCCTCGACCATGCGGCGGGCCTTCAGGAGATTCTCGGGATTCAACACGTCCGTCGTCTCGCCCCAGGCCACCGGCTCGCGGGCGATCAGCAGCGTCTGCGGGAAGGTCCGCTTGACCATGTCGAGATCGTGCAGCACGGCAATGACGGTGCGGGATTCGGCATGCCAGCGGCGCACCAGGTCGAGCAGGTCGGCCGTCGTCTTCGCGTCGATGGCCGTGAACGGCTCGTCGAGCAGGATCACGGGGGCATCCTGGAGGAGAAGGCGCGCGAAGAGCGCCCGCTGCATCTGCCCGCCCGACAGGGTCGAGATCGGGCGCCGCTCGAAGCCGGTCAGCCCCACGGCTGCCAGCGCCTCATCGATCCGGGCGCGGTCCTGCCGGGAGATGCCGCCGAAAAGGCCGGATCGGGACCAGAGGCCCATGGCGACGAGGTCGTACACGGAGAGCGGAAACGACCGGTCGATCTCGGCGGCCTGGGGCAGATAGGCGATGCCGGGGGAGGCATGGCAACGGATATGCCCTTCGAGGGGCTTGAGCGTGCCGACGATGCCCTTGAGCAGGGTGGACTTTCCGGCCCCGTTGGGTCCGACGACGGCCATCAGGCAGCCGGCCGCGATCTCTCCGTCGAGATGGTGCACGGCGGGCCTGCGGCCGTAGCCCAGGGTCACCTCATCGAAGCGGACGGCGGCCGATGTTGCGGACATGCGTTATCCCATCACGCCAAGGACCAGCACCCATAACCCCGCCAGCACGACGGCTGTTCCAGCTAGACGCTGCCCGACCGAGAGACGCAGGAGCGAGAAGGTCGGAGCGGCGGCAACCGCCCGATGCTCTTGGGAATGATGATGGTGGTGATGGCCATGCGACATGGCCTCTACATAGACCGGATCGCCCGTCATTTCCAGGGGCGTATAGTATTTTATACGCCCCCATCAACCATATGGTTTATATGGAGATATCTCAGAACGTCGGATGGTACTGGTAGAGCCAGGTTTCGCTCAGGACCTCGTTCTCGTTGCGCAGGTAGCAGCGCATCTCCACCGGTTCGGTTCCTGTCACGGTGAGGTCGAACTGGGTGCGCCAGTGGCCGGGCACGTTGTTGGGAACCGCCTCCGTGAGGATGTTCGAGAACTCGCCCCGGGAGGCGCTGAGGACGGGCCTGGGGATCACGCCGTTCGGCAGCTTGGTGAGGGGCTCGCCGAGGAACTCCACCATGAACTTGCGCACGCCCTTCGGCCGGATGGTGCCGGCCTGCCCGCCATTTCCGAGACGGGTGGCGACCACGCGGGCGAGCGGGGTCGGATAAGGCTCCTCCGCCGACCAGTGCATCCGGTAGCGCAGCTCGATGGCCTGGCCTGCACGCACAGGGTCCGCCGGCACCCACATGGTCACGATGTTGTCGTGGATTTCGTCGTCGGTCGGGATCTCGACGAGCTGGATGGAGCCCCGGCCCCAGGTGCCCTGCGGCTCGATCCAGAGCGACGGGCGGCGGTCGTAATAGACGCCGTCGAGGTAATGGTCGAAGTTCCGGTCGCGCTGGAGCAGGCCGAACCCCTTGGGATTCTCGTCCGCGAAGGCCGAGGTGAGGATGCGCGGCGGGTTGTTGAGCGGACGCCAGATCCGCTCGCCGGTGCCGGTCCACATGGCAAGCCCGTCCGAATCGTGGATTTCCGGGCGCCAGTCGATGGCGGTGGTCTTCGACTTCTCCGAGTACCAGTACATGGAAGTCAGGGGCGCGAGGCCGAGGCGGCTCACGTCCTGGCGCATGAAGACGGCGGCATCGATGTCCATGATGACGGCGGCCGCCCGCTGCATGACGAAGCGGTAGGCGCCGGCGACGCTCGGTCCGTCGAGCAGGGCATAGACCGTGACCGTATCCTGGCCCGGCTTCGGGGTCTCGAAATAGACATGGGTGAAGTCGGGGAATTCCTCGTTCTTCCCGAAGACGGCCACGTCCACGGCAAGGCCGCGGGCGGAGAGGCCGTACTGGTAGAGTTCGCCGATCGCCCGGAAATAGGAGGCGCCGAGGAAGGCCACCCAGTCGTTCTTCCTCCAGTCGAGCTTGCCGTTGCGGGCCTCCTGGAACCGGAAGCCGGCAAAGCCCGAATTGTCCGGCAGCTTCCGGGCCGGCGAATCCGCCGGCATGTCGAAGTAATCGCTGTCGTAGATGATCTCGCGTTCCTGCCCGCCCTCGACCACGTGCATGCGCACCGGCTTCTGAAAGAAGCGTCCCATGTGGAAGAAGGTGACGGGGAACTCGCTGGGGCCGTTGGCCCAGAGCGCCAGATCGGTCTTGAACCGGATCTTGCCATGGGCGTCGTAGTCGATCTGGGCCAGCACCTCGGGGGAGGGGCTCTGCGGCGCCACATAGGGCGAGCGCGCCATGTCCTGCGCCCGCTTCTTCAGGTCGTCGAACGAGAAGGGGGAGGGGATCCCCATTTTCAGGCCCTGCTGGGCCAGGGCTGCCCCTGAAAAGCCCTGCGCGGCGAGGGCGGCGGTCGCGGTTGCGGTTTGGAGGAAGCGGCGGCGATTGATCATGGATGAGCGCATGTGTCTGTGGAAGGACGCACCCCTACCGACCAAGGTGGCAGGATTAAGTCCCTCTTAGCCTCTTGAGAAATCTTCGTCAGCGGGCAAAGTTAGCCCACACACAGGCGTAGCGATAACTACGCCGTCAGATAGGGAGTACGCCATGTATCGAACAGTCATGCGCCGCGTCGTCGGCGCAGCGGCAGCACTTGCGCTTGCGGGCGCCAGCGTTCCCGCCCAGGCCCAGGATTTCATCAATGTCCTGACCGGTGGCACCTCGGGCGTCTATTATCCGCTGGGCGTCGCTCTCTCCAAGGTCTTCACGGACAAGGTCCAGGGCGCCCGCCCGTCGGTCCAGGCCACGAAGGCATCGGTGGAAAACCTCACTCTCCTGCAGCAGGGCAAGGGCGAGATCGGCTTCACGCTCGGCGACAGCCTTGCCATGGGCTGGGCGGGCGACGAAGAAGCCGGATTCAAGAGCAAGCTCGACAAGCTGCGCGGCATTACGGCCATTTATCCGAACTATATCCAGATCGTGGCCACGCAGGAATCCGGCATCAAGTCGCTCGCGGATCTCAAGGGCAAGCGCCTCTCGGTCGGCGCGCCGAAATCCGGCACCGAACTCAATGCCCGGGCGATCCTCCAGGGCGCGGGCCTGACCTACAAGGATCTCGGCAAGGTCGAATACCTGCCCTTCGGCGAATCGGTCGAGCTGATGAAGAACCGCCAGCTCGACGCCACCCTGCAATCGGCCGGTCTCGGTGTCTCGTCGATCCGCGACCTCGCAACCTCGGTGCCGATCGTCGTCGTGGAGATTCCCGCCAGCGTCGTGGACAAGGTGGGCACGCCCTATGTGAAGGCGACGATTCCGGCCAACACCTATGGGGGCCAGACCGCTCCCGTACAGACGGCCGCCGTGGTCAACTACCTCGTCACCCATTCCGGCGTGAAGGACGAAACCGTCTACCAGATGACCAAGGCGATCTACGAGAGCCTGCCTGATCTCGCCGCGGCGCATGCCGCCGCCAAGGACATCAAGCTCGAGAGCGCGCTCTCCGGCATGCCCGTTCCGATGCATCCGGGCGCGCAGCGCTATTTCGACGAGAAGGGCGTGAAGAAATAAGGCTCCTAAACCCTTCGGCTGATTTACATCCAGGCCGGGGCAGGTGAACTGCTCCGGCCTTTCTTATGAGAATGAAGAACAAGCATCGAGGAGACGCTGCGCCATGAGCCAGGGTGTGAACAATTCCGAACTCGCCCAGATGGAGGCGCCGTCCGAAAGCGTGAACCCGGAACACGGCCTGCCGGAGAGCTTCGGCGAAGGCTTTGCCGGGCGGCTCCTGTTCTGGATCGCCGTCTCGTTCTCCACGTTCCAGATCATCACCTCCTTCGGCATTCCTCTCGACCAGCCCTTCATTGCGTCCTTAAGCCTCACACATCTGTGGGCCGTCACGATGGTGGCCTGGGCGGCATGGCTGGTCGGGCTCGCCGTGCGCCGTCGCGGCATGCTCGACGGCGCTCTCGCCTGGATCGCGATTGCCGGCGCGTTCGGGCTCGTCCTCTGGTTCGGCGGCAGCATGCCGAGCCAGGTCGTGCGCACGATCCATGTGGGCTTCCTGTGCCTCGTGGCAGGCGCGATGATCGCCAATCACCGATCCGGCTCGTCCTCCCTGCGCGCCATCGGCTGGATCGTGGGTATCGCAAGCTTCCTGGTGGGATTGTACCATTGGGCGCTCTATGAGGAGCTCGTCATTCGCGCGGGCGAGCTCACCACGCTCGATCTCGTCGTCGGCATCGCCGCGCTCGCGATCCTGATCTATCTGGTCTGGCGCGTCATGGGGCCGGCACTTCCAATCGTGGCCTGCCTGTTCCTGGCCTATTGCCTGTTCGGACATTACCTGCCGGCTCCTTTCGATCACCGCGGCTACTCGCTCGAGCAGGTGATCGAGCACATGTCGTTCGGAACGGAAGGGATCTATGGCACGCCGACGCTCGTTTCGGCGACCTACATCTTCCTGTTCATCCTGTTCGGGGCCTTCATGGAGAAGGCCGGCGTCATCGACTTCTTCAACGACATCTCGATGGCAGTCTTCGGCGACAAGCAGGGCGGACCGGGCAAGGTCTGCGTGGCCTCCTCCGCTCTCATGGGAACGGTCTCGGGCTCGGGCGTGGCCAACGTGGTGGCCTCGGGGCAGTTCACGATCCCCTTGATGAAGCGCTTCGGCTTCCCTTCCGCGTTCGCCGGCGGCGTCGAGGCGACCTCGTCAATGGGCGGCCAGATCATGCCGCCGGTCATGGGCGCCGTCGCCTTCATCATGGCCGAGACCATCGACGTGCCCTATTCGAAGATCGTCGAGGCAGCGATCATTCCGGCCATTCTCTATTTCGCGGCCTGCTATCTCGCGGTGCATCTGGAGGCCGGCAAGCACAACCTGCGCGGCCTTCCGAAGAACGAACTGCCAAGCGCCTGGGCCGAGCTGAAGTCGAAGTGGTTCCTCATCGCGCCGCTCGGCGTCCTCGTTTATCTGCTCTTCACCGGTTACACGCCTCTCTTTGCCGGGGCCGTGGGGCTGTCGCTCACCGTGGCGCTCATTCTCGGCACGGCGATTGCGGCGGGGCTGGCGGTTCCGGCTCTGCGCATCGCATTCTGGGTCGGGCTGGCATTGGTGTCGGCCTATTCGCTTGCTTCGACCGTGACGCTCGTCGTTCTCGTCGTCGCGGCCCTGTCCCTGTGGAACGCGTTTTCCGGCCGGGGGCGCACGACGCTGCAGGCCTGCGTCGACGCCATGGCAGACGGTGCGCGTCAGGCGCTGCCCGTGGGCCTGGCTTGCGCCGTGGTCGGGATCGTGATCGGCACCATGACGCTCACGGGCCTCGGCACCATCGTCGGGACCTGGATGATCTCCATCGGCAAGGAGAACATCTTCGCCGCCCTCGTGCTCACCATGATCTTCAGCCTGATCCTCGGCATGGGCATCCCGACGATCCCAAACTACATCATCACGTCGTCGCTCGCGGCCCCCATCCTGCTGCAGCTCGATGTGCCGCTCATCGTGTCGCATATGTTCGTCTTCTATTTCGGCATCATGGCCGACCTGACGCCACCGGTGGCACTGGCGGCTTTCGCGGCGGCGCCCATGGCGAAGGAATCGGGGCTCAAGATCGGCATTCAGGCCGTCCGGATCGCGCTGCCGGGCTTCGTCATTCCCTATATGGCCGTTTACGACCCCACCCTGATGCTGCAGCCGGTGCCGGGTCTCGAGGGAGCTGGCTACTGGCTCGCAGTGGCGTACATCGTCATCAAGGCTTCGCTCGCGATGTTGCTCTGGGGCGTGGCCTCCGTGGGCTATTTCCTCAAGCCCCTCGTCTGGTGGGAGCGGCTCTCGGCCGCGGTGGCAGCGGCCTTCCTCGTGGCGGCGATCCCGCTCACCGATGAAATCGGCTTCCTGCTCTCGGCCCTTTTCGTCGGGTTCCACGTCTGGCAGACGCGCCGGGTCGCCACACCCGCCGTCGGTTGATGATCTGCCTTCTCGCCGGCTCGGCGGTCGCGCCCCTGATGGCGGGCGCGATCACGCTCGCCTGGACGCATTCGGTCGAAAAGATCGTCTGGGAGGAGGATTGGCGCTCGACGCCGGCGGGGCTCGAACTCGTCGAGGCGCGGGTGCGCGGGTCGGGCGCCGGGATGGAGCCGCCGCCGGAGGCCAAATTCGCCAACGGTGTCTGGTCGTGGAAGCCGAGCCTGCCGCCGCAGGAACAGGTGATCATGCGCCGCTCGGGCGCGACGGCGGATTGGCGGATCTGCATTGCGGGCCAATGCCGCCCGATGGAGGCCTATGTACCGCCTGAAGCCGATCCGATCGTCATGAAGGCGTGCGAGGGGTCTTAAGCCCGCCCCGTCAACGGCTCGGCGGCGATGCAGCGGCGCCAGAGATGGACGAGCACATAGATGGCGAACAGGCTGAACAGGACCATGAGGGCGTAGCCGACGTGGTCTCCGAGTTCGAACAGGCCGGCGATGGCCCAGCCGGCGGCAATGGCGACGCCGAAAACCTCCGCGCCGACCAGAACCATGATGCTCATGATGGTGATCACGTTGCGCCAGTTGGTGCTTTTCGCCTGAGCCACTTTTGCCTCACTTCTTTCTAAAGCACCGGACCCAAAAGTGGATTTGCACTTTTGGGATCAATCCGATGCTCATTTTTAACTGGTGCATCGTTGGATGCGGAAAACCGGATCCACTTTTCCGCACGATGCGCCTGCGGATGGGACTACCCTAAACGACCCCTCCGGTGCAAGTTCTCCTCGAATCTCATTCTGTCGCGCCTCACATTCAAGAGACCATGGCTGAAACTCCCGTCTTCTCGACAGCCGCCGTCGCGGCTCCCCACAGGCTCGCCGCCGAGACCGGCCAGACCATCCTTGCGGCGGGCGGCAATGCCGTTGAGGCCATGGTGGCCATGGCGGCTACCATTGCGGTGGTCTATCCGCACATGAATGGCATCGGCGGCGACGGGTTCTGGCTCGTGCGCGAGCCGAGAGGGCGCATTCATGCGCTCGATGCTTCGGGACCGGCGGGCTCGCTCGCGACCGTCAAACGGTACCGGGAGAAGGGCTATGACGCCGTCCCGGCGCGCGGGCCGGATTCGGCGCTCACCGTGGCGGGTGCGGTCAGCGGATGGGGGCTGGCCCTGGAGCTTGCCAAAGCGCTCGGCGGGCAGATGCCGCTCGATCTGCTGCTGGGAGATGCCATTCGCCATGCCCGCGACGGATACCCGGTCTCCCGCTCCGAAGAGCGGTTCGTGACCGGCGAGGAAGCCGCCCTCTATGAGGTTCCCGGTTTTGCCGAGGCCTTTCTGGTCGACGGCCGGAGAGCGGCGGAGGGGACGCAGAGGCGGACGCCGCGCCTCGCCGACACTCTGGAGCAGCTCGCCCATGCGGGCCTGGCCGATTTCTACCGCGGCGATGTGGGGCGGGAGATCGCCCTCGATCTGGAGCGGATCGGCAGCCCTATCGCACGCCGCGACCTGGAGACCTATCGCGCCCGTGTCGTGGAGCCCCTGTCGGTCAGGCTCCAGACCTCCACCGTCTACAATCTGCCGCCGCCGAGCCAGGGACTGGCCACCCTGCTGATCCTCGGCATGGTCGAGCGCCTCAAGGGGCTTCGGGCCGAGACGCCGGAGCATCATCACGCCCTCATCGAGGCCGCGAAGCGCGCCTTCTCCCTGCGCGATCGGGTGGTCGCGGACCCACGCAACCTCGCTCACGACCCGGGCTCCTTCCTGACGCCCCAGGCGCTGGAGAGGGAGGCCGCCCTCATCGACATGAAGCGGGCCGCCTCCTTTCCGCTGCCGCGTCCCATCGACGGGGACACGATCTGGATGGGGGCCATCGACCGCGACGGGCTCGCGGTGTCCTATATCCAGTCCGTGTTCTGGGCCTATGGCTCCGGCTGCCTGCTCCCGGCGACGGGAATCCTCTGGCACAATCGCGGCACGGCCTTCTCGCTCGATCCCGCGAGCCGCAACCGGCTGGAGCCCGGCCACCGGCCGCTGCATTCCCTCAATCCGGCCATGGCCGTGTTCGACGATGGGCGGGTGCTGTCCTTCGGGGCGATGGGTGGCGAGACCCAGCCTCAGTTCCTCAGCCAGATCTTTTCGCGTTACGCAGAAGCCGGCATGGGATTGGCGGACGCCGTGGAGGCGCCGCGCTGGCTCCTCGATGCACGGCCACGCGAGCGCGAGGCCGTGTTGAAGCTGGAGAGCCATTTCGACCCCGGCCTGATCCGCGGCCTCTCGCGGCTCGGCCATCGCATCGAGGAGATGGACGAGGCCTATTCCGGACGCTTCGGCCATGCGGGCATGCTGGTGAAGCACCCGCGCAACGGGCGCGTCGAGGCCGTGCACGATCCGCGCTCGGACGGCGGGTCGTTGGGGCTCTAACCTGACCAGAGCCCGTAGAGGAGGCTCACGCCCAGGACCAGCACGAAGGCTGCGGCCAGGAGTTCGAGGCCCGCGATGGCAATCGCCCCCGAGCCTCCGCGCCCGCCGGCGACCCGCAGGGCCATCGCCTTGAAGAAGACCGCAAGCGCCGCGATGGCGCCGGTTGTGAGGGCAGTGCCGAGCGCCATGGCGAAAGTCGCCGCGATGCCGGCTGCAAAGAGGCCCTGCGACAGGGCGAAGACCAGGACGATGAGGGCGCCCGCGCAGGGCCGGATACCGGCGGCGATCGCCACCCCGGCCATGTCGCGCCAGCGGGTCAGGCGGCTGAGCTCCTGCGGAGGCGGCATGTGGACGTGGTCGCAATCCTCCTGCACGGGGGCATGGGGATTGCGCGCCAGCGCCATGACGCCCAGCACCTTGCCGGCCTTGCGCCAGGTGATGACGGCGCCGAGCAGGGCCACGGCGACGAAGCTTGCCAGCTCCACGTTCATGGCGAGCTTGTTCATGGTGGCGGCCGTGGCACGCAACGCGAGGTTCACGAGGGAAACGATGCCGATGGCGACCAGCGCCTGCACGAGGGCGGCCGCAAGACTCAAGGCGAAGCCTTTCCGCAGCGCCTTGTCGTCGGCCACGAGATAGGCCGAGATCACGCCCTTGCCGTGACCGGGTCCGGCCGCATGGAAGACTCCATAGGCGAAGCCGACGAGCAGGAGGGAGAACAGGGCGGAGCCGTTCTCCTTCATCTCGCGCACGCCTGCCTGCAGGCTGGCGTAGAAGCCGGATTGCACGGACAGGATCCAGGCGCCGACGCTGCCCGAAGGCGTCGCCTCGCGCAGGCCCATGCCGAAGGGATTGTGCGGCGGCGGCTTGTTCACGGGACCAAGCCACAGGCCGATCAGCCCCACGGCCAAGGCCATGATGGCGACGGCTGCGAGCATCAGGCCGAGCCGTCGCACGAGCGGCGTCCGATTTGCGGTCGGAAAGGCAGGGGTATCGGACGTCAGGGACATGCGATGATGGCCCTGTTGGAATATTCGATGCCGATATCCTGGGGCTGGATGGCCCCCTCGTTCTGCAAGATCTGCTGCATGCGGGCCTCCAGCGGCTTGGCCTTGGCGATGCTCGTTACGCAGCCCTGCGGCGCGTTGGCGAGCGAGATGGCCGCCTGGCCGTCCGAGAGGCTGAAATAGACGAAGAAGGTCGGATCCTCGATCTCGATGGACACGGCGCCCGAAGGGGCCGCAGGTGACTTGAGCGGCAGGAGGAAGGACATGGCGACCTGGCTCTTCTCCATCGTCATTCGGGCTTCACGCGGCGAATCGAAGCTTTGCGGCTTGCCGCGGGCCTTGAGCACGGTGAAATAGTTGAACTCGTTCAGGGAGGCGGCATTCTCATCCGCGAGTTCCTGGAGTTCTTCCGGCGTCAGCTTGCCGTCGTTGTCCTTGTCGAGCCCCTGGGTGACGTAAGCCGTATAGGCCTCGTCGAAGGTCCAATGGTGGCGTACGCCCGTCACCTTGCCGTCGGGCGCGAAGACGACCTCGGCCCTGGCCGTCACCCACACGTGAGGATGCGCAAGGGCCGGCGAGGCCAGAGCCATGCTCAAGGCCGCCAAGGCAGATTTCAGTCCGAGATGGCGTGTCATGCGTTGCCCCTGGAACGGTGCGCCCCGGGAGCCGGGACCATGGAAGCGGTATGAGGGTGTCGTGGTTAACAGAGGCGAAACGAAGGCGCTCGATTGACGACCCTCGGAAGATATGTCAGCATTACTGACATATTCACAAAAAGAAGACCGGACACCGGCAGCGGGGCAGAAGGCTCCAGGAGGAAAACGGGTAATGGCCGAAGGTCATGGTGCGCTCCGCAACGTAACGCTCGACGACAAATACGATCTCTCCAAGGATCACGTTTTCATTACCGGTACGCAGGCCGTCGTCCGCATGCTGCTCATGCAGCGAGAGCGGGACAGGCTGGCGGGCCTCAGCACGGCGGGTTTCGTTTCCGGCTATCGCGGCTCGCCCATCGGCGGTCTCGACCAAAATCTCTGGCGCGCCCGAAAATGGCTGGAAGCCTCCAACATCGTCTTCCAGCCCGGTCTCAACGAGGAACTCGCGGCCACCGCCGTCTGGGGCTCCCAGCAGGCGGAGATCCGCGGCGACGGCAGGTATGACGGCGTGTTCGGCCTCTGGTACGGCAAGGGGCCTGGCGTCGACCGATCCGGCGACGTGTTCCGCCACGCCAACATGGCCGGCTCCTCCAGACACGGTGGCGTGCTCGCCCTGATGGGCGACGATCACACGGCGGAATCCTCCACCGTCGCGCACCAGTCCGAATTCCACTTCGTCGACGTGATGATCCCGATCCTGAACCCGGCGGGCGTCCAGGAGATTCTCGATTACGGCCTCTACGGCTATGCCATGAGCCGATTCTGCGGCACCTGGGTCGCCTTCAAGTGCGTGAAGGACAACATCGAATCGACCGCGTCCGTCGATGCGTCGCTCGACCGGGTGAAGATCGTCCTGCCCGATGATTTCACCATGCCGCCGGGCGGCCTGAATATTCGCAACCGCGACGGTGTGCTCGACCAGGAGGCCCGGCTTCAGGACTTCAAGCGCGATGCCATGCTGGCGTTCGTGCACGCCAACAATCTCAACCGCATCGTCCTGTCGGGCGGCCGCAATCCCAAGATCGGCATCATCACGGTCGGCAAGTCCTATCTCGACGTGCGCCAGGCTCTCGAAGAGCTCGGCCTCGACGAGGTGAAGGCGAACGACATGGGCCTGCGGCTCTACAAGGTCGCGTGCCCCTGGCCGCTGTCTCAAGCCGAACTCGTGGATTTCGCACGAGGCCTCGACAAGGTCATCGTGGTCGAGGAGAAGCGCTCCCTCATCGAGGTGCAGCTGCGCGAGGAGCTCTACGGCACCGCCAACCAGCCGCTCTGCATCGGCAAGAAGGACGAGGAGGGCCGCTGGCTCTTCCCCGTGAAGGGCTCGCTCGATCCCAACGACATCGCCATCGTCATCGGCGAGCGGCTGCTCGCCTATCACAACAATGACGATCTGCGCGGCCGCGTGGCGCGGCTCCGCCATGCGCAGGAGGTGCTGGCGACGACCGGCGACGTGGCGACCCGCGTGCCGCATTTCTGCTCCGGCTGCCCGCACAATTCCTCGACGAAGGTCCCCGAAGGCATGCGTGCCTATGCGGGCATCGGCTGCCACTACATGGTGCAGTGGATGGACCGCTCCACCGAGGGCTTCACCCAGATGGGCGGCGAGGGCGCGAACTGGATCGGCGAGGCGCCGTTCTCGAAGCGCGGCCACGTGTTCCAGAACCTCGGCGACGGCACCTACAACCATTCGGGCGTCCTGGCTCTGCGCTGGGCGGTTCACACCAAGACCAACGTTACCTACAAGATCCTCTTCAACGATGCTGTCGCCATGACCGGCGGACAGCCGCATGAAGGCAAGCTCACCGTCGACATGATCGCGCGCCAAGTGCGCGAGGAGGGCGTCGAACTCATCGCCCTCGTCACCGACGAGCCGCACAAATATCCGAAGGAGATCCGCTGGCCCGCGGGCATGACGATCCACCACCGCAGCGAACTCGATGCGGTGCAGCGCCAGCTCGCGGACGTTCCCGGCGTGACGGTGATGATCTACGACCAGACCTGCGCGTCCGAAAAGCGCCGCCGTCGTAAGCGCGGGGAGTTTCCGGATCCGGACAAGCGCGTGATCATCAACGATCTCGTGTGCGAAGCCTGCGGCGACTGCTCGGTGCAGTCGAACTGCGTCGCCGTGCAGCCGGTGGAAACCGAATTCGGCCGCAAGCGCCAGATCGACCAGTCGAACTGCAACAAGGATTTCTCCTGTGTGCAGGGCTTCTGCCCGTCCTTCGTGACGGTGCACGGCGCCAAGATCAGGAAGGCGGTTCCCGAGACGGTTTCGACAGACGGCATGACGTTCAAGCCGCTGCCCGATCCGGCGATCCCCGCGATCGACCGCACCTTCAACGTGATTGTGACGGGCGTGGGGGGCACGGGAGTCGTGACCATCGGGGCGATCCTCGGCATGGCCGCGCATCTCGAGGGCAAGGGCCTCGGCATGATCGACATGGCCGGCCTCGCCCAGAAGGGTGGCGCGGTCTACAGCCACGTGCGGCTCGCCAACAACCAGGACGATATCCACGCCATCCGCGTGAGCGCGGAATCGGCCCATCTCGTGCTCGGCTGCGACCTCGTGGTGACGGGCACCAAGAAGGTGCTGGCCTCCGTGAAGGAGGGGCAGACCGCGCTCGTGGTGAACACGGCGGAGGTCATGCCGGGCGAGTTCACCCGCAATGCCGATTTCTCTCTTCCGACCGAGCGCCTGAAGCGCGCGATCAGGTCGGCGGCGGGCACGGAAGGCGTGTCCTTCGTCGACGCGACGGCGATCGCCACGGCACTTCTCGGCAATGCCATCGCGGCCAACATGTTCATGCTGGGCTATGCCTATCAGGCCGGCCGCGTTCCTCTCTCGGGGGCGGCCATCGAGAAGGCGATCGAGCTCAACGGCGAGGCGGTGAAGATGAACCTTGCCGCCTTCACCTGGGGGCGCCGCGCGGCTGCCGAGCCCGAGGTGATCGCCGCCATGATGGGCGAGCTGAAGGCGCCGACGGAATCGCGCAAGTTGTCCGAGACACTGGACGAGGTGATCGAGCGGCGTGTGGCGTTTCTCTCCGAGTACCAGAGCAAGCGTTACGGTCGACGATACCGGGGCATCATCGAGCGTGTCCGTTCAGCAGAGGACAAAGCCGTGCCGGGCTCGACCGCGCTCACCGACGCGGTGGTGCGTTCGCTGTTCAAGCTCATGGCGTACAAGGACGAGTACGAGGTGGCGCGTCTCTACACGAACGGCCATTTCGAGAAACAGGTCGCGTCCGCCTTCGAGGGCGAAAACCTGCGCTACGAGTTCCATCTCGCGCCGCCGTTGCTGGCGCGCAAGGATCCGGTCACGGGCCTTCCGCGCAAGATGAGCTTCGGACCGTGGATGATGAAGGCGTTCCGCGTCCTCTCCGGCCTGAAGACGTTACGAGGCACGCCGCTCGACGTCTTCGGCTACACGCACGAGCGTCGCACCGAGCGTCAGCTCATCCGCGAGTTCGAAGGGCTGATCGAGGAGATCGTCGCGAAGCTGAATGCCGGCAACCATGCTGCGGCGGTTGGCCTCGCCAATATTCCGCAGAAAATCCGTGGCTTCGGGCACGTGAAGGAGCGGAATCTGAAAGCCGCGAAGGCGGAGGAGGCCGACCTCCTCGTCAAGTTCCGCGCTGATCCGCAGGCGCTGCCGATTGCGGCGGAGTGACGGCTGAAACGCCTCTCGTCATGGCCGGCCTTGTGCCGGCCATCCCGATTGTGTGAAGCGCCGCGCCTTCCAGAAGCGAGATCACCGGCACAAGGCCGGTGATGACGTGGCGTAAAAGTCTCGTTTAACCCCGCGCCTGTGCCTCGACGAAGCTCTTCGCGACCTTAGGCACATTCGCCTCGTTGAGCCCCGCCACGCACATGCGGCCGGATCCCACGAGATACACGCCGTCCCGCTCGCGCATGGCGTCGACCTGCTGGGCGCTTAAGCCGGTGTAGCTGAACATGCCGCGCTGATTGAGCAGGAAGCTCACATCGATCTCGTTCGACAGGGCGCGGATGTGCTCCGCGAGCAGCTTGCGCATGGAATCCATGCGGGTGCGCATGGTCTCGACTTCGCCGGCCCACTGGGCGCGCAGCTCGTCGCTGCCGAGCACGGTCGCCACGAGAAGACCGCCCGTCATCGGCGGGCTCGAATAGCTCCGGCGCACGGCGAGCTTCAACTGTCCGAGCACGCGCTCGGCCTCGTCGGCATCGCGGCAGACGACGCTCAGGCCGCCGCACCGCTCGCCGTAGAGCGAGAAATTCTTCGAGAAGGAATTCGCCACGAGGCAGCTCGCGCGTTCCGCGTAGCGGCGCACGAAGGCGGCATCCTCGTCGAGGCTGGTGCCGAAGCCCTGGTACGCCATATCGAACACGACGATGTGGCGCTTGGCGATCAGCACGTCGGTGATGGCCTTCTGCTGGCGCTCGTCGAGATCGACGCCGGTCGGGTTGTGGCAGACGGGCTGAAGCACCACGATGGAACCGTTCTCGGCGGCTTCGAGCGCCTTGACCATGCCGTCGAAATCCACCGAGCGGTTGGCGCGATCCCAATAGGGATATGTTGCGGTCGTAAAGCCCGCGCGCTGGAACAGACCGTGGTGGTTCTCCCAGGTCGGGTCGCTGACCAGCACCTTGCGGCCGGGGCAGTGCTTGGCCAGGAAGTCGGCCGCGATGCCCACCGCACCCGTGCCGCCGAGGGTCTGGATCGTGGCGATCCGCTTCTCGGCCCGGGCCGGGTGGTTGTCGCCGAAGACGAGCTTTTGCACGCCCTCACGGTAGCCCGCATGGCCTTCCATGGGCAGATAGGGCCGCTCCGCGAAGCCGGTGCGCTCATAGGCTGTCTTGACCGCTCCCAGCACCGGGATGCGGCCCTTCTCGTCGGTGTAGACGCCGATGCTGAGATTGACCTTCTCGGTTCGGGGATCGGCCTTGAAGGCGTCATTGAGGGAAAGGATCGGGTCGCCCGCGAAGGCCTCGACCTGTCCGAAGAGGGATTCCGTCATGCTGATCTCCAAGTCCGTCGCGGCTGCGTCCGCTGCGACCACATTCTTCGCTGCGGCGAGACCTAGACCCGATGAAGGTCTCTCGGCAAGGATCTTTACTGAATGTCAGGTATCCAGCCGCCAATCCACCCGCTCCAGCCCCTTCTCGGCGAGCCAGGCATTGGTGCGGCTGAAGGGGCGGGTTCCCCTGAAATCGTTGAGCCGGTTGAGCGGGGAGGGGTGGCCCGCCTCGATCACGAGGTGCTTCGCCCGGTCGACGAGCGCCGCCCGCTTGCGCGCCGGAGCGCCCCAGAGCAGGAAGACAACGGCCGGCTGCCGCTCCGAGACGGCCGCAATCGCCTGATCGACCAGGGCCGACCAGCCGAACTTCATATGCGCTCCCGACTGCCCGGCCTCCACGGTCAGCGCCGTGTTGATGAGCAGCACGCCCTGCTTCGCCCATTTCGACAGGTCGCCCGATTTCGGCATCGGCATGCCCAGATCCTCGGCCATCTCGGCCAGGATCGTGCGCAGGGAGGCCGGAATTCGGCGAGAGCCGCGATAGGAGAAGGCGAGGCCGTGGGAATCGCCCGGCGTCGGATAGGGATCCTGGCCGAGGACGACGACCTTCACCTTGTCGAGGGGCGTCAGGGAGATGCTCGTGAACACGGCCTCCGGAGGCGGCAGCACCTGCGCGCCCCCGGCGATGACCGCGTCGACCTTGGCGGCGATGGTCTCCGCACTGCCATCCTGGAAGAAGGGCAGCGTCAGCCATCCCGCCGCCTGGGGCTTGGCACGGAACTCGGCGAGGGCTTGGCTGATGGGTCCGGTCATGAGGACAGCATGCCTTTCGGTAAGGTAAAGGTCGGGTTGGTGCGCCGGCTAAATGAGGCTGCGGCCATCGCTGAAAAAGACATCAGGAGTGCCGCGGATCTGAGCGCGAGGCCCGTCGACAGGATGTTACTTCTGTGACACGTTGCCGGTCTAGGTTCCATGCCCTTCAGTCCTGGTTCCAACCTTCTATGAGGACCTTCACGATGTTTCAGAACCGCCCCTCCGCTGCGTTTCGCGCCGGGTTTCTTGGATTGTCCATGCTTCTGTCGGGCACCGCCCTGGCGCAGGAGGCCGTGACGATCCGCTTCGTCCAGACCAACGACATCGACCGCATGAGCCCGGAGAAGGGTCGCGGCGGTTTCGCCAAGCTCGCGACGGTGATCAAGGAGGAGAAGGCCAAGGGCAATGCCTTCTTCGTCCATGCGGGCGACACCATCTCTCCGTCGCTTCTGTCGGGCTTCGACAAGGGCGCCCACATCATCGACATCCTCAACCACATGGGCGTCGATGCCATGACGCCGGGCAACCACGAATTCGATCTCGGTCCTGACGCCTTCCGCGCCCGCATGGCGGAGGCCAAGTTCGACGTGCTCGCCACCAATATCGTCGACGGCAACGGCCTGCCGGCGAACACCAAGCCGGACAAGATGGTCGAGGTGCAGGGTGTGAAGATCGGCTTCTTCGGGCTCACCACGGAGGAGACCCCGATCGCATCGAGCCCGGGCACGATCAAGTTCTCGTCCACCATCGACACGGCGCGCGCCAAGGCGAAGGAAATGCGCGAGAAGGGCGCTGACATCGTGGTCGCCGTCGCCCACACTCCGCTCGAGGTGGACATGATCGTCGCCCGCTCGGCCGGCGTGGACCTGATCATCGGCGGTCATGACGAGCACCTGCTCGCCTTCTACGACGGCAAGGTGGCTCTCACGGAATCGGAATCGCAGGGAAATTACGTCATCGTGACGGAACTGGCCGTGACGAAGGCGACGAAGGACGGCAAGACCACCGTCACCTGGACGCCGAATTTCCGCATCGTCGACAGCGCCACCGTCAAGCCCGATCCAGAGATCGAGGCCGTGGTGAAAGGATATGAGGACAAGCTGTCCAAGGAACTCGACGTGGAGATCGGCGTGACGGAAACGCCTCTCGACAGCCGTCGCGCCACGGTGCGCGGAGGCGAGGCCGCCATGGGCAATCTCGTGGCCGATGCGCTCAAGGCCTCGGTCGGGGCCGATGTCGCCATCACCAACGGCGGCGGCCTGCGCGCCGACAAGCAGTACGAGGCCGGCCAGAAGCTGAGCCGCCGCAACATCCTGGCCGAAATGCCCTTCGGCAACACCACCGTGCTCCTCGAGGTCACGGGCGCCCAGATCAAGTCTGCGCTCGAGAATGGCGTGAGCCAGGTGCGCGAACTCGGCGGCCGCTTTCCGCAGGTCTCCGGCATCCTGGCCGAGGTCGACGTGAAGGAGCCGGTCGGCAGCCGCGTAAAATCTGTCAAGATCAACGGCGAGCCTCTCGACCCGGCCAAGATCTACAAGCTCGCCACGAACGACTTCATGGCCCGTGGCGGCGACGGCTATCGCGTCTTCACGGAGGCCAAGTCGCTCGTCGACGTGGCGGCAAGCCAGCTCATGGCGAGCCAGGTGATCGATTACGTCGCCAAGGCTGGCAAGGTGGCGCCGAAGGTCGAGGGCCGCATCGTCCTGCGCTGATCCGATCGCAGACGTTTCTTCTCAGTGCCGGGTCAGTGCCGGGGTTCTCACGAGCCCCGGCATTTTTCATGCGATGATGTTTACGGCGTGACGTTCGGGCGCATTTTCCTAGGCGCGCAGCGCGATAGTTGGTTCGCCCCTGGTCAAGGGAGCAGAGAAACTTAAATTCCCTCTCCATCAAAGGCATTTGCTGTGCCATTCTGGCCCCGCAACGGCGAATCTCCCACTTAAAAAAAGCGGTCTCCCCTTGCAGTTCTACACGCGACCGGACTCGATCAGCCTGTCCCAGAAGCGGCGCCGCCGTTCCCTGCTGCGCGGCCGGTTGACCCTGTTCATGGGGCTTTTCGGCGTCGTGTTCATTCTCCTGACCTTCGGCTATATCGCCTGGGAGCAGCGCAACCGCCTGATCCAGCGCAACGAGGACGATCTTCGAAACGCAGCATTCTTTCTGGCGGACCATACGGCGAGGCTCCTTGAAGTCACGGACCTGACCTTGAAGCAGGCTGCAGCCCTGATGCAGGGGCATAGCTGGGACGAGATCGAAACGTCGAAGCCCCTGTGGCAGCAGATTCATGCCGTTCAGGACGCGCTGCCCTTCATCGAGGATATCTGGCTGAGCGATTCAAGCGGTCGCCTGCGCCTCACGTCGGAACGGTTCCCGACGCCATCGTCGAACCTTTCCGGGCGCGATGTCTTCAGCGCCCAGGTGAATGCCGATCAGGGACTGTTCATGGGAGAGCCGATGATCGGGCTCGCGACGAAGACGCCGACCTTCATGATCAGCCGCCGCCTGCAGGATGGAAATGCGGGGTTCGGCGGCATCGCGGCGGTGACCGTCTCGCTATCCTACTTCTACGATTACTGGTCGAAGATCCGGTTGCCGAAGGGCAGCAGAATCGCGCTGATGCGCGCATCCGACGGTTCCGTCATCGCGCAGCATCCATCGCCGCCCGATGGCGTCTCCTTCGCCCCCATCGACAAGGATGCCTTCAACAAGGCGCTGGCCTCCTCTTCCCGGGCCGGCTTCTACCCCTTCATGAGCCTGGGCCAGGAACGCGTCGGAGCGTATCGTCAGGTCGATGCGATGCCACTCTACATCGGTGTCAGCATGCCGGAGGATGCCTATTGGACGCCGTGGTTCGTCCAGACACGGCTCTACGGCACCTTTGCGCTGATCGCTCTTCTGGCCTTGCTCGCCCTGACGGTGCTGGCCTCGGAACAGTTCCACGAACAGGCGGCCGATGCCGCACTCCTCGAACGGCAGGTGGCGCTGCGGACAAGCGAGCTGCGCACCGAAACCGCCGCCCTGGAGATCCTCAACCGCACGGGCAGCATTCTTGCCGCCGAACTCGACATCGACCGCATCATCGAGAGCGTCGTCGATGCCGGGATCGAGCTGACCGAGGCCCAGTTCGGCGCCTTCTATTGCGGCGCGTCACAGAGCGAAAAGGAACATTACGGAAAATTCGAATCGACAAGCCTTCGCGAGGCATTTGCTGCTCTGACCATCCGGGAGATCGGCGCCCCGGCCTTCCTTGAGGGCAAGACGGTCCGCCTGGACAACATGGCCGTCGAGCAGGGTCATGACGGCTCGCCGTTCACCCCGCAGACCTCCTCGGGCCACCCCCTCATCCGCAGCATCCTGGCCGTTCCGGTCGTTCTGCGCACGGGGGACACCCACGGCATCCTCGTCTTCGGGCACGAACGGGCGGGGATGTTCAACCGGCGCTCGGAGCGCCTGCTGGCGGGCCTGACGGCCCAGGCGGCCATCGCGCTCGAGAACAGCCGCCTCTACCGTAACGCGCAGAGCGAGATCGAGGAGCGCAAGCAGGCCCAGACCCAGCAGTCCCTGCTCATCCGCGAACTCCATCACCGTGTGAAGAACACCCTGGCCACGGTCCAGGCGGTGGTGGGCGCGACGGCACGCTCCGCGCTCAGCATCGAAGACTTCTACCAGGCCTTCGTCGGGCGCATCATCTCGCTCGCCAACACCCATTCGCTCTTGACCGAGGCCGTCTGGCAGACCGCGTCTCTGCGCGAGATTCTGGAAAAGGAGCTTCGGCCCTACAACGATGCCTCGGCCGAAAGGATCGCCCTCCACGGGTCCGCGGTCGATCTGCCTTCCGAGGCTGCCGTGCCCATCGGCATGGCGATCCATGAACTGACCACCAATGCCGCCAAATACGGCGCCCTCTCGGTTCCCGGAGGCAAGGTCTCCATTTCCTGGCAGGCCGAGCCGGCGGAGGACGGAACGCGCCTGAGGCTCGTCTGGGAGGAGCGGGGAGGGCCCGTCGTTTCCTCGCCTACGCGTCAGGGTTTCGGCTCGCGCCTGCTCCACCGGGTGCTGGCCACTCAGCTCAACGCCAAGGTCGAAACCGATTTTGAGCCGTCGGGATTACGCGTTGCCATCGATGCCGTGCTCAAGCAGGCCAGATTCCCGGACATGGGGGTCTGATCCGCCTGCGCGCAAGCTGGGTTTGCAAGCGATCCAGACGATGCGGTGAGGCGTCCTGTTGGCGGAGCCGTCTGAAACTTCTATCTAAGGCGGCATCGAGAGCGGGATTCGTTTCTCGGATCCTGTGCGCCAAGGGACTTTTCATGAACGAGAGCGTGAGTCTGACCGATCTTCGCCAGGGCGTGCGCCCGGTGGATCATCCGGCTGTTCGGACCGGACGGATCGGGGTGCTTCTTCTGAACCTGGGGACCCCGGAGGGCACCGGCTACTGGCCCATGCGGGCGTATCTGAAGGAATTCCTCTCCGACCGGCGCGTGATCGAAACGCCGCGCCTGCTGTGGTGGCCGATCCTCAACCTGATCATTCTCACCAAGCGCCCTGGCCCCAAGGGCCGCGACTACGCGTCGATCTGGAACAACGAGCGTGATGAAGGCCCGCTCAAGACCATCACCCGCAACCAGGCGGAGAAGGTGGCGGCGCACATCCGAAGCATCGCCGGCGACAAGGTGACGGTCGACTGGGCCATGCGTTACGGCAAGCCCGAAGTGCGGGAGCGCATCCAGGCGCTCCTGGACCAGGGCTGCGACCGGATTCTCCTGGTGCCACTCTATCCGCAATATGCGGCGGCGACCTCGGCCACCGCCTGCGATCAGGCCTTTCGTGCGCTCATGGACATGCGCTGGCAGCCGACAGTCCGCGTCTCGCCGCCCTATCACGACGATCCGGTCTATATCGATGCGGTCGTCGCCTCCATGAAGAAGGAGCTCGCCAAGCTCACCTTCGAGCCGGAGGTGATTCTCGTCTCCTTCCATGGCGTGCCGAAGGAATACCTGCTGAAAGGCGATCCCTATCACTGCCAGTGCGTGAAGACGTGGCGATTGATGCGGGAGGCTTTCGGCTGGTCGCCGGACAAGTTCCGCATGAGCTTCCAATCCCGCTTCGGCAAGGCGGAATGGCTCCAGCCCTACACGGACAAGACAGTCGAGGCCCTGGCCAAGAGCGGCGTGAAGCGCATGGCCATCGTGGCTCCCGGCTTCTCGGCCGATTGCCTGGAGACCCTGGAAGAGCTCAACGGCGAGAACCGCGAGATCTTCATGCATAACGGCGGCGAGGAATTCGCCTATCTGCCCTGCCTTAACGACAGCGACGACGGCATGCGCGTGATCAACCACATCGTGGAGCGCGAGCTTCAGGGGTGGATCTGATCAATCGGCAAAGCCGACGCGGATGCGCCGGTTTTGCTTCCCCTTGTTGTCGACTTTCAGAATCCGAACGGGGCGTGCCTGGCCTGTAGAAACCAGGTGCGTTCCGCCGCAAGCCTGCCGGTCGAGGCCCGTGATCTCCACGATGCGCACCGATCCATCCTCCTGCGGCGGAGGCGAGACGGACTTGCTGCGAAACATCCCCGGCTCTGCCTGGGCTTCCATCCAAGGCATGTAAAAGGTGCGTATCGGCAAATCCCGGTGGATGACGTCGTTCATGGGGCCGTCCAAGGTCCGCAACCAGTCGGGATAGATTCCCGGCATATCGAAATCGACGCGGAAGGTGCCATCCGCCGCCAGTTGCGCGCCCGTCAGCAATGCACCGCCGAAATCCCTGTATACGATGCTGTTGAGCACATGCGCCATCGTGTGAAGCTCGCACATGAGATGGCGAAACTCGGGATCGACTTTGGCCAGCACAGGGCCTTGAACTGCGACGGGTTCGGCAAAGACATGCCAGAGCCCGCGCGGATCGGGCTCAAGTCTCTCGACGTTCAGTGCGCCACCTGACCATTCGAGAATGCCTTTGTCTGCCAATTGCCCCCCGCCGCCTGGAAAGAACGGCGATTGCCCCAGCAAAACCGCTCCGGGCCGCAAGTCGAGGGCCTCTGCTTCAAGCTCGAGGCGATCCGGGTGATCTTGGCAGAAGTATCGCGGCATGGCGTGCCTTCGGGGTGTAGAATAGCAGCCCTATCCAGACCCTCTAGCGCATCGTGCGGACCCGGAGGGCCGCGTCAGCGAAAAGTGGACCGGGCTTTCCACTTTGATGCTCTAGGAGTTTTTGCTCCTATCGGATAGCCTGTCGCGATCGCAACTCCGTTGCCCGGAGGGCTTATGCCGCTGAGTGGTTTCGATATCTTCGTCATCGTTCTGGTGCTCGTCGTCGTGGTGACGATCGCCATGGGCATTCGGACGGTCCCTCAGGGTTATGCCTATACGGTCGAGCGGTTCGGGCGCTATTCGCGCACGCTGACGCCGGGGCTCGGTCTGATCGTGCCCTATATCGATCAGATCGGGAAAAAGGTGAACGTCATGGAGCAGGTGCTCGACGTTCCGAGCCAGGAGGCCTTTACCCGCGACAATGCGGGCGTCACCATCGACGCCGTCGCCTTCTTCCAGGTGCTCGATGCGGCCCGCGCCTCCTACGAGGTGTCCGATCTGCATCAGGCCCTGCTGGTGCTGACCATGACCAATATCCGCACCGTCGTCGGCTCCATGGATCTCGACCAATTGCTCTCCCATCGCGACGAGATCAACGAACGCCTTTTGAAGGTCGTGGATGCTGCGGCTTCACCCTGGGGAGCCAAGGTCACCCGTGTCGAGATCAAGGATATCATCCCGCCGCAGGATCTCGCCGGCGCCATGGCGCGGCAGATGAAGGCCGAACGCGAGAAGCGCGCCGCCGTTCTCGAGGCGGAAGGAATGCGCCAATCCGAGATCCTGCGCGCCGAAGGCCAGAAACAGGCGCAGATCCTGGCTGCCGAAGGGCGCAAGGAAGCGGCGTTCCGCGACGCGGAAGCGCGGGAGCGGCAGGCGGAAGCCGAGGCCAGGGCCACAGGCATGGTCAGCGATGCCATCACGCGCGGCGATCTCAACGCGGCCAACTTCATCGTGGCGGAGAAATACATCGATGCGATCCGGGCGCTCGCTTCGGCGCCGAACCAGAAGGTTGTGATCGTCCCCATCGAGGCGGCGGGCTTGGCCGGGACCCTGGGCGGCATCGCGGAACTGACCAAATCGGTCTTCGGCGAGGGTGGGGCGAGCGCCAGGCCCGCCCGCAGCGTTCCCACGGTTCCCGGCGGGGGTGAGCGCTCATGATCGCCGACGCGTTCATCGGATTGGGCGCATGGGCCTGGATCATCCTGGGCGTCGTCCTGATCGGCGTCGAGCTTCTCGCGCCGGGCTCGTTCTTCCTCTGGCTCGGCCTCGCCGCCATCGTCACCGGGATGTTCGATGCCCTCCTCGGCCTGTCCTGGCAGGCTGCGGCGCTTCTCTTCGCGCTGCTCGCGGTCGGAGCGGTGATCCTGGGCCGCTACGTCACCCGTTCGAAGACGCAGCCGGACACGGAGGCCGCGCCGCTCAACCAGCGCGGCCAATCCCTCGTCGGGCGGGTCTTCACCCTGGAAACGCCGATCAAGGACGGCGAAGGCCGCATCCGGGTCGACGACAGCTCCTGGCGCGTGACGGGCGCCGACCGGTTCGCCGGAGCCAAGGTGCGCGTGGTGCGGGTCGAGGGGTCGACGCTCGTGGTCGATGATCCTTGAGCTAAGGCAACCTGAATGAGCTGTGCTTGCATCACGGTTATATAACTATATAACGTGTATTTACCTACCGCTGACTCGCCGGCAGGTAGCAAAATCTTCCACGCAGCAGCGGAATAAAGAACGATGACGGTTATAATAAACAGTCCCCGGTTCACCAATGAAGGGACGATCTATGGTGGCTTGACCATGGGGGACGGGAATAATTACCTCGACACGCGGAAGGGTACCATCTCCGGCAGGATCAACATGCTTGGCGGGAACGATACCTTCCTCGGTGGGAAACGATCCGAATACATCGATGGCGGTGATGGAAACGACACTCTGTCAGGTGGGTTGAGTAACGACACCTTGATCGGAGGTGCCGGGCTCAACACCCTGACAGGGGGAGAGGGCAAGGACAGTTTCGTCTTCGCCGCCACGCCTGCGGCAGGCAACAGAGATATCATTCGCGACTTCAACTCGAATGACGACACGTTCAAGATCAACCAGCTGTTCTTCGCCAACATTGGCGGCAAAGGAAAGCTGGCCAGCGATGCCCTTCATTTCGGGGCTCAGGCTGGGGACGCGGAAGATCGCATCATCTATCATAAGAGCACTGGGAATCTGTACTACGATCCCGATGGGAGCGGGGCTGAGGCGCAGATCCTGATCGCCAAGTTGAGCAACAAGGCGAAACTCGTTCTCAGTGATTTCGTCGTTGTCTGACGCATGCCGGGAAAGTGCAGTCTTCTGCGCTTTCCTCTTTGAGCCCAAAACTACGCCGCCCCGGCCCGCAGCAGATCGAGGTAATGCACCAGGCCGATGGGCCGGTTGTTCTCGACCACGATCAGGGCCGTGATCCGGGAGGCCTCCTCCATCTCGAGCGCAGTCGCCACAAGGGCGTCGGGCGCGATGGTCCGGGGCGTCCGGGTCATGATCGCCGTCACGGGCAGGGTCATGAGATCGGGCTTGAGATTGCGGCGCAGATCGCCGTCGGTGACGATGCCGGCGAGCGTGCCGTCGCCATTCACCACGATCACGGCGCCGAAGCCTTTCCGGCCGATCTCCGCGATGGCCTCATCCATGCGGGCCTCGAGGCCGACGACGGGCAGACGCTCGTCCTTGTGCATGATGTCGCGCACGAGCTTGAGGCGCGCGCCGAGCTTCCCGCCTGGATGGAAGACCCTAAAGTGCTCCGCCGTGAAGCCGCGCCTCTCCAGCAGGGCGACGGCCAGGGCATCGCCGAGCGCGAGCTGGATCGTGGTCGAGGTGGTCGGCGCCAGCCCGTTCGGGCAGGCTTCCTTGGCCTTCGGCAGGGTCAGGCAGATATCCGCGGCACGGCCGAGGGTCGATTCCGCGTTCGAGGTCAGGGCCACCAGCGGCACCCGGAAGCGCCGGGAATAGCCGATGATGTCGGCGAGTTCTGCCGTCTCCCCCGACCAGGACAGGGCGATGATCACGTCGTCGGTCTGGATCATGCCCAGGTCGCCGTGGCTCGCTTCCGCAGGATGGACGTAATGCGCGGGCGTGCCGGTGGACGCGAAGGTGGCGGTGATCTTGCGGCCCACATGGCCGGACTTGCCCATGCCGGTGACGATGACCCGGCCCTTGGCGGCAGCCAGCGTCTCGACCGCGGCGGTGAAATGGGGGCCGAGGCCGTTGCCGATGGCGTCCATCAGGATCGTCAGGCCGTCCCGCTCGGCTTCGAGCGTACGCAGGGCGGAGGCAATGGCCGGATCGGCCGAAAGGGAAGCTGGCTTTGCAAGCGTCATGGCCGCCCTCTAGCACAGAGAGGCGGCCATGAGGAACCCTTCAGCTTGCTTACTTCTGCCGCAGCAGGGCCTCGAGTTCCCGGCGGAAATCGGCGGAAAGCTCCTCGCGCTCCAGCGCATAGGCCACGTTGGCCATGAGGAAGCCGATCTTGGAGCCCGTATCGTAGGTCCTGCCCTCATACTTCATGCCGAAGAACTGTTGGCTCTTCATCAGGCGGATCATGGAATCCGTGAGCTGGATCTCGTTGCCGGCGCCGCGCTCCTGGGTGGAGAGCAGGTCGAAGATCTCAGGCTGCAGGATGTATCGGCCGGAGATGATGTAGTTCGAAGGCGCGGTGCCCTTCGGGGGCTTTTCCACCATGCCGGTGATCTCGAAGGTCTGGCCGAATTCCTGGCCGACCGAGACGATGCCGTACTGGTGCGTCTGGTCCTCCGGCACCTCCTCGACGGCGATGATGTTGCCGCCGTGTTTGTCGTAGGCGGCGATCATCTGTTCCATGGAGCCGCGGCTGAGCATGTCGGGCAGGATCACGGCGAAGGGCTCGTCGCCCACGAGTTCACGGGCGCACCAGACCGCGTGGCCGAGGCCGAGCGGCTCCTGCTGGCGGGTGAAGCTCGTCTGGCCGGCCTGGGGCTGGTCCCGGGCGAGAAGCTCCAGCTCCTTGGTCTTGTTGCGGCTTTCCAGGGTGCGGTTCAGCTCGTAGGCGATGTCGAAATGGTCCTCGATCACGGCCTTGTTGCGGCCGGTGACGAAGATGAAATGCTCGATACCGGCCGCGCGCGCCTCATCCACCACATGCTGAACGACCGGGCGGTCGACGACGCAGAGCATCTCCTTGGGAACGGCCTTGGTGGCAGGCAGGAACCGGGTGCCGAGACCGGCGACGGGAAGGACTGCTTTGCGAATTCGCTTCATTGATCGGGCCATGATTGAGCATCAAGAGGGAGGGGTAATCTAAGTCAGGACCGGGAAAAGGGAACCGATAACTGTCAAGCTTCGGCGCCTGCCAACGTGGCGGCGCTTCCGATGTTCCATCCTTGCGCTGCCTCATTGCAGCTCCCGACCTGAATTGGAGCTGAAGCTTTATGGTTAAGCCGCCGATATGGGCGATTTCGAGGAGAGGATCGGTCGGGCCAAGCCAGGACGGCGCATAAGGACGCACTATCAGGAAGGAGAGCTATCAACCGGCTGTTAACCTGCTTAGTGTCGCATGGACGGGACAGATCTGTCCTGTTTCCGCGAGCGACTCCCATGCGCCAGCCGCTTCCCATCGTGCGCCGACTCTCCGGCGCGCTCCTTCTCGGTCTGAGCCTCACCGTCGGTGCAGGCGGTGGCGTTTCGCCCGTGCAGGCGCAGGAAAGCTCTCAAGCCGGGTTCCAGCGCTTCGTGCAGGGCCTGTGGCCCGCCGCCAAGGCGCGGGGTGTGTCGCGCGCGACGTTCGAGGAGGCGTTCCGCGGCGTCGAGCCCGACGCCAAGATCATTGCGCTCACGAAAAAGCAGTCAGAATTCGTCCGCCCGATCTGGGACTACATCAACGGAGCCATCTCGGCCCAGCGCCTGAAGCGCGGCCAGGACATGGCCGCCGAATGGTCGAAGACGCTCGCCGCCGTCGAGCGGACCTATGGGGTTCCGCGATCCGTGGTGCTCGGCGTCTGGGGCATGGAAACCAATTTCGGCAGCTTCACCGGCTCGATCTATACAGTCCAGGCGCTGTCGACCCTGGCCTATACCGGTTATCGGGACGACTTCTTCCGCGAGGAGCTGCTCACGGCGCTCCAGATCCTGGAAGGCGAGCATATCGACCGCTCCAAGATGCTGGGGTCCTGGGCCGGCGCCATGGGCCAGACCCAGTTCATGCCGTCGAGCTTCATGAAATACGCCGTTGACGGCAACAGGGACGGGGTCAGGGACATCTGGTCCTCCGTGCCCGATGCCCTGGCGTCCACCGCCAATTACCTGCGCCGGCACGGCTGGCAGCCCGGTCTGCCCTGGGGCTTCGAGGTGGCCCTCCCGCGCGGCTTCGACTATCGGCATCTCAAGCAGGACTTCGCCCGCTGGCAGGCCGTGGGCGTGCGGCGCGCGGACGGAAAGGCGATGCCCCGTTCCGGCGAGGCCACCCTGTTCCTTCCCGGTGGCGCGGGTGGGCCGGCCTTCCTGGTGACTCGCAACTACGACGTGATCAAGGCCTACAACTCCTCGGATGCCTACGCCATGGGCGTCGCCCATCTCGGCGACCGGCTCCTGGGCGGCTTGCCGATCCAGGGCGCATGGCCCAAGGACCAGCCCTTGCTGAGCAAGGATCACAGCCAGGAATTGCAGGAGCGTCTCGCCCGTCTCGGGCTCTACGAAGGCGATACGGACGGCAAGCTCGGCTCCAAGACCCGGGAGGCCGTGCGGAACTTCCAGCTGCGCCGTGGCTTGATCCCAGATGGATATGCCGATTATGCGGTCCTGCGCGAACTGCGCACGACCCGCTGACGGAGCTCCCGTAAGGCTCTATACTCAAGGCTGGTCCGGACAGAAGTGGAACCGCCGATGTCGTTAGCGCCGATTCTTCGCCCTCTGACCCTGACCCTGCTGCTTGCCGTCGGCGCGAGCAGCGCGGCCCTGGCCCAGTCCGGCTATTACCAGCCGCAGGGCCAGCGCGACCTCAGAGCCTATCCACCCGGCTATTATCCCGGGAAGCTCGTCCAGCCTGCGCAGCCCCAACAGCAACAGGGCTTCAGTCTCCGGCGCTTCTTCGGGGTGCCGGACGAGCCCCCTCCGCCGGCCCGCACGCCCGTGGCGCGTCCTCGCAAACCGGCTGCGCCCGCGGCAGCCGTGGCCAAGCAGGAAAAGCCCAAGGTCGATCCGAGTACCTTTGTGGTGGTGTTCGGAGACGCCTTGGCCGGCTATGCCCGCCAGGGGCTCGAGGCGCATTTCGCCGAGAACCAGGACGTGGCGGTGGTGCCGAAGGTCAGGGATACGGGGCTGGTTCGCACCGACCCGGCCGATTGGCCTAACTTCATCAAGTCGACCCTCGACGAGGGCCAGAAGACGAGCGTCGCCGTGGTGATGCTGGGGACGAGCGACCGGCAGGCGATCAAGGACGGAGACGACACCGTCGAGCCCCTGTCCGACCGGTGGAAGGAGCTCTACCGCCAACGGGTCGATGCGATCGTGAACACGTTCAAGGAGCGTGGGATTCCTCTGGTGTGGATCGGCCTGCCGCCGATGAAGAACAGCAAGGCGTCCGAGGACCTGGTCGTGATCAACGAGATCTACCGGGACAGCGTCCAGCGCGGCGGCGGCACCTATGTGGATATCTGGCCGGGTTTCGTGGACGACGAAAACCAGTACACGGCCGATGGGCCCGATGTGGATGGCGAGCCCGCCAAGCTGCGCACCAACGAGGGCGTGTTCTTCACGCGCGCCGGCGCCCGTAAGGTCGCCTTCTTCGCCGACACGGAGATCAAGCGGATCCTGGGCAAGGGTGGCACGGCAGTGGCAGCTCCTGCCAATCCGACTGGCATCACGCCTGCCGATGGATCGGCCGCGCCCTCGATCGAGGCGGCAATCCCGGCGCCGCCGGATGCCGCCGCACCGGTCTCCCTGCCGTCGAAGCCGCTGGTCGGCCCGGTCCTCCCCCTGACCCGTCAGGACGTGACCCCGGGCGGAACCCTGGTCTCGGCCCCGCCGAAGCTGACCGGCGACAACGCCTATACGGTGCAGCGCGCCCTGAGGGTCGGCATCGCCCCAGGCTCACGGCCGGGACGGGCGGATGATTTCCGGTGGCCAAATAACTGAAGGCATCCAGACAATAAAAAAAGCGGCGGCTCATTCCGGAAATGGGCCGCCGCTTCCGTTTCGGAAAATGGATCGTCAGACCGGCAGGTCGCTCTCGCCCATCAGGAAGGTGTCGATGGAGCGGGCGGCCTGGCGGCCTTCGCGGATGGCCCAGACCACCAGCGACTGGCCCCGGCGCATGTCGCCGGCCACGAAGACCTTCTCGCTCGACGTGCGGTAGCTCTTGTCGTCCGCCACCACGTTGCCGCGACGGTCGATCGTGACGCCGGATTCGTCCAGCAGGCCTTCCTTCACCGAACCGGCGAAGCCGATGGCGATGAAGACGAGGTCGGCCTTGAGGATGAACTCGGTGCCGGGAACGGGCTGGCGCTTCTCGTCGACGCGAGCGCATTGCACGCCGGTGGCCTGGCCCTTCTTCCCGACGATGCCGAGCGTCGCAGCCTGGAACTCACGCTCCGCGCCTTCGGCCTGGGAGGACGAGGTGCGCATCTTCGTCGGCCAATAAGGCCATACGGTCAGCTTGTCCTCGCGCTCCGGCGGACGCGGGCGAATGTCGAGCTGCGTCACGGAGAGGGCGCCCTGGCGGAACGCGGTGCCGACGCAGTCGGAAGCCGTGTCGCCGCCGCCGATGACGACCACGTGCTTACCGGCCGCGAGGATCGGCTCGACCGTCACCGCCTCGCCGCCCACGCGCTGGTTCGACTGGGTGAGATAGGGCATCGCGTAATGGACGCCCTTGAGTTCCTGGCCCGGCAGGTTCGGGTTGCGCGGATCCTCCGCGCCTCCGGCGAACAGCACAGCGTCGAACTCGTTGTGCAGCGACGCGAAGCTCTTGTCGACGCCGATATTCACGCCGCAATGGAAGATCACGCCTTCCGCTTCCATCTGCTTCACGCGGCGGTCGATGTGGTACTTCTCCATCTTGAAGTCCGGGATGCCGTAGCGCAGCAGGCCGCCGGGCTTGGCCTGGCGCTCGAACACATGCACCTCATGCCCCGCGCGGGCGAGCTGCTGGGCCGCCGCCATGCCGGCGGGGCCCGAGCCGATCACAGCCACGCGCTTGCCCGTGGAGAAGCCCGCGGGCTCCGGCTTCACGAAGCCCATCTCCCACGCCTTGTCGGCGATGGCCTGCTCGATGGTCTTGATGGTCACCGGCTGGTTTTCGAGGTTGAGCGTACAGGCTTCCTCGCACGGGGCCGGACAGATGCGGCCCGTGAACTCGGGGAAGTTGTTGGTGGTGTGGAGGTTGCGCGCAGCCTCTTCCCAATCGTCGGACCAGACCAGATCGTTCCAGTCGGGAATCTGGTTGTGCACCGGACAGCCCGTCGGCCCGTGGCAGAAGGGGATGCCGCAATCCATGCAGCGTCCCGCCTGCTTCTTCAGGTCGTTGTCGTCGAGCGGCAGCGTGAACTCCCGGAAGTGGCGCACGCGTTCCCCGGCGAGCTGATACTTCTGCTCCTGCCGGTCGTATTCGAGAAAGCCTGTGACCTTGCCCATCGGTTTGCCCCTTAATCCTTATTCCGCCGCCTGCAGGTTCCGGAGGCGATCCATCTCCTGGAGCGCGCGGCGGTACTCGACCGGCATGACCTTCACGAACTTGGTGCGGTAGGTCGTCCAGTTGTCGAGGATCTCCTTGGCGCGCGTCGAGCCCGTGTAGGTGTGGTGGTTGGTGATGAGCTGCATCAGGCGCTCTTCATCGGGGCCAGACATGTTGGCCATGATGTCGATGCGGCCCTTGGTCTCCAGGTCGCCGCCGTGATGGTGGAGGCGGCGCATCAGGTCCTCCTCCTCCTCGACGGGCTCGAGATCGACCATGGACAGGTTGCAGCGCTTCCCGAACGTGCCGTCCTCGTCGAGCACATAGGCGATGCCGCCCGACATGCCCGCCGCGAAGTTGCGGCCGGTCTGACCGAGCACGACCACGAGGCCGCCGGTCATGTATTCGCAGCCGTGATCGCCGGTTCCTTCCACCACCGCGATGGCGCCCGAGTTGCGAACGGCGAACCGCTCGCCGGCGACGCCGCGGAAATACGCCTCGCCGGCAATCGCGCCGTACATCACCGTGTTGCCGACCACGATGGAGTTCTCGGGCAGAGCCTTCGAGTTCGGCGACGGCGCGATGATGATCTTGCCGCCCGACAGGCCCTTGCCGACATAGTCGTTGGCCTCGCCTTCCAGGTTGAGCGTCACGCCCGCGGCAAGCCACGCGCCGAAGCTCTGGCCCGCCACGCCCTTCAGCTTCACGGTGATCGTGTCGTCGGGCAGGCCCTCGTGGCCGTAGCGCTTTGCCACCTCGCCGGAGAGCATGGCGCCCACCGTCCGGTCGGAGCTGCGCACCCGCGACTCGATGACGACCGCCTCGCCGTTTTCCAGCGCGGGGCCAGCCTGCGCGATGAACTCGCGGTCGAGCACATGGGCGATGGGATGAACCTGACGCTCCTGGTGACGGATCGAGACGCTTGCAGGCACCTCCGGCTTGTGGAAGAGCTTCGTGAAGTCGAGGCCCTTCGCCTTCCAGTGGTCGATGGCGGCATTCTTGTCGAGCAGATCGGACTGGCCGATCATTTCGTCGATGGAGGTGAAGCCCATCTCGGCCATCAGCTCGCGCACTTCCTCGGCGACGAAGAAGAAGTAGTTGATGACGTGCTCGGGCAGGCCCTTGAAGCGCTTGCGCAGCACGGGGTCCTGCGTGGCGACGCCGACCGGGCAGGTGTTGAGATGGCACTTGCGCATCATGATGCAGCCGGCCGCGATCAGCGGTGCGGTCGAGAAGCCGAATTCGTCGGCCCCGAGCAGAGCCGCGATCACCACGTCGCGTCCCGTGCGCAGGCCGCCGTCCGCCTGCAGGGCCACGCGGCCGCGCAGTCGGTTGAGCACGAGGGTCTGCTGGGTCTCGGCGAGGCCGATCTCCCAGGGCGAGCCCGCATGCTTGAGCGAGGTGAGGGGAGACGCGCCCGTGCCGCCTTCGAAGCCCGAGATCGTGATGTGGTCGGCGCGCGCCTTGGCGACGCCGGCCGCCACCGTGCCGACGCCCACTTCCGCGACGAGCTTCACGGAGACATCCGCCGAGGGGTTCACGTTCTTCAGGTCGAAGATCAGCTGCGCCAGATCCTCGATGGAGTAGATGTCGTGGTGCGGCGGCGGCGAGATGAGGCCGACGCCGGGCGTGGAGTGGCGAACGCGGGCGATCTTCACGTCCACCTTGTGGCCGGGCAGCTGGCCGCCTTCGCCGGGCTTGGCGCCCTGCGCCACCTTGATCTGCATCATGTCGGCATTGACGAGATATTCCGTCGTCACGCCAAAGCGGCCGGAGGCCACCTGCTTGATGGCGGAGCGCTTGGACCGTCCGTCGGAGAGCGGGCGGAAGCGCTCCGGCTCCTCGCCGCCTTCGCCGGTGTTCGACTTGCCGCCGATGGCGTTCATGGCGAGCGCCAGCGTCTCGTGCGCTTCCTTCGAGATCGATCCGAAGGACATGGCGCCGGTGGAGAAGCGCTTCACGATCTCCTGGGCCGGTTCCACGTCGCTCAAGTCGACGGGCGCACGTCCCGTCTCGCCCGCTTTTCTGATGCGGAAGAGACCGCGAATGGTCTTCAGCTCGTTGTCCTGCTCGTTCACGAGGCGGGCATATTCGCGGTAGCGGTCCTGCGCGTTGAGGCGCACGGCATGCTGCAGCGTCGCGACGGTGTCCGGGTTCCAGGCGTGAACTTCGCCGCGCTGGCGATAGGCGTATTCGCCGCCCACATCGAGCGCGTCGCGGTAGATCGGCGCGTCGCCGAAGGCGTCGCGGTGGCGGCGCACGTTCTCTTCCGCCACCTCGTCCATGCCGATGCCTTCGATGGTGGTCGCCGTGCCGAAGAAGTCGCGGGACACGAAGTCGGACCTGAGGCCGACTGCATCGAAGATCTGCGCGCCGCAATAGGACTGGTAGGTGGAGATGCCCATCTTGGACATCACCTTGAGCAGGCCCTTGCCGATGGACTTGATGTAGCGCTTGATTGCCTCGTCGGCGTCCACCTCTTCCGGCAGTTCGCCGTTCTCGAGCATGTGGGCGATGGTCTCGAAGGCGAGATACGGATTGATCGCTTCCGCGCCGTAGCCGGCCAGACAGGCGAAGTGATGGATCTCGCGCGGTTCGCCGGATTCGAGCACGAGGCCGACCGACGTGCGCAGGCCCTTGCGGATCAGGTAGTTGTGCACGGCCGCCGTGGCCAGCAGCGCCGGGATCGGGATGCGGTCCGGGCCGACCATGCGGTCGGACAGGATGATGATGTTGTAGCCGCCGTGCACGGCCGCTTCCGCGCGGTCGCAGAGGCGGTCGAGAGCGCCGTCGAGGGCCGCCGCGCCGAGTTCCGCGTCATAGGTGATGTCGAGCGTCTTCGTGTCGAAGCGGTCCTCGAAATGGCCGATGCAGCGGATCTTCTCCAGATCCTCGTTGGTGAGGATCGGCTGGCGCACCTCGAGGCGCTTGCGGCGCGAGGTGCCCTCCAAGTCCAGGATGTTCGGGCGTGGACCGATGAACGACACGAGGCTCATGACGAGCTCCTCGCGGATCGGATCGACCGGCGGGTTCGTCACCTGGGCGAAGTTCTGCTTGAAATAGGTGTAGAGCAGCTTCGCCTTGTCGGAGAGCGCGGAGATCGGCGTGTCCGACCCCATGGAGCCGACGGCCTCCTGGCCGGTCACGGCCATCGGCTGCATGAGGAGCTTGAGGTCTTCCGCCGTGTAGCCGAAGGCCTGCTGGCGGTCGAGGAGCGACACGTCCGTGCGCGACTCGCGCGCCTGCACGGGCTTCAAATCCTCCAGCACGATCTGGGTGCGCTTCAGCCACTCCTTGTAGGGATGAGCATTGGAGAGCTGCTGCTTGATCTCGTCGTCGGAGACGATGCGGCCTTCTTCCAGGTCGATGAGGAGCATCTTGCCCGGCTGCAGGCGCCACTTCTCGACGATCTTCTCCTCCGGGATCGGCAGAACACCCATCTCGGAAGCGAGCACCACGAGCCCGTCATCGGTCACGAGGTAGCGCGCGGGACGAAGGCCGTTGCGGTCGAGCGTCGCGCCGATCTGCTTGCCGTCGGTGAAGCACACGGCGGCCGGGCCGTCCCACGGCTCCATGAGGGCTGCGTGATACTCGTAGAACGCGCGGCGGTCGTCGTTCATGAGCGGGTTGCCGGCCCAGGCTTCCGGGATCAGCATCATCATGGCATGCGAGAGCGAATAGCCGCCGCGCACCAGGAATTCGAGGGCGTTGTCGAAGCAGGCCGTGTCGGACTGGCCTTCATAAGAGATCGGCCAGAGCTTCGAAATGTCGTTGCCGAAGAGTTCGGAATCGACCGAGGCCTGGCGGGCCGCCATCCAGTTCACGTTGCCGCGCAGCGTGTTGATCTCGCCGTTGTGGGCGACCATGCGGTAGGGATGGGCGAGCTGCCAGGTCGGGAAAGTGTTGGTGGCGAAGCGCTGGTGCACGAGCGCGATGGCGCTCTCGAAACGCTCGTCCTGCAGGTCGAGATAGTAGTCGCGCAGCTGCGTGACCAGCACCATGCCCTTGTAGACGATGGTGCGCGAGGACAGGCTGACCGGATAATAGCCGGCCGTGCGCTCGTCCTTCATGTCGTAGACGGCGTTGGAGATGACCTTGCGGGCGATGAACAGGCGGCGCTCGAAGGTCTCGGCGTCGTCCATGCCCTTGCCCTTGCCGATGAAGATCTGGCGGTGCTGCGGCTCGGTCGCCTTCACGCTCTCGCCGAGATCGCTCGAATCCACCGGCACGTCGCGCCAGCCGAGAACCTGCAGGCCTTCATCCGTGATCGCCTTGGTGACGATCTCCTCGACGAGCTCGAAGCCCTCCGGGTCGCGGGGCATGAACAGGTGGCCGACGCCGTACTGGCCTTCCTCGGGCAGCCAGATGCCGACCTTGGCGCATTCGGCCGCGAAGAACTTGTGCGGGATCTGGACGAGGATGCCGCAGCCGTCGCCCATCTTCGGGTCCGCGCCCACCGCGCCGCGGTGGTCGAGGTTGTGCAGGATGGAGAGACCCTGCTCGACGATCTCGTGCGACTTGCGGTTCTTCATGTCGGCAATGAAGCCGACGCCGCAGGAATCCTGCTCGTTGGAGGGGTCGTAGAGGCCCTGGGCGACCGGCAGGCCCGGATCACGTACCGTTTTGACCGTGTCCGCCATCGTGGCCGTACGGCTCGGTACTTGGGCTTCCAGGCTCTTTGTCGGCTCGTCGCTCATGGCAGATCCTCACATCCGAACGCGTCATCAAATCTTTTTGAGGCGGCTTTTGGGCCTGCCGGATGATCGGATCGTCCGGAATGCCCGCCGCTTCTTCGGGTTTTCGAGGGTTGGGTCCGGCAGGGGAGCCCGCTCCTCGCGGGCATCCTTTGGGCTTGTCGTCAGCCCAGAGTCGCCCGTCCCGCCCACGTTTTGCGGGCGGCTTTCGTGGTATCTCGTTTCGTTCGCGTCAGGCGAAGCATCAAGAAAACCCCAGGGCGAAGGTGAGGCGCGCAGGCACCCCAAAAGGACAGCGATACTGTCCTAATGACGGCAAAGTGCCAGAGTTCGACGCAGCGCACAAGAGGGTTTAGAAATATTTTAGACAAAAGTTACAAGCCGACGATGCCGGGTGTAACAAAAGCAGCATTTCTGCCCTCTGGAACGAAAGTCTCCGCCGATGGGTCAATGACCTTGACATGTTGGCTTTACGTTCCGTCGGATGAGCAGGTTCAACGGCGGAATATCCTGCCGGCGATCTTGACCGGGCCTTCTTGATCAGTGCGAGACGGTATCCAGGGTTCGCCCGAGAAAGTCTCGCGTTCGCTGCAGCGAGTCCGCGGCGGCCTCCCGGTTATATTCGACATGATAGCCGAACATGTCCTGGCCTGCTCCCCATTTGGGTTCGAGAAAACCGTGATGGGCATCGGGAAACACGGCAAGCTCCATCGGCGCGCTGTCGACCGCCGGGTTCCGTGTCAGGTCCTCACACGCGCGGGCCGGGTAGCGCTGATCGCGCTGGCCGATCAGGAGCAGGAGCGGAAATGTCGCCTTGGCGTCGGCCTCGGCACACATGGGATCATAGGTGACGCCGGCCTTGAACGTGAGCTTGTCAGGATTGAAGACCCAGTCGTCAGGCAGAGGCTGGACAAGGGTCAGGACGATCCTCGCACCATCCGCGACACCCAGGACACCGACACGGGTTCTGTCGGCGAAGGGCAGCGTCGCGAGATAGAAGAAGCCACCGTATGAATCGGCGACGCGATCCACGGAACCGGGATCCTTCATGCAGTCCGGCTCGATGCGGCGCGTGGCCCAGCTGTCGACCACAAGGGCCACGTAGCCCCAGGATGCAAGCTGTTGCGGCAACTCTTCCTTGACGTAGGGCGTCAAGCCTGCGCAGCCGGGCAGGACAACCACGGCCGGGAACGGGCCGCTGCCCTCGGGCCTTGCGAGATAACCTTCGAGGTGTTCTCCCGGGGTTGGCTTGGGGTCCTCGCCCCGTGCCCGCGCTCTCTGCTCCATGAGCTTTCCGAGCGGCCGGGAGGCGCTGTTGAATTCGACTTTTTCGATGGCAGGGGCTGTCGCAATGGACGGGGCCGGTGATTGCCCCCAAACAGGGCTCGCGATCAGCAGCCCGGATCCGATCAATGAGACGGCGGCCGATATCCGCATGGCACCCTCCGCGCCAAAGGCGACATCGCGGCGCCGATTATCTCACCCGCAATACTGGTATTCAAGGAAAAGCACGGATACACCGTCCGGCGTCGCCTCCGGTCTTTGACGGGCAAAGGACAAGCAATGTCGTCGAGGCGACACGCCTAAGGATTCATGGATGAATTTCGCCAGCGACAACATCGTGGGAGCCAGCGCTCCCGTTCTTCAGGCCATCGTTCAGGCCAATGCCGGAGCCATGGCGGCTTACGGCAACGACGAGATCTCGCAGCGCGTGAGAGCGCGGTTCAACGCGATCTTCGAGCGCGAGGTCTCGGTCTTCTTCGTCACGACCGGAACGGCCGCCAATGCGCTGGCCCTGTCCTCCGCCGTGCCGCCTTACGGCCTCTGCGTCTGCCACCAGGAAGCTCACATCATCGACGACGAATGCGGAGCGCCGGAATTCTTCATGCACGGGGCCAAGCTCGCAGGGCTGCCGGGTGTGGGCGCCAAGTTGAAGGCCGAGGACGTCGCGGCCTATCTCGGGAGCCTGCCCAAGGCCGTCAAGCAGATGCCGCCCAAGGCGCTGTCGGTCTCGCAGGTGAGCGAAGGCGGCATGGTCTACGGCCTGGATGAGCTTGCCGCCCTCGGGGCGGTCTGCCGCGAGCATGGCCTGTCGTTCCACATGGACGGCGCCCGCTTCGCCAATGCCCTCGTGGCCCTCGGCTGCACGCCGGCCGAGATGACGTGGAAGCAGGGCGTCGACATCCTCTCCTTCGGAGCGACGAAGAACGGCGGCCTCATGGCCGAGGCCATCGTGGTGTTCAAGCCCGAACTGGCGGAGGCGCTCGACTACCGCTCCAAGCGCGCCGGCCAGATCATCTCCAAGGGCCGTCTCGTCGCGGCGCAGTTCGAGGGCTACTTCGCGGACGACCACTGGCTCGACAACGCCCGCCACGCCAATCGCATGGCGGCGCTGCTCTCGGAAGGGCTCGCGGGGCTGCCCGGCGTGCGCCTGGGCTGGCCGGCCCAGGCCAACGAAGTCTTCCCGATCATCCCGAAAGCGCTCGACAAGGCGCTGAAGGCCGCCGGCATCCTCTATCACCCCTGGACGGAGCTGAGCCTGCCGGAGACCGAACGCGTCGCCGATCACGAGGTCTTGATCCGGCTCGTGGCCTCCTGGGCCACCCGGGAAGAGGATGTGCGCAGGCTGCTGGAGATCGCCTCTTCCGAGGTATCGCGCCAGGCGGCCGAGTGACTGCCCTAACCCTGCCGCATTCACCCGCGATTGGTGTCCTCCAGAGACCCTTGACCGACGGGGCCCCCTCCAGCCCCAGCGGGATACCAAGGACCAGGATCCGACAAAACAAAAAGCGCCCCGGCCGAACCGGGGCGCTCTTCTTTTGGGACCTTCGTAATCGAATCCAGGTGCCTCACCCTGAGGAGCGCAGCGTCTCGAAGGGCGAGGCGTCTCCAGAGAACGCTGGAACCTCCTTCGAGACGGTCGCTCCGCGACCTCCTCAGGATGAGGTCGTGCTTCGGGATAAGCTTCTTATTCGGCTGATTACGCAGCCTGCTTGGCTTCGATGGCCTGGGCGCCGTTCGAGGAAATCGGGATGAGCTTCGGCTTCTTGGTCTCCGGAATCTCGCGCACGAGGTCGAGATGGAGCAGGCCGTTCTCGAGGGCCGCACCCGTCACCTGCACGCCGTCGGCCAGCTGGAAGCGCCGGTCGAAGCTGCGCGCGGCAATGCCCTGATGGAGCACGTCGACCTTGCGCTCTTCATTGGGCTTGCGCTCGCCGCGGACGGAGAGGGTGTTTTCCTTGACCTCGATGGTCAGGTCACGGTCGGTGAAGCCGGCGACCGCGATCGAGATGCGATAGGCATTCTCGCCGGTGCGCTCGATATTGTAGGGCGGGTAGCTCGGGGCCGCATCGACGCTGACGAGCTGGTCGAGCATCGAGAAGAGACGGTCGAAGCCGACCGTGTTGCGGTAAAGGGGAGCAAGATCGTACTGTCGCATGGCATATCCTCCGCTTGAAGCGACATGCAGAAAGGGATCCACCAGAAGAGGCTGGATCCGGGTTGATGAACCGCCGTCATGGCCGGCACGATTTCGATGTGGGAGCCGCCCGGTTTGCTTTCAAGAGGGGCGTTCCCTAAGCTCAAAGCGCCCTATAAAAGCGTGAGCTTTCGAGTTGGAAACTCCCGTGGAATTCATCACCACCCCCGACAATCCCGTACCTGGCGAACCCAAGCTGGTGAGCGTCACCACCCGCGACGGCGTTCCGCTCCGGGCCGCCACCTGGATGCCGGAAACCGAGGAGCCTCGGGGGACGGTCTGCATCCTGCAGGGCAGGGCGGAGTTCATCGAGAAATACTTCGAGGTGGTGGGCGAGCTGCTCGACCGGGGCTTCGCGGTCGTCGCCTTCGACTGGCGCGGGCAGGGATTGTCCGGCCGGCAGGTCGGCAATCCCCGCAAGGGCCATGTCCGGCGCTTTTCCGATTTCCGGCACGACCTGGAGACGATCCGCGACCAAATCCTGATGCCGCACATGCCGCAGCCGCATTTCGGCCTCGCCCATTCCATGGGCGGCGCCATCGCGCTCAATGCGGCCTACGAGACTTGGCTGCCCTTCCGCCGTCTCGTGACCACCACGCCGATGATCGCGCTCTGCATCATCAAGCGCACCCGGTCCGTCGCGCTTCTAGCGCGGATCCTGCGGTTCTTCGGAATGGGAACGATGTTCGTGCCCGGCGGCGGCGAGACGTCGATCTCGACCATGCCGTTCAAGGGCAACCGCCTGACGGGCGACCCGGTCCGTTATGCCCGCAATGCTGAGGCGGCCCATGCCATCGGGGCCGGCGCCATCGGGGCGCCGACCGTGGCATGGCTCGACAGCGCCTTCCGCTTCATGAAGCGCTTCGCCGATCCGGCCTATGCGGTGAAGATCCGTCTCCCCACACTCATCGTGGCGGCCGGCGCCGACCCGGTCTGCGCCACTCCGGCCACCGAGCGCTTCGCCGCGCGGCTCAAGGCCGGCTCCGCCATCGTGATACCGGGCGCCAGGCACGAGATCCTGATGGAGCGTGATCCGATCCGCGAGCAGTTCTGGGCCGCTTTCGATGCCTTCATCCCGGGTACTCCCGACCCGGAGGTCGGCGCGAAGCGAAACCTCGCGGCGGCCGGCCTATCGGCTGAGCAGCTCGACGGCGGCGGCGTGGACCCGGCGGTCGCCCGCAGCGACGACGCGCCCGCCATCGGCGGCTGAGCCGCCCTCCCAGGTGGTCACGACGCCGCCCGCGCCCTCGATGATCGGCACCAGCGCGGCGATGTCGTAGGGCTTCAGCCCGGACTCGACCACGAGGTCGATATGGCCGGCGGCCAGCATGCAATAAGCATAGCAATCGCAGCCGTAGCGGGCGAGGCGCGCGACGCTCTCCACCCGGTCATAGGCGCGCAGCTCGTCGCCGGCGAAGAGGCGCGGGCTCGTGGTGGAGATGACCGCGTCCTTCAGGGAGGCGCAGCGGCGCGCCATGAGCTTGCGCTCGCCGCCGGGCCCCCGGTAGGTCGCGCTGCCGCCGTCGCCGAAGAAGCGCTCGCCCGTGAAAGGCTGGTGCATCATGCCGAAGACCGGCTGGCGCTTGTAGGTCAGCCCGATCAAGGTGCCCCAGGTGGGAAGTCCCGCGATGAAGGCCCTGGTTCCGTCGATGGGATCGAGCACCCAGACGTAATCCGCGTCCTCGCGCTCGGCGCCGAATTCCTCCCCGACGATGCCGTGGGTGGGGAAGCTGCGCTTGATGAGGTGACGCATGATCGCCTCGCTCGCCCGGTCCGCCTCCGTCACCGGGTCGAAGGCGCCGCCGCGGGACTTGTCCTCGGTGGCGATGGCGGTGCGGAAGAAGGGCAGGATCGCCTGGCCCGATTGCGTCGCGAGCTCGTTGACGAAATGCGTGAAGTCGATGAGCCCCATGACTTGGCGTATCCCCTAAATGATGAGTGCGGACGGTCTTGGCCCGCCTGCGATCAGCTTTTATCAAGCGTTTGGCGCGCGGCAAGAGAGCGGTCGCGCATCGTGCTGAAAAGTGGACCCGGATTTCAGCATGAACGATGCGCTCACCAAAGGAAGGAGCATCGGGTTGGATCCCAAAAAGTGGCGTCCACTTTTGGATCCGATGCTCCAGCGTCAAAGGATTTCGCCTACCATGAATTTTGCGCCCAAGCTCGGCACGGCTCGCCTCGAATCGGCCCTGGTCCTGATCGCGGTGCTCGCGGCGCTCTATGCGGTCAGCCAGTTCCTGCGCAATTCCATCGGCGTCATCGCTAACGATCTCGCCCGCGAGCTGCATCTCACGGCCACCCAGACGGGGCTTCTCTCCAGCGCGTTCTTCTTCGCCTTCGCGGCGGTCCAGATCCCGATCGGCATCCTCATCGATCGTTACGGCCCCAAGCGGGTCATGCTGACGACAGCCGTACTGACTGTATCGGGAACGGTGCTTTTCGCCCTTGCGCCTTCGGCGTCCCTGCTCATCGCCGCGCGGGCGCTCATGGGGCTCGGCTGCTCAACCTTCTTCATGGCGCCCCTCGTCATCTATGCGCGGCGCTTTCCGCCGCAGCGCTTCGCCGGGCTCACCAGCCTGCAGATGGGTCTGGCCAATATGGGCACCCTGGCGGCGACGGCCCCGCTGGCGGCCTCCGCCGCCGTCTTCGGCTGGCGCAGTTCGTTCCTGGCGGTGGCCGCCCTGACCGTTGTGATCTGGCTCGCCATCGTGTGGATCGTGTCGAAGGATTCGCACGTGGAGCGGCCGAAGGAGACCTGGGGCGAGGCGTTCCGGGGCGTGGCCGCCGCCCTGAAGGTGCCGTCCTTCTGGCCGGTTTTCTTCATGCACCTGACCACCTACGGATGCTTCGCCTCCGTGATCGGGCTCTGGGGCGGCCCCTGGCTGTCCGACGTGCACGGGGCCGATCTGGCCATGAGAGGCAACATCCTGCTGCTCGGCGCGACGGCGCAGATCTGCGGCATGCTGCTCTGGGGCGCCATGGACCGGTTCTGGGGCAGCTACAAGAAGCCAGTTCTCATCGGCAGCACGGCGACGGTGCTCCTGCTGCTCGTACTCGTCCTCGCGCCTCTCGACCGAACCTCCGCGACGGTCTGGTTCCCGCTCTTCGGCCTCTGCGTCGCCTATACGCCGATCCTCACCAGCCATGGAAAATCGCTGTTCCCGGCGGGCCTGACGGGACGGGGCATCACGCTCATGAACATCGGCACGATGGGCGGGGCATTTCTGTCCCAGAGCGTGACCGGCATGCTGATCGATCTCATGGGACGCTCCGACCAGGGCCTCTACCGGCCTGAAGGCTATCGTCTCGTCTTCGCCGCCCTTGCGGGCTGGCTGCTCCTCAGCCTGGCCTTTTATGTCAGAGCCATCGATCCGCATCCCAGCAGATATGCATCGAAAGCATAACCGGAAGCGAAATATGAGTTGCAATTTGTGCGATGCGGCGTAATTATTGCAGTGCGATATGGCGATGGCGTCGCCTTATCGTAGCCCTTCTTGGGCGTTTCCTCCCTAAACTTCGGGCCGCTGGCAACAGTGGCCTTTTTTCTTGTCCGGACGGCTTCGAAAGCGCCGGACGTGAATTCGAAGTCAGGTTCGGTGCTCCAAGAGTGTGGATTTACGCATCTTTTCACGCGAAACCGGCTTCCACGTTTGCGCTCGATGCTCTGGGCTTCTAGGGGTCACTCCGCCGCGATGGACCGGATCGTCAGCTCACCCTCGATATCCGAGATCACCTGGGCAAACGCCTGGGTCAGGTCCTCCCCCAGCACGCCAAAGCCCGTCTTCTTCTGCATGCTGCGCTCGTCCATGTAGAGCGCCCGGTTGATCTCGATCTGGAGAGCGTGCCGCCCCAGGGCCGGCTCACCGTAATGCTCGGTGATGAAGCCGCCCGCATAGGGCTTGTTGCGGATCACCGTGTAGCCGCGTCCCCTCAAGGCCGCTTCCACCATGTCGATCAGCAGGGTGGCGCAGCTCGTGCCGTAGCGGTCTCCCAGCACGATGTCGGCCTTGGCTCCGTCCTCACGGCTGACGCTGGAGGAGGGCATGGAATGGCAATCGATCAGGACGGCGTGCCCGAAATGCTGGGCCGTGCGGCGCACGAGATGGCGCAGGGTCCGGTGGTAGGGCTTGTAGAGCCATTCGATCCGGTGCAGGGCCTCGTCCACACGGAGACGCGCGCGGTAGATCTCCTGCCCGTCGGCCACGATGCGCGGAATGGTGCCGAGGCCTCCGGCCACGCGCATGGAGCGGGTATTGGTGAAAGGCGGCAGGCGGCCGTCGAACATGCGGGAATCGAGTTCGTAGGGCTCGCGGTTCAGGTCGAGAAACGCCCGCGGGAAGCGGGCGGTCATGAGGGGCGCTCCGAGATCCGGCATCGCGCTGAAAAGCTCGTCCACGAAAGCATCCTCGGAGCGCCTCAGGGCGACGGCGTCGAGCCGGGACGCCGCCAGGAAGGACGCCGGATAGACGGCTCCCGCATGCGGCACGTTGAAGACGAAGGGAATCGTCTGCGCCGAAGGTTCGGTGATCGTGAAGGGGGGATCGAACTCATCAACGATGGTTGGCTGCATCAGGAATCTTGACTTTATTGGAAAAGAAGCAGGTTTTCCCGCTAGTGTAAGGCAGCTCCGCCGCCTGTCCATGACAATATCGTAGCAAGGCTGCGTCGTACTTTCACGGCTTGTTTACCATCGATCCTCCATGAAGGAGCGAGTCAAACCGCCACGATTCGGGACTGGCAACCGATGAAGATTCTTCTTGCCGAAGACGATAACGACATGCGCCGCTTCCTCGTGAAGGCGCTGGAGAATGCAGGCTACGACGTTGCCTCGTTCGATAACGGCCTTTCCGCCTATAACCGCCTGCGCGAAGAGCCTTTCGAGCTCCTCCTGACGGATATCGTCATGCCGGAAATGGACGGGATCGAGCTGGCCCGCAAGGCCACCGAACTCGACCCGGAGATCAAGGTGATGTTCATCACCGGCTTCGCGGCTGTCGCCCTCAACCCGGATTCCCAGGCTCCGCGCGACGCGAAGGTCCTGTCGAAGCCGTTCCACCTGCGCGATCTGGTGAGCGAAGTCGATAAAATGATGGCCGCCTAAAAAAGGCTGGCCTTCAGGCTTGCGCCAAGGCCCGCTTGTGGGTATATCGCCCCCACAGCCGAAGCGGGACCTCAAAATCACCGTTTCCCGGGCGCGTAGCTCAGCGGGAGAGCACTACGTTGACATCGTAGGGGTCGCTGGTTCGATCCCAGCCGCGCCCACCATTTTCTTTTTCCGGCCTTCCCGAAGGGCCGCAGGAGACCGGATATGAAGATCCGTAACTCGTTGAAGTCGATCCGCGGCCGTCACCGCGACAACCAGCTGGTTCGTCGCAAGGGTCGCGTCTACATCATCAACAAGACCCAGAAGCGCTACAAGGCTCGTCAGGGCTAAGTCTGCGCGTGCGGCATCGCCGCACACGATAATCTGAATTGACCACGCATGCCGGGACCCTAAAATCCCGGCATGCGTTTTTTCGCGTGTCTGCTGACCCTCATTCTCGTCTCCGCCGCGCTTCCCTCGAGCGCGCAGGAGCCCGCGCGTCCCAAGGACACCAAGGAACAGGTCCAGCCGCCTCGGACGCGTCCTCGCGCGTCCACCCTGGATGAGCTCTTCGATCGTCTGGGCAAGGCGCAATCCGAACGCGAGGCGGAGGGCATCTCCTCCCTGATCGACCGGCGCTTCTCCCGCTCCGGCTCCGACACGGCCGACCTTCTCCTCAAGCGAGCGGCCGAGGCCTATGGAAAGAAGGACTTTCCCCTCGCCATCGAGCTGATCGACCGGGTTCTGGTGCTCCAGCCCAACTGGGCGGAAGCCTGGTACAAGCGGGCGACGGTCTTCTACCAGCTCGACGATCCGGTGGGCGCCATGGCCGACCTGCACCGGGCGATCAAGATCGAGCCCCGCCACTTCAACGCATGGACCGGGCTCGGCCACATCCTCATGGCTTCCGACGACAAGGTGCATGCGCTCGAGGCCTATCGCCGGGTGCTCGCGATCAATCCGCAGATGTCGGACGTGAAGACCATCGTGAGCCACCTCGCCCCCGAGGTTGACGGACAGGATCTCTAAATTCACGTTGCGGGGATGTCCCTGCTTTTCGTCCTCGTCGTACCACTCTCGCTGCTCCTTGTCGGAGCGGCCTTCACCTATCTCTACGCGTGGTCCATCGAGCGGCGCTTCCCGCCGACCGGCCGGTTCATCACGGTCGAGGGTTCTAGGCTGCATTACCGTGAGGAGGAGCCTCGGGACGGACCTGTGCGCGGAACCATCGTGCTCCTGCACGGCGCATCGTCCAATCTGGTCGAATCCATGCTGGGCTTGGGCTCGACGTTGTCGCGGCGCTACCGGGTTCTCGCCTTCGACCGCCCCGGCCATGGCTGGAGCGAGCGAAAGCCGGGCCTGCGCAAAGCGCAGCCCGCCCGACAGGCGGCGCTCGTCGCCGGGGCCCTGCGGCAATTGGGCGTCCGGGACGCGGTGGTCGTGGGACATTCCTGGTCCGGAACCATCGTGCCCCACTTCGCCCTCGATCATGCGGACGTCACGGGAGCGATCCTCGTCCTGTCCGGGATCACGTCCCCCTGGCCCGGGGGCTATATCGGCTGGTACCGGCGCCTGATCGATTCCCCGGCCGGGTGGCTGCTGATGCGGACGCTTGCCGTGCCGGTTCTTCTCGTCCTGCGGCCCTGGATGAAGAGCAAGACCTTCCGGCCGCAACCGGCCCCGCCCGGTATCGTCAAGAAGGGCTTCATTCCCCTGGCCTTCCGTCCCCGCGCCTATGAGGCCAACATGCAGGATTTCGCCGTCATGTACGATGCGGTCCTGCGGCAGAGCGTGCGCTACGGGGAGATCCGGCTGCCCGTGACGGTGTTGGCGGGCGACCGGGACGAGATCGTCTGGAGCGATCTCCACAGCCGCTCCTTCGCCCGGGCAGTGCCGGGCGCGGAGCTGATCCTGATGCCCGGCATCGGCCACATGCCGCAATATGCTGACCAGGCAACGGTTCTCGCGGCCATCGAGGCTCTGGCCGAGCGGGTCGCGCCCATCGATCCACTCCCCCTTGCCGGGAGGGGCGAGGAGGGTGTGACCGGGTGAGACCTTGCCGTCATGGCCGTCATGGCCGGGCCAATGTTGTGGTGGTCCTATGTTGAGGAACCACAGTGTCATCCCCGGCGCACGCAGTGCGGGAAGGGGATCCATGGCGTCGCGCTTGGATCGTGGATTCCCTTCCCCTCCGCTGACGCTTCGGCCGGGAATGACACTGATGGCGCCTCACTGAAACGAGATCACCGGCACAAGGCCGGTGATGACGTCGGAGTCCGGTAGAACACCTCAGGCCTGTGCGGCGTGTTCCTGATTGACGAAGGCGATGCGCACCATGTTGGTGGCGCCGGGCGTGCCGAAGGGCATGCCGGCCACGATGATGATGCGTTCGCCGATGGTCGAATAACCTTCGCGCACGGCGAACTTGCAGGCGCGGAACGCCATGTCGTCGATGTCGCTGGCGTCCTTGGTGCGGATCGAGTGCACGCCCCAGACCAGGGCGAGACGCCGGGCGGTGTTCACGCTCGGCGTCAGCGCGACGACCGTCGAGTTCGGCCGCTCGCGGGCGATGCGGAATGCCGTCGAGCCCGAGAAGGTCCAGGCGGCCACGGTCTTGATGTTGAGCGTATCGGCGATCTGATGCGAGGCCGCCGCGATGGCGTCCGAGCCGGTGGCTTCAGGCTCCGCGTTCAGGGTGCGCATGATCGACCAGTAGTTCTGGTCCTGCTCCACCTCTTCGGCGATCCGGCTCATGGTGGCGACTGCATCGATCGGATACTGACCCGAGGCGCTCTCGGCCGACAGCATCACCGCGTCTGCGCCGTCATAGACGGCGGTCGCCACGTCGGAGACTTCCGCACGGGTCGGGACCGGCGAGGTGATCATCGATTCCAGCATCTGGGTCGCCACGACCACGGGCTTGCCGAGCTTGCGCGCCGTGCGGACGATGCGCTTCTGGATGCCGGGCACCTTTTCCAGCGGCATTTCCACGCCGAGATCGCCGCGGGCGACCATGACCGCATCCGAGATCTCCATGATCTCGTCGAGGCGGGTGATGGCCTGAGGCTTCTCGAGCTTCGACATCACGAGCGCCCGGCCGCGAGCGACCTTCTTCACCTCGGCCACGTCTTCCGGACGCTGCACGAAGGACAGGGCGATCCAGTCCACGCCGGCATCGAGCGCCGCTTCGAGATCCGAACGGTCCTTGTCCGTCATGGCGGCGACGGGGATCGTCGTGTCGGGCAGGCTGACGCCCTTGCGGTTCGAGATCTTGCCCGCGACTTCGACGGTCGTGGTGGCCGAGCCCTGCTTCACGCTCTTCACGCGCAGCCGCAGCTTGCCATCGTCGATCAGCACCGTGTGGCCCGGCTCGAGGGAGGACAGGATTTCGGGATGGGGCAGGTGCACGCGGTTCTTGGTGCCGGGCGTCTTGTCCGCGTCGAGCGTGAAGCTCTGGCCCTGCACCAGCATGGCGCTGTCGCCCTCGAAGGCGCCGACGCGCAGCTTCGGTCCCTGCAGGTCGGCGAGGATCGCGATCGGGCGCTTGAACCGGGCCTCGACGGCGCGGATCATTTCGACCCGCTCCTTCAGCTTCTCGCGGGGCAGGTGGCTCATGTTGAGGCGGAAGACGTCGGCGCCGGCCTCGAACAGCTTGGCGATCATCTCCGGATTCTCGGAAGCCGGGCCCAAGGTTGCTAGGATCTTCGTGCGCCTGTCGCGTCTCATCGTCATGGCCCCCCTGGCCGGTTCGTTTCGGTGAGCTGGATCGTCCAGCTCTTCTGTTCACCTGTATCGACTTCGAAGAAGCCGCTGCGATCAAAGCCTCTGGCGAGGCAGTCCTCCGTTCCGCGAATCGTGAATTCGCGCTCCCGGGTGCACATGAAGGAGCGTCCGCTCCATTCGCCGCCCCGGTCGTAATCGATGGCATAGATATAATAGAAGCGGCCGCCGAGCTGCCCCTTGAGCAGGGTTTCGCAGCCGCGCGCCGTGAGATTCCACCAGCCCTCCGTTACCCACCCTTGAGCGTCCCGGTAGCCGAGCGCGATGCCGACCCGGCTCGACGTCATGTTGCACAGGCGCAGGTCCGCCTTCGCGGGCGCTGCGGCCAGAAGACACCCGCCGACGAGGATCGTTGCGAGTGCAAGGCTTCGCCGCCGGCGAGGGGACGATGTGAGGAGAGCGGCCTTCATGGATGCGGTATGATCGAATCGAAAGGAATGAAATCGCACAATGCAGTGAGAACTATGTCGAATCGTTGTCTGCCAGAAGTTTAGCCGGGGCAAGACCTTACAAGCAGGGTCGCCGCAGATTTTGCGGGCCGCATGGCCTTTCCGACACTCCGGGGCACCTCTGAACCGACCTTTGCTCTCCATATGGAGGGGAATTATCCGGCCGGTGCATCGGCTTTGGGCCGCGCGATCCAGATGCCGAAGAGAATCAAGGCGCCGCCGACGCTCTGCACCAGGGTCAGCTGCTCGCCGAGGATCGCCCAGCCGAACAGGGCTGCGGCAATCGCTTCCAGGAAAATCACCAGGGACGAGAAGACCGCCGGCAAACGCCCGAGCGCGATGGCGAGAAGGCCCTGGCCGCCCGCGTGGCTGACATAGGACATGGCGAGAAGCGCCGCGATGCCCTGCGCGGTCTGCGGGATCACCCGCGTGTCGAAGAGGACGGCAATGACCAGAAGAATCGCCGAGGTGATCAGTCCGGCCTCGAACGTCACCCGCGCGGCGCCCGCGGTCTTGCGCGCGCGGCTGGCGGCCAGGAAATACATGCCGAAGAAGAAGGCCGTGGCGACGCCGTAAAGATCGCCTTCGATCCGGGCGGGATCCGCCTGGAGGCTCTGGCCGATCAGGGCCGCGCCGCCGAGAAGGCAGAGGCCAAGGCCCATGAAGGTTCCCCGCGAGACCCGCTGCCTGAGCACGAGCCAGACGGTCAGCACGACGAAGAGCGGGGCCATGGTGGCGAAGAAGGTGGCGTTCGCCACCGTCGTCTTGAGGATCGCCAGATGCCAGAAGAAGAGATCGCCGGCAAAGACGATGCCGCCCAAAATGCTCGCCCTGGAGAACCGGACTTTCGGCGTGCCGGCGGGCGCGCGCTTCTCCTCGATTCGCATCCAGGCGTAGAGCAGGGGCAGGCAGAGCGAGACGCGCCAGAAGGCGCTGGCGAACGGCCCCACATCGGCTGGCGCCCCACCGACGCTCGCAGAGGCAAAGCGCACGAAGATCGGTGAAATTCCCATGGCGACGGCGCCGAGGCACAGAGCGGCAAAAGCCGAAGTTATGCCCGAATCGAGCCGGGCCGTTGTGGAGGGGGAGGCCATGTGCGTTGTGAAAGTCTGTTGCGCGGAAGGTCGCGTTGTCAGGGTCGGAGCGGCACGTTAAGGCTTTTCGTCCGTCGTTCAATCTATTCCCGTCGAAATCCACCCCCGCCATGTCCGCTTCCGCCGCCCTCGCGCTCGACGATCCATCCCTTGCGCCGCATCCCGTGGAAATCGTCCCCGGTTCCGTCGAATCGGGGATCCTGATCCTGTGCGACCACGCCTCCAACGCGGTGCCGCCGGATCTGGGCGACCTGGGGCTCCCGGAAACCGAGTTCGAGCGTCACATCGCCTACGACATCGGGGCCGCAGCCGTGACGCGCTCCCTGGCTCGCCGCTTGGGTGCGCCGGCGATCCTGACCCGGTTCTCCCGGCTCATCATCGACCCGAACCGGGGCCGCGACGATCCGACCCTGGTCATGCGCCTGTCCGATGGCGCGGTGGTGCCGGGCAACGCCAAGGTCGACGAGGCCGAGGTTCAAAGTCGCATCGCCCGGTTCTACGATCCCTATGACGATGCCATAGCGGACGCGATCCACAAGGCCATGGCGGCGGGCCACCCGCCCGTCGTCGTGACGGTTCACAGCTTCACGCCGATCTGGCGCGGCTGGGCCCGGCCGTGGCACGTAGGCATCCTGTGGGACGCGGACGACCGCTTCGCCAAGCCGCTTCTCGAAGGATTGGCGGCGGAAGACGGACTCGTCGTCGGCGACAACGAGCCCTATGATGGGGCGCTGGCGGGCGACACCGTCGACCGGCACGCCACGGTCCGTGGCCTCGCCAATGCGCTCATCGAGATCCGGCAGGACCTGATCTCGTCGGACGAGGGCGCCGAGGAATGGGCCGAGCGCTTCGCTCGGCTGCTCGAGCCGCTCGCCGGCCGGCCGGAGCTGCGGGTCCCTGAGATCTTCGGGACCCGCACGCGCGACCGCCTGCGCCAGCACGGAGGGTAAGCCCATGAAGGATATCGACGCGAAAACTCAAGGAGAGCTGGAGGCCGCGGCCTTCCGCAGGCTCGTCGAGCATCTGCGCGAGCGGACCGACGTCCAGAACATCGACCTCATGAACCTGGCGGGGTTCTGCCGGAACTGCCTGTCCAACTGGCTGAAGGAAGCCGCCGACGAGCGGGGCGTCGTCCTCTCAAAGGAGGAGAGCCGGACCCATGTCTACGGCATGCCTTATGACGAGTGGAAGGAGCGCCACCAGCGCGAGGCCTCTTCCTCCCAGCTCGCCGATTTTGAGAAATCGAAGCCCGGGCATTAAAACCGCTTCAACCAAATGGCCATAAAACTGGCACCAACACCACAATTAAGGGGCTTCCCTCATGGATGACGCAGCTTTCAACACCGAATCCGTCGCAGCCGACCAGCTGAAGGCCTTCATCGAGCGCATCGAGCGCCTCGAGGAGGAAAAGGCCGGCATCGCGGGCGACATCAAGGACGTCTATGCCGAAGCCAAGGGCAACGGCTTCGACACCAAGGTCCTGCGCAAGATCATCTCCCTGCGCAAGCGCGACTATGCCGAGCGCCAGGAAGAGGAGGCGATCCTCGAACTCTACATGCAGGCGCTCGGGATGGTCTAAGGCCATCCTGCCGTTCAAGTTTTCCAAAGGCCTCGCGGGACAGTCCGCGAGGCCTTTCTTGTTTCATAGGACTGTCCATCACCCTCCGACCTCATCCTGAGGAGGTGCGAAGCACCGTCTCGAAGGATCGTCCAGAGAGCACGGGAGGCGCCCTCGTGCCCGGACATCGTCCGGGATCTCGAGACGGTCACTCACGTGACCTCCTCAGGATGAGGGCTTAGGGAGCGTTTCGTCAGCTTGTCAGCCATGCATCCTTCCCGCTCGCGTGCCGCGATCCGGTTGCCTATAAGGAAGCCATCACGAAAGCTGGAGAAACGCATGAAGCTGGCCCGGGACCAAGTATCGGAACCTTTCGACGCGGAGGCGCGCCGGAAAATCGCTCCCGTCATCTGCTATCCGGTCGAGACCCTGCCGCGGCCCGACCTCGCCGCATACCAGGCCGCCCGCGAGGGCTGGGACAAGATCGACGAGGTGATCGTGCCGCCCCGGGATGCACGCTGCTTCAACGTGCCCGCCGGTTGCTTCTTCCGGATCGTCAGCATCGAGGGCCCGCAGGTGGGCGATCTCAATCTCTGGTCCGCGAACGATCTCGACGAGCGCTTCTTCTCCGGCAAGACACGGGCCCTCAACGGCACCCACGTGTCGACCGGGGACCAGCTCTGGTCGTCCCTGCCTTACTTGAGGCCGATGGCGACGATCACCCACGACACCCTCGACTGGTATGGCTTCGACGAATTCGGCGGCTCCGTGCACGACGTCATCGGCACGCGCTGCGATCCCTATACGCATCGCCTGCTCTCGGGGCACGATTATCACCATTGCTGCCATTCCAACCTGACCCGCGCGCTCGCGCATCGGCTGGGACGTCCGAAGGACGAAGTCGAGCCGGCGGTGCACGACGTGCTCAACGTGTTCATGTGCACGGGCTTCACCCGCGATACGGGGCAGTACTTCATGAAGGCGAGTCCGGTCAGGCCGGGCGATCACCTGGAGTTCTTCGCCGAGATCGATCTTCTGGGCGCGCTCTCCGCCTGCCCGGGCGGCGATTGCAGCGCGGAGCATTCGAGCGATCTGGCGGTCTGCCATCCGCTGCTGGTCGAGGTCTACCGACCCAAGGCGCCGCCGCAGGGTTGGACATCTCCGGCGCGTAATGCGTACGGCCGTCAGCACGGCGAGTGAGCCGCCTGCCTGTCGGTCAAACAGAAAGGGCCCCTCGCGGGGCCCTTTCTCTTATCGCACCACCGGCAGCGGTTTGACCGCCGGTCCCGTGAACTTGTTCGTCGCCAGATCGCCTACGGGCTTGCTCGAGAAGCCCATATGCAGGCTGGGCTCCGCCGACATCAGGGCGCTCAGGGCCGTTGCCGGGGGCTTCTTCGCGGCCGGAGGCGCTTTGGTCTCGGGAGCCGCTGCGGGCTTTGCCTTCTCAACCTTCGCCAGCGCCTTGGGCGTCGAGCCGGTCACCGGAATGTCGACCGGGTTCGCGGAGGCCACCACGACGGGGCGCAGATCGGGCCGGGGCGGCGGCAGCGGATGCTGGACGGCCGCCATCTCCGTCGCGCCGCGTGGCTCCGGAAGGCCGGGGATCGGGTTCGTGGCCGCGAGCGATCCCGGACGGGCCGGCGGAAGCGGCGCATAGGCGAGGGCGACGGTGCCGGCGACGGGCTCAATGCCTGTGTCGTCCGCGTCGGGCCGGCGCGGCGGCATCGGCGCGAAGGCCATGCCCTTGGGGATCGACATTTCGGATTGCGCTTCCGGACCCTGCTGCCATGCCAGGACGGGACCCGATGCGGTCTGCACGGTGCCGGGCGCCCCGTTGATCCGGGTCGGCGGCAGCGGTGCCGTGGGCGGCGGCGTCAGGTCCTCACGCAAAGCGGGTGCCATGGCAGCCATGACGGCGGGCGCGGGCGGCTCGGGCCGCGGCTGGATCGCCACGGGAGCAGGGCGTACCGGCTCGGGGGCCCTGCGCGGCTCCAGCGCCGCATAGACCGACGTGTTGGAATCGCTGGCGTAATAGTTCTGAGCCGGCTGGGACGGACGGGAGGCCACGATGGCCCGGCCGGGCCGCGCGGCGACCCGGATCTCCTCCGCATCCTCGTTCTCGTCCTCGTCGAGACCGAACAGCGTCGCCCAGAAGCTCTTGCGGCGGGGCTGATTGGCGACGGCCTCCTCGGCATCCGCATAGGCGGAATAGCCCGCGACCGTGCCGCCCTTGGCGAGCACTTCGGCGCGGGCCTCGTCGTAGCCCGGCAGAGGCCTGCCGTCCGACGGGATATGCACGGTCTTGCCGTCGGGGAAGATGCTGGCGAGCTGCGAGCGGGTCATGCGCGGCCAGGCGCGCACGCTGCCCACGTCGAGATGGACGAAGGGCGTGTAGGCATTGGGGTAATAGCCGACGCCGCCGTTCTGGAGCCGCATGCCGATGGCGCGCAGGCGCGCGGCGGACACGTCCGGCAGGTAGAAGTCCATGGCCTTGCCCTGCATGTGCTGGCTGTTCTTGGCCACCACGCTCGACCGCCGACGGAGCATCGAGTTGGTCTGGGGCGAGCGGTAGCCCGAGTTCACATGCACCGGCTCGCTCGACCCGACCTCGCGATAGACCTCCCACACCGTATCGAAGAGGCGCGGGTCCATGCGGGTGGGCTCGTCGCGGCGCCAGTCGCGCAGGAACCAGTTGAGCTGCTGCAGGGCGCCCGAATCGTACTGGCCGTTGCGCCTGAACGTGACGGTGAGGCTTTCCTTGGTATTGTTGTTGTAAAGGCTCAGCGTGCGGGTATCGCCATTGGCGACGGCATCCTGCGTGCCCCGCACCCCACCCACCATGACGGCCAGAAAGGCCACAAGACCAATGCTCGCGCGATGCGCGAGGCGGCCCGTACGCAATACTCTCACTGTGGTACTCGTCTTTACTGGTCCGCATCCGGGGATGCAGCAATCCTTATGGTGAAAGGATCTTTGCCGAAGACGGTTACATTCCCGTTAAGTGAGAGCAGGAAATTGGCTGAAAACGCGACGAAGGAGGCGGCTATTCCGACAGGTTCAACGCGGCCCGGACCTTGCGGTCGAGACCGTAGAGATCCTCGAACTTCTTCATCTCGCCCTTCTCGTCGACCGTGAGCGTGAAGTAGGTCAGGTGCACGGGCAGAGGGTTCGACAGGTGCACGGTGCGCTCGCCCTTGCCGATGAGCCCGCGCAGCTTCTCCTCGGTCCACTTGCCGTCCCGGCCCATGACCTCTTCCGCGAGCTCGAACGGCTTGTCGACGCGCACGCAGCCATGGCTGAAGGCGCGCTTGCTGGCGGAGAAGAGATTGCGGTTCGGCGTGTCGTGCAGATAGACCGCGTGCTGGTTGGGGAACATGAATTTCAGGAAGCCCAGCGCATTGCGCTCGCCGGGCGGCTGCTGGACCATGATCCGGTCGCCGCGGCGGATGACCTTGTAGCCCTTCTTCGCAGCGTAATCGGGATCGTTGGCGAGCGCCGGAAGGATCTCCTTCTTCATGATCGACGGCGGGATGGTCCAGGACGGATTGACCACGAGGTACTTCATGTCCTCGGAGAAGATCGGCGTCTGCGACTGCTCTTTGCCGACGATGACGCGGGTCTGATAGACGGTGTTGCGCCCCTCGACCATCTGCAGGCGGAATTCGGGCACGTTCACCATGATGTGCCGCTGCCCCAGATCGGCGGGCAGCCAGCGCCAACGTTCCATGTTGGCGATCAGGTCGGATTGCCGCTGCGCCACCGAGGGGCCGGAGAGGGCCGCCACCGTCTGTGCATTCAGGACGCCCGTGTCCGGCAGGCCCTTCTCCTTCTGGAAGGCCGCCACGGCGGAAGCCACGCGCTCGTCGTAGACCGTCTGGTTGTTCGCATCCTTCGCGAGGTTGAAGCGCGCGCGGATCAGGGGAACGCGTGGATCCTTCATGCCCACGCGCAGGATCGGGCCGCGGGGCAGGTGCACGCTCGGCTGAGAGGGATGGCTCTCGCGCAGTTTCGCCAGCCGCTCCTTCAGGGCCTTGTAACCGGCGTGAGGCGGGTTGTAGGCCTCGAGCGCGCCGCCCGCATCGCCGGCGGCGGCGACCTTGCTCAGCACCTCGTCGATGGCCGGCAGGGCGAGCTTCGGAGTCACCAGGGGAGACAGGCGGGCAAGATCGATGCGCGCGCCGCGGGCGTCGCGGGCATAGCGGATGACCGACAGGGAGAGCTTCACATCGGCCTTCGCCCATTGCGCCGGAGTCTCGTCCTTGCGCAGTCCCCGGTCGGGCAAGGCATAATCGGCCGGGTCGAGACCGTCCTCGTCGGCGGCCTTCAGGCGTTCCATCACGCCTAGCGCAGCGGGCGACCAGGCGCCGTCCCGCGCCCAGACCAACGGGCGCTCGGCCTGGGCGTAGAAGGCCTGCAGGGCCTCCCGGTCCTTGGCGCTCACGCGCATCTCGCGCATGACGGCATCGTCCGCGAACAATCCCTCCACGGCCATGCGGAAGAGATCCGTCTGCATCAGGGCCGTCACGGGAGCCGCGTCGGGCAGGGGAATGTCGATGGCGGGAGCGGCCTTGAGATCGACCGACTCGATGGTGACGGGTGCCGGCTCGGTCAGCGGGATGGCTTGAGCAGCCGTATCCTTCTGCGCCGGAGCGTCCTGAACGGCAATATCGTGGAACGAGGGCTCCGCCGGAACAGCCTCAAGGACCTCGGCCTGGGGAGGGCCCGCATCTTCCGCTAGGGCCGACAGGGGAAAGAGGGAGACGGATCCAATGAGACCAAGCCACAGTGCCGTCTTGCGCACGTCACGCATGATCATGCTCCTCATCGCAGTGAAGGTGGAGGCGAGAAGATCCTCCATCAAGTGAATGTCGTCGGTGTTTCCGCACACGTCCTGTTACGCTTAACGCGCGAAACGCCGTGCGGCTTCATCGTCTAGGTCAAGTTGATTCAATTTTCTGTAAAGGACCGCGGCGGACGCGACATCGGGAAGGGGCCTGAGAAGTTGAAACGATATCGAGGAACATGCGAGCCATGCTGAACGATAAGGAGTAAACCGTCTCTTAACGGGACGCAGGCGGGAGCCGGCCTCCAGCCGATATGGGTTGATCCGGGGAGCACGGCAGCCAATATGTGTGCAGACCCTTCCAGCGTGTTCCCAAGCAGGCAGTCGCCCGTGATCTCTCAGACAATGTCCCCCTTGCACCATCCATCCTCCGCCGGCGCCGTGCAGGCCGACCTCGGGCCGCTGCCCGAATGGAATCTGTCCCATCTCTATCCGGGCATGGACAGCGAGGCGTTCAAGCGGGATCTCGCCAAGGCCGAATCGGAGTGCAAGGGTTTCGCCGAAGCCTATCGCGGCAAGCTCGACGAGATGGTCCGGGGCGAGAATGCGCCCGAACGGCTGAACGAGGTGGTGAAGCGCTACGAGGCGATCGAGGATCTTCTCGGCCGCCTCATGTCCTATGCGGGCCTTGTCTATTCCGGCGATACCACCGACCCGGTCCGGGCGAAGTTCTACGGCGACACACAGGAGCGCCTGACGACCGCCTCGACGGAACTGCTCTTCTTCGCGCTCGAGCTCAATCGCATCGAGGACGCGGTTCTCGACAAGGCCGTGAGCGAACAGCCGCTCGCCCATTACAAGCCCTGGATCGAGGATCTCCGCAAGGACAAGCCCTATCAGCTCGACGACAAGATCGAACAGCTCTTCCACGAAAAGTCGGTGACCGGCCGCTCGGCCTGGAACCGCCTGTTCGACGAGACCATCGCGTCCTTACGCTTCACGGTGCGCGGCGAGGAGCTGCCCATCGAGCCGACCCTGAACAAGCTGCAGGATCCGGACGAGAGCGTACGCAAGGACGCGTCCGATGCGCTCGCCAAGACCTTCAAGGCCAATCTCCGCACCTTCACTCTCATCACCAACACGCTCGCCAAGGACAAGGAAATCTCCGACCGCTGGCGCGGTTTCCAGGACGTGGCGGATTCCCGCCATCTGGCCAACCGGGTCGAGCGCGAGGTTGTGGAGGCGATGGTCGCGGCCGTGCGCGACGCCTATCCGCGCCTGTCCCACCGCTACTATGCCCTGAAGGCCAAGTGGTTCGGCAAGGACGCGCTCGACCATTGGGACCGCAATGCGCCCCTGCCGAAGGTCGAGCAGCGCACCATTTCCTGGAACGAGGCCAGGGACACGGTTCTCTCGGCTTATTCCGACTTCTCGCCGCGCATGGCCGACATCGCCAGGCGCTTCTTCGACGAGGGATGGATCGATGCGCCGACCCGTCCCGGCAAGGCTCCCGGGGCCTTCGCGCACCCGACGGTGCCCTCGGCCCATCCCTATGTGCTCCTGAACTATCAGGGCAAGCCCAGGGACGTGATGACGCTCGCCCACGAGCTGGGGCACGGGGTGCATCAGGTGATGGCCGGGCCCAACGGCGCGCTCATGGCGCCGACCCCGTTGACGCTCGCCGAGACGGCCTCCGTCTTCGGCGAGATGCTGACCTTCCGCCGCCTTCTCGACCAGACCACGAACCCGGTGCAGTGCAAGGCGATGCTCGCGGCGAAGGTCGAGGACATGCTCAACACCGTGGTGCGGCAGATCGCGTTCTATTCCTTCGAGCGAAAGGTGCATCTGGAGCGCCGCAACGGTGAGCTGACGGCCGACCAGCTGTGCGAGCTTTGGATGTCGGTTCAGGACGAATCCTTAGGTCCGGCGATCCGTCTGGGACCGGGCTACGAGAGCTTCTGGACCTACATCCCCCACTTCATCCACTCGCCGTTCTACGTCTACGCCTATGCCTTCGGCGACTGCCTCGTGAACTCGCTCTACGGCGTGTACGAGCGCTCCAACGAAGGCTTCGTGGACCGGTACTTCGCGCTGCTGTCGGCCGGCGGCACCAAGCATTACTCGGAGCTGCTCGCCCCCTTCGGTCTGGATGCCGGCGATCCGGCCTTCTGGCAGATCGGTCTGTCGATGATCGAACGCCTGATCGGTGAGCTCGAGGCCATGGAGCAGGCAGCCTGATGTCCGATTCCGACCGCGAAGCGAACCGCTTCTCCGCGCGCGCCGCCCGTTACGCCCGCGTGGGCGCCAACATGGGCGGGGTCGCGGCCCGCATGGCCGGCTCGCGGCTGTTCGGGGGCGATGCGCGCGACGCGTCCAACGCGGCGGTGCTGGCCCAGGCGCTCGGCGGACTCAAAGGCCCGATCATGAAGGTGGCGCAGCTCCTCGCCACCATCCCGGACCTCATCCCGCCGGAATATGCAGCCGAGCTGCAGAAGCTCCAGAGCGAAGCGCCGCCCATGGGGGCGGCCTTCGTGAAACGGCGCATGCAGGCGGAGCTGGGACCCCAATGGCAGGGCCGGTTCGGCTCCTTCGATCTTAACCCCGCGGCGGCCGCGTCGCTCGGCCAAGTCCATCGGGCGACCACGAAGGAGGGCGAGCAGCTCGCCTGCAAGCTCCAATACCCCGACATGCAATCCGCCGTGGAGGCGGATCTGAGCCAGCTCGAACTGGTCTTCGCCCTCCACCGCCGCATGGACCCCGCCATCGACACCCGTGAGATCGCCAAGGAGATCGGCGAGCGGGTGCGCGAAGAACTCGATTACGAACGCGAGGCGAAACACGCGGCGCTCTATGCGCGGACCCTCGCCGACGTGGAGGAGGTCCGGGTGCCACGGGTCCATCCGGAGCTGTCCACCCGGCGGCTCCTGTCGCTCGAATGGCTGGAAGGCGAGAAGATCCTCGGCTTCACCGAAGCGCCGGTCGAGATCCGCAACCGGCTGGCGGTCGCCATGTTCAAGGCCTGGTGGCATCCCTTCAGCCACGCGGCCGTCATCCACGGCGACCCGCATCTCGGCAATTACACGGTCTTCTCCGAAGGCGGGGAGGCGAGGGGTATCAACCTTCTCGACTACGGCTGCATCCGCATCTTCCATCCGCGTTTCGTCGGTGGCGTGGTCGATCTCTATCGCGGGCTCCAGGCCGACGACCGGGCGCGCGTGGTCCACGCCTATGAGACCTGGGGCTTCAAGAACCTCTCGAACGAGCTGATCGACATTCTCAACATCTGGGCCCGCTTCATCTATGCCCCGCTCCTCGACGACCGGATCCGCACCGTGGCCGACGGCGTGAAGCCGGGCGAATACGGCCGGCGCCAGGCCTTCGAGGTTCATAAGGCCCTGAAGGAGAAGGGGCCCGTCACCGTCCCGCGCGAGTTCGTGTTCATGGACCGGGCGGCCGTGGGCCTGGGAGCCGTCTTCCTGCACCTGAAGGCCGAGCTGAACTACCACCGGCTGTTCGAGAACGAGATCGAGCGCTTTTCGCTGGAGAACCTCGAGCAGAAACAGAAAGAGGCCCTGGCCGCTTCCGGTTTACCAAATCCCATGTAATGAGGTTGCATTTTACGCCGTTCGGCCCTACAGGCTAACGGAAGGTAAGGGGCAGCCCATGAAAATCGCTTTCGTTCACCAGAACTTTCCTGGCCAATTCCTTCGCCTGGCCAGAACCTTCGTGGCCGAGGGGCATGAGGTCGTGGGCCTGGGGATGGTGAAGCAATGCTCCATCCCGGGCGTGAAGTATTTCTCCTACGATGCGGTCCCCGGTCCGGAGGATGCGCCCTATCAGAACCGCTACTCCCCGGTCATCCCACGCCTGCGCCGCGCGTATGGCGTCGCCCACAGGGCGAAGGCGCTGGCCCAACAGGGATTCGAGCCGGACGTGGTGGTGGTCAATACGGGCTGGGGCGAGAACCTGTTCCTGAAGGATGTCTGGCCCAAGGCCCGCCACGTAGCCTATTTCGAATATTATTATCACGCCAAAGGGCAGGATCTCGATTTCGATCCCGAGTTCCCGGTCACCAACGAGGAGGTGATCTGGCGCCTGCGCCTGAAAAATTCCATGCAGCTCGGCGCTCTCGATGCCGCCGACGTGGCCGTGGCGCCGACCCGCTACCAGCGGGACACCTTCCCGACCTACCTGCGCGACCGACTCGCCATCATCCATGACGGGATCGACACCCAGCGGCTCCAGCCCGACCCGAACGTCAAGATCCAGCTCGGCGAGAACGGTCCACAGCTCACCCGCGAGAAGCCCGTCGTCACCTATGTGACGCGCAACATCGAGCCGATGCGCGGCGCTCACATCGTCTTCAAGAGCCTGCCTTACCTTCTCGACATCGATCCCGAGCTTCGCGTCGTGATCATCGGCGGCCGGGGGACGAGCTATTCCGGATCCGCGCCCAAGGGACAAACCTGGTTCGACGTCTTCAAGTCCCGGATCGAGCGTCCGGTGGACTGGTCCCGGGTCCATTTCGTCGGAAACCTGCCCTACGACCAGTTCGTGAGGGTCCTGCAGGTCTCCTCGGCCCATGTCTACATGACCTATCCCTTCGTGCTCTCCTGGTCCTCCATCGAATCCATGGCGCTCGAATGCCGGATCGTGGCCTCCGACACGGAACCGGTGCGCGAGATCATCCAGGACGGGGTCAACGGACGCCTCTTCCCCTTCTTCGACGAAAGGGCCCTGGCCGAGCGGGTGCGCGAGACGCTGGCGGAAAAGGAGAAGTCCGCCGCCATGGCCGCGGAGGCCCGCCGGATCGCGGTTTCGAAATATGATTACGAGACTGTCAGCCTGCCCCAGTGGCGCGAGTTCCTCGGGATCAAATAGATGCAAAGAGCATTCATAAAGTTTTCGTTTGGAGCCATTCGAAAGATTGCGGCTCCTTACGGCATGCGCTAAACGCAGCAGTTAACTAGTGACGCTGAACAGGGCTTTGAATCATGGCCGATACAAAACATGCGCCGCACGGGGGCTACAGTCCGGATATGGACGGCCGCGCTCATGAGGCGACCTATCACGGATTTGTCCAGTTTGCCGAAATCGCCACCGCCGTCATCATCTGCCACGTGCTGGCGCTGGCCGTCGGCGGCATCAAGCATGCCTGGCTCACGGCGATCTTCGGCGTGATCCTCTCGCTGGTTGCGGGCGGCATCGGCGCGATGGCCCCCTCCGTGGGCGTGCGGGCTCCGGCAGCGGTCGGAATTCTCCTCGTGCTGGCGCTCATCCTCTACTGAGCGGCGGGGAGCGTTTCGAGACATTAGAGACGAGACAAGAGCTTGATTCCAAGCCGTTGACCACATCCAGGGGGGCCTACATGCGGATCGCCGTTCTCTCCGAAACCGATGGAGCGGAGACCCGTGTTTCCGCCACCCCTGAGACGGTCAAGAAATACAAAAGCCTCGGCGCCGATGTGGTCGTCCAGGCCGGGGCCGGCGCCAAGGCCGGCATTCCCGATGCCGAGTTCGAGGCGGCGGGCGCTTCGGTCGCCACGACGGCCGGGGATGCCCTGAAGGACGCCGACATCGTCCTCAAGGTCCGCCGCCCCGCCGAGGGCGAGCTGACGGGGGTCAAGCCCGGCGCCCTCGTCATCGCCATCATGGATCCCTACGGCCAGGAGGCCGCTCTCAAGGCCCTGGCCGATGCGCAGGTCTCCGCCTTCGCCATGGAGCTGATGCCCCGCATTACCCGCGCACAGGTCATGGACGTGCTGTCCTCCCAGGCCAATCTCGCCGGCTACCGGGCGGTCATCGACGGATCCGCCGAATACGGCCGCGCCATGCCCATGATGATGACGGCGGCCGGCACCGTTCCGGCCGCCCGCGTCTTCGTCATGGGGGCCGGCGTCGCCGGTCTCCAGGCCGTCGCCACCGCTCGCCGCCTCGGCGCGGTCGTGACCGCCACTGACGTGCGCCCCGCCGCCAAGGAGCAGGTGGAGAGCCTCGGCGCCAAGTTCATCGCGGTCGAAGACGAGGAATTCAAGCAGGCCGAGACCGCCGGCGGCTACGCCAAGGAAATGTCGGACGCCTACAAGGCCAAGCAGGCCGAGCTGGTCGCTTCCCACATCGCCAAGCAGGACATCGTCATCACCACGGCGCTCATTCCCGGTCGCCCGGCGCCCAAGCTCGTGTCGCGCGCCATGGTCGAATCCATGAAGCCCGGCTCGGTCATCGTCGATCTGGCCGTGGAACGCGGCGGCAATTGCGAGCTGGCCCAGGCAGGCCAGGTGGTGGAGCATAACGGCGTGAAGATCGTGGGCCACCTCAACGTGCCCGGACGCCTCGCCGCCAGCGCCTCCAGCCTCTACGCGAAGAACCTCTACGCCTTCGTCGAGACGCTGGTGGACAAGGAAACCAAGGCTCTGGCCGTGAAGTGGGACGACGAGCTGGTCAAGGCCACCTGCCTGACCCGCGACGGCGCCATCGTCCACACCGCCTTCCAGCCGACCGCTTAAACCGTCCAGGGGAGGACACCATGGCAACGCTTACGCCCGAACAGGCCGTCGAGCAGGCCCGAGCGGCGGCAGAGGCTGCCCGCCGCTCGGCCGAGGCGGCCCAGACCATCGCCGATCAGGTGGCCGAGGCCGCCGGCAACGCCGCCGCCGTCGTGACCCACGGGGCCGTCGATCCGACCGTGTTCCGCCTCGCCATCTTCGTGCTGGCGATCTTCGTCGGCTACTACGTGGTCTGGTCGGTGACACCGGCGCTGCATACGCCGCTGATGTCGGTCACCAACGCCATCTCGTCGGTGATCGTAGTCGGCGCGCTGCTGGCGGTGGGCGTCAACGTGGCCCCGGCCCTCGGCGAGGGGCCGATCTGGGCCCGGGCACTCGGCTTCGTCGGCCTCGTCCTCGCCAGCATCAACATCTTCGGCGGCTTCCTGGTGACCCAGCGCATGCTTGCCATGTACCGCAAGAAGGGATGAGGCGATGTCGGCCAATCTAGCCTCGATCCTCTACCTCGTCTCCGGCGTCCTGTTCATCCTGGCGCTGCGCGGGCTGTCCCATCCGACCACGTCCCGGCAGGGCAACCTCTACGGCATGGTGGGTATGGGAATCGCCATCCTCACTACCCTGTTCGTCTCCCCGCCGAGCGGGTTCGGCGGCTGGGCTCTGGTGATCCTGGGGCTGGCCATCGGCGGCGGCATCGGCGCCGTGGTCGCCCGGCGGGTGCCGATGACGGCCATGCCGCAGCTTGTGGCCGCCTTCCACTCCCTGGTCGGCCTCGCGGCCGTGCTGGTGGCGGCGGGCGCCCTCTACGCACCGCAGGCCTTCGGCATCGGCTCGGTCGGTACCATCCATGGCGGCTCGCTGTTCGAAATGGCGCTCGGCGTCGCCATCGGGGCCATCACCTTCACCGGCTCCGTGATCGCGTTTCTGAAGCTTGACGGGCGCATGTCCGGCAAGCCGATCCTGCTGCCGAGCCGGCATCTCATCAACATTGGCCTCGGTCTGTTGCTTCTCGTGCTGCTCGTGTTCTTCATCCGCACCGAGAGCCACGCGGCCTTCTGGCTGATCGTGCTTGTCTCCTTCGTGCTCGGCGTGACGCTGATCATCCCCATCGGCGGCGCCGACATGCCGGTGGTCGTGTCGATGCTCAACTCCTATTCCGGCTGGGCGGCGGCGGGCATCGGCTTCACCCTCGGCAACCTCGCGCTCATCATCACCGGCGCGCTGGTCGGCTCCTCGGGCGCGATCCTGTCCTACATCATGTGCAAGGGCATGAACCGCTCCTTCATCTCGGTGATCCTCGGCGGCTTCGGCGGCGAGACGGCGGCTGCCGCAGGCGGCGCGGTCGAGACGCGCCCCGTGAAGCAGGGCTCGGCGGACGATGCAGCCTTCATCATGAAGAACGCCGCCAAGGTCATCATCGTGCCGGGCTACGGCATGGCGGTCGCCCAGGCGCAACACGCGCTTCGCGAGATGGCCGACGAGCTTAAAAGCGAAGGCGTGGAGGTGAAGTACGCCATCCACCCGGTGGCGGGCCGCATGCCGGGCCACATGAACGTGCTGCTGGCGGAAGCCAACGTTCCGTACGACGAGGTGTTCGAGCTCGAGGACATCAACGGTGAGTTCGCGCAGGCCGACGTCGCCTTCGTCATCGGCGCCAATGACGTGACGAACCCGGCGGCGAAGACCGACCCGTCCTCGCCGATCTTCGGCATGCCGATCCTCGACGTGGAGCGCGCCAAGACCGTGCTGTTCATCAAGCGCGGCATGGGATCGGGCTATGCCGGCGTCGAGAACGAGCTGTTCTTCCGCGACAACACCATGATGCTCTTCGGCGA
>NZ_QDGA01000028.1 GCF_003347665.1 Microvirga calopogonii
GATGTCCGAGCGCGGTGTCAGCGTTAATCCAAGCACGATCTTTCGTTGGGTCCAACGCTATGCCCCGGAGATTGAGAAGCGGATGCGACCAAACCACGGGCCTCGCTCAGGTTCGTGGCGAGTGGACGAGACCTATGTCCGAGTGGGTGGGCACTGGCGGTACTTGTTCCGAGCGGTCGACAAGCACGGTCGTCTGATTGCCTCCATGCTGTCCGGCCGGCGTGATACTGGAGCCGCTTATCGCTTCCTGCGCAAAGCCCTTAAGGCGATGAGCGATTATCCGCCGTCCTCGATCACGACCGACAAACTGGCATCCTATCCGAAGGCCATCCGACGCCTGCAGGACGAAGGGCTGCTGCCGCAGGATGTCGAACATCGCACCTCGAAATACCTCAACAACATCCTCGAGGCGGATCATGGCGCGCTCAAGCGGATGATCCGGCCGACGCGTGGCTTCCAGACGATGAAGACAGCCTCCGCCACCATCGGAGGTTTCGAAGTCATGCGCATGATCCGCCGCGGTCACTGCGTCCAGCGAAAACGTCAGGCGACAGGCGAAGTCCGTCTCATTAATCAGCTCTTCGGTCTAGCAGCCTGAATGACCCGCCCGACGGCGTTCGTTATGCCCTTTCAAGTTGCTGCAACAGTGCCAGCGCCGCAGCCTTGCGATGCTTACATACATCACAAGGAATATTTAATATGGGGGCGTGGAGATATCCACGCCCCCATTTCTTTGACCTAGAGCGAGCCAGGATGGCGCCGCCGAGGGCTAGACGCTAGACGGATCATTCGCCGACTACGGCGTTCCGCTCCTATGAACATCTATCATGTCATGCGTTCAAAACGCCTGCGCAGGCTCTGGAAAGCCAAGTCCAAAAACTCCGTACTCCCATTGCCAAAGCCCGCCTTAGCAAGTTGATCACGCACCTCGACCTTGGAGAGCTCCGTTAGGAGGCGCTCTTGAACTTGGGTGTGCCAGCCAGTTCGCCCTACTGGGGTTCCCACTAAGCCACGCCCTGATGGGTCTGTGAGTTCCTGCTTAAGTTTCTCTACTGTTGTGCCAGTTGAGGCGTGAGCTACTGTGGCTAACACCTCAAAGCATTCGAATCCACGAGTGAACTCATCCTGGGAGAGGAAGTAATCATCTACAAACCGCCCAAAGACCTCATGAAGGTGGTCACTCAATGGGGTCTTTTTATTGGTCCCGTAGACGCGATTCCAGATGTCCTTGTCGCCCCCCTCCCATGCCCAGAGGAAGAGTTCTTGAACTGCAGGTGACTGCACATTCCGGCTTTCTGTTTGGATCCTTGCCGTTAGTAACTGGAACAGTGCTTTCAGACGCCCCGCGCGCAAGGCTCCGATACCATAGGCGTATAAGAGAAGAACGGCGGGGTACTGCCTCAGGTAGATCCAGGTCGTGAGCCCGCCAAGGACACGGCGAGCCCCAAATTCCTGGAGGATCTCCGTCACCAACCCCAGTTCGCTTCCATCGCCCCACCGCCCGAGTACAGCAAAGAGTCTGATCAGGGGCTCGGCCCGGCTTTCATAAAGGGCAACACGCGACTTGAACTCTTCCGGGGACCAGCCACCGTCTGTGCCGAGCTTAGGGTCCGCCATATGCCGTTTCAGCCGGCGCACCTCATCCATCACTAGGTCGTGGAGCTGAATCCTAAATTCCGGCTTGCTGAGATACTTCTTGGCACTAGCGACAAGCAAATCCATGCTCGCCGGGTTCGGCCGCTGGAGGGCTGCCTGGATCTCAACCTTGCGCTGGATCTTCTCGAAGAAGCCATCCGCGTCACTGATCGGTATAACCGTCCCGGCCCGCTGATTGATGACGTCAAGAGCCGTCGCGGAGGGCTCGCCACGGCTTGCCCAAAACAGAGGGTACCGGCGGTTGGGAGCCCGCGTGATCACAGCGCGAAGGGCATGGTCCCAATCCGCGGACCATCCGCAGACAATAAGACCGTGTTCGTCCAGGATCCTGTCGAGCAAGGAGTTCATAGCCTCAGAGTAGCCTGTGAGTTCCGCCTCCGTATTGCGAATGCGGGTGTCGAGGTAATCGCCATGAATCTTGATCACAAAGCAGCGGCTATGGATGAGAGGCACGGCACCCTTCAGGTCGTCATCAGATTTGATGACTGTCGGCTCCACTCCCTCTTCGCGAAGGGCGTTTTCAAGAAGCCGGTCGAAGTTCGTGGTGATGATGACCCGGATGAAGCCATCCCGGACAAGGCGCGCTATGGCGCGATGAGCCTTCGTCGGGAGCTTCCGGCCCTCCTCAAGGTCCTCTTCTGTTGGCTCAATGTATCGGTGCAGGATCGCTCGGCGCTCATCCTGCGAGTGCGACAGGGTGTCGAGCAGGTCCGAATAGTTCGGCTCCTTGCCAAACCGCCCCTGGTACCATTCCGCCCAATCGTCTTGCTCGTCGGCCTGCTCCAAAGCTGCAATTCGCTTCGTCAGATCAAGGATGATCTCCCACCCTGTTGGGATTTGCGCTGCTCGCGAGACACCACTGCCGACCAGGAGAGCATAGACTCCTCTGTTTTCGTAGATCGAGAAGGCAAGCGCGTTCAGTTCGTCCAGTTTGTCTGCCATAGGTGGTCCTTTAGATATAAGATATCTAGCGGCGTACGGGATGCCGGATCAGGTAGGATCAGGGCGATCCTTTAGATCTCCAAAGAAAAAAGCCCCTGAGTGAGGGGCTTTTAGGAGTTTAGAGGGTAATAGCCCTCAAACTATGTTCGGAAATGTAGGGTGAATAGCATCAAGAAGTCTCTTTATTTCTTCCGATCGTACGGCCGTTTCGTGCGTCCCGGCTCTTTGGCAGGGCTCGCTTTCTTTACGCTTTCATGCCCCCGAGACTTCAGAGCAGCCTCTCGGGTTGTCCGGCTTGCGCCTTCCTCGGCAGACCGACGGCTGCGGCGCTTGGGCGCCTCAGGCGCAGCCCGATCGAACAGGTCGCCATCTGGGTCCGAATGCCTCTTACCGTCTGATGGCTTTGAGATCGACTCGTCCGTGCTGCTCCGGGCTGCCGCACCACGACGGCCCTTCCCTGTCTTGGCCGGCGCCTCTTTCGTGGCGGCCGCTCCTTTCCGGGATCCCTTGGCTCCACGCCGAGACCCGGTCGCCTCATCCGCGGCGCTCGCGTCTGCCGACGACTTGCCTCGCACGGCGCTCGCCAGGTCCTGAACCTGATCAGCCAGCTTGTCGAACTTAGAGTCGAGCCGGCTCTGATCTTTCGTCAGGCGCTCTTGCACGTCGACAAGGCGCTGGAAGATGCCTTCCATCCCGGCCGGAACTGCAGGCGCTTCCGGTGCCTTGGCCTCTTTCTTCGGTTTGCGGCTAGCCACTTCCCGAGTTGGGCGTGCCGACGCAGACGCGAAGTCCTCGCTGCTGATGTGCCACGGCTCCTTCTGGAGTTCCGCAAGGAAATCCGAGCCAAATACATGCTCGCGAACGACGATCTGGGTACCCGTCAGCCGCTGGAAGGGAATTCCCAGGCCTGCAGCGATCTGTTCGAGGACCAGAACGGTCACATTCGAGGTCATCCGAAGCAAGCTATCCAGATGCCGATCGCTAATCCCAATCTGCCGGGACATCTCCGTTGTCCCCCATCCCATCATCCTTTTGATGGTCTGAAGGTTCGCACTCACATTCTGGAGCGTGTTGCTTCCAGAAAAATCGTCTTCCGAAAACGCCTTACGGCTCATCCGTTCCCCCAAATACCAAACCCAGACCCTGAAGTGCCGCCGGCCCGGGCTGGGTTAACAACCCCGGTCCTAGCGAACCTGTGAGCGATCTAAAGTTGCGCTCTCCCCGGCATATCCAGGTCTTCGCAGGCTTGACGCTTTCTCGTTCACCATTGTTCCCGCTTCGAAAAACGAATTTTGATTTGAGAACGGTTTTACGAAGCACAAGAATTCGGAATTTGCAAGGTAGGAGGCTGTCAACTACCCGGAATCGCAATCAAAATTCCTATCGATCTAAATCGGGAAGCACGCGAATCAGGGCGGGGCGTTTTAACTCTAATTCGGTCAATCTGCGTTTTAATTCGATTGCTCTTGACTCAAACCACCTTGCCGGTGTGAATCCACTTGGCCCATCAGATTCGGAATTTAGGCGTTGGCGCGCCTGGAGCAAGAGTCCCGGGTCAGTATTCACATTTAAAAGTCGGCCCGAAATGCTTGGCGGCATTTTCTCGGATCGATCAAACACACAAGGACATGAACGGCTTGAAGAAGGCCTAAGAATCAAAAACCCCGCCGTTGGCGCGGCAGGGGTTTTGAAGAGGCCGGTATCGAAAGGACTAAAACCAACGGGACCGGACTAAGAACGTGATTGGCGTCAATGTTCTTAGACCCCCCCGACATCCCTGTCAACTGGAAACGCTCTTTCGGCGATCGGTCTCGCTTGTCCAAAAACAACCGGGGTCAAGACCATGAATCCGCAAGGATTGCGGCCGATGTCGGCTGCGCACGCCCGAGTCGAACGGGCCGTGAAAGAAAAACTCGTTAACGAAAAGCCGACGACCAAGTCGGCAGTGCTCTACGCCCTGAAGAAGGCGGCTCCGGCTCTTAAGCTCCGCCCCACCACGTGGCGGCTCCTCAGCGTCCTTTGTGACCTCTCACATCCGATCGACTGGGAGGATCGTAAGATCGGCCCGGTGGTATGGCCCTCCAACGCCGCCCTCGCTGATCGCGTCGGCGTCGATGTGCGCAGCATTCAGGTTCACCTCCGGCGCCTGGTCCAATTAGGTTTGATCACCCACAGCGACAGCGCAACCCGCAAACGCTTCGGTACACGCGTTAACAATCGCATCGTTCAGGCCTGCGGCATTAACCTCGCTCCGCTTATGATCCGGCGGGAGCAATTTCTTGAACTCGCTGAAATCCACCAGGCGGAGGTCACGGAGCGGAAGAAGCTTGCTCAACTCATTTCGGAAACCCGGATCAAGGTCATCCGCCTGATCGCTGGCGGCCAAGACAGCCAAATCGCCGGTCCTTGGGCCGAGCTCTCTGCTACCTTCGCTCGACTTGGCGACCATTACGGCATGGCGCTAAGCCGCCCGACCCGAACCGTGAAGGCCACCCTTGCTGAGCTTCACACGCTTCTGTCGTCCCTCATCACCCTCGAGGTGTCGGCTCAATCCGCGTGGAACCACCGCCTCGACACCACGGAATTGGTCGAAGATTCTTCGCCCGCAGGCGACAAACGATTCACCCAGAATCCTAATCTGATTCATAAAAAAGATGACTCTTTGATTCAAAGGGCTGCCGGAGACGTATCTGGCATCAATGCCGCGCCATGCGCTCCAAGGTCAGAGATCCAGCAAGAGCGTACCAAAGGCGCATCTTTAGACCTGGATCAGGTGCAACGAGCCTGCCCTGCCCTGTCCCAGTATTATCCCGACGCCTTCTCATCTGTTCAGAAGCTGGCATCAAGCATTCACCAACTCAGAGGCCTCCTCGGGATCTCCGGGAAGTTATGGGACGAAGCGCAGCGATCGCTCGGATCGCTTGAGGCGTCCTTGAGCCTTCTGGTCATCCTGCAGGGGCACGAGGACGGGCGCATCTCGAGCCCAGGCGGTTATCTGAACAGGATTGTAACCAAGACAGGGTCGCACCAGACAAGCATGGAGGAGATTATCGCGAAAATGGCCGCAAGCCGGACGCACGCGCCAAGCCCATCTGTCACGTTCCCGCTCTTCAGTAAAAAAGAGGCGGAACGACATGCCGGATAAAAATCAACGGCTGTCAGTTCCGCCCGGTCAGACGGGCGTAGACCCGCTTCGGCAATGTTGGCTCACCAGGAAGAGGCGACATCGCCGGGTTCCCCATGAACATGCCACCGCGAATGGATGAGCGCAACGTCTATCAAGTGCCGGCAGAACTCAGGGCAAGAGAATGAAAGTGGCTTGATGGTACCGAAGCGTCACAAAGACTTCTGGGATCACATGTTTAGGTTCACAATTTATTGCTCACGACGGGACAATATCTAATCCCCTGTCGGGATCAGTCTTAAAACGAACAGAATTGCTTTCGTGCATACTATCCAAACATCGAGCCAAAAGTAGAAGGAAACGTTGCTCGACTTGCGCGCCGGCTTTGCGACAACTCGGGTGCCAGACTTCAGGTCTTTAGCACTCGGCGCGCGGCTCGCTCCGAAATAAAATGCAGAAGATGCGCTTTGAAATGCCAGAGCTGTGGCGATGTAATCGCGCGATCAAAACGTCGGCCATTATCGCTTGGCCATGCAAGTTCATCGAACGTCTACCCGATAATAAAAGTCATCAGCGGCATTCAACAACGAACAACCTGCCAGAAAATTTTTTCTCAAGATGCGCTGGGGCTAGGTCAGTCGGCCTTCCGAGCCAATGATTTATCCGTTCGACAAGAAGAAACACCACCAGGACATTCTCGAATCATGCTCACTTATCTCGTCTCCGTTCAAAACGCAGCGGGTGCTGTTCCGCTCTTTGCTTCGCTTGATGGAGCGGCCGCTCAGCGGACTGCTGTCGGACTGAGCCAGGACCATCCTGAGGCGCTCATCACAACAACCCCGGTCGAGTTTCATCAAACATGCTTAACCGGCTCATCCCTCCTGATGCTCCCGTCTCCGATTAGGCTCGGGCAAATCGATGGTCTGGTTGAACTTTTAGCGTCCGAGTGTGACCCCGATTCCACCCTCAACGTTCGGGGGACTTCCACTTCTTGCCCGATCAGTTCGCTTTGCCGCGCATTGAGGCTTCGAATTAGCGTGCGCAACGCTTTGAACCCGTTTCACTTCGCACCTGAAAATGCGAAAAGGGCCGAAATAGAAAAACACGAATCGTCGTTTTAACCGGGAAATTGATATGAGACACAGCCTCATCCTCCGTGCTGCGCTGATTTCGGCCGCTGGACTTTTGGCCTCCGCATGCACGACAACCACCGGAAGCCTTGGTCTTTCGGGCCAGCCTTCCCAGAGCCAGATCCGCTCTGAAGCTGAGCGCCTGGGAGAGGCCTATCGTTCCCAGCCGGACAACCCCGAGGCTGCTCTGGCCTATGCCAAGGTTCTCAACTCCCTCGATCGCAATGAGGAAGCGGCTGCCGTCCTGCAGCAGACGGCCCTCCGGTTCCCGAACGACAAGGGGGTGATCGCGGCCTACGGCAAGTCCCTGATTGCCGTTGGCAAGACTCAGCTCGCCTCGAATGTTCTGGACCGAGCTCATACCCCGGATAACCCTGATTGGCGGGTTCTCTCGGCTCAGGGCGTGATCGCAGATCAGTCCGGGGACCACAATCGCGCTCGCTCCCTCTATACCGCTGCGCTCAAGATCCAGCCCGAGGATCCGATGGTCCTGACCAACATGGGTCTCTCCTATGCTGTGACCGGCGACATGGCCTCTGCGGAGCAGTACCTCCGCAAGGCCTCCGTTGCTCCAGGTGCTGACCAGAAGGTCCGCCAGAACCTCGCTGTCGTCCTGGTGATGACTGGCAAAGAAGCCGAGGCGCGGGACCTCCTGAAGTCGGATATCGCGGCCGCTGAGATCGATGCGCATATCGTCTATCTCAAGAGCCTGGGTTCCCCGAATGCCCGTTCTGAGGGCAAGGCTGCAAAGCGGGCATAAAATCATGAACCTGACACGCTTTTGGTCATCGAAGTCTGACGCCGCATCGAAGGATGCCGGCCAGGCACAGCCGACGAGCCCACCCGGATCCGATATGGTCGACGACTCCTTCATTCTGCTGGTCGGCGGCCAACTCCAACCGACACACGAAGATCCAGCCCCAGAGGCGGAGACGGACGATATCCTTTCAAACGATTTCGTGGTCCTCGCCGGAGGCTTTACTGGCAAGCCGTTGGGCGAGGCTGGAGAGAAGGTCGAGGCACTTGCATCGGATGACAGCGCCGGTGACGTGGCTGAGGCCGTCGCCGATGCCGCCCTGGGCGCGGGTGAGGCATCTCCCGAATCTGGTCCGGCAGGACCCGCCGATCCGGATAACCCTGTGATCGACGTCCGCGATCCCTACCTGGAAACCTTTGGGCCTCTCCCCGATGCCGTTCCCGAGGCCGCTCCTGCCCTTGCGCCAGTCGTAGGGAACACCCTACCGGGCCCATATAATGCTCCACCGGCCCGTAAAGCGCGCCGTTGGCCGTGGAGCCGCACCGCGGCCTCCGAGGTGGAGGTCTCGTATGAACATGACTGGGGCACAGGAATCTCGGTGAATGAGGAAGAGGCACTTCGCCAACGCCTCATGAACAAGAACCAGCCGCCAAAGAAGCGTCGTGGCCCTGTTATCATTCTCGGAACTATGGCGGCGGCCGCGGCCCTTGTTCTCACCGCTGGAAGCCCAACGAAGGTCCTCGAGGCTATCCCAACCGCCAAGAAGATCGTGACGCGCGCCCAGAATGACCTGATCTCGCGGGTTGCCCTGACATCCGGACCGTCTGCCGAGCCTGCCAAGGACACTTCGATGTGTGCGCAGCAGCCGTCTATGGATGGATGCTTCACGAACAACGTTATCCGGGCTGCCGCTTTCGTCTGCCCGACTGCCATGCACCCTGTCGCCGTAGAGTTCGCCAGCTCACCGGTCCGGGCCGCTGTTGGGCTTTCGCATCGCGCCTCTATGGCTCCGTCAACGGGATTTGCCACGATCCTGAGTGCTGAGACGACGTTCGACTTCATGACACGGGATCTCAACTTCGCCGTGGATCTCATCTCATTCCGTCGAAACGGCAACATCGCCGGCATGCTCAAGAATGTTCAGCCTCGCCAGCAACTTCCTGTTCAGGTGGCGAAGGCCGACGGTATCATCGCTCTTCGCGGCAATGAGATCGAACGTCTCGCGCTTACCCCGGACTGCCGGATCGCGATTTTTGAGAATGGCATCCCACCAGAGTATTTCGCCCAGGATGCAAAGGTGAACAACTCGCCTGTTCGCATTCCTGTAAAACCTCAGACCCAGGCTCAGGCGGATTTAGGTCGACGCTGACCTAATCCGCAGCCTACCCCTTTCAATCCCCAAAAGAAGCCCGCCACAGGCCAAGGGTCACTATGAATTTTGCTCTTTATCTTCTCGCAATGTTATCTCGTATTTTGCCGAAGCAGGCGGCGCATAAGAGAAAAGCCGTTGCACTTCACCGAGAATGGTCGAGCCGAGTTTTAACCGATCACCTCTTTGCCGCCGATCTGAAAGCGATCGAGCGGCTTTCTCTTATTGTGAGCGATGGAAAGCCGTCTCTGCAGTGGCCGGTTTTAACGATCTTGATGGACCGTCGCTATCCGGCATTCGCCGAGGTACTCTCCGCATTCACCACGGAAGACCGCAACGCTTCATTGTTCCGCCCTGCGCCCGCTGACGGTCGGGATGCTCAGGGCATTCTTATTTCGGCTCTCGCGTTTCTTCAGAATTCCATCGATGCCGCCAACTGGGCAACCGATGCCACCGTTCTGGCTGGGGAACTCGCGTCCCTGCCATGTGCCATGCTGAAGATCCTCGCAATTGAGGAAGGAGCGATCAGTCTTCAGCATAACCTCCATTCGCTATCGATCGCGCTCGAGAACGCCACCGCGCCTCACCCCGATCCTGTTTTGGCCACGCAGGACAAATTGGCATCCGCCCTCATCCGATATTATGCCATTCGACGGCTCGCCCCATCGTCCGTCCCTGGCTTCGTTTCCACGTACCACCCAGGCGAGGATCTCGACTACGCGGCGGCGCGGATCGAGCAAGTCCTAACGTCTCACGGGGTCCTCCCGCTGACGATCCAACGCCACTTTCGGGAGACCCGCGACGTCATCATGGACATCGCCGTTCTCGCTGCAGTCTATGCAGATCACACTGCCGCTATCCTCGTCCCGACCTTCCCGGCGCTCTTCGAGGCATCCCCTTCGAACGAGCCTATGGTCAGCCCCGATGATCCCGAAGTCATCAAGGGCTACGACATCGGGCCGAACTTGGCGCACCTAATGCTTGGATCGATCATCACCCACGGCAAGACACCCATCATTGGTCCCGCCCGGTCTCAGATCCCCCTGATCGGGACAATCGCCAATCGGCTCACCCTCGCCTATCAGCCGCCCCAGCCCTCGTACGAGGAGCGCATCGCTGAAATTAAAGCCGTGGCCCAGACGCTCCCCGGGCCGGAAATGCCGCCCACCGATATCGCCGCCATCGCAAGGCTTGAGCTCACACCAGCCCAGCGGCGCCAGGCCGTCTATTCAACGGTCATGACCGGATCAGCTCAATCCGCTCTAGAGGTCATCGCTCGATCCTCGGCCTCGGTGACACCCGCGATCGCCATCGCCGACCTCGATTTGTCTTTGTATGTCTGTAAGCAGAACTTGCCGGACCTGATTGAAAAGATGACCACAGCGCCACGTGGGCGCATGCCGGTCCTCATTGACGGCGTGGCCGGCACGGGCAAGAGCGCCTTTGGCCGCTATGTCGCCCACCAGATGGGCTACCAGTCAAAGGTCTATCGGTATTCGGATTTAACGAGCCGCTGGCTGTCAGAGTCTGAGAAGGCAGTCGACAAAATGTTCGCCGACGCCCGAAAGCACAATTTCGCGATCATCATGGACGAAGTTGAAACGATGTTCTCTGATCGGGAAGCGGCCATGCACGACTACCAGAAGACGCTAACCAACGCGTTCCTGACCCATCTGGACAGCCACGATCTTCCGGTCTTCTGCTCGACGAACCACAAACGGGACATAGACCCAGCCATCCTGCGCCGCTTTGTGTTCAAGCTCGAATTCGAGGCCCTCCCCCCGGAACTTGCGGCGAAGGCCTTCACCCGTTTCTTCAACATGCCGGCTCCGTCGGACATCCTGCAACTTACAAACCTCACGCCAGGTGACTTTGACGTGGTCTTGCAGAAGGCTTCGGTCCTCCGAATTAAAGAGGACACGGGCTGGTTTGTCGCAGCTTTGCAGGAGGAGCTTTCCCACAAGAAAGTGAAGGGCCTTCGGATGGGCTTCGTACATCATTGAAGTGCCACATGTTTTCTCGCTAAGCGGGTGCGCCACATGGCTGGCACACCCGCGCGGATCAGATCGAATCACGCCGTCTAGGGTGCGCTTTATAATTCGGGCCACCTCTTACTAATTCGTTTCTGCCTTGACGGTTCGAGGCCCTGACGGCATAATTCGGCCACATTGGAGCTACGGCAGGCCGCTAGATGATCCGGCGGTTTTGGCAAGCTGACCATTCTATGACGGAATGGGAGTCAAAGGCTGAGCTTCTCCTGTGAGACTAGAAAACAACAAGCTCGCAGGCTTCACCAGGATCAGGCCTCGCCCCGCGCGCAGTTCATGATCATCGATGAACGACACAGACGCCCGTCTATTCGCGACGGAATGCGAAAGCGGACGTTTGCGTAACCAAGGTCGATATGATGAAAACGTTGCAACAAACGGCTCTTCACAGGACCAGCGGCTTCTCCGCGGTCATCGCCTCTCAATCATCCGCCGCTCCAGCCAATCAGATCAAAGTCAACGGCATTTGGAATGACGAAACTGTTGAGAGAATAAAACAACTCGTCGCCCGCAAACTTACAGCCGAAGCCATTGCGGCCGAAATCTCGACGCCCGAGGTTCCCGTCACCCGCTCTCAGATCCTCGGTATATGCTGGCGCCGTGGCTGGCCGGTGGGCCAGAAGCGTCCGTCCCGCAATCACGTTCCCAAGGAGCGCGTCATCGGGAAGCGCATCCTGAAACGTGGCCAGTCGGACGTACAGGTCATACTGGCACTGCCAGACGCCCGCGAACCCCGCTCCGCTCAAGGAACACGGGTTGTCCGCAAGGCAAACCCCCGAAAGCCGCTCGACAAAGCCCTTCTCGCCCTGCCTCTTTTCGAGGCCGCCGCCACGACCGACACCAAGCTGAACACTGGCGGCGCAGATTTCATCCGTCGCTATAAGAAGCGTACCGAGCAGGCGAAGCCCGCTGCTGAGGCCGCCGAGGTGATCCAGCCTGTCCTTGCTGAGACAGTGCCTGCCGCATTCCCCGTAGCCGAGATCATCAATGTCCCGGCTACCGTGATCGTCACCCCCGAACCAGTACTTGTTCCGGACGTGGCTCCCGTCGTGCCGGACACCGCCCCAGTCGTCGCGGAGGCCAAGCCCGAGCGTGACCTCTCAAACTGTCTGACAATCTTCGATCTGCGCGACCGGCATTGCCGTTACCCCGTCAGTGGAACGGGGGTCTCCATGCTCTACTGCAGCGAGCCTGCAATGAACGGCAAGCCATATTGCGCTCACTGTGCGTCCCTCGCTTACGAGAAGCCAGAGAAAATCGCCGCTTCAAACAAGCCGGCCAAGCGCAAGATGTCCGCATTCTCGATGAGAAACGGGATCATTTACCGCTGAAACCCCAAGCCAACGAAAGTTGGTCAACGCCTTAAGCAATCCCCAGAAGTCCTCCACTCCGACCCAAAGGTCGAAACCTAGGAAAGATCCTCCGATGAAGTCGATCAATGAAGCCCAACTCCTCGGCAATGTTGGCCGAGATCCCGAGATCCGCACGCTGGGCAACGGCGAGAAGGTCGCCAACCTGCGCATTGCCACGAACGAGACGTGGACGCAGAACGGTGAAAAGAAGTCCAAGACCGAGTGGCACAACGTCGTCATTTACAATCCGAACCTGGTCGAAACCGTCGAGAAGTACGTGAAGAAGGGCGCCCCGATCCTTCTGAAGGGACTGAAAATCCAGTACCGCACCTTCACCGATAAGGATCAGGTTGAGCGCCAGGTCACCGATCTCGTTCTCCAGCGCTTCGGCGGCGACCTCATCCTGATCCCGGCCGGCAATGGCAACGGCTCGGACAACGGCGGCAGCACCGACGGTTTCGGCGGGAACGAGGACGATCCCTGGAAGGACTAGAACTCTGCCTCCCCTCAACCAGCAGAGACCCACTGAGCCGGACGTGACCCGTCCGGCTTTTTTCATGTCGGGATCTGTTTGAGCAAACTGAGTACCTGACATGAAATCATCTGAAGCATCGGCGGCGCGAGCCCGCGCCCGACGCGTCGAAAAGGGCATCCGAACCGAGGAACGCGCCCGCACCTTCACCGCACGGCCCTCGCTTCAGGGACTGTTGCAGTTGCCATTACTCGAAGAACTGGAGGCTCACGGCGGACGCGCGAAGCCTAGTGATCTCTATGAGAGGCTTGCTGATCGGCTTGATGTCCCTGACGATTTACGTTCCCAAAAGCGCACCTGCGGAGATGGGCAGACCTATTCGGTCTTTCCGCAAGCTGTTCGATGGGCTCGCCAGAACGCCGTGATGTCTGGCCTGATTCACAAAGGCGACCGAGGCATATGGGAACTCGCCGATCCCGGCTATGCCAAATTGAAGAAGGTTCGCCGCGGCGTTGCCGTCTTGATCTACTCGCTCGACGACGGGGTTGCGCTCTGGGCCCATGCTGAGGATGCAACTCGAGCAATCGAACCTGGCTCGCTGGACCTCATCTTCACAAGCCCCCCGTATCCGACCGTCTCACGTGAGTATGGGCGCTTTTCCGTTCCCGATTGGCTCTCCTGGATTCGACGGCTCATCGCCGCTTGGAAGACCCTGGTGACCCCAACGGGTACGATCTGCCTGAATCTTATGGATACGTTCGTTAGCGGGACGCCCAACCTCTCGCCATACATCGAGCGGCTCACCCTCAGCTGCATCGACGAACTCGGCCTCCATCTTTCTGGACGAAGCGTTTGGCACAGCCCGACCAAGATGGGCAACATCCAGTGGGCCTCGAAGACGCGGCTGCGCCCGCGCAACACTCTTGAGCACCTCCTGTTCTTCAGTCCGAGCGCCAATCCAAATTGGGACACCCGCCGATTGCCGAGCGAACCCTATGCAGCCTCGACGATCGCAGCTTGGAACCGGGCCCAGAAGCGGCCCTCAAGCAAGCGGCCTTGTGGCTACAACATCAACGAGGGGGCCTTTGCTCCTACCGGTGACGGGCCACTCCCCGGCAATCTGATCGTCGCCGCTGGCGCACCAGGCAACGATCAATACAGCCGTCGGTGCCGGGAAGCTGGATACCCACCACATCCGGCACGGTTCCCCGAGGCGATTCCGAAGCGTGTGATCCTGCTCACCACCGAACCAGGACAGATCGTCTATGACCCCATGGCCGGATCAAACACGACAGGCAAAGTCGCCCTCGATCTCGGCCGGCGTTTCATCGCTTCTGAGCCATCGTTGGCCTATCTCGGTGCCTCCGCGCTCCGCTTCGATCAGCGACCTGACTTCCGGCGCCATCCTTTGCCCGAGGGGCTGACAGTGCCGGCCGCCTGACGCGGCCTCCACCCCTTTTCGCTTGTCCTCAGAAAGGCAGCCCATGTTTCCCAAGTTTCCGCTTAACGGCGACTTCGACCTAAACGACGTCGCCACCATTCTCGAAGCCCTTGAGCATTACGCCAAGAGCCCGGAAGCCAAGACCCACGCCTTCCGCCGCGACATCTTTCCTGCGGAGTACGAAGGAGCCGGAGCCGCGGTCACGCCGCTTCGCATCCCCCAGATCATGGAGATGGTTCGGACCGCCGCGGAATCCGCGACGAGGATAGATCGCGAGATGGCGGCTCGGCACTTCTCGGATGCGATCGAGAACACGATCCAGCGTCAGCCTGATCCCATGAAGGCCCTGACCGAGCAGCATCAGCTCGACGTCGACCATACCGGAGGCGGATGCCTCGCCTATGCCCGGCACTATGAGGACGGCTGGTATTTCTGGCTCACCGCTGAGGATGGAGCGTCCCTCCCGGACAACCCGGATGACCCCGCCTGTCAAATCGGCGCATATCACCCAACTGAGGACTGGTGGCTCAATTCCAGCGCCACGCCGCGTCAGGCTTTGAGCGTCATCGGAACCTTCGTGGTTTTCGCCAAGGCCCGCTATGCCGCCGGCCAAGAAGCTACGATCACCGGTTTTCGCGATATCCTGACCACCGCCCACTCCTCTGGCCACTTCGTGACTGACGAGGCTGAGGCAATCGCGGCAATCCTCGCCGCACCTGAACCGCCCCAGGCAGGCGAAGAGCCTCAATGGAAGCGGGAGTTCCCCGAGTTCAAGGCAGATTGGATCCCTGAGCTTCCGCCGGGTTTCGAGGACTACTCCTGGCATAACGACGCCTGCCCGAGGTTCCACGACACCATGCGCGATCTCGTGGTGTGGGTGGATTACCCCGAATCCCAAGATCGCGAGCTTCCGGAGAACCTTCGGTTCGGTGTCTGCCGCGAGCGCGATGACGGGAGCTTGGAAGACCTCTACTCAGCTGACGAATGGACGCTCGTCAGAGATTTCTTTGACAATTATTCCCCGCCCGCAGGATCGGCGCCGAACTACAACACGCTCCTGATGCTGGCCGAGGACGCCAAGTGCAAGACCGATGAGGACTGGGGCTCAGATCGCCAGGTCGACGCCGAGAACCGCTTCTTCAAGGCCGCGATGCAGCGCTTCCCTGATCACTTCACGGACACCAATGACGATTGGCAGGAGGCGATCCACAAGGCGACATCGGACGAGATCATCGATGAAGCCATGCGGCGGATCGTGAAAGAGGTCGTTCGTCAGAGCCCACAGCTCGCCACCCTCCTCGAGAAGAAGGTCTGATTCTTCTTAAATCCCCGCGGATCCAAGATGCACCCTGTCTCAACCAATAAGCCAACCCAAGCTCAACTCGTGTTCCCTCTGATCGAAGCCCTGCAGGAAATGGGCGGTCGAGGTCGGGCCAAAGATGTGGGAATGGCTCTTGCCACCCGGTTCCGCCTTCCCAGGAACATCATCGAGGAGACCGTCACCACTGGAGACGGACAACTTGTTAATCTATGGCACCGGCATGTGCGCTTTGCCCGTCAGAAGGCAGTTGCCATGGGCTATCTCTCGTCAGCGGGCACCGGAGTCTGGCAGGTCACTGACGAGGGACAGACTGGAATGCGGAGTGCGTCGGCCGCAATCCGTGTCATCGTTCTGGTTGATCCGAAGACCAGCGAGCCGCGCTGCGCCACCGTCGATCTCGCAGTCGGGATCCCTACGGTCCATACGCTCTACAACGGCGACAGCCGGGATCTCTCCTGGATCGATGAGGGACAGATCCCCCTCATCGTGACCAGCGCTCCGTACGCCGATCTCGTTGAGTACGACACCGCTCCCGGTCAACTTGGAGCAATTGCCTCGTACGAGGAGTTCCTGCGGCAACTCGATGAAGTTTGGAAGGAGTGCTACCGGGTGCTGGAGCCTGGAGGGCGCCTAGCCTGCAACGTGGGTGACGTGCTCCGATCCCGGAAGGCCTACGGCCGTCACCACGTCCTCCCTCTTCACGCGGACATCCTCGTCCGTTCCCGCAGTATCGGCTTTGATACTCTTACAGGGCTCCTGTGGCAGAAGCGGACGAACGTCGCCTTCGAAGGCGGGCCCGGCGGGGTGCTCGGGAAGCCCGGGCAGCCCAATAACGTCATACGGTCCGAACTCTGTCTGGATGCGAGACCTCCTTAGCGCGAGCGACGACCCTGAGGGCTGGCGGCAACGCGTCTGAATTGGGTGGCTTGTAGCGCCGGTTGGCCAGCTTCGGCTCGGCAACCAAGCGGCTGTGCACGACCTGCTCGGGGGATCGCCCCTTGAGCACGCGCTGGCGTCTTCGGTTGTAGGCCTGGTTGAAGCCCTTGAGCAGGGTTTCCAGATCCCGGTGGCTGTAGATCGTGATGCCGAGCACCTCGCGCTGCACCCGCCCGTTGAAGCGCTCGACGAGGCCGTTGGTCTGCGGCGTGTAGGGCTTGGTCCTGCGGTGCTCCACCTTCAGCCTCCGGCAGGCCTCCTCGAAGCCATCGGCGGTAAAGCAGGAGCCGCGGTCGGTGAGCGCGTGCGTGATCTTGAAGGGGAAGGCGCGGATCGCCTCGTTCAGGAAGGCGACTGCGCTGGTGGCCAGCTCGTCATCGTAGACGGCCAAGTGCACCCAGCGCGAGCAGCGGTCGATAGCGACATAGAGAAAGCGCTTGCGGCTCTCGCCATTGGCGGTTCTCAGCTTCGGCAGGTGCTTGATGTCCATGTGCACGAAGCCAAGATCATAGTCTTTGAACGTGCCGATCTTGCGTTTGCGCTGCTGCGCCGGCGGAAGGCGGCCTAAGCCTTCAGCCTTGAGGATGCGGTAGACCGCGTCGCGGTTGAGATGCGGCAGGAAGTGCGTGATTACGAAGGTGAGGTCATCGAGCGGAAAGCCGGTGGCCCGGCGCAGAGCGCAGACGATCGCCCGCTCCTCGTCCGTGGCTTTCCAAGGCAGCTTGTGCGGCCGGCTGGAGTGGTCCTGGCAGTCCTTGGCCCCGCGCTTGCGCCACTTGCGGATGGTCTCGGTGCTGACGCTGAAGCGCTGGGCCAGCACACCGGTGGGCTCGCGCGAGCGGGCGATCTCCTGGCGAACGGCGGGGGTGGTGCGGGCTTGCGGATGAAGGGAGTGCATCACGTCCTCCTTCGACGAGGGGCTCGGCGTCGCAGACCATCGAAGCGCCAAGCATACTCCTCAATTGCACAACGCACCTGATCCCAACAACGTTCCGCCACCAAACAAGTAGGCTTCGTCTATAGCCACCTGCGGGAATCCTGGATCAAAGAAGACGTATCCGATCCGGCGGCCGAGGCTCAACGGCTTATCACAGCACTCACCGAAGCTGGTTATGCAGTTGAGACAAACCAGTTCTTCACCGGATTGAACACCACGAGGCCGACGGCCGCCGACGCCGCTTCGATCGCAGCATAGACGGGATGGATGGCGGTCGAGTCGTACTTACATTGCAGAGTAATTCGGAATGTGCTATCCGTAACTCGCCAATAGGAGCGCAGATTATGGATTTCGCGATGGTCACCAAACCGAAGGATCTGGAAGCCGCCCGCGCCCAGATCGCTCTGCTGCAGCAAAATCAGCAGACGCTTCAGGCAGCCCAGTTTGCCCATCGCTCTGCCTTGAATGCTGTGGCTGCCAAGACGCCTTTCGGCCGCGATATGATCCGGCACCTCAACGCAGGCAGATCGATCGAGCAAGCATTCGGACTCGCCGCGACCCATTATGCGAAGATCCATGCCCATGAAGGGCTGGGGCGCGTTTGCTCATCAATTGCGAAGTTCGCTAAGGACCTGGGCCTGTTCATTCCGAGGAACAAGATGGAAAACCTGGCACGGAACGTTAAGACGATCGTTGAACGTGAACGCGAGGCCGGGCGTCAGCTCAACTAAGCCGCACTCACCGATCGTTTGCCTGCTTCGGCCCTTTGCCCCCAGATACCCAGGTTTTAGACAGTCGATGTCCAAACTGCTCCCACTTCTCGTAGCTCTCACGATGGCAGCGGGATCCGGCTATCTGGTCTTCTTCCGGTCATGAACGGATAGATTCGATGCTTCCTGGATTATGCCTAGTCGCCCTCTGTCTCGCAGTCGCTGTTTGGACCGCCGCACCTCTCGACCGGCTGAAGACAGTTCCTGTAAAACGGCGCACGTAGCCACAGTTCCTCAGATGCGCTGGCGACATTCCGTAGCCCCCAACCGATGTCCCGCGTAGGAAAGGCCGCTCAACGAGCGGCCTTTCTTTTTTTGCTCATCCGCCTCCGCACTACCAATCACCCGAGATCCGAATTAAAAGTACTGACATCGACAGAGCTTTTGCGAATCCATGAAACACCTCCTGTTGCTCATCTATGCTGCTCCCCTGGTCATCGTCTGGCTTTGCCTCCGCATTATGGGCATCGGCTCGATGAGATTTCTCAAGTTTCGGCTACGATCGAAAACCCAGGAGGTGACCGTCGCACCCCAAAAGCGGAGTAGCCGTCGACGCAGCCGATCCACACTATCCTCCGGTGGCGGCAGTGGGGCCATATCCGGAAACGGCGTACCAGGCTTGAACAGTTTGGCCACCTCCACCAAACCTGGGAAGCCGCAAAACTCTGGTCGGCCCGGCCTTAAAGACCGTTCGGCCGACATTATTCGGAAAGGCTTAAACGGCCAGATTGCCTCAGAACGGCGTGAGGCCGACCGGCTTCGAGGCGAGCAACAGCGGCTACACGAAGACACTCTCCGTAATGAGGAAAGTAACCGGCTTCAAGAAGAGGCGCGGCTGCGTGAGGAACTGGAGCGAGCTCAGGAAGAACGTCGACGTGAGGAAGATCGCTTGGAGGAGGAACGGCGGCGGGCCTACTCTTGAGGCCAACCGACAGCCGGCCGACCTACCGCAAGAAGACCTATCCCCTTCTACGAAAACCAGAATTTAAAGTTCTCGGGATAACAGGTTTGATAACCCATCGGCACGACGGGCAATAAAAGGCATAAATCATGAAGATTCTGAGGGGCAGTACCAAGCCTGAAGAGGGCCAAACCAGAAAGCACGTGAATGAACTCGGCGGTGGCTTCAACTGGCGCCCGATAGTTGGGATCCTGATGCTCGTCGCCGGCGGCATGGCTGCTGGCTGGGCCGGGATTTTGATCGTCCTTGGCATTGGCGTTGCCATCCAGGTATCCACCGCCCGTGATAAAAGAAAAGCCAACGATCCCTTCAAAGAGCACCTCGAGGGCCGAAAACTCGATTATTACACCAAGGCTCCCGGTGGTCGGATCGGTGTAGACGTTACAAACCGCACGATCATCCTTCAATTGAGGATGGGAACGACTCCAACAACGTTCGAGCTGACCGCTGACGACATCCGGGACTGGACTTGGCGGGTCGAGGGCTACTCGTGGACATCCTTCTCCACAAATCCTTTGACTGCCCAAATGAAGGCGGACTGGGAAGCTATCAAGGCAAAGGCGCAGGCAGCTGCCAACTCCGGAATGTTTATCAAGACGACCAGTATTGACTTCCCAGAGCTTTTTCTAGGATTCGGGATTGGACCTCAATATACCATGCTGTTGAAGAAGTGGGATGAGGTGCTAACCCAATTCTTCGAAGGCACGCTTCCTCCGCAGAACGTCACAAAAGTCATCCAATAGGGCGAAGCGAATCGGAATAGCGCGATATCAAATCGATACCGTCGGCATACTAGAGCGCGTTGACATTCACTTGGTCCAAATGAATGCGCTGACGAGGCAAAGGAGTGACATAAATGCCCGTGGGGTTTGTTCATAGCGGGTGGCGATGCGTCTGAAGTGTTTGATCTTCAGGAAGAAGCGCTCGACGAGGTTGCGCTCGCAATAAAGGGCGTAGTCGCAGGGGACTTGCGGCGATGTTGCCCTGGGCGGGATGACCGGCACGGCGTCCTGGCTTTCAATGGCCTCCCGCAATGGCTTGGCATCGTAGCCCTTGTCCCCCAGGACATGGTCGGCGGGAAGATCGGCGATCAAGGCTTCAGCCTGAGTGATATCGCTCACCTGTCCTGGCGTCAGGATGAAGCGGAGCGGATTGCCCAACGCATCCACGACGGCATGGATCTTGGTGGTCAGCCCGCCGCGGGAGCGTCCGATCGCACGAGCCTCACACCCCCCTTTTTGCCTGCCGCATGCTGGTGCGCCCGGACAATGGTTGCGTCGATCATGATGTATTCGAAGTCGGGCTCATCGGCCATGGCGGCAAAAAGCCGATCCCAGACGCCGCTCTTGGACCAGCGCGAGAAGCGAACAAAGGCGCTGTTCCAGTTGCCGAAGAGGTCCGGCAGATCTCGCCACGGCGACCCGGTTCGGGCTAACCAGAGCACGGCTTCCACGAACAGCCGGCTATCGACTGCCGTTCGGCCAGGATCCGTGCGTTTGCCCGGCAGATGCGGCTCCATGCGATCCCACTGGTGATCTTTCAAAATCAGACGCACTCCGCTCACCCAAGCCTCCGCTCGCAAAAGGAGCTTGAATCAGATTTGCGAGTTCGCGGGAATCCTGAATGTCAACGCGCTCTAAAACACCCGCCTAAAGGCGGGTGTTATTGCTTTCAGATACCGGCAATCTCGGAACTTTTGTCCACGCGTCCGGGAACTCAAATATTGTATGTCTACAAGATGAAGTACGACTTCGAGAGGCTTACAGCGTCATCGAGATGGATTGAGAAATCCGCCTGACCGTCGCCATCCACGTCTCCGTAGATGTACGTATCAGAAGCCGCTTTATCAAAACGGAGTTCACCAGCCTTCTTGCTGAACGCAGCGCTGCCGATAAAGCTGAAGGCCTGGTTCCCTTCGCTGGTGAGGTCCGCGTCGATTGCTCGTAGATCGATACGGTCCTTCTGAGACTTGGAAAAGTCAAAGATCGTGTCGCGGCCGCCGCTGTCGACCGTCGAGTCAGTAACGGACTTGAACACGAACGTGTCCTTCCCGGCTCCGCCGTAGAGGCGATCGCTTCCACCAGAACCCGCGATCGTATCGTTACCGGCGCCGCCATTGATCTTATCGCGGCCGTTCCCACCGGACAGACGATTTGCGGCAGACGTCCCGGTGATTGCGAACCCGAGCTCGAGGGCGATCGTGTCTCCGTTGTCGAATGCCAGCCCTTCAGCGTTCACATAGAGCGCATTCTTCGTGAAGCTGACGTTCTTCCTTGTGATCTCTAGCGACGTATCCGCCGCGACAATGTCGACTGCGTAGAGTGCCTTGCTTTTACCCGCGCCGAGCGCGTCGAACTTCAGTCCGTAGCCGTTGAACCCGCCTGTGTCGGGAACATCTAAGAACGTGCCAGAGTAGCCACTGATAACTTTATAGCTGAAACGGCTTCCGGAGATGTCAAACTGTGCCGGGACCACATTGTAGAGGTCGCCGTCCAACTCGTAGAATTTGGAGTTGTTGAATTCTATCTTGGCGGCAGAGATTTTGACCGTCGCCGGCTTCGTTATCGCGTGATCACGCTTCGGCGAGTAAATAGTTAACTCAACTTTAGTTCCGTTAAGCATCTTCAGCCCCTAGGCACACTTGATAAGCCCAAGCGTCCAGATAGCCGAACTGCATTATATTCTCAATCAGATTTGGACTCTGCAGCAGGCCAGACAATCAAACCCCAAAAGGTAGATCATGATGCGCAGCGGTCTCACTCGTGTCGAACACCAGCCCATCCCTGACGCCGATGCCGTCGCGGCACTCGCCCGCATTCTCTCGACGATGAACGGCCCCTCCACATTCACGTGCGGCAATACAGAAGCACCCGCGAAAGATGACGAGGAGGACCTAGGGAATCAGATCGCGGCCAACGCAATCCTTGACCAACTCGCAGCCAAGGGATTCGTGATTTCCCGGTCCGGTCAGGACAGGGCCCTCGGTCCGAAAGTGCGGGACACAGCGGCAGCACGGTTCACTGTTCTGTAACCGTCTGACGCTGTTCGCGACAAATATGTCTTCAATGGACTCGGCCCGACCGGGACTTATCTGCCATTCCCGCGCAATCCGTATTAAAACGCTGAAACGCGAAATAGGAATTCTCGAATCATGGCCGCCTTTTTGGATTCTATGTACTCTCTAGTGCTCTCACTTCCTTTGACACTTGCCGCGTTCGTCTTTGTCTTGGGCGTTGTAATTGCCGTTCACGAAGCCGGACACCTGTTCACGGGGCGAGCTTTCGGCATCAAGGCGGAAATCTACTCACTAGGGTTCGGGACATGCCTTTGGGCCAGGACTGATCGGAAAGGAACCGAGTGGCGGATTTGCCTGATCCCACTGGGCGGATACGTCAAATTCGCAGGTGATAAGAACGCAGCGAGCCAGAGCTCTCACGAAGCACTGGCTGAAATGAGCGAAGCCGAGCGAAAGGTGACGTTCTTCCATGCGCCTCTCATAGCAAGGGCGTGTACGATTGCCGCCGGCCCCCTCACGAACCTGATCCTGGCGGTTCTCGCCTTTGGCGCCGTCGCCTTTGTCCAGGGGCAACCCACCTTGAGCGGCCAGGTCGGCAGCATCACTCAGGGGACTCCGGCGGAAAAAGCAGGGATAAAGCCGGGTGATATTGTCACGGCCGTCAACGGGGCCCCGACGCCGGCAGCAGAGGACATCATCGCCGCCGTCGAGCGATCTCGGGATACTCCTATGATGATGACGATCCGGCGGGGTACAGAAACCCTGGATCTCAGCGTCACCGCAGTTCTCAAATCCAGGCCGATCAGTGAGGGGACGGCACACGAAACCTACCCCGTAGTTGGATTCGGTTTCTCTACCGCGCCTGAAAACATCTTCTATGTGCCCATGGGTCTTGCCGATGCTGTCACCAATGGGTTCAAGGTCACCTATAAGGTCGCCGAGATCACAGCCGTTACCATAAAGCGGATGATTACCGGTGAGGAAGGTATTGAGAACCTGTCTGGTCCGGTGAGGTTGGCAGCGATCTCCGGCACGTACGCGGAGGACCACGGGATTGAAGGTCTCATCCTCTTGATCGGCTTCGTATCGGTGTCTATCGGCTTCATGAACCTACTTCCGATTCCCGTCCTCGATGGCGGACATTTGACGATGTTCGCTTACGAGGCGGTCGCAAGGAAGCGCCCCAACAAGAAGGTCGAACAGTTCAGCTATGGCGTAGGCCTAGCGTTCGTGATGTCACTGATGATCTTTGCGACTCTGAACGACGTCGCACAATTGCTCTTCAAGTAGGCCTTGACCTCCACTGAACTATCGAGGGCTTGAGGCTCCTGTCTCGCCCTCGATCTTGCTCAATGCCTCGCTGCAACGTCGACGTCGCAGATTGCCCGACGGCAGCTTACCCATCCTGACCACTCCTTCGAAAAGCCGCCCGTGATGATCCCATGACAAGGGAGATACACTCATGCCCGAACACAAGGCTCTCCTTGAAGCCGTCGATGTCCTGAAAGACGCAGCATCGGGTTACGCTAACCGCGCGAAGGTCGAGTTGGCCTCAGATAGCCTTCTCGACATTCTTCTTGCCGACCAATCGCTCCCCGCGAAAGTACGACTCTATCTGGAGCTTCAAGAGATCCGCCGGGGCTTTCACGATCAAGCCCGGATCCACAGTTTGCTCGCAGTTTTTGGCCGGCTCAATGAGCCACTCCCACGGCGGCGGGCACGCTCCCGCACGCGAAAGAAGCCGGGGCCCAGACGATAAAACTCAAATCAAAATCGCTCTGGTAGAAGCCAATCAGATCCTTCCACACGTCCACCTTCAAACGAGAAACCAATCCGCAATGAGTAAAAGCCCACGTGGCGGCACATCGGTGATGGCTCATCGTCTCGGCCAAGAGGCCGACCATGCTCTGCCCGATGCGGACCAGTGGCGAAAGCTCGATCTCTTCCCGACGCCTCCGTGGGGCACAAGAGCGCTGTTCAAATATGTGTTGCCGGCGCTACAACTCCCTCCACGCATCCGTACAGTTTGGGAACCGGCCGCTGGGTTCGGGCACATGAGTGCCCCGCTCTCGGAATTTTCTCAGATGACCTTGGCGACCGATATCTATCCCTACGGGCCCCACCTCGACGCTCAGATCGACTTTACAAAGGCGGACCCGAACACGGCGCTGGTTGACTGGGTGATCACCAATCCGCCCTTCGATCATGCTTACGAGTTCCTCGAGCAGGCGATGCGGATCGCCCGAAGGGGGGTAGCGTTCCTTGTTCGCCTCGCATGGCTCGAAAGCAAGGGCCGATATAACAGCCTCTGGACCCAGACGCCCCCTTCAGTTGTCGCAGTGTTCACCGAACGGCTTCCGATGTGCCTGGGCGGCTGGGATCCAAAACTCTCAACGGCTACGGCCTACGCTTGGTATGTCTGGGTGCGGGACGAGCAAGGTCAGTGGCCGCGTGTTCAAAGCCTGCCCTTCTTCATTCCCACGTTTCTCATTCCCCCCGGCTGCAGGGAAGGGCTCACCCTTGAGAAGGACTTACTGCTGGCAGAGCGCTCAGTTCCCGGCTGGATTTCTCCCAGCGAGCGGAAAAGGCTGGAGAAGGTGCAGAAGCAGGCGATACGGTTAATGGCTGCGGAGTGATGTCGTTAACCACACAATGAATCCAGCAATAGATGGCAGTTGATAGTCTACTGAGGCGATAGATTGGGCGGAGTAAACAGGGGATAATGCGCCTTAGAAACTGTAGTCAACGTGTGAACAACTTTCGATCTGAACCGGTGATCTGAAACAGGGACTAAACCCCAGGAGCATCACATGATCGGACGTCTCGCGAGCCGCCGTATGTCACTTGAATCGACCCTCTCCGTTATCGGCACTGCCGGTCGCAAAGATGATGCCTCCCGCATGTCCGCGTATCTCTACGAGACGATGATGCGGGAGACATTTCGAGCCATAAACGACTTCGATATCCGGGATGGCATTTCCGGCGGAGCAGCTTGGGCTGATCACTGTGCGGTCACTGCGTTTCTTCAGGGCGCGCTCGAAGGTCTTACGCTCTACATCCCAGCGGAATTCGATGGCCGCCGCTTCGTCCCAGACGCCAGCATCCAGTTCAATCCGGGGAAGACGTCGAACTACTATCACGACATCTTCTCCCGGGCCTTGAACCGCGACACGCTCCGGGATCTGGCGGTTGCGCAGGAGCGGGGCGCTCGCTTTGTCGTGAATCCGGGCTTTAAAAACCGGAACAGCGATGTCGCGAGATCGGGCGCGATGCTCTGCTTCACGTTCGGCACATCGGCAGCCGCTGCCGTCGATTTCCGCCCCGGCGATGCTGGGTTCAGCGATAGCCGCGCTGGCGGCGTGAAGGACGGCGGTTCCGCCGATACCTGGACTAAGGCCACGTCGCAGGCCGTCAAACGCCACGTCAACCTTTTCAGGTTGGCGCAGGACCTTGTTGCGTAGGAATGAGCGAGAGTTGCGCCATGGCACCGACCCCTGAGTGGACGATCTTCTGGGCCCTGCCCCACAACGAGGGCATGCACGTCCTTTGGCATAAGGGTGAATCCCGCATCATGTTTGCGCCCGACGAAAAGACGCCAGGCAATAGCCTCATGGCAAACCTGATCCTGGATCGCCTCAACTCAGGCGAAGAAACACCGGAGTATCACGAGAATGGCGACTGGATCATCGACCGTCCTGAGGGGACCGGATCCGAAGATAACGGTGTCCTAATCCTTGATATTGATGGCGATGTGCGCCTCGAAGTTCTCGATACGGACGATCTCGAGGCGAATCTGGCTCTGGCCCAGAAGGTGGCCATGATTCTGAATACGACGGATTTCTCGAAGCTGGCCTCGCTCCCATTGGTCCGCATTCCCCCCACCCTTCCGGCTCCCTTTGTCAAAACGTTTCCTCTTCGAACTTACGGATAAGGCCACGGCCAACTCCATAGTCAGGCAAATGCACCGGCATTCGTCCGAGGTCGGCGTGTCGGTTAAGCAGCTCCTGATCCGGGACCGAAAATCCCGCAACATCCTCGGTGTCGGAATCCTCGGTCGCCCAGTATCCCAGATACTCGACGACGGACTGACCTTGGAGGTCAGCCGCACGGCAACAGATGGCACCGCCCATGCATGCTCTGCCCTTCTGGGGGCGCTTGCTCGCGAGGCCAAATCGATCAAATTACGCGGCCATACAATCTATCGCCTCACGACATATACCCGCATTTCGGAGAGTGGAGCGTCACTAAGAGCGGCTGGATGGCGGCTGGACGTTCACCATCACTCCCGCTTTATCTGGACCCGTGGGCATGGCGCCAAGCGAATTCTCGTCCCGATCGAGCCAAAGACGTGGTCCAACTCCAGTCGAAGGCGGCCGATACGCCCACTAGGTGAGCCGCGCCTACGATGGATTAAGCTGCTCCCCGCCGCGCTTAACGATAATGCGGCATTCGAGATGGGCCGAGCAGCAGCCGGGGCCGGTGCTAAGATCTCGGCCAATCCATTCTCGTATCCGGTGCTCCGACAAGACGGAGTCTCCCAGACGGACTTTATCGGGGAGGATCTTTGGGAAGTATGGCGCGAAGGATACCATCTGACCTCTTATAGATGACCGATATGGCGTGAGACGCCCTGCTCATCGCTTACTGCTTGGGGTGCCGCCTTCACGGGACAACTCGCAGAGCCACTCCCACCTGAGGAACGCCATCTCCATGATCTCCAATCGCCTTGAAGGAGCGGCTCATTCGATGCCTGTCTCACATGCACTCTCAGCAGATGATTGCACTTCGCAGCGGACAAATCTCAGGTGCCTCTGCTGTGGAAGGCACGACAGGATCGATATCGCCGCTTTGGTCTGGGTTCGCCATTCGGCCGGCGGAACAGATCCCAACGAGGCCGCTGACCAAAGCCATGAGTGGTCGGACGACAGCCCGACTGTTTGTCGGTCGTGTGGTCACGCCGGAACCGCTCGGGAGTTTGGCGCCTCGGAAGAGTCCTGAACTTAGTCGTGGATGACGGCAGCTCGCCAGCTGAACATCCTGCACTTGGCGGCTAGTGTGCCGCCAACTCTCGATACACTGAACTTTATCCCATGATCAGACCTATAATCGCCTTCACAACCCTCCTCCTGTCTGTCAGCCCCCTCTGGGCACAGACGATCACAGGCCGCGCCAGCGTGATCGACGGCGACACCCTCGAAATCCGCGGCACCCGAATCCGGTTTCACGGCGTCGATGCCCCGGAAAGCGCCCAGCTCTGCCAGGACGCCGGCGGGCGGGCCTATCGCTGTGGCCAACAGGCGGCGTTAGCACTGTCCGATAAAATCGGCTCTGCAAATGTCACCTGTCAGCAAAAAGACGTCGATCGGTATCAGCGAATTGTCGCCCAGTGCTCGGCGAATCGTATTGACCTCAATGGGTGGCTGATCGAGCAGGGCTACGCTCTTGCCTATCGGCAGTACAGTACCGAGTACGTTCCGCAAGAAGATGCCGCTCGAAAGGCCAAACGCGGCCTTTGGGCCGGGTCTTTCACCCCGCCATGGGACTGGCGGCGAGGAGAACGCGGACCATCGAAGGCAGAGCCGGCCCCGCAGGTATCAAGCTCACGCCCGCAGTCCACCTCCAGCGACTGCAGAATCAAGGGTAACATCAGCGCGAAAGGCGAGAAGATCTATCACCTGCCTGGCAGCCGCGCTTATGACCGTACTGTGGTGAACGAGGCCGCCGGCGAACGGTGGTTCTGCTCTGAAAGCGACGCAATCACTGCAGGTTGGCGAGCCCCCAAAGGGTAGCTCGGAAATCCACGGGAGCCTCCGCTTAACCTCACGCCTGGTTGAAGAGTAGAAATGAAACCGACCTTTCTCCCTCCCCTCGCCCTCCTCCTTCTCACGACAACCCCCTCTTTGGCTCTCACAGATGCCGATCGAGACGCGGCGATCAAGGTTGCTAAAGCTCACACGTTGGATGGCTACATCCAATGCGGCAAAGAAATGGGCAGGCCGGTTGTTCTCGATCCTGAGCCGATGGATTTGAACGGCGACGGTGTAGAAGAAGTCATGATCACCGCCAGGCATGAGGATGGCGGCGCCGGGTGCTTTGGTCGTGTTGGTGTGAGCAAGACGCTCATGATCAAAACCAAATCTGGCGAGTGGAAAGCCAACCTCGGCTACCTGAGCGATCCGATCACGGTGATGCCGGAGAAATCAGGCGGGTTCCCCGATCTTGAGTTGGGTGGCCCCGGATTCTGCCACCCGATCTGGCGCTGGAATGGCGCCGAGTACGATCTCTATCGACGGTGTGTAGACGGTAAGCTGGTGATGGCGCCAGACTTCAAGTCGGCGGTTCCTGGAACCAAGGCCTCAGCGGCAGCCCCGACCAAGGCGGCTCGATACGAGGATCTCATGATCTGGAAGGAGGATATCGTCTACCTCCACAATGGATCGATGATGCACGTCAACAAGGGTGCCGGCGAGATCCGCTACTACGAGCCGAAGTCGTCTATCTCGGGGACTGTCCAGCAGGGTACGGTGTTGTTCCGAGGCGAGTTTAAGAATGCGCCGGGGCTGGAAGCACGTGGCATCGCCGAAGGCACAGCATATGTCTTCAAGAAGGGGTGTGAGCCTGCTCCCTACCCAGTTTCGGGAACATACAATTCCTATTCCATCACGCTGAAAGGGGCGGCCCCGAAAAGGGCAAAGGATTCTTGCGCAATTCTAGAGGCGACCAAGAGCAGTCCGCACTCTGTCCTCAAGTTTGAGACGCCGTCAGACTATTGAGGGCACGCATGCGCTGGGCCTATCTGCCGTCGGCCCTGTACATGGCCTTCGCCGCCTATGTTTGGATTGACTTCACCCACACAGCCCGAGATGGCCTCGCCAATCTCGGGCTCCTGCTGGCAACCTTTCCCGTGGCTGCGCTGGGGGTTGTCCTTACCTCGGCTCTGGGCCAGTCGGGCTTTGTCCTCATTCCGAGCGGGATGGGCTACTACACGGCACATGCAATCTACTTTTGGCCGGCGGCAGTCCTGACCGCCTACCTGCTCTACGTCGTGTGCTCGGCTCCAATGTGGCTATGGCGGCGGATCATCCGGTCACGCCAGAACCGCTCCTAATTGACCGCCCGTCTTAGGCTTCACCGGCGATCACAACCTCCCGCGGATCCTTGTCCTCTCGCAGCCCTAAAAAGGCCGGGTGGCGCAGGATTCTGTCCCGGGTCCATTCGGTGAACTCAACCTGAGCCAGGTAGCGCGGTTTCACCCAATGTACCTTGGCGCGCATATAGGTGCCCTTCGGCAAAACGGCTGTCGGGTCCGTCTGCTCGATCTTCTCTAGTCGCTTCTGGAACCCGATCAGGAACTCTCGCGAGTATCCGGTACCGACCTTGCCGGCATAGCGAATCTCACCTTCGGGCGTATAATAGCCAACCAGAAGCGCTCCAAATCCGACACGCGACCGCTGCGGCTCGGTATACCCGATGATGATGAACTCCTCGGTATTGAGGCATTTGACCTTCAGCCAGTCTTCGCTTCGGGTTCCGGTGTAGAGAGAATCCCGCCGTTTGGAGATGATCCCTTCCAGGCGCAACTGGCAGGCCTGCTTGTAGAGCGCCTTCCCTCCACCGACACGATGCTCGCTAACCCGGATCGTCGCGGGGGCTTTCGCTAACAGCTTCGACAGCCTTCGCTTGCGCTCTTCCAAAGGAAGGCCTCTCAGGTCTTCGCCGTCAAGGAACAGGAGGTCGAACGCCACATAGACCAGATCTGCCGTCTGCTCTTTGGAAAGGGCATCCTGCAATGCTGCGAAAGAGCTAACCCCGCTCTCGGCAAGTTTCACGATCTCACCGTCTAGGACAGTCCCCGATCGACCGAACCTGGTGAATGCCTCCGCCAGCTCGGGGAAGCGGGCGGTCCAATCCTGATCATTCCGGGTGATCAGGCGTGCCGGGCCAGCGTCCATGCGGGCGAGCATGCGATACCCGTCAAATTTCACCTCATGTAACCACTCGTCCGTGTCGAGGGCCTCCTTTGTCAGGACGGCCAACTCGACCGGGATGCGACTTGGAAGCGGCGAGACAACTCGCCTTGCTTTTTGTGGTGAGGTACGCGGATTGACCATTGCCCGAAATCAACAATCATAACCGTCCCAGGTTCCATTGTAACACACGATAAAGCCGTAGGCAGATTATGCCTGCGGCTTCATTTGTGGCGTCGCTGCCAAACCCCGCTTACTGACCAGATTTCGGGAGAAACTTCAGGACATCCTGTGGACGATCGATAATGGGTTGATCCACCCGATCCTGAGCCCTGTAGCCAAGAGATTGCGCAAATTCGGCGCCACCGGAGTTGAACGAGTCGAAAATCCGTCCGTGGCACACGGCGAAATACTGTGCGATCGAAATCGCATTCGCGTGGCCATATCGGCCTGCATCGTCAAGAGTGAGGAAATCAACCAAATATTTGCCCTCAGATGGGGAAACAACGGCAGGCATCTCCTTCGAGCAGAAAACATAGCTCGCGCCGGCTGCTCGAAGTCGGGTCTTCTTCTTCGGGTTGTGCATCGAGAACGACCAAGTTTCTCCTTCGACGCGGAAGAGAACTCCTGCCTGATGGAAAAGGGTGGGCTCGATATACTCGACAGTCGGTGTGATGCACTCTCCTTGAGCGCACCAGTCAGGGAGAGGCTTTGCAATAGGTTTTCCAGGAACGCGAGATTGAGCGTTCGCACTGACAGCAAGGCACATCAGGCCCAATACAACGAAGACTCTTCTCATGATCCCTCAAGAGGCAATGCGAGCACTAGCGGATATGGATGCTTGATCGCAGACTGCCTCAAACGCCTGCGCTACCCTCGCCACTGCTAGATAAATTCTTACCTTTGACGGGCCTTGAGCAACCTCTTCAACGGCCGTCGTGATCGCGGCCGAGATCTTCGCCTCAGCGATGCGCGAATTGAATATGAACTGGAAACCCTCCCTCACATCTCGTACTTCGGAGCGCGTGAGAAGGGTTGAACGTGCCGGCTCTAGGACCTTTCGAACGTAAGCTAGGGCCACTATGACCATGATCGTATCAAACAGGTCATCCGCGTATCCGAGCAAATCGAGAGCTCGGCTCGAAAGGAACCGGGCGAGGATAATTTCTGCCCCCTTGACGGTGGCATTCAGACGAAGATCATCATGGACTGCGACAAGGAAATCCGAATTCCGATTTAGCTCCCACCCATCTTCGGATAAGAGAGGCTCCCAGTTTGGATCAGCGCACAGGCCAAGGTGCTCTAACGGAGTCCCGCCCTCCTCCATAAGATCGTCGCCGAATATGACGTCTTGATTCTCGGCATCGAGAACCACAACTTCAATCGGCGCAATCTTTATATTGGCGCCCATAAACAACGTCTCCGCAGCGTCCTTCAGCTGCTCCACGCCTTTCATCCGAAGCGACAGGGACTTTTTCTCGTCTGCGAGGGTCGCAAGGGTATAGCTAAAGTTTGTAACGAGCTCCTGCGGGCTCCAGCCATCCCACGAGACGCTTCGCCCTGAGACGGTCGAATAAACCACCGGCAGCGGGCCGCCATCGCCCCAAGCCCGCAAGAGCCAGAATGGCTCGTTGGTCTCCTCATCCTCCACGACCTCGAAGTCGACCCACCTTACTTCGCCTTCTACGAACCTAAGAACCTCCACGACATTCACCGAGTCCTCCAATCCGTCCTCAGCGGCGTCATACACCGAATCAAGGTCGATCCTGGTCGCTGTGGGGAGACGTTGGAAGATCACCCTCGCTGGCGGCTCACTGTCCTGATCTGGATGAAGGTCTTCTTCAATGAACTCCGGCGACAGGATCTGATGGCCGGACTTCTCATGGCGGACTGCATCAAGAGATTGGCTCCAGTCCTCATCGACGACCTGTCTCACGTGCTCCAGCAGCTCTCCAGGGCCACGGAAGCGAATGAGGATGTCTCCGCCAAATTCCGAGAGGCTGCTCTGCAGCGAGAAGAGATCAGACATAGCCTGATCATGCAGAACCTCTGCAATTCGGCTTCCGATAACGGGCAAATCCACCCGTCCGACAACATGGCAGATTTTGAGGTCGAGCGTCAGGGGCATCATCACCCCCGCCTCAAGGGTCACACCGAGAGTACGTTCGATCCCCACATAGGCAGACGTCCCCCGATCCATCACGTCAAACAGATAGATCACCGCGCGCCGGACGTCGCTGCCAAAGTCTCCAAAGACTGCCCTCGGCTCCTTGGAACCCAGATCCAGCGCAAATCCGCCTGCTGCCATAGCGATAGACGATGCATACTCAGCAACGATGCTCTCGGCTCTACGCCCCAATGCAAAGTCCGGACGCCCTAATGGTGTTACGCGACGTAGATCCGAACGTGCGATAAGACTGGCGCTTCTGAGTATCTGGCGCGCCCTGAGCGACTCCCTTGTGTCACGGGCGCTGTTTGAACTCTCACTGGTAAACCATGTCCCCGGGAAGAATGGCCCCACGACATATGCCGGGCCGAGACCGTCAAACGCGTCGACCATGGAATCCCAGTAGCCAGAGTACGTCTCTACGAGGCCACCGAGAATGTGAACGACTTCCTCATCTGCATCAGAACTGCCTGTGACGTGGCTTTCGACCCGCACGCCGAGTTGAGATGAAAACGGCAACTGCGGCTCGAGAGCATGGTATGGCATTTCGTGCGAGACCAACTGGCCGGCGACCGACGCTGCGTCTAGGTGAAGCTTCATGAGATCCGCCAAGGCACCGGCACCACAGGCCTGCATGAGCGCATCGGTACTGAAATCACCTCTGCAATGTGACGCGAGCACATCATGGACCATACGAATGGCAAGCGGAGTGCCATCTCGACCGGCGACGTACTCAATCCCGCGACGGAGGACAATGAACTGCGCCCTCTTCCCAGGGAGTTCCTCAATGACCACAGCATGGTTCACAAGGTCTCTGGCGGCGTGCTCAAGAATATCAATGTTACGTTCTTTTATGTCCTCAGGAACCGGCTCCCTCCGGTAATAGGCAATCAGATGTTTTGAAATTACATCGGGGGTTGACGCAACAAACACGGTCCTCGGAGCTTCAGCGCCCATAATCCGGAATTCAACCGGAACTTTAATTTGCTCAAGGATGCTACCCTCGATCTCCTGAACCGCCCGGATCTGCGTTCCGAAGGGCCGAATAACTGAAACGGGCAAAACGGGTTCAACCGGAATATCTTGACCGTTCATCTTCAGGTCCTCCCCACTGATGCCTCGCCGTCGCATAACGGACACCCGTCCGAGCGTATGCGCTTTTGGCAGGTTAGTCAGTAATAGCTACGGTTATTTGCTTCAGCATCCATTCTAGGCCGATTTCCTCTCAATTTCCTACCAACAGCTTGCTCCTGAAGTCTCTTTAAACCCCAGCGCCCTTGGTCATTCACTGGACAATCAGGCCGCTCAAAGGACAGGCTTATGACCCTCCTCTCCTGCACCCTAACCGGAGTCGATCAACAGACCGATCTATCCAAAGTTATCGAGCTCTCATCTCGTTTTCCCGAAGCTGAATTTGCCATCCTGTTTTCACCTGAGCGTTCGGGAGAACAGAAGCGGTTCCCAACCTTTGAGTTCATCCAAAACATGCTGAACGCCGGCCGTGTCCGGTGGGCAGTCCATCTGTGCGGAAGGGCTGTGCCGGATTTCATTCAGTCAGCAGTTTCGAAGGGACATACGGATTGGGATCAGCAGGCCTTCCAACTTGCGACACATCCCAGGGTCTCACGGCTACAATTGAACTTCGCATTCAGGAGAGCAAAGTTTACGGTCCATGAATTAGACACAGCGATTGAATCGCTTGCCATCCCGGTCATCACCCAGGAACACCGAGCCAATGAGGGCGTCTCATGCGCCTTAGCAGCGCCAAATCACCAGGTTCTATTCGATGCTTCAGGTGGGCGCGGTATCCCAGCATCCGAATGGGCGCCGCCACTTGACGGTAAAATCTGCGGTTTCGCCGGCGGCCTAGGCCCGGAGACACTATCGCGTGCGCTTCGAGGCATCAAACAGGTTTGCGATGGGCGTCCATTCTGGATCGATATGGAGACCCGAATTCGGGACGAGAACGATTGGCTCGATTTGGACGCATGCGAGAGGGTTTTGCAGATTGCCCAAAGCGCGTAGCTGAACGAAATCCGCCCTCCATAGATAGTCGAATATAGTGAAAGGCCGCGGTGATCATCACCGCCACCTCTTTTGTTCAGTCCCTCACAATCCCCGACGTCAGTTCGGCGCGTCAACACTTGTCCCGGGCTGGATCAAGACTTCGTCCATTGCAGGCCCAAACCACTTGTCTTTGATCCCCTCGATGATGTTCGAGTAATCGTCGGTCCAGGGAGTGCGGGCGTAGTCGGGCCGGATCAGCTTCCATGTCTGGGCAATATCTCCCAGGTCCTCTGCTCTATGGCCGACCGCCAGAGTGATACTCGCCCCAGTCGCGTCACCGTTGGCCTGTGTCGCACCGGCATAAGTGACCAGGCCCGCCTCGGCCGCAGCTCGTGCAATGATCGCACGCAGGTCCAGGTGTCGGTTAGAAATGTGCATCACCAGCGCTCCATTTGGACTCAGCCGATCCACATAGGAGCGGATCGCCTCGACGGTGATCAAATGAGCCGGAATGGAATCTGAGGAGAAGGCATCCAGAAAGATCAGATCAAACGGAGCATGCTCTTTCTGCAGCGTAAGCCTTGCATCCCCATGGACGATCCTCGACTTTGGCGCACATTTTGCCATGAAGGCGAATAGAGATGGATCGGTTGCGATCTCGCTCACCACGGGATCGATCTCGAAGAAGGTCCAATCCTCTCCTCCCTTGATCGAACAGGCAATACTACCACTCCCCAGGCCGACCGCTGCGACCCGTTTGAGCCGCCCACCTTGAGCATGCCGCACTGCCTCAATCCCAAGCGCATTTGACCCCGCCGGCGTATAGTAGGTCAGCGGCTCGGGCCGGCCTGATACCGGAATGCCTTCCGCTGTCCGGAGCCTCATCGCCCCATGGATCGTGCTGCCGTGACGGATGTACCGAAACTGGCCGTCCGGAGATTCATAGACTTTGTTCACGCCAAAAAACGATCGATAGGATGTTGTCCCGACCACCAGGTCAGACAAGACCGTTACGGTGAGGGCGCAGGCAGCACCAACCAAGACCGCACCGACGGCCTTTCGCCAAGCGATGATCAAGAGAACGATCAGCAACACCCCTGTGATGAACAGGATCGTCTCGCTCAGCCGGTCGACCGCAAGGATCAAGGCGCCACAACCTAACAACAGAACAGCAGCGACAATGCCTGGATAGGCGTCCCTCGAGGTGAGATCTCTCCATGTAATCCGTCGCCCGACAAAGAGAGCGGCTACCAGGAGGATAGGGTACTCAAGAACTCCAGAAAACAGGAACGGCGCCAGCAGACCGCTGAATACGCCGCCTATCACTCCGCCGGCGGACATCCAGACATAGAACGACGTCAGGTTCCGGGCTGTGGGACGGCGTTCGTAAAGAGTCCGATGAGCGATAAGAGCGCTAATAAAGAACACCCCGAGGTGGAGCCCTGCGAGTGCCAGAGTTTCCGACCCTTTCAGCAGCATCACGAACACAAATGCGATGCCCCAGACCTGAGCTGCCTTTAATTTAGCCGACGACGCGAACGACCTATCGCGGAATGTGAAGATGAAAGTCAGCAAAAACAGGGCTAAGGGTAGGACCCATAGAAGGGGAGCGGAGGCCACGTCCGTCGCGATATGGCCTGTGACCGCAACCAGCAGACCAGACGGGACCAAGGCAATCGCCATCCAGCCTACACGGTCCGACCACCTCACGGGAGGCTCCGCAGGGTTATCCGCGGCGGCGACTGCACCGCTGCTCACTCGGCTACGGCGGATCAGGAAAAAGCCGCAAATAGTGACGCCGCAGGCCAGAATGGCATACAGTGATGCCCAGAGAAGGCTCTGCTCCCCCAGCCGTAGCCACGGCTCGATCAGGAGCGGATAAGACAAGAGGGCGAGGAACGATCCGGCGTTTGAGGCGGCATACAGAAAGTACGGGTCTGCAGATTGCTTGTCCCCGACTTGGCCGAACCACGCTTGGAGCAATGGGCCGTTTGCCGACAAAGCAAAGAAGGGCAGCCCCACTGATGCCGCAAACACGCCTAAAAGCCACACTGCCGTCGCCCCCGATGGTTCTGGGTTCCCGAACGCAGTGACCGTGATCGGCAGGCCCGCCATCGCGATGGCCAGAACGGCAACATGCACCCCAACAGCGATGCCCCGGCGCAGCCGCGTCACCAGTAGGTTTGCATAAGCATAGCCAGCCAGCAGGAGAGCCTGGAAGAACACCAAAGCGATCGACCATACCGATGGGGAGCCGCCAAGGATTGGCAGTACCATCTTTGTGAACATTGGCTGCACGCCGAAGAGCAGGAAGGCAGACAGGAATATAACTGAACCAAATAGGGGGAGCATCGTCGAAACGTCCGCGTGACTGGAAACGTGCCTCACTAAGAAAAAGGCCGAGCGTTATGCCCGGCCCCCTTTCACCATCATGAAGTGACGGCAGCTCACCATTTGAAGTTCAGGCCGGCGCGGACGAGATTGCCATTGTTGTCGCTACGCACATGGTAGTCAGCGGCCTCGCCTACAGCGCCGACGTCATACTTCGATGTCCCCAGGTTATAGTAGAGATATTCGAACTTACCCGTCAGGTTGTTGGTGATGACGTATTCAGTGCCGGCGCCAACCGTCCAGCCAGTGCGGGTCTCATCACCATTGCCACTAATGGGCTCAAGAGGCGTCACCACGCGGCCAGTCGTCACCGTGCCCTCAACAAGCGCATTGTTCTTCACGTCTCCGAAGGCCAAGCCACCGGTTCCGTAAACGAAGAACCGATCCGCCGCCACGCCAAGGCGACCGCGCACGGTGCTCAACCACTCAAGGCTGTTCTGGACCGTCACCGTTCCGTTGACAGTATACCCCGTGCCCTCAACCGTTCGCGGCATGGACAAGGCCTTCACGTCATCGAGGTAGCTGATGTCGCCTTCGATGCCGAACACAAGCAGACCCGTCTGCCAGTTGTAGCCAGCTTGGGCGCCGCCGATGAAAGTCTGGAAGTCATCCTTGGGACGAACCCAGCCGCCGAGTTCGGACACGACGGTGTCGCTTCCGAATTGGCCCTGACTCTCGCCATACGCCAGTCCCGCATTGCCTCCGACATAGACACCGGTCCACACGAAACCCGGCTTCAGGCTCTGAACAGCGGACGGCAGGATCGACGAGAACGACGGCGCGGAAAGATCGGCGGCGATCGAAGAAGTGCTGACAAGAGCCAGCGCAGCGGCAGCAATGAAACCCTTCAGATGATTGTTCATGATTTGCGAAACTCCTGGTGTTCGATAGGCCGCTGTTATCCGATCGCCCCGCCCCTGTCTGCAATAAAGCGGGAGAACACGAATTAAAAAGGGGGAAGCCGAACAGTTTGGTAAAGACCTCGCCTCTTTTCTGAAGAGCCGTCCAAATCCGGATCAATCCCTCTCAAAACCCCTGAAATTCTAGGGGCTTCCACTCGCGCCAGGAGGCGCACTCATGGAGACATTTACAGTCACCGTCGCCTTCTATGATGCCTGGCGGGTCCAGACACTCGTGACGAAGGCGGAATCGCCCCTGAAGGCAGGGGAGAGCGCTATCCGCCTGGCCGACGGTCGACGGGTTGAGCGCTACAAACTCGAATCGTGGGATCCCAGCGCCAGCTTCGTTGCCGGTATCCGGCCCGGCGGCAAACTCTCGGACAACAAGTTTGAATTGGATCCGGTACTCAAGGGCCCAGTTCCGTTCCGACTGTCTGAGGAGTTCGCGGCCGGGAGCCCATGCTCGGGTGAGACGGCGCAAAGCCTGGTCGAGACACTGGCCATGCTGCGCCTTTGGGCTGCCGATCAGCTCGGCGGCGCTGCGAGATGCGCCCGCCTGCCTGCGGATCATCCCATCAAACGAGCCTCGAGAGCACTCCTGGCCGCCAAACGAGAAGGCCTGACCCTGTGAGCACGACTGAACGATCGCCTGTTGGCACTCCGTCCCGTGGCTCTGGCCCGCAATTGCTGGGCTTCCAGCTGGCCGATCGGTCCGGGCACAACATCCAAGGCGACGACGAGGACCCTCTCAACCTCATGTCGTTTCAGATCATGACGCCTGCCTATGCGGTCGCCGCGATGGGGAAACTTGGAGGCGATCCCCGGTATCTCCTGATGCCGATCTTTGAGGGAGACATCGAAGAACCCAGCCTCATCGGTCCTAGCGTCACGGAGATCAGCCAATGACGAAGCTTTTGAACCTCGACGAAATGCTCGACTGCGCCAAGGAAATCGGGCTCCCGGACGCGGATCTCTGGGCAGGTCAACTCGAAACCATCGGTTCGACCATGGCGGCCTCCATCGCAGACAAGCTCGGGGTCATCGCAGGGGACGCCTCCGCCGAGGGAGTGGCCTTCGCCGGCACCTGTGCCCCGTTCAATCCGGCCTTCGAAGGACAGCCTTGCCCCGACGCTTTAGATCAATTCGATCCGGATGGCGACTGGGGCACCCAAGCGGATGTCGATAAGGAGACCGCAAATGCATGAGAGAGAGCTTAATCACGCCAGGGCAGTTCTGAAAGCTGCTGGGTTCTCCAGCTACCACAACTACCCGCCCTATGAGGATTTCGACCACTGGCTCAACAATGACCAGGCCGTGGTGATCACGCTTAATGGCGATGATGGGACCTTTTATGGCCTGTACCGGGCGAACAAGGAACCCGGTGGCGACCTGGAAACGTCCGCAAGCCATGTGCGGCAGGGCCTGCTCTCCGCGCTTTCCTCTGACACAGTCGAAGACATTGTCCGCAAATTCGACTCGGCTCTGGTCTTCCCGACCCGACGGTCAACTCCGAGTTCCCCGGGCCCTGTCATCACGGCCGAAACGGTCCTGCAGGAGTTTGTCTCCGACGTTATGGCCGCGCATGGCACGCAGGGCCAGTCCATTGCCGATGTTCGTGACAGTCTCGAAGAGGAATGGCCCGATCTTGCCCCCACCTTCCTGAAGGCGGTTGTGGCTCTCAACAACGAGCATGTTGACGCTGCACGGTGTCTGCTCGACCTAGCCCCTGAGCAGAACCTCCTCCAGGAGCATCCCAGTGCCCTCGTGAGGGTTCAACTGGTCAAAGGGGCCGCCTACCGCATCAGGAAGGAGGGCGCACGCCTTCTGCAGAACGTGACCCTGCCCAGCGGCGGCACGACTAACAAGCGGATCGAACTCCCTGCCGGGGCCGAGATCATCTTCCAAGGATCTCAGCAGGGCCCAGGCTCCGATCCTGGCTATGAGCAGCAATTCACCTACCTGGGGCAGGACGGGCGTTTCTGGCCGACAACCACGATGGGTCTCGCCATAGCGAACGAATGGCTCAGTCCAATCGAGCCCTCCACTAGGTAGAAGTACCGTCTTGACCCCGTTGTCCACGACTTCTGTAGGCGGGCGCCTCGACAAATGATCGAACCGTCTCAATAAGTCCCGAAATCTGCACTTCAATTCGTCTGTTGGAGCCCTGATGAAGAAATCCGCTTTGGCCTTCGGTCTGGTAACGCTTTCCTTGGCCGCCCTCACCACCTCACCTGTTCTCGCGAGGGACCCGTTCGCAGGAGGATACGAGGGCACTGATAGCGTCTGCGCAAAGAACGTATCCTGCAGCTTTGAGATCGATCCGGTCGCAGGTGGGAAGTCCTACACTGCTGTCTTCGAGGCGGAACAGCAGGGACGCAGCCCCGACGGTCTCATTACGCGCAAGACACTCTGCAAAGTGACCGCACAGCTGACGCGGGAGGGTAAGCGCCTCAAAGGCGCTTTCCCTGATGGGCAGCCGATCGAGATCACCCAGGCGGGTGCCGCCACCGTAGCGGTGAGCAAAAGCTCAACTCGCCCTTGCGGTGTGCCGTTTTCGATCAGCGGCAAATACGAAAACATCATGGATTACTGAGCGTCGATCCGATCAACGTAGTTAAGAGGCGAGGCGTCGAAAGATAATCCTCGCCGTATCTCCGTCAATGTTTATCGAACTTGCCCTATTGCAACTGCTGTAAAAGCTCGGTCGAGCGCTGGCTTGAGCTTTCTGACTATTTCGTCGGGAACCTGAACGGGGACGTAGATAGAACTTGAGACGGCCTTAAGGCCTGCTGTTGATGCCGTTCCTGCATGCGCTAGAACCGTATATCCATCGGGTGGGGACTCAGACACCACTTTCACGGCATTTGCGCCATTGGCTCCCACTACGTTTTGGACAGTGGCTGAAATGCCCCTAAGCTGAAGCGCACGGACAGTTGGGCGCATCATGGAATCAAGTTTTCCACCAGGCGCCTCAGCCACTACAAATGTAATGGTACGAGCAGGATAGAACTGCGCTGCGTTCGGGTCCGGTTCGTAACGCGGCTGGATTCGAACTGACTCGATTGGTGCTACTGGTTTGATGTCTTTCAGCGCAGGGATAAACGCAAAGCAAGAATAAGAGTAGCGACCTCGATGCGTCAGGCTGATTTCGATCAAGTAGTCGCGCCCCTCATTGCGGTCGATCTTGTACTGTGACTGGTTCAGTAAGACCTGTTGACCCTTCTCTATAAGTTCTGAGCTTGCCCCTTCTGAACTTACGGATGACGACCTAACTGTCGGAAGCTCAGCGTCCATGCTTCTCCAGTTCATGGTGAACAGTATGGCTTTGCCATAAGGGCTCGCCCAGCAGCTTAAATTTTCTTTCCGAAGAATGCACGCCTTCCAAGCAGATACAACCCCGGAAGCGACTGTGGACTGGGCATAAAACTCGAATGCCTTTTCGCTCCTATCTGAGCTTACGTCGGAGCAGTTTTTTTGTTGCCAGACCGAGAGTTGAGATTGGGTAAGACTGCTTGCCGTCACACTACTACCCTCACCGCTTGCGCCAAAGAGGCCGTAGTTGACCGACCCGCCCCCGCTATCGGTTTGGGATTCTTGTTTCGCTAAGTAGGAGCGCGCTTCTTGTAACGAAGCATTGCATGCCCAGTACCTCTCTGCATTCGCGTATGAACGATCCGTCTTCTTCTCGAATCGTTCGATCAAGTTGGCGCGCAGTATGTCACCGCATTCGTCCGCTAAGACAGAACCGGGGAAGGACATAAGGGAAAGCAGGACGCCGATGGCGCAATGATGTAGCTTTGCCATGGTTCTCACTCCGGGATGCGGCCAATGAAGCACTAAGGACGACACAGGCTAACGCGACTGGAGATTCAAAACACCTAAGGTAAGCCTCAAGCCCGATAGGACGGAGCTTGAGCGAATTCTACTCAGAGGCCGATTCAAACCATTGAGACAAAACGCGTTTCTATTTCTCCGAGCATCCTGATGCAGCAGAACTGATTGTTCAGTCAATCAGTATAAGGATTGTCTTGACCACTCTAAACTTCGCCGTAGTCACCAGCGCATAACTCCCGCAATCTCGGCGTTGCAAAACATTCTATCACGGAATTAATCGGTTTCGCGGAAATCCTGTCCTGGCGGTTATATTACCGGAATCGCGCGATCGACTGACGTCCGCGATGAGCAAAAACTCCGGTAGCTTTTGGACCCTGCCATTCACGATCAGCGGGAACTACCAACCCATTCAGGTACATAGTTCCGATCTGATTGACGTAGTTTATGAGCGTGGGGACAAGAGATACTCTTCGCCCTCTTTGTTCTGTCGAGCATCCCTCAGCGAGAGTCTGCATCTCCCGAAGCCATGAGTGGCTGAGAGCGACAATTGAAAACCCCAGGAAACCTTTATGACCGACGCTGTATTCAAGCCAGCGGTGGAGTACCCGCTGCGTGCCTTCTTGGATCTGTCCACCGCGCATCTCCGGCCGGAGACGATCAACCATCTGAACACGCTCGAAAACGACGAGCTTCCGTTCTCGGGCGGCGTCACCCAGCACGGCTGGCTCGTCTACGCCCCACACGAAGCTGACCTCAAGGCTTATCCGAAGTGCCCGCCCGAAATTGTCGAAGCGATGAAGAAGGCCCGTGAGCTCGGCGCCGACTATGTCCTCTACGACAACGAGGCCGACCCGGACCCGGATGTTCTTCCGGTGTTTGAGCATTGACCCCATCCCGATCGACCAAAGCAGTCCAGTCAACGAGGATAGACATGTTTCGAGAACACATCACGGGCCGGTCCGATAACCCATTCCTTACGTTGCGGGCGAAGCTCCACGATCGCCTCGGCCCACAAGGGCGCGAAACCATACGGGCGAAAGCTGCTCAGACGATGTTCGCCGCTCAGGATTTGACGGTTGAGAAGCCGTGGGCTGAGTTTCAACACGAAGGCTTCAAGTTCCGGGTGAGGCAGGACGGCCATGATCTGATGGTTGAGTTGACCGGAGAACCGACTCTCGACGAGGCCCTTAAGGCTCGCGACCTCTCCCATAAGCGCGATGCCCTCACCAGTGCGGATGGGCGCCATACGATCAAGGATGAGGCGGGCACGATCATTGGCAGGTTTACCGCAACCGAAGCGTGGGCCGAGGTCGTCCAGGACACCAAGCGCCCACTTCCGGATTTCGATCCGTCCAAGGTCCGGATCGAGCGCCATCGCATGAGTGTGACCCAGGGCGAGACGTCCGTGTTCTACGATGAACGTCTTCTCAACCGCTACGGCGACAAGATCGTCATGCTTGAAAGGGACGCCACTGCGCCCGCCGGCGCCCAGGTCATCGGTGGCTATCACGGGTACGGCGACGACGAATGGATCGATGTCGCCCGCCGCGTGGTCACCCGAGGCTCCTGGTAAGGAGCCTCCCCTCATCTCCTTTGCCAGGCTGTCCGATGCCCCGCAGTTCTACCGCTCTCCTCCAATCAGAGTTCGACTTCGACGTTTTCATTGCCGATCCCGTTGCAACTCCGCCGCTGTCGATCCAGCCCCGCATCATTGGAGCGGATCCCCTGCCCCGCTCGGACGCGGTCAACGACAACACGGCTGGAGATCCGACGGCCCTCCTGCAGGTTCTGAAGCAAAAGCTGGTGATCTTCGCGTCCGGCATGAGTCGAATTGGGGACCTGGAAGCGGGAACCTATGTCTGGAACAATCTGAGGAGCCGTGGCATCGGCGTTGAAGCAGGTGAGTTGTCCAGCAACGCCGTCGAGGCGATCGCCGAAGCGGTTATTCTGCGAGAGACCCAGATATTTGTCGATTCCGGAGCCTTCAGCGAATTTAAGCGCAGCCTCAAAGCCTCGGCACGACCAAAGCGGATCACGTGCGATCTGTTCTCCGATGCGACGGAGAGGCTCTTGGCCAATTGCCAGACGGTTGATTTCTCCCGCGTCTGGCACCGCTATGAGAGCATAAAGGCGACGATCGCCTACTTCCTCAATGGCGACTCCGGCATCGTGGGGGCGGCCACGCCCGATAATCCGGACTACCCGCGCCCTCTCTTCGTCATGCCGGATGTGGTTGGCGATCAAACGGCCAGTATCGCCCTGGTGGAGCGCTACCGCTCGTGGATCCTTGAGGAAATCGAACAGGATCAGTCGATCCCGATCATCCCCATTCAGGTGGGGGACCTGACCCTTGCCCAGGCCTTCACCCGTGTCATGGAGATTTTAGGGCGGGATACCTTTGTCATTGGATTGCCCTCGAACGAGAGAGCGATCACGCCCGACCAGCTGCGGGCCTTCATTCAGGAGGTCCTCCCGAAGCGCATCCACTTCCTAGAGCACCGGCGGTTCAGACGAATCCATAACCTGCAGCAGTGAAGTAGTTGCGGCATTCCTCAGGCTCGACCCCATCGCAGATCTCCCCGATGGCGCGCCAGAGCGCGTCAAAGGTACGGGCTTCGGCTTTGCGCAGGAGCGCCTTGAGCTTGGCGAACAGTTGCTCAATTGGGTTCATGTCCGGACTGTACGGGGGCAGGAACAGGAACCAGGCGCCGCGTTGCTTCAGGCACTCCGCCGCCTTCTCACTCTTGTGCGCCGCCAGGTTGTCGAGGATCACCACGTCGCCTTTGGACCAGGTCGGAGCAAGCTGGGTCTCGACATAGGTCTCGAAGATCTGCCGGGTCATCGGCCCGTCAATCACCCAAGGCGCCGTCAGACCACAGTAGCGCAGCCCCACCACAAAGGTTTGGGTCAGCCAGTGGCCGAACGGCGCCTTGGCATACAGGCGCTGCCCTTTCAGGCAGCGGCCGCGCAGGCGCGTCATCTTGGTCGAGGTGCCGGTCTCATCGAGAAAGACGAGCCGATGCGGCTCCTGGCGCATGCGCGGCTGGCGCTTGGCGTGCCAGTGCTCGCGCGCCTGACGCACGTCGGAGCGATCTTGTTCGCTGGCCCGCAGCGTTTTTTTTAAAACTGTAGCCCTGGCGGATAAACCAGTGCGAGATCGACGCGGGCGTGACCTTGGTGCCGAGGGCCAGCAGTTCGGCCGCGAGTTGGGGCATGGTGATGTCGTTCGCCTCGGTCACGCGCCGGATGAGGAAGTCGCGATGCGGGTCGAGCTTGGAATAGCGCCAGCCGCCCTCGGGTTTGGCGGCCAGGCTGCCGGTGGCCCGGTACGTCGCCATCAGCCGCACCACAAAGGCGACCGAGACCTCGAAGTGGCGGGCGGCCTCATGGCAGGAATGGCCCGCCTCGACAAAGCGCGCCACCCGGCGGCGCAGGTCCAGCGAGTAGGACTTGGTCATCGCTCATCTCCTCCCAGGAAGAGGGTCGAGATGAGTGAATCACGAAGCCGCCACGTCGCATAGCCCCAGCGACTCGGTCAGAACTGCCGTTGCTCTAGGTGCCGCATCGTCAAAAACCTTAGATCCGAAGCTCCAGATTCTCGCAGAGGTCGGTCACGTCCCCGAGTTTCTCACCGCTGACGCCAATATCTGCCGATCCGCTGTTTACGGGAAAGGCATCGACAAGAACCGCTTCCGCGCCATCGTCGAGACGCTCTACCGGCGCTCCGCCGAGGCTCAATTGGCTGCCGGTGAGCATCCCACGTGGAGAAAGACCAAGCCAGGAGACCGCCTCCCCGATGGAACGCACCTGGTCCTGAAAGGTCTGAAGTGTAGGCTTCAGGCCACGCAGATCGCCGCTCAGCATAGGGGCGGCAAGGTCATTCCAGACGGGCCCGTCCGCTTCGCCGTTACTGCCGCGTAGCCCTTCCTCACCATTCATCGACACGGATCAGCTTATGCCCCGAAACACTCTCGGCGCCAGCCAGATGGCGTTCGACTTCGACGCCTTGTTTGCGCCGCAGCCTACGATGCCTGAGGCGGTAAAAGAAGCCGTCAAGGACGCAGTGTTCGCCTACAGAAACCCAGTCAAAGCGCCTTCCGGAGATCCCGAGACAAAGCCGTGGGCTGACCGCCCAGAGGCTGTCGAGGATAAGACCCCTTGCATCCTCGAGATTGATGGCATCCGGGCGATCTGCACGCCGGATCGCTGGATGTGCTTCTACGCGATCGATCCGGGCAAGCCTTTCATCAGCGAGACTGGATTCATGTCGGGTTGCTCCAGCCGAAAGGGATCGTCCGAGGAAACCTTCATGGCGCTCCTTACGGAGCGCAGGAAGCAGCACAAGGGTAAGCTGCCGATCCCGGCGACCACCTACCGACTCCCCGAGCCAGGCGAAGACGGCCCGCAGCCGGCCACCGGTGCGCTTCTCGCGCTGAAGAAACTCAAGACCGATCCCTACAATGCGGCCCTCATCATCGAAGGGAACGGTCAATGGAGCGATGGCACCTGTTCCGATCACGGCAAGCCTGAACGTCTGAAGGAGCGCACTAAGGACATGATGCCCGACGGCTTCGACGTCGAAGTCGACGCCAAGGGCCATGGCTTCGCCCTCATCGCTCCGAACGGCCGCAGATGGCCAGAGGACGGGTCGTACTTCCCTGCCCTGCATAACATCCGGTGCGCCGTCACACGGCAGGCCCGTGACGATGCCGAAACCGGCGCTCCCTTCTTTTTCGAACCCCTTCCGCAAGCTGCTCGAACAACAGGTCACCCATGTCGACAGACACCGTACTCAGCCTCGAAGCCTCCCTTCCCAAGACCGGCGACCAGATCACGGTCCAAGCCGACGGGCTTACGATCCTCATCAAGCGTCAGGACGAGGGCGTAAGCGTCTATACCTATGGCGCCGGGCAGGAGGCGCTCAAGGAAGACTGGACCCTCTTCACTGAGGGGCAGACTGACGAAAGTCCCTATGAGGCTGCGGCCCGGGCTGCGGGATGGTCACTGCTCTCGGCCCAAGACGATCACGAGGAGGCCTTCGTTTTGCAGGTAGAGGGTCAGGATGATCGTATCGAGCCCTACGGCGACTGGGAGGAACTCTGCTTGAGCGAAGGCATCGAGGTGGCCTCAGCCCCCTCAAAGCCCGTCACAGGCCCTATTCCCGCGACGGCTTCCCGTCCGGACTGGAACGCTCTGCCCGATCTGCGCCAAGCCGAGAAGGAAGGATGGCGCATTTCGGAATGCAACGAGGAGACCGAAACAGCCCGGCTCGAGCGCGACGACAGCATGGGCGTATTCGCCGGCGATGCCGAGGCCTGGACCCATGTCTTCAGCCAGGCTCAGGGAGGCAGTGCCTATCACCAGTCGATCCTGAACTGGCTGAAGGACAATGCGCCCGTCGAGTTCCAGCGGATCACCGTTCACCAAGAGGCACTGCAGGACAAAACCACCTGGGCGATTGTCAACGATGCCGATGAGTTCTGGTCCAACGAGGACGGTTGGGTCGATCAGGAGTCGAAGACCCTGTTCTACGCCCACGAGAAGCTCACCGTGAACCTGCCGATGGGCGGCCAGTGGACACCGGCCAGCTAGAACAAGGGATCAGGGTCATGTTGCTGGTAAGACGAGGGAATGTTACACTTCCAAAGTTGATACTTGCAGTATTGAGCCCAGCTGTACCTGCCGGGCAGGAAGAACTATTCAACCCTTCGCTGCGGCGGCCAAGAACATTTCCGCCTGAGTCTTCGGGTGCCACACGGACCTAGTCTTGCCACGCTGGGTGGTGCGTCGGCTCATGAGGAGCCGGGGAGTTGCAATATGCCCGGACGAATCCTTCCTGAAGAGATCAGGCTGTATGCGGTGCCTGGCGCTGAGGACTCCCAGGATTTTTCAATCGAGTTCGGGAATGTCAGCCGCACCCTTACAGTCTCGTTGACAGGTTCCAGCCTCATCGAAATCGAAGAGTTCCTGGTCTCAGTCTCAGTCGAGGGTCCGGGCGTCGATCCCGATCCTGGAACGGGTGGCCCTTTCATCCCGGGCGATGGCGATGAGCCTCCGTTCGGGGGTGGCGGCGTTGAAGTCCATGACGAAATCCTCGCCACACCGGGCCTTGGCCAGCCCTTCCAGGTTAGCCCTGAGCAGAGGGTCACCGGACGGGTGCGGGCTCGCGTCGGAGCGGGGCACATCGCAGGCGTCTTCACCGCCACTCTGAAGGTGGAGGGTCTGGATGCACCCGCATCTATCCAAGTGCGTCTGGTCACCGGCACGCTGCGGATCGAGACGCTAGAGAGCCCAGCCTACCTGCATCAGGATACGTGGGATGTCCTGCCGCTGCGCATTGCCCTTCCCGGAGCGGCAGGCACCGAGTTGCGTCTTACGCCGGACACTCCAGCTCAGGGGCGCATACCGCTGCGGGTGGTACCGCCGGATGAGGGACGCGCAGCGGCAAACCTGGAGGTACTCATTCCAGCACCGAGCTTCCCGCTCGGTCCTACAAACATCGTCATCAAAGTCGAGGGCCTTGCCCAGTCAGCCGTGCTTTTCGGGGTGGAGATTGAGGTCGCCGCAAGACCGCCACGTGGCGAAGGTCCAGTCGAATTGAACCAGGCGTTATGGGACGCCATGGGAGCGGCCCTCCTGCCTCTAAGGGTCAGGTGTGTCGGATTTCACTGCTACGGCGAGTCGACCGAAATCTCTTCGTCCGAGGAACCGCAGTTTTTCTTCGGCGTATTACCGGCCAATGAGCCCGCGTGGCTGACGGCCCATACCGGGGTGTACGGGGGAGTCGACAAGGGCGAGACACGGGGAGCGGATGTCGAGCTCTACTCCGGCCGATCCAGGCTCATGTTGATCCAGACCACTGTCATTGAACACGACGAGGGCAATCCCGAGCAAATCAAGACCATCGTCGAGGGCGCCTATGACAAGGGCTCTGAGGAGCTTGCCAGCGCGGCTGCGGCGACTGTGCCAGTCGTCGGCCCCTACATCGCCATTGCCGTATGGTTGTCCTTTTTGGTGGGAAAGTCGGACGCAGTGAAAGGGATCATGGAGGGCCTTGGGCTGGATCCCGATACCGTCGGGACGTCCGAAATCGTTCTGACCGCGAAGCAGCTGCGCGAGTATGCGGGGTCCCCCCCATCCGACTTCTTCGGTCTCAAAGCGCATTTCGCGACGCCCATCATCACGCGTAAGAGCGAGGGCGCTTTTGCGGCATTCTTCCTAGTTGAGCGTACTTAGGCTCAACTTGAAATTGGCGAACCGCCGCGCCGACGGGATCATTGCTCTTTTCTCATAGAGGGCGGTGACGAACTGGGACCATCGCTTGTTCTTTCCCTACTAAAGAATACCCCCTATGAGACGGGGGCTGCGACAGAGTGCAAAGTTTTTGAACTCCTCGGCAAAGTCTGTTCCCCTATAATCACGTACAAGGCTGGGATCATAGTCCGGCGCCCGGGGGGCTCATGGCGGCGAAGAAAACGGAAAGGCGGGTTCAACTGAATGTCGATCCCGCTGCCAACGAGAATACAAGGCGGCAGCGGCCTGTGCTGTCGGAGCAGGAAGCTCTTGTTCTCCGACTATTAGCTGCAGGCGTCCCGACGAGTGCCATTGCAGACCGGCTCGCGGTCAATGAACCCGAGGTCAAGCAGCACATCAAAGCCTTGCTTCTCAAAGTCAGGGCCAAGTCCAAGCCTTCGCTGGTGTCTCACGGACCGACGCCTGATTGAAGCAGAGTCCGCCTCACTGAGGAGGATCGCGCTTCACCGCCCGCTTGATCAACTCGATCATCTCCGGCAGCCGATAAGGCTTTGGCAGAAACGGGACACCCGCAGACGCGCACATCCCGTGACAGGCGCGGGGGCGGCCGGACGTAAAGACAACCGACAGAAGCGGTTGGAGCGTCAAAGCTGATGCCGCCAGGTCAATCCGTCCCGACCGCCGAGATTGATGTCCGTAAAGAGGACGTCCACGGAAACTTCGGCCAAAATCACCTCGGCTTCCTCGGCGCTCGCGGCGGTAAACACCTCGAAGCCGGCCTCTGTCAGGGCTTCAGCCGCAATCTCGCCGATGATCAACTCATCTTCGACCACGAGCACGCGCTGGCACAGATTCTTTGGAAGGCGAGCTTTAGCCGGGGCTGGCCGGCTCCAAGGGGACAGGATCGGTGTCATGTGCGCAACCTCACTGAGCTAGTCCGCGTGGTTAACGACGCGCCTGCCCAGCAGTTCGGCTCCCGGACCGACAAGCGGCCGGTATGGTAAGCAAAGGGTTATCGAGCCAATTCGAACCAACCAGAAGGGCTGTCATCGAGAGATGACGGCCCTTTTGCCTGGTGCACTCCCAATCCGGAAAACCCCAGAAACATCAATCGAGGACGCCTGAAATGACCCACGAATTGCATGAGGCCTTTGGGTTCAAGAAAGACGACGTGGTTCAAATGCTGGTCGAAACCAGCGGCTTGGACGCCGATGACAATGAACTCACGCTCCCGATCGGCGCCGTGGCGATCATTGATCGCATTGAGCGCCTCGAGGGATCTCAGGGGATCGCATTCACCCTCGCCATCGAGGGCAAGATCGTCAACGTGTTCGACGAGGGCGATGGGCTCCCGGCCAGGAAGTTCTTCGAGCCGGTCCTCACGGAACGCGACGACACCAAACGCCCGCTCACACTCGCCGACGTGAAGGACGCCGACACCTATACCCACGCCGCCTTCGTTCACGGCGAGAATTCGGAAGGTGACCATGAGGTTGGCGATCTTCAGGACCTGTTCCGCGCCGCCTGGGGCCTCATGACAGAAGAGCAGAAGATCGACTTCCTCTTCACGGATCAGGCCAAAGCCGTCCTGTCCGCGGCCCATATCCTCACCGAATAATCCATCCTCAATCCACTTAGAAGAGGGAAATCATGAACCGCGCTCGCCCGACCCGGGCCCAAATCAAGTCCATGCACCAGCTCTTTCAACGCTCTCCGGATGGCAGTCCGAATTACCGAGCTTTCCGGAAGAGGTTCCGGCTCCTCTCATTCGACAGCATCTTCGGCGGAACCTGGCACGGGATGTTCATCGGCATCGAAACCGACGGCTACCGGCACTCGTGAACAATGCTGGGGAGACCTGATGGAAGAGTGTCGCAGAGCCTTGGTTCGACGATGAATTCGCGGCATCAAATCACCATATCTCAGGCTCTCCCATAGCGCCCGAAAGCCGGGCAAGGACATCCCTTAGGTTCTCACATGAGCGATCTCTTCCAGACGGCCACGGCGCGCAACCGCCCTAAGCCCCTCGCCGCTCAGATACGGCCAACCCGCCTCGACGACATCGTTGGGCAGCGCCATCTCCTTGCCCCCGGCACGGTGCTCCGGAATATCGTGTCCTCCGGGCGTGTGGGGGCATTGCTGTTCTGGGGTCCTCCGGGAACCGGCAAGACGACGATTGCGAGGTCCATCGGCCAGGAGATCGGGAAGGAGTTTCGGGAACTCCACCCCGCACACAACAACGTCTCTGACATCAAGGAACTCGGCAGGGAAGCGCAGGTTCGCGACCTCTTGGTCTTTGCCGATGAGGTGCATCGCTTCAGCAGCAGCCAAAGCGACTATCTTCTCGGCCTTGTCGAGGACGGCGTCTTTGACCTGATTGGCGCGACGACGGGCAACCCGAGTTTCGTTCTCACCCCTGCCCTTGTGTCACGCATGACTGTCTTCCGGCTTGAGCCGCTGACCGTCGACGACATGAAGAACGTTGTCGTTCGCGCCGTGGCCCACTTCGACGCCAAGGGAGTTTCAGTCAAAGTTGATGAAGCAGCTCTCGCCCAACTCACAGCTCATGCGGGCGGAGATGCCAGGCGCGCGCTCACGGCGATGGATCGGCTCACGGCCCACGCCACCGCCGGCTCAACGCTTACCATAACTGGCGAGATGGTCGCAGACCTGTTTCAGGCATCGCCGGTTCTGTATGATCGGAACGCCGATCAGCACTATGACTCGATCAGCGCCTTCATCAAGTCAATGCGAGGCTCTGACCCCGACGCGACGCTCTACTGGTTGGCCAAGTTGATTCATGCTGGCGAAGACCCGAGATTTATCGCCAGGCGGATCATGATCCATGCCTCTGAGGATGTCGGCCTCGCCGACAACACGGCCTTACAGACGGCTGTCGCTGCGCTGCAGGCCGTGCAGCATATCGGCTATCCAGAGGCCCAGATCGTCCTCGCACATGCAGCTCTGCATATCTGCCGGGCTCCGAAATCCAATTCGGTCTGCCGCGGGATTGGACAGGCTATGGCCTACGTTCAGTCAGCTCCGCCGATCCCAGTTCCGCTGCATCTGCGCGACACCCACTATGCCAGCGCCAAATCCTTGCATGGCTATGGCGGGTACATCTTTCCGCATGACGATGCGAGAGGCTGGGTGGAGCAGGAATATGCCCCGGGCATCACATCCGGCCAGTTCTATCAAAGCGACAGCCGGGGTCCGAATACCTTTGAGGGCCGCGCCGACCAGTTCTGGGCGGAAGTGACTGGCCGGGAGCAATCGCGGCATCCGAAGAAAGGTTAATATCGTTTTTGCCTCTTTGTTGCCACGGTTCCACTGCCCAACTAGCCTCCTTCGCGTGATCGATCGGTCACCGTAGGGCGGAGCAGGACGCTCCGCCGGAGGGGAACTACTAGGGACTAGAGACGAGAATGGCGACTGGCACGGTAAAGTGGTTTAACGAAACCAAAGGTTACGGCTTCATTCAGCCGGACAATGGCGGCAAGGACGTGTTCGTTCATATTTCAGCAGTGGAGCGCGCAGGCCTCCGCGGTCTAAAGGACGGCCAGAAGATCTCCTACGAGATCGAGCAGGACCGCCGGTCGGGCAAAGAGTCTGCGGCCAACCTGCAGGAGGTCTAAGACCTCTCACATTGGCGGATCGACCCGCCTTCACAACGAGCCGCTCCATCCCGGGGCGGCTTTTTTGTTGTGCGTGCCACACTGGAGAATCCCATGACAGAGACATGTCCCCCTGACTTCCTCAGCGACGAGCGCTTCATCAACGAGCATCGGAAGGTCTTCGTGATGTTCATGGGGCGTGATGGCTACTCGCCAGATATGTCGACTGAGGAGTTTCCTCGCCTGCGTGAGACCGTCAAACTCGATGCCTGCCCGAAGGCGTACCTGCGCCTGCAACGGACCGGATCCCGCTTTGCGCTCGACCGGCGCAAGAAAATGGACATTGTGGAAATCTACCATAAGGCCGGCGAACATGCGTACTACGGCTACTGCGTTGCCCTCGGCATCAAGCCTGAGTGATTGGACCTTCTGGCTCCGCCGCGCTACCAATCAGCAGGGGTGAGTGGTCAAAGATCAGCACCCCTGTACGACCCGCTTGGAAGGAGCTGCAGTGACCTCTCGCCTTATGGAGATCCTGGATCGTGATGCCGCGATCATGAGAGCGAAGATGGCTGAAGTGATGCCGGCCGCCGACGGTGAGGCTCAGCGAGCTCGGGAGTTGATGATCCTCCTCCATACCGGGCTCTTCGTCATTCAGCGGGATGAGACCAGCTCTGCCGAAGAGTTGCGGGAGTTCGCCGGTCAAATCCTCGACCGAACCCGGTTCACCAGGCAGTAGCAGCCGAAATATTCCTGTGAGTTTCAGCCGGCCGAAGTCTTTGCGAAGCGGCTGGTAACCCCAGTCGGCTATCCAAACCCTTGCAGTCACACGCGAACCCTCCGCCGACTGCCGGATATGGGAATGTTTCGCTACCTCTGGAGACACAAGGCGTTCAGCGCCGTTCTGCTCTTCCTCCTCGGAATCAGCTGGTATCTGCAGCCGGTCACCGCCTGGATCGCGCTGGCCCTGCTACTGTTCCTGCGCCTGACCAAGGTCCATTCTGTCCTGCTCATCTATGACCTGACGGACCGGACGGCCCTGAGACATGTCAGGACGTTGGCAACCAAACGCGCCCATATGCTCTCACCTGACGAATATGGGAATGTCTCTGAGGAGGCGTGGGATAAGCATCTCAACAGCTTCATCAAGAAGACGCTCGTGCCGGAATTCCAGCGCAAGAAAGTTGAGCACCTCCTGGCCAAGGATTCGAAGCGGTCCATCGCCCGCCTGCGGACACGCATTAACCGGATCATCGATCGACACCAGCCAGCCGAGCCAACAGTCGAATTCGAAGACACGATGACCGGCAGGGAATTTGAGCTCTACTGCCGGGAGGTGCTACAGGAGGGTGGATGGCGCGCTGCGCTGACGCCCGGATCAGGCGACCAGGGCGCTGACATCATTGCCGAGAAGGAAGACCGGCGGGTTGTGATCCAGTGCAAGTTCTACAACGGCACGGTCGGCAACAAGGCGGTTCAGGAAGCCTATGCCGCCGCAGCCTTTCAGGATGCTCCCTACGCCGTCGTGGTCACCAACTCGGTCTTCACCAAGTCGGCTCACCAGCTCGCGCACAAGAACGGCGTGCTGCTGATGCACCACACCGATCTGCCACGGCTTGAGCTGATTGTCACCAGCGGGGCAGGCTCCCGCTGATACAAGATTCCATTTATTAGTCGGAGACCTTGAGAAAGTCGTCGATCGACAACTGCGCAGGACTAGCAGGCTTCGCTCTCGGCTTTCTCGGCGCTTCTTCGACACTTGCGGCCACTGGCTGCTTGCGCGGGATCGGCGTATCTTCCGACTGCATCCGCTTCATCCGAGCTTTCGCCTTGTCTCGCGCCTGGGCTTCCTCGGATAGCGGATCCTCGGTCAGCCACTTTCCGCGCTTGATCACCTCGTTCACGCGACCTTGGTTGATCCCAAGCTGGAAGGCGATTTCCTGCTGGGTCATATCCGTGGTGCTATGAAGTTCGAGAATCTTGCGGGCGAGCTCCGGCGTCATCTTGCGGCCAGACACCCGCCGTGCTGGAGCGACAGACCGGGTCTTCTTCTCCTCCTTGCGCATCTTCTCCAGGATAGCCAGGGCCATGTTCATGCCTTGGGCGCGCAGGGCTTCTTCGAATTGCTTCAGCGTAGCCAAAAGAGAGACTCCTGAACTCCTGCCCCGATGCACTCACCGGTTCAGACAAACTTTTGAACGACGAAGAGGTGATGGGCGTCCTGCCAGCCCCGCACGGCTTTTGGACAGGTCAGCCGATTTAAGCTGACCCGAAATAGAATGAGTCCATGATTCGAGTTTTTCAAGCTCGGCTATTCCAATTGGTTGTTGATTTGTTCCATCTTCGCCGTTTCCCCACGATGGGCGGGCTGGCTTGCTCAACCTATAGTCGGTATAAACCCCGTATTTGCCGACACACGAAGCTCACGCCACAACCACCGATGGCGTTGTGTGCTCCTGCAAAAGCCAAATAGCGTCTGAGAGCGGGTCCTTATGTCAGGGGTGGGTTCACGGCGCCTTAGATCATGCGCCCACCGGATCGCCGTTCACACGATCCTTCAGCTTATGGGATGGCGTGAAGGTCACGACGCGACGTGGCTCGATTGGGACCTCAACCCCGGTCTTTGGATTGCGTCCGGTTCTCTCGGCTTTGTTCCGAACTGTGAAATTCCCAAACCCGGAGAGTTTGACATTCTCACCGCGTTCCAGCGCATCGCAGATCTCGGCCAGCACTTGCTCAGAGAGCGCTACCGCTTCGTGGCGGGTCAAACCAACAGCCTCGACCACGGCTTGGGCCAGATCCGCTCGGGTCACGTTCCTGCTGGTCATCAGTTCATCCCACCGTGTGAAGGGTGCCCTCATCAGGGCATGCCCTACGGGGGATATTTCTCCTCAAGCTTGAGCACAAGAGCTTTCAGGTGCTCTGGCATGTCGGCGGCAATGACATCATCGTACAGGCTCTTCAGGGAGTGCCCGATGAAGAAGACCACCTGCTCCTGGGAAAAGTTCAAGCTGCCGGGGAGGTCACGCGACCAATCCCGAGTGTTATTCTGCTGCATGGCGTCGTTCTCAAGGCTGTGCCCTGCATTGCCCCTGATTAACCTATGTGAAGGGGCAACTCACGCCTGCCCGGACAGTTTCAGCGTGGCCGTATCCGGTGGATCAAGCCAACGAAGGCGCAGATGGAGGTCTTTGGGCCTTACCTCAGAAGCGTAGCAAGAGCGAAGCTGACACTCGCCATGCTCGCCAGGAACCACGGCCACCACGCTGGCAAAGGCCTGTCACTACGTCCCGTCATTGCTGCTCCCTGTCTTTTCATTGGGCCCAATTTGCCCAGCGGCCCACTGGCTTGCTTTGATCCACCGCAACAACACCCAATTGGCTCGGCCGCTGGCAATAACCCTTTCGTCGTGGGTCCGACCTCAGACCCGCATGGGTCCGGTGAAACCATCCGCCAGGTTCGTTCGCCCCGTTACTCGGGCGAGGCTCACACCCCTCACTTCAAGGAAGCCTCCTCACCTCCACGGCAACGGCGGGTGGGGAGGCTTTTCTGTTCATTGCGGCTGATTAGAGGCCTTTGGCCGCAACCACCTCAGACCGTCGACATGCCATAAAGTCCTATCTTGGCATGAAAGTCGGTCACACCCCTGATGAGCAGCCTCTATCACTACCCCGCCATGTCGGCCCTCAACGAGGAGACAGAGCCGGACCGCGTCTCCCGGCTCCACGAGGCCTTCGGGGTGATGTGCGCCATCGCCCGAATGATCTGGCGCGAGGAAACAGGCTATGACGCCAGTTCAGCTGCCTCAGCCACGGTTCGCTGGGACGGCTCGGTCATCGCGCTGCGTGACATCAGAGGCCACCTCGAGGTGATCTGGGCTTCTGCCGCCCATCAGGAACGCTATGGAGTGCTGGCCGAACTCGCCTGGGAGGCCATGTCGGAACCACGGGCCCACGTATCCCATCACCTCCCCAGCTGACCGGCAGGATTTCTTAGAACGGGTAGTCCGTTTCTTCAGGGATGCGGACGTCCCCTAGCTGCGACCTCCGGGCCACTCCGACGGTACCATCAGGCTCACGGGTAAACTGAACGCCGTGCTGCTCAAAGGCTCGCACAACAGCATCCACGCTGGTCCGCCGGACTGACAGCTCTCCAGAAATCTCCATCCGCTTCACGGACGCCGGAGAGATGCTGGCTGCCTCAGCCAGTTCACGGATTGACCAATTCAGCAGCCCACGGGCTGCCCGGATCTGAGCGCTTGTTGGCAGAATCCATGTCTCGAAGTCGAGGGATTGATCCATCGACCCAGAGGCATGGAACTGGGTCTCGACTTGGCCCGAGACCTCCAGATGGTGCAGCCAGATCTCGTCAACCACCAAGCGGCCGAGACCACGAAGCAATGTCGTCTGATACTGGCTGAACTCGTGAGGCCTCACATCGGAAATGCAGAAGGCGCCCAGCCGGATACCCGGCCGGATCGTCAATGGAACGCCAGCGTAGAATCTGAGGAACGGATGGCCCATCACATGGGGGTTTTTGCTGAAGGTCTGGTCCGCCAACGCATCCGGCACCACGAAGACCTCATCGTGCAAGATCGTGTAGTTGCAGAACGCGTAGTCTCGAGGAATTTCAGTTGCCTCACTTCCACCGAACCTCGCCTTGAAGAAGTACCGATGAGTGTCGGCTAGCGTCACATGAACCATGGGGACGTCGAATAACCGCTGTGCAATTCGACAGATTCGGTCGATAGCCGGTGACGAAGGCGTATCAAGGATCTCGAGCTTATGAAGAGCGGCGAGGCGCTCGGATTCGTTGGGCGACAGCGAAAAGTGCATTCGTCCTCGGTGTCCCTCGCTTGGTAGGAGAAAGGAGACCATCAGGTCCGGAACATCGTCGCCTGCCATACGGAATGCCGTTTTGGAACCCTCGATAACGATGATGTGACCGAACAATCCTGCGGCAACTCGTCCTATGGGCGGCTCTGTCACGATTCGGCTGGACACGAGCACGCGGCCAAACCACATGGAGCGGGCCAGATCTTACCTCCTGAAGTCCCAGCCCGAGAAATACCTATGTCCGACATCGGCCAGTTGAAGACAAAGCGAATTTGCTTTGATTGTGTCGGCGAAACTTATCTAGAGGACCTGATCGCCAATCAGGGCACCCATGGTCAATGCGATTATTGTGGCCAGCCTGGGCAAACTTTTACAATCGCCGAGATGGCCGATCGGATCGAGACGGCTTTCGAGCAGCACTACGAGCGGACATCAGAGCACCCCTCGGACCTCGAATTGATGATGCTGAAGGACAAGGAGCTAAACTATGAGTGGGAGCGGGAAGGCTTCCCCACTGTCTATGCGATCTGCGGTGCGGCGCTTATCGGTGAGCAGCCGGCTCGAGACATCCAAGAGGTGCTTGCTGACCGCTATGCTGATTGGGAAAGCATGAAAATCGGTGATGAAACCGAATTCGACGCCGGCGCCTGCTACGCCGAGAAAGGCCCTAATCCGAGGGAATGGCAGGCACAGTGGTTCCTATTCGAGGAGAAGCTGAAGACAGAGACCCGGTTCTTCAGCCGGGATGCCGCGGCGACCCTGGAGGTGATCTTCAAGGACATCTCGCATCTGCAAACCCGAGACGGGCGCCATGTCGTTATCGACGCCGGCCCTGGAACTCAGCACTCCGCATTCTATCGGGCGCGCTCCTTTGAAGCTGACAGCGATCTTCAGGATGCCCTCGTTTATCCAGAACAGCGGCTTGGGACGCCGCCCTCGCAAAAGGCGAGAGACGGTCGAATGAACGCGCGCGGTATCGCGGTCTTCTATGGTGCGAGCGACCCCGCAGCAGCCATTGCCGAGGTGCGCCCTCCAGTCGGGAGCAAGGTTCTTGTAGGTCGGTTTGAGGTGATTGCTCCTCTTCGGCTTTTGGATCTCAGGGCTTTGGACCGCATCAGACTGTCGGGGAGCAAATTACCGGACTAGGCAGCCACTAGCCTATCGGTCGTGACCTAAAGGGTAACGTCACACCTGTGCTGATCAGACCCCGTACCGCCTAAGAACGTCTCCGAGATTTCGGGATCACTTGGTCGATATCTCCAAACTCGGCCCAAGGATCATTCTGCAGATGAGACAAGCGCGCCGCCAGATTGCCAATCCGATACTGGTTGCCGCTGCGGATCGTCGACAGTTCCTCCCACGTCAGGGGCGTTGACACCGGTGCACCGGCCCGCGCCCGCGTGGAGTAGGCCGCCACGGCCGTCGCCCCCCGCCCGTTGCGCAGGTAGTCGATGAAGATCCGGCCCGTCCTGGCTCGCTTCGCCATCGTGTTCGTGTACAGGAGGGGGCTTGCCTTCGTCATCGCTGCTGCGACACTAGCCGCGGACGCTTTCGCCTCATCCCAAGAGGCTTTTGGGCGGAGGGGAACCACAACATGCAGACCCTTGCCGCCCGATGTCTTGACGAAGCTCACAAGATCGAGGTCCTGGAGGTAATCACGCACGTCGATCGCCCCCTGAACGACCGCGTCCCATCTGACGCCCTCCCCCGGATCCAAGTCGAAGACAAGCCGATCGGGCTTCTCCGGGTTCTTCAGCGTTGAGCCCCAGGGATGAATCTCAAGAACGCCGGCTTGCACCAAGGCGAGAAGCCCGGACAGATCTTGGATCGCAACCGCTTCGTCATCTCCGACGCGGACCCGCTGGATCCGTTCATCATCAAGGCCCGCCCAGGCGTGTTTCTGGAAAAAGCACTCCTTCTGCGATCCGCCTGGGCAGCGCAGAAGCGACAGTGGCCGGTTTACGATGTGAGGCAGGATCCAATCGGCGATCTCCGTATAGAACTCAGCGAGCCCGAGCTTGGTGATCCCCTCGCCCTCCCACAGTACGCGGTCGGGGTGCGTGAGATGGGCTCTCTCAAGGATCGCAACGCCAGACCCTGCGGCGGAAAGTGATTGCACGGCTGCCTCCCGCACGATCTCCCGCGGATCCTTATCCTCGCGCAGCCCTTGGAAAGAGCCCTGCCGGACCATGCCGTCATGGGTCCACCCTCGGAACTCGACCTCGGCGACGTATTCCGGCTTGACCCACTTCACTCCTCGACTTGCAACTGCAGGGAGCTTGGTGGCAAAGGGTGAGGCCTTCATCTCAAGCGACGTGAGGGTCTTGTAGAGCGCGCCCGCCACCTCCGATGTGAAGCCGGTCCCCACGCGACCGACAGGAATGAGCTTGCCAGCCTCATAGACCCCCATTACCAGTGAGCCCACAGCCTTTTTGGCCGCCGTCGACCGCAGGTAACCAGCGATCACCAGTTCCTGGCGCTGCGTGCACTTCGACTTGACCCAATCATCCCCGCGCCCTGATCTGTAGGGTTGATCGGCGCGCTTGGAGATGATCCCCTCCAAGCCCATCCGGCAGGCGTGCCTGACGAGAGTTGCCCCATCCTCCTCAAGATGGTCGCTGAAGCGGATGGTGCCACCCTGAGGCAGGTCATCGAACAGGAGCCGCAAGGCCGATTTCCGGTCTGCCAGTGTCGCCTTCCTCAGGTCTTCGCCGTCGAGATAAAGCAGATCGAAGACATAGTAGACGAAGCGCTCGCCCTTCCCACCCTTGAGCTCCTGCTGGAGCGCCGAGAAACTTGAGACCCCGCCTCATCCTCCACGACGATTTCGCCGTCGAGCAACGCCGATGGAATTTTCATTTCTTTGAGCGCATTTGCGATTGGTTTGAACTTCGCTCTCCAATTGAGCCCCTTTCGTGTCAGGAGCTTGATCTCGTGAAGCCAGTTGCCACCCCTTGGGGCACTCTCAACCAGTTGTGCCAACGCCGGCTCGACAAAGGGCGGCAGAATGCCCTTCTTCGCACCTTTGACCTTTGAGGGTCGTCGCGATCTCTCCGACTTGGATCTTGCCACCATCTCGCGTGCCGCATGGTCGACCCGGATATCGCCTTGAGCTGCCAGCTCCTCTATGGTCCGGCCTGATTTGAGCGAGGTCGTCTCCTCCTCGAGGATGTCCGGATCCTCAGAGGTGCGGGCGGCTTCATCATCGGACTTGAGCAACAGCCACTGCTCATTCCGCTCGCCGGGCTTGCCGCGGGTCCGCACGAGGTGCCACTTGCCCCTGAGGCGCTCGCCCTCAAGAGTGAACGTCAAACGACCACGGGCATAATCGGCATGCGGGTCGCCTTCCGGAATCCAGCGGCCCTGATCCCAGACGATCATGGTCCCGCCGCCATACTGGCCGGCCGGAATGACGCCCTCAAAATCAATGTACTTTAGGGGATGGTCCTCGGTGTGGACCGCCAGGCGCTTCTCGCCCGGAACCAGGCTCGGCCCCCGCGTTACTGCCCAACTCTTGAGAACCCCATCGAGCTCCAGCCGCAGGTCGTAGTGCAGGCGGCGCGCATCATGCTTCTGCACCACGAAGCGGTCGCCCTGAGACTTGGCTCTCTTGGCCCTAGGCTCGCTTGTGATGGAGAAGTCCCGCTTTGCCTGGTATGTGGCGAGAGAACTGGAGGCTCTTTTCGTAGCGGCTCGGCCTCGCGACGGCGCCTTCCTGGCTTTCGGACGGGCTGATGCCGCGACCATGACATTCTCCTACGCAACACACTTCATTGGGATTAGCCGGCCTTGCGCGCCTTCGTCTTGGGTGCAGGCTTCTTTGCCGGAGCAGCTTTCTTGCCTCCGGACCCTGACTTCTCGGCCGAGACACTGCGCTTGAGCGCGTCCATCAGATTGACGACGTTCGAGGGCTTCTCGGACGGCTCCTCTTTCAGCGGCTTGCCGGCCTGCTTCGACTTCAGCAGCTCGGCGACCGCTTCCTCGTACCGGTCATCAAATTGCTTCGGATCGAAATGGGCCGCCTTGCTGTCGATGATGTGCGCGGCGAGATCCTTCATCTCCTTGGGATACTTCACCTCGCTGATCTCATCGAAGACCTTGTCTTCGTCGCGAACCTCGTCGGCCGCGTGCAGCGTCGTGCCGACAAGCCCTTCGTCGAGAGGCTCCAGCAGGATCATGCGTTCACGCCGCGCCAGCACAATACGGGCAATGCCAGCCATGCCTTTGTCGCGGATGGCATCCCGAATGACGCAGAAGGCTTCGCTCGACACCTTGTCGGTCGGGGCGATGTAGTAGGCCGTGTCGAGGAAGCGCTCATCGACCTCCTCGCGTGGCACAAAGCTCTCGATGTCGATCGTGTGGGTGCTTTCCAGCTTCAGAGCGTCGAGTTCTTCGTCCTCGACCTGGATGTAGCTGCCCTTCCCGACCGCGAACCCTTTGACCTGGTCTTCACTCTCGACGACCT
>NZ_QDGA01000029.1 GCF_003347665.1 Microvirga calopogonii
CGGCTCTTCTGCCAGCTCAGGCCCGCCTCGTGCAGGGTGCGCGCGATGGTGAACCGGCTCACCTGCGGCAGGCCGTCCGGGGCTTGGCGCAAGGCCTTCTGCAGCAGGCTCAGCGACCAGGTCGCGGTGCCGTCCTGCTCGCGCTGCGGCGCTCGCGCCCATTCGGCCAGGATGCGCTGCTGCGCGTGAGCCCCATAGCGGATCCGTGGCCCGCCACCGTGGTGCGGGCGCACGGCGGCCAGGCCCTCGCGGTTGAAGCGACTGACCCAGGCCGAGATGGTCTCGTTGTGGCCGCGCCCGACGAGATGGGCGGCGGCGGTGTAGCTGGCGCCTTCGGCAATCGCCAGCAGGGCACGGGCACGGTCGACTTCAGCGGCAGGAGTACTCTGGGAGCGGCTCAGGCGGGTGAGTTCTTTGCGCTCGTCTACGGTGAGCGGGCGTAGTGGATCTTTCTGGTGGCGCGACATGGGGCACCTCGCAACACGAGGATCACCATGCCACTATACCATATCCGACGGCAGACGACCCACTAGGGCGGTAAAGATGCCCCGGTCGCACCCGGCACGAAGCCTCCTGCACGCATTCACGGCCGTGCTGGTCATCGGCTCGATCCAGCCCGTGCGCAGCCAAGAGGCTCCTGAGAAGAATCCCTTCGCCGACCCGGACATGCAGCCCTCCTATAGGGCGCAATGCCATGAGGTGCGGGAGCTGACCAAGGATCGTGAAACCGGTGAGACCCGGGTCGATTTCAGCGTGACGGGACCCCTCGCCCTCGTCCATTTCGACGGCACGCTGGCCTATCTCGGCCTGTGCGGTACCGGGTCCGACCCGAAGGTCCTCTGCGTCACCTACCAGACCAACGACATGAAGGTCGGTGAGATCGTGACCGTCGCGGGCGGCTATAGCCGCCCGAACCCGGATTTCATCGTCCTCGACCCGTGCCTCGCACGGAGGCCGGAGGAGCCCGACCGGTAGGAAGTCGTCACGCCGCCTCGGCGGGCCAGGCTCCGACATAGCGCGATTGGGGCCGGATGATGCGGCCGGTGCGGGTCTGCTCGATGGCATGGGCCACCCAGCCCGCCGTACGGCCGGCGGCGAAGAGGGGCGTGAAGCCCTCGCGCGGGACACCCAGGGCGTCGAGCAGGACGGCCGTATAGAACTCCACATTGGTGTCGAGCCGGCGTCCGGGCTTGCGGCGCTCCAGCACCTTCAGGGCCGTGATCTCCACGGCTTCGGCGAAGGCGATGCGGTTGCCGCGTCCCTTCAGCCGCCCGACGGCGGCCATGAGGACATCCGCTCTCGGATCGCGCACCCGGTAGATGCGATGGCCGAAGCCCATGAGGCGCTTGCCCCGGGCCATGGCGTCGTCGAGCCAAGCGTCCGCGTTCTCGATGGAGCCGATCGCGTCCAGCATGTCGAGCACGGGTCCGGGCGCTCCGCCATGGAGCGGACCCTTCAGGGCGCAGAGTCCGGCCACCACGGCGGACAGGATGCCGGCCTGGGTCGAAGCGACCACGCGCGCCGTGAAGGTCGAGGCATTGAGCCCATGGTCGATCACCGTCACGAGATAGGTATCGAGCCCCTGCGCCTCGTCCGCCGCCACGGGCGCGTCGCGCATCATGCGCAGGATATCGGCCGCGTGACCCGCGCCGGCATCGGGCGCCACCGGCGAGAGACCCTGCGCGCCGCGCACCGCCATGGCGGCCGCCACCCCGGCGGCCCCGACCGCGAGGGAAGGATGGTCCTCCTCCGCATCGGGCAGGCTCGACAGCAGCAGCCGCATCCCCTCGACCGGGGTGAGGCCGCTGAGATGCCCTGCGAGCGGTGCAAGATGCCTGAATGCCCTGACCCGGGCCTGGCCGAGAAGCGCGCCGGGATCGGCAACATCCGCAACGAGGCCGCTCCACAGCATGGCCACCACGTCCTCGAAGGACGCATGGCCGGCAAGCTCTTCCAGATCGTGCCCACAGATGATCAGACGTCCTGCCTCGCCGTCCACATGGCTGAGGGCGGTTTCGGCCGCCACGACGTCGTCAAGTCCGATGCTCATGAGCTTTCTCCTCTGTTGCGTGAAGCTTCACGCCGGCCTTGCGCAATGGTCAATCTTGAATCAACATATCAACATATGGATACGTTATCCCTCGATCTCGCATCGGCCGACGAGGCCTCGTCCCGGCTCGGCATCAGCCGCGCGAGTCTCTATGCCTATGTGAGCCGAGGCCTGATCCGCTCGTTCTCGTCGCCGCACGATCCCCGTCAGCGGCTCTATGCCGTCGAGGACGTGGAGACGCTCGTGGAGCGCAAGGTGCGCTTCCGTCGCCCCGCCGTTGCGGCGGCGACCGCCCTCGACTGGGGCTTGCCGGTGCTGGAGACGGGCATCGCCCAGATCAAGGACGGGCGCCTCTTCTATCGCGGGCAGGATGCCATCGCCCTTGCCCGGACCGCCACTATCGAGGACGCCGCGAAACTGCTGATCGGCGTGTTGGGTGAGGACACGTTTCTCGAACCGTCCCGAATTCCTCTCCCACTGCCCGGCCCGGCCTTCGGCCTCCATGATTTCGTCGCGCAGGCGGTCCGCCTTCTCTCGGAGCCTGCGCCCAAAGAGACCCGAGGCGCGGAAGTAGCCGCGATCCTGCGCCTGATGGCCGCCGCGGCCAGTGGCGCCGCCCCGGGGCTCGAGCCCATTCACCGGCATCTGGCCCTTACCTGGAAGGCTTCTCCGCAGGCGGCCGAGGCCATCCGGCGCGCCCTCGTGCTCTGTGCCGACCACGAGCTGAGCTCGTCGACCTTCGCCGTCCGCGTCACGGCCTCGACAGGAACGTCCCTGCGCAACGCGGTCATCGCCGGCCTCGTTGCCTTGAGCGGCCCTTATCATGGCGGCATGACGGAGCGGGTCAGGGCCTTCCTGAACGACCCTGCAAAGGCTCCCCGCCCCGGCTTTCGGCACCGCCTCTATCCTGACGGCGACCCCAGGGCCGAGGCTCTCCTACAGAATGTGCCGCTGCTGGCTTCGGATGCCACGACCCTGAAAACATTGACCGACGCTTCCGGCGGCAGCCCCGGCATCGACGTGGCTCTCGTCATGGTGGAGCGCGCCTATGGACTGCCGGTGGGAGCGGCATTTACGATCTTCGCCATCGGCCGCACGGCCGGATGGCTCGCCCACGCCATCGAGCAGCGCAGCCAGGCCGCCCTGATCCGGCCGCGAGCCCGCTACGTGCCGGCGGATGAACCAATGTCCCGGAACCCTTCCCCATGACCTCCGACCGTTTCTACCCCGCCCGCCCGATCCTCGCCGCCTCCGTGGCGGTGATCCGGGACGGGCACATCCTGCTCGCCGCGCGGGGCAAGCCGCCGAGCGAAGGATTGTTTTCTCTGCCGGGCGGGATGGTCGAGACCGGCGAGACCCTGGGTGAAGCGGCTCTTCGGGAACTTCGCGAGGAGGTCGGGGTTGAGGCCAAGCTTATTGGTCTGATCGCCCCGGTCGAATTCATTGAAAGAGACGAGAAAGGCCATATAAAGCATCACGTCGTCATCGCCGCCCGCTGGGTTTCGGGCGAACCCCAGACAGGTCCGGAAGCAAAGGAAATCCGTTGGGTCACGGAACGGGACATCGCCGACCTGCCGATGACGGCAGGCCTTACCGGGATTCTGGAGCGGGCCTTCAGGCTCGCCCGGCAGGACAGAGCACCATGAAGCGCACCACCGGCCTGCTGCTCGCCCTTCCGGCCCTGCTGCTGGCGACAGCGCAGCCCACGTCGGCGCAAAGCTTCTTCGAAAGGCTGTTCGGCATTCCTCCACGGCCGCAGCCGGGGCAGCCCGTCCCGCAGCAGCAATATCGGCCCTTGCCGCAATCCCAGCCGCAATATCGCCAGCAGCAGCCACCGCAACAGCAGCGGCGTCCCCAGCCGCAGCAAACGCAGAAGCCCGCCGCTCAGCCGCAGCAGCAGGCGGAACCCGCCGCGGCGGCCGAGCCGCCGCCCGCGCCCTACGAGAAGGAATTGCTGCGGCTCGCCGAGATCATGGGATCGCTCGCCATGCTGCGCCCGCTCTGCAGCGCGCCCGACGGCCCGGAATGGGGCCGCCGCATGCAGGTTCTGCTCGACGCGGAAGGGACGACGCCGGGCCGGCGCGAGCGCCTCGCCGGGGCCTACAACAAGGGCTACCAGGCCTACGCCCTCACCTATCGGGTCTGCACCCCATCGGCCCAGGAGGCTTCCGTCCGCTTCTTGGGCGAAGGCGAACATCTCGCCCGCAACATCACCGGCCGCTACGGCGGGTGATGTACAAAGAGATCAATTGTTCGGAGACTTCAGAAAGTCTGGCTTATAAACCGGCACCGACCCGAGCCCTCATCCTGAGGAGCGTAGCGTCTCGAAGGACGGGGGCGCTTCCAGAGAGCACTGGATCCTCCTTCGAGACGCCGCTTGCAGCGGCTCCTCAGGATGAGGATTAGAGCTTGATGAGCCAATCCCTAAAGGGACACAATTGAGACCGGCATGCCGGCGTTGGTGTTGCACCGACGCCTCTTATCCACATTTTTCGGGGAATCCCCTCTCGCGTTAACCTCCTTGCAAGGTGATGCTGGCGGCAGGGCGGCGCGACGTCTAGAAACGATTCAACCGAACTCGCGCGCCGCCCCTCAAAGGGGCCTGGATCATGACCGACAACAACGTCCCTCTCGACGAGCTGCCCGAACTCAGCGCCCTCAAGCAGGCGGCCCTGAGCTACGTGACCGAGGCTTTCGCCGAGGCCGAGCTCGACGGGCTCGACGGCGACTGCATGGCGCAGGCCGCCCTCTTCGCCGCCTTCACCGAACTCGTCGCCACCTATGGCGAGGATGCCGTTGCGGAATATGCCGCGACGCTCGTCGACAAAATCCGCAGCGGCGCATTCTCCATGGTGGGTGCGCTGAAGCATTGAGGGCAATTGAAAGAGATCACCTCAGCCTGAGTGACTGGCTCTTATAACTCGGACCTCATCCTGAGGAGCAGCGCAGCTGCGCCTCGAAGGATCGTCCAGTATTCTCTTGAAGCGCCCTCGTCCTTCGAGACGCTTCGCTCCTCAGGATGAGGGCTCAGGGGTGTGCTGCCTTCTGAGACAGACTTTGAGGAGCCCAGGAATGGATGGTTGCTGGTTCTACATTCTTCGTTGCGCCGATGGCAGTTACTACGTCGGGACAAGCCGGTCGCAAGACCTCGAAACGCGCATCAGTCAGCACAACCAAGGCATCTTTGGCGGCTACACCGCGAAGCGACGGCCCGTCGTCCTTGTTTACTCAGCGCACTTTGCCAGCATCATCGATGCGATTGCGTACGAACGACAGGTCAAGGGTTGGTCGAGAGCAAAGAAGGAAGCGCTGATCAGAGGGGATCTGGACGCTCTTCCAGGGTTGTCGAAGAGCTATCGCTCGGGTCGCAACCCTGCGAGTACGCCTGACAACAATTGACGCTGGATCCCCAACTCGACCTCATCCTGAGGAGCCTGCGCAGCAGGCGTCTCGAAGGAGGCTCCAGTGAGCGTGGGAAGCGCCCTCGTGCCCGGACATCGTCCGGGACCTCAAGACGGTCACTCACGTGACCTCCTCAGGATGAGGGCTCCGGTCATTGCCGGGTTCAACCGGCCATTCGGAAAGAGGTTCAGATATCAGCCGCCCAACGTCTCCTCGAACCGCACCACCTCGCCCTGCGACGGCGCTTCCAGGGAGCCGTCCCACATCACCACGTTGCCGCGCACGACCGTGCCGACGGGCCAGCCCGTCACCGTCTTGCCGTCATAGGGCGTCCAGCCGCATTTGGAGGCGATCCAGTCGTTGGTGATTGTTTCCGTTCGCTTCAGGTCGACCACCGTGAAATCGGCATCGTAGCCGACGGCGATGCGGCCCTTGTTGGCGATGCCGAAGAGGCGCTTGGGTCCGGCGCTCGTGAGATCGACGAAGCGCTCGAGCGTGAGCCTGCTCGCATTCACGTGGTCGAGCATGATGGGCACGAGCGTCTGCACGCCGGTCATGCCTGACGGCGTGTTGGGATAGGTCTTGTCCTTCTCCTCGCGCGTGTGCGGCGCGTGGTCGGAGCCGAGAATGTCGGCGATGCCTTCATCGAGTCCCTGCCAGAGGGCGGCGCGATGCAATTCGTCGCGCACGGGCGGGTTCATCTGGATATAGGTGCCGAGGCGCTCGTAATCTTCCGGCCCCGCCAGCGTCAGATGATGCGGCGTGACCTCGACGGTCACGAGGTCCTTGTGATTCTTCAGGAGCGCCATCTCCTCGGCCGTGGTGATGTGCAGCACGTGGATGCGCGCGCCGGTCTCGCGGGAGATGCGCACGAGACGCTGCGTGCAGGCGAGCGCCACCTCGGCCGAGCGCCAGACGGGGTGCGAGCGCGGATCGCCCTCGACGCGCAGGCCCTTCCGCTCGCGCAGCATCGCCTCGTCCTCCGAATGGAAGGCGGCGCGGCGGCGGGTGCGGCGGAGGATGCTGGCGATGCCCTCGTCGTCCTCCACCAGCAGCGAGCCGGTGGACGAGCCCATGAACACCTTGATGCCGGCAGCACCCGGCAGGCGCTCCAGCTCCGGCACGTCGGCCGCATTCTCATGCGTGCCCCCGACCCAGAAGGCGAAGTCGCAATGCATGCGGTGGTGGCCGCGCCGCACCTTGTCGGCGAGCGCCTCCGGCGTCGTGGTCTGCGGATCGGTGTTGGGCATCTCGAACACGGCCGTGACGCCGCCCATGACGGCGGACCGGGAGCCCGATTCGAGGTCTTCCTTGTGGTCGAGGCCCGGCTCGCGGAAATGCACCTGGGTGTCGATGACGCCCGGCAGGATATGCAGCCCCCGGCACTCGATCTCCCGCGCGGCGGAGGCCCGGGACAGGTCGCCGATGGCGGCGATGCGCCCATCGCGCACGCCGATGTCGCGCTCGACGCGTCCATCGTGGTTCACGACGACGCCGCCTTTGAGGATCAGGTCGAAGGTTTGGGGCATGGCAATCTCATCCCTTGAGGCCGCTGCGGAACGGGCATATGTCACGCTTGTAAAGTCAAGGAGAGCGGACACATGCCGTCAGTCCATCTGGCCGACCGGGGCGTGGTAAGGGTTTCGGGCGAGGACGCCAAGAGTTTTCTCGACAACCTGATCACCTGCGACCTGGATCGTGTGTCACCGCACGCCGCGCGCCTCGGCGCCCTCCTGACGCCGCAGGGCAAGATCCTGTTCGACTTCCTCGTCTTCCAGGCTCCCGAGGAAATCGGCGGGGCCTATTATCTCGACGTTCTCAAGGTCTTCGCCCCGGACCTCGCCAAGCGCCTCGGCTTCTACAAGCTGCGAGCGAAGGTGGCGATCGAGGACCTGTCCGAATCCCTGGCCGTCGTGGCCGGCTGGGACGCCCCGCGACCGGAGGACGAGGCCGGCTTCGTGGTGGAGGACCCTCGCCTGCCCGACCTCGGCTGGCGGGCCATCGTGGCGGCCCAGGACGCGGAGGAGTTCGGCAGGGATCCGGCCGAAACCTACCTCGCTCATCGCATCGCGCTGGGTGTGCCGGAGGGCGGCCGCGATTTCCTGTTCGGGGATGCATTCCCACACGAGGCCCTGATGGACCAGCTCAACGGAGTCGATTTCGACAAGGGCTGCTATGTCGGCCAGGAGGTCGTCTCGCGGATGCAGCACCGGGGCACGGCCCGCACGCGCATCGTGCCAGCCGTCTATGAGGGCGGTTTCGCGGCGGATGTGGGCGTCGAGGTCACGGCCGGCGGGAAGGCCTTGGGCCAAACCGGCACGGGCGCCGAAGGCCGCGGCCTCGTGATGGTCCGCCTGGACCGGGCGGCGGACGCCATGCAGGCCGGCGAGACGATCCGGGCCGGGGGCATTCCCGTGAGGCTCGAAAAGCCCGCCTGGATACGCTTCCCCTTCCCGGGAGAAGCAGGGCTGTCCTCGTAGGTTCCCGTCAAGCTTGCGGAACCGGACGGCTTTACCTTTGTTATAGACTATTGGGCTGAACCACGTGCTGGAACAACGCACGGACGGTCCTGCTGGGGAAATTCTGGATGGATGCAGTATCAGGCGAAACGACACCGTCGCAGGAGAGACGTTTCCGGCTCCTCGTCGATGCGGTCACCGACTACGCCATCTACATGCTCGACCCGACCGGAATCGTGGCCAGCTGGAACCCGGGTGCCCAACGCTTCAAGGGCTATGCCGAACACGAGATCATCGGCCAGCATTTTTCCCGTTTCTACACCGAAGAGGATCTTGCGACGAACCTGCCGAAGCGCGCCCTCGAGACGGCTGCACGCGAAGGCAAGTTCGAGGCGGAGGGCTGGCGCGTTCGCAAGGACGGCACGCGGTTCTGGGCACATGTGGTGATCGATCCGATCCGCGATCCCCAGGGCAACCTGCTCGGCTTCGCCAAGATCACCCGCGACCTCACCGAGAAGAAGAGGACCGAGGAAGCCCTCAGGGAAAGCGAGGAGCGCTTTCGCCTGCTGGTTCAGGGCGTGACGGATTATTCCATCTTCATGCTCGACCCGCAGGGCCTCGTGACGAACTGGAATGCCGGCGCCCAGCGCATCAAGGGCTATACGGAGAGCGAGATCGTCGGACGTCACTTCTCGCAGTTCTATACCGAGCACGATCGTGCCAACGGATTGCCTGCGCGGGCCCTCGAGACGGCCGCACGCGAAGGCAAGTTCGAGGCGGAGGGCTGGCGCGTCCGCAAGGACGGCACGCGGTTCTGGGCCAACGTCATCATCGACCCGATCCGCAACGATCTTGGCGAACTCATCGGCTTCGCCAAGATCACGCGCGACATCACCGAGCGCCGGAAGGCGCAGGAAGCCCTCGAGGAAGCGCAGGCCGCGCTTTTCCAGGCTCAGAAAATGGAGGCGGTCGGGCAGCTCACGGGCGGGGTCGCGCACGACTTCAACAATCTCCTGACGATCATCGTCAACAACCTGGATCTCCTGACCCGCAACGCGCACGATCCCCGCGACATCAAGCTGATCGAAAGCGCGCAACGCGCCGCCGAACGCGGCGCGAAGCTGACGCAGCAGCTCCTCGCATTCTCGCGCCGTCAGCCCCTGCAGCCCAACGCGCACAATCCGAACACGCTCATCGAAGGTTTCGAGGCCGTCCTGCGCCGGGCCTGCGGCGAACTCATCCGGCTGCAGCTGTCGCTCGCTCCGCGGGTGAGGTGGATTTCCGTCGATGCGCCGCAATTCGAATCGGCCCTGCTCAACCTCGTCGTCAATGCCCGCGACGCCATGCCGGACGGCGGCTCCCTCAAGATCATGACGGGCAATGTCATGCTCGGCGAGAAAGACGCCGCTTCGATCTCCATGCCGCCCGGCCAGTACGTGTCGATTGCCGTGCAGGACACGGGCACGGGCATGTCGCCGGATGTCGTCTCCCGCGTCTTCGAGCCCTTCTTCACCACCAAGGAGATCGGCAAGGGGACGGGACTGGGCCTGAGCCAGGTCTATGGTTTCGTGACCCAGTCGGGCGGACACATCAAGGTTGACAGCACGCCGGGCCAGGGCACCAGGGTGACCATGCTCCTGCCGGCTCAGGACAGCGGAGAGGACACACCCGAGGAAAACGAGGACGATGCAGAGCGTCCCAGCCGGGACAGCGCGGGAACCGTGCTGATCGTCGAGGACGAGCCGGCGGTGCGCGAGGTGGCGAGCGACATCTTCGACAGCCTCGGCTATGACGTGGTGACGGCGAGCGACGCCAACGACGCGCTCGGGATTCTCGAAGTCAATCCATCCATCGACGTGCTGTTCAGCGACGTGATCATGCCCAACGGCATGAACGGGGTCGAGCTGTCGCGGAAGGCCCGCGAGATGCGGCCCGGCCTCAGGATCCTGCTCGCTTCGGGCTATCCCATGTCGGCCCTTCCCTCGGAAGGCCTGGGCGCCGGCGTTTCCTTCATCAGCAAGCCCTACCGCTGGACGGAACTGGCCGAGAAGCTGCGGGTGCTCCGGACCGGGGGGTGAGGATCATCGCCGCATGTGATGCGGAGCATCGGGATTTTTGATTGGTCCGGAACATCGTGAGCAGCTAGCATTTCCCATCAACCCGGGAATGCCATGTACCAGCCGCCCCATTTTCGCGAGGACGACCTCGCGGTTCAGCATGCCCTCATCAAGGCCCATCCGCTCGGGCTTCTGGTAACGTTCGGCAGTGCGGGGCTCGAGGCCAACCCGATCCCCTTCGTGCTGGATGCCTCCGCCTCCCCCCTCGGAACGCTCAAGGCCCATCTCTCCCGCGCCAATCCCCAATGGCGAAACTTCGAGCCCGATCAGGAGGCCCTCGTGGTCTTCCAGGGGCCCGAGGCCTACATCACCCCGTCCTGGTACGCGGCGAAGCGCGAGCACGGCAAGGTCGTGCCGACCTGGAACTACGCCATCGTCCAGGCGCGCGGCCACCTGACGATCCGGGATGACCCCGACTGGCTGCGGCAGCAGATCGGCGCCATGACGGACATGCAGGAGGCCTCGCGGCCGGAACCCTGGGCGGTGAGCGATGCGCCGGCGCCCTTCGTGGCCGCGCAGCTCAAGGGCATCGTCGGCATCGAGGTCGAGATCACCCGGATCGAGGGCAAGTGGAAGGTGAGTCAGAACCGCGCCGAGGCCGACCGGCTCGGCGTTTCGGCGGGGCTGCGACTTTCCGACGACGAATCGCACCGGATGGCGGACCTCATCGATGGGCAGGGAGCCCGGCGCCGTGAATGACGGGAACGGTCCGAGGATCGAGCCCTGCACCCTCCAGTCGCTGGAGGAATGGGCCGTCCTGCGCCATGCCCTCTGGCCGGACGGCCCGGTGCAGGAACATCGCTCGGAAGCGCAGGCCATGCTCTGGGAGCAGAAGAAGGCCGCGGCCTTCCTCGTACGCCTGCCCGACGGTACGGCCGCCGGTTTCGCCGAGGCCGCCCTGCGCCACGACTACGTGAACGGCTGCGCCACGTCTCCCGTGGCATTCCTGGAAGGGATCTACGTCGCGCCGGAGCACCGCAACCGGGGCCTCGCCCGGATGCTGTGCCGGGCCGTCGAGGCTTGGGCGAGGCGCCTCGGGTGCCGCGAATTCGCCTCCGACGTCCTCCTCGAGAACACCGCCTCGCAGAGCATGCACAGGGCCCTGGGCTTCGAGGAGACGGAGCGGGTCGTGTACTATCGCAAACCGCTTTCGTCCGGGTGAGTGGAATACCTGCACCTCCTACGTCATGGCCGGCCTTGTGCCGGCCATCCCGATGAGTAGGGCGCGGCTCTTTACGGAAGCGAGATCCCCGGCACAAGGCCGGTGATGACGTTGAGGACGTGAATTCCCGGCCCGGCACCCACGGCGAATCTCTTCCCGTTTTCCTGCGGCCCCGCTACACACGGTCCATGACCGATGGACTGATCCTGCATCCCGACAACAAGACCCGCTGCTGGTGGCCGGGCACCGATCCCTTCTATGTCTCGTATCACGACACGGAATGGGGCGTGCCGGAATTCGACGACCGCGCCCTGTTCGAGAAGCTCATTCTCGACGGCTTTCAGGCGGGCCTGTCCTGGATCACGATCCTGCGCAAGCGCGAGAATTTCCGCCGGGCCTTCGCCGGGTTCGAGCCTGCCGTGATCGCCCGTTTCGATCAGGCGCAGGTGGAGGCACTGATGCTCGACACCGGAATCGTGCGCAACCGCGCCAAGATCGAGGCGACGATCGCCGGCGCCCGCGCCTGGCTCGTCATCCAGGAGCGCGGCGGCTTCTCGCGCTTCCTATGGGATTTCGTCGATGGACGGCCGGTCCAGACCAACGCGAAGACCCGCAAGGACATTCCGACCGAAACGGAGATCTCGCGCAGGATCTCGAAGGCGCTGAAGAAGGAGGGCTTCAACTTCGTCGGCCCCACCATCGTCTACGCTTTCATGCAGGCGGTCGGCATGGTGAACGACCATCTCACCGGCTGCTATCGCCACGCGGAATGCGCTGAACTCGCCGAGAATCTGTAAATGGCGAAGGAACCCCGCGTCTGGCAGCGGATGCTCTCCGGCCGCCGCCTCAACCTGCTCGATCCCTCGCCGCTCGACGTCGAACTCGACGACATCGCTCACGGCCTTGCGCGCGTCGCGCGCTGGAACGGGCAGACCATCGGCCCGCACATCTTTTCCGTCGCGCAGCACTCTCTGCTCGTGGAGGCCATCGCGAGCCATATCAACCCGGACATGCCGCGGGAATGGCGCCTCGCGGTGCTGCTGCACGATGCGCCGGAATACGTGATCGGCGACATCATCTCGCCCTTCAAGGCTGTGATCGGCGACGCCTACAAGACCATCGAGGCGGGCCTGCTCGGAGCCATCCATCTGCATTTCGGCCTGCCCGCCCAGCCGGCTGCCGCGCTCAAGCGATTCATCAAGCAAGCCGACCGGCAGGCAGCCTTCCTAGAGGCGACCCATCTCGCCGGCTTCGGCCGCGAAGAAGGGATCAAGTTCTTCGGACGCCCCGAGCCCCTGCCCCGCGCCGTGCTCGCCCTTCTGGAGCCCTGGCCCGTGGCGGACGCCGAGGATCGCTATCGCGAGAAGGTGGCGGCGGCGCTGGCCCGGTGAGGGGTGGCTTGCCACGGGCGCGCCGCTGTCATTCCGAGGCGCCGCAGGCGAACCCGGAACCCATAACCACGACACCTCAAGAAGGGCGAGCCGCGCTGTGCCTCCATCTGCTCCGTTAGCGGCTATGGGTTCCAGGCTCCGCTGCGCGGCCCCGGAATGACAGGGGATGACAGCGAGGCACTTTTCCAAATCGGGATGGCCGGCATGAACCCGGCCATGACGGGACGGTTGCGTCATGCCATACCACTCCCACCTCAGCCGCTCCTCCACGCCGAGACCGCCCATGCCGACCCTGCACGTCTGCCCCCTCTCCCGCCTGCATGACACCGTATCGGCGACACGCGCCAGCCATGTGGTAAGCCTTATGGGGGCCAGCGCCACGGTGGAGCGTCCGGCCGGCATTGCAGCCGAGCGTCATCTCTTCATCGGCGTCAGCGATATCGTCGAGCCCCTGGAGGGATATGTCCTGCCGGCGCCGGAGCATATCGAGCAGCTTCTCGCCTTCGTGCGAGCCTGGGGCCGGGAAAGCCCTCTCCTGTTCCATTGCTGGGCCGGAATCAGCCGCTCCACGGCCGCCGCCTATATCGCCGCCTGCGCCCTCGCGCCGGAGCGTCGGGAGGATGAGATTGCGCTGGCCCTTCGGGAGGCCTCGCCCAGCGCAACGCCGAATGCCCGGTTCATCGCGCTGGCCGACGATCTCCTCGACCGCCGGGGCCGGATGGTCGATGCGGTCCGTGCCATCGGGCGGGGAGCGGAGGCTATGGAGGGCACACCCTTCATGTTACAGCTTAACAGGGGCTAGCCTGATTCCAACCGGGAAAGCGGCTCCGATCCGTATTCGGGGGCTTCTTCGTGGACGACATGTTGCTCGGTCTTGCCATCCTAGTGGCGATCCTGATCGGAGTTGGTGCACCTATCATCGCCCTCATCGGCCTGGTTCTGGCCGTGAAAGCGCGGCGGAACCTTCAGAATCTCCAGGGGCGCATCGACCGTCTCGAGGCAGAGCTGCGCACCGCCCGGCGCCCTGAGGATCTCGCGGCAGAGCCTGCTCCTGCGCCTGTCCAACCGGTGGAAGCGGCTCCTCCCCGGCCGGAACCCGAAGCGCCGAAGCCGACCTCCGTCCCGCCGGTTCCGGCGCCTGCGCCCCGGCCCGCATCGTCGGGCCCGGGCTTCGAGGAAAAGCTCGGCTCGCGCTGGGCCGTGTGGGTCGGCGGCGTGGCGCTGGCGCTCGGCGGCATCTTCCTCGTTCGTTATTCCATCGAGCAGAACCTGCTCAGCCCCATGACCCGCATCGCCCTCGGGGGGCTCTTCGCTCTCGCGCTCATCGGAGCGGGCGAGTGGATGCGCCGCCGCGAGCGCAGCTTCGGCCTGCCCGGCATTCCCAGCGCGAACGTCCCAAGCGTTCTCACGGCGGCGGGGACCTGCACGGCCTTCGCTTCAGCCTATGCGGCCTATGCTCTCTATGACCTCATCGGCCCCGCCACGACCTTCGTGCTGCTGGGCGTCATCGCAGTCCTGACCATGATGGCCGCGACGCTCCACGGACCGGTGCTGGCGGCCGTCGGCCTTGTCGGCGCGATGGGAAGCCCGCTTCTCGTCTCCTCTGACGATCCGCAGCCCTGGGCCCTCGTGATCTACCTCGCCTTCGTGGTGTTGCCGGCCTACGGCGTGGCGCGTCTGCGTCTCTGGCGTTGGCTGGCGCTCGCTGCCGCCGTCGGAGCTGTGGCCTGGACCCTGCCGATCTTCCTCGTCGACGAGACCGATGCGCTGCCGGCCATGGTGCATCTCGTGCTCCAGGCCGGGTTCGCCGCCTTCTTCCTCGCTGTCGATCCCTACCGCCATGTCACCGACGAGGAGGCACGGACTGACAGGGCCGCGAGCGCCGTCATCGCCACCTTCGCCCTGGCCGGGGTCATCGTGACGAGTTCCGTCGCCACGGGGGATGGACGCCCGGTCTTCATCGCGACCTTGGCTCTCGTGCTGCTGGCGGCAGGGTATCGTTCCGCTTCCGTCGCCTCGGCGACCGCGAGCGCGGCCCTGCTGGCGGCGGGCGCCCTTCTGGTCTGGCCTTTGTCCAGCGACATCGGGGATGCGCCGGAAAACCTGTTCTACCAATCCGGCGACGTCTTCGCCGTCCGACCTCATGCCCTGAGCACCTATCTGGTCCTAGCCGCGCTTCTGCCGGCGGCGATCGCCGGAGCGTCCCTCCTGCGGCTCGCGATGTCGCGGGGCCTGCGCCTGGCCGTTGCCGCCTGGTATGCCGGCGCTGCAAGCGTCGGGCCGCTGCTCGCGCTTGTCGCAGCCTATTGGCGGGTGGCGAATTTCGAAGCCAGCCTGTCCTTTGCTCTCGTGGCCGGGGCGCTCGGCCTCGCCTTCGTGCTGGGCTCCCGATGGCTGATGCGCCGGAGCGGGAACGACGCCATCCGTCTCGGCCTCGGTGCGACCGCCTCCGCGGCCCTGGGCGCGCTCGCCCTTGGCCTCACCTTCGCCCTGGACAAGGGCATGCTCACCGTCGCCTTCGCCCTGACGGCCTTCGGTACGGCCTGGGTCTCGGAAAGAACCGCCATTCCGGCCCTGCGTTATGCCGTCGGGGCCATCGGGCTGATCATCCTCGGGAGATTGATCTGGAACCCGACCATCGTGGGCGGCGATCCCGGTCCGGTCCTGGTGAACTGGCTTCTGTGGGGCTATGGGGTTCCCGCCGTCTCGTTCCTGCTGGCGAGCCGCCTCCTGGAACGCACCGGGCGTGACCGCATCGTCCAGTTCACCGAGAGCCTGGGATTCGTCTTCGCGACCTTCCTGGTGTTTTTCGAGATCCGCCACGCACTCCATGCGGGCGATCCGATGGCTGCCGATTTCAGCCTCTTGGAGGCGGGCTTGCTTGCGACAGAAAGCCTCGCTTTCGCGATTCTGCTGACGCGCCTCGACGTGAGGCGGGCCGATCCGGTCTACCGTTGGGGTTCCCTGATCTTCAAAGTCGCATCGTTCGGCCTCGCCGCAATCGGGCTGCTCATCATCGCGAACCCGCTCATCACCAATGATCTGATCACGGGAGGGATCGTCTTCAACAGCCTGCTGATCGCCTATCTCCTGCCTTCCATCCTGGCCGGAACCTTGGCCTTGACCGAGCGGAATGTTCGTCCGCGCGTCTATTCTCTGGCCTCCGCGATCCTGGCTCTCGTCCTGCAATGGGCCTATGTGGCTCTGGAAATCCGCCTCGTTTTCCAGGGCCGGCACCTGGGCATCTGGCGAGGCTTCACCCAGGGCGAGCAATGGAGCTACTCGGTCGCCCTCCTCCTCATCGGCATGGCCCTGCTCGGTGTCGGGCTCCTGCGCGACAACCGCTTCGCGCGCTTGGCTTCGGCGGTCTATCTCGTGCTGGCGGTGCTGAAAGTCTTCATCGTCGACCTCGCCAATCTGGAGGGCGTGATGCGCGCCCTGTCATTTATCGGGCTCGGGCTTGTTCTCATCGGCATCGGTCTCGTCTATCAGAGACTCCTCGCGCGCCGACCAAGCGATGCCGCAATTCCATCGTGAGATCGTGCAAGGACAGACACGGATAGCCCTATGACCGACACCGCCTCCATCAAGACCCTCCCCTTCGAGAAGGCCCTGGCCGAGCTTGAGGACATCGTTCGCCGCCTCGAGCGCGGCGACGTGCCCCTGGAGGATTCGATCGCGATCTACGAGCGCGGCGAGGCCCTGAAGAAGCATTGCGAGCAGCTCCTGAAGAAGGCCGAGGCCCGCATCGAAAAGATCACCATCGGGCCCGACGGAGCCGCCTCCGGGACGGCTCCGCTGGACGTGGCGGAATAGTCAGGCTTGGCTAGCGCATCGGACGGACCCAGAGGGCCGCGTCAGCGACCCACAGGGCCACGTCAGTGAAAAGTGGATCCGGTTTTCCGCTCCATCCGATGCGCCAGCCAAGAGATGGAGCGTCGGATCAATCCCAAAAGTGGTGTCCACTTTTGGGTCCGAGGCTCTAGGGGCCTCGTGTCGCGTTTGACCAGGGCCCTTCCCGACCTTATCTCCTGGAGATGGCCTCCGGCTTAAAGCTTGGCGAGTAAAACGTTGTCCACACCTCTCCTCGACTCCATCAAGACCCCGGACGATCTGCGTCAATTGCCCGAAAACCAGCTCCGGCAGGTGGCGGACGAGCTGCGGACGGAGACGATCAGCGCCGTGTCTGTCACCGGCGGGCACCTGGGCGCGGGCCTGGGCGTCGTCGAGCTGACGGTGGCGCTGCATTACGTGTTCGACACGCCCCGCGACCGGCTGATCTGGGACGTGGGCCATCAGGCCTATCCCCACAAGATCCTCACCGGGCGCCGCGACCGGATCCGGACCCTTCGCCAGGCGGACGGCCTGTCGGGCTTCACCAAGCGGTCCGAGAGCGAGTACGACCCCTTCGGGGCGGCCCATTCCTCCACGTCGATCTCGGCCGGCCTCGGCATGGCCGTGGCGCGGGATCTGCAGGCTAAGACAAATAACGTGATCGCCGTGATCGGCGACGGGGCCATGTCGGCCGGCATGGCCTACGAGGCCATGAACAATGCCGGCGCCATGCATTCGCGCCTCATCGTCATCCTCAACGACAACGACATGTCCATCGCGCCGCCGACCGGTGCCATGTCGTCCTATCTCGCCCGCCTCGTGTCCGGCGGCACCTACCGGGGTATCCGCGAGACCGCGAAGCAGCTGGCCAAGAAGCTGCCGAAATTCATCTACGACAAGGCCGCCAAGGCCGAGGAATTCGCCCGCGGCTTCTGGACCGGCGGCACCATGTTCGAGGAGCTCGGCTTCTACTATGTGGGGCCCATCGACGGGCACAATCTCGACCACCTGCTGCCGATCCTGAAGAACGTCCGCGACACCGAGACCGGCCCGATCCTCGTCCATGTGGTGACCAAGAAGGGCAAGGGCTACGCGCCCGCCGAGGCAGCAGCCGACAAGTATCACGGCGTCGTCACCTTCGACGTGGTGACGGGCGCACAGACGAAAGCCAAGGCCAACGCCCCCTCCTACACCAAGGTGTTCGGCGAGAGCCTGATCAAGGAGGCGCAAGCCGACGACAAGATCGTGGCCGTCACGGCCGCCATGCCGTCGGGAACGGGCATCGACCTGTTCGGCAAGGAATTTCCCGCCCGCACCTTCGACGTGGGTATCGCCGAGCAGCACGCGGTGACCTTTGCCGCCGGCATGGCCACGGAAGGCTACAAACCGTTCTGCGCCATCTATTCCACCTTCATGCAGCGTGCCTACGACCAGGTGGTGCACGACGTGGCGATCCAGAACCTGCCCGTACGCTTCGCCCTCGACCGGGCCGGCCTCGTGGGCGCCGACGGGGCGACCCATGCGGGCTCCTTCGACATCGCCTATCTCGGCTGCCTGCCCAACATGGTCGTGATGGCAGCCGCCGACGAGGCCGAGCTGGTCCACATGGTGGCGACCGCCGCCGCCTACGATTCAGGCCCCATCGCCTTCCGCTATCCGCGCGGCGAAGGCGTCGGCGTCGACATGCCCGAGAAGGGCATTCCGCTCGCCATCGGCAAGGGCCGGGTCGTCAAGGAGGGCAGCCGCATCGCGATCCTGTCGCTCGGCACCCGCCTCGCCGAGGCCCTGAAGGCGGCCGAGGAGCTGGAGGCGCGCGGCCTGTCGACTACGGTGGCGGATGCCCGCTTCGCCAAGCCTCTGGACGAAGAGCTGATCTTAGCGCTCGCCCGCGACCACGAGGTTCTCGTGACCGTCGAGGAAGGCTCCATCGGGGGCTTCGGCTCCTATGTACTGCAGCTCCTCGCCGACAAGGGCGCGCTCGACCAGGGCAGCCTGAAGGTCCGCTCCATGGTCCTGCCCGACATCTACCAGGACCAGGACAAGCCCGAGCGCATGTACGCCAAGGCCGGCCTCGACGCCGCCGGCATCGTCACCAAGGTGTTCGAGGCCCTGGGACGGGAAGAGCCCCGGAAGGTCCGGGCTTGAGCCTCAACGTCGTCATGGCCGGGCTTGTCCCGGCCATCCCGCTTCTGTAGAGCGCTGCGCTTTGCGCAATCGGGATCACCGGCACAAGGCCGGTGACGACGTGGAGGGTACCGGCGAACGCTAAACCGTCAGCGTTCCGGCCTTTGCGGCGGCATAACGTTCCCCGATCCGGTTCCAGTCGAGCACGTTCCACCACGCTTTGAGGTAGTCGGGCCGACGGTTCTGGTATTTCAGGTAATAGGCGTGCTCCCACACGTCGTTGCCCATGAGGACCCGCTGCTCGTCCATCAGGGGGGTATCCTGGTTGGGCCGCGTCGTCAGGGCGAGCTTGCCGTCACGGGACACGGTCACGAAGACCCAGCCGGACCCGAACTGCCGCGTCCCGGCGGCATTGAAATCCTCCTGGAATTTCCGGAACCCGCCGAGATCCCTGTCGACGGCGGCCTTCAGCTCGCCTGAGGGCTCGCCGCCCGGCCCGCCCATGATCTGCCAGAACATGGTGTGGTTGGCGTGTCCCCCGCCGTTGTTGCGCACGGCCGTACGGATCGACTCAGGCAGCTTGCCCAGGTTCGCCAGCATGTCCTGGAGCGGCATCCTGGCGGCCTCGGCATTCTGGGCGAGCGCCGCGTTGAGGTTGTTGACATAGGCCGCATGGTGCTTGTCATGGTGGATTTCCATGGTCAGGGCATCGATATGCGGCTCGTTCTTGGAGGGCGCATAGGGCAACGGATCGAGCTTGAAGGGCCCCGTCGGGGCTTGCGCCCAGGCACGCGGAATGGCAGCGCTGGCGGCCAGCAGGGTTGCACCGGTCAGGAGATGTCGACGGCTCAGCATGGGACCTCCGTTGGCCTGTTGGGATTGTGGACGAGAGATGTTGTAGGGCGGAACTTGGTTCCGGCACCTGAAGGGATTGAGATCCAGATGAGTTCGAGGCTCCCATGACCCGCAAGCGCGCCGATGTGGTTCTCGTCGAACGCGGCTTCTTCGCAAGCCGCGCCCGGGCGCAGGAGGCCATTGCGGCCGGCCTCGTGACCGTGAATGGGCTGGTCATCCGCAAGGCGTCCGATGGGGTGCCGGAGGAGGCCGTCATTACGGCCGAGCAGCCGCATCCTTACGTGTCCCGCGGCGGCGTGAAGCTGGCGGCGGCGCTCGATGCGTTCCACATCGACCCGAGGGACAAGATCTGCCTCGACATCGGTGCCTCCACAGGCGGCTTCACGGAAGTGCTGCTGAAGCGCGGAGCGACCCATGTCTACGCGGTGGATGTGGGACACGCTCAGCTCCACCCTACCATCGTGGGCAATGCGCGGGTGACCAATCTCGAAGGCACGGACGCCCGTTCGTTGAATGCCGATCTCGTCCCGCACGCAGCCGATCTCCTCGTGTCCGACGTGAGCTTCATCTCCTTGAAGCTCGTCCTGCCTCCGGCCATCGCATTCCTGAAGCCCCGGGCGGAACTCGCCGTTCTCGTGAAGCCGCAATTCGAGGCCGGACGCGATCACGTGAAGAAGGGCATCGTGCGCGACGAGGCAGTGCATCGCACCGTGTGCGAGGACCTGTCATCCTTCGTGACTTCCCTCGGCTTTGAGGTTATCGGGCTCATTCCGTCTCCCATCGAGGGCGGAGACGGCAACCGTGAATTTTTGTTGGGAGCCCGCCGTGGCTGAACAGGTCATCATCAGGCGCCTCGGCGCGAAAGCCGACGGCATCGCCGACACGCCGGCCGGTCCCGTCTTCGTGCCGAAGGTGCTGCCGGGCGAGACGGTCACCATCGAGCGCGACGGATCGCATGCGCGCCTCGTCAGTATCGATGTTCCATCGCCCGAGCGCGAGGTGCCGTTCTGCCCCTATTTCGACGAATGCGGCGGCTGCGCCACGCAGCACATGAAGCACGGCTTCTATCAGGCGTGGAAGCAGGAAACGCTCGTCCATACCCTGCGCCAAGCGCGGATCGAGGCACCGGTCGAGCCACTCATCGACGCCCATGGCGACGGACGCCGCCGCGTGACGCTGCATGTGCGCTTTCCCGACCGCGCCATGCATGTGGGCTTCATGGCACCGCGCAGCCACCAGATTATCGAGATCGCCTTCTGCCCCGTCACGGAACCCGCGCTGCGGGAGAAGGCGCCCTCCATCGCGCGCGCCATCGGCGAGCACCTGAAAGGCCCGCGCAAACCCCTCGACGTCCAGATCACCGCGACGCAGACCGGCTTCGACGTGGACGTGCGCGGCTACGGCCCCCTGAAGGATCCTGATCGTCTTCGCCTCATCGATCTCGCGGCCAGCCTCGACCTCTCTCGCCTGTCGATTCACGGCGATCTGATCGTCGAGCGGCGTCCTCCCGCCATCGTGATGGGTCGTGCCGCCGTCGTTCCACCCGCGGGCTCCTTCCTGCAGGCGACGCAACGCGGAGAGGAGATTCTGGCCGGCCTGGTCACCGAGGCGTGCGCCCGCGCCAAGCGCGTGGCCGATCTCTTTGCCGGCGCGGGTCCCTTCGCCCTGCGGCTCGCGGAGAAGGCCGAGGTGCACGCGGTGGAATTCGACAAGGGCGCGATGGTGGCGCTCGACAAGGCCGCCCGCGCCACGTCCGGCCTGCGCCGCATCACGACGGAAGCGCGCGACCTCTTCCGCCGTCCCCTGCTGACGCCTGAGCTCAACGCCTTCGACGCCGTCGTGCTCGATCCGCCGCGCGCGGGCGCGGAGGCGCAGGCGAAGCAGCTGGCCGTGTCGAAAGTCCCGCTCGTCGTCAGCGTCTCCTGCGACGCCGCCACCTTCGCGCGCGACGCCGCGATCCTGATGAGCAGCGGCTACCGGCTGGAACGCGTCGTTCCGGTCGACCAGTTCAAGCACTCGCCGCATCTGGAGGTGGTGGGGATTCTGCGGCGGGACGTGGTGAAGAAGCGGCGGTGATCCGATCGGTCGTCCGCCTATGTCATCACCGGCCTTGTGCCGGTGATCTCGATTGATCGAGGCGCAACACCGTCATTCCGGGGCCGCGCAGCGGAACCCGGAACCCATAAACACGATGGAAGGGGAGTTCTCGCGGCGGCGACGCCGCTCCATCTTCTTCACTGGTAGCGAGTATGGGTTCCGGGTTCGGCTCTGAAGAGCCGCCCCGGAATGACAGCGAAGCAACACAGATGGCGCCGCGCCTTTCCAATCGGGATGGCCGGGACAAGCCCGGCCATGACATCGTGGGTGTCATTCCCGGATGTAGCGCAGCGGAGGGGAAGGGAATCCATAGCGCTGAGCGTGTAGGTGGATCCCCTTCACTCGCCTTCGGCTCGCCAGGGATGACAGCAGAGCGCCTCTCCTAAAACAAGCTCCCCTGCTCATCCTCGTCGCTGGAGAGCGGCTTCTTCGCCTTGGGCTTCCTCTCCTTCACCGGCGCGGGTTCCGGTTCGCTCAGCGGCTCCATCAGCCCAGGATCATCGTTCTCGACCTTGTTCACGCGGCTCGAGACCGGCACGAGGTCGAGCCATTCGTCGGGACAGGGTCGCACGAGGCGCATCACGTCGGCGCGCTCGTCGCGGACATCGAGCCATGCGGCTATATCGTCCTCCGAGAGGATCACCGGCATGCGGTCGTGCACGGCAGAGAGCGTGCCGTTGGCATCGGTGGTGACGATGGCGGCGGTGTCGATTTCCGCCCCGTCCGGGCTCATATAGGTCTCCCACAGGCCCGCCATCGGCATGGGCTTGCGGCTGCGCGGGCGGATCAGGAACGGGGTCTTCTCCTTCCCCTCCCGCCGCCATTCATAGAAGCCGTCGGCGAGGAAGATGCAGCGCCGGCGTTTGAGCGCGGCCTTGAAGGTCGGCTTGGTCTCCAGCGTTTCGCCGCGCGCGTTGATGACGAGGGGAAAGTCCTTCGGGTCCTTCACCCAGGACGGCAGGAAGCCCCAGCGCACCAGCATGAAATGCCGCTCGCCGCGATCCTCCAGCACGATCGGGACCGGCTGCGTGGGAGCCACGTTGTAGCGCGGAGGGAAGTTCGGCTGCTCGGGATAGCCGAAGAAATCCCGAAAGGTCTCGGGAGGAAGCGTGATCGCATAGCGTCCGCACATGGTGGTTTCCTCTCGCTTTTCTTACATACCGCTGTCATTCCGGGGCCGCGCAGCGGAGCCCGGAACCCATAACCGCTGGCAATACAGAATGAAGTGCAACGCTGCGCGCCCATTCTTGAAACGTCGTGTTCATGGGTTCCGGGCTCTCGCGATTCTCGCCCCGGAATGACAGCGATTGCGTTTACAGCCACCGCTTCCAGCGGAAATAGAGATAAGGCAGCACGGCGGCGAGAACCATCAGCATGATGGCCCAGGGATAACCGAACTCCCAATCGAGTTCCGGCATGATCTTGAAGTTCATGCCGTAGAGCGATGAGACCAGGGTCGGCGGCAGGAAGATCACCGACATGACCGAGAAGATCTTGATGATGTCGTTCTGCTCGATGGTGACGAGGCCGAGCGTCGCGTCGAGCAGGAACTGGATCTTGTTGGACAGGAACGTCGCGTGTTCCTCGATGGATTGCACGTCGCGCAAAGCGGTGCGCCATTCCGTCTTGTAGCCCGCCGTCTTCTGCGGTCGCGGCATGCTGGCGGACAGGAACAGCAGCATGCGCTCCACCGATACCATGCTTTCGCGGACGTTGGAGATGACGTCGCCCTTGCGGCCGATGGATTTCAGCGCCACCCGATAGGAAGCCGCGCGGCGTGCGCCCCGCTTCTCGTTCTCGAAGATCGATTGCGACAGGCGGTCGATCCGGGTGCCGACGGTGCCCAGGATCTCGGCCGCGCGGTCGATGATGGTCTCGAGCAATCCGTCGAGCACCGCCTCGGGCTGGTGCCGGCAGCCCCCTGGCTTGACGGCGCGCGCCATGAACATGCTGAAGGAGCGCGGCTCGCCGTAACGCACCGTCACGAGAGCCCGCTCGGTCAGGATGAATGACACGTCGATCAGCTTCGGGTTGTCCGTATCGGAACTGCACAGGACGCGCGCGGTCATGTAGCGCGCGTTGTTCTCGTGATAGAGGATTTCGGAGGGCTCGATATCCGCCATCTCCTCCTTGGTCGGGATCTCGATGCTCAGATGGGCCTCGACCAGCCTGTCCTCGTCCTTGGACGGATCGACCAGGTCGATCCACAGGGCGTCCTGGGGGATCGGATCACCCGGCGGGAGCACCTGACGATCGAGGGACTCGCCCATCGGGCCCTTCGCCGGCGCCGGCCTGTGGATCACAATCATACGCGTACTTGCCCTTTGGAAGCCATGTCATGTCCGATCGATCCAGGCTTTGTACTCCCGAGAGAACGCCATGTCATTCCCGGCCTCATGTCGCCCATGATGACAGCCTCCCACGTCATGGCCGGCCCTGTGCCGGCCATCCCGATACGGGAAAGCGCAGCGCTCTACGGATCGGGATCACCGGCACGAGGCCGGTGATGACGTGAGAGGATATCCACAGGCCGGAGTAAAGCGGATGAACCTAACCCAAGGATGACAGGGGCGGCGTGTCGTCCGGGACGAAGAAATCGGGCGCGAGGGGCTGACTTGGATCGACCCGGTACTTCTCGAAATCGGTCACGCCCTCACCGTGCAGGAACACGTCGTCGATGAGGAAATGGCCCGAGAAGCTCCGTGCGGGCTTCAGGAAGATCGCATGAGCCGCGTCGGCCAGGATCTCCGGGGTGCGGCTCGCCTGCACGAGCGCATCGCCGCCGAGCAGGTTCCTGATCGCGCTGGTGGCGATGGTCGTGCGCGGCCAGAGCGCATTGACGGCGATCCCCTTGCCCCGCAGCTCTCCCGCAAGCCCGAGCACGCACAGGCTCATGCCGTATTTGGCCAGCGAGTAGGCCAGATACGGCGCGAACCATTTCTCGCTCATGTCGAGGGGCGGCGAGAGCATGAGGATGTGCGGGTTCTCGGCCTTCTCCAGATGCGGGATGGCGTATTTCGACACCATGTAGGTGCCGCGCGTGTTGATCTGGTGCATCAGATCGAAGCGCTTCATGTCGGTCTGCGGCGTCGGCGTGAGGCTGATGGCGCTCGCGTTGTTGACCACGATGTCGAGGCCGCCGAAGGTCTCGACCGTTTTGGCGATGGCGCCCTTGACGGCCTCTTCGTCGCGCACGTCGACCACGAGCGGCAAGGCCTTGCCGCCTGCCGCTTCGATCTCGTCCGCGGCCGTGTAGATGGTGCCGGGAAGCTTCGGGTGCGGCTCCGCCGTCTTGGCCGCGATGACCACGTTCGCGCCGTCCCGGGCGGCACGAAGGCCGATGGCAAGGCCGATGCCCCGCGAGGCGCCGGTGATGAGCAGGGTTTTTCCGTTGAGGGTCATGGGATCAGCCCGCCAGCGCGAGGTTTGCATCCTGCAGGAAGCCCGCTCCGCCCATCACCGTCTCCTCCAGGCCCTTGGCCCCGACCGCGACGTTCTCGGCGAAGAAGCGGCAGAGCGCGATGCGGCCCGCATGGGCCGGATCCGTGTCGCCGGCAGCCGCTTGCGCGTGCGCGGCGAGCGCCATCTCGGCCAGCGCCGTGCCGCCCTGCGCCAACGCGAACAGACGCAGGTAAGGCGTCGCACCGGCCAGGGCCTCGCCCTGCGCGTTGGACGAGACCGCCTGCAGCAGGAAGCCCGTGGCCCGGTCCAGGCTCTCGATCGCATCGCGCAGGCGCGGCGCGGTCGCCCCGAAGGCGGGCGTCCCCTCTTTCAGGAGCCGCGCGACCGTAGCGCGCATGGACGCGATCTGCGCCCGCACCGTCTCGCCGCCGGAGAGCGGCAGCTTGCGGGTGACGAGATCGATGGCCTGGATGCCGTTGGTGCCCTCGTAGATCGGCGCGATGCGCGCATCGCGGAAATGCTGGGCTGCGCCCGTCTCCTCGATGAAGCCCATGCCGCCATGGACCTGTACGCCCAGGGACGAAACCTCCACGCCGATATCGGTCGAGAAGGCTTTCGCCACCGGCGTGAGCAGGGACGCGCGGTCGTTCGCTTTCTTCCGGCGCGCCGGATCCTCTTCGAGATGCGCGCGGTCGATGGCCTCGGCCGTCATGTAGCAGATCGCCCGCGCCGCCGCCGTAAGCGCCTTCATGGTGAGCAGGTTGCGCTGCACGTCCGGATGCACGGCGATCGGGCTCATGCCCTCGGCCGCGCCGATGGCGCGGCCCTGCCGGCGCTCGTGGGCGTAGGCCAAAGCCTGCTGATAGGCGCGCTCGGCAATGGCGACACCTTGCAGCCCCACGGCGAGGCGGGCGTTGTTCATCATCGTGAACATGCAGGCGAGACCGCGATTTTCTTCACCCACGAGCCAGCCGATGGCGCCGCCGTTGTCCCCGAAGATCATCGTGCATGTGGGCGAGGCATGGATGCCGAGCTTGTGCTCGATGGAATGGCAGCGCACGTCGTTGCGCGTGCCGTCGGGCAGAAACTTCGGCACCAGGAAGAGCGAGATGCCCCGCGTCCCGGCCGGCGCGTCTGGCAGGCGCGCGAGCACGAGATGGACGATGTTGTCGGTGAGATCGTGCTCGCCGTAGGTGATGAAGATCTTCTGGCCCGTGATGCGATAGGTGCCGTCGCCAGCAGGCTCGGCCCGCGAGCGCAGGGCCGCGAGATCGGACCCGGCCTGCGGCTCCGTGAGGTTCATGGTCGCGGTCCATTCGCCGGAGACGAGCTTTTCGAGATACCGGCTCTTGAGGTCGTCGGAGGCATGCTGGACCATCGCCTCGATGGCCCCCATGGTCAGCACGGGCCCGATGCCGAAGGCCATGGAGGCGGCGTTCCACATCTCGACGCAGGCCGAGTTGAGGAGCGTCGGCAGGCCCTGCCCGCCGTAATCCACCGGACCCGGCAGCGCGTTCCACCCGGCTTCCGTCCAAGCCTTGTAGGCCTGCTTCCAGCCGGGAGCGGTGGTCACCGCGCCGTCCTTGAAGACGGCTCCATACCGGTCGCCTTCGCGATTGAGGGGCGCGATTACGTCGTTGGCGAAGCGGCCGGCCTCGTCCAGGATTGTCTCGGCCAGATCGGCGGACAGGTCGCCATAGACACCATCGGCCACGGCCCGGTCGAGGCCCGCCACATGCCGCATGGTAAAGACGATATCCGGAACAGGCGCGCGGTAGGTCATCAAGGTTTCCTCTCAAGCACGGGGCTTTTCATATTGACGCGTGTTCTCGCGCCGTTAAACCCGCCCGGCAAGGGCAAATACCCTGTCGGAAAAGGATAGTTTAGACGTGAACGATCACGGGTCAATGCGCCAAACGGAGCGTCTGGCGGCCGATGCGGCGGGTCTCGCCCGGGCGGCGGACATCCTGCGGCACGGCGGCCTCGTGGCCTTTCCGACGGAGACGGTCTATGGCCTGGGCGCCGATGCGACCAACGCGGAAGCAGTGGCCGGTATTTATGCCGCCAAGGAGCGCCCGAGCTTCAACCCTCTGATCTCACACCTGGACAGCTTCGAGTCCGCCAAAATCCAGGGCATGTTCGACGAGACGGCCACCCGGCTGGCGGAGGCCTTCTGGCCCGGTCCCCTGACCCTCGTGGTGCCGATCGCTCCCTCCTGCACTATCTCGGATCTCGCCCGCGCCGGCCTCGACAGCGTGGGCTTAAGGGTGCCTGCCCATCCCCTCGCCCATGCGCTTCTTCAAGGGACGGGCCGCCCGGTGGCCGCGCCCTCGGCCAACCGCTCGGGCCGCGTGAGCCCGACCGATGCGGACCATGTGCTGGGGGACCTCGACGGGCGGATCGACGCGGTGCTCGACGGCGGTGCCGCGCAGGTCGGCGTCGAATCGACCATCGTGTCGTGTCTGGGTGGGACGCCGCGCCTGCTCCGTCCGGGCGGCGTTCCCCGCGAAGCCATCGAGGCGCTGATCGGCGAAAAGCTCGGGACGGGCGCGGAAGCGGCGGGCTCCAGCCCGCTCGCACCAGGCATGCTGGCCTCCCACTATGCCCCAAGGGCGCAGGTGCGCCTGAACGCGACCAGCATCCGCCCGGGAGAAGCCGCCCTGCTCTTCGGCCCCAGCGCTCCTCAAGGCGTCGAGGCCGCCCAGGCCGCCCTGAACCTCAGCAAAAACGGCGACCTCGTGGAGGCCGCCGCTCATCTGTTTTCCTATCTCAGGCAGCTCGACGCTTCGGGCGCCGCGACCATCGCGGTGAGCCCCGTTCCGGAAACCGGCCTGGGCGAAGCCATCAACGACCGGCTGAGGCGGGCCGCAGCGGAGCGTTAGGCGCTCCATCGCACCACGTCATCACCGGCCCTGTGCCGGTGATCTCGATGCGAAATACACGGCGCCTCGCAGGCTAAAGATGGCCGGCACAAGGCCGGCCATGACGTGAGGGTTTTTACTTCGCAGCGAGTTTCGCGGCGATCTGGGCGACGTGCCGGCCCTGGAAGCGGGCGCCGTCGAGATCGATCTCGGTCGGTTGGCGCGAGCCGTCGCCGCCGGTCGCCGTGGATGCGCCGTAAGGCGAACCGCCGCGGATCTGATCGACACCCATCTGGCCCTGGAAGGAATAAGGCAGGCCGGCGACCACCATGCCGTGGTGCAGGAACACCGGCAGCGACGTGAGGATCGTCGCCTCCAGGCCACCATGCTGGTTGGCCGCGGAGGTGAACACCGAGCCCACTTTGCCGATGAGAGCGCCCTTGGCCCACAGGCCGCCGGTCTGGTCGAGGAAGTTCTTCATCTGCGCCGCCATAGTGCCGTAGCGGGTCGGCGTACCGATGATGATGGCGTCGTAGTCGGCCAACTCCTCGACGGTAGCGACGGGAGCCTTCTGGTCGGTCTTGTAATAGGCGGCCTGAGCCACCTCGGCCGGGACCAGTTCCGGCACGCGCTTCACCGCGACTTCGGCCCCGGCCTCGCGGGCGCCTTCGGCGACGGCATAAGCCATCTGCTCGATATGTCCCCAGGATGAATAGTACAGTACCAGAACCTTGGTCATGTGAACTCCGATCGATTGAGATTGGAATGCGGCGCCCGCCTTCCGGCTCGCATTGTCCTAGGCTGGAAGAGGGCCGCCGGCTGTTGTTGACGCGGGGGAGGATAATCTTTCCCCGCTGCAAAACCAGTGTTACCTTTGCAGGAGCTCTCTTGCGGGAATGCAAACCAATGACCAAGCAGCAGCATCTCGACTGGGACGATTTCAGGCTCGTGAAGATCATCGCCGAGGCCAGCGGGCTCGCCGGCGCCGCCGAACGACTCGGGGTCAACCACTCGACGGTCTTCCGCAGGCTCGGTCAAATGGAAGACAATCTCGGCGTCAAGCTCTTCGAGCGCCACCGCACCGGGTATGTCCTCACCCCGGCCGGGGAAGAGATGTCGGCGCTTGCCGAACAGATGGACGAGAACGTCACCGCCTTCACACGCAGGCTTGCGGGCCAAGCCGTGGCTCCGACGGGCGAGCTGCGGGTCACGACCAACGACACGCTCCTCGTCCATCTTCTGACCCCGATTTTTGCCCGCTTCATCACCGCCTGTCCCGAGATGCGGCTCGATGTGGTGCTCGCCAACCAGGCGCTCAACCTGTCCAAGCGTGATGCGGACGTGGCGATCCGTGCCACCGACGATCCGCCGGAGACGCTCGTTGGACGCCGCGTGGCGACGATTGCCTGGGCGATCTACGGGCGGGCTGCGGATTTTCCCGATGTCAGGGGAGCCGACGACGTGAACCTCACCGCTCTGTTCGACCGTCACTGGGTCGCGCTCGGCGACAATCTGGCGGCCATGAAGGCCGCACGTTTCGTGCGCGAGCACGTGGCACCGGAAAACATCGTCTACAAGGTCAACACGGTGCTCGGCCTCGCGGAGTCGGTCCAGGCCGGAACCGGCATCGGTCCCCTGCCCTGCTTCATCGCGGATGCAAAACCCGAACTCATCCGCTTGTCGGAGATCAAGCCTGAATTTTCCACAGGCCTGTGGCTCCTGACCCATCCCGACCTGCGCCAATCGGCTCGCGTGCGAGCCTTCATGGATTTCATGGCGGCCGAGATCACCAAGCAGAAGAAGTGGATCGAGGGAGTCGGCAGTAGGATACCGAGTCCTGTTCCGGCGGCTTGAGTGTTGATCTGCATTCGATTCACGACATCACCGGCCTCGTGCCGCTGATCGCGATCCAAGCAATGCAACCGTGTCATTCCCGGCCGGAGCGCAGCGGAGGGGAAGGAAATCCATCGCACGGCGCTTGATCGTGGATCCCCTTTCCGCACGTCGTGCATCGGGGAAGACAGCAGAGTGCTCCTGAAACCTCGATGACGAGCTAGCCGATCTCCACCACCACGCGCCCCTTGATCTTCCCTTCGACGATCTTTCTGCCCGCCTCCGGCGCCTGATCGAGCGGGATCGTCGAGGTCATGGCGGCGAGCTTTCCGTGATCGAGTTCGTGGGCGATCCGGTTCCAGGCCTCGACCCGCAACGCCTTGGGAGCCATGACCGAGTCGACGCCGAGCAGCGCAACGTTGCGCAGGATGAACGGCGCGACGGTCGTGGGAAGATCCATGCCGCCCGCGAGACCGCAGGCGGCGATCGCGCCGCCGTATTTCGTCATGGACAGCACATTGGCGAGCGTCGTGGAGCCGACCGTATCGATCCCTGCCGCCCAACGCTCCTTGGCGAGCGGCCGCGCGGGGCCGGCAAGCTCGCTGCGGTCGAGAATCTCGGCCGCTCCCAGGCCCTTCAGGTAGTCGGCCTCCTCGGGCCGCCCGGTGGAGGCGACTACGTGCCAACCGGCTTTCGCAAGCAGCGCCACGGCCACCGAGCCGACACCGCCGACCGCACCCGTCACGATGGCAGGACCACGATCCGGGCTCAGGCCATGACGCTCCAGGGCCATGAGGCAGAGCATCGCCGTATAGCCCGCCGTGCCGACGGCCATGGCCTGAAGGGGCGACAATCCTTGCGGGAGCGGAATCAGCCACTCGCCCCTGACGCGCACCTTCTCGGCATAGGCGCCAAGATGGGTCTCGCCCAAACCCCAACCGTTGAGCACCACCGCGTCGCCGGGCTTGAAATCGGGATTCGAGGACGTCTCCACCGTGCCGGCGAGATCGACGCCCGGGATCATAGGAAAGCGGCGCACCACCGGCGCCTTGCCGGTGACCGCGAGGCCGTCCTTGTAGTTCAGCGTCGAGTGCGACACGCGCACGGTGACGTCGCCGTCCATGAGATCCGCCTCATCGAAGGAACGGATCTCGACGCTTTGACCGGCTTCGTTCTTGTCGATGACGATGGCTTTGAACATGCTCATGGCATTTCCTCCCCGGCCCATTTGTGGCGCGGCGCATGATCGGGGCAAGAGGAAAGGTCATGGAGCTGATTCCACTTTCGTGGAATCAGCTCTCCTCTTTGCTTTGCGGCTTTCCTTGACGGTGAACCGGACCCGCTTCACCGAAAAATGCTCTGGCCCTTCGGAGCAGTCCGAACCTTACTCGGCTGGCTGCAGGGTCGGCCCGCGCTGCACGGGCTGTTCCTTGATCGGCAGGTTGATCACGGCGGAAGCAAGCCCCAGCACGACCGAGAGCCACCAGACCGCGCTGTAGTTGCCGTTGATCTCGTAGAGCAGCCCCCCGAGCCACACCCCGAGGAAGCCGCCGACCTGATGCGAGAAGAACGCGAAGCCGTAGAGCATGGCCATGTAGCGGGTGCCGAACATCAGCATCACGAGCGACGACGTTGGCGGCACGGTGGAGAGCCACAGAACGCCGATGGAGACACCGAACAGGATCGAGCTGAGAGGCGACGCCGGGATCAGGATGAACGCGGCGATCGCCACCGAACGGCCGAGATAGATCCAGGCAAGCAGCCAGCGCTTCGACATGCGGGTGGAAAGCCAGCCCGAGGCGAGCGACCCGACCGCGTTGGCAAGACCGATGGTGGCAAGCGTCCATCCGCCGACAGCCGCGGAAAGGCCGGCGTCCTTGAGATACGCCGGCAGGTGCACGGTGATGAAGGCGAGCTGGAAGCCGCAGGTGAAGAAGCCGAGCACCAGCAGCACATAGGAGCGATGCCGGAAGGCCTCCGTCAGGGCCTGTTTGATCGATTGATTGGGGACAGCGGCCGCTCCGGCCGGGGTCGAATCGCCGGTCGGCCTCGTGGCGAGCGCAAGCGCCAGGGGCATGACGATCAGGACGCTCGCGGCGAAGACCAGCAGGGCCTGGTGCCAGCCGAACGAATCGATCAGCACGTTGCCGATGGGCGGGAACAGGAACTGACCGAAGGATCCCGCCGCCGTGCCGGCGCCGAAGGCCATGGGACGCCACTTCTCGGGCAGGAGCTTGCCGAAGGCGCCGAGCACCAGATTGAACGAGCAGCCGGACAGACCGAAGCCGATGAGCACGCCGGCGCCGAGATGGAGCACACCCGGCGTGGTCGCATAGGCCATCACCACGAGGCCGAGGGCATAGAGCAGCGCGCCCGTGCAGAGCACCCGGAACGCCCCGAACCGATCCGCCACCGCTCCGGCGAAGGGCTGACCGAGGCCCCAGAGCAGGTTCTGGATCGCGATGGCGAAGCCGAAGGTATCGCGTCCCCAGCCGTATTCCGTGATCATGGGGAGCTGGAACAGGCCGGAGGACGCCCGTGGCCCGAAGGTGATCAGGGCGATCAGGCAGCCGCAGAGAACGATGAGTTCCGGCGAAACACGGGATCGAGCGGGAGAAGCGGACATGCTCACGGCCCTCAGGGGAGGCAACAAGGGTGCGCAGACTACTCCAACTCACGCATCAGCAACATTGAAAGTTTGTAGGCTTTGGTATGAGGAAACGTGATCGATGGCGGGCAGGAGTACGAGGCCCGCCATTTCCCGCGGACCTGTGACACCTTCAGATCACGAAGAAATCCTGGTGGCCGAGCTTCAGATTTTTACCCAGGGTGGCGATCTTCACCGGCGCGGCTGCGCCGCTGCCGTCCGAATCGTAGGATAGCGCGCCGGTTTTCCTGTCATAGACGATCCGGTCCTCCCGATCCTGCGCTTTCGCGGCGCGAACGAACATGTCGGCCTTGAGAGCTTTCGGGGCGGACATGCTGCCGGCGCCCAATTTGGTGAAGATCTTGTTCTCGAGCAGGATCGAATCATAGACCGGATTGAAGTCGTCGATCCGGTCGATGTTCGCACCCTTTCCGATCTTGCTGTCGAACACGAAGCTGTCCCGATCCGCACCACCGTAGAGCCTGTCGTTGCCCGCCCCTCCCTGGAGCGTGTCGTCGCCGGCTCCTCCAAGAAGCGTGTCGTCGCCGCCATTGCCCTTCAGCAGGTTTGCGGCGGAATTGCCCTGGAGCCTGTCGGCATAGCGTCCGCCGAACGCGTTCTCGATCGTCGCTCCGTTCGCGATCGTGTAGCCGCCCGCGACTCCATTTTCGCGGGAGATGAAGCCTCCCGCGTGGGGATCGCCCTGCAGCAGCGTCGCGGCGCGGAGATCGATCACGACTCCCGCATAGGCTCGCGCCGCCGTAATCGTGTCCTGTCCGCCCGCATCCCAGAGGCAGTACCATCCTCGCTCGTCGACGTCCCGATCCCACGTCGGCAGCCAATAGACATCGTCCCCCCGGCTCGTTTCCATGTTCTTCCCATAGAGAGCCTGCAAGGCGGCAATGTCGAAAGCCCCAAGCCCCGCCTGATTGCCGTAGGTCGTGTCATAACCGGCGCCGTCCCAGCCGGTGTTGTAGGACATGACCGTCCAGATGCCTTGGTTCAGACCGTATTGCCCGATCGAGATAGAATCGACGACACCTGGAAAGACGGTTGCGTCCTCGCTTGTCCCACCATCGTGCGGATGGGCCAGTCCCATGCCGTGTCCCAGTTCGTGCAGCACGGTGTTGAGCGCGTCGCCGCCGAAATAGAAGCTGTTCCATGTGGGTGCCGATGGGTCGAAATATCCCCAGACCTGCTGGCTGTCCGGCAATTCGTGCAGGCCGAGCGCATCGCCGGCCAGAGCCGTCTTCCACCAGACGATATCGGCGTCTGCAGCGGAATTGGCGAGTTCGAAAGTCAGGCCGCAGACGCTCGCGTAGACTTGCGTCGCATAATCGAAGGCGGACTTCTCGGTGTCGCCCCAGTTCCAAGCCGACGCGCCGCTCGTCAGAACATCGCTGGGTCCGTGAACGGTGCTTGCTGCCGCGAAATCCTCGCTCTGGCCGAACCAGACCTTGATCGGCCCACTCGCGGCGTTCCATGCCATGCCGCCCCAGATGAGGGAATCGACATAGGCATTGCCATAGCCCGAACCCGGAACAGAACTTCGGATGCTCGCCACGATGCCCTCACCTTCACGCCCGCCTGAAGGCTATATTACACCATTATGCCTTCTAAAGTGCCGAAGCACACGTCGAGGAATTCCTGTCAGGTCTGCCCGGGCTTGAGCTTGTAGAAGATGTGGCGACCGATCACGTCCATCTTCTTCAGGCGCCGGGCCCAGTAGGGCTTCACGTAATCCGCATGGTAATGGGTCGCGCCACCCACATCGGCCAGGTACGTCTTGCCTTCCAGCACGGCGCTCGCGACGGTCTTGGCGCGCTCCCAGGACTCCGTATCGCGAATCCGGAGAGCCTTGCCCTCGCAGGCGAAGGTGAACTGGCAGGCGAGATGGCGGTGGCGGTTCTGGTAGACGACGCCGCAGATGCTGGACGGATATAGTCCGCTCTTCACCCGGTTGAGCACCACCTGGGCCACGGCCGCCTGACCTTCAAGGGGTTCGCTGCGGGCCTCGAAATAGACGGCCTCGGCGAGGCAGCGCTGCTCCTTGCTGATGTTGTCCGGATCGATCAGGTCGGCATAGCGCGGACGATCCGCATCGTCGCCCTTCGGCAGGATGGTCAGGGCTCCGTAGCCTCCACGGTCGAGGCGCGGCGATTGCAGGGACACGGGAGCCGCCGCAATTTCAATGGGTGTCGCCTCGACCGGAGCCGGGGTCGCCGAAGACAGGGCGATGGCGCGCTTCACCATGGGGGTCGTCGGGCTCGCCGCGGCTCCGGTGGAGCCGGCCGCGGCGGCGGCCGGCGACTGCACGGAGGTGGTCTGGCGCGTCGTGGTGTATTCGGGCGTTTCCCAGGGCTCGAAGACCTGTTCGGTCTCCGGTGCTTCGAGCTGGCCCTCCATGAGGACGGTCGGCGGCAGGAGCCGCTCGTCGTGGCTGTAGAGCAGCCGTGCGCCGGTCGCATGCTCGAGCGTGGGACGCAGTTGCTTGGCCCGGCGGGACAGGGTGGCATGCGGTGCCACCAGCGGGCTTCCCTTCAGCGCGCGGTCAACGACGGGATCGGGTCCCGCATCGGCCTTCCTGTCGGCCTTGAGGGGCTCTGAATCGGCCGTCTCATCCGGCAGGTCATAGCGCGGCATGGAGCGAAGGATGTCGCGGTCGATCCCAAGCTTCCCATCGGCGATGGAGGCCCCTGTGGGGGGAATGAGCGCGGTCTCGACGAGGCGGGCGGTCGCGCTGCGCGGCGTGAAGCTGACGCCGGAATGCAGGTCGTTGCTGGCCGAAGCCGTGAACGAGATCAGGAGGCCGGTCGCCAGCGCCCAGGGAGCCGTCGTGGCGCAGATCCATTTCACTCGAGAACGACGATACGGAAGACGCACGCGCAACACCCTGCAAAAACTCATGAACATCACGGAGCATCCAGCAGGAGGGCTCCGATGTCTTAAAGTTATCGCGGGTTAAGGTTGATGGGTGGTTAAGGCAGGTCTCCCCTCACCCGGCCATGACTGCGGCAGCCTGACGCTTCTCGGCCAGGCGCCGCAAAGCCGACGCCGTTTCCGGATCGGCCGGGAAGAACGCTTCGATGGCGAGTTCCGAGAGGGTGACATCGACGGGAGTTCCGAAGATCGTCGTGGTGCTGAAGAGCGTCAGCACTCCTTGGTCTGTCTGGATTTGAAGCGGCACGACGATGCCCGCATAGTCGTGGGTCGTCTTGGAACCACGCGCGGCCGCATCCGGGGTCGGATAGGCTCGCAATTCCTCGATCAGCGCGGCCAGAACCGCATCGCCCGTCGCATCCACCTGACGATGCAGGCGGTGGACCAGATGGTTGCGCCATTCGGTGAAGTTCACGATGCGCCGCGCGAGTCCGGCCGGATGGATGCTCAGGCGCAGGACATTGACGGGCGGCTTCATCAGGGCCGGATCGACGTCGCCGATCAGCGACACGAGAGCATCGTTCGCCGACACGAGCGACCAGTGCCGGTCGACCGCAAGAGCGGGATAAGGATCGTGGCCCTTCAGCACGAGATCGACCGCCTGACGCATGCCGGCAAGGGCCGGATCGTCGAGGGAACGCTGCGAATAGACCGGCGCGAAGCCCGCCGAGACCAGCATGATGTTGCGCTCGCGCAGGGGCATGTCGAGTTTCTCCGCAAGCAGCAGCACCATCTCCCGGCTCGGCTGCGAACGGCCCGTTTCGAGGAAACTCAGATGCCGCGTGGAAATCTCGGCTTCGAGCGCGAGATCCATCTGGCTGAGGCGACGGCGCTGACGCCATTCACGCAGGTAATCGCCCACATGTCGATCGGTGGTCACGGGTCGGGTGCTCGCTGTTGTCATGAGGGGACCATAACGTGACGTGCGCTCATCTTCCATGACCTCGGAGGTAATCGACTGCGCTCACACCTTGCGAAATCCTGCATCCACGGTTGAGGCATTCAGCCGACCGATGACAGGAGTTAGCCATGATGACGATCCATTCCTCCCCGCTTCTTCGCCAGGCTCTGGTGGCCGATGCCACGACCAGTGCCGCCTTCGGCCTCATGCTGCTGATCGGCGCCGGAGCCCTGAGCGGCATCTTCGGCCTGCCCGAAACGCTCCTGCGCATCGCCGGCCTCGTTCTCCTGCCCTACGCGGCTTTCATCGGCTGGCTCGGTGTGCGGGAGCAGATCCAGAAGCCGGTGGCATGGGCCGTGGTGCTCGGCAACGCCTTGTGGGTTCTCGACAGCGCCCTGCTGCTGGCGAGCGGTTGGGTATCGCCCACAAGCGCCGGCTATGCCTTCGTGATCGCGCAGGCGCTCGTGGTGCTGATGTACGCGGAATTCCAGTATGTCGGCCTGCGGCGCTCGACGGAAGCGATGGCGTAATCATCCGCGCTTAGCGCGCCGTCCCTTCCACTTGCGAGGAGGGAAGAAGGATGAGAACCCTGCGCCGAACTAAAATTTCAATCGGCCTTTACACGTCATCACCGGCCTTGTGCCGGTGATCTCGCTTATCCAGAGCGCGGTGCTTCAAGCAATCGAGATGGCCGGCACAGGGCCGGCCATGACGAGAGGGACTATCTCCTCGCGTCCCGCCCGTTGAACGGGATCGGCTTGATCTCCGCCAGATCCACCGTCTCCAGACAACGCACGTTGATCGCCGCCATCGCCTCGCCCGTCGGCTGCTTGCCTTCGCCGAAGGTGGCCGAGCCGCAGGTGGTGCAGAAACGGTGCTGGATGGTGTGCGTGTTGAACGTGTAGGTGGAGAGATCCTCCTCGCCACGGATCAAGGTCAGGGCGCCGCGCGGCACGAAGGTGAGCAGATAGCCCTTCCGGCTGCAGATGGAGCAGTTGCACTCGATGACCTGATCGAGGTTCGTCTCAACCTCGTACGCCACCTTGCCGCAATGGCACGAGCCTTTGTGCAGCGCCATTCCCACTCCCCCCTCTTCGACGTTGTCAGTCCAACGCTATCATCAGGGTCACGATCAAACCAGCGCCGAGCACCGCCACGAAGCGGTCGCCCATGGTGAGCGGTTTCGCCTTGCCCTGAGCCGCTAGCTGGCCGATTGCGAGATCCAGGATCAACGACACGGCGAAGGGCCACGCGGCGGGCGGCACGGCCATCTGCTGCCAGGCCGGATTGAGACGCGCGAAATATCCGAGGACGATGCCGGACACCAGCACCGTCCCGATATAGAGCAGGCGAGAGCGAGACAGGATCATTTAAGCCTGGCTCGCGGCCTTGTTGCCCAGCGCCGCCTGCGCGGCGGCAAGACGCGCGATCGGCACGCGGTAGGGTGAGCAGGACACGTAGTCGAGCCCGACCGACTGGCAGAAATGGATCGACGCCGGATCGCCGCCGTGCTCGCCGCAGATCCCGAGCTTGATCCCGCTCCGGGCCGTCCTGCCGCGCTCGGCCGCGAGCTTCACCAGCTCGCCCACGCCTTCCTGATCGATGGTCACGAACGGATCGGCCGGCAGCAGGCCTTTCTGCGTGTACGGGCCCAGGAACGAGGCCGCGTCGTCGCGCGAGATACCGAGCGTCGTCTGCGTCAGATCATTGGTGCCGAACGAGAAGAACTCGGCCGATTCCGCGATCTCGCCGGCGCGCAGCGCGGCACGCGGCAGCTCGATCATCGTGCCGACCTGATACTCGACCGTCACGCCGCGTTCCTTCGCCACCGCTTCCGCCATGGCGACGATGCGCGCCTTCACGAGGTCGAGCTCCGCCTTCGTCATCACGAGCGGCACCATGACCTCCGGTACAACCGGCCGGCCGGTCTGCTGGCCGGCTTCCACCGCCGCCTCGAAGATGGCGCGCGCCTGCATCTCGGCGATCTCCGGATAGGCGACCGCCAGGCGGCAGCCACGGAAGCCGAGCATCGGGTTGAACTCGTGCAGCTCGATGGCGCGGCGCTTGAGCTTGTCGACCGAGGCGTTCATGGCCTTCGCCACCTCCTGCATCTCCTCGTCCGAGTGCGGCAGGAACTCGTGCAGCGGCGGATCGAGCAGGCGGATCGTCACGGGCAGGCCGCTCATGATCGTGAAGAGTTCGACGAAGTCCTGGCGCTGCATCGGCAGCAGCTTCGCGAGCGCCGCCCGACGGCCGGCCTCATCGTCGGACAGGATCATCTCGCGCACCGCCACGATGCGGTCGCCCTCGAAGAACATGTGCTCCGTGCGGCACAGGCCGATGCCCTCCGCCCCGAAGGTGCGGGCGGTCCTTGCGTCGAGCGGCGTCTCTGCATTGGCGCGCACCTTCATGGTCCGCACCGTATCGGCCCAGCCCATCAGCGTGGCGAACTCGCCCGACAGCTCCGGCTCGAGCATTTTCACCTGGCCGAGCAGTACCTGGCCGTTGGAGCCGTCGATGGTCAGCACGTCGCCCTTCTTCAGCGTCTGGCCGGCGACGGTGAGCGTCTGCGCGGCATAGTCGACGCGGATCGAGCCGGCACCGGACACGCAGGGCTTGCCCATGCCACGGGCCACCACCGCCGCATGCGAGGTCATGCCGCCGCGCGTCGTGAGAATGCCCTCGGCCGCGTGCATGCCGTGGATGTCCTCCGGCGAGGTCTCGACGCGCACCAGGATGACTTTGTTCCCGGCCTTCTTCGCCGCTTCCGCATCGTCCGAGTTGAACACGATCGCGCCCGAGGCGGCGCCGGGCGAGGCCGGCAGGCCCGAGGCAAGGATCTTGCGCTCGGCCTTGGGATCGATGGTGGGATGCAGCAGCTGGTCCAGGGCTGCGGGCTCGACGCGGGTGATCGCCTCTTCCTGGGTGATCAGGCCCTCGGAGGCCAGCTCCACGGCGATGCGCAAGGCGGCTTTGGCCGTGCGCTTGCCGTTGCGGGTCTGGAGCATCCAGAGCTTGCCGGTCTCGACCGTGAATTCCATGTCCTGCATGTCACGGTAGTGCTTCTCGAGGATGCCGTAGATGCGCACCAGCTCGTTGTAGGCCTCGGGCATCGCCTGCTCCATCGAGGGCTTGTCGGAGCCTGAGGCGATGCGGGCCTTTTCGGTGATGTCCTGCGGCGTGCGGATGCCCGCCACCACGTCCTCGCCCTGGGCGTTGATCAGGAACTCGCCGTAGAGCTCCTTCTCGCCCGTCGAGGGATTGCGGGTGAACGCCACGCCGGTGGCGGAGGTCTCGCCCATGTTGCCGAACACCATGGCCTGCACGTTCACGGCCGTGCCCCAACTCGCCGGGATGGCATGCAGCTCGCGGTACTTGATGGCGCGGTTGTTCATCCAGGAGCCGAACACGGCCCCGATGGCGCCCCAGAGCTGCTCCTGCGGCTCCTGCGGGAAGGGCTTGCCGAGTTCCTTTTCGACGAGGCTCTTGTAGCGCGGCAGGATCGCCTGCCAGTCCGCAGCGGTCATGTCGGTATCGAGCGTATAGCCCTTGCGGTCCTTGTACTCGTCGAGGATCTCCTCGAAGTGGTGGTGCTCGAGGCCGAGCACCACGTTGGAATACATGGTGATGAAGCGGCGATAGCTGTCATAGGCGAAGCGCTCGTCGCCCGCGCCCTTGGCCAGTGCCTGGACGGTGACGTCGTTGAGACCGAGATTGAGCACGGTGTCCATCATGCCGGGCATGGAGGCCCGGGCGCCGGAACGGACGGAGACCAGAAGCGGATTGGCGGCATCGCCGAAGGTACGGCCGGTGAGCTTGCCGACATAGGTCAGAGCGTTCTCGACCTGGGTTTTCAGCTCCTGCGGATAGGAGCGCTCGTGATCGTAGTAATAGGTGCAGACCTCGGTCGTGATGGTGAAGCCCGGAGGCACCGGCAGGCCCAGATTGGACATCTCGGCCAGATTGGCCCCCTTGCCGCCCAGCAGGTTCTTCATCCCCGCCTGGCCCTCGGCCTTGCCATCCCCGAAGGTGTAGACCCACTGCGTCATCGCTCGATCCCCTGGCTCTGAATACGCCCTGCTGCAGCGCAGGTGTTGGCTTGAAACATGTGGCGCCCAAACGCAAGCTGAACAGCCGAGGTTCCTGGAAAATTCAGGAGGGGCGGGTCTCCTATAGGAATTTACCCGTCTTCCTCGCCATGCCCGGACTTGTGCCGGGCATCCACGCCTTCCAAGCCTCAAGACGTGGATGGCCGGGACGAGCCCGGCCATGACGAAGAGAGCAAAGAAAAATGGCCGGGACATGCCCGGCCATTATGATCTTCCCGAACTCAGGTTCAGACCCGATAGCGCCCGTTGCGCTTCACGTAGACCGTCGTGCCGACGGGAACGCGCTCGTAGAGGTCGGCCACGTCCTCGTTGAGCATGCGCACGCAGCCCGAGGAGACCTGCTCGCCGATGCTCCAGGGCTCGTTGGTGCCATGGATGCGGAAGAGGATGTCCTGGCCGTTCTGGTAGAGGTAGAGGGCGCGGGCGCCGAGCGGGTTGTCGAGACCGGCTTCCACGTAGCGCGGCAGCTCCGGCTTGATGCCGACCATGGTCTTGGTGGGCGACCAGTTGGGCCACACGCCCTTGCGGCCGACGGACGCGATGCCCTTCCAGGAGAAGCCCTGCTTGCCGACGCCGACACCGTAGCGGATCGCCCTGCCCTCCGGCTCGACGAGATAGAGCATGCGCTCGTCGATATCGACCACGATGGAGCCCGGCTTCTCGGGACCTTTGTACTCCACCGTCTGGCGGGCGTATTTCACGTCCATCCTGCGACGGTCGACCAGCGGGATGTCGTGCGGCTTGTCCGGCATGGTGCCGATATACCAGGCGGAATCGTCCGTCGCGGCAACCTCGTTGGGTTGTTGCTGGGCAGTCTGGCAGGCAGCGAGGGGCGCGCTCAGGAGAGCGGCGATCAGCAGGCGTCGAATCATGGTCACTCAACCAAGTGAATCAGTTGCCGCCTACCTAGGGCGTCGGTGGCGGCTTGGCTGTGCCCCCCGCGCAACACCTTAACATGAATTAACCCCGCCGCCCTCTCGAGGGATTGTCTCCAAAGGAGTGGAAACATCCCTCTTTCGAGGCAGACAAGGAGGTTGGGACAGGCGACGCTGCTATCCCTCGATGCGGGAGAAATCCGCCACCGTGCGGGTCGCTTCGCGGATGTCGTTGAGAAGCCGCAGCCGGTTCGCCCGGAGGTCTGCGTCCTCCGCGTTGACGGTCACCTTGTCGAAGAACGCATCCACCGGCTGGCGCAGCCGCGACAGGGCGCGCATCGCCCCCTCGAAATCCTCCGCCTCGATGGCGGTCTTCGCCTCTTCCTTGGCGCCGTGGAGAACCACGGCCAGCGCCTTCTCCTCGATCTGCCCCTGATCGTTCACGATCTGGAGGTCGGGTGCCTCGCTATAGGCGCGCCCGTCCTTCTTCTCCTCGATGCGCAGGATGTTGGCCGCCCGCCGATACCCCGCCAGCAGATTCCTGCCGTCCTCGGTGTCGAGGAAGCGACCGAGCGCCTCCACGCGGCGCACGATCATGAGCAAGTCGTCCTGCCCTTCCAGGGAGAACACCGCATCGATGAGATCGTGACGCGCGCCCTGGTCCCGGAGATAGACTTTCAGACGGTCGGCGAAGAAGGAGAGGAGGTCGAGCGCGCGCACATACATGATGCGCGCGAGGCTCTCGGAATTCCCCAGCTGTCGTTGCCGGAAAATGGATTCGAGATCCGGAAGGGTCGGATGAGCGACGAGCCCGGCGATGGCACTGTCGTCGATCGCCTCGACGAGCTTCTTGGCCTGCATGAACTCTTCGAAGAGAACATCCTTCGCATCGCGGGCAAAGGGCTTCGCGAGCAGGGAGATCAGCGGCAGCTTGAGATTGTTCTCGAGCACCAGCCGGATCACGCCGAGCGCCGCGCGGCGAAGCGCATAAGGATCCTTCGATCCCGTCGGCTTCTCATCGATGGCCCAGAAGCCGACGAGCGTATCGATCTTGTCGGCGAGCGCCACGGCAACCGACACGGGATCGGTCGGCACGCGGTCGGAGGGGCCGAGAGGCTTGTAATGTTCCTCGATGGCCGCCGCGACGGACGGGTGCTCGCCCTGCAGCGTCGCGTAGTAGCGACCCATGAGACCCTGCAGCTCGGGGAACTCGCCCACCATCTCGGTGACGAGGTCGGCCTTCGCAAGACGCGCTGCGCGCTCCGCCAGCGCCGGATCGGCGCCGACGATGGGCGCCAGTTCCTTGGCGAGCGCCGCGATGCGCTCCACGCGCTCGTACTGTGTGCCGAGCTTCTCGTGGAACACGATGCTCTTGAGCTTCTCCAGCCGGTCTTCCAGCTTCACCTTCTGGTCCGTTTCCCAGAAGAATTTCGCGTCGGACAGGCGTGCACGCACCACGCGCTCGTTGCCGCCCACGATGGTCCTGCCGCCGTCGCCGGCGATGAGGTTCGACGTCAGCAGGAATTTGTTGGCGAGCTTGCCGGTCGCAGAGTCGCGCAGCACGAAGCATTTCTGGTTCGCGCGGATCGTGGTGCGGATCACCTCTGGCGGAATGTCGAGAAACGCCTCATCGAACGAGCCCATGAGCACCACGGGCCACTCAACGAGACCCGCGACCTCTTCGAGCAGGCCTTCGTCCTCGACGAGGTCGAGGCCCTGCGCGAAGGCGAGGTCCTTCGCGTCGTGCAGGATCATGTCCTTGCGGCGGTCCGTATCGATCACGACCTTGGCGCGCTCCAGCGCCGGAGCGTAATCGTCGAACCGTTTCACGCGGATCTCGTCGGGAGCAAGAAAGCGGTGCCCCCTCGTGACATCGCCCGATGCGATTCCGTCGATCTCGAAGCGCACCACCTCCGGGTCCTCGGTCTCCGGCCCGAAGGTGCAGATGACGGAATGGAGCGGGCGCACCCAGCGCAGGCTTCCGGGCTCGCGCGAGGCCGCGCCCCAGCGCATGGATTTCGGCCAGGGGAAGTTCTTGACGATGCCGGGCAGGATTTCCGCCAGCACGTCCGGCGTCGAGCGGCCGGGCTTCTCGATCACGGCAACGTAGAACTCGCCCTTCTTCGGATCGCTCTCGATCTTCGCCTGGTCGATGGAGGAGAGCCCCGCCCCCTTCAGGAAGCCCTGGATCGCCGCATCGGGCGAGCCGACGCGCGGACCTTTGCGCTCCTCACGCACGTCCTGCCCCTTCACCGGCAGCCCAGCCACATGGAGCGCCAGGCGCCGCGGCGTGGCGAAGGCTTTTGCGCCTTCATAGAGGAAGCCACGCTCCACGAGCGCATCGGTCACAAGCTTCTTCAGATCCTCCGCCGCGCGGCGCTGCATGCGGGCGGGGATTTCTTCGGAAAAGAGTTCGAGGAGGAGATCGGGCATCGGAGAACTTTATGTCTGAGGGAAGTCAACGGATGGGGACGGCACTCAAGCCGCCACGCCTCCGCCCTCGGTCTTCAGCCATGCCGCGCCGCAGGCCTTCGCCAGTTCGCGGACGCGCAGGATGTAGCTCTGGCGCTCGGTGACGGAGATCACGCCGCGGGCGTCGAGCAGATTGAACACGTGGCTGGCCTTGATGCACTGGTCGTAGGCCGGCAGCGCCATGAGGTGGCGGTTGTCGTTGGAGCCGGGCTTCGGCTCGCCGTCCGCAAGGTATTTGCGGCAGGCGGCCTCCGCGTCGCGGAAGTGCCGGAACAGCATCTCGGTGTCGGCATATTCGAAGTTGTGGCGCGAATATTCCTGCTCGGCCTGGAGGAAAACGTCGCCATATGTGACCTTCCGGTCGCCGTCGAGCCCGTTGAAGTTGAGGTCGTAGATCGATTCCACGCCCTGAAGATACATGGCGAGGCGTTCGAGGCCGTAGGTCAGCTCGCCCGCGACCGGCGAGCATTCGAAGCCCGCCACCTGCTGAAAGTAGGTGAACTGGGACACTTCCATGCCGTCGCACCAGCATTCCCAGCCGAGCCCCCAGGCGCCGAGCGTCGGGCTTTCCCAATCGTCTTCGACGAAGCGGATGTCGTGGACGCTCGTGTCGATGCCGATGGCCTTGAGCGAGCCGAGATAGAGTTCCTGCAGGTTCGGCGGGTTCGGCTTCAGGATCACCTGGAACTGGTAGTAGTGCTGGAGCCGGTTCGGGTTCTCGCCATAGCGTCCGTCCTTGGGGCGGCGGGAGGGCTGCACATAGGCGGCCCGCCAGGGCCTGGGCCCCAGGGCCCGCAGGGTGGTCGCCGGGTGGAATGTGCCCGCGCCGACCTCCATGTCGTAGGGCTGGAGGATGACGCAGCCCTGTTCGGCCCAGTAGCGCTGGAGGGTGAGGATCAGGCCCTGGAAAGAGCGCGCAGGGTTCATATGCGCGGGTTCGCTCGTCATGTCGGCGTCCGGTTGGTCTCGAAAATGTCAGGCGAACCCTTGGGATGGCGGGCGGCTCAAGTCAAGCGCCGGGGTGATTTGCGGCCCCGACCTGTCATTCCGGGTTCGGCTCCATGAGCCGCCCCGGAATGACGGCGGTGTGTCTACAATCCCAGTCGCGCCCAGGCGGCCCGCTCCTCGAGGGCGCCAACGATCTCGCCAGGGTCGACCAGGCTGCTCTGCCCGAGGGAGCGGCGACCGAGCAGGCGGCCCAGCAGCGGCGGGCGGGCGGGCTCGATCATGCGGAACTGCACCTTCTCGCCGAAACGCTGGCGCAGGATGGTGCGGATGTCGCCGAGCCCGTCGATGAGGCCGAGATCGAGCGCCTCCGACCCGACCCAGAAGGCGCCGGAGAAGAGATCGTCGTAGGAATCGTTGAGCTTTTCGCCCCGGCGATCGCGGACGAGATCCTCGAAGACCTGATGGATCTGGCGCTGGAGCCCCTTCAGGCGCACCACGTCGTCCGGGTTCTCGGGCCGGAACGGGTCGAGCATCGCCTTGCTCTTGCCGGCGGTATGAACCCGCCGCTCGATGCCGATGCGCTCGATCAGCTCGTGGAAGCCGAAGCTGGCGGACACGATCCCGATGGAGCCGACGATGGAGGCTGGATCGGCATAGATCTCGTCCGCCGCGCAGGCGATCATGTAGCCGCCTGAGGCCGCCGCATCCTCCACGAAGGCGATGACGGGCAGCTTCTTCTCCTCGGCGAAGGCGCGGATGCGCTTGAAAATCAGGTGCGACTGCGCCGCCGACCCCCCCGGCGAGTTGATGACCAGCGCCACTGCCTTCGCGCCGGGCACCGAGAAGGCGCGCTCCAGGAGCGGAGCCACACTTGCCATGGCGAGCCCTGCCCGCAGGGGCATCACGGCGCCGATCGGCCCTGACAGGCGCACGACGGGCACGATGGGATTGGGATAGGTGCGAAATTTGCTCGGGAGAAGAAATTGCAGACGCGTCGGGAGCATGGAGGAGAACGATGTTTGAGCCATGGCAGTTATGTAGGGTGCACAGCGCGGCTTCCCAAGATGAACATACCGTTAGGGAAATTGTCGGGCTGCGTTCACTTAAGACCGTTTAAATCTTCATCATGGACAACAGCCCGGTCGTGACACCGTTTCAGTCCGGTGTCCGGGCGAGGTGAGGAGAGAATTAGATGCGTAAGCTGATGTTCGGCCTTCTTGGTTTTGCGGCCCTGGGCTTCGGGGCCCTGTCGGTCCAGCCGGCGGAGGCGCAGCCCTATTACCCGGATTATGGCTATCGGGGGCCTGCCGTGACCGTCCAGTACGGAGGCCCCTACTATGGTCGCCCCCATTATGGGCGCCCCTATTACGGACGCCCCTACGGTTACGGACGCCCCTACGGGGCCTACGGCCCGGTTCGCGCCGCGCGTCGCTGCTGGGTCGAGCCGCGCCGGGTCTGGAACGGCTACCGCTGGGTGCGCCGTCCGATCGAGGTCTGCCGCACGGTGGGCCGCCCCGGCTATCGCTACTAAACTCACGAAAGGGCGCCGAAAGGCGCCCTTTTTCATAGGAGTGTGACCTCTCCCCGATGCAGCGCCTCGGCCTGTGGGGTGAACCGCCCGTCGGGTCCGTTCAGGATCAGCGGCGGCAGGATGCTCAGCGGAGCCCTGCTGCCCTTGATTCCGGATAGAAGAAAACGAATCGCAGGACGGTCGGCACTCGGATGAACGAAGCGGAGCTCCATGCCGCCAAGCCACTTTTCCACAATCCGAAGACATTCAGAAACCCGCTCGGCCCGGTGGATCAGGACGAGCCGTCCTTTCGGCTTGAGCAGCCCCGTACAGGCCTTCAGCCAGGCCTCCAGGCCACCGACCGGCAGGGCATGGGCGGCTGCCCGACGCCGGTCGGGCGAGATCCGGGCCTGCCCCTCCTCCAGGAACGGCGGATTGGTGAGAACGAGGTCGGCGCATTCGGGACTGAGCCCCGCAGCCTCGCGCGAAACCTTGTCCAGCACATCCGCGACGGCAACCACGCCGTCGACGGCGTTGTCGCGGCAGTTGCGGCGGCACAGCTCGGCGAGGTGAAAGTCCCGCTCCACGAAGACGAAGCGCGCATCCCTCTCCCGGGCCGCGACCATGAGCCCGACAGCCCCGGTGGCCGCGCCCACATCCACCACGACATCGCCCGGGCTTACCGGCGCTGCCGCTGCGAGCAGCACCGCGTCGGTGCCGGCCCGGTGGCCCTTTTGCGGCTGGGCGAGATGGACGCGCCCCCCGAGCAATAAATCTTCCGTGATCTCAACCATGCCGCAACTCGGTTTCGAGACCGGCCTCGCGGATCAGGCGACGGGCCTGCATCAGGTGATCCTCGGGCACCAGGATCCGGCGCGGAAAGGCGCCCGTCATACCCTCCAGGGCACTCATATGTGCATCGGCGACGAGCACGGGGATATTGGCGTTTTCCAACAGGGATTGTAGGAAGCCGACCAGAACGAGATCGTTGGTGCGGACGATTTCGACCATCGGCGTGAGATCCTTTCCCCTGCGGTAAGCGTTTGCATTGCAGCATGGAAAGTGCCATGCCAGTTCATATTCCTACCGGCCATCCCGGCCGGCAACCCGGGTAGTGACAGTGGGCGTCGTCGTTCCGTTCGAAGACAAGCATCCCGAGAAGAATGCGAGCATCGAGAAGCTCGTGTCCCTTGTGGCCTCCGACATGGAACGGGTCAATGCGATGATCCTGTCGCGCACGGGTTCCGAGGTCACGATGATCCCGGAGGTGGCGAACCACCTGATCTCCTCGGGCGGCAAGCGCCTGCGGCCCATGCTGACGCTGGCGACTGCCGGCCTGTCCGGCTACCAGGGCGACGGACACGTGAAGCTCGCGGCCGCCGTGGAGTTCATGCACACGGCCACCCTCCTCCACGACGACGTGGTGGACGAGAGCGACATGCGCCGGGGCAAGATCGCCGCCCGAATCAAATGGGGCAACGAGGCGAGCGTGCTCGTCGGCGACTTCCTGCTCGGCCAGGCCTTCCGCATGATGGTGGAAGTGGGCTCCCTGCGTGCCCTCGACATCCTCTCCGCCGCCGCGACCGTAATCGCCGAGGGCGAGGTGATGCAGCTCGCCGCCGCCAAGAACACGGAAACCACCGAGGACGAATACCTCGCCGTGATCCGCGGCAAGACGGCGGAACTCTTCGCAGCCGCCTGCGAGGTCGGACCTGTCATCGCCGGCCGCCCCAAAGCCGAACAGGCCGCCTGCCGTTCCTACGGCATGAATCTCGGCATCGCCTTCCAGCTGGTGGACGACGCCCTCGATTACGGCGGCAAGGCCGCGACGCTCGGCAAGAACGTGGGCGATGATTTCCGCGAGGGGAAGATCACCCTGCCGGTCGTCCTGTCCTTCCGCCGCGGCACGGACGAGGAGCGCGCCTTCTGGAAGCGCGTGCTCGAACAGGGCGAGATCGAGGATGCGGATCTCGAACAGGCCGTCGCCATCATGCGCCGGCACCGGGCCCTGGAGGACACGGTCGAGCGGGCCCGCCATTACGGCGCCATGGCCCGCGACGCACTCGCCCTCTTCCCGTCAGGCCCCATGAAGCAGGCCCTCCTCGACACGGTCGATTTCTGCATCGCCCGGGCGTATTGAGCAGGCCTCCCGGTTCTTCAGATGAAGAAGAAGTCTTTGTAGGTAAGGGCTACGCCCTCCCCCTTCTGGAGCTTTACGGTCGCGATCTCCAACGCTGCCTTGGCACCCGATCCATCGCTGTCCCAATACAGCGTGTAGGTCGTGGCATTAACCTTCTTGGCGATGAAGAAGTCGTCTTTGTCCTTGGCTCCGTCGAGAACAAACCAACCTTTCTTGATCGCGATCGGCGTGTCGAGGGAGACGGTCTTACCCTTCAGATATTTGGCGATGATTTTGTTGGTGAAGGCTGCATCATCGAGACCGAACGCATCGTATTTCGGTCCGAAGTCGTAAATCGTATCCTTGTTCTTGTTCGCAATCGACTTGCTGGTGAGCTTGGTATCGAACACGAACATGTCCTGGCTACCGGAGCCTTTTCCGCCGTAGAGCTTGTCGTTGCCTGCACCGCCGCTGATCTTGTCGTTGCCCGCCTCGCCCTTGAGCGTATCCTTGCCTGCCTCGCCAATCAGGCGGTCGTCGCCGCCACCGCTGGAGAGCCCGTTGGCACCGCTATTGCCGGTGATCGTATTAGCAAGCTCGTTGCCGGTGCCCAATAGTGCGCCGGTGCCGCTCAGGGCAAGGTTCTCGACATTGGCACTGAGCGCAAGGCTGACAGTGGAGATCACCAGGTCCGTGCCTCCGGAGACAGCTTCAATCACTTTATCGCCGGCTGCGTCGACGGAATAGGTGTCGTCACCATCCCCGCCGGTCATCGCATCTGCGCCATCTCCACCGGACATGACGTCGTTGCCTGCACCGCCCCAGAGAATGTCATTGCCGCCGGCACCATTGAGCGTGTCGTTGTGATAGCCGCCATCAAGTTTGTCGGTATTGGCGGTACCGTTCCACACAAGACCCGTCTCGTGAGCTGGGCTCGAATAATGGTAGGTGACGATGTCGTTCGCGGGCTTGTGCTGCGTGGTGTAATCCGTCCACCAGACATTTGCCCCACCTTGATCCACCGGAAGCATCGGATTTTCGAAGGAGTAGTAGCTCCAGAGGAAAGATCCTGCGAGCCACTGACCGCCGTAATTTTCCATGACCTTGTAAAGCGCCTTATAGGCGTCGACCTGTTCCTGAAAGTCCGGCGGGTCTTGTTCTCTTCCTCCGAACACGCCTGGATCGGCGGTCGAGCCGTCAAGGCTTCGGTAACCGACCTCGGTGAAAATCACCTTCCTGCCATACTGCTCGGACAGCGCTTTGTACCATTCAACGATCGACTTGCCGTCGTGCAGCTCCGAAACATAAGGGTTAAAGTGCGGCTTCGTGAGGGCCTCCACCATCTGGTTGACATTGGTCGTGTACGGTGACGGATCATTCTCTGCGTGTTTGGGAGTCATCGCCCAGTAAGCATCGACGCCAATGTAGTCGACCTTGTCCCAGAACCCGACATCCTTGACGGTCCAATAGGTCGCCGCATAGGTGACTTTGCCGGAATAGACAGCGCGCACGGCGGCGATGATCTCCTCCCATTTTTGGGTATAGGACACGCCATCGCTGCAGACACCCAGCGGATTGATCATGCTGTCCATTTCGGTGCCGACACAGATCATGTCCGCGCCGCCTGCCTGTGCCGCCTTAGCGTACTCGACCATTATGGACTTGTAGCTGGCGAACCATTCTGTCGCTTTGAGAAATTGGCCACTTCCAGGCGTAGTTTCTCCTCCAGGCGTGATTTTTGCACGCCAAACCCGATTGTCCGTTTCCAGATGCGGTTTGAGTACGACCTTGAGGCCATGCGCCTTGGCCGAGAGAATTGATTTCCTAACCCCATCGAAGGTGTCGCTTTCGTTGGCCCAAGGTTTGGTCGGATCGGTATCGACGATGTTCAATCCCGTCGAGCTGCTGTTCTGATCGTGCTGGAAGAAATTAGGAATGATCGTGACGGTATTGGCGCCGGTAGCGACGATTTGAGACATGGCTGCTTGGCCATTAGGCGCAAGGATTTGTCCACCCCAATAGGACGGCTGGGTGATGCTTTCCCACTCGAAGATCTGCTCGGAACCGCTCACGACTTGCTCCCATTCTCAATAACTGACGTCTAGCGACGATACGTATCAGCCGAATCTTTTATAACTATATAATATATCAACAAAGCTTCGCCATTAGGCCGATTGGATAAGCGTCCCCATGTCGCGGCTGCAGCGACGGGACAGTTACTGTGGCAAGCTCTCCGGAGTTCAGCCTCCCCTGCATGACAGCCCTGTTCTTTTTACAGAACATTACGGTTGACATAAAAACCGGCCGTCTTACAAAAGGTCCTGTCCCGAGGCGGTCCCCCACCACCTCGGAACCGCGGTGATTTGAGACGAGCAGCTTGCCCCGCGTGATCAAAGGCTAAAGCGCCACGAGCGGCTTCCGCCTCGTGGTTCACGAGGATCGAACGGTTATGACGCGCCCGGCTTTCATGACGACATTCGTGTCCATGCCTCAGCTTCTCCTGGCTGAGCGTTGTTGTCGCCTCACGGCCTGATCCTCTCCTTCCTTCCGAACCACATGTCCGGCTTCGAGTTGAAGCCCGATACACTTTGCCTGAAAGGTCATCCCATGTCCGTTTTCAACCGCCGCACCCTCCTGTCCGCGACCTTCGCGCTCGGCGCCGTCGTGGCCGCTGCGCTGCCGGCAATCGCCCAGCAGAAGAGCATCAAGGTCGGCGTCATGTCCGGCGCCGAGGAAGAGGTGGCGCAGGTCGTCAAGAAGGTGGCGGCCGGCAAGGGTCTCAATGTCGAGCTCGTGCCCTTCTCCGATTACGCTCTCGTCAACGAGGCCCTGGAGCGCAAGGACCTCGACGCCAACGCCTTCCAGCACAAGCCCTATCTCGACGCGCAGATCGCCGCCCGCGGCTACAAGATCGTCCCCGTGGGCTTCACCTTCGTCCAGCCCATCGGCCTGTATTCCACCAAGGTGAAGGCCGTCGCCGACCTACGGAGCGGCGCCAAGGTCGGCATTCCGAACGACCCGAGCAACGGCGGCCGCGCGCTCAACCTCCTCGCCGCCCAAGGCGTGATCAAGATCAAGCAGGGCCAGGGCCTGTCGCCGAGCCTTCTCGACATCGCCGAGAACCCGAAGAGCATCCAGTTCTCCGAGCTCGACGCCGCGCAACTGCCCCGCGCCCTGCCCGATCTGGACGCGGCCGTGATCAACACCGACCATGCGCTCAATGCCGGCCTCGACATCCGCAAGGACACGATCGCGGTCGAGAAGCGCGAGGGCAACCCTTACGCCAACTTCGTGGCCGCCCGTCAGGGCGACGAGAACCGCCCGGAGATCAAGACCTTCGTGGAATCCTACCAGTCGCCGGAAGTCGCCAAGTTCCTGGAAGAGCGCTTCAAGGGCGCCGTCATCCCGGCGTGGTAAGAAAGGGCTTCGACGTTTTCTCTCTCGTCATGGCCGGGCTTGTCCCGGCCATCTCGCTATTGTGAAGCGCAGCGCTCTGCAGAACCGCCGTCACCGGCCTTGTGCCGGTGATGACGGATAGTGGAACTATCGAAGACTCGTCGCCGTCACCCACCAATCCCGCCGCGCGCGCTTGACGGCCTTGGCAGCCTCAGTGGCCGCCTCGCAATCGTCGTAGAGGCCGAACACCGTCGCACCCGAGCCGGACATGCGCGCCAAACGGCAGCCGATGGTCTGCCGGAGCAGGCCGAGCGCTTCGCCGATCAGCGGCTGGACGCGGAGCGCAGGCGGTTCGAGATCGTTGCGGGCGACTTTCAGCGTATCGAGGAGTGTGCTTCGCTCGACGATCGGATGGGGTGCTCCTGCAAGGCTCTGACCAGGCTGCAATCCAAGCGCCCTGAACACCGCCGGCGTCTCCACCGGCACGCGCGGATTGACCAGCACGGCGAAGAGGCGTGGCAGGTTCAGCGAGGCTCCGAGTTCCTCACCCACGCCGCGCATCATGCGTGCCTTCGGCTCCAGGCAGACGGGTACGTCGGCTCCCGCCAACCGCGCAGCTTCCAGAACGGCAGGATGCGACAGCGGCAAACCATTGAGCCTGGCGAGGAGCCGCAAAGCTGCTGCGGCATCCGAGGAGCCGCCGCCGATCCCGGCGGCCACCGGCAGGCGCTTCTTGAGATGGAAGGTGCCGAGTTGCAGGCCCTCCACACGATCTGCCAGAAGACGCGCGGCCCTCAGGACGAGATTGTCGGCATCGCTTCCGGCAAGAGAGGCCGTCGGGCCGCTGACTTCGAGCCCCAGCCCCGCCCCCGGCTCGAGCTGCAGATCGTCGCCTGTGCCGGCGAAGGCCACGAGGCTCTCCAGGTCGTGATAGCCGTCAGCGCGTCGCCCGAGCACATGGAGCGTCAGGTTGATCTTGGCGGGAGCGCGGGTGGCGAGCGGCTGGGGCATGGCGGTTCCATGCCCGAGAGCGGGGCTCTTGGGAAGGGCACATCCTCATGACCTCCCCGACCTCATCCTGAGGCGCAGCGAAGCTGCGTCTCGAAGGATCGTCCAGAGAGCACGGGAGGCGCCCTCGTGCCCGGACATCGTCCGGGACCTCGAGACAGACCTGATGGTCCTCCTCAGGATGAGGGCTCAGGGCTTCGCCACCGGTTCGAAAGAAATGTGGCCGGGACGAGCCCGGCCATGAAATCGAGATGAAGGGCGTGGAGATTACCCGCCGTTCTGCTTCGGAGCTTCCTCCGGCTGGGGCGGAGGCGCGTTCTCGGCGGCGGCCGGTTTCGGATCCTCCTCGAGACCGTTGTCGATCTTCTTGAGGATCTTCACCAGTTCCTCGTGCTCGGGATCCGAGTTCTTGGCGTGGTCCCATTGGAACTTCGCCTCGAGCTTGCGGCCGACCCTCCAATAGGCATCGCCCAGGTGGTCGTTGATGGTCGGATCGCCGGGCTTCAGCTCGACGGCCTTTTCCAGCTCGCGCACGGCATCGTCATAGCGGCCCATGCGGTAATAGGCCCAGCCGAGCGAGTCGATGATCATGCCGTCGCGGGGCGCGAGCTCCACGGCCTTCGTGAGCATCTTGAAGGCCTCGTCGATGTTCATGTTCTGGTCGACCCAGGAATAGGCGAGATAGTTCATCACCTGCGCCTTGCCGGCCGGCAGCCCGTCGGGAACGAGCTCCAGGGCTCTCTTCAGATCGACTTCCGCCTTGTCCCACTGCTTCGCGCGCTCGTAGGACGTGCCGCGGTAGAAGTAGAGGATCCAGTGACCGCGCTCCGGCTGGCCGATCAGCTTGATGGCCTTGTCGTAGGTTTCGGCGGCTTCCGCGAACTTCTTGCGCGAGCGCTGCACATTACCCAGCGCCATGACGACCTCCACGTCGTCCGGACGCTCCTTCATGAGCTTCTCGAGGTGAGCGATGGCGTCGTCGCCGCGGCCCATCAGCTCGAAATTATGACCGATGGAGATGTCGGCGCTCGGCCGAACCGGCGCTTCCTTGGGAATTCGCTCGAAGATCGCATTGGCCTTGTCGTATTGCTTCAGGCGCTCATAGACGTCGCCGAGGGTGACGAGGGCAAGCGGATGATCCGGCTTCAGGTCGAGGCCGAGCCGCAGGTAGATGATGGCGGTGAGCTCGTCCCCTTGCGTGTTGCCGACGACGCCGAGACCGTAGAGCAGCTCCGCCGCGCCGTCCTGCGCATTGGTGACGAGCGGCTGAAGAGGCTTGTCCTCTTCGAGCGCCTTCATGGCCGCACGCACGATCGGATGGCGGGGCGCCACCTCGTCGAAGGCCTTGTAGATCTTCAGCGCCTCGTCCTTGCGGCCGCGCTTGGCCAGGAACCGGCCATAGGCGTCGACCACCTGCAGGGTGTTGCGCTCGCTTTCATACGCCGCCTTGAAGCGCTTCTCGGCCTCAGAGGGGTTGCCCACCACGTCCGCGATGAGAGCCGCGTGGTATTCCCTGAACTGGTCGAAGGCACGCTCGTTCTTGAGCTTGTCGACGGTGGCGAGCGCCTGCTTGCCATCCTTGGAGCCGGCATAGGTCCAGGCGGTGAGCAGCGTTGCCGTCAGATCCGCCTGACGCCCGCGCGTGCCCTTCGACAGGCGGGTGCGTGCGTCGGCGTATTTCTGGCTCTTCATGGAGCGGACTGCGAGGGCGAACTGCGCCAGGTTGTTGGTCGCATCCTGCGCCGAAAGCCGCTCGGCCGCGCGGACGGCCTCGCTCATGGAGCCGTTGGCCAGGAACGCCACGAAGGCCCGCTCCAGAAGCTCCTGGTTACGGGGATCCTCCTGGATCGCCTCGCGGAAGAAGATGGTCGCCGCCTCGGTATCCCGCGCAGAGCCCGCCACATAGGCCGACAGGAAGTTGCCCTCCAGGCTCTGGGCCGGCCTCACGGTCTCGTCATCGGCCGTGTTGGCGGCGACGGCCGGGGCCGCGAGCAGACCGGCGGCCAAAAACATCAATGCAGGCAGCCCCTTAGAGGCCAAAGGCAGTTTCAAAATGGGCACGAAGCGCGGCTCCAATCATCGCAGCATCTCTGGATAGCGGGAGATGTGCGCCAAATCAGGCCGGAGAATGGCGTTTCCCTCCTGTGGCCGCAAGGGGAAGATTGCCGCTGGGCCCGTAAAAGCGTCGTGAGGGGGATTGCCTCACCCATCACCGGCCTGTGCCGACATCCACGCCTTGACGGCGCGGCGGCTCCTATGACGCGGGTCGAGTCGATATGTGTGTCAAAGAGCCAGCACCTGTGGGCCCGCAGCTTGCGCTGCGAGCCTGCAGGATCGAGGGAGGGTGCCAGGACCATCCGGCTCGCTGTGTCTGTGAGAGTGGAAGAGCCGGACGGCGCCTCGCACGCGGTTCTTTTCAGGTGGACCAGCTGGGATGAGACCCAAGGTCGACCTCCCGCGACCACAGGCGTGCGAGGCCTGCGGCGGGACCGCCTCCCGCCCCGGTGCTGCGACGCCTCGCGAGCGCGCCCCTCGCCGGGCGGGAGTGGGGAATGATATAGCCGAGCTTGGCCCTGCCGTCAAGAACAAAGTGAGAACATAACGTTGCCCTGACGCCATCCTCCGCCGTCATGGCCACCGCCTCCTCATGTCACCCGCCACGTCATCACCTCCCCAGACTTGATCCGGGGACCCGTGCCGGTGATCCCGATTGTTTGCAGCGCCGTGCTTCACCGCATCGGGATGACCGGCACAAGGCCGGCCATGACGGGGAGGGGCGGCACTGAAGCGCTTATCCCCTCTCCCCACCGGGAGAGGGCGAACAGCGGCACGTCTCGGTCTCGGGCGGCCGGGACGGATCCCCGGATCACGACCGGGGACGGCCATGACGTGAGGCAATCGTGACGGAACGCTCCTCTCCGCCCCTCCTGCCCTCATCCTGAGGAGCAGCGCAGCGGCGTCTCGAAGGAGGATCCAGTGCTCTCTGGAAGCGCCCCCATCCTTCGAGACGGCCTGACGGCCTCCTCAGGATGAGGGCTGTGGGGGTGGCCCGCAGATGGGAAATGGCCGGCAGAGGGCCGGCCATGACGTGGTGTGTGTCACTCCCCGCCGAAGCGTCAGCAGAGGGGGAATGATAGAGGAGCCAACCTCACATATTGACGTAGTTCGGCCCGCCGCCGCCTTCGGGGGTGACCCAGGTGATGTTCTGGTTCGGATCCTTGATGTCGCAGGTCTTGCAGTGGACGCAGTTCTGCGCGTTGATCTGGTAGCGCGGTCCGCCCTCGCCCTCGACCCACTCGTACACGCCCGCCGGGCAGTAGCGCTGCGAGGGGCCGCCATAGACCCCAAGCTCCGATGCCTTCTGCAGCCCCATGTCCTTCACCTTGAGGTGGGCCGGCTGGTCCTCCTCGTGGTTGGTGTTCGACAGGAACACCGAGGACAGCTTGTCAAAGGTCAGCACCCCGTCCGGCCGGTCGTACTTGATCGGCTTGACCTGATCGAGGGGCAGCAAGGTCTCGTAGTCGGGCTTGCCGTGCTTCATCGTGCCGAACGGCGACCAGCCGAAGATCTCGGTCAGCCACATGTCGAGCCCGCCGAGCGCCACGCCGGCCGCCGTGCCGTAGCGCGACCAGAGCGGCTTCACGTTGCGCACCCGCTTGAGGTCGTAGCCGATGGGCGAGGCGCGCCAGGATTCCTCGTAAGCCGCCACCTCGTCACGGGCGCGCCCGGCCTGCAGGGCGGCAAAGACGTGGTCGGCGCAGAGCATGCCCGACAGGATCGCGTTGTGGCTGCCCTTGATGCGCGGCACGTTCACGAAACCTGCCGAGTCGCCGACCAGGCAGCCGCCCGGGAAGGACAGGCGCGGCACCGACTGCCAGCCGCCCTCCATGATGGCCCGCGCCCCGTAGCCGATGCGCTTTCCGCCCTCGAACACGTCACGCACCATCGGGTGCGTCTTGAAGCGCTGGAACTCGTCGAACGGCGACAGGGTCGGGTTCTTGTAGTTCAGGTGCACCACGAAGCCGACGGACACCAGGTTGTCGTCGAAATGGTACAGCCAGGAGCCGCCGCCCGCGTTGTTCGGCAGCGGCCAGCCCATGGAATGGCGCACGAGGCCGGACCGGAAGTGCTCGGGCTTGACCTGCCACAGCTCCTTGATGCCGATGCCGTATTTCTGGTGATCCCGGCCCTGGTTCAGGCCGAAGCGCTCGATCATCTGCTTGGTCAGCGAGCCCCGCGCGCCTTCGCCGAAGATCGTGTACTTGGCGCGCAGCTCCATGCCGCGGGTGAAGTTGGCATTGGGCTCGCCGTCACGGCCTATACCTAAGTCGCCGGTGGCGACGCCCACCACCTTGCCGTCCTCGACCAGCACCTCGGCGGCCGGGAAGCCGGGATAGATCTCCACCCCCAGCTCCTCGGCCTTGCGGCCGAGATAGCGGGCGACGTTGCCGAGCGAGCCGACGAAGTTGCCATGGTTGTTCATGAGCTTGGGCATGAACACGTTGGGCAGCGTCACCCCGCCGGCGTGGCCGAGATACATGAACTCGTCGGCGGTGACTTGCGTCTTGAGCGGCCGGTCGGGATCATTGCGCCAGTCCGGCAGGAGCGCGTCGAGGCCGATAGGGTCGATCACCGCGCCGGAGAGGATATGGGCGCCGACCTCGGAGCCTTTTTCCACCACCACGACCGAGATGTCCGCGCCCTGCTCCAGCGCCTGCTGCTTGAGCCGGATCGCCGTCGCCAGGCCGGCAGGCCCTGCCCCCACGACGACGACGTCGAACTCCATCGATTCACGGGCAGGCAGATCGGACAT
>NZ_QDGA01000003.1 GCF_003347665.1 Microvirga calopogonii
CGGCGGCGCGGGTGCCGACACGCTGAGCGGCGGCGATGGCACCGACACGCTGGTCTATGGCGGCGCGGACGGGGCTCTCGTCGACCTGCGCACCGGCTATACGGCCGGCCAGGCGGCGGGCGACGTGATCAGCGGCTTCGAGAACGTGCTCGGCGGCTCAGGGAACGACACGGTCTACGGCTCGGCCGAGGCCAACGAGCTCAACGGCCAGGGCGGCAACGACATCCTGGCCGGGGCGGATGGCCATGACACCCTGTGGGGCGGCGCCGGCAACGACTGGCTCGAGGGCGGCAGCGGCGACGATCTCGTCGCGGGCGGCGCCGGCGACGACCGCCTGGTCGGCGGCGCGGGCAACGACGTGCTGCACGGCGAGGCGGGGCGCGACACCTTCGTGTTCGAGAGCGCGCTGAATGCCACGAGCAACGTCGACCGGATCGCCGACTTCGCCGTGGCGGAGGACTGGATCGGGCTGAGCCGGAGCGTGTTCGGCGGCTTCGGCGCGTCGGTGTCGCTGGTGATCGGGACGGCGGCGACGGCCAACAACGCGGCGCAGGTCGTGTACGACAGCGCGACCGGCGCGCTGTTCTACGATCCGGATGGCGCAAGCCCGGCCGCGCAGGTGAAGTTCGCCCAGCTCGCTGCCGGGCTGGCGCTGACCTCGGCCAACTTCGTCCTGAACTGAGCGGGGACCGCAGTCTCACAATGAATGAAGGGCCGGTCTGCCGACCGGCCCTTCTCATGTTTAGGATGAAGCTTAAGGTCTCAGGCCGCTTCCTCGGTCGAGCCGAGGCGCTTGTCGAGATACTCGTCCACCGCCACCATCAGCTCCTCGACGCGGCCGTCGAAGAAGTGGTTGGCGCCCTCGATTACCGCATGCTCGAGCTTGACGCCCTTCTGGGTCTTCACCTTCTCGATGACGCTGATCACGTCCCTGACGGGGGCCACGCGGTCCTCGGAGCCGTGCACGAACAGGCCGGAGGACGGGCAGGGGGCGAGGAACGAGAAATCGTAGCGGTTGGCCATAGCGGCGATCGAGATGAAGCCCTCGATTTCCGGGCGGCGCATGAGGAGCTGCATGCCGATCCAGGCGCCGAAGGACACGCCGGCGATCCAGCAGGCGCGGGCGTCCGGGTTCATGGCCTGGGCCCAGTCGAGGGCTGCGGCGGCATCCGAGAGTTCACCCTGTCCATGGTCGAAGGCGCCCTGGCTGCGGCCGACGCCGCGGAAGTTGAAGCGCAGGACCGAGAAGCCCCGCTTCACGAAGTCATAGTACAGGTTATAGACGATCTGGTTGTTCATCGTCCCGCCGAATTGCGGGTGCGGGTGCAGGATGATGGCGATGGGAGCGCCTTTTTCCTTGGCAGGCTGGTAGCGCCCCTCGATGCGACCGGCAGGACCCGTGAAGATGACTTCAGGCATGTACGCGAACCTCTTGATCACCTCTCCAGGGAGAGGGAAAACCCTGACACGACCTTGACTTCAGGTCGCGGATTCTCCTAAAAGAACCCTTAGAATTATTCTAAAGTGTTCCAATGTTTCATTTTCCGGACGGCAACGGCTCCGGGGAGAAACACGGGACAGATGTGGTTGAGGTGCTTTAGCACGGCAACCAGGGTCGATTGCAAGAATTTCGTGAGGCCTCAGGGCAGCTATGACGTTCAGCCCGCGCACCTATCTCGACCATAACGCGACTTCGCCGCTGCGGCCGGAGGTTGCGGAGGCGGTTCTGCGCGCGCTCCAGCTTCCCGGCAACGCTTCGTCGGTCCATGCGGAGGGACGCGCCGCCCGGGCGGAAATCGAGAAGGCCCGCGAGAAAGTGGCGCGCCTCGTCGGCGCCAAGGCGAAGAGCGTCGTCTTCACGAGCGGCGGGACCGAAGCGGCCAATCTCGTCCTGACGCCCGGCTTCCGACGCCTGGGGCAGACGGGGGCGACGAAGCTTCTGGTGGGGGCCGTCGAGCATCCCTGTGTTCTCAACGGTCACCGCTTCCCCGCGGACGCTGTCGATGTCATTCCCGTCGATGACCAGGGCATCCTTGATCTCGTCTGGCTCAAGGCCCAATTGGGGAAGGCCGGAGACGAGCGGATCCTTGTATCGGTCCAGCTTGCCAATAACGAGACCGGCGTGCTGCAGCCGGTGGCCGAGGCGGCCCGGCTTGTTCACGAGCATGGCGGGCTGATCCACACGGACGCGGTCCAGGCGGCGGGCAAGATCCCGGTCGATATCGCCGGGCTCGGCGTCGATGCGATCACGCTCTCCGCGCACAAGATCGGCGGCCCGAAGGGTGTCGGAGCGCTGATCCTGGCCTCGGACCAGTTCGAGATCGGCGACAAGCTGATCCGCGGCGGCGGCCAGGAAAAGGGATTCAGGGCTGGTACCGAGAACGTGGCAGCCATTGCGGGCTTCGGCGCCGCGGCCGAGTTGGCTCAGGCGGGCCTCGAAGACGAAGCGAGGCGGCTTCGGGAGCTGCGCGGCGAGGCCGAGGCTCAGGTTCGCCGGATCGCGCCGGATGCACTTGTTGTGGCTTTCGCTGCGGAAAGGTTGCCTAACACCTTCGCCTTTGCCATACCCGGCCTCAAGGCCGAGACGGCACTGATCGCCTTCGATCTGGCAGGCGTGGCCCTGTCCTCCGGTTCGGCCTGCTCGTCCGGAAAGGTCAAGCGATCGCATGTGCTCGACGCCATGGGCGTGGAGCCGACCCTCGCAGAGGGTGTTTTGCGTGTAAGTTTGGGGTGGTCGACCACGCACGAGGACGTAATCCGCTTTGCGGAGGCGTGCGAAAGGGTGGTCGGCACCTTATATAAGCGGAAGGCGAGCGCGGCCTGAGAGAGCCGGTTCGCGTTCCTTCAGTCATCAACCCGCGGCCCTTGAAGCCGTGAGCGGTGGGAGAGACAGATGCCTGCAGTGCAGGAAACGATCGATCAGGTGCGTTTGATCGACGTCGATCAGTACAAGTACGGCTTCGAGACCGAGGTCGAGATGGAGAAGGCGCCCAAGGGCCTCTCCGAGGACGTGATCCGCTTCATCTCGGCCAAGAAGGGCGAGCCGGAGTGGATGCTCCAGTGGCGTCTCGATGCCTATAAGCGCTGGCTCACCATGAAGGAGCCGAACTGGGCGCGCGTGTCGTACGACAAGATCGACTACAACGACATCTATTATTACGCGGCTCCGAAGAAGAACCCGGCGCCGAAGTCCCTCGACGAGGTGGATCCGGAGATTCTCAAGACCTATGAGAAGCTCGGCATTCCGCTGCGCGAGCAGGAGATCCTCGCCGGCGTCGAGCCGGAGCGCCGGGTCGCCGTGGACGCGGTGTTCGACAGCGTGTCGGTCGCCACGACCTTCAAGGAAGAACTCGCCAAGGCCGGCGTGATCTTCATGCCGATCTCGGAGGCGATCCGGGAGTATCCGGACCTCGTGCGCCAGTATCTCGGCTCGGTCGTGCCGGTGACGGACAACTTCTTCGCCACCCTGAACTCGGCCGTATTCACCGACGGCTCGTTCGTCTACATCCCGCCGGGCGTCCGCTGCCCGATGGAGCTGTCGACCTATTTCCGCATCAACGAGAAGAACACCGGCCAGTTCGAGCGCACCTTGATCATCGCCGACAAGGGCTCCTACGTGTCGTATCTCGAAGGCTGCACGGCGCCCAAGCGTGACGAGAACCAGCTTCACGCCGCCGTGGTCGAGCTGATCGCCCTCGACGATGCCGAGATCAAGTATTCCACCGTCCAGAACTGGTACCCTGGCGATGCCGAGGGCCGGGGCGGCATCTACAACTTCGTGACCAAGCGCGGCGATTGCCGCGGCAGGAACTCGGTCATCACCTGGACCCAGGTGGAGACGGGCTCCGCGATCACCTGGAAGTATCCGTCCTGCATCCTGCGCGGTGACAACTCGCGCGGCGAGTTCTACTCGATCGCCGTGTCGAACGGGAAGCAACAGGTCGATTCCGGCACCAAGATGATCCATCTGGGCAAGAACACCACGAGCCGGATCATCTCGAAGGGCATCGCGGCGGGCAAGTCCGAGAACACCTATCGCGGTCTCGTGTCGGCTCACCGCAAGGCGACCGGCGCGCGCAACTTCACGAACTGCGACTCGCTCCTCATCGGCAACCAGTGCGGCGCGCACACGGTGCCCTACATCGAGTCGAAGAACGCCACCGCCGTGTTCGAGCACGAGGCGACCACATCGAAGATCTCCGAAGATCAGATGTTCTACTGCCAGCAGCGCGGTCTCTCGGAAGAAGAGGCGACGGCGCTCATCGTGAACGGCTTCGTGAAAGACGTCCTGCAGCAGCTCCCCATGGAGTTCGCCGTCGAGGCGCAGAAGCTGATCTCGATCTCGCTCGAAGGCTCTGTGGGCTAATCGAAAACCAATGGTGTCATCCCGGCCGAAGCGCAGCGCAGAGCCGGGATCGACCAAGCCAGTTCAATTCGGATAGCGGTCCCGGGTCTCGCTACGCTCGCCCGGGATGACGCGGATGGAAGTATCAAGATGCTCGAAATCAAGAACCTTGTTGTCCAGATCGAGGACAAGCGCATTCTCAACGGCCTCAACCTCACCGTGAACAAGGGTGAGGTCGCCGCCATCATGGGCCCGAACGGCTCGGGCAAGTCGACGCTGTCCTATGTGATCGCCGGCAAGGAGGACTACGAGGTCCTCGACGGCGAGATCCTGCTCGACGGCCAGAACCTGCTGGAGATGGAGCCGGATCAGCGCGCGGCCGCGGGCGTGTTCCTGGCCTTCCAGTATCCGCTGGAGATCCCCGGCGTCGCCTCGATGACCTTCCTGAAGGCTACCCTCAACGCCCAGCGCAAGGCGCGCGGCGAAGAGGAGCTGACCACGCCGGACTTCATCAAGCGCGTGAACGCCGCTGCCCAGCAGCTCGAAATTCCGAAGGACATGCTCAAGCGCGCTCTCAATGTCGGTTTCTCGGGCGGCGAGAAGAAGCGCATGGAGATCCTGCAGATGGCGCTGCTCCAGCCGACCTTCTGCATCCTGGACGAGACCGATTCCGGCCTCGACATCGACGCCCTGCGCATCGTGTCGGAGGGCGTGAACGCCTTGCGCTCGCCCGACCGTGCCTTTCTCGTCATCACGCACTATCAGCGCCTCCTGAACCACATCGTGCCCGACACCGTGCACGTGATGCATGCGGGCCGCATCGTGAAGACCGGCGGCAAGGAGCTGGCGCTCGAACTCGAGGCCAACGGCTATGCCGATTACCGGGAAAGCGAGGCCGCCTGAGATGGCTGACGTGACCCTTATGAAGACGCCGGCGGAAACAGCGCTGGTGCAGGCTTTCGAGAGTGCGAAGACGGCGTTGCCCGGCAACGGCGAGGCGCGCGCTCAGGCCTTCGAGCAGTTCAACTCGCGCGGTCTCCCGCACCGCCGGGTCGAGGAGTTCAAGTACACCGACCTGCGAACCCTCCTGCGCGAGGTGGCGCCTTTCGCCGGCGTTCCTTCGGCTGACGAGGCCAGGGCTGCCCTGACGAATGCCAAGGCTCTCGCGGGCGTCGAGGCGCTCCAGGTGCCGTTCGTGAACGGCCATTTCGTGCGCGAGGCGGTGGACTTCCATGCGCTTCCCGAGAACCTCGAGATCGTGCCGCTGGCGGAAGCCCTGGCGAACGGCCACGAGTGGCTGTCGCGCTTGAGCCCGGTCCAGTGGGCGAACGACAACCCGGTTTATCAGCTCAACACGTCCTTCATGGCCGACGGTGTCATGATCCGTGTGGCCGGGCCTGTCGAAACGCCCGTGCATCTGCGCTTCGTGACGGCGGCGAGTTCCGCCGTCGCCACGGCGACGCGCGTTCTCGTGGTCGTGGAGGAGGGCGCGTCCGTGACCCTGCTCGAAACGCACGAGAGCACCGACGGCGCCAACCACCAGCCGAACGACGTGGTGGAGATGATCGCAGGCGACCGCACCAACGTTCAGCACGTGCGCGTCAATGCCGAGGGCGACAAGGCGCTTGCCCTGTCGACGCTCGCAGCCAGGATCGGCGGCGAGGCCGTGTTCAACAGCATCAACGTGACGGCCGGTGCGGCGACCTCGCGGCATCAGGTGTTCGCCGTCCTCAACGGCGAGAACACGAAGCTGCGCGTGAACGGCGCGACGATGCTCAAGGGCTCGCAGCACGGCGACTCGACGCTCATCGTCGAGCACGGTGCTCCCCATTGCGAGAGCCGCGAGCTGTTCAAGACGGTCATCGACAACGAGGCGACCGGCGTCTTCCAGGGCAAGATCATCGTTCCCCATCATGCCCAGAAGACCGACGGCCGGATGATGTCGGCGGCGCTCCTCCTGGAGGAGGGCGGCTCCATGAACAACAAGCCGGAGCTCGAAATCTTCGCCGACGACGTGCAGTGCGCCCACGGCGCCACCTGCGGCCAGCTCGACGAGGATCTCCTGTTCTACCTCATGGCCCGCGGCCTGCCGAAGAAGGAGGCCGAAAGCCTCCTGGTCCAGGCCTTCCTGGGCGAAGCGCTGGAATTCGTGGAGAACGAAGCGGTCCGCGAGGCGCTCGTCTCTACGGTCGAGGGCTGGCTGAGGGCGCGAGCATAACCCTCCTCGTCATGCCCGGCCTTGTGCCGGGCATCCACGTCTTTGCATCGCGCCGACGTGGGAAGACGTGGGTGGCCGGGACAAGCCCGGCCATGACGGCAGAGAAACGGTTTTGGCAATGAACGCTCCAGTGAAGCCATACGACGTCGAAACGATCCGGGCGGAGTTTCCGATCTTAGGTCAACAGGTCTATGGCAAGCCGCTCGTCTATCTCGACAACGCCGCCTCGGCCCAGAAGCCGAAGGCCGTGATCGACGCCATGGTGAACACCATGCAGACGGGCTATTCCAATGTTCATCGCGGCCTGCACTACATGGCGAACGTGTCGACCGAGGGGTTCGAGCGCGCGCGGGAAACCGTGCGGGAGTTCCTCAACGCCGGGTCGATCGACGAGATCGTGTTCACCAAGTCGGCGACCGAAGCCTACAACCTGGTGGCGGATTCCTTCGGGCGCATGAATATCGGGGAGGGCGACGAGATCATCCTCTCCATCATGGAGCACCATTCCAACATCGTACCCTGGCATTTCCTGCGCGAGCGGAAGGGGGCGGTGATCAAATGGGCGCCGGTGGACGATGAGGGGAACTTCCTCCTTGAGGAATTCGAGAAGCTCATCACGCCGCGCACCAAGATCGTCGCCATCACGCATATGTCGAACGTGCTCGGCACCGTGACGCCCGCGAAGGAGATCATCCGCATCGCCCACGCCCATGGGGTCCCGGTCCTGATCGACGGAGCCCAGGGCGCGGTGCACCTCCAGGTGGACGTCCGCGACCTCGATGCGGATTTCTACGTCTTCACCGGACACAAGGTCTATGGACCGACCGGCATCGGCGTGCTCTACGGCAAGCGCGAATGGCTCGCGAAGATGCCGCCTTACTCGGGCGGCGGCGAGATGATCCGCGAGGTGAAGCAGGACGCGATCACCTATAACGACCCGCCGCACCGGTTCGAGGCCGGCACGCCCCCGATCATCGAGGCCATCGGCCTCGACGCGGCTCTGCGCTTCATGATGCAGCTCGGGCGGGAGAACATTCAGGCGCACGAGGCGGCGCTCTCGGCCTATGCCCATGAGCGCCTGGGGGCCATGAACTCGATCCGGATCATCGGCCGCGCCAAGGGCAAGGGTTCCATCCTGGCTTTCGAGATGAAGAACGCGCACGCCCATGACGTTGCGACGATCATCGACCGGCAGGGCGTGGCCGTCCGCGCCGGCACCCATTGCGCCATGCCGCTGCTCGAACGCTTCGGCGCGACCTCGACCTGCCGCGCTTCATTTGGCCTCTACAACACCATGCAAGAAGTCGATAAGCTGGCGGAAGCCCTGCAGAAGGCGGAAGCCCTGTTTGCTTGAGGATTAGACCTGTGAACGACATGACCCCGACCCAGGATGGGCCCAACGCGCCGCAGGTGTCCCCGGGTTCCACCATTCCGCCGGAAGAGCTCGACCGCATGACGGACGACATCATCTCGGCGCTCAAGACCGTCTACGATCCGGAAATTCCGTCGGACATCTACGAACTCGGTCTGATTTACCGAGTCGATATCGACGACGACCGCAATGTCGTCATCGACATGACCCTGACCGCGCCGGGATGCCCGGTCGCCGGCGAAATGCCCGGCTGGGTGGAAAACGCCGTTGCGAGTGTCCAGGGCGTTCAGAGCGTCAAGGTGAACATGGTGTTCGATCCGCCGTGGGATCAGAGCCGCATGTCCGACGAGGCCCGTGTCGCCCTCGACATGTGGTGAGCCTCGGCTCTCAAAATCTGTTCCATGTCATGGCCGGGCTTGTCCCGGCCATGTTAGTTACGGAGTGCTTCGCACTGTCATTCCGGGGCGCCGTAGGCGAACCCGGAACCCATAACCGCTACGGATTCAACGGATGGTGAGACGCTGATCGCCTTTGCCTTCCATGTCGGCGGCTATAGGTTCCGGGCTCCGCTGCGCGGCCCCGGAATGACAGTGCGTTTGTCGCTTTAACCTGTGCTAAGTTTCTCCGACCCTGCCGGCGTTTGCTGGAGGTCGAAGGAGGCCAGCATGGACACGCCTCGATCCTCTGAAACTCTGCAAACCCGCTGCTGTATCGTCGGCGGCGGGCCGGCCGGGATGATGCTGGGGTTTCTGCTGGCCTGGCAGGGGATCGATGTGGTGGTCCTTGAAAAGCATGCCGATTTCCTGCGGGATTTCCGTGGCGATACGATTCACCCCTCGACCCTAGAAATCATGTACGAGCTGGGCCTGCTGCAGGAATTCCTCGCCAGGCCGCATCAGGAGACGCAGACCGTCAGCCTCGTCGTCGGGGGCGAAACGCTGAAGTTGGGTGACTTTTCGCATCTGCCCACGCGGTGCAAGTTCATCGCCTTCATGCCGCAATGGGACTTTCTGGATTTCCTGGCCGATCACGCACGTGCCTATCCGCATTTCCATCTGCGGACACTAGCGGAAGCGACCGACCTGATCGAGGAGCAGGACAAGGTCGTGGGTGTCCGGGTGGCGACCCCGGACGGTCCTCTCGAGGTGCGGGCCGATCTCATCGTGGCGGCTGACGGGCGGCGCTCGGTGGTGCGCGAGAAGGCGGGTCTCGAGATCCTGGATCTCGGCGCACCCATGGACGTGCTCTGGATGAGGGTGTCGAAGCTGCCGGGCGACCCGAGCCAGCTGCTCGGGCGGATCGAGGCCGGACAGATGCTGGTGATGATCGACCGCGGCGAGTACTGGCAATGCGCCTATCTCATCCCGAAAGGCACGGTCGAGCAACTCCGTCAGGAGGGGCTTCCGGCGTTTCGGGCGAAGCTTGAAGGGCTGGCCCCCTTCCTCGGAAGCCGGGTGGAGGAGCTGCAATCCTGGGACGACATCAAGCTTCTGACCGTCGCCGTGGATCGGCTGAAGCAATGGTTCAAGCCGGGCCTTCTCTGTATCGGCGATGCCGCCCATGCCATGTCACCGGCGGGCGGGGTCGGGATCAATCTCGCCATTCAGGATGCGGTCGCGACGGCCAATATCCTGGGACCGTTGCTGAAGCAGGGGCCTGTCGGGCCTGAATCTCTCGCCCTCGTGCAGAAGCGGCGCGAATGGCCGACCCGGATGACGCAAGGATTCCAGGTCCTGCTGCAGAACCGTCTGATCGATCCGGTCCTGAAAAGCAGGAAGCCGGTCTCAGCGCCCTGGATCGTCCGCATGCTGGCCCGCTGGCCGCTCTTCCGCCGGCTTCCCGCCCGGCTGATCGGCATCGGCTTCCGGCCCGAGCACATTCGGTAGCGGCTCGTCGCCATCCGTCATGCCGTCCACCTCCTCGACGGAGGACAACACGGGTGAGCGGGGTGCGTCGGGCACCGCGGCGAACATGGCCCGGGCGATTTCCTGCTCGCCCATGACGACGCGGGAGGCTCCGTACTTCATCACGTGCTCCTCCTGGGCGTCGGAGTGAACGCGGACGATGATCGGCAGGTCCGGATTGATCCTGCGGGCCTGCTCGACGACCTGGCCGCTCTCGAAGGCGTCCGGGATTGCCACCAGGAGGCACCGGGCCTCCTTGACGTTCGCGGCAGCGGCCACATCGGGAGCCGCGGCATTGCCGACGATGATCTGCTGGTCGTCCCTCTGCAGCTCGGCGACCTGGTTCTTGTTCGTCTCGATGACCAGGAAGGGCGTGCCGGAGGTCGCCAGCTTGCCGGTGATGAACTTGCCGACCCGTCCGTGACCCACAAGAACCACGTGGTCGGTGAGGGCAGTGATCGGCAGCGGCTCGGCGACAGGTGCAGGCGCTTCCTCTGTCACGACTGCCGGGCTCTCGGAGGGCACTGTCTCGGCTTTAGCGGCAGCCTCGCGCTTCGCGGTCCAGCGGTCCAGCAGGGCGAACAGGAACGGGTTCGTCAGGGTCGACAGGATGGCGCCGGCCAGGATCAGGTCGCGGCCCATTTCCGGCATGAGTTTCAGGTCCACGCCGAGGCCGGCGAGAATGAAGGAGAATTCACCGATCTGCGCGAGGCTCGCCGCGATGGTCAGGGCGGTCGAGTCCGGGTGGCGGAAGAGCCGTACGATGGCAAACGCCGCGAGCGACTTGCCGACCACAATGATCAGGAAGGTCACCAGGACTGGGCCGAACTCGTTGACGAGGATCATCGGGTCGAACAGCATGCCGACCGAGACGAAGAAGAGGACTGCGAACGCATCACGCAGCGGCAGGGTCTCCGAAGCGGCCTGATGGCTGAGTTCGGACTCGCTCAGCACCATGCCGGCGAAGAAGGCGCCGAGGGCGAAGGACACGCCGAAGAGCTGCGCCGCCCCGAAGGCGGCTCCCAGGGCGATGGCCAGGACCGCCAGACGGAAGAGCTCGCGTGAGCCGGTATGGGCCACGTAGTGCAGGATCCAGGGAATCACGCGCCGGCCGACGATCAGCATGACGGCCACGAAGGCCACGACCTTGCCGAGGGTGATGCCGAGCGAGACCGCGATGGATTCGAGATCCGCCGAGGCGCTGGAGGTCGCGTTCGCGAAGGCGGGCAGGAGCACCAGCGTCAGGACCATGGCCAGGTCCTCGACGATCAGCCATCCGACCGCGATATGGCCGCGCTCGGTCTCGACGAGGCGGCGCTCCTGCAGGGCGCGCAGCAGCACGACCGTACTGGCGACAGAGAGCGCCAGACCGAAGACGAGGCCGCTGGTCGGGGTCCACCCCATCGCCCAGGCGAGCCCCATGCCGAGAAGCGTGGCGCTGGCGATCTGGACGATGGCGCCCGGGATCGCGATGGCTTTGACGGAGAGCAGATCCTTCAGGGAGAAATGAAGACCCACGCCGAACATCAGCAGGATCACGCCGATTTCGGCGAGTTGGTTCGCGAGCCCCTGGTCGGCCACGTAGCCCGGCGTGAAAGGGCCGGCGAGGACACCGGCGAGAAGGTAGCCGATGAGCGGGGAGAGGCGGAATCGGTGGGCGACGGTGCCGAGGGTGAATGCCATCACGAGGCCGACGACGATGGTCGATATCAGCGGCGTGTGATGCGGCATCTGCTCTCCTTGGGAAGCGGCGGACCTTGGGACGGGATGCATCCGATATGATGGACCTCGACCGTAGGAGCAACCCTGAACGGTCTCGACGTTTGCCGTTTCAGCTCTTATCTATGGGGGATCGAACTCGTTCTGCCCGGGCCTTGAACCCGGCCGTCAGGAGAGAAGGCTTATGGCACTACCCGGTTTCAAGGTCGTCACCTTGACCGACGCGGCGGCGAACCGCGTCAAGGACATCATCGGCAAGGCGGACCGCCCCATCGTCGGCGTGCGCGTCGGCGTCAAGAACGGCGGCTGCGCCGGCATGTCCTACACCATGGAATATGCGGAAAGCGTCAACCCGCTCGACGAGGTGGTCGAGGACAAGGGCGTGACCGTTCTGATCGATCCCAAGGCCGTGCTGTTCCTGCTCGGCACCGAGATGGATTTCCAGACCACCAAGATGTCGTCCCAGTTCGTCTTCAACAATCCGAACCAGACCTCGGCCTGCGGCTGCGGCGAGTCGGTGGCGATCACGCCTGCGACGCCTGCGGCCCTTCAATCGGCCGGTTAGCGCGTCGGAACCACACCATGGATCCCGAGGACCTTCGCGATATCTTCCGCAGCCTCGGGCCCGTTCATATCCGGCGGATGTTCGGCGGGCAGGGGGTCTATCAGGGCGACTTGATGTTCGCCCTCGTGGCTTCCGGTGAAGTCTATCTCAAGGCCGATGACGAGACGGCCCGGTTCTTCCGGGAGCGAGGCTCGCGCCCTTTCGCCTACGAAACCCGTGACGGCCGCAGAAGCATCATGAGTTACTGGCTCATGCCGGAATCGGCGCTCGACGATCCCGACGAGGCGGCAGAGCTTGCCGTGATGGCCGTGTCGGCCGCCCGGAGGGCGAAATCGGCCCAGGCGCAAAGAGGCGGCCGGGCCAAGCCGGCCCGCAGGGTCCCGAAGAAGGCCGCGGAGCGCGCTACTTAGCTTTTTTCGTCGTCACGGAGCGCATGAGGAAGGCCGGGACGTGATCGCCGAGGCCGATCACCTTCTCGTCCATGTCGTCGTCGCGCCGCGAGCGTCCCTGGTAACCCCGATCGTGGGAGCGCTCTTGGCGCTCGTGACGATCTTGGCGCTCATGACGATCCTGGCGCTCCTGCCTCGGCCTGCGGTTCTCGTGCTCCTCGCGGGGAGCCTGCGCCGCGCGCGGGGCGGGAGCTTCCTCCCGCGCCTCGTCGGAGGGACCACGGCTCCGGCCGGACGAGCGGACCTTGACCTTGCGGCCGCGCGAGCGGTCCTCGCCCCGTCCGCCGCGACGGCGGGAAGAACCTTCCGAGGCCGGGCGCTCGGCGAGGGTCGGGCCCTGCCACTCGATCGGCTGGCCGATCAGCTTCTCGATGGCCGCCAGGGATTTCTCGTCGCCCGGGCCCACCAGCGTGAAGGATTGGCCGCTTCGTCCCGCACGGCCCGTACGGCCGATCCGGTGCACGTAATCCTCCGCGTGATGCGGAATGTCATAGTTGAACACGTGGCTGACCGCCGGAATGTCCAGGCCGCGGGCCGCCACGTCGCTGGCGACGAGGATCGGCATCTCGCCGCTGCGGAAGCTGTCGAGAGCGGCCATGCGGGCATGCTGGTCCATGTCGCCGTGGAGCGCCACCGCGTCGAAGCCGTGCTTCTGCAAGGAACGGTGCAGGACCGCCACGTCGCGCTTGCGGTTGCAGAACACGATGGCGTTCTGCAGGTCCGTCGCGCCCCGGATCAGTTCGCGCAGGGTCTCGCGCTTCTCGTAATCCTCGCGTCCGGTCGCCACGAGGCGCTGGGTGATCGTCGAAGCCGTCGAGGCGGCGCGGGCGACCTCCACCTTCACCGGATTGTGAAGGAAGGCGTCGGCGAGGCGCTGGATCTCCGGCGGCATGGTGGCGGAGAAGAACAGGGTCTGGCGGGTGAACGGCACCAGTTTCACGATCCGCTCGATATCCGGGATGAAGCCCATGTCGAGCATCCGGTCGGCCTCGTCGATCACGAGCAGCTCGACGCCGGTGAGCAGGAGCTTGCCGCGCTCGAAATGGTCGAGCAGGCGGCCGGGCGTGGCGATCAGCACGTCGACGCCCCGGGTGATCTTGGCATCCTGGTCGCCGAAGGACACGCCGCCGATCAGCAGGGCCACGGAAAGCTTGTGATTGATCCCGTATTTGTCGAAGTTCTCCTCGACCTGGGCGGCCAGCTCGCGCGTCGGCTCGAGGATGAGCGTGCGGGGCATGCGCGCCCGGGCGCGCCCTGTTTCGAGAAGGGTGAGCATCGGGAGCGTGAAGGCCGCCGTCTTGCCCGTGCCGGTCTGGGCGATGCCAAGGACATCGCGGCGGGAGAGGACATGCGGAATGGCCTGGGCCTGGATGGGCGTCGGCTCGGTGTATCCGGCGCTTGCTACGGCCTGTTGAACTTTATCGCTAAGTCCGAGTTCGGCGAACGACATGAATGCTAATTACCGTTGAGGGGCTAGGCGCGCTCTTAAGTGCCGGCCGCGCTCTACGGCAACAAACAGGCGCGAGACTGGTTTCACCTGAGGGTCTTGCTCAAGTTAAGGAGTGGCGGGACCATAAGATAAGCTATGCGCTTGTCAATCCAAGGAAACTTGCCGAGAGGCGACAAAGGGAAATTTGAATGGCCGAAACACTTGTTCTGATTCCCGGATTGGCCTGCACGGTCCGGCTCTTCCAGCCCCAGATCGCCGCCCTGTCCTCGGACCGCACCATCGTCGTGGCGGACCAGGTTCAGGATGATTCGATTGCCGCGATGGCCAGCCGGCTTCTGCGGGACGTGCCCGGGACCTTCTCTCTCGCGGGGCTCTCCATGGGCGGGTACATCGCCATGGAGGTGATGCGGCAGGCGCCGGAACGGGTGGAGCGGCTGGCCCTGCTCGATACCAGCGCACGCCCGGACACGCCCGAAGCGACCCGGGATCGCGAGCGCCTGATCGCCCTCGCGGAGGCGGGGCGCCTCGACGAGATCGATTCCGCGCTCTGGCCCCGCCTCGTGCATCCCGACCACCGGGGCGACCGAGCCCTTCATGACATCATGCTCGGAATGATGCGGGAGACTGGCGCCGAAGCTTATATCCGCCAGCAGCGGGCCATCATGGCACGGGCCGATTCGCGCCCGTCGCTGCCGGGAATCGAAATCCCGACCCTGATTCTCGTCGGGGAGGGTGATTCGATTACGCCGCCCGAGATCGCCCGAGAGATGGCGGACATGATCGAATGGGCGTCGCTGGTGGTGGTGCCTGAGGCAGGGCACATGTCGACCCTCGAGCAGCCTGATCGGGTCACTCATGCGATGCAATTGTGGCTTAACGGCCGTTAACCATGCCGACACCCGAGGCTTGCGAAACTCGTCGCGAAGATGGTCAATGAGTGATTACCGGATCCGCCGACCGCTTGTCGAGCCCTTTGAAACACGAACAAGTCTTTGATCCGGAACGTCTATTTCAAGATTTTGGCAGTCGGGGAGAAGGCGGCGTCCGGGTCGGCGACGCGGTAAAATCCGCCAACTTTCGGTTGCGGATGTGAAAAGCCGCGCTTCTTGTCTTAACTGTGGCAGGAAAGTGACAGACGGTAGGGCAGGTCTGAGCTACAAGCTGCGTCACATCCTTCTAACAGATGGACCAAGACAAATGAAAAAGATCCTCCTCTCTTCGGTTGCCCTCCTCGGCCTCGCTTCTGGCGCTCTGGCTGCTGACCTCCCGTCCCGCCGCGCTCCGGCTCCGGTCATCGCTGCCGTTCCGGTCTTCACCTGGACCGGCTTCTACGTCGGTGTGAACGCTGGCTACGGCTGGAACACGAACGACGACTTCGTTTTCAACAACGTTCGTTACAACCTCAATGACGACGGCGGCTTCGTCGGCGGCGCGCAGGCTGGCTACAACTACCAGATCGGTTCGTTCGTGGTCGGTCTCGAAGGCGACATCCAGTACGCCGATTTCGGCGGCAATGACGTCATCCTCGCTGACGGCACCATTGCTGACTTCAACAACAGCGACTGGTTCGGCACGGTTCGTGCTCGCGCCGGTGTGGCTTTCGACCGCGCTCTGATCTACGCAACCGGCGGCTTCGCCTTCGCTGACGGCGCCACGGGCTGGACCGTCGGTGGCGGTATCGAGTACGCCATCACCAACAACCTGTCGGCCAAGGTCGAAGGTCTGTACGTGAACCTCGACCAGGACGACAACTTCCTGGGCATCAACAACGACGCCGAGTTCGGCGTGGTTCGCGCTGGTCTGAACTACCGCTTCAGCACCTACTAAGACTCATCGCTTCGGCGAATGAGAAGGCCCGGTGGAAACACCGGGCCTTTTTGTTTTTCGGGGCCGAACATCCGGCATCGCGCGGTGGGTCAGGATCCATTGGGCCGACAATACCCTTGGCGCTAAAGATTATAGTGGTATCGGCAAATGACGAGGTGTTGAAATACAGCCCTTCCGGGCGGCCAATCCCTCTTCAATTTCCAAAGACTGAAATTCAAAGCGAGCGTCAGGCCAAGGGTTAAGCAAGGATACCGATCACTCAGTTGTTGCACCGCGATCGCTAAATGGCCGTTCCCGACAAAGGCGGTCACCGAGCAAACCGTTATCCAGCAAGGCCACGCGCCATGCCGATCAATGCCTTGAGCGCGGCCGATGGATTTCGTCTGCTAGGATAGTAGAGACACAAGGGTGCTAGCAGTGGCGTCCAATCTTCCAAGACCCGAACGAGACGCCCTGCCTCGATGTCTTCGCGCACATCGTACTCCATAAAGTAGCCGATGCCGACGTGATTGAGGACAGTGATGCGCGAGAGGCTGGCCTCGTCTAGCGTAATAGGACCTTGAACGTCGATCTGAACCGGCTGACCGTCCTTCTCGAATTGCCAGTGATGCAGCGCGCCATTCGGCAACCTGATCCGAAGACATGAATGGCGCAGAAGGTCGGGGGGCACGCGGGGCTTACCGTTGGCTTTGAAATACGCGGGCGATGCAACCACGGCGAAGCTGCGGGGAGAGCCGACGGGAATGGCAATCATGTCGCTCGGCACAAGGTCGGCGCGCCTCAGGCCAAGGTCGAACCCGTCGGCAACGATGTCCACGATCCGGCCCTCGGTGACGAGATCAACGTGAACTTGGGGATAGCGACGCAAGAACTCTAGCAGGAGCGGAGCAAGAACTTCCCGCGCGCCTGTTGCGAATGCATTGATCCGAAGAGTTCCGGACGGGGTTTCCTGCTGTGAGCGGGCGGCGCCCATTGCATCGTGAAGCGTCTTCACGGCAGGCCCGACATGATCGACGAAGTTCCGTCCAGCGTCCGTCAGGGAAACGCTACGGGTGGTGCGATTGAACAGTCGGACGCCGAGCTGGCGCTCCAGCTTGCCGATGACGTTGCTCAGCGCGGTTGTCGATAGTCCAAGTTCCAGCGCCGCTGCCCGGAACGATCCGCGCCGCGCAATGGCGAGAACAGCATCAAATTCGATCAGGCCGTGCTTCGACATTATCCCGATTTCCGCAACACCACATACCGATTTGTCCCTGTTATCGTGAACCATGTCTATCTCTAAATTGTCCTTGTCACGTCAAGGAGCCGAGCAATGCCGATCGAACTACCCAAGCCCATAGCCGACTATGTCGAGGCGAACGCCCGGCTCGATGTTGAGGGCATGCTGACCCCCTTCGTCACCGATGCTGTCGTTCTGGACAACGGAGGCCGTCACGAGGGCCACGCCGAACTGCGGACCTTGTTCGAAGAGGCGGTGATCCCCGTCCAGGCGATCTTCACGCCGGACACCGTTCGCCACGAGACCGGTCAGGTCATCGTCGAAGGGCCTGCCCACGGCGACTTCAAAGGCAGCCCGATCCGCTTCACCTATCGTTTCATGCTCGAAGACGACGCCATCAAGGCTTTGGAGATCACGGCATGAACATCAAGGCTGATCCGACAGAGTTTGCGGGAAAGCGCGTACTCATCAGCGGCGGCACCAAGGGTTTGGGCCGCGCCACCGTCGACCGCTTTCTGGCTGGCGGAGCCCGAGTGATCACTGCCGCCCGCGGGCTCCTGGAGCCCATGGACGGCGTTGATTTCGTACAGGCGGACCTCACAACCGCTGAGGGCGGGGAAACGCTGGCCAAGGCGGCGCTCGAACGCCTGGGCGGGATCGACATTCTGGCTCATGTGATCGGCGGATCGTCGACACCGGGCGGCGGCTTCGTCGCCCTGACGGACGACCACTGGCTGTCCGAACTGAACCGGAACCTCATGGCGACTGTTCGCCTTGATCGTCTCCTGATCCCGCAGATGATCGAGCGCGGCAGCGGTGCGGTGGTGCACGTGACTTCCATCCAGTCGGTCCTTCCGCTGCCGGAGGCCACCACCGCCTACGCTTCCGCCAAGGCGGCGCTCAGGACCTACAGCAAGTCAGTGTCAAAGGAGCTTGGTCCCAAGGGCGTGCGGGTCAACGTCGTCTCCCCCGGCTGGATCATGACCGAGGCGTCCGTGGATTTCCTGAAGCGCATACAGGCCGCCAATGGCGGCACCATCGAGGAGGCGCGGCAGGTCGTGCTCGACAGCCTAGGCGGGATCTCGATCGGGCGTGCTGCCGAACCTCATGAGGTCGCTGACGTCATCGCCTACTTGGCGTCGGATCGCGCCGCCGCGATCCACGGCGCCGAGTTTGTTATCGACGGAGGCACCGTTCCGACCGTCTGAAGTGATCGCCCTGCCGTTGGCTGCTAGATTAAACGTCGCGCCGTGTTGCTTCGGCGCGAATATCAGAAGGGGCAGAAGGATCGCAGAAGGATCATGGTCAGGACGATCATGCCCAGATACACCGGCGCCTCCATCCGGATGCGTTCCGGAAGCTCCTTCGTCTGGCGTGCGGCCGATCCTACCCAAGAGGCCGAGCTTTGCGATTCCCATCCAGAGATAGGCAATAAAAAACCGGGGCTCGAGAAGAGCCCCGGTGAAGGGAGGCTGCTGTTCCGCAGCCGGGAGGAAAGTCCGCGCATCGTGCGGAAAAGTGGTTCCGGTTTTCCGCTTGAACGATGCGCTACTTTACAAAGAGAGCGTCGGATGAGTCCCAAAAGTGGTGTCCACTTTTGGGTTCGATGCTCGCTCCGATTAGACGGAGTAGTACATCTGGAACTCGACCGGATGCGGGGTCATCTCGAAGCGGGCGACCTCCGTCATCTTCAGCTCGATGTAGCTGTCGATGAAGTCGTCGTTGAAGACGCCGCCGGCCTTCAGGAACGCGCGGTCCTTGTCGAGGCTGGCGAGGGCTTCGCGTAAGCTACCGCAGACCGTCGGGATCTTCTTCAGCTCGCGCGGAGGAAGATCGTAGAGGTCCTTGTCCATCGCCTGGCCGGGATCGATCTTGTTCAGGATGCCGTCGAGGCCGGCCATCAGCATCGCCGCGAAGGCGAGATACGGATTGGCGGTCGGATCGGGGAAGCGAACCTCGACGCGCTTGGCCTTCGGCGAGGTCGTCCACGGAATACGGCAGGAGGCCGAGCGGTTACGGGCCGAGTATGCCAGCAGCACCGGAGCCTCGTAGCCCGGGACGAGACGCTTGTAGGAGTTCGTCGACGGGTTGGTGAAGGCGTTCAGCGCCTTGGCATGCTTGATGATGCCGCCGATGTACCACAGGCATTCCTGGCTGAGGTCGGCATACTTGTTGCCGGCGAAGAGGGGCTTGCCGCCCTTCCACAGGGACTGGTGCACGTGCATGCCCGAGCCGTTGTCGCCGAAGACCGGCTTCGGCATGAAGGTGGCCGTCTTGCCGTACGACTGGGCGACGTTGTGGATGCAGTACTTGTAGATCTGCATCTCGTCGGCCGTGCGCACGAGAGTGTTGAACTTCGTGCCGAGCTCGTGCTGGGCGGAAGCGACCTCGTGGTGGTGCTTCTCGACGGTGACGCCCATGGCCTTCATGGCAGCCAGCATCTCGCCGCGCATGTCCTGGGCGGAATCGAGCGGAGGAACCGGGAAGTAGCCGGCCTTGGTCTGGATGCGGTGACCCAGGTTGCCGCCCTCGTAAGGCGTGTCGCCGTTGATCGGCAGCTCGGAGGAGTCGAGCTTGAAGCCGGTGTTGTAGGGGTCGGCCATGAACTTCACGTCGTCGAACACGAAGAACTCGGCTTCGGGACCGACATAGACCGTGTCGGCGATGCCCGTGGACTGCAGATAGGCTTCGGCCTTCTTGGCGATGCCGCGCGGGTCGCGGTTATAGGGCTCGCCCGTAGCCGGCTCGAGAATGTCGCAGTTGATGACCAGGGTGGACGCCGAGAAGAACGGGTCCATCTGGGCGGTCGTCGGGTCGGGCATGAGGGTCATGTCGGACTCGTTGATCGCCTTCCAGCCGGCGATGGACGAACCGTCGAACATGATGCCGTCGGCGAACATGTCCTCGTCGACCATCGAGACGTCGAAGGTCACATGCTGCCACTTGCCGCGCGGGTCGGTGAAACGGAAGTCGACGTATTGGACGTCGTTATCTTTGATCGCCTTGAGCACATCCTTGGCGGTCTGCATGATCGTCTGGTCCTCTTCTGCCCTTAGAGATAGTCCTCGGCCTGTAGGCCTTGGCTTGGGAAAGCGAGCTTAGATCGCGTCGGATCCGGTCTCGCCCGTGCGGATACGAACGGCCTCTTCGACCGTCGAAACGAAAATTTTGCCGTCGCCGATGCGTCCGGTCTGAGCGGCCTTGCGGATCGCCTCGATGGCGCTCTCGGCCATGTCGTCGTTCAGGACGATTTCGAGCTTCACCTTCGGAAGGAAGTCCACCACGTATTCCGCGCCGCGGTAGAGCTCGGTGTGGCCCTTCTGGCGGCCGAAGCCTTTCGCCTCGATGACGGTGATGCCCTGAAGGCCAACTTCCTGGAGAGCTTCTTTGACTTCATCGAGCTTGAAGGGCTTGATGATGGCTTCGATCTTCTTCATCCCGGTCAACCGTTTCGTTCGAGGTTTTGCCGCTTTTAGCACCAGCACGGAGCGCCTTCCATGCGATCGTCGATTCAAAGTGGGCCAATTTGCCGAGTTGATGGGCATATTATGATCAAAGTTTGTGCAGTTGCGGAAAAGCTCGCCAAATCCCCGAAAACGCGTTCATTTTGCTCCCATGACAGCCTCTGAACTCGTTCTGACCCCCTCCGAAATGAAACAAGCCGACCTGGAGGCCATGGCGAGGGGCATTCCGGGCATCGAACTCATGAGACGGGCAGGGTGCGCGGTCGTCGATTCTGCCGAAAAATTAGCCTCTCCGGGCAGCAGGGTCGCGGTTGCGTGCGGGCCTGGACAGAACGGAGGAGACGGCTTCGTCGCGGCCACGATCCTGGCCGAGCGGGGCTATCGGGTGAGGCTCGGCCTTCTGGGTTCCTTGGGGCGCCTGACAGGCGATGCGGCGGAAGCCGCACGGGACTGGACGGGGGAGGTGGAGCCGGTCGAGGATCTGTCCTTCCAGGAGGCGGACCTGATCGTCGATGCCCTCTTCGGCACCGGCCTGTCCCGCGATCTCGACGGTGCCGCCCGGCACGTGGTCGACCGCATGAACGGATCCGGCAGGCCGATCCTGGCCGTGGATCTGCCTTCCGGCATCGACGGCGGGACCGGAGCGGTGCGGGGCATCGCGGTGAAAGCCGTCCGCACGGTGACTTTCGCGGCCCGGAAGCCCTGCCATCTCCTGATGCCGGGCCGGGCTCATGGCGGGCCCGTCGAGGTGGCCGATATCGGGATCGGGCGGGAGATCCTCGAGGCCAAGGGAGGAAGCCTCTTCGCCAACGGCCCGGCCCTGTGGCTCCGCTCCCTTCCCCGACCCGGCCTCGCTTCCCACAAATATGAGCGCGGCCATACCCTTGTCGCCTCCGGCGGCGCGACCCGCACGGGCGCGGCCAGGCTGGCGGCCCGGGCGGCTCTCAGGATCGGCTCCGGCCTCGTCACCGTGGCGTCCTCACCGGAGGCCCTTGGGGTGAATGCCGCCCACCTCACGGCCATCATGCTCAAGGGCTGCGACGGTCCCGAGGGGCTGCATACGATCCTCCAGGATGCCCGCTTCAATTCCCTCGTCCTGGGCCCCGCCCTCGGCGTCCATGCCGGGACCCGCGCCATGGTGGCCGTTGCCGTCCAGGCGCGGCGAAATCTCGTCCTGGACGCCGATGCCCTGACCTCCTTCGAGGGGCTGGCGTCGGAACTCCACGGGGTGTTCCGTCACGCCCCAACGGTGCTGACGCCCCACGACGGTGAGTTCGGCCGCCTGTTCAAAGGTCATCCGGATATTCTCGACCCGGAGTCGAAAATCGAGCGGGCCCGCCGGGCCGCCGCCTATACGGGCGCCGTGGTGCTGCTGAAGGGACCCGACACCGTCATCGCCGCTCCTGATGGAAGGGCGGCTATCAACGATAATGGTACGCCCTACCTCGCAACTGCCGGCTCGGGCGACACGCTCTGCGGCCTCATCGCCGGGCTGATGGCGCAGCATGTCCCAGCCTTCGAGGCGGCCTGCGCCGGAGCCTGGATCCATGGCGAGGCCGGGGCGAGCTTCGGTCCGGGACTGATCTCGGAGGATCTGGCGGAACTGGTGCCGGGCGTGCTGCGGGACCTGCTCAGGTAACCTCGATCCAGGTCCACAAGCCCGCGTCGAACCGTTCCATGATCGTCGAGGCCAGGAGCCACTTGCCCGGATTGTCGGCCACGAAGGCGATGCGGATCGTCTTGTTTTCCGGCACCTGAACCGTGTCGAGCCAATAGGGCTCCCACCCGTCGTCGAGCGGATGCAGCAGCCGGAACGAATGGCCGTGCAGGTGCATGGGTTGGACGAAACCGGTCTCGTTTTTGAGAGCGAGGACTACTGGCGTGCCACGCTTGACCTTGACGAGTGGGGCATTTGAAGGCTGGCCTGCGACCCCGTTGACGGTCCAAGGGGTGGCTAGTGCCTTCAGGTCGCCGTTGATCACTACATCCCTGCGCGTGGCATTCTGGAGCTTGATGGCATCCGGAAGCTTCGGGTTGAGGGGTAGAGGATCCATTGCGGAGCGATTCACGCGACTGTCGCTAGAAGCAATGATTTCAAGGAGAGGGAGACCATTAGCAATCGAGGCCATCACCATACCGGCCGAGCCAGCCTCCGTCGGCATGGTGATGAGCAGATCATACCGGTTCCCAGGAGCTAAAGGCAGGGAGCCCAACAGAGGTTCGAAGGTGTTGGAGGGTTGCCCATCCACGGCGATGACATTGGGTTTCAGCCCAAGGAACCTCAGGCGCATGCCACGGGCATTGCATGCATTGGCAATACGCAGACGGATTTGTCCACCTGGCGGAGCCTCGATCTGCTGCAGGGGAGGCTTTCCATTGACACTAAGAAAGCTGCCCAAGCGCCCGGCTGGGGCGGGCTCATCAAGAGCGAGGCTGCCATCCTCTGCTAGAGCCCAATCATCCACGAGCAGCACAACGTCCTGGTCGATTTTGGTAGTTTCAGCGTCCTCTACGACCAATATGCCCGAGAGACCACGCTCCTGCGGTTGGGCGCTGCTGCCCAGTACACAAGGGCGGATCAGGAAAGTGCCTGGATCAGGTGGTGTGAATATGTAGAAAAAACTGTCGCCGGGACCCACAGGTTTCTGCGTAAGGCCACCCACGCCATCCATCTCATTCGGTCCCCTGACTCCATGGAAATGCAGCGACAATGGCTGGGGCGTTTCATTCTCGAAGGACAGCCGCACCTCGGCCCCATGCTTCAGCCTGAAGACCGGAGCCATTTCCCCATTGAACATCCAAAGGTCGGCATCCTTGGCTGCATCGGGACGCAGGCGCAGGGACCGAGGTTTGGCGGTGACGGTCCAACCGAGGCCGTTGCCCTTCAAACCATCTACACTGACAGGAGAGGGCGTGGCGGTCTGGGCTGTTGCCCGCCCGGCAAGCCCGATCACGGTCGTGGCGAGACCGGCGGTGACGGCGCGGCGGGTGATCATGGAGGCGGCTCCGTCTCAAGGCGTGCGAATGGGAAACATCGGTACAGCCTTGAACGCGAACGGCCAAGTTTGGTTGCCATCTGGCCGCACACGAACTTTTTTGATGCACTGTCTTTTAACCGTGCTATAGAGCCGCGTCCCGGAAGAGGGGTGCGTTTCGCGCGCCGCTCCCGCGCGGGCGTGGCGGAATTGGTAGACGCACTGGATTTAGGTTCCAGCGACGAAAGTTGTGGGGGTTCGAGTCCCTCCGCCCGCACCAATCCCGTCAGGGTTGGTATCCGGAGGCTCCGAGTGGCCTGGTTGACGGCGTGACGCCGCATCGGCCGGAGCCTGACAGAAATTTTCGAGTGAATGAAGGCGAACAGAACCATGCAGGTGACGGAAACACTGTCCCAAGGCTTGAAGCGAGAGTTCAAGGTCGTGCTCCCGGCCACCGAGTTGGAAGAGCGCCTGAACAGCGAATTGACGACCCTCAAGGATCGCGTCCAGATCAAGGGTTTCCGCCCTGGTAAGGTCCCGGTGGGACATCTGCGTCGGGTCTATGGCCGTTCCGTCATGGCCGACGTGCTGCAGAACGCCGTCAACGAGGCCAACCGCAAGATCGTCGAGGACAACGACCTGAAGCTCGCAAACGAGCCGCAGATCCAGTTCCCCGAGAGCCAGGAAGAGGTCGAGAAGGCCATGGAGGCCAAGGGCGACCTGGCCTTCACCGTCGCCCTCGAGGTACTGCCGATCTTCGAGCTGGCCGATCTCTCCGACGTGACGGTCAAGAAGCCGGTGGCCGAGGTCACCGATGCCGAGATCAACGAATCGCTCGAGCGCATGGCCAAGCAGAACCGCTCCTTCGACACGAAGGACGGCGCTGCCGCCGAGGGCGATCGGGTGGTCGTGGACTTCGTCGGTCGCATCGACGGCACGGAATTCGAAGGCGGCAAGGGTGAGGACATCCGGGTCGAGCTCGGCTCGAACACCTTCATCCCGGGCTTCGAAGACCAGCTCCTCGGCCTGAAGGCCGGCGACACCAAGCTCGTGAAGGTCACCTTCCCGGTGAACTACATGGCGGCCCACCTGGCCGGCAAGGACGCCGAGTTCGACGTGACCGTGAAGGAAGTCGAGGCTCCCGGCGAGCTGCAGATCGACGACGAGATGGCCAAGGGCTTCGGCATGGAGTCCCTGGACAAGCTCAAGGACGCGATCCGCGACGCCATCAAGCGCGACTTCGACGCGCAGTCTCGCCGCAAGGTCAAGAAGGACCTCCTTGACTCCCTCGATGCCAAGTACAGCTTCGAGCTGCCCCCGACCCTGGTCGAGCAGGAGTTCTCGGCCGTGTGGGCGCAGGTCGTCGGCGACATGAAGTCGAACAACCGCACCTTCGAGGACGAGAGCACCACGGAAGACGAGGCCAAGGCCGAGTACCGCAAGATCGCCGAGCGTCGTGTTCGCCTCGGCTTGGTCCTTGCGCAGATCGGTGAGAAGTCCGATATCAAGATTTCCGACGACGAGGTGACTCAGGCCCTCATCGAGCGGGTCCGCCAGTATCCCGGCCAGGAGCGGCAGGTTTGGGAGTTCTACCAGAAGAACCCGCAGGCCCTCGCTGAAATCCGGGCGCCTCTGTTCGAGGAGAAAGTCGTCGACCAGATCCTGTCCCAGGTGAAGGTCAACGAGGAGACCGTCTCCAAGGACGTCCTCTTCAGCGACGAGGACGAGGGCGGAGAGAAAGCCGGCAAGGGCGAGTAACGCTCCCTTAAGCGTCTCGCTGCTTGCTGAAATGCACGGCCGCGCATCCGCGCGGCCGAATTGGAGCAGTGAGACAATGAGAGATCCGGTAGCGCTCTTTAACAATACGCTCGTCCCGATGGTGGTTGAGCAGTCGAACCGCGGTGAGCGCGCATTCGACATCTATTCGCGCCTTCTGCGCGAACGGATTATCTTCCTCACGGGTCCGGTTGAAGATTACTCGGCCTCGCTGATCGTGGCGCAGCTTCTGTTCCTCGAGGCCGAGAACCCCAAGAAGGAAATCTCCTTCTACATCAATTCCCCCGGCGGCGTCGTGACCTCGGGCCTGTCGATCTACGACACGATGCAGTTCATCCGCTGCCCCGTCTCGACCCTCTGCGTCGGCCAGGCGGCCTCCATGGGCTCCCTCCTGTTGACCGCGGGCGAAAAGGGTATGCGCTTCGCCCTCCCGAACGCCCGCATCATGGTCCACCAGCCCTCCGGCGGCTACCAGGGTCAGGTTACGGACATCATGATCCACGCCCGTGAGAGCGAGGCCCTCAAGCGCCGCCTGAACGAGATCTATGTCGGCCATACAGGCCGCAATTACGAAGAGATCGAGCGGGCCCTCGAGCGCGACAACTTCATGACCGCCCAGGCGGCCCAGGAGTTCGGCCTGATCGACCAGGTGATCGAGAAGCGTCCCGAGCCGGCCGCCACCCCGGCTTAACCCTTAAAACCTGGGGACAAAATTCCCCCAGGTGCGTCTTTTTGCCGAGTAATCTCGTTTCTATTGATCAGGCGGCCTCCGCATGATTGCATATGGATTCGGGAGCATGGCGATTTGGGCGTTCGATTCTTAGCGGCGGAACATTTTGTTAGTTTCGTCGCCTATAACTTAGGAGTGTTGGGTCGGCAGGGGCTGTCCCGGCACGGATTGGAGATGTGATAATGACCAAGGCTGGCGGCAACGACTCCAAGAGTACGCTGTACTGCTCCTTCTGCGGCAAGAGCCAGCATGAGGTTCGCAAGCTGATCGCTGGCCCGACGGTTTTCATCTGCGATGAATGCGTCGAGCTGTGCATGGACATCATCCGCGAGGAGTCGAAATCGTCCCTCGTGAAGTCCCGTGACGGGGTGCCGACCCCGAAGGAAATCAGCCGCGTTCTGGATGACTACGTCATCGGCCAGGAGCACGCCAAGAAGGTGCTCTCGGTGGCGGTCCACAACCATTACAAGCGCCTGGCGCACGCGACGAAGCACAACGACGTCGAACTGGCCAAGTCCAACATCCTGCTGATCGGCCCCACCGGTTCGGGCAAGACCCTGCTCGCGCAGACCCTGGCCCGGATCCTGGATGTGCCGTTCACCATGGCGGACGCGACGACCCTGACCGAGGCGGGCTATGTCGGCGAGGACGTGGAAAACATCATCCTCAAGCTGCTCCAGGCCTCGGATTACAATGTCGAGCGGGCCCAGCGTGGCATCGTCTATATCGACGAGATCGACAAGATCTCCCGCAAGTCCGACAACCCGTCGATCACCCGGGACGTGTCGGGCGAGGGCGTGCAGCAGGCTCTCCTGAAGATCATGGAAGGCACTGTCGCCTCCGTGCCTCCTCAGGGTGGCCGCAAGCACCCGCAGCAGGAGTTCCTGCAGGTCGATACCACGAACATTCTGTTCATCTGCGGCGGCGCCTTCGCCGGACTTGAGCGTATCATCTCGGGTCGCGGCAAGGGCACGTCCATTGGCTTCGGGGCAACCGTCCAGGCTCCCGACGACCGCCGGACGGGCGAGATCTTCCGTTCCGTGGAGCCCGAGGACCTGCTGAAATTCGGCCTCATCCCCGAATTCGTCGGCCGTCTGCCGGTCCTGGCCACCCTCGAGGATCTCGATGAGGAGGCCCTCAAGAAGATCCTGCAGGAGCCCAAGAACGCGCTTGTGAAGCAGTACCAGCGTCTCTTCGAGATGGAGAACGTGAACCTGACCTTCCAGGACGAGGCTCTGTCCATGATCGCCCGCAAGGCGATCGAGCGGAAAACCGGCGCCCGCGGCCTGCGCTCCATCATGGAGGGCATCCTGCTGGAGACCATGTACGACCTGCCGGGGCTGGATTCCGTCGAACAGGTGGTGATCGGGCCCGAGGTCGTGGAGGGCAAGGCCAAGCCGCTCTTCATCCACGGCGAGCGCAACGATCAGGCCGCAAGCGCCAGCGCTTGAGGGCCGACGGGGGCTTTCCCATGAAACGAAGCGTTGCGGGCCATCTTCTTGAAACGGTGGGTTCGCAACGCCACATTGTCTCTTGCGCCGGTGCTGTCCGCTCATCTTCCGAGGGAGAGCCCGATGTACCGGGTGCAGCCCAAAACAAAAGCCTGAGCATTCCGGTTATCCGTCTGACTTCCAGCTCATCCGAGGGGACCGTCGGACGCAGTCAAAAGGATACCGTCTCATGACACAATCGAAGCCACGTCAGCCTGTCGTTCCAGGCTCGACCGGAACCTATGCGGTTCTGCCTCTGCGCGACATTGTTGTCTTCCCACACATGATCGTGCCGCTCTTTGTCGGCCGTGAGAAGTCGATCCGGGCGCTTGAGGAAGTGGTCAAGGGGGACCGTCACATTCTTCTGGCCACCCAGATCGATGCGACGGACGACGATCCGTCCACGGATGCGATCTACAAGGTCGGCACCCTGGCCAACGTCCTGCAGCTGCTGAAGCTGCCCGACGGTACCGTGAAGGTGCTGGTGGAAGGCGCGAGCCGGGCCCAGGTGAAGGCCTATACCCGCACGGATGAATATTACGAGGCCGAGGCTGAGGCGCTTCCGGATTCCCTCGGCGATCAGGTGGAGGCCGAGGCTCTCGCCCGCTCCGTCGTGTCCGAGTTCGAGAACTACGTGAAGCTCAACAAGAAGGTGTCGCCGGAGGTCGTGACCGCCGTGACGCAGATCGACGAGCCTGCAAAGCTCGCCGACACCATCGCTTCGCATCTGGCCATCAAGATTGCCGACAAGCAGGCGATCCTGGAGACGCCGACCGTTGCTCAGCGCCTGGAGAAGGTTCTCGGCATGATGGAGAGCGAGATCTCCGTTCTCCAGGTCGAGAAGCGCATCCGGACCCGCGTGAAGCGTCAGATGGAGAAGACGCAGCGCGAGTACTACCTCAACGAGCAGATGAAGGCGATCCAGAAGGAACTCGGCGACGACGAAGGTCGCGACGAGCTGGCCGAGCTCGAGGAGAAGATTGAGAAGACCAAGTTCACGAAGGAAGCCCGCGAAAAGGCGTTGGGCGAGCTGAAGAAGCTCCGCCAGATGTCGCCTATGTCGGCGGAAGCGACCGTCGTGCGCAATTATCTCGATTGGCTGCTCGGCATTCCGTGGAACCGCCGCTCGAAGATGAAGAAGGACCTCAAGGCCGCCCAGGATCTGCTCGACTCGGATCACTACGGCCTGGACAAGGTCAAGGAGCGCATCGTCGAGTACCTGGCCGTGCAGCAGCGCGCCAACAAGCTCACGGGCCCGATCCTCTGCCTCGTCGGTCCTCCCGGCGTGGGTAAGACCTCGCTCGGCAAGTCGATCGCCAAGGCCACGGGGCGTGAATTCGTGCGCATGTCGCTCGGCGGCGTCCGGGACGAGTCCGAGATCCGCGGTCACCGTCGGACCTACATCGGCTCGATGCCTGGCAAGATCATCCAGTCGATGAGGAAGGCCAAGACGTCCAACCCGCTCATCCTGCTCGACGAGATCGACAAGATGGGCATGGATTTCCGTGGTGACCCGTCGGCGGCCCTGCTTGAGGTTCTCGACCCTGAGCAGAACTCGACCTTCAACGACCATTACCTGGAAGTCGATTACGACCTTTCCAACGTGATGTTCGTGACGACGGCCAACACGCTCAACATCCCGGCTCCGCTCCTCGACCGTATGGAAGTGATCCGCATCGCGGGTTACACCGAAGAGGAGAAGGCTGAGATCGCGCGCACCCACCTGATCCCTTCGGCCATGCAGAAGCACGGTCTGGCGGAGAAGGAGTGGAAGATCGGCGATGAGGCTCTCCTCATGCTGATCCGCCGCTACACCCGTGAGGCGGGCGTGCGTAACCTGGAGCGCGAGCTCGCCAATCTCGTCCGTAAGGCCGTGAAGGAGATCCTGATCTCCAAGGTCAAGTCGGTCGAGGTGACCACCGACAACCTGCCTGAGTTCCTCGGACCGCCGCGCTACCGCTACGGCGAGGCCGAGACGGAGGACATGGTCGGTGCGGTTACTGGCTTGGCCTGGACCGAGGTCGGCGGCGAGCTCTTGACCATCGAAGGCATCATGATGCCGGGCAAGGGCAAGATGACCGTCACGGGCAACCTGCGTGACGTCATGAAGGAATCGATCTCGGCAGCGGCCTCCTATGTCCGCTCCCGTGCTCTCGATTTCGGCGTCGAGCCCCCTCTGTTCGACCGTCGCGACATCCACGTGCACGTGCCGGAAGGCGCAACGCCCAAGGACGGTCCCTCGGCCGGTATCGCCATGGCGACCGCCATCGTCTCGGTCATCACCGGTATCCCGGTTCGCCGCGATATCGCCATGACGGGCGAGGTGACGCTGCGGGGCAGGGTGCTTCCCATCGGCGGCCTGAAGGAGAAGCTCCTGGCGGCTCTGCGCGGCGGCATCAAGAAGGTGCTGATCCCCGAGGAGAACGCCAAGGATCTGGCGGATATCCCGGCCAGCGTGAAGAACGGCCTGGAAATCGTGCCGGTCTCAATGATGGATCAGGTTCTCCAGCATGCCCTAATTCGCATGCCGGAGCGGATCGAATGGGATGAGGCTGCGGAACTCAAGGGGCATAAGCCCGGTGTCGAGGACGACTCGGCCGGTGTGATCGCTCACTAAAGCCAAGCGCCTTACGTAACGATAGAGGCCCCTGGACCACGGTCCAGGGGCTTATTTTTTGGTAAAAAGTGCAAATAAACGGCTGATTTCAGCGACTTCGGGGCTTGCCTACGGACAAGCTTTGCGCCAAACGGATTGTCCCTGAAACGGTGGACCATTTCCTTTGCGACCGCCGTGATCACTGGAGGATAGGACTATGAATAAAGGCGAGCTCGTTGCGGCCGTCGCCGACAAGGTGGGCCTTTCGCGTGGCCAGGCTGGTGACGCGATCGACGCCGCCATCGAGGCGATCACCGGCGCTCTGAAGAAGGGTGATGAGGTCAAGATCGTCGGCTTCGGCACGTTCGTTGTGACCAACCGCGCTGCCGGTGAGGCGCGCAACCCGCGTACCGGCGAGAAGGTCAAGGTTCCCGCTTCCAAGACCCCGAAGTTCCGCGCCGGCGCGGGCCTGAAGGATGCCGTCAACGCGAAGTAATTGCCTTTCAGGCGATGTTCGTTGCTAAAGAGGGCCGACGACGCTTGCGTTGTTGGCCTTCTCTTTTTATGTCAGGTCCATCGGGCGGTTAGCTCAGTTGGTAGAGCTTCGGTTTTACACACCGCAGGTCGGGGGTTCGAGTCCCTCACCGCCCACCATTTCCCGTCGAGTGCCGCACCTTCATTGAGCGCTTTCACGGCGAGCAGCGTCTTCGCTTTCTGTCAGTCTGTCGAGCACCTTCTCAGGCGCCACGTGGCGCTCCAGTTCTTCCAGTCCCGGATCGTTCGCCTCCTGGATGCCGAGATGTGCGGCAATAGCGCGGGTAAGGGTCAGAAGGCGCGTGATCTCATGTTCGGACAGAAGATTGGTCTGAAGGTCCAGCTCCGCGCGTCTGTCGGCCTCCACGGCCGCCCGATTCTGGCTGATCAGCACGAAGGTCGAGAGGAAGATCGCCTCGACCGAGGCAAAGGTCGCGAGAATGACGAAAGTCGGATCGAAGACGGGGATAATGGGAATGAGGCCAAGATTAATCGCGACCCAGCTCGCAACCAGCGCCAGATGTACATAGACGAAAGCCATGCTGCCGGAGAAACGGGTGACGAGTTCCGCGATCCGGTCCTGCAGGCTGGCCTTCCGCTCGTCCTCATGTCGCTTGTTGCGCAGGGCATCGATATTGCGCTCAAGCACCGATGCCAGGACATTGGGCTCGATGGGAGGAGTGCTAGGGCTCACGCGCCGTTCCTCTACTGGATACACTGACTCGGTCTCCTTCACGGCAAGGTCCTTAGCTCTTGGCCCAATGAATGGATAAGAACGGCCGTCGCTCCGAAGAAGTTCAGCTTCTTCTAAGACCGACGCCCGAACGAATCGCCGATCGGGCTGGAACGCCGCACCCTGACCGATGAAACATTCCGGTTCGGATAGAGTTTGGGAATGATCCCTCCAAGGATTGCTCCTGAGACTCACCCGCTCCAGCTTCGGTTGGGGCGGGCTTTTCGTGTCAGGTCCGTAACTCAGGGGGCCTTGAGCTAAGCACGTCCGGGATTGAGGCCGGACAGCAAAAAGCCGGCCCTGCGGCCGGCTCGTACAAGCTTTGAGCTTCAAGGAAATAAATGGTCGGAGCGAGAGGATTTGAACCTCCGACCCCTAGTCCCCCAGACTAGTGCGCTAACCGGGCTGCGCTACGCTCCGACTGCCGAAAGGCTTGGTTCCTCTAACTTTTAACGGACGCTCGCGCAACCCCTGAAATCGCGTGGGGCGTGGAAAGTCGCAGTTGCCTTGCGTGTGAGGCGAGGTTGAGAACTCGTGGTCGGGAAACGGACCGGTGGCACAAATGGCTATAGGCGTGGGCCGGTCCAAGCTTCGATGGCCTGCTTGAGCCCCTCGGGCAGATCGGTCGCCATTTCGATCCCCGGAGACGTACCTGAGGAAGCGAGTTCAGACAGGAGCGACCGGTACTTCTCGGTTTTCTCCTGGGCTGCATCGAAGCCTTCTGCCGAGGCATCGTCCGGCAGTCCCGAGAAGAGGCAAAGCAGTGCGAGAATGGCGCGCATGTTTCGTCCCGTATGGTTGACGCTAAGGAAGTGCAGCCAAGGTGGCATTTTCACGGCAGGGCAGGTGTGCGCCAGGACACGTCATCAAGGGCTCCAACGATCGAAAGAAACGGAAGCTTAACCATCCCACAGAAGAAGTGTAGGTTATAACGCGATCAAAGGATATGAATTTCCTTGAGAGCGTCCCACGGCGCCCCCAGTGCCACAGCGCTCTCAGCAACCGGTTTACGGCGGTTGCTTCACTCCTGCGTTGTTGCGCAAGACCCCGCCTCCGTGCGGGGCTTTTTGTTGGTAGGCTTAGAACGGACCACGCTTGGCGAGGGCCTCGAACCCTCCTCTCAGCTGCATCACGCGTTCTTCATAGGCTTTGCCCAGGCAGGCACGGTCCCCACCGCAGGATTCTCGCCGCTTGAGCCAGGTGACTTGCGCGTCTTCCATGTCGCCGCGGGCGCCCATACCCAGCAGCGGCTTGAGCTGCGTATAGAGAACCGACATCTCGACATCCTGATCGTTCAGGGACCGATCTGCGCAGATTGCTTTCTCATCCGGTGTTTCTGCCTTGGCGCAATCGAAGCTGGCAGCCCCGGCGGGCTGACAACCTCCTATCAAGACGAGTGAGAGGATGGCGAGGCAGAGAGATTTTCCCGTCATGGAAGGTATCCCCGAAAGAACTCACGTTGGCGAGAGAACGGTTCCCGGCGATGGAGGCTCCATGAAGGGCCGAACGATCTGACGACAGCCTTAAGGAAGGGTGAAGCGAGGGCTGCTCAGCGACGCAGCGCCGAGGCGTCGCCCATAAGGGCCAGGCGCAGGCCAAGTCCCACCATGATGAGCCCGGCGCATCGCTCCTGCCAGGCGATCAGGCCCGGGCGCCGGGCAAGCCACTCGCCGATGGTCCCGGTCCCCACCGCGACGGCACCGAGAATGAAGAAGCCGGAAATCTTCTGGACCCCTCCCAGGAACAGCAACTGGGCCGTCACGGGCCATCCGTTATCGGGATCGACGAATTGCGGAAGGAAGGCGAGCATGAAGACCATGGCCTTCGGGTTGGTCAGATTGTTGATCATGCCCTGGCGCAGAGCCGCGAGGTCGGACACAGGCTGCGGAGCCTTGCGGACGAGGCTATGGGGGCCGAATGAACCGATCAGAAGCTTGGCGCCCAGCCAAACGAGATAGGCGGCACCGGCCCACCGAAGCAGCTCGAAGGCAAAGGGCGAGGCTTTGATCAGGGAGGTGACGCCCAGGGCCAGGAGAGGCAGCTGGACGAGCCCGGCCAGCAGGGTCATGCCAATGGCGGTTAGAACGGCCGTTCGCCGGCCTTGCCCAACACCGCGGCTGAGCAGGAGAACCATATCCGGGCCGGGAGCGAGCTGAAGAGCCAGCACGGCGGCATAAAAGGTGAGAAAGGTCGACAGATCCGGCATGCCTTGGCCTCTGGGCAGACAGCGAGCCTGCTACGGGAGCGAGGCAGGTTCATCGAGAGCCGCCGCGCCCTCAATCTAGACGGATTGACGGCGCCAGGCGTCGAGATCCTCCAGGGACAGATTCGACCCGCAGAGCACGAGGCCGATGACGCTGTCGTCCGGCAGAGTGGGAGCGACGGTCTCGGCGGCGGTCAGGACGCAGGCCGCGGCAGGCTCGCAGAGGAGCTTCTCCGTCTGGAGCAGCCAGCTCACATCGGCGATGACCGGCTCGTCGTCCACGAGCAGGATCTCCTTGAGGAAAAGTTTGGCGGCAGCGACCGTTCGATAGGTGGCGAATGGTGCCGCCAAGGTCCGGGCAATGGAGGTGGGGCGGATCGTCACCGGCTGATCAGCCTTGAGAGCTTCCGTCATGGTCTGGGCGCCGGTTGGCTCCACGCCGTAGACCGTCAGCGACGGGCGCTTCGCCTTCAGGGCCGCCGCTACGCCGGACATGAAGCCGCCACCGCCGATGGAGACGAACACGTGTGTCAGATCAGGTATGTCGTCGAGGAACTCGAGTCCGAGCGTTCCGTGCCCGGCGATGATGGCAGGATCGTCATAGGGATGAACGAAGAGCCGTCCCTGACGCTGGTAATCCTCGGCCTTGGCGAAGGCTTCAGCAGCATCGTCGCAGAGTTCTACGCGGGCGCCGAACTTCGTGGTCAGGTCGATGTTGAACCGGGCTGCCGTCTTCGGCATCAACACGAGAGCGTCGAGCCCGAGCGTTCCCGCCACCCGGGCGACCGCGATGGCGTGATTGCCGCCAGAGACGGTGACGAGGCCGCGGCTGCGCTCCTCGTCGCTCAAGGTCAGCACCTTGTTGAAGACGCCCCTGACCTTGAAGGAGCCCGCAAGCTGAAGCGCTTCCATCTTCAACGCAGTGCGCCGGCCGAGCCGAGCGGAAACATCGGCGCTCTCGTAAGCCGGGGTGCGCCTGACCCGTCCCGCGATACGGGTGCGGGCAGCTTCGATGTCGGAAAGCGTAACGTCAAAGGCGGTCATGAGGGTGTCCGTGGGAGCGACGTTCGAGGTGCGAACGGATGAGCGGGCAGGGCGGGCGACGGGATCATGCGAGCGACGTCGTTGCTTCGTCAACAGGCAGAGATCTGAATGTTCGCCGATAAAACCGGCTTGACCGCGGGCTCGATAGGATCCGATGCTTACGCCTCGCCCAAGAGCATCGGGCCTGAAAGTGGATTTGCACTTTTGGGAGCACCCGATGCTCAACACCTAAAGCGGCGCATCATTGGGTGCGGAAAACCGGATCCACTTTTCACTAGCGGCCCTCCGGGTCCGCACGATGCGCATGGAGATGTGCCGAATGTCCTTGTCACCTCGCGAAATGCTCGCGCGTCTGGTTGCCTTTCCGAGCGTTTCGACCAGCAGCAATCTCGACATCATTCATTTCTGTCGGGACTGGCTCAACAGCCATGGTGTCGAAAGCCGTCTCGTCATGAGCCCGGAGGGAGATAAAGCCAATCTCTACGCGACGATCGGACCGCAGGTCGAAGGTGGAATCGTCCTCTCCGGTCATACGGACGTGGTGCCGGTGGAAGGGCAGAACTGGTCCACCGATCCCTGGACGCTGACGGAGAAGAACGGTCGCCTGTACGGTCGTGGTGCGACCGACATGAAGGGCTTCGATGCCCTCGTTCTGGCATTGGTCCCCGAGATGGTGCGTGCACCTCTCAAGCGGCCGATCCACATCGCTCTGTCCTACGACGAGGAGATTGCCTGCCGGGGCGCGCCGTCGATGGTGAAGGCAATGGCGGAGACCATTCCCGCGCCTTCCGCCGTAATTGTCGGCGAGCCTACCCGCCACGCGGTTGTGACGGGGCACAAGGCGTCCGTGCAACTGCGCACCGAGGTGACGGGATACGCCGTTCATTCCAGCCGAATCGATCAAGGCGTGAGCGCCGTCATGAACGCGGCGCGTCTGATCGCCTGGCATGAGGACGTGATGGAGGAGAACCGGCGAAAGGCGGATCCGGCGAATCCATTCGAACCGCCTTACACCACGCTGCATTGCGGCATGATGGCCGGAGGCAACGCCGCAAACGTGGTCTCGTCCTCCGCATGGTTCTTCAGCGACATCCGGGCGATCCCGACGGAAAGCCCCATGGATTATCTCGCCCGCTATGAGGCCTATATCCGCGACGTCGTCGAGCCCCGGATGAAGGCGATTGCGCCTGATACGGGCGTTGCCGTCGAACTCATCGCCGAGGTGCCTGGGCTCCGGCCGGAAGCTGACGGAGCGGCCGAACGCCTGATGCGGCGTCTGACCGGAGACAACGGAACGCATGTGGTGTCCTACGGCACGGAGGCGGGGCTGTTCCAGCGTGTCGGCTGGTCGACGGTGGTCTGCGGACCCGGCGACATCGCGCAGGCCCATCAGCCGGATGAATACATCGAGGTCAGCGAATTCCAGGCCGGAGGGGCAATCCTGCGCCGTCTGATCGGCGATCTCTGTGCCTAAATGCTGAGCAAGACGGTCCAAGTGAGGGCTAGACCGTCGGCCACTTTCCTGCCTAACTTCATGCCCGACGGGAGAAACAACGGGAAATCCGGACTTCCGACAAGAAAGAACATCGCGCAAAGACGCGGGACCTCCAGAGGAGAAAGATACACTATGACGATCCGTTCGAAGTTTCTCGTCGCGAGTGTCGCGACGCTCATGGCCGGTGTTGCCTTCCCGGCGATGGCCGTGACTCTGCGCTATGCCAACCAGGGTGATCTCAAATCGCTCGATCCCTATACCTTGAACGAGACGACTACCATCGCGCATCACGGCCACGTCTATGAAGGCCTGACGAAGCGCGGCAAGGATCTGGCGATCGAGCCGGGCTTGGCCGAGCGCTGGGAGATCAGCGAGGACGGCCTGACGTGGCGGCTCTTCCTGCGCAAGAACGTGAAGTTTCACAACGGCAATCCCTTCAATGCGGACGACGTGATCTTCTCGGCTGATCGCGTGCGCGCACAAGGATCCAACTTTCAGACGCGCGTCCCGAGCGGTTCGGAATGGGTCAAGGTCGACGATTACACGGTCGATGTGAAGCTGAAGTCGCCCAACCCGATCATGAATGCCCAGTGGGACACCTGGTACATCATGGACAAGGAGTGGGCGGAGGCCAACAACAGCGTGGCTCCGACGCCGGCTGCAGCGACGACGCCGAGCTTCGCGTCTCTGAATGCCAACGGCACCGGTCCGTTCAAGATCGAGAGCCACCAGCCCGGCGTGAAGACCGTCTTCAAGGTCAATAAGGATTGGTGGGGCAAGGTCGAGCACAATCTCGACGAGATCGTCTTCACCCCGATTTCATCCGATGCCACGCGCGTGGCCGCGCTGCTCTCCGGCGAAGTTGACGTGATCGAGCCGGTTCCGCTGCAGGACGTCCAGCGCGTCAACGGCACGGCCAACGCGAAGGTGCTCGCAGGCCCGGAGCTTCGAACCATCTTCCTCGGTTTCGATCAGACCCGTGACGAGCTTCTGTTCTCGAACGTGAAGGGCAAGAACCCCTTCAAGGACAAGCGCGTGCGCGAAGCCTTCTACAAGGCCATCGATATCGAGACGATCAAGTCCCGCGTCATGCGCGGCATGTCCACGCCGTCCGCTCTCATGATCGCCCCGCAGCTCTTCGCCTTCTCGAAGGACTTCGAACGTCCGAAATACGATCTCGAAGGCGCGAAGAAGCTCCTAGCCGATGCGGGATATCCGAACGGGTTCGAAGTCGGCCTGGACTGCCCGAACGACCGCTACGTGAACGACGAGGCGATCTGTCAGGCAGTCGTCAGCATGCTGGCGCGTGCCGGCGTCAAGGTGAACCTGATGGCGCAGCCGAAGGCGCAGTACTTCGGCAAGGTGCTGAAGTCGGGCAATTACAACACCTCATTCTATCTCCTGGGCTGGACACCGGGCACGTTCGACAGCCACAACGTGCTGTTCGACATCGAAGGCTGTCGCGACAATCCGCAATCCTCCCGCGGCGAGTCGAACCTCGGCAATTTCTGCAACAAGCAGCATGACGAGCTGACGGACAAGGTCCTGGTCGAAAGCAACAAGGAGAAGCGCGACCAGCTGATCAAGCAGGCCTTCCAGATCACCTTCGATGAATACGGATACATCCCGCTGCACCAGCAGGCTCTTGCCTGGGGCGTGTCGAACAAGGTGACCCTGCCGCAGCGCGCCGACAACCAGGTGTTGCTCTACTGGGCGCAGAAGAAGGAATAGTTCGCGCCTGATCGCTCGTCCCGGACAGCTTACCCCTGTCCGGGACAATTCTTTCGAATCTCTCGGGCAGACGGATTGTCCGGGACGCAGCGATCAAGAGATTCTGCATGTTCGCATTCATCATCCGGCGCGCCCTCCAGGCCATCGGCGTCCTGCTGGCCGTCGGAATCATTTCGTTCGCCATGTTCCGTTTCGCCGGGGATCCGGTGAACCAGATCGTTTCCCTCGATACGCCAGCCGCAGAACGGGAGCAGGTCCGCCGCTCTCTCGGTCTCGACGACCCGGTGCCTGTGCAGTTCCTGCGCTATCTCACCAGCGCGGCTACGGGAAATTTCGGCGTGTCCTACCAGTTCCGGCAGCCGGTCTCGACGCTCCTGGCCGAGCGCATGCCGGCAACCCTCGAACTCGCATTCTGCGCCACCCTGTTCGCTACAGGTTTCGGCGTGCTGATGGGCGTCTATTCGGGACTGAAGCGGGACAGCTTTTTGGCCAAGGTATTCCAGACGGTCTCCCTTGTCGGCATCTCGCTTCCGACGTTCCTGATCGGCATTCTGCTGATCTATCTCTTCTCCGTCACCCTCGGATGGCTGCCGTCCTATGGTCGTGGCGACACCGTGCGGATCGGCTGGTGGACGACCGGGCTTCTCACCCTGTCCGGCCTGAAGGCGCTCATCATGCCGTCGATCACCCTGGGTCTGTTCCAGATGACGCTGATCATGCGCATCGTCCGGGCCGAGATGCTGGAAGTCCTGCGTACCGACTACATCAAGTTCGCGCGGGCGAGGGGGCTGACGACGCGGGCCATCCATTTCGGACATGCGCTCAAGAATACCCTGGTGCCGGTCATCACCATCGTGGGCTTGCAGTTCGGCTCCGTGATCGCCTTCGCGATCATCACGGAGACGGTGTTCCAGTGGCCGGGCATGGGCCTGCTGTTCGTTCAGGCCGTGCAGAATGTCGATATACCGATCATGGCGGCCTACCTCATGCTCGTGGCGCTGATCTTCGTGGCGATCAATCTCGCCGTCGATATCCTCTACACCATCGTCGATCCTCGCCTGAGGACGTCGATCCGGCAGCCGGCCTGAGGAGGCAGAGATGGCGGAAGCAATTCAAGCGGCGCCTGCGCCTCATTCCCAACCGACCACGTGGGCCGGCCGTTTTCTCGACAGCGACATCTGGGCGAGCTTCAAGCGTTCCAAGCTGACGATGGTGGCAGCCTTCGTGACCGTCCTGTTCATGGCGGCCGCCGTTCTCGCCGGTCTTGCGCCGCAGGATCCTTTCGATCCGGCGCAGCTCGACCTGCTGAACAGCCGGTTGCCACCGCTCTGGGACGCAGAAGGGCAGGCGCCCTTCCTGCTCGGCACGGACGAACAGGGCCGTGACATCTTCTCGGCCATTCTCTACGGGCTGCGGATCTCTCTCGCCGTCGGCTTTCTCGGCGTCGCCTTCTCGGCGACCCTCGGCATCGCGCTCGGCCTCATCGCGGGCTATGTGGGTGGCACCACCGACGCGATCATCATGCGCGTCGCCGACGTGCAGCTCACATTTCCGGCCATCCTGATCGCTCTCCTCGTCGATGGCGTCGTGAAATCGGTGCTCGGAGGCCAGCTCGACGGCGTCACGACTCTCTCCGTGCTGGTCTTCTCCATCGGCTTGAGCTTCTGGGTGCAATACGCTCGCACCGTACGCGGGTCTGTGATGGTGGAGAAGAACAAGGATTACATCGCTGCCGCGAAGCTCATCGGCCTGCCTGCTCCCGTGATCATGTTCCGGCATGTGCTGCCCAATGTGCTCGGTCCGGTCCTCGTCATCGCCACGATCAACCTGGCGCTTGCGATCATCACGGAGGCGACCCTGTCTTTCCTCGGCACCGGCATGCCGGAAACCATGCCGTCGCTCGGCACGCTCATCCGTATCGGCAACAATTATCTGTTCTCCGGCGAATGGTGGATCATCGCCTTCCCGGGCGTCGCCCTGGCGCTGCTGGTGCTCGCCATCAATCTCCTCGGCGATTGGCTGCGCGATGCGCTCAATCCGAAGCTGCGATGAGAGGATCGCTCATGGCTCAACCTGTCCTCTCCGTCCGCGACCTGCGCGTGGAGTTCGTCACCCGGCGCGGAATCCTCAAGGCCATCGACGGCATTTCCTTCGACATCGCCAAGGGCGAGGTGCTCGGCGTCGTCGGTGAATCCGGCGCCGGCAAGTCGGTGACGGGATCCGCCGTCATCGGTCTCATCGACCCGCCCGGGCGGATCGCCGGCGGCGAGATCCTGCTGTCGGGGCTTCGCATCGACAACCTGCCACCGGAGGAGATGCGCAAGGTGCGCGGCAAGCGCATCGGCATGATCTTCCAGGACCCGCTCACCAGCCTCAACCCGCTCTACCGGGTCAGCGAGCAACTGATCGAGACCATCCGCACACATACGAATCTCTCCGCCTCTGCCGCCCGAAAGCGCGCCATCGATCTTCTGGCGGAGGTCGGCATTCCGGCGCCCGACAAGCGGATCGACAGCTATCCGCACGAGTTTTCCGGTGGCATGCGCCAACGTGTGGTGATCGCGTTGGCCCTCTGCGCCGAGCCGGAGCTCATCATCGCCGACGAGCCGACGACAGCACTCGACGTTTCGGTTCAGGCGCAGATCATCGCCTTGCTCAAACGGCTCGGGCGCGAGCATGGCACAGCCATCATGCTGGTCACACACGACATGGGCGTGATCGCCGAAACGGCGGATCGGGTCGCAGTCATGTATGCGGGCCGCATCGCGGAGATCGGGCCCGTGCGCGATGTGGTTCAGAACCCGCTTCATCCCTACGCCAAGGGGCTCATGGGTGCGATTCCGTCGCTCGAAAGCGATACGGATCGCCTTGTTCAGATTCCCGGCTCGATGCCGCGCCTCTCGGCCATTCCGCCCGGATGCGCCTTCAATCCGCGCTGCCCCTATGTGTTCGACCGCTGTCGGGTCGAGCGGCCCGAGCCCGGCCAGCAGAGCGAGCATCGCGTCGCCTGCCATCTCTATGATCAATCTTCCGTCCGGTCGGAGGCCGTCGCGTGACCGAGAGCTCTTACGTCGAAGTCAAAGACCTGCGCCGCGTGTTCGACGTCTCCAAACCCTGGCTCAACCGGGTTCTGGAAGGCGGCGAGAAACAGTACCTGAAGGCGGTCGACGGGGTGTCCTTCAATATCGCCAAGGGCGAGACTTTCGCTCTTGTCGGCGAGTCCGGCTCGGGCAAGTCGACGGTGGCCCGGATGGTCGTGGGCCTCCTGCCGCCGACGAGCGGGGAGGTGCTGATCGACGGCGTCTCCATGTCGAGCAGGGCCGCCTCGACCGAGCGCCAGCGCCTGCGGCGGCGCATCCAGATGATCTTCCAGGATCCGTATGCCAGCCTCAATCCCCGTTGGCAGGTCGACCGCATCGTCTCCGAGCCCATCAGAGCCTTCCGTCTGATCGAAAGCGAGAAGGACATCGCCGATCGAGTGGGCGAGCTGCTGTCGCTGGTGGGCCTTCACCCGGCGGACGGCCGGAAATATCCGCATGAATTCTCCGGCGGCCAGCGTCAGCGCATCGCCATTGCACGCGCGCTCGCCTCCAATGCGGAGTTTATCGTCTGCGACGAGCCGACCTCCGCGCTCGACGTCTCCGTTCAGGCGCAGATCCTGAATCTCATGCGAGACCTGCAGGACCGCCTTGGCTTGACCTACCTGTTCATCAGCCACAACCTCGCCGTGGTGCGCCACATGGCAAGCCGCATCGGAGTCATGTATCTCGGCCGCATCGTCGAGATCTCCAACGGCCGTGAACTCTTCGCTCATCCGAAGCACCCCTATACCCGCATGCTGCTGGATGCGGTGCCGGACGTGGGGATGACGGGACGCCAGCGCATTCCGGTGCGCGGCGAGATCCCGAACCCGATCAACCCGCCGACCGGTTGCACCTTCAACCCACGCTGCCCCTTTGCCAACGACCGGTGCCGAACAGAGATTCCGTCGCTGATCGGGGGAGTGGCCTGCCACGCAATCCATGAGGGGCGTTTGGCGGTGGATGCCGCAGCTTAGAGGCATTGGATATATCAATCTCAGGATAGTTGACTCAGTCAACAATCTGCTGGATTCTCCTCGGCAGGGAGGCCGCCATGTCTCACATGCCGAAAATGCCGACGGACGAGCAGATCGAGAAGGTCCGGGGCTTCAATCGCTTCTACACGCGTCATATCGGGCTTTTGAACGAGGGGCTCCTAGAGAGTGCATTCTCGCTCACGGAAGCGCGGGTACTGTACGAACTCGCCCATCGTGGTCCGGTGACGGCCGCCGACCTGAGACGGGAACTTGGCCTCGACGCGGGCTATCTCAGCCGTCTTCTGAAGCGGTTCGATGCCAAGGGCTTGCTCCGACGCTCACCATCAAAGGATGACGGACGACAGTCTCTCCTCTCCCTGACCGAGAAGGGCTTTGTCGCCTTCGCGCCGCTGAACCAAGCGTCTGCTGTCCAAGTGGCGGCCATGCTGGCGGAACTCTCGGTCGGGGAGCGGGAGCGGCTCGTTCAGGCCATGTCGACCGTCGAGCGTCTGGTCGGGGGTGGTCCGAAGTCCGATCCTTCCTATAGCCTGCGTCCTCACCGGATTGGTGACATCGGTTGGATCGCGCACCGGCAGGGGCTGCTCTACGCTCAGGAATACGGTTGGGACGAAACCTTCGAGGCATTGGTAGCGGAGATCGCCGCAGCCTTCGTCAAGAATTTCGACCCGCGTTGGGAACGCTGCTGGATCGCTGAGCGGAATGAGGAGATCGTCGGCAGCGTCTTCCTCGTGCGCTCGTCCGATGAGGTCGCGAAGCTGCGGCTGCTCTATGTGGAGCCATCCGCCCGAGGGCTCGGCGTCGGGCGTCGGCTGGTCGGCGAATGCATCGGGTTCGCCAAGGCAAAGGGCTACAAGACTCTGACTCTTTGGACCAACGACGTGCTGGTGGCTGCGTGCAGTATCTATAGGGCGGCTGGCTTCAGGTTGGTGAAGGAGGAGGCGCACAGGTCCTTCGGGAAGGATCTTGTCGGGCAAACCTGGGAGCTCGATCTGTGAGGCGCCAGGAGGCGCTTGCCCTGATGGCAGCGGCCGCGACAGGCGTCCAGGTCGGCGCTGCCATGGTGGCGACGCGCTTCGTAGTCCAGGATATCGGCCCGGCATCGCTGGCTTTCCTGCGCTATGCCATCGCCGTTCTCTGCCTTGTCCCACCGTTGCTGATGAGTGTGCGGGTTCGGTTCGCCGTCCGCGACCTGCTGGTCGTCATGGGGCTCGGCATCGTGCAGTTTGGCATTCTCATTGCGCTTCTGAACCTCGGGCTCCAGTTCATCTCGTCCACCCGAGCGGCTCTCCTGTTCTCGACCTTTCCGCTGATGACCATAATCATCGCGGCAATTCTGGGACGGGAAGACTTCAGCCGCGCAAAGGTCGCCGGCGTCATCCTGACGATCATCGGCGTCGGCGTGGCTTTGGGCGAACGGCTGACTGTACAGAACGCAAACGGTGAATGGCTGGGAGCGGTCCTGGTGCTCGCCGCGGCTCTGTGCGGCGCCATATGCTCAGTGCTGTATCGACTTACCTCGCCCGGTATCCAACCCTGCCCGTCGGCGCCTGGGCCATGCTGGCATCGGTCCTGTTCTTGGCCGCACCCGCCGGCGCAGAGGGGCTTTTCACCGAAGAACCGCGCCTTGATTTGTCGGGTTGGACCGCCGTTCTGTTTATCGGCTTGTCGAGCGGGATCGGCTATGTTCTCTGGCTCTGGGCGCTGAAGCACACCACTCCGACCCGGGTCACCGTGTTCCTCTCGTTGAGCCCGATCACGGCGGCGTTGCTCAGCGTCTGGCTTCTCGGAGAGACCTTTACGTTTGGCGTTGTGCTTGGACTGGTCGGCGTCGCGGCCGGGCTTTGGCTTGCAACCAGAACGGTCCCGGCTCTCAGTTGATGGCCCAGACCCGCGTCTGCATGGCAATGTCATTTGCCAAGGAACACCGAGATTTTGGACGCCCCGATGGCCGCGGAATGTGAGGCGCTAGGTCGAGTGGCGTAAGATCAATGCGACCGCCAGGTTAAGTCGGGCGAGTAAAAAACTAATAAGTCATCGCAATGTGCATCCTTCAAGCTTGACGCTGGGCAAGCTTTGCTTTGAACGGATGCGACAATCACAACTCTGTGTAGTGCAATTACGTTTGGAAACCATCGGCGCCGAGCGCGTTTAGCCTCTGTCTTACATGGCGAACAGCCTTTCTCAATGAAAGCACTGGAGGCACTGATGAAGAAGCTCGCGATTTTCGCTGGCGCTGGATTTATGATTCTTGGCGGCATGGGTGCCGCTCTGGCGCAATCATCCCCGGCAATTTCCGGAACGCCCGGATCGCTCTTCCCGGAAGCCGCTCCGCATGAGATCCGCTACTTCAACGGCGTACCTTGCCGCACGATCCTGGACCCGAGCAACCGCGACACTCGCATTCCGATCGCCTGTGCCGGTCAGGTGAGCGGCATCGTGGCCCCCATGGGCGGTGATGTCGTGACGACGGGCAGCATTGCTCCCGCGCCGGTCGGCCCCATGATGGCCGCGCCCGTGCCGATGGGTTCCCCCGATCCCTATGCGGCTCCGCATGAGATCCGCACCGTGAATGGCGTGCCGTGCCGTACCGTCCTCGACCCGAATACCCGGAACACCCGCATTCCGGTTGCCTGCGGCTACTAAGCACGCATCCAACGACTAAAGGCGCGGGCATCTCAGCCCGCGCTTTTGTATGGAACGTCACAAGAAAGCCCATGGCATGTCTCGGCACGCCATGGGCTTTTGCTTCCGTGGTTCGGGCGGCTTACTCGGCAGCCTGCCTCAGGGGCAGGAAGCCAATGGACTGACGCTGTGGTCCTTCCTGCTTGAGCGTTCGAAGCATGTCTTCGTATTCCCGCTCCATCTCGGGGGTCACGGACGGGCGGGTCTCGCGCATGGCTTGTTCGAAGTGGCCCATGGTCACATGCTCCGCCTGGAGCGACTCCCTCAAGGCGAGGAGGCCCGCGCGACGGGTGAGATCCTCGAGGTCCGCCCCCGTGAAGCGGTTCGTTCGCTCGGCAATGGCATCGAGATCCACATCGGCACCGAGCGGCATACCTTTGGTGTGGATGCCCAGGATGTGCCGGCGTCCCTGCGCGTCAGGAACCGGCACATAGATCAGCTCGTCGAAACGGCCGGGCCGGAGCAGAGCAGGGTCAATCAGATTCGGCCTGTTCGTGGCTGCCATGACGACGACGCCCTGCAATTCTTCGAGGCCGTCCATCTCCGCCAGGATCGTGTTGACAACCCGCTCTGTCACGGCTGGCTCGCCCATGCCACCGCCACGGACGGGAGCGAGGGAATCGATCTCGTCGATGAAGATGACGGTCGGCGCAACCTGGCGTGCCCGGGCGAAAAGGCGGGATACCTGCTGTTCGGATTCGCCGTACCACTTCGAGAGGAGGTCCGAGGATTTCGTTGCCACGAAATTGGCCTGGGCCTCGCGGGCGACCGCTTTCGCCAAAAGCGTCTTGCCGGTGCCGGGAGGGCCGAACAGCAGGAAACCCTTGGCGGGTCGGATACCGAGGCGGCGGAAGGATTCCGGGCTTTTGAGAGGCAGTTCCACGCCCTCGCGCAACCGGGTGCGTGCCTCTTCGACGCCGCCGATATCGTCCCAGGTCACATTAGGCACCTGGATCATGATCTCGCGCAGGGCCGAGGGCTGAACGCGCTTCATGGCGTTCATGAAGTCCTGCCGCGTGACCTGCAAGCTCTCGAGCACGGTGGATGGAATCCCATCCTTGAGATTGATCTCGGGCAGGATGCGCCGCAGGGAATCCATGGCGGCCTCCCGGGCGAGGGCGGCCAGATCGGCACCGACGAAGCCATAGGTCGTACGGGCGATGTCCTCCAGGTTCACGTCCTCGGCCAAGGGCATCCCGCGCGTATGGATGCCGAGGATCTCCCGGCGGCCGGACTCGTCCGGTACCCCGATGACGATCTCCCGGTCGAAGCGGCCTGGACGGCGAAGGGCTTCGTCGATGGCTTCACGCCGGTTGGTGGCACCGATCACCACGATGTTCTGGCGAGGCTCGAGCCCGTCCATGAGCGTGAGCAGCTGGGCCACGATCCGCCGCTCGACCTCACCCGTGACCTCTTCGCGCTTGGGCGCGATACTGTCGATCTCGTCGATGAAGATGATGGCGGGGGCATTCTGCTGCGCTTCCTGGAAGACCTGCCGCAGCCGCTGCTCGGACTCGCCGTAGTGGCTGCCCATGATTTCGGGGCCGGCGATGTGGAAGAACTGCGCTTCCGTCTCGTTGGCGACGGCCCGCGCCAGCCTCGTCTTACCGGTGCCGGGAGGTCCGTAGAGCAGAACGCCTTTCGGCGGATCGATACCAAGGCGCTGGAAGAGTTCCGGATGGCGCAGCGGCAGTTCCACCATCTCCCGAACCTGATCGACCGTGCTGCCGAGGCCGCCGATATCGTCGTAGGTCACATCGGCACGGCGCGCCTCTCGCGGCTCCTCGAATTGCGGGCGCAGCTCGATTTCGGTCTCTGCCGTCACGTGCACAATGCCGCGCGGCTGGGTCGAGACCACGACAAGCCGGATCTCCTGCAATCCGTAGGCCGGAATGTTGAGAAATCCGCGCATTTCCTCCGGCAATCGTTGACCTGCCGAACGTTGCGAATAGATCGAGGTGGAAATCACATCGCCGGCCGTCAGCGGCCGCTGGTAGAAGGTCCGCTTCAGGGCATCGCCCGAGCCTTGAAGGCGCAGCCCCTTTTGCGCCGGAGCAAGCACGACGCGGGTCGCCGGTCGTACATCCGCCCTCTTCACCTCCACGTGATCGCCGCTGCCCACACCCGCATTGACGCGCTGCAGGCCATCGAGGCGGATGATGTTCAGGCCTTCATCCTCAGGATAGGGGGTAACGGCGATGGCGGTCGTGTGACGCTTGCCGACGATCTCAATGGCTTGGCCTTCCTGGACGCCGATCTCGGCAAGGGCCTGTCGGCTCATGCGCGCGACGCCCCGGCCCGAATCGTCCGGCCGGGCATTCGCGACCTGAAGGCGTACGCTCTGCCCATCGTCTGCCATTGCTGTCATCCCTTGTTCGAGCGATTGCGATGCGGTGGCAGGTCGGGGGAGAGGCATGCACAGTCAGGCTTCCCCAGTGCCACGCGTTCAGGCTTCGCAGGCGGCGCGAAACCGCAGGGCCAACGCGACATGCTCGGAATTGTTGCAGGTGACGCTCTGCAGATACGACGCTATGAAGTGATCCGGTTCGAGGGGGCCCAAAGTTGCCTGAGCGCTTCTTCCACCTCGACCTCTTCGGAGGGGGCGGCGATCAGGGCCGCCGTCGTATGCATGAAGGGCGCAATCCTGGGCAGCCTCATGGAGCCTTCGGGACCATCATCCGCCGGTGCATCGATCAGTTCCCAGCTGTCGAACAGGTCCATGGACGAATGGCCTGGAAGGTTCGGGCCGAGATAAGGGACAATTTCCACCCACGGCCTGCCATTGGGCCGGGGAGTGACCTTGGTGACCTGTCCGAAGAAGCGGGTCAGCGGACAACGTACGAAGTCGCCAAGGGCCGGCATCCGGGCCTTCTCGTGCTCCAAAGCCGCTTCGGCTTCGCCGAGCTCGGCGCGAAGCTTGGCAATGCGGTCTACCAACTCGGCAACACGCTTCGTGCAGGGACTTCCATGGTCCCCACTCAAGGTCGAAACGAGCGACAAGCTCGTAGCGGAATCGATATCCGTCACTGGAAATGCCCTCATGACGGCCCTCCTCTGATCCTTCAATTGTGGGGCGTCGGGCCCTGAGAGCAAGGCGCTCCGAAGACTCAGATGGAACTCAACCTTGGCGCATGGGGGTTATAGGAAGAGGTAGCTTAAGAGTAGGAGGCGGCATGGACCGTGCTCGCCGCACGTTACTTGGGATCATGAGCACCATGGGTGGAATGGTGCTCGCTTCGGCCGTTTGGGCTCAGGATCCAGCGCCGCCGCTGCCTCCGCCACGGCCCGATCGCCCGGCCGCGCCGCTGCCCCCGCTGAGGCCGGACCGTTCCGCCACACCGGATACCAGCGCGGAAAAGGCAACGGAGAATGAAGCTCCTTCCGAACAAAAGGCCGAGACCGGAAGCGAGGCCGAAGATGCGTGTCTCCAGCGCCTGAGACAACTCGGGCTGCGCTTCGAGACCCGCCCGCCCGTGAAGGAGAACGATTGCAGGATCGACAACCCGGTCCTTGTCTCCTCATTGCCCAACGGTGTCGCGGTCGTCCCGCCATCGCTCATGCGATGTCCAGTGGCCGAGAGCATTGCCCGTTGGATGAGCGAGTCGGTCGGTCCCGAGGCCGAGCGTCAATTCCAGAGCGCACCGACGAAACTTCTCATCGGCACATCCTATCAGTGCCGCGACCAGCGCAATGGAGAGAAACTGAGCGAGCATGCCTTCGGCAATGGGCTCGACGTCATGGGTTTCGAGTTCGCCAAACGGCCTGCGCTGGCGATTGGCAGCCATACGGAGGATTCTCCGGAAGCGACGTTCCAGTCTGCGATCCGGAAGGCAGCCTGTCCGATCTTCAATACGGTGCTCGGACCGGGCTCGGATTCGGACCACGGCAACCACCTTCATCTCGATCTGCGCCAGCGCAAGGGCGACTACAGGATTTGCCAATAGTCGATGGGAACAGAGGGCCCCGCCAGCGGCTTTTCTGTGCACGACATGGCCGGTGGAGTTGTTCATGAAACGCGTTGCGTTCGTTGCCCTTGGAATCGTGTGTCTGTTGAGTTCGGCGTATGCGGCGCCTCAGACGCTAAACCTCGAATCCGTGAACAAGGTCGAGTGGACGGCCGAGAGCGGCAGGAGCAAGGAGATTGAACCGGCCCTCATCAAGGCACAGGTTTTGCTTGACCGGGCACGCTTCTCACCCGGCGTCATCGACGGGCATCGCGGCGAAAACCTGCGGAACGCGCTCAAGGCTTTCGAAGCGGCGCACGATCTCAAACCCGGTGGGGATCTCGATCAGGAATCCTGGGCCAAGCTCAACGAGACATCGTCCGATCCCGCCCTTATCGAATACACGATCAAGGATGAGGACGTGAAAGGCCCCTTCGTTGCCATCCCGGAAAAGATGGAGGACCAAGCCAAGCTCGACCATCTCGGCTATGCGAGCGCGGAGGAGCTTCTCGCTGAGAAGTTTCACATGGATATGGATCTGCTCAAGGCTTTAAATCCCGGCAAATCGTTCGACAAGGCTGGGACGTCCATCCTTGTCGCCAATGTCGAGGCAAAGCCGTCGGACTCAGCAAAGGCGGAGAAAGCCGCAAAGATCGAGATCGTGAAAAGTGAGCACATCCTGCGTGTTCTGAACAAGAAAGGGGACGTGGTCGCGACCTATCCGGCTTCCATCGGCAGCGAGGAGAAGCCGGCGCCCAGCGGATCGTACAAGGTTCGCGCCGTGGCACCGAACCCGAACTACACGTACAATCCGGATTACGCGTTCAAGGGCGTCAAGACGAAGGAGAAGTTCGAGATCAAGCCTGGGCCGAACAATCCTGTCGGAAGCACCTGGATCGACCTGTCCATCGAGTCCTACGGCATTCACGGAACGCCGGAACCCGAGAAGGTCGGAAAGGCCTATTCCCATGGCTGCGTGAGATTGACGAACTGGGACGTGGAGGCCCTGTCCAAGATGGTCGAGAAGGGGACGCCGGTCGATTTGATCGATTGAGCGTTCTCAGGCAACAGGGCATCGGCGCCGCAAAGTCTTGAGCAGGCAGGGATGCTTGCTCAAGCTAAGCCCGCTCGATCGGCGCATCGACCGTGCAGATGACTCCTGACGGAGCGAATGTGATCTGCACTTCACCATCGAGATCCTGTGCCAGGCTTCGTTCGATCAATCTGGTGCCGAAGCCGCGCCGTTGAGGCGGCTGGACCCTCGGCCCGCCACTTTCGGACCACGTGAGATGCAGACGCTTCTCACCACTCTGCTTGACGAACCAAGCGACATGGACCTCCCCGACCGCATTCGAGAGAGCGCCGTATTTTACCGCATTCGTGGCCAGCTCCTGCAGGGCCATTGCGATCGCGAGCGCCATGCGTGGGGTGAGGCGGACATCCGGCCCTTCCAGATGCAGGCGGTTCTCGCGGTCGTGGCGATAGGGAGCCATGGCTCCCCTGACGATCTCGATCAGCCCGGCTCCTTCCCAGTTTTCCCGGGTGAGCACGTCGTGGGCCCGGGACAGGGCGAGCAGACGTGCTTCCATGGACGACCGCGCTGCTTCCGGATTGTCTGCGTTCCGCAGGGTTTGCGAGGCGATGGACTGAACGGTCGCCAGGGTGTTCTTCACCCGATGATTCAGTTCATTGATCAGAAGCTCACGGTGTTCCTCGGCCTTCTTTCTCTCGGTGATGTCGACGGAGATGCCTGGAAACCTGACGGGCTGGCCCGCCGCGCTATAGCAGCGCCCCTGGGCGAACACCCAATGGATCTGCCCGTTCTTGTCGATCGTACGGTATTCGGCAGCCAGGGTTTCGCCGGTTTCCAAGCTCCGTTGGATCTGCTGCTCGACGCGGCTACGGTCATCCGGGTGAATGCCGCTCACGAAATCCTCGATGGGGGCTCCCACCGCAGCGGCCTCGGGATCGACACCGTAAAGGGAGGCGAAGCGCTCGTCCGCATAGACGAGACCGGATTGGATGTCCCAGTCCCAGGTTCCCACGACGCTCGCTGCATTTAGAGCCAGCTGGAGCCGTTCCTCGCTCTTGCGCAGGGCTGCCTCCGACCGAAGCCGCTCGACCGCATCCCAGGTTCGCTCGGCCACATCTTCGATGAGCTTTACCTCTCCCGGGCTCCAGAGCCGTGGCTCGCGATTGTGCACATAGAGGGCGGCCACCATGCGTCCGTGCTTGATCAGACTGACGGTCACGACAGCGGAGAACTCCAGAAAGGCAAAGGCGGCCAAATGTTCGGGCAAATTGGTGCGCGGGTCCGCAGAGGCATCATGAACGACGAGTGTTTCGCCGCGCTTGAGAGCGCCGTGAATCCCCGGGCCGAAGGCTGACAGGTCGTGTGTTCCCGTCTGATGCGCAACCGTACCGTCCGTCCAATTGCGTTCCGTCGTAAAGAACCGGGCCGTCTCCTCGACCTCACCATAGCCAACCCGGCTTGTTTTGAGGTGCTGGCCCAGCATTTCCTGAGCCGCCGTTATCACCTCGATGGGCTCGTTCAGACCGCGTAGGCGGTCACTCAGGCGAACGAGAAACTCAAGGCGCCGTTCGCTGAGAACTTTCGCAGTAGTGTCGTGCACGATACAGAGGACCCCTCCAACGCCACCCGTCTCATCGTGGATGGGGCTGTAGGAGAAGGTCCACCATGTCTGCTCGGGATAACCGTTTCGTTCAAGGGTAATGGGCAGATCCTCGAAATAGCTGGCGTGTCCGAGAAGGGCCTTTTCGGCGATCGGTCCGACTGTGTCCCAGGCCTCTGCCCACACATCGCGAAAGCTCCGTCCCAAGGCGTCCGCTTTCGAACCCAGGACGGGCGCATAAGCATCGTTGTAGAAGCTCGTCAGCTCCTGTCCCCACAGCATGTAGGTAGGAAATTTGGAGTGGAGCATGATGCTCACGGCGGTACGCAGGGAATGCGGCCATGTCTCGATGCCGCCGACGGGTGTGGCCAACCAATCATGATGGCGAATGCGCTCGCCCATGACCCCGCCATGCGCGAGGAAGTCAGGTCCGGGTTTCACACGCTCCTGCATCAGGTGGACTCACTCAGCACACATAAGGACAATGTTCATAACGATAGGAGGTTCGGCAGGAGGCTACGATGTCCATAGCCACATATGAAACGGCACCTTTCTTTTTCCAGAGCTTGGATCGGGATACGGTGACGCAAAATCGCACCAATCAATCGTCTTGCCGACACGTTTGACTTGCTTTGCTCCGAGCCGGTAGCCTTGAGACAGCCGGGATCTCCATCTAGGGCTGGAGTTTCCGGCAAGTGATGAGGTCGATGTGACAAAGCTTATTGGTATTGCGGGAAGCCTGCGCCAAGCTTCATACAACGCGGCGCTGCTGCGAAACGCGGCGGGCCTGATGCCCGAGGATGCGGAACTTGTTGTCGAAACGATCCGAGGGATCCCGCTTTATGATGCCGATATCGAGGTCAACGAGGGCATTCCTGCGCGAGTCACGGAGCTGAAGGACATCATCGCGTCTGCGGATGGGCTGCTTCTCGTTACGCCGGAATACAACAACTCCATTCCCGGCGTATTCAAGAACGCCATCGACTGGCTCTCACGGCCAGACGCGGACATCAAGCGCGTCTTCGGGGGCAAGCCGGTGGCCGTCATCGGTGCATCGCCGAGCGGTTTCGGGACCATTCTGTCCCAAAATGCTTGGCTTCCCGTCCTGCGCACTCTCAGGGCTGATTTCTGGGCCGGTGGCCGCCTGATGGTGTCACGTGCGCAGACGGTCTTCAACCAGGACGGCACGTTCGTGGACCAGAAAATCGAGGGACAGCTGCGCCAGTTTCTTGAGGGGTTCACGGCCTATGTCCGGTCAGGGCACCAAAACGTGCCCTGATCCTAAAGCATCGGACCCAGAAGTGGATTCCACTTTTGGGATCCAATCCGATGCTTCCTTCTTTGATGAGGGCATCGTTCTGAGCGGAAAACCGGATCCACTTTTCCGCACGATGCTCTAGCCCTCGTCACGGTGCCGAAAGGGGGTGGCCTCTGCCAGCTCTTCGGCGGCTTCGGAGACGTAGTGTCGTTCCTGCTTCAGGTAGTCCTGAATCGCCCGGCGCAGGGAGGGATCGGCGATGTCGTGCGCCGATGAGGTGATCACTGGCCTGTAGCCGCGGGCAAGCTTGTGCTCTCCCTGTGCTCCGGCCTCGACCCGGTCGAGGCCGCGGGTAATGGCGAACTCGATGGCCTGGTAGTAGCAGACCTCGAAATGCAGGAAGGGATGGTCCTCGATGCAGCCCCAGTTGCGGCCGTAGAGGCGCTTGTCGCCGATGAAGTTGATCGCGCCGGCGATGTAGCGCCCGTTCCGTTTCGCCATGACGAGCAGGATCCGGTCCGCCATGCGCTCGCCGACGAGGGAGAAAAAGCGTCGGTTGAGATAGGGGCGGCCCCATTTGCGGGAGCCCGTGTCCATGTAGAACGCGAAGAAGGCGTCCCAATGGGCTTCCGTGATCTCGCGGCCTGTCACCCATTCGATGGATATGCCATTCGCCAGCGCGTCGCGCCGCTCGCGCCGGATGGCTTTGCGCTTGCGGGAGGCCAACGCCGCAAGGAAGTCCTCGAAGGCGGCATAATGGTCGTTGAACCAGTGGAACTGCTGATCGTCACGACGAAGGAACTTCTCCGCGACCATTGCCTCGAGATCCGCTTCCTGGAGGAAGGTCGCATGAATGGAGGAGGCGCCCGTCTGCTCCCGCAGGGCGCGCAATCCTCCAATCAGGTAGGAGCGAATCTCCCTCGCCCGAGGGCCATTCGGGACGAGGAGGCGGGGGCCGGTGACCGGCGTGAACGGCACCGCGACCTGGAGCTTCGGGTAATAATGCCCACCCGCGCGGGTATAGGCATCCGCCCAGGAATGGTCGAACACATATTCGCCCATGGAATGGGACTTGAGATAGCAGGGGGCTGCGCCCAGAAGTTTCCCTGCCTCATCTTCGAACAGGATGTGCAGAGGAGCCCAGCCCGTCTTGGCCCCGACGCAGCCGGAATCCTCCAGCGCGGACAGGAAGGCATGCGATACGAACGGGTTGAACGGATCGTCATCACCCGAGCCCGTCCCGAGGGCACAAGCGTCCCAGTCGGCGGCGGGAACCGCACTGAGACCTTGGGCTATTTTGACCTGGATCGTCACTGGCTGGAAGGATCTCGCCTTTGCGAAATAAGAGCTAAGCGCTTGGCGGGATCCTTGCAACCATTGCGGCAAAGCGTCAGGGCACGAACCCCTCGAAGACCATCTGGTCCGCATGCTTCTGCGCACGGGCGCGGTCCTCGGGGGTCCTCACCGTCCAGGTCATGACTGGCAGGTGGCCCAGGATTCGGCTCAGATGGGTCGACGCGCAGGGGATGTCCTTCACGCGCCAGGACAGGAAGTGCGGCTGCGTCTCGGAGAAATGCAGCAGGTTCGCCATCCGGTGCTTTTGTTCCGGGGACAGGAAATTGTCCGACTTGGAGGCGTATTCCAGTTCCCCGATGAAGCCGCGGGTGATGCTCGGCGCGTTCTCGCGAAGATAGGCGACGATGTCCGGGTCGAACGACTTCACGACGAATGGGCCGCTATAGTCCGCCAGAACCTCGATGACCCGTTTGGTGAGCCGCATGTCGCCGTTGAACTTGCTCTTGATCTCGATGACCAGGGGCGTGCGTCCGGCAATCTTGGCGAGATAGTCCTTGAACGACGGAATCTTGTCTCCGCCAATCGTTCCGGAGATATCGATGCCGGTCAGCGCGGAGAGACTGCGCTCGGCCACCAGTCCGGTCTCGCCGGTGAGGCGGTCGAGCTCGAAATCGTGGAAGACGATAGCTTCGTTGTCGGCGCTCAGTTGAACGTCGAGCTCGATGGGGAACCCCCGGGCGATGGCGGCTTCCGCGGCCGAGATCGTGTTCTCGATGATGCCGTTAGCCCTGTTGTGGAGGCCGCGATGGGCAATGGGCTTCGCGACGAGCCAGCTTGGGGTGCTCATTGGACTTCGAACATTCCTTCGACTTCGACACAGGCATCGAGGGGCAGCTCCGCGACGCCGATGGTGGACCGGGCGTGACGGCCCGCATCGCCGAGGACCTGGACCATCAGGTCGGAAGCGCCGTTCATCACGGGGGCGAGGGCCGCGAAGGTCGGCACTGCATTGATGAAGCCGCCGAGGCGGACGCAGCGCGTGACCTTGTCGAGGTCGCCGACGGCAGCCTTGAGCTGGGCGAGCAGGTTGATGGCGCACAGACGCGCTGCTTCCTGGCCGATCTCGGGCGAGATTTCCGCACCGAGCTTGCCCTTGTGGGCGTCACCGAGCTTGCCGTCGAGGCCGAGGCAGAGCTGTCCGGAGATGATGATCAGATTTCCGGTCCGCACGAATGGGACATAATTCGCAACCGGCGCGGCCGGTGTCGGGAGAGTGATACCCAAATCCTGAAGTTTTTTATCGACTGCACTCATGGAAGCCTCGTTCCGTGACATCATTCGGACGGAGTAGTGGCGGATGAGCCGTAAGGACGCAAGCGGGAACATTGCCCTGTCCGCAAGAGGATCCTATCTTGGCTGCCATTGGATCGGGAATAGATATGCGGTTCCTCGTCGTAGCCTCGGGTTTGTCCTTCGCTTTGTTGGTGCCGGCATCTGCAGAAACGGCGAAACCGTCCGTTCAACTGGTGCCTCATAGAGCCGTCTATGATCTCACCCTCCTGCGGGCGGGCAACTCCAATGGCGTCGAGAACGCGAGGGGGCGCATCGCCATGGAATTCGGCGGCGATGCCTGTGACGGCTACACCCTCAAGTACCGTCAGGTGACGATCCTCAACAGCAGCGAGACCGGCACGAACACCGTCGACATCCAGACCGCGACCTATGAGGCGGGCGACGGCCGTTCCATGCATTTCAAATCCACATCGTTCCGTCAGGGCATGGTCAAGGACGGCGAGGTCGATGGCGACGCGAAGCTTACTCCTCAGGGCGGGCTCAACGTCGATCTCAAGCAGCCGAAGAGAAAGGCCTTCGAGGCGCCGGGCGAGACGGTGTTCCCGACCGAGCACCTCAAGCGACTGATCGAGGCGGGACGGCGCGGGGAAAGCACCCTGTCCGTGAAGGTTTATGACGGGTCGAACAAGGGTGACAAGGTTTACGACACCCTGGGTTTGATCGGCCGCAAGATCGAGGCAGGCGCCGCGACGGCCTCCCTCGAGGACGTCGCCCAAGGCGAAAAACTCAGTTCGGTCGCGCGCTGGCCCGTGACCATCAGCTACTTCGAGGAAGGCAAGGCCGACCGAATGCCGGTCTACACGATCTCGTTCGAACTCTACGAGAACGGCGTCAGTCGTAACCTGAAGCTCGATTATGGCGATTTCGCCCTCAAAGGGGACCTGAAGAGCCTGGACGTGCAGGCGCCGAGCGCCTGTCAGCGTTAGGTTTTACGCAGTACAATCCCCTTCAGCACCGCGTTGGCGCCGAACTTGTCGCGGATCTTGTCGATGGCGGCTTCCATATGGGCCTGCCTCACTACGCTCTGATCCGCCAGATCGCCCTTGTCCGCATCGGCGGCGTCGCAGAGATCGGCCGCCCCGATGCCGATCAGGCGGAACGCGGTACCGTCGCAGGAGGCTTTCAGGAGCTGTCTCGCGGGGTCGAACAGGCGGGCGGCGAGTTGGGTCGGCGCCAGACCTGACCGGGTGCGCGTCAGAAGCCGGAAATCCTTGTCCTTGAGTTTCAGTGTCACGCTCCGCCCGGCGAGGCCGGCGGCCTTGAGGCGACGGGAGACCTTTTCCGAGAGCCGCCACAGGATTGGCTCCAGGTCCTCGAAGGAGCGCAGATCGGTCTCGAAAGTGGTTTCCGCCGAGACACTCTTGGTTTCCCGCTCCGGGTTGACCGTCCGGCGGTCCTCGCCCCAGGCCAGCCGGGAGAGGCGCTGCGAGTCGCGGCCCAGGGCCTCGAACAGGGTTTTGAGCGGCACATCGCGCAGATGGGCAATCTGCGTCACGCCCACTTTGGCGAGCCTGTTCTGAGCGGATGCGCCGATCCCCGGGATGATCCCGACCGGCTTGTCGGCAAGGAAATCCGCCGCCTCCTCGCGACCGATGATGGAAAACCCTCGCGGCTTCTGAAGGTCCGACGCGATCTTGGCCAGGAACTTGTTGTAGGAGAGCCCGACGGAGATGCTGATCCCGATCTCCGTCTCCACTTTATGGGCGAAACGGGCGAGGGTCAGGGCCGGGCTTCCGTGATGAAGCCGTTCTGTTCCGGTCAGGTCGAGGAAAGCTTCGTCGATGGAAACCGGCTCGACCAGCGGGGTCAGCTCCCGCATGAGCTGGCGCACCTCGCGCCCGGCCTTGCTGTACTTTTCTCCATTGGGCTTGATCACCGTGGCGTGGGGGCAGAGCTTGAGCGCCTGGAACATGGGCATGGCCGAGCGCACGCCGTAGGTTCGCGCCACGTAGCAGGCCGTGGAGACGACGCCGCGCTTGCCGCCGCCGATGATGACGGGCTTGTCGGCGAGGCTGGGATCGTCGCGCTTTTCCACCGCCGCGAAGAAGGCATCGCAATCCACATGAGCGATGGAGAGGGTGTCCCGTTCCTTGTGCCTGAGAAGGCGAGGGGAGCCGCAGACCGCACACCTCTCCGCCAATGGTCGGGCGGAAAGCGTCAGGCAGTCACGGCAGAAGGGCGCTTCGCTCATCGATGGCCGATTATTCGAACTCGGAGGGCGAAAGGGTCCAATGGGCCTGCACGATGTGCTCCGGCTTGGTATTGAGCTCCTTGGCGAGCGCGATCAGCAGCGGCTCGTCGGAGACCACATAGTCCAGGATTCCGGCAAAGAAGCCGGGGGACGAGGCGGCCGAGCGGATGGTGTCGGGCCTCAGGCCGGATACTGCCAGAAAGCGGCCGAGGCGCTCTTCGTCGCTTGTGATGAAGGAAAACGCCCCGAGTGCGACATTTTCGGCCTCGTCGCGGGTAACTCTTTTTAAGGGAGTGTTCATGCTGTCAATTTGCATTTCATCAATAGGTTTTGACCTAACTATACCATCAAATGAACCATTGGGCCGGTGAAGTACATCCGGAGCCCCGGGGAAAGCGGCCATGAAGAAGACGGTGCTCATCGTTGAGGACAACGAACTCAACATGAAGCTCTTCAACGACCTCCTCGAGGCCCATGGCTATGCGACCTTGAAGACCAGTCATGGGATCGAGGCCATGGAACTCGCCCGGGCTCACAAGCCCGACCTGATCCTCATGGACATCCAGCTGCCCGAGGTGTCGGGTCTCGAAGTGACCCGGTGGCTCAAGGCCGACGATGAGCTGAAGTCGATCCCGGTGATCGCTATTACGGCCTTCGCCATGAAAGGCGATGAGGAGCGGATCAGGGAGGGGGGCTGCGAGGCTTATATGTCCAAGCCGATCTCCGTTTCCAAGTTCATCGCGACCGTGAAGACCTATCTGGAGGCGGACGGCAAGCCGTCTTAAGCGGGTTCAATCCAGGGCAAGAGCCGCGCCGAGGCTTGAAGCGCACCGGTCATCCCTTTGGGGCGCCTTGGCTTTAACTTTTTTGGGAAAATGCCGCTTTTTGGCCACATAGGAGCTTGCATCGCTCCATGTTTCCTATACGTTCAGCCTAAATTTCCCGCTTTAAGCGGAAGAAATGCCCTACGGATGCTCAGGTCCGCCGCATCTCCTGGGACTTCGTGGGCTCGGCCAGCCCGGGGGCAGTTCGTTGCCTCCTCAACGCTGCTCCCGGCTGGCCACCAACTTCTCCATCTGATTTCCTAATTTCAGGCGCCGAAAGGCGCCTTTTGTTTTCCAGACCTTGATCGCCAAGCGTCGGCAAATTCGCCGAACATTGGCCGAATCGCTATGTATTCCTACTTTACTCAAGCTTGGCGGCAAGAAAACCTCTCTTTAGGGAAGGGTGGGCTTCAGGCTCGATCCGGGATGCGATTGCCTGTCTGCCCTGCTACCCTGGACGAAATTGACCTAACGGGATGAGGGATTATGGATCATCGCACACCTTCGCTTCCGCCCAAGACCGCGCTGACCCGCTTCTCCGTGGGCCCTCTGTCGACGATGACCCGTCGTCTCGCGGATGTCGCTTCTGGGCGTGCTCCTGCCGATCTGGTGATCACGGGTGCCCGCGTGCTTTCGACCTATAGCGAGCGCATCGCACCGGAGCGGGAGGTTTGGATCGCGGGCGGACGGATCGCCGCCGTGAAGCCTGCGGGAGCCTATCGTCAGGTCAGTGGGACGCCGGGACGGGTTTATGACGCGAAGGGCGGCATCGTCGCTCCAGGCCTCGTCGATCCGCATATCCATATCGAGAGCAGCATGATCACGGCCTGTGCTTACGCGGAGGCGGCCCTGCTCAACGGCACGACGACGATTTTCTGCGACAGCCACGAGATCGGCAACGTGATGGATGCTGCCGGCATCGAGATGATGCTGGAGGACGCGCGCCATGCGCCGCTTTCCATTTTCCTGACGGTCCCGAGCACGGTGCCTGCGACCTCCCCGGATCTGGAAACAGCGGGCGGCGACCTCACGCCGGACAAGATCGCGCAGCTTTTCGACCGCTGGCCGGAGGCAGCTGCGCTCGGCGAGAAAATGGACTTCGTCCCCGTCACCATGGGCGACGAGCGCAGCCATGCGATTCTCGCGGCAGCGCTGGAGCGCGGCAAGCCGGTCTCGGGCCACATCTACGGCCGCGAGTTCGTGGCTGCCTATGCGGCGAGCGGCGTTACGGATACCCACGAGGCCATCGACCGGGATATCGCCGACGACTTGCTCGATGCAGGCGTGTGGATCTTCCTGCGCGGTGGCCCGCCGACGACCCCGTGGCATTCGCTGCCCGAGGCCATCAAGACGATCACGGAGCTGGGATCCTCGCATAAGCGCATCTGCGTCTGCACCGACGACCGCGATGCGGACGATCTCATGATGTTCGGGATGGATTGGGTGACGCGCGAGGCCCGCCGCGCCGGCATGAGCCGCGAGCAGGCGTGGAGCATGGGCTCCCTCCATCCGGCGACACGTTTCGGGATGGAAGGGGAGATCGGCGGGCTCGGCGGCGGTCGGCGTGCCGACGTGGTGCTGCTGAACGACGAACTCGAAGTGCAGAACACCTGGTATGGTGGCGAGCTGGTGGTCGAAAACAAGAAGATCACCCCGGTACTCGATCAGGCCCTTTCCAATCGCTACCGTTATCCTGCGGAGGCGTATCGCACAGTCCACGTCTCGAAGCGGCCGAAGCTCATTCCGGAGCTGCCCGCAGCGGTGTGCGAAGCCCATGTGATCCGCGTGGCTCTGCCCGGTATCGTGCTCTTTCACGACAAGGTGCAGCTCCAACCCGAGAAGGATTGGGATGCGCTGCTTTCCAAGAACAACCTGACCTTCGTGTCTGTCATCGAACGCCACGGCCGCACCGGCGGGGCGGGAATCGCCCATGGTCTATTGAAGGATTTCGGACTGAAGAGCGGTGCGGTCGCGAGCAGCGTCGGGCACGATTCCCACAACCTGATCGTGGCAGGAACGAACGAGGGCGACATGCAGGTGGCCCTCGATGCGATCATCGAGGCGCAGGGCGGTGTCTGCGTCGTGGATCAGGGCAAGGTCGTCGCCATGGTGCCGCTGCCCATTGCGGGCCTTCTCTCCGACAAACGCGTCACGGAGGTAGCGGCGGAGACACGCGCTCTGAAGGCCGCGTGGGACAAGGCAGGTTGCAAGATCCCTTATATGGGATTCAACCTCATCCCCCTCTCGGTCATCCCGGAGATCCGCATCACTGATAAGGGATTGGTGCTCGTGCCGGAGATGAAGCTGGTGCCCCTTTACGAAGAATGACCGGTCAGGTGGCAGGACGATCGGATCCCATGTCTGCCGCTGCCTGCTGAAGGGTCAATTCTTCGATCCGCTCGAGCAGGTCGCCTAAATCCTGCCTGAACTGCTCGAACGCAAAGCCGAGGGCGAAGATCTGTCCGAACGTCTTCCCAGGCAGTTCATGGATGAGGGTGTCCGTCCTGAGCGCTTCCGCTTCGGTGCTGAACGCATTCAACGCTTCCTCGAAGACGGCCGATTCAGGGGGAGCCTTACGCTGATGAAGCGCTGACGCGAGGTCCAAGAGCAGCCTGCGGGTCGCCTCATGCAGGGCCATGAGGGAGGGAGTGAGCTTGTCCCGAGCCGGAGCGGGCAGAGGGCTCGAGGACGCACGGCCGATCATCACGAGGTCGTGGCGTACCCGGTAGAGGGTGCGGATAAGTGGCTCCGGATCAGGGGCCTCGGTCAGGTGACTTTTGCGCTCCCGCGTTGCCTCTTCGGCAGCCGCCTCCGCCTTCTTCAGAGCAGAACGGATCTGAGGATGGAGCTTCTGGAGAGCAGAGCGGCCCTGCGGGCTGGCCGTCAGCTCAGCGATGAAAACGGAGAACAGCTCCGCATTGAGAGTCACGACCCGGGCGGCCGCCTCGGTCAGCAGAACGTGCGCCCGCGCGGGCAAAATGAACAGCGAGACGACAACGCCGACGATATTGCCGAGCGTAATCTCCAGCACCCGATCAAAGGCGGAGGCGAGGGGGCCTATGGCCTGTCCTGTAGGAGGCAGGAGCATGATCAGCGAGGTGATGGGTGCGACCCGGAACGCCGGCTTGACCGCTGCCAGAAGTGCCAAGGGGAACAGAGCCACGACGATAGTAATTCCCAGACTCAGGGGGGAATCGTGTGGAGCGAGGGCGGCGACGAGGCCGCCATAGATGGCACCGGCCAAAGTGCCGCTGAACCGTTCGACGGCGGCCTTGAGCGATGCGCCGACGCTCGCCTGCATCACGACCACGGCGGTGATCACGGCCCAGTAGCCCTGCGGCAGATCGAGGATCTTCGTGACGACATAGGCCAGCGTGCCCGCGATGGTGACCCGCAGCGCCAACTTCAATTCGGCCGAACGTGCTCCGATGCGACCGCGTATCCATTCGATCCACCCAAATGGTGCCATGCGATTCTCCGGGCGCAGAGCATAGAGGGTGGTAGGCGGAGCCAGCTATGGAAAAGTCCGGCCTGTGGCGGACCTTACTCGCGTGGCAGCACAACCAGCGCGGAGCCGCATCCCTCGCAGGTGCCGAGGCTGGGCGACGCGATCATCTGCGTCGTCCGGCATTCAGGGCAACCCTTCAGGGCCATATGGAGCGATCCCTGCATCTGGTGTGCGCTTTGACGGAACGCCTCGCTGACTTGGACGGCCTGTTCGAACATAGGCGCCTCCCATGGTGACCCTCATGCTGCGCCTGTCGCGATCCACCGTCAACCAAGCTTCCCGGCGGCTACGCGGGCTCCTTGTGCCCCGTCGGCAGCATCGTTTCCGTATGGGTGACGAGGCTCGCGACCGAGAAGATGCCGAAGAGAACATGTGGCCAGAAGACTTGATCGGAAAAGCCGAGCAGGAAGGGCGATGCCGCAAGCAGGATCCCGCCGATGCCGTCGAGCATCAGGTGCAGTGACAGAGGAGGCCTAGCTCATAGGCCGTAAGGGCGGAGTACAGGATGGCTCCCGCGCCGAACGCGATGGCAACCCACGTGGCCGGTGTCACGTCCGTGAAGCCGAAGATCCACGGCGCCGCCATGAGGGCGATCCCCAGAGACAATCGATCGCACCATGAACGGCGGTGGGCGGAAAGCGCATGACGATTTCTAATGTCAGGCCGATTTGCACCAATGTGCTTCGCTACGTCCTGTTCCTTGCCGTCATCGACGTGGCTTGTGGGAAGGCCGGTCTGCGCTAGTTCGCGGAGAACGATAGGCGAAAGGCGGAAGAGGGAATGGACAGAATTCGGTGGCAGCAGGACCAGGTGGCCGGTGTGCCGCTCAACCGGTATGTCGGCTTCGTCGGCCCCATCGAAGTCGGGAGCGTGGCTTATGACGGAAGCAATCGGTTCTGGATCTGGTCGACGCCGCTGCAGGAAGATGCCTGGGGCTATGGTCCAACGGAGCAGGCCGCCAAAGCCGCTCTGGAAGCTTGGCTCGCTTCATGGCTCGACAATTTCAGACCCTTCTTCCAGGCAGACATCCATCCTTGATCGACCGGTAGCAGGCGAGCCTGGAGGCCTGAACTGATGGCAGGAACAACGACGACCTTCGCCCTGTTGTCGCGCCGGAGGAGAGCCCGATGGGCCATATCGTTCTGCTGGGCGACAGCATCTTCGACAACGGAGCCTATGTGAGATCCGGCGAGCCGGATGTGGTGGCGCAGGTCCGTGCCAGGTTGCCGGGCGGGTGGAAGGCTACTCTGTGTGCGGTGGACGGCGCCATCACGGCCGGGATCCAGCCTCAGATGACCCGAATTCCAGCCGACGCGACTCACCTGATCGTCAGTGCCGGAGGCAACGATGCCCTGCGCAACAGCGGGATATTACGGGAGCCCGCCCGCTCCGTAGCCGAGGTGCTGGCGAGGCTCGCGGATGTCCGTGATGAGTTCGCCCGCAATTACCGCGACATGCTGGACGCCGTTCTGAGCCGGCGCCTTCCGACGGCGGTCTGCACCATCTACGATGCCCGTTTCCCGGAACCGGACGAACAGCGCCTAGTCGTTACGGCCCTGTCGATCTTCAACGACGTCATCATGCGGGAAGCCTTCTCGCGCCGGCTCCCCCTCGTCGATCTGAGGCTGATCTGCGATCATCCGGACGATTACGCCAATCCCATCGAACCCTCGGCGAAGGGCGGGGACAAGATCGCAGCCGTCATCGCCCAGGTGGTGGCGGGTAACACGATCTTCCCGCGCTCGCAGGTTTACGCCCAATAAGGGCATGCTTCGCAGTGGAGGCGACGACCCGTCCGGACCTTCGCTCGAACATGAACAAATTGTCAGAATTGTATGTATTGCATGAAGAAAAACATTAAATATTCGGCCAAGCTCCGAACCGGATTTCATGTTCCGAATTGATCTGCCAAGGATTTAGGTCCGTCACTTCTCAAGAGGTCGACCATGAAGAAGTTTGCTTTAGTGGCTGGCGCTGCGGTGATTACGCTGGCAGGTGTCGGTAGCGCTCAAGCTCAGTACTGGCGCGGTGGGTGGCACGGCGCGGGATGGCATGGCGGCTACTATCCCGGCTACTACCGTAGTGGCGGGTGGAACAACGGCGGTGCTGTTGCCGCGGGCCTAGTCGGCGGTGCCGTCCTCGGCGGCCTTCTGACCGCGGCCGCAACGCCGGCCTATTCCTATCCGGCTTATGGCTACCCAGCTTATGGCTACGGATACGGTTATCCTGCCGCCTACAGCTATCCGGCCTACAGCTACCCAGCTTACGGCTATTATTCGGCCCCTGTAACGCGCGTCGTCTATCAGCCGGTCCCGGCCTATCGGACCCGCGTGGTTTATCGCGAGCCGGCCTACAGGACCCGAGTCGTCTACAGGCAACCTCGCGTAGCGACGCGGGTCGTCTATCGCGACCAGACCCGTGTCGCCCGCCCGGTTCGGCGGGATGTGGTGACCACGGGCTCCATCAGCCATCGCGAGGTCAACAGAGTCCGCAGGATCGACGGCGTCTATCGCTAAACCTACCGAGGGTAGTCGAGGAGACCACTTCGCGCTCTCAGAAAAAAAAGCCGCCCCGACGAGGGGCGGCTTTCTGTTTGAACGGATCTGTCGGAGGCCTTACTTAATCTTGGCTTCCTTGAACTCCACGTGCTTCTTCGCGACCGGGTCGTACTTCTTCAAGTTGAGCTTCTCGGTCATCGTGCGCGAGTTCTTCTTCGTCACGTAGAAATAGCCCGTGTCAGCGGTGGAGACGAGCTTCACTTTGATCGTTGCGGCTTTGGCCATGGTCGGGACCTCTTGTTCGGTTCAGGCGCTCGGTTGGCCCACGGCATGGCCGAAACGCAAAGGCCGGGTGAACCCGGCCGGAAAATCGTGGGGTTCCCATGCCTGATTATCGCAGATCAGTCAAGGGCGGAGGGCGGATTCTTCGATCGTCCGGCTCCTCCCGTTGAGGGCGTCTCGGTAGGAACAGCCGGAAAACGGGCTATAGCAGCTCCCGCACGAAACGGCCGCGCTGCTGATGATAGAAGGGTACCGGAAGCTGATGGCTGAATCCGGCTGCGATCCGGGCCTCCAGCTCGTCCAGAATCACAGTCGTAATCGGAGGCAGGTCCAGATCCTTCGCCTTGGCGATGGTGACCCAGGCCAGCTCGACGAGCTCCGCCTCCGGTCCGACGACGCCTTCGAGCTCGTCGGCGATGGCGGTGCGGTCGGCGGCGAAGAATCGGGTATCGAACCGTCTGACGCGCTTGGGCGGCGTGATGGCGCGGCCGATGAGGTGTAATGCTTCCAAATCGGGAAAAACGCCTCTTTCCAGGAACGTCGTCCAAGCCGTGTCGGCCGGCGCACTCTCCGGGCTGCCATAATCCTTGGTGCCGAGCAGAAGCCCGGTTTCCTCGAAGGTCTCGCGGATCGCCGCAAGCGCCAGAGCCCGGCTGCGCTGAGGCGAGGGGCGAGACACGCGGGCCATGAGGGCCTGCTCCGCCCGGGGATGGAGGGCGCCGGTCACCGTCATGGAACGGTCTCCGGCTTCGATCCGACCGCCCGGGAAGACGAACTTGCCAGGCATGAACTTCAGGCCCTCATGGCGCCTGCCCATGAGCACCTTGGGGGTCTTGCCCTTGCGGTCGATGATGATGAGGGTGGCGGCGTCGACGGGACGGAGGGTGGGGAGCTTGGGATTGGTCTCAGCGGAAACGAGGCGATCCATCCTCGCCAAAGTCTCGGTATCCGTCACGGGTGTTGTCCTCGCTAGAGCATCGGACCTAAAAGTGGATCCCACTCTTAGGATTCAATCTGATGCTCCTTTTCTAGGCTGGCATTCTTCTGGTTCCGGGCAGCGCCGAAGCCATGCATACCTAGCGCGTATTGCAGCCCCACGACAGCGCCTTTCACAGGCTGGAGCAGGGCAAGGCACAGGATCAGCGTCAGGGCCGGCCAGAGCGCCAGATGCACCCACATGGGCATCTCGAGCTTCGTCTCGGTCATGAGAATCCCGTAGCCGATGAGGTGGCCGACGATGAAAATCACAATGTAGGGCGGGAGGTCGTCAGCCCGGTGATGGTGGAACTCGGTCCCGCAGGCCTCGCAGTGATCAACGACCTTGAGGAAGCGCCTGAAGAGCCTGCCTCTGTCGCAGGCAGGGCAATGGCCCAGAAAGCCGCGCTTCATGGCCGGGATGGCCTTCACCTCTTCCGTCATGGCCGTAGACGTCGTCTCGATCGTCAAAGACATCCTTAATCCCCAAAACATCAGGCGCGGCCGCGCCGCTTCACCTTCACGCGGGTCGGAGCGCGACCCTTCGGGGGAGGCGACTTGCCCGCCTTGAAACCGCGAGGCGGACGCTTCGCGCCACTCCTGGACGGCCCGCTCCGGCCGGTAACGCGGCCCTTGGTGAGAAGCTCGAACCGCAGCGCACCTGCGACGGGCGCCGCCTCGACCAGCTTCACCTCCACTTTGTCGCCGAGCCGATAGGTTTCACCCGTATCATCCCCGCGCATCGAGTGGGTCCGCTCGTCGTAGCGGTAGTAATCGTCGCCGATGGTGGCCGCCGGAACGAAGCCGTCCGCGCCGGTCTCATTCAGCTTGATGAACAGGCCTGCCTTCGACACGCCCGAGATCTGTCCATCGAATGTGGCCCCGATCCGGTCGGCGAGGAAGTGCGCGATCAGGCGGTCGATTGTCTCACGTTCCGCCGCCATCGCCCGGCGCTCTGCAGCCGAGATCTTGGCGCTGATCTCGATCAGCTCGGCCCGGGTGGTATCCGGCGGCAGCCCATCCTTGCCGAGCTTGAGCGAGGCGATCAAGGCGCGATGCACGATGAGATCGGCGTAGCGCCGGATGGGGGAGGTGAAATGGGCGTAGCGTCGAAGGTTGAGGCCAAAATGACCGTAATTCTCTGCCGAATATTCGGCTTGGGACTGCGAGCGCAGCACCACCTCGTTGATGAAGAGCTGATGCTCCGTGTCCTCGACGCTTCTCAGGATGCGGTTGAACAGTTCCGGCTTCAACGCGCCCTGACTCGGAACCTTAAGGCCGATGGAGGCCAGCACCTCACTCAAAGCACGTATCTTCTCGAGCGAAGGCTCGTCGTGCACACGGTAGATCAGGTCGGATTCGGCCTTCTCCAGGCTCTCCGCCGCAGCCACGTTGGCGAGGATCATGAATTCCTCGATGAGCTTGTGAGCCTCCAGCCGCTCCGGCACGAAGATCCGGTCCACAGTGCCGTCGGGCTTGAGCACGATCTTGCGCTCGGGAAGGTCGAGGAACAGTGGCTCGCGGATGTCACGGGCCTTTTTCACCAGCTCGTACCCGGCCCAGAGCGGCCTTAGGATCGTGTCCAGGATCGGCCGTGTCATGTCGTCAGGCCTGCCGTCGATGGCGGCCTGGGCTTGGCTGTAGGAAAGCTTTTCCGCCGAGCGCATCATGATCCGGTGGAAACTGTGGCGAATTTTTCGCCCGTCGGGGCCGATCACCATGCGGACCGCCAGGGCAGGGCGGTCCTCACGCGGTCTCAGAGAGCACAGGTCATTGGAGATGCGCTCCGGCAGCATGGGGACGACCCGGTCCGGGAAATAGACCGAGTTGCCGCGTTCCTGCGCTTCGCGGTCCATGGCCGAGCCGGGGCGCACATAGGCCGCCACGTCGGCAATTGCCACGGTAAGGATATAGCCGCCGACATTGTTAGGATCCTCGTCCGAAACGGCATGCACGGCGTCGTCATGGTCCTTGGCGTCCGGCGGGTCGATGGTGACCAGGGGAAGGTCGCGCCAGTCCTCCCGGCCATCCAGGGAAACGGGCTTTGCCTTCTCGGCTTCCTCGATGACAGCTGTCGGAAACTCGTTGGGGATGCTGTGGGCGTAAATCGCGATCAGGCTGACGGCCTTCTCCGATCGAATCTCGCCAAGGCGCTCCTTCACCTTTGCAGTGGGCAGGCCGAAACGGCCATGCTTCACCACGGACACGGAGACCAGATCCCCATTCTGCGCCTCGCCCTCATCGCCGGGCCGGATCTGGAGTTCCTGCTCACGGGCCTTCTTGTCCACGGGTACGAGCCGTCCGCCACCCTCAGGCAGGGCTCGGAAGATGCCGAGCACCTGCGCCTGCTTCTTGGCGATGATCTTGGTCACACGGCCGGAATAGCGGTGGATGTCGCCGGGCTGGAGCGGGTCGACCCTCAGCAGAGCCCGATCGCCGACGCCGGCCACCGGCATGCCAGGGCGTGGCTTGCGCGGGGCGACGATGATGATGGTCGGGATGGAGCCGTGCTCCTCTTCGTCCCATTCGGTCGGCACGGCGATCAGCTCGCCGTCCCGGTCCCGCTTGGTGATATCGGCCAGCACGACCGGCGGCAGCTGGCCCGCCTTGTGGACCGTCTTGCCGCGCCTGTCGACGATACCTTCGATTTCAAGCTCCTTGAGCAGCTGCTTCAGCCAGATCCTGTCGCTGCCCTTGATGCCGAAGCGCTGCGCGATCTCGCGCTTGCCCACCTTGCCCTGGGCATGGGCGATGAACGACAGGACCTCTTCGCGCGAGGGCAGGGTAGCCGATGGGGCAGGTTTCGAACGTTTGACCAAGAGATAAGCTCGTCGGGTTTACAGGGTCTTGTCGCATGCGAACGTTGTCGCGGCTAGTCCGGGCCGCTCGGCATCCTTGATGACGCATGGGCGGAACAAGAGATCCATTTCGGGACGGGGCTTTGCGGCCAAAAAATAAGGCCCCGATGTCGGAGCCTTTGAGGGACCGGCCCGTGGGGGCAGAATGAGCCGGTGAGTTCATAAAACGCGCCGATCAGGGGATGGTTCCAAACTATTTTGAAAAATTTTCGAGAAAGTTTTGGAGAGCCTCCTGTGACCTAACGTAACGACCGATGTACCGATCAGTATTGAGATCACCGGCACAAGGCCGGTGATGACGTTCGAACTAGGTTTGCCCTCATCAGATATCCAGATCCGCCTCATCCGCGAAGGCCGCGCGTTCCTGGATGAAGGCGAAGCGAGCCTCGGGCTTGTTGCCCATCAGGCGCTCCACGGCGTCGCTCGCTTCCGGCTTGTCATCAGCCTCCACCACGACCTTCAGGAGCAGGCGCTTCTTCGGGTCCATGGTGGTTTCCTTCAGCTGGGCCGGGAGCATCTCGCCAAGGCCTTTGAAGCGGCCGATTTCGACCTTGCCACTGCCCTTGAATACGGTCTTCATCAGCTTTTCCCGGTCGGCATCGTCGCGGGCATAGGCCGATTTAGACCCTTGCGTCAGCCGGTAGAGGGGCGGCACCGCGAGGTACAGGTGCCCACCATCGATAAGGCGGGGCATCTGCCGGTAGAAGAAGGTGATCAGCAGCGAGGCAATGTGCGCGCCGTCCACGTCCGCGTCGGTCATGATGATGACCTTCTCGTAACGCAGGTCGGAATCCTTGTAGTGGGAGCCCGTGCCGCAGCCCAGCGCCTGCACGAGATCGGAGAGCTGCTGGTTCTGATGCAGCTTCTCCCGACCTGCGGAAGCTACGTTCAGGATCTTGCCGCGCAGGGGCAGAACCGCCTGGGTGGCGCGGTCGCGGGCCTGCTTGGCGGAGCCGCCGGCCGAGTCGCCCTCGACGATGAAGAGTTCAGAGCCCTTGGCGCCGGCATTCGAGCAATCCGCCAGCTTGCCGGGCAGGCGCAGCTTGCGGGTCGCGGTCTTGCGGGCGACCTCCTTCTCCTGGCGGCGGCGCAGGCGCTCTTCCGCCCGGTCGATGACCCAGTCGAGGAGCTTGTTGGCCTGCTGCGGCGCCGCCGCGAGCCAGTGATCGAACGTGTCGCGAATCGCGTTCTCGACGATGCGGCCGGCTTCCACCGTCGCCAGCTTGTCCTTGGTCTGGCCCTGGAACTCCGGCTCGCGGATGAAGACCGAGAGCATGGACGCGCAGGTCGCCATGACATCGTCGGTGGTCACGGCCGCCATGCGCTTCGACTGGCCGACGCGCTCGGCATGCTCGCGCAGGGCACGCAGGAGCGCGATGCGCAGGCCGTTTTCGTGAGTGCCGCCCTCGGGGGTCGGCACGGTATTGCAGTACGAGACGGAGAATCCGTCCTCGTTGGTCATCCAGGCGACCGCCCATTCCAGGGAGCCGTGGCTGCCGGGCTTGGTGATCTTGCCGGAGAAGAGCTGGTCCGTGACCAGCTCCTTACCTTCGATGTCGTGGAGCAGGTAGTCCTTCAGGCCGTTGGGGAACTTGAAGGTCGCCTCGGCCGGAACGTTGTCGGTTCCCTCGATCAGGGACGGGGCGCATTTCCAGCGGATCTCGACACCGCCGAAGAGATAGGCCTTCGAGCGGGCCATCTTGAACAGGCGGCGTGGCTGGAAGTGAGCGTCCTTGCCGAAGATCTGCCAGTCGGGCTTGAAGCGCACCTTGGTGCCGCGCCGGTTGAGGACGCGTCCCACAGTTTCCAGCTTGCCCTGCGGGATGCCGCGCGAGAAGACCTGGCGATAGAGTTGCTGGCCGCGCGCCACTTCTACCTCGAGGATCTCCGAGAGGGCGTTCACCACCGACACGCCGACGCCGTGCAGGCCGCCGGAGGTCTCGTAGACCTTCGAATCGAACTTACCGCCCGCGTGGAGCGTGGTCATGATGACCTCGAGAGCGGACTTCTTCGGGAATTTCGGGTGCGGGTCGACCGGGATGCCGCGACCGTTGTCGGTCACGGAGAGCCAGCCGCCTTCCTCCAGTTCCACCTCGATGAAGGTCGCGTGTCCGGCGACCGCCTCGTCCATGGAGTTGTCGATCACTTCGGCGAAGAGGTGGTGCAGGGCCTTCTCGTCCGTGCCGCCGATATACATGCCGGGACGGCGGCGGACGGGCTCGAGCCCCTCCAGCACCTCGATTGCGGACGCGTCATAGCCGGCTTCCCCCGGCGTGCCCTGAGAGGGCGCCGGACGGGACACCTTGACGGCGGCGGTTCGGGCTGAGGCGGGTGCGGCGCGCTTAGGCCCGGCGCCCCCGAAGAGATCGTCATTGTCTGTCATTGGGACCTTGGTCCGGGATGATGATTCGCGTTTCTTTACACTATTTCTCATTCCGTTTTTATACGAGAACAAAACGGAAACGAAAAGGGCGGTCTGTGGTGACAATCCACAAATTCGAAAATCAGGCTAGGCCGTAAAGGTTACCAGCGGTTTCCCTCTAAAGGATGTCTTCCGACTGTCATGAGGAACTGTTTAAATTGCATTCACGTTGGAAAGGTTAAGCATGAGCTTAACGGGAGAAACGGGCGTGACGACGCGGACGACTTTGACACCGGCACAGAAGCTTCACCTGGACCGCGCCGCGCGCAACGCCGGCGAGGCCTTTGCCTTCGACGAGCCGGATGCCGCGCCCGCGACTCAGCGATCTTACGGCTCGAGCCTGGTCTGGCTTTCCATGGCGGCGGTGGCCGTGCTGGGTCTGAGCTTCCTCTTCTAATCATCCTCGTCGGCGCTTTTGTTCTCACCGAAGATCGAGACGAGCCAGTCCTCGATCCGTTTGCCGAAGGTCAGCATAAAGAGCGTGATCAGGGTTCCGGCGATGGTGATGAACCAGGCGCCTAAGCCCGCGGTCACGCCGAGGCCCGCCGCGATCCACACGGTCGCGGCTGTTGTCAGGCCGTGAACCCGCATTTCGTCGCGTCCGTGGAGAATCGCCCCGGCACCGAGAAAGCCCAGGCCTGTTAGGATGCCCTGCACGACACGGCTGACGGCATCCTGACTGAAATGCAAATCCTGGTAGACCGAACCAGACAGGATCACGATGGCAGAGCCCAGGGCGACGAGGCCGAGTGTTCGCATGCCGATGGGCTTGTTATGGATGTCCCGGTTGATGCCGACCACCATGCCCGCGACGGCAGCGCCGCAAAGGCGCAACGTCATTTCGAGCTGGTCGGCATACTCAACCGATAACCAGGACAGCCATTCCCGCATGGGAATCAGCCGGCCTTGGCCGTTTTCTTAGACGACGCCTTCTTCGCCGCGGGTTTCTTGGCTGCCGTCTTCTTGGCCGGGGCCTTCTTCGTGGCGGCTTTCTTTGCAGCAGGCACCTTGGCGGCAGCTGCCTTCTTGGCCGGCGCCTTGCGCCCACGGCCCGCCTTCTTCGACGGACCGGCCGCCCGGCGAGCCTTCAGAAGCTCGACAGCCTCCTCCAGCGTCACCGCCTCCGCCGCGAGGGTGCGTGGCAAAGTGGCATTGGTCTCGCCATCGGTCACGTAAGGCCCGAAGCGGCCGGCCTTCACCACGATGGGCTTGCCGGATTCCGGATCATCGCCCACGGGGCGCCCTGGATCGGCGGCACGGCGGCCGCCGCCTCCACCGCTTTCCTTCGTGACAATCAGATCGATGGCGCGGTTGGCGCCGATCTCCAGCACGTCGTCGCCGGGCCCGAGATTGGCGTAGGTCTTGCCGTGCTGAACATAAGGCCCGTAACGGCCTATGCTCACCAGGATCGGCTCGCCCGATTCCGGATGGGTCGCCACCTGACGCGGCAGAGCCAGGAGCTTCAGGGCCTTCTCCAGATCGACCTGAGCAGGCGTCATGCCCTTGGGCAGGGACGAGCGCTTGGGCTTCTCGCCCTCGCCGAGTTGCACGAAGGGGCCGAAGCGGCCGTCGCGGAGGGTGACTTCGAGGCCCGTCTCCGGATCCGTGCCCAGCACCTTCACGCCGGGCTGGCCGCCATTATCCGAGGACCCGTCGCCTTCGCCCTCGACGCCGCTGGCGGCGAGCTGGCGGGTGTACTTGCACTCAGGGTAGTTCGAGCAGCCGATGAAGGAGCCGAACTTGCCGAGCTTGAGCGAGAGCTGGCCCGTGCCGCAGGTCGGGCAGGTACGCGGGTTGGAGCCGTCGCCCCTGTCCGGGAAGATGTGAGGCCCGAGCAGATCGTTGAGAGCATCGAGGACCTCCGTCATGCGCAGCTCCTTCGTCTCGCCGATGGCGGCGGAGAAGTCGCGCCAGAAGTCGCGCAGCACCTGTTTCCAGTCGATCTCGGAATTGGAGATCCGGTCTAGCTGCTCCTCGAGGTCCGCTGTGAAGTCGTATTCCACATAGCGGCGGAAGAAGCTCTCCAGGAACGCCGTGACGATGCGGCCCTTGTCCTCGGGCACGAGCCGTTTCTTCTCGATGCGCACGTATTCGCGGTCGCGCAGGGTCTGCAGCACGGCCGCATAGGTCGAGGGGCGGCCGATGCCGAGCTCTTCCATGCGCTTCACGAGGGAGGCTTCCGAGTAGCGCGGCGGCGGCTCGGTGAAGTGCTGGCTCGCGTTGATGCGGCGGCGCTCCAGGGGATCGCCCGCTTTCATCGGGGGCAGGCGGCCTTCGTCCTCATCCGCCTCGTCGTCCTTGCTCTCGTTATAGAGCGTAAGGAAGCCGTCGAACTTGATCACCTGGCCGGTGGCGCGAAGATCGAGCTTGCGCGGTCCGACCTGGGCCAGAATATCCGCCGTGGTGCGCTCCAGCTCGGCCGATTCCATCTGGCTCGCGATGGTGCGCGTCCAGATCAGGTCGTAGAGACGGGCCTGCTCGGGCTCCAGGTACTTGGAAACCTGCTTCGGCAGGCGGCTCATGTCCGTCGGGCGGATGGCCTCGTGGGCTTCCTGCGCGTTCTTGGCCTTGGTCGAGTACTTGCGCGGCGCGCCCGGCACATAGCGGTCGCCGTATTCCTTGCCGATCACCCGGCGGGCGGCCTGAACGGCTTCCGGCGCCATGTCGACGCCGTCCGTACGCATATAGGTAATGAGGCCGACCGTCTCGCCGCCGATATCAACACCTTCATAAAGCCGCTGCGCGATGCGCATGGTTTGTGCCGGCGCAAGGCCCAGCTTGCGCGAGGCCTCCTGCTGCAGAGTCGAGGTGGTGAAGGGCGGGTAGGGGTGCCGTTTGGCGGGCTTGGCCTCGATGTTCGCGACCGAGAAGGTTGCGAGTTCCAGGTCCTTCTTGAAGGCTTCTGCGTCCTTGCCGTTGCCGATGTCGAGGCGCTGGATCTTCTTGCCGTCGGCGCCGACGAGACGCGCGTCGAACACCGCGCCCTCCTTGGTGGCCAGGGTCGCGATCAGGGACCAATATTCGCGCGGCTTGAACGTCTCGATCTCGAGCTCGCGGTCGCAGACGAGGCGCAGCGCCACAGACTGCACGCGGCCGGCCGAGCGGGCGCCGGGAAGCTTGCGCCAGAGAACGGGGGAAAGGGTGAAGCCGACGAGGTAGTCCAGCGCCCGGCGGGCCAAATAGGCGTCGACCAGCGCTTGGTCGATCTCACGCGGCTGGCGCAGGGCGGCCTGCACGGCATCCTTGGTGATCGCGTTGAAGGTGACGCGCTCGACGGGCAGGTCCTTCAGGACGCGCTTTTCACGCAGAGCCTCCAGGACGTGCCAGGAAATCGCCTCGCCTTCGCGGTCCGGGTCGGTGGCGAGGATGAGCTTCTCGGCTCCCTTGATCGCCTTGGCGATATCGGAGACCCGCTTCGAGCCCCTGTCCTCGAGCGTCCAGATCATGCGGAAATCGGCATCCGGGTCGACCGAGCCATCCTTGGCGGGCAGATCGCGGATATGCCCGAAGGAGGCCAGGACCTCGTAATCCTTGCCGAGATACTTGTTGATCGTCTTGGCCTTGGCAGGCGACTCGACGACGAGGACTTTCATGAACGACTTCCTAAAAGCGGGAGCAGGCGGAGGCCCCGTTGCCAGGGCTGGCACGTCGGCGAGCCCCTGACCGACGCAGGGCGGGATAAGTGGTTGATGATCGCGGACAAGTCAAATCGGACTTGTCCATATGTTCCCTATATGGCCGTGAAGGCGCGCTCCAGCAAGGGACCGACCGCCTCTCCGAGGTCATTGGCGCCAATCATCCGGGCCGGAGCAGCAAGGCGGGTGAGGGCGTAGGCCTGTGTGATCTGGGCCGGCGCGGAGCGGGCCAGGGCTGCTGTGGCGGCAAGGACGAAGAGCCGTTCGGCCACGAATCTCGCCTTCGACTCGGGGTCGGAGGATTGCAGAGCCAGGACGATGTCCCGGGCGGCCTCGGAGGCTCCCGGAAGGTCCGCGACATCCGCCATCAGGCGCTCCAGAACGGTGGCCGCGACCTCCGGTTCCCGGTTCTCCGCGCGCAGGATATCGAGGGCGATCACGTTGCCCGAGCCCTCCCAGATCGCGTTGACCGGGGCCTCCCGGTAGAGCCGAGGCAGGGCGCTCTCCTCCACGTATCCGTTGCCGCCGAGGCACTCCATGGCCTCGTAGAGGAGGCGCGGGGCCGCCTTGCAGATGCCGAACTTGGCCGCCGGGGTCACGAGCCGGGCATAGGCCGCCTCGTGGTCGTCGGTGCGCGCCAGATCGAAGCTGCGGGCGGTCCGCAGGGCAAGGGCCGTCACGGCCTCGCTCTCCAGGGCGAGGTCCGCCAGCACCATCCTCATGGTCGGCTGATCGATGAGCTTCCTCTGGAAGACGCTCCGATGGCGGGCATGGTGCATGGCAAGAACCAGTCCCATCCGCACGAGACCGGCCGAGGCCACGGCGCAGTCGAGGCGGGTCAGCTGCACCATCTCGATGATGGTGCGCACCCCGCGTCCCTCCTCGCCGATTCGCCACCCGAAAGCTTCGTGGAACTCGACCTCCGAGGAGGCGTTCGAGCGGTTCCCGAGCTTGTCCTTGAGCCGCTGCAGGCGAAGCCCGTTGAGGGATCCGTCGGGCCGGAAGCGGGGGACGAGGAAGCAGGTGAGCCCGCCGGGAGCTTGGGCCAGGACCAGAAAGGCGTCGCACATGGGCGCCGACATGAACCATTTGTGCCCGGTGAGGACATATTCGTCCCCGGCCGTGGCTGCCGCCCTGGTGGAGTTGGCCCGGACATCGGTGCCGCCCTGCTTCTCCGTCATGCCCATGCCGAGGGTAACGGCCGTCTTCTCCCAGAAGGGAATGAAGCGGGAATCGTAATCCCGCGAACGGATCCTCGGCAGCCACTCGGCGAGCAGGGTCGGGGAGGTGGCAAGCGCTGCCACCGAGGCATGGGTCATGGTGATGGGGCAGATGTGCCCGCTCTCGACGCCAGCCGCCGTATAGATTCGAGCCGCCCGCGCCACGTGGGCGTGAACGGTTCGCTGCTCGTCCCAGGTCGAGGCATGAAGCCCGTCCTCCATGCTGGCTCGCATCAGCACGTGATAGGCCGGGTGGAACTCGACCGCATCGATACGATAGCCTCTTGCATCATGCGTGCGCAGCTTCGGCGGGTTCTCGTTGGCGAGCCTGCCGATGTCCAGCCGCTCCGCCGTGCCCCAGGCCTCGCCGAATTCCATGAGCCGTTCGGCCTCCACATCGACGCCGTTGACTTTCAGGCTGTCGAGCAGGGGACGGTTCGTGGCGATGAGATTCACGTCGCCGAAGGGGGGAGTCTGGTTGAAGACCTCGTGGGTGTCATGGTTCAACGACATGGCGTGACCCTCGGAGAGATGTTCCTCTTATTTTAGGGCGTCATGGCAGAAACGATGACTGTCTAGTGTTCCGTACCAACGTCACCTCCGGCCTTGTGCCCGTGATCCTGATTGCATGAGGCCCCGGGCCCTTCAGTATCGAGATGACCGGGACAGGCCCGGTCATGACTTGGGCGCGTGCCATAGTCGGGGCTAGTCAGTCCCTGGGCAAAATGTGAAGCCGGGCCAAATCCGTTGCTTGCCGCCGTTTCCCGGAGCGCCTATAGCCATCGCTTTAAGATGAGTGACGCCCCCCGATCCATTTTTCCCCACCGGCATCTCCTCGGCATCGAGGGGCTGTCTCCCTTGGACATTCAGGCACTTCTCGATCTCGCCGACAGCCAAGTCGAGGTGAGCCGCCAGATCGAGAAGAGCAAGTCGAGCCTTCGCGGCCGGACGCAGATCAACCTCTTCTTCGAAGCCTCCACCCGCACGCAATCGTCCTTCGAGATCGCCGGCAAGCGGCTCGGCGCCGACGTGATGAACATGCAGGTCGCCTCGTCTTCGGTGAAGAAGGGCGAGACCCTGATCGACACGGCCGTGACGCTGAACGCCATGCGGCCGGACATTATCGTCGTGCGGCATCACGCGGCCGGCGCGGTGCATCTCCTCGCCCAGAAGGTCGATTGCTCGGTGGTCAATGCGGGCGACGGCGCCCACGAGCATCCGACCCAGGCCTTGCTCGATGCCCTGACCATCCGCCGCAACAAGGGGCGCATCGCCGGTCTCACAGTGGCGATCTGCGGCGACATCCTGCATTCCCGCGTGGCGCGTTCCAACATGATCCTGCTTGCCGCCATGGGTGCGCGCGTGCGCCTCGTCGCACCCTCGACGCTGCTGCCTCCTGGCATCGCGCGCCTCGGTTTCGAAACCTTCACGAGCATGAAGGAGGGGCTGAAGGATGCGGACATCGTCATGATGCTGCGCCTGCAGCGCGAGCGCATGAACGGCTCCTTCGTGCCCTCCGTGAAGGAATATTTCCGCTTCTACGGGCTCGATCAGGAAAAGCTCGCCTTCGCCAAGCCCGATGCCCTCGTGATGCATCCGGGGCCGATGAACCGGGGCGTGGAGATTTCCTCGGACGTGGCCGACGGCGCGCAGTCCCTGATCCGTGAACAGGTCGAAATGGGCGTCGCCGTGCGCATGGCGGTGCTGGAGGCTCTGGCGAGCCATCTGCCGAACCGGTGAGACGCGTCATGAGCAACCAACCCATCCTCTTCAAGAACGCCCGCCTCATCGACCCCGCCAGCGACCGTGAGGAGCGCGGCGGTCTTCTGGTACGCGACGGAGCAATCCAGGCTGTCGGTCCGCAGGTGACGGAAGCGACCGACGCGCAGGTGATCGATTGCGCAGGCCAAGTGCTCGCCCCCGGTCTTATCGACATGCGCGCCTTCATCGGCGAGCCGGGCGGGCCCTATCGCGAGACTCTGAAAAGCGCCGGGGAGGCGGCCGCGGCGGGTGGTGTCACGACGGTCGTATCCATGCCGGATACGAACCCGGTGCTCGACGATCCGGCCGTCATCGATTTCATCGTGCGCCGGGCGCGCGACACGTCCATCGTCAATATCCGCCCGGCGGCCGCTCTGACGAAGGGTTTACAGGGGCAGGAGATGGCGGAGATCGGCCGGCTCATGGAGGCCGGCGCGATTGCCTTCACGGACGGTGCGCGCTCCGTCACGAATGCCCAGGTCATGCGACGGGCGCTCACCTACGCCCGCGACTTCGACGCGCTGATCGTCCACCACGTGGAGGATCCCGACCTCGTGGGGCAGGGCGTGATGAACGAGGGGGAATTCTCCTCGCGGCTCGGGCTCCCGGGCATCCCGCGCGAGGCCGAGACGGTGATGCTCGAACGGGACGTCCGTCTCGTGCGGCTTACGGGCGGACGCTATCACGCGGCGATGATTTCCTGCGCCGATTCGGCCGAGATCGTCCGGGCTGGGAAGGGAAAGGGGCTGCCGGTCACCTGCGGCGTCTCGATCAATCACCTGGCGCTCAACGAGAACGATATCGGCGATTACCGGACGTTCATGAAGCTCTCGCCGCCCCTGCGCCATGAGGACGACCGGCAGGCGGTCATCGAGGCATTGGCCGATGGCACGATCGACGCGATCGTATCGGACCATAATCCACAGGATGTTGAGAACAAGCGGCTGCCCTTCGCTGAGGCAGCGGACGGAGCGGTGGGGCTCGAAACGCTGCTTTCGGCCGCCTTGCGCCTCGTCCATGCGGGCCGCATTTCCCTGCCCAGACTCCTGCGGGCTTTGTCTACGAGACCCGCCGAAATCCTTGGGCTTTCCGGGGGACGCCTGAGCGTAGGCGCTCCCGCCGATCTGATCGTCTTCGATCCGGATGCCCCTTACGTGCTCGACAAGCGCCAGCTCAAGTCGCTGTCCAAGAATTCGCCCTTCGACGAGGCGCGCCTCGAAGGCCAGGTCTCCACGACGATGGTGGCGGGCAGGGTGGTTTTTCATCGCGATACGATGTAACGAGATATGAATGTCTGACGAAGCCAACCTCCTGCACCTGCTCACCGCGCTGGTCTTCGGCTACCTCCTGGGTTCGATCCCGTTCGGCCTGATCTTCACCCGGATGGCTGGCTTAGGAGATGTGCGCAAGATCGGCTCCGGCAACATCGGCGCCACGAACGTTCTCCGCACCGGCCGGAAGGGCTTGGCGGCCGCTACCCTGCTCGGCGACGCCCTCAAGGGAACCGTCGCGGTTCTGGTCGCCGCGCAATGGGGCCCGCAATTTGCCACGGTCGCCGCGCTCGGGGCCTTCCTGGGGCATCTTTTTCCGGTCTGGCTCAGGTTCAAGGGCGGCAAGGGCGTTGCAACCTTCATAGGCGTGCTGATCGGCCTCAAGCCGCTGGCGGCTCTGATCTTCTGCCTGATCTGGCTCGGGGTGGCCTTCGCCAGCAAGTACTCCTCACTCTCCGCCCTGATCGCGAGCGCTGCGACACCTGTGGTTCTCTGGCTTCTCGGGGAGCCCGGCATGGCCGGTGTGTCGATCATCCTCGTGGCGCTGCTCTGGTGGAAGCACAGCCAGAACATCAGCCGTCTGCTTGCCGGGACCGAGGGCAAGATCGGCCAGAAGGGCTGACCCATGATCCTGACGGATGAGCAGCGTCTCGATTGGCTTCGCCTCATCCGGTCAGAGAAGGTCGGTCCGCGCACCTTCCGCGCCCTCGTGAACCAGTATGGCGGCGCGGCCGCTGCCTTGGAGGCGCTGCCGGATCTCGCCCGTCGCGGCGGGCGCCTGATGCTGAAGGTCTGCAGTCGGGCGGAAGCCGAAAAGGAGATGATCGCCGCTGCCCGTCTCGGCGTTCGTTTCATCGCCATGGGCGAGCCGGACTATCCGAAGACCCTGAAGGCCATCGATACAGCCCCGCCTCTCATCGCAGTTCGCGGCTCTGCCGCCGTTCTGGCTCGCCCTTCGGTCGCCATCATCGGATCGCGTAATGCGTCCGCCTCCGGCCTCACTTTCGCGGAACGCCTGTCGCGCCAGCTCGGTGAGGCTGGTTACGTGGTCGTCTCGGGGCTTGCGCGCGGGATCGACACGAGGGCCCACAAGGCAAGCCTGGAAACCGGAACGGTCGCCGTACTGGCGGGTGGTCACGACCGCATCTATCCATCGCAGAACGAGTCGCTCCTCCTGTCCATCGTGGAGCAGGGAGGTGCGGTGGTTTCCGAGATGCCGATGGGCTGGGAGCCACGTGGGCGCGACTTTCCGCGCCGGAACAGGATCGTGTCGGGACTCTCCTACGGCGTTGTGGTGGTCGAGGCGGCGCGCCGGTCCGGTTCTCTCATCACGGCGCGGTTTGCCCTCGAACAGGGGCGCGAGGTCTTCGCCGTTCCAGGCTCGCCCCTTGATCCCCGGGCCGAGGGGACGAATGACCTTATCCGCGAAGGCGCCACGCTCTGCGCTGGCATCGAGCACGTGACCAGCGTCCTTGAGCCGCTGATCGCCTCAGGTCCGGAACTCGACCAGGGGGCCGAAGAACCACAACACGTGATCGGTGTGGAAGAACTTTGGGACGAGCTGGATCTGCCCGATATCATCCGCCCACCGGTGCGGCCGGTCGCGCCCGATGCGGGCTTCGACGAGGAAAGAAGTGAAGCCGAGGCCGACCTGATCGCGTTCCTCGGCCCATCGCCGGTGGCTATCGACGATCTCGTCCGGCAGTCGGGACTCTCCATCCGCAACGTTCAGATGGCGCTGCTGGAGCTCGAGATGGCCGGGCGCCTCGAACGCCATGGTGGCAATGCGGTGTCGCTCATCGTCGGGCGCTAACCCTTCAAGGAATCCCTGTCCGTCGCCTGCAGAGCCCTGATGGCCTCCAGCCGCGCCATGTCGAGGAGATAGGCGAGGAGGTCGAGTTTCGTCTCACGAGCGAGATAGGACAACTCGGCCGAAAACTCTGAGATGTATTGAGCCGTCTCCTGAGCAGACATGTTCGCTCGGTTCGGGAGGACAGTCTCCGCCTCTTTATTGGCCTGGAAATCGAGGGGATGGCGCGGGGTTTTGGACATCGAGGCTGTCACTGTCTCCATGTTTCAGTTCATTTAGATAGCAGCACAACCTAAAATCAGACAAGTGGGTCATATATAATCTGTGGTTGCAATCGACGATCGCCGTGGGGATTGACCGTGGCGGCAGGGCGAGCACTTCCAGGGTTTTAGGGAACGGAAGGGGCGCGTCTGTCTCTGAATCGGGTGTCTCAAAAATTGTGCGAGCCATCGACAGAAGCCGAATAAGCTTGCATTGGAGTTCCGATCTCCCACTCCACTTGTGTTGTCCGCGTAAGCTCCGAGGCATTGATGATCCACGTGACGAATTCCATCGCGCTCGATGAGTCGGAGCTTCAGGAGAGCTTTATCCGTGCCTCCGGGCCGGGCGGTCAGAACGTCAACAAGGTCGAGACGGCCGTTCAGCTGCGCTTCGATGTACGCAATTCTCCCTCGCTGCCCGATTACGTGAAGGAAAAACTGGAAAGGCTCGCCGGAAAGCGGCTGACCAATGAAGGCGTTCTGATCATCACCGCCCAACGCTTCCGCACACAGGAGCGCAACCGCGAGGACGCGGTGGAGCGTCTTGTGGAGCTGATCCGTCAGGCGACCGAGCGCCCGAAAACGCGCCGTCCCACCCGGCCGACGCTCGCCTCGAAGAAGCGCAGGCTGGAGGCGAAGGGGCGACGGGCCGAGATCAAGAAGGGTCGCAGCGGCAAGCCGGGCTTCGATTGAGGATTTACCCCTTAAGAACGATGCCGCCGAAGCCGAGAAGATCGGCGAAGACGGCCAGCACGACCCCGAGCCCGACGAGGATGAGGCCGGCGAGAAAGAACCGGACCGAGCGGTTGTAGCGATCGAGCAGGAGCGAGGAGACCAGCAGAAGATCCGCCAGCGCCTTCACCTGCAGGGCGAGACCCAACGTGATCAGGGCCACCGAGACAAGGTCCGAATGGCTCCATTCCCCTGGTAGTGCCGACCAGCGGCTCAGGAACCCGAGGGAGAAGCCGACGATGACGCCGATGGCCATGATGGAGCCGTTGCGGAAGGTGGCATCGACCCGTTGCAAGTCTTCGGTTGTGACAGATTCAGCAGCTTCCTTCCCCATTCTCAGGCTCCACTCTGTACAGTTCCACAACCTGAAGCGATCTTACCTTACTTGATGGCTGGTGAGCCGGCGAAACCGGTGGCAGCGCCTCACCCCGACGGAGGATAGGGGTGCTCAGCGCCTTTGAAGTCCGAGACCGTGTAGCAGCCGCCAGATTCGCGAATGGCATCAGGGCCGATGACGGCCTTCCCGTGTCCGCCGGGAATATCGAGGATATAGGTCGGCTGGCAAAGCCCCGAGATGCGGCCGCGCAGGCCCGCCACGAGGGCGCGGCCTTCCTCGATGGAGAGCCGGAAATGGCTCGTGCCTGGGGCGAGGTCCGGATGGTGGAGGTAGTAAGGCTTCACCCTTGTCTCCACGAAGGCGCGCATGAGGGCCGCCAGAGTATCGGCATCGTCGTTGATCCCTTTGAGCAGGACCGACTGGCTGATCATCACGATGCCGGCATCCACGAGCCGGGCGCAGGCCGCGCGAGCGGCAAGCGTCAGCTCGCGTGGGTGATTGGCATGGAGGGCTACATAGGCTGTCTTGCCGCTCGCCTTCAGCGCCGCGATCAGAGCTCCGTCAATTCGCTCCGGCTCGACCACGGGAACGCGGGTATGGAAGCGCACGATCTTGACGTGATCGATGGCGGAAAGCCGCTCCATGATCTCAGAGAGGCGTCGGGGCGAAAGAACCAGCGGATCTCCGCCGGTGAGGATCACCTCCCAGATTTCCGAATGGTCGGCCATATAGGCGAAGGCCCGGTCCATGGCCTCAGGGGAAAGAGTGCCAAGCCCCTGCGGGCCCACCATCTCGCGGCGGAAGCAGAAGCGGCAATAGACCGGGCACACATGCACGGCCTTGAGCAGCACGCGGTCGGGATAGCGATGCACGATGCCTTCGACCGGGCTGTGCGCGAGGTCGCCGATGGGGTCCGCGCGTTCCTCAGCCGTGACGTTCAACTCCGCCGGATCGGGCACGAACTGGCGTGCAATCGGATCGTCCGGGTCGCTCCGGTCGATGAGTGCGGCCATGGCAGGGCTGATCGCTACGGCGTAGCGCTCCGCCACCGCCTCGATTCCGGCCAGGTCTGCGGGCGCGACAAGACCGCTATCGACCAGTTCGTCAGGGGTGCGGATGGGACGGATCGCGTTCAACGGCTCGTCTCCGGTACGGGTGCCCAGATGACCTGATCGATGCGCGAAGCCCCGGTGGCGAGCATCGCCAACCGGTCAAAGCCGAGCGCGATGCCGCTCGCTTCGGGCATCTGCGACAGGGCTGCCAGGAAGTCCTCGTCCACAGGATAGCTTTCTCCGTAGATCCGCATCTTCTCCGCCATCTCGGCCTCGAACCGGCGCCGCTGCTCGGCGGCATCCGTCAACTCGCCGAAGGCGTTTGCGAGCTCTACCCCGCAGGCGTAAAGCTCGAACCGCTCGGCCACGCGCGGGTCCCGGGCTGTCGGACGTGCAAGGGCCGCTTCTGCGACCGGGTATTCGTCCAGGATCGTGGCGCGTCCGAGGCCGAGATGGGGCTCGACCCGCTCCACGATGGCGCGGCTGAACAGGTCCGCCCAGGTATCGTCCTCCGCCACCCGCATACCCGCCGCCTTCATCTGGGCGGCAAGGAGCCCCCGGTCGGTCGCGCCGCTCCGGTCTATGGAGGCGAGAAGGTCAATGCCGGCAAACCGCTGGAAAGCCTCGGCGACGCTCAGACGTTCCGGCTCCATAAAAGGATCGGTTTCACGGCCGCGATAGGTGAGGGTGCGGGTGCCTGCGGTCTCGGCCGCGAGGCCCAGAATTTCGCGGCAGTCTCGCATGAGCGTCTCATAGCTCTCACCCGCCCGATACCATTCGAGCATGGTGAATTCCGGGTGGTGCAGGGGACCGCGCTCTCGGTTTCGGTACACATGGGCGAAGCAGGCGATCCGGCTCTCTCCGGCAGCCAGCAGCTTCTTACAGGCGAATTCCGGGGAGGTGTGCAGGTAGAGGGGCGTCCGCGCCCCGTCATGGCCGATGGCCTCCGTCGTGAAAGCATGGAGATGCGCCTCGTTTCCCGGCGAGGCCTGGAGCGTGGCCGTATCCACCTCCACGAAGTCGCGGGCACCGAAGAACCCGCGCAGGGCTGCCTGGATCCGGTTCCGGCCGATCAGGAACGGGCGCCGATCCGCATGGACGTGAGGTGTCCACCAGGGAGAGGGGGCAGGTGCGGGCTTATCCATTCCAAAGGGCTCATTAAGGTCGGACTGGCGATTTGTGCGAAGATAGGCTACTTGCGGCACCGAAACCGTTTTCGGTGCCACTGAGGGCTGGACGACCCGACCCTCACGACGCGCCCTTATCTGTCACAAGGAAAGCCTCCCGTGAAGGTCATCGCCTCTACGCTCCGCAAAGGCAACGTCGTCGATATGGATGGCAAGCTTTATGTGGTTCTCACCGCCCAGAACATCCACCCCGGCAAAGGTACGCCGGTCACCCAGCTCGACATGCGCCGCATCTCCGACGGCGTGAAGGTCTCCGAGCGCTACCGTACCACCGAGCAGGTCGAGCGCGCCTTCGTCGAAGACCGCGAGCATACCTTCCTGTATCAGGACGGCGAGGGCTTCCACTTCATGAATCCGGAGACCTACGACCAGGTGGTCGTGCCGGAGGACATCATCGGCGACCAGAAGGCCTATCTCCAGGAAGGCATGGCCGTGATGCTCTCGACCCATAACGGCGTCGCGATTGCCATCGAGCTGCCGGCTCGCGTGACCCTCGAGATTACCGACACCGAGCCGGTCGTGAAGGGGCAGACGGCCTCCTCGTCCTATAAGCCCGCCATGCTGTCGAACGGCGTGCGCACCCTCGTGCCGCCGCACATCACTGCCGGCACCCGCGTCGTGATCATGACGGAAGACGGCTCCTACGTGGAGCGCGCGAAGGACTAAGTGTTCCGGCGGAGCGCCACGCAGCCCTCATCCTGAGGAGGTCGCGGAGCGACCCTCTCGAAGGAGAGGGTGGTGGCTGCAAGAAAGAACAAGGTCTTGAAGGGCAGGCGGTTTCGGTGGAGTCTCACCGGACGTCCTGCCCTTAAATTTTGGAGTCGAACGGTTTCATGGTGTCCGGTCCCGTAAACCCCATCAACCCTCTCGTTGCGGATGTGGGAAGCCCTCCGATCCCCGAGGCGCAGAGCTGGATCAGGCGCTATGATGGCTCCTTCGGGCCGCTGATCAACCTCTCCCAGGCCGTTCCGGGCAACGCGCCCCATGCGGGGCTGCTGGAGCGGATGGCCGCCGTCGCGGGGTCCGCGGCAGGCTCGCAATACGGGCCCATCAACGGCGATGCGGATCTTCGGCAGGCCTATGCAGCCGATCTCTCGCACCTTTATGAGGGCCGGATTGCGCCCGAGGACACGGCGATCACGGCCGGCTGCAACATGGCCTTTTTCGCTGCCATGATGCTGCTCGCCCATCGCGGCGAAGCGGTGCTGCTGCCGACCCCCTGGTATTTCAATCACCAGATGACCCTCGACATGCTGGGCATCGAGGCGCGCCCGCTGCCCTGCCGGCCTGAGAATGGTTTCGTGCCTCTCACGGATGATGTGGAGCCCCTGATCGACGAAAAGCTCAGGGCCATCGTCCTCGTCACGCCCAATAACCCGACCGGGGCCGTATATCCCGCCCATGTCATCGAAGCCTTCGCGCAGCTCTGCCGGAGGCGCGGCATTTATCTCGTGATTGACGAGACTTACCGGGATTTCCTGCCTCAGGGTATGAACCGCTCTCACGGGTTGTTCTCGACCGAGGAATGGCGGGACACGGTAATCCAGCTCTATTCCTTCTCGAAATCCTACGCGATCCCGGGGCACCGCACCGGGGCGATCACGGCCGACGTCAAACTCGTCGAGCAACTCGCCAAGATTCTCGACTGCATCCAGATCTGTGCCCCGCGGACCGCCCAGGCGGCGCTGCCGTGGGCCATCGATGCCCTGCGTGACTGGCGCGAGGACAACCGCGCAGAGATCAACCGGCGTGCACAGGTTTTTCAGGATGCTCTCGCGCCTCTGCCCGAATGGAAGATCGAGTCCGTCGGTGCCTATTTCGCCTATCTGCGCCATCCGTTCCCAGACGCCAAAGCGCAGCAGGTGGCCGAGAAGCTTGCCACGGAACGGGGGGTTCTGTGTCTGCCCGGAAGCTACTTCGGACCTGGACAGGAGCGACATCTGCGGGTCGCCATCGCCAATGTGGGAGCCGATGTCCTTCGAGGGCTGACGGAGCGGTTCCGGGGCCTTCGGGTCTGACCCTCCCCAAGAGAGTAAGCGACAATCTGCGGGTCCCGCCCTTGGCAGGATGGCGGGGCGATGGTTACTCTCTTGGTCAAGCAAGGCATCCGAGAGGGATGTTCGGGGATTCGTTTTGACCGTCAAAGTGGACGTCGCAGCAGAGCCAGGAGACCGACATGCGGAGCCGTTGGACGGTTCCGCAAACGGTGCTGCCTTGGTGGCGGAACGTCCTTCGCCAGTGCGGACGGATTATAGGCGGCGGTCCTCAAGGAGCTACGCAGCGCTCGATCTCGGCACGAATAACTGCCGCCTTCTCATTGCTGAGCCTGCGCATTTCGGCTTTCGCGTCGTCGATGCGTTCTCGCGCATCGTGCGGCTCGGCGAAGGCCTTGGCCGCGGCAACCGCCTGAGCGAAGACGCGATTTCGCGGACCCTCGATGCGCTGCGCGTCTGCCGCGAGAAGATGGCCGCCAAGGATGTGACGCGGGCGCGCCTCGTAGCGACGGAAGCCTGCCGGCTGGCAGAAAACGGCCCGTCCTTCATTGAGCGCGTGCGCGACGAACTGGACCTGGAGCTTGAGGTTGTCGACCGCAAGACGGAGGCTTATCTCGCCGTCACCGGCTGCGCATCCCTGGTCGATCCCAAGGCCCATTCCGTCATCGTGTTCGACATCGGCGGCGGTTCGACGGAGATTGCCTGGCTCGACGGTCAGGCGCCACACGCCTTCGCCGATCCCTGCAAACGGATCCGCGCATGGGATTCTTTGCCTGTAGGGGTGGTCACGCTGGCGGAGCGCCACGGCGGAATCGACGTCACGCCCAAAACCTTCGAGGGAATGGTTGAGGAGGTGTCCGAGCTTCTGCTCGATTTCGCTCTCGTCGCGGCTTCGGCAGGGCGGGCGCGCAACTTCCATCTGCTCGGTACCTCGGGAACCGTCACCACGGTCGGCGGCATTCACTTGGGACTTGCGCGCTATGACCGGCGCCGGGTCGACGGAATGTGGATGCGTCATGGCGAGATCTCGACAGTGATGCAGCGTCTGCTGCATTCGGACTTCACGCAGCGGGCCGAGAATCCCTGTATCGGCAAGGATCGTGCCGATCTGGTTCTCGCGGGCTGCGCCATTTTGGAAGCGATCCGGCGGGCTTTTCCCTCGGAGCGCCTGCGCATCGCGGATCGCGGACTGCGCGAAGGAATTTTGATGAAGATGATGCGAGAGGATTCGGTGTGGCGAGGGGGCCAGCGGTGAGCGCCAAGACAGGTTCCGGAGTCCGCAATCTCAAGCAGCGTGTGAAAACCGCCAACAAGCGGTCCCTCTCGTCGCAGAAATGGTTGGAGCGTCAGCTCAACGACCCTTACGTGGCCCGCGCGAAGCGCGAGGGCTATCGCTCGCGCGCGGCCTTCAAGCTGATCGAAATCGACGATAAGTATAAGATCCTGAAGCCCGGCCAGCGCATCATCGATCTCGGCGCGGCGCCCGGAGGTTGGTCGCAGATCGCCGCCAAGAAGGTGGGGCCGAAAGGAAAGATTGTGGGCATCGACCTTTTGCCCATCGATCCGATGGCCGGAGTCGAGTTCATCCAGCTCGACTTCCTGGACGACAGTGCGCCGGCCCGGCTGATCGAGATGCTCGGCGGCCCGGCCGATGTGGTCATGTCCGACATGGCCGCCAACACGACGGGTCATAAGAAAACCGACCACCTGCGCATCATCGGCCTTGCGGAGGCGGCGATCTATTTCGCCCGAGAGGTTCTTGCTCCCGGTGGCGTCTTCGTGGCCAAGGTGTTCCAGGGCGGCACCGAGAACCAGCTGCTTGCCGATCTCAAGCGCGACTTCGCCGTCGTGCGCCACGTCAAGCCGGCCGCGAGCCGGGCCGATTCGGCGGAACTCTATGTCCTGGCCACCGGTTTCCGGGGGCGGGCGGACGATACGCCGGCCGCCTGACGGCTTCTTGCCCAAGGCCTTTGAGCATAAGGAAACGACCATGGCACCGCATCAGATCGGCATCATCGGCCTCGGCAAGATCGCACAGGACCAGCATCTGCCGGTCATCAAGGCCAATCCGGATTTCGAGCTTCTGGCGGTTGCGAGCCAGCGCGGATTGAAGCCGGATGAGGCCAAGTACAGTTTCCAGGACTATCGGGACCTCCTGAAGATCCCCGAGGTGGAGGCCGTATCCATCTGTACGCCGCCCCAGGTGCGCCACCAGATTGCCAGGGACGCGCTCCTGGCGGGAAAGAGCGTGCTTCTGGAAAAGCCGCCCGCCGCGACCTTGAGCGAGCTCGAGGATCTCAAGGAACTCGCCGCGAAGGTGGGCAGGGTCGTCTTCACCACATGGCACGCCCAGTACAACAAGGCCGTCGAGGAGGCGAAGAAGGCGCTGGCCGGCTGGACGATCAAGCGCCTTCTGGTGACCTGGAAGGAAGACGTTCGGCACTGGCATCCGGGCCAGCAATGGATCTGGCAGGCCGGCGGGTTCGGCGTGTTCGATCCTGGGATCAACGCGCTCTCCATCGTCACCCGCATCATGCCCGAGCCGGTCTTCATCAAGACCTCGAACCTGGAGTTCCCCGCCAACCGCGATGCCCCGATCGCCGCCCACCTCACGTTTTCCATGAGCCACGGCCAGGGCGATCTTGAGGCGGTGTTCGACTGGCGCCAGACCGGCCCGCAGACCTGGGACATCGAGGTGGAGACGGAAGCCGGTTTGAGCCTCAAGCTCAGTCACGGCGGCAGCTGCCTGGAGATCGGCGGCCGACAGGTCGTGCAGGAAGAGCCTGCGGAGTACCAGGGGATCTATCGCCGTTTCGACGAGCTGCTGAACACTCGCCAGTCGGAGGTGGACGACGCCCCGTTCCGCCTCGTGGGCGATGCCTTCATGGTCGGAAAAAGGGTGCAGGTGGACGCGTTCGAGGATTGAGGAGCCTTGAAAGGAACATATCCGGTCGTTCCGGCATGGTTTAAGGGCTCGCCTGTCGAGCCACGACAGGAAGTGTGGCCAAGTGCTCATGCAAGGAGCGTTGCCCGACTGGCCAGCCCGATTATTCGGGAGGTTGATCATGCAACGGCATCTCATCGTGTCTGCCATCTTGGCCGGGACAGTAGGACTGATCCTGGCTCTTCCGACGCCTGCCTCTGCCCTGACGATGAAGGAGTGCAGCGCCAAGTATAAGGCCGCCCAGACGGCGGGAACGCTCGGCTCGACGTCCTGGAACGACTTCCGTAAGGCGCAATGCGGTTCGACCGCATCGGCGGCTCCAGCCGCGACCGGTCCGTCGGCTCCGGCGACCACGGGAGCCGTCGCTCCCCAGACACCGACCAGCTCATCCGCCGCGCGGTCAGCAGCCCCGATGACGCGCGGCAACGTGGTATTCCCGACCGCCGTCTCGTCGAAGTATTCGACTGGGTCGGCAGGAAAGGCGCGCATGCACACCTGCCTCGACCAGTACAAGGCGAACGAGGCAGGAGGCGGAAACGGCAATGGCGGCCTGAAATGGATCGAGAAGGGCGGCGGCTACTATTCGCAGTGCAACGCCCGCCTCAAAGGTTGACGAGGGCGCTCAACCACCGTCATTCCGGGTCGCCTCTGGCTTAGGCCCGGAATGACGGTATCGCGCTGTTAAGCCAGATACTTCTTGAGGAACGCCACCGTGCGGCTCCAGGCCAAATCCGCCGCTTCCTTGTTGTAGCGAGCGGCGCCGGTGTCGTTGTTGAATGCGTGGTTGGCTCCCTCGTAGACGTAGATCTCGTAGGTCTTGCCGGCCTGCTTCAGGGCTGTCTCGTAGGCCGGAATGCCGGCATTGATGCGCTCGTCTAGCCCGCCATAGTGCAGCATCATCGCGGCATTGATCTTCGGCACGTCCTCCGCTTTGGGCTGGCCGCCGTAATAGGCCACGCCCGCGTTCAGATTTGGCTCGTTGACGGCAAGGGTGTTCACCGCGCCGCCGCCCCAGCAGAAGCCGATGGCACCGACCTTGCCGTTCCCGTCCGGGAGCCCTTTCAGGTAGGCCACCGCTGCCTTGCCGTAGGCGGTCACGTCCTGTGTCTTGAGCTGGCCGATCATCTCGCGGCCCTTGTCCTCGTCGGCGGGCGTGCCGCCCATGGGGGAGAGGTAATCGAGCCCGAGTGCGATGAAGCCCTGGGTCGCCACGCGCCGGGTCACGTCTTTGATATGTGGGTTAAGGCCCCGATTCTCATGGATGACGATCACGGTCGGCAGCTTGCCTGCAGCGTCCTTCGGCTTCACGAGATAGCCCTTCAGGCCCTGGATGCCGGGAATGTCGACCGTCTCGGCGGTGATTCTCGGGTCGTTTTCCTGAACGGTCTGTGCCTTGGCGTAATTGCTCTGCAGGACCGACAACACAGTCGTCGCGGCAGCGGTGCTGCCGGCCAGGGCGGCAAGCCTGTCCAGAAAGCTGCGGCGGCTCATGCCGCCATGAGTGAAGTCGTCGTAAAGGTCGATGATGCGTTGGTCCACGGGCGCCCTCCCAGGCACCGGGTTTGCCCGATGCGTTTGTTCCCGGCACGAAGGTAGCGCAGCCTAACGGCCCGAAATACCGTCCCCAAGCCCCGTAGAGGCCGGTTTGTCCTTCACAATCTTGTGTCCGGACATTTCGGCGCCCGCCGTCGGCGACAGGCCGATGAAGACGAAGCCGGCCAAGGCCGATACGGTGGCAACTGCCCAGAAGGCCGGGCCGAAATCGGAGGCCGTGATGGTTGGATTGCCGTCGAGGCCGGCCACCGCTTCCAGCACGAAGGCTCCGAAGGCCACGCCGACGCTGAGGGAAACCTGCTGCAGGGCGCTCGACAGGCTTGTGGCATAGCTCATTTCCCGGTTCGAGATCTCCGCATAGCCGATAGCGTTCAGGCTCGTGAACTGAAGCGACCGGAAGCAGCCGCCGACGAGCAGGATGACCATCATCAACCAGTGTGGCGTCTCGGGCGTGAAGAAGCCGTTGGCGGCCACGAAAGCAGCTCCGATGAAGGCGTTGACGATCAGGAGTTTACGAAATCCGGTCCGCTCCAGGATGCGCTTGGCCATCGTCTTCATGAACAATGCTCCCACCGCCGCGATGAAGGTGAGCGAGCCCGACGCCAGGGGGCTCAAGCCGAAGCCCACCTGCAGCATGAGGGGCAGGAGGAATGGGATCGCCCCGATGCCGACGCGGAAGAGGAAACCGCCCACCACGCTGATGCGGAAGGTCGGGATCTTGAGCAGGCTGAGACGCAAAACCGGGTAGGGCGTGCGCCGCGCGTGGAACACATAGAGGACGAGGCAGATGGCGCCGATTACCACGCAGCCGAGCGAGATCTCCTCCGGTATCAGGTGCCGTCCGCCAGAGGCGAAGCCGAGCATGAGCAGGGCGAAGCCGAAACCGGAGAGCAGGAAGCCGATGAAATCCAGCGGCGGCGTGTCCTCTTCCTTGATGTTCGGCACGAACATCGTCGCCAGCACGATGCCGAGGATGCCGATGGGGATGTTGATGAAGAAGATCCAGCGCCAGTGGAAATAGGTGGTGATGAAGCCGCCGAGCGGCGGTCCGATGATCGGCCCGACCAGAGCCGGGATCGTCAGGGTCGCAAGAGCCTGCACCACTTCGCTGCGGGGGACGCTCCGCAGCAGCACGAGGCGTCCCACGGGCACCATCATGGCCCCGCCGGCGCCTTGGACGAACCGAGAGATCACGAACCATTCAAGGGAATTGGCGGCCGCGCAGGCGAGGGAGCCCGCCATAAACACCCCGATGGCAATGGTGAAGATCGTGCGCGCCCCGTACTTGTCCGCCATCCAGCCGGAGATCGGGATGAAGATGGCAAGGCTCACCAGGTAGGATGTCAGCGCTAGCTTGAGCGCGATCGGGTCTGTCCCCAGGCTTTGCGCGATCATCGGCAGGGATGTCGAGATGACCGTCGAATCCGTGTTCTCCATGAACAGGGCTGTGGCGATAATCAGCGGGAGAAGGCGGGATTGACGCATGACTCGTGGGACTTAGCGCTCGTCACTTCCCTTGCAAAGGGCAAAAAGGCGCAAGGCAGGTCTTCTGGAGAAGCGGCACTCGACCCTTTGCTAATTGACAAGCCCGTGCTACGGACCCGTGCCAACTCGCCAAAGCGTTATTCTCTTAAATCCGCACCTCTGAAGGAGTTGGTTATGGCCTCTGTATTTGCCGATAAGTTCATCGAAGGACTGACCTTCGATGACGTGCTCCTCCGGCCCGGCCGCTCCGAAGTCCTGCCCGGCGACGTCGACGTGGCGACCCGGCTGACCCGGACCATCCGCCTCAACATGCCGATCATCGCCTCCGCCATGGATACGGTGACGGAAGCCCGCATGGCCATCGCCATGGCCCAGAACGGCGGCCTCGGCGTGATCCACCGCAATCTCGAGCCGGAAGCCCAGGCTGAGCAGGTCCGCCTCGTGAAGCGCTACGAGTCGGGCATGGTGATGAACCCGATCACCATCCATCCCGACGAGACCCTGGCCGAAGCCCTCGCGATGATGAAGCACCATGGCATTTCGGGCATTCCGGTGGTGGAGCGCGGCCCCGGCGGCACGAAGGGCAAGCTCGTCGGCATCCTGACCAACCGCGACGTCCGCTTCGCCAACAATCCTGGCCAGAAGGTCTCCGAGCTGATGACCAAGGACCGCCTGATCACGGTTCGCGAGGGCGTGAGCCAGGACGAGGCCCGCCGCCTCCTGCACCAGTTCCGCATCGAGAAGCTCCTGGTCGTCGACGATCATTACCGCTGCATCGGCCTGATCACCGTGAAGGACATCGAGAAGCAGGTCGCCTATCCCAACGCCGCCAAGGACGCGCAGGGTCGCCTCCTGGTCGCCGCCGCCACGACGACGGGCGAGCAGGGCTTCGAGCGCGCCGAGCGCCTCATCGATGCTGGCTGCGACGTGGTGGTGGTCGATACGGCCCACGGCCACTCCGTGAAGGTTCTGGAAAGCGTCACCCGCGTGAAGAAGCTCTCCAACGCCGTCCAGATCGTGGCCGGCAACGTGGCGACCCGGGAAGGCGCCCAGGCGCTCATCGATGCCGGGGCGGATGCGATCAAGGTGGGCATCGGCCCCGGCTCGATCTGCACCACCCGGATCGTGGCGGGTGTCGGCGTGCCCCAGCTCACGGCCATCATGGAAGCCGTCGAGGCCGCCTCGCAGGCCGACGTTCCGGTGATCGCCGATGGCGGCATCAAGTTCTCGGGCGATCTCGCCAAGGCCCTCGCGGCCGGGGCCTCCTGCGCCATGGTGGGCTCGCTGCTGGCCGGTACGGACGAGACCCCCGGTGAGGTGTTCCTCTACCAGGGACGCTCCTACAAGTCCTATCGTGGGATGGGTTCGGTCGGCGCCATGGCCCGCGGTTCGGCGGACCGCTACTTCCAGGCGGAAGTGCGCGATACTCTGAAGCTCGTGCCGGAAGGCATCGAGGGGCAGGTAGCCTACAAGGGACCGGTTTCGGCCGTGCTGCACCAGCTCACCGGCGGCCTTCGCGCCTCCATGGGCTATGTGGGCGCCGCGACCCTGCCGGAGTTCCAGGAGAAGGCCAAGTTCATCCGCATCACCAGCGCGGGCCTGCGTGAAAGCCACGTCCACGACGTGACGATCACCCGGGAGAGCCCTAACTACCCGACTCGTAGCTAAGCTTCAGTCGAGTTCTTGCCCATGAGCATCACGGCCATTCTCCTTCCCGTCTACGTTCAGGTCGCGCTGACCATCCTGCTGCTGCTCTGGATGGGCAGTTCGCGGTTCGGCAGCCTTCGAGCGGGCGAGGTGAAGGTGAAGGACATCGCCTTGGGCGAGCGCAACTGGCCGACGCGCATCCTGCAGGTCCAGAACTCGTACCATAACCAGTTCGAGCTGCCGGTCCTGTTCTATGTGCTGGTGGTGCTGGCGCTGATCACCCGCAAGGCCGATATGCTGTTCGTGGTGATGTCCTGGATGTTCGTGGCAAGCCGCCTCGTCCATGCGGCCATCCACACGACCTCGAACCGGGTGCCTTTGCGCTTCCAGGCCTTCGTCGTCGGTGTGCTGATCCTGGCTGCCATGTGGGTCATCTTCGGCATCCGGGTGCTGGCGGCCGAGACTGGTGTTTAGGAAGGGGCGGGATGGGCGTTGAACCCATCCCGCGCATCGCATTAGTACTTGCGGCCGCTCTCGAGCTGCGTCTTCGCATCCATCTGCTTGACGGGAGGCGGGGTGAGATCGGCAGCCGGGGCGGTGGCGCAGGCAGCGATGGTCAGGGTAAGGCCGACGGCAACGAGGCCGCGGGTCAGTCGGGTCAACATAGAGAGTGGCTCCAAAGAGGAATCGTGCGGAATGCACGTACCCTCTCAATCCACTATCGATGGGGACAGAAAATAGGAAACAATGTGTCGTTTATACGGCCAAGCTTAAGTGTGCTTTTTCGATGACACCTGCCGCCCGCATCTCTGCCGCCATCGAGGTCCTGGCCGATATCGATGCCCGCCGCCGCCCGGCGACCGACGCCCTGAAGGATTGGGGCCTGTCGCATCGTTTCGCCGGTTCCAAGGATCGGGCCGCCATCGCAAGCCTCGTCTACGACGCTCTGCGCCGGAAGTCCTCGGCCGCCTGGATCATGGGCGAGACGACGCCCCGCGCGATCGTGCTCGGGATGCTGAGGCTCCAGCGGAGCATGGCACCAGATGCCATCGCGGCGCTTTGCTCTGGTGATCGCTTTGCTCCGGAGCCGCTCTCGGCCGGCGAGCGCGAGCGCCTGGAGAAGGCCGATCTCAGCGATGCGCCACCCCCTGTGGCGGGCGACTTTCCGGACTGGATCGAGCCGTCCATCCGCGGTCTTTTCGGAGACGATCTCGTGGCGGAGATGCGGGCGCTTACGACCCGTGCGCCGCTGGATCTGCGGATCAACACCCTGAAAGTCTCTTCGCGCGAGGAGGCGCACGATGCCCTGCCGCATCTTGGCGCCGTCGAGACGCCGCTCTCGCCGCTGGGCCTCCGCATCGCTCCGAGCGAGGACGGGCGCGGCCCGGCGGTGCAGTCCGAACCCGAGTTCCTGAAGGGTTGGATCGAGATCCAGGACGAGGGCTCGCAGCTCGTGGCGCTGTTGTCCGGCGTCAAGCCCGGCGAGCAGGTGGTCGATCTCTGCGCGGGCGGCGGCGGCAAGACCCTGGCGCTGGCCGCCATGATGGAAAACCACGGCCAGATCTACGCCACCGACAACGACGCCCGCCGCCTCGCTCCGATCCATGACCGGCTATCGCGCGCAGGTGTCCGCAACGTCCAGGTGCGCACGCCCCGGGCCAAGGCCGATGCGGTGACGGATCTCGACGGAAAGATCGATTGCGTTCTGGTGGATGCGCCCTGCACGGGCGTCGGCACCTGGCGGCGCAATCCGGATGCGAAATGGCGCCTGCGCCCCGGCAGCCTCGAGACCCGGCGCAAGGAGCAGGAAGCGGTTCTCGACCGGGCGGCACGGCTCGTAAAACCGGGCGGGCGCATCGTCTACATCACCTGCTCGATCCTCCCGGAGGAGAACGATGAGGCGCTGTCTGCCTTCATGGAGCGTCACGACCGGTTCAAGCCTGTCTCCATCGACAAGGCATTGGAGGCGGCTCAGCTCGGCCGTCTCAAGGATGTGGCGCGTCCAACCGCTCATGGGCTCCAGCTGACGCCACACAAGACCGGCACCGACGGCTTTTATGCCGCGATCCTGGTGCGAAACCCATGAAAAGCCTCATATTTCGATTGTTGTCCCGACCCCGAAGGCCGTAAGAACCTGCCATGACTCAGACCCACGATAAAATCCTCATCGTCGATTTCGGCTCCCAGGTGACCCAGCTCATCGCACGGCGCGTGCGTGAGGATGGCGTCTATTCGGAGGTGGTGCCGTTCCAGAAGGCCGCAGAGGCGATCCGGACTATTAAGCCCAAGGGCGTGATCCTCTCGGGTGGGCCGGAATCGGTCACGACCGATGCCTCGCCCCGCGCGCCACAGGAGCTGTTCGACACGGATCTTCCGGTCTTCGGCATCTGTTACGGCCAGCAGACCATGGCGGCGCAGCTCGGCGGCGAAGTCGAGGGCGGGCATCATTCGGAGTTCGGCCGCGCAGAGGTCGAGGTGCTGACCGAGAGCCCGCTGTTCCAGGGCGTCTGGCAAGTCGGCAAGAAGTATCCCGTGTGGATGAGCCACGGTGACCGGGTCACCAAGCTGCCGGCAGGCTTCGAGGTGCTGGCAATCTCGGAGAACGCGCCTTTCGCGGCTGTCGCGGATGAGGCGCGTAAATTCTATGCCGTGCAGTTCCACCCGGAGGTGGTGCATACGCCGCAAGGCGCGCAGCTCATCCGCAACTTCGTGCGCGACATCGCAGGCTGCAAGGGCGACTGGACCATGAAGGCCTTCCGTGAGGAGGCCATCGAGCGCATCCGTGCCCAGGTCGGCACCGGCCGGGTGATCTGCGGTCTGTCGGGCGGCGTCGATTCCGCCGTGGCGGCCGTGCTGATCCACGAGGCCATCGGCGACCAGCTCACCTGCGTGTTCGTGGACCATGGGCTGCTGCGTGCCTCTGAAGCCGAGCAGGTGGTCACGCTGTTCCGCGATCACTACAACATCCCGCTCGTGCACGTGCAGGCGCAGGACCTCTTCATCGGTGCGCTCGAAGGCGTGTCGGACCCGGAGGTAAAGCGCAAGACCATCGGCAAGCTCTTCATCGACGTGTTCGACGAGGAGGCCAAGAAGATAGGCGGCGCTGACTTCCTGGCGCAGGGCACGCTCTATCCCGACGTGATCGAAAGCGTCTCGTTCACCGGCGGGCCTTCAGTGACCATCAAGAGCCACCACAACGTCGGCGGCTTGCCCGAGCGCATGAAGATGAAGCTCGTGGAGCCGCTTCGTGAGCTGTTCAAGGACGAGGTGAGGGTGCTCGGCCGCGAGCTCGGCCTACCCGAGGCCTTCGTCGGACGCCATCCGTTCCCCGGCCCGGGTCTCGCCATCCGCGTGCCCGGCGAGATCACCCGCGAGAAGCTCGACATCCTTCGCAAGGCCGATGCGATCTATCTCGAGGAGATCCGCAATGCCGGCCTCTACGACGAGATCTGGCAGGCCTTTGCCGTGCTGCTTCCGGTGAAGACCGTCGGCGTCATGGGCGATGCGCGCACCTACGATCACGTCTGTGCGCTCCGCGCCGTCACGTCCATCGACGGCATGACGGCAGATTTCTATCCCTTCGACATGACCTTCCTCGGCCGGGTCGCTACCCGCATCATCAACGAGGTGAAAGGCATCAACCGCGTCACCTACGACATCACCTCGAAGCCGCCTGGGACGATCGAGTGGGAGTAACAGATGCCGGTCACCCTCTATGGCATCAAGAATTGCGACACGGTGAAGAAGGCGCGCTCCTGGCTGGACGCCAAAGGCGTGCCCTATGCCTTCCACGACTACAAGTCGGAAGGCATTGACCGCCCGCGTCTCGAATCCTGGGCTCGCGATGTGGGCTGGGAGACGCTTCTGAATCGTGCGGGAACCACGTTCCGCAAGCTGCCCGATGGCGATAGAGTCGGGCTCGACGAGCCGAAGGCGCTCGCGCTCATGCTCGATCAGCCCTCCATGATCAAGCGCCCGGTGCTCGATCTCGGCGGGCGGATTCTGGTGGGTTTTAAGCCGGAACTATACGAAGAATCGATCAGGTAGCGTCTCGTCCGCTTCCCTCGTCATAGCTGTGCTCGTCATGGCCGTGCGCGTCTTGGGATCTCAATGCGTCAAAACGTCGATCCCCTGAACAAGTCCGAGGATGACGAACCCATCTTTCTCATTGAGTTTCCGTCGGATTACGCCTGCGGCGGATCGAAGTTCAGGCCGGGCAGCCCGTCGCCGTCGGGAGTGCCGAAACCGCTGGGCTGCAACTTACTCTATCGGTAGGACCATCTCGCAGGACGCGCCTCCCGGGGCGTAGGAGACCCATGCCTTGCCGCCTAGCTCCGCGCCTAGTCCGCGTTCGATGAGGCGGGAGCCGAAGCCCTTATGTGTCGGGGGCTTCACGGTGGGGCCGCCGCGCTCCCGCCAGGAAAGGACGAGTTGCTGCTCTTCACTGTCTGGCGACGGACTCTGCAAATCCCAGACGATGTCGACTTCTCCGTTATCGTTCGAGAGCGCGCCGTATTTTGCGGCATTGGTGGCGAGCTCATAGAGCGCCATCGAAAGCGAAAGCACCATCCGTGGGCTCACCCGCACCTTGGGGCCGCGCATGTGAATTCGCTCGGGCAAGCCGCCGCGATAAGCCTTGACGGCTTCCTCGATGACATAGGTCAGTTCCGCGCCCTCCCAGTTTTCCCGCGTCAGCACGTTATGGGATTGGGCAAGCGATATCAGCCGCCCCAGGAAGGTCTCATGTACGGATCTTGGTATATTCGTGTTGCGCAGGGTATGGGCGGCAATCGACTGAACGGTGGCGAGCGTGTTCTTAACTCGATGGTTGAGCTCGTTGATGAGCAGCCGCTGTCGCTCCTCGGCCTGGACGCGTTCGATGGCGACGGAGGCAAGTTGAGAAAGCTGGACGATGATAGCTTCGTCCTCGGCATCGAACTCGCTTCCATCCATTTTGTCCGAGAGCTGGATGAGTCCCAGAATTCTGTCGTCCTTCCAAACGAGAGGCGCCGCAAGCCATCCTCTCATCGGGGGATGAGCGTCCGCATATTGACCGAAGCCACGCCAGCGTGGATGCGCCTCGAGCTCGGCTTGCGTCATGCGGATCGGCTTATTGGTTTCGCCGATCATCGTGTAGATTCCCGAGCCATGGGGAGAGGCTTCGAAGTCCTTCCATTTCTCGTATTTGTCGGACATGAGATTGACGGCGATCAGCGAACTCCAGCTGTTGGTCCGAAGGAATCCAACGGTCGCCTGATGCGCGCCGACGATCTCCTGAGCTGCCTTCGTGACGCTGGTGAGCAATTCCTCAAGCGAAGCCGCCGCCGTGATGGCAAGCGAGGCTCCGGCGAGGGCTTGGAGCCGTTCGGAGCGCTTGCGTAACGTTGCTTGGGTCTCATCGGAGCCGAGGGCATGAACCTCGACCATGGTCCCAGAAGCGGTCCGGCTCCGATCCTGGAAAGGACACGCCCTGAAGGCCACCGAAAGAGGAGTTCCGTTCTTGTGCAGGAGAACCGCTTCTCCCTTGCTCTCATGATCGATGGGATAAGGATGCTCGAAGAACGATTCGTCATGGGGTTGAGGGAGGTCCCCGTGTCTGCCGGGGAGTAGGATTTCCCGCAAAGGGCGGCCCTGCAATTCACGCGAGGAGTAACCTGTTAGCGTCTCGGCTGCGGCGTTGATGTCGACGCAGTTTTGATTTCGGTCAACCAAGAAGATCGCGGCCGATAGGAGGTCGAGCAGATTTCTCGGATTGTTCTCACTCTCCCGCACTGTACCAAAGCCCTGTTCTGATGCCCCGATACACCGCCTTTTAACTTAGTAGCTACATCGCATCCGTCCGCCGCGACGAAATCAGATATCAATCGTCTTCAGTCGAAAAATGCCAATTCTATGGTTCGCTTTTGGCTGTTCTGCTAATGAATGTTTTTTGACTTGATAACGTAACCCAATAAACAAGCCATTTTTGTGGCGATAAAACATTATAATAGAAATATTGCTGCGGCAGCACGACACTGGCTGCGACTCCTGCGGAGGAGAGATCTTGCTTTTAGAGCGAAGAGCCGGACGGATCCTCGTCTTCGCTCATCCTGACTGACCATCGCCCTTCTGCCGTTCCAAGGATGGTAACGGGCAATCCCGCTCAAAACGAAAAGGCGGGCCGCAAAGCCCGCCTTTTCAATGTCCGCTTCAGCCGTCCCTACTGGATCTTCGGCGGCTCGTCGAAGTTCAGGCCGGGGAGGCCGCCCGGTTCGCTGCCGGGAGCGCCGAGGCCCGGGACCAGCAGCTCGTCGAGCTTCTTCTGCACCGCTGCCGGATCGACGGTGGGTCCGGCGGCCTTGTAGTGCATCACGATCTGCGGGAACATGATCACGATGGCCACCATGATCAGCTGGATGCACACGAAGGGCACGGCGCCCCAGTAGATCTGGCCCGTCGTGACCGGCTCCATCTTCTTGCCCGTCACACGGTCGATATACGGCACCTTCGGTGCCACCGAGCGCAGGAAGAAGAGGGCGAAGCCGAAGGGCGGGTGCATGAACGAGGTCTGCATGTTCACGGCCAGGATCACACCGAACCAGATCAGGTCGATTCCGAGCTTGTCGGCCGCGGGCCCGAGGAGCGGGATGATGATGAAGGCCAGCTCGAAGTAATCGAGGAAGAAGGCCAGGAAGAACACCAGGATGTTCACGAAGACCAGGAAGCCGACCTGACCGCCGGGCAGCGAGGTGAGCAGGTGCTCGACCCAGATGTGGCCGTTCACGCCGTAGAAGGTGAGCGAGAACACGCGGGCGCCGATCAGGATGAACAGCACGAAGGCCGAGAGCTTCGCGGTCGCTTCCGTCGCCTGACGAACGAGGGTCCAGTTGAAGCGGGCGGGGTTGTTGTCGAGCTTGCGCTTGACGGCCGCGAGGATCACCGAGCCCAGGGCGCCCATGGCGCCGCCTTCGGTCGGCGTCGCGAGACCGATGAAGATGGTGCCGAGCACGAGGAAGATCAGCAGGAGCGGCGGCACCATGACGAAGGTGACCTGCTGGGCCATGTTGGACATGAGACGCAGGCCGGTGAAGCGCTCGACGATGCCGACGATGAGCGCATAGATCGTCCCGGCGAGGATCATCTCGAAGGCGAGCGCGGCACCTTCATGTCCCTGGCTGTGAAGATAGGCGTAGAGGCCCACCAGGACGGCAGTGAGAACGGCCGAGATTGCGATGCGCTTGGCGCCCAGCATCTTGTTCATGAGGGCGCAGATCAGGGCCACCACAGTGGCGACGCAGATCGTCAGGATGACGAAGTCGGCACCGGCCTTGGTGCCGGTCTGAGACATCACATAATAGCCGACGAGACCCGAGAAGAGCACCAGGATGCCGAGCTGCCACACGCCGCGCGCGCCGTCGGGCTCGCGATAGCCGATGGCTTCCGGCGGCAGGCCGGGGGCCGATTTCGGGAAGAAGATCGACATCAGCATGATGTAGCCGGCGTAAAGACCGGTCAGGATCAGGCCGGGCAGGAAGGCGCCCTCGTACATGTCGCCCACCGAGCGGCCGAGCTGGTCGGCCATGACGATGAGAACGAGGGAGGGCGGGATGATCTGAGCGAGCGTACCGGAGGCCGCGATCACGCCGGAGGCGAGACGGCGGTCGTAGCCGTAGCGCAGCATGATCGGAAGCGAGATGAGGCCCATGGAGATCACGGAGGCTGCAACGACGCCCGTCGTGGCGGCGAGCAGCGCGCCCACGAAGATCACCGCATAGGCGAGGCCGCCACGCACGGGTCCGAAGAGCTGGCCGATGGTGTCGAGCAGGTCTTCCGCCATGCCGGAGCGTTCCAGCACCAACCCCATGAAGGTAAAGAACGGGATCGCCAGCAGCACCTCGTTCGACATGGTGCCGTAGATGCGGTCGGGCAGGGCCTGAAGGAGCGGCCAGGAAAGGGTGATGGTCTCGGGCGCCAGCGGAGCGAGTTCCACGGCGATGAAGAAGAACAGAAGCCCGTTGGCCGCGAGCGCAAACGCGACCGGGTAGCCGAGCAGGAGGAAGACCACGAGCGCCGCGAACATGATCGGCGCGAGGTTCTGGGCAATCAATGCAGCCATTGATGAAAACTCCGGAATACTTGGATCTGGCGCCGGGGATCAGCTGACGCCGTCGCCGGGAGGCGTCGCGCCGGTGCCAGGGGAATTGACGGTGCCGATGTCCTGGATGAGGCGCTCCGCCTCGGCTTCGACGCTGTGGCCGCCGGATTCTTCGTCCTCAAGCTGGCCCTGCATGATCGCGACGCGCTTGATCAGCTCGCTCAGCCACTGGAAGAACATGGAGAGGAAGCCGAGCAGAATGAGCCCCTTGGCCGGCCAGATCAGCAGGCCGCCGGCATTCGACGAGACCTCGCCGGAGCGATAGGAGTTGATGAAGTAGGGGATGCACAGCCAGAGCAGCAGGGCCACAAAGGGGAGTAGGAAGAAGATGTGGCCGAAGACGTCGATCCCGTCCCGGCTGCGCTTCGAAAGCCGGCTGGAGACGATGTCGATGCGGATATGCTCGTTCGCCTTCAGGGTCCAGGCGGCGCAGAGCATGAACACGGCACCGAACAGGTACCATTGCAGCTCGAGCCAGGCATTGGAGGATACGCCGAAAACGCGACGGATGATGGCGTTGACGGCCGAGACCAGGATGGCCACCACGATGGCCCAGGCCGCAACCTTGCCGATGCGTTCGTTGATCGAGTCGATGACACGGGATAGCCCAAGAAGCGCCGTCACCTGTCTCCCCCTTGAAATTGTTGATATGTTGCGGCCTAGCTATCGGACTTCAGGCAGTACCGCTAGTGCCGTTTTAGTCTAAGCGAGGTTTGCGGCCCTCGTAGCGGGGAAATTTTCGGGCTGCAAGATGCTCTGTTGTTAAAAGTTTAGGCAGCCTAAGGCTTTGGTCTCGATAGGAAACTTGCGGCGTCAGCGTTCAGGCTTTCCGTCTTACGTTGCGTCTCCCAGTCGTCCCACTTGGTTCTCCGGGTCTGGAATGGCTATAAGTTCCTAAACTCTGGAGGTGATCGTGACGCTGCTGATTGTTGGACTGGTGATCTTTCTCGGCATCCACTCCTTCAGCATGGCGCGCGGACGCCGAGCTGCCCTGATCGGAAAGATCGGGGAGGGGCCCTACAAGGGCCTTTACTCGCTCGTGTCCTTGATCGGGATCGTGCTGATCGCCATCGGCTTCGGCCAGTATCGCGCAAACGGCTACATCCCGGTCTGGGAGCCACCGGTCTGGACGCGTCACCTCGCCCTTCTCTTGGTCTGGCTCGCCTTCATCTGCCTCGCGGCGGCCTATCTGCCGGGACGCATCAAGACCCGGCTCAAGCACCCGATGCTCGCCGGGGTGAAGATCTGGGCCGTGGCGCATCTTCTCGCCAACGGCGATCTCGGGTCTATCTTGCTGTTCGGCTCGATCCTGGCCTGGGCGGTGATGGCCCGCATCAGCGCCAAGCGCCGCGACGTGGCGGCCCAGCACGGGGGCACTGCAGCGCCTGCGGGATGGCGCAACGACGTGCTGGCGGTGGTGATCGGAACGGTTGCCTATCTCGCCTTCGCGTTCTGGCTGCATCCCTGGCTGATCGGCGTTCCCGTCGTGCCTACCCGGACGTGAGAACTCTTGCGCACGAAGCCTCTCGCCTTGCGCGATGGTCTATGTTAGGCGACCTCCTTCGATTGCAGGAGGCGGCTGCTTTTTGGCCGCAAGAGTGAGACGATGGCCCCGAACGACGAGTTCATTCGCGAAGTCGATGAGGAATACCGCCGCGACCGGATCGCCCAGATCTGGAAGCGCTACAACGGAATCATCATCGGCGTGGTCGTGCTGGTCGTGGCCGGCGTCGGCGGTTGGCGCTTCTGGGAGCATACCCAGCAGACCCGGGCACAGGAAGCGGCCGTGCGCTACGAGGAGGCCCTGCGCCTCTCCTCCGAGGACAAGGGACAGGAAGCGCAGGGCGCGTTCGAGGCCGTGGTCAAGGAAGACGGCGGCACCGGTTATGCCATGCTCGCACGCTTCCGTCTGGCCGCGGAACTCGGGCAGCAGAATGCCGAAAACGGCGCATCGGCTTTCGACGCGCTCGCCGGCGACTCCGCCGTGCCGCCCCTGTGGAAGGATCTCGCGCGCCTTCGCGCCGCCTGGCTGCGCGTCGACACGGCCGAACCCGCCAAGTTGCGTCAGGCTGTGGAACCTCTGGCCTCGCCATCGAGCGCCTGGCGCCATTCTGCGAGGGAACTCTTAGGCTTATCCGGCCTTAAGGCCGGTGATATGGATTATGCCGGTCGCTGGTTCGACCAGATCGCCGCCGATCGCGAGACGCCTTCCTCCCTGAGGCAGCGGCTTGCCGTCTATACCGCCCTGGTGGCGGGCGGTCCGGTGCAGGCGACGCAGTAGGATAGGACAGGACATGACGGCGACCGTCGCCATTGTCGGGCGGCCGAATGTCGGCAAATCGACTCTCTTCAACCGTCTCGTCGGCAAGAAGCTGGCGCTCGTGGACGACCGGCCGGGCGTGACCCGCGACCGGCGCGAGGGCGAGGCCAAGCTCGGCGATCTCGAATTCCGCATCATCGACACGGCAGGGCTCGAGGAGGCGACCGAAGAGTCGCTCCTCGGCCGTATGCGCGCACAGACCGAGGCCGCCATCGCCGATGCCGACGTGATCCTGTTCGTGATCGATGCCCGAGCCGGGATTCTGCCCGCCGACCGCCCCTTCGCCGAGATGGTGCGCCGATCCGGCAAGCCTGTGATCCTCATTGCCAACAAGGCCGAGGGTGGCTCCGGCATGGCCGGCGCCTATGAGGCGTTTGCGCTCGGCCTCGGCGATCCGGTCCCGCTCTCCGCCGAGCACGGCGAGGGCATGGCAGACCTCTTCGAGGCGCTGATGCCTCACTTCCCCGATCCGAACGAGATGGAGGAAGAGGAGGACGACCCGAACAAGCCGTTGCAGGTCGCCATCGTCGGGCGTCCGAACGCGGGCAAGTCCACCCTCATCAACCGCATGGTCGGAGAGGAGCGCCTGCTCACCGGGCCCGAAGCCGGCATTACCCGCGATTCCATCTCGCTCGATTGGGAATGGCGCGGACGTCCGATCAAGTTGTTCGACACGGCGGGACTGCGCAAGCGCGCACGCGTTGAGGACAAGCTCGAAAAGCTTTCCGTCGCCGATGCCCTGCGTGCCGTGCGCTTTGCCGAAGTCGTGGTGGTGCTGCTCGATGCCACGATCCCGTTCGAGAAGCAGGATCTGTCCATCGTCGATCTGGTGGAGCAGGAGGGCCGAGCCCTCGTGATCGGCCTCAACAAGTGGGATCTCGTCGCCGACCAGCAGGGCCTCCTGAAGGACCTGAAGGAGAAGGCCACCCGCCTTCTGCCGCAGGTTCGCGGCGCTCCGGTGGTGCCGCTCTCCGGGCTCGCCGGCAGCGGCATCGATCCGCTCATGAAGGCGGTATTCCAGGTCTACGAGAAGTGGAACACTCGCATCTCGACCGCGAAGCTGAACCAGTGGCTTTCCGAAGCCCTGGAGGCCAATCCGCCGCCCGCGGTCTCGGGACGCCGGATCAAGATTCGGTACATGACGCAGGTGAAATCGCGCCCGCCGCATTTCGCCGTCTTCGGAAACCAGCTCGATGCACTGCCGAAGAGCTATACGCGCTACCTCGTCAACGGCTTGCGCGAAGCCTTCGATCTCCCCGGCACCCCGATCCGCGTGTCCCTGCGCATGGGGCAGAACCCGTTCGACAAGGAGCGGAAGTAGGGCGCTTCCAGCCGCCGAGCATGGCCGGCACGATGCCGGCCATCGGGTGTTTTCATTCCTCAGTAGAGCGGTTGCAGCCTCACGTTGGGGATCACGAAGGGGCCCATCGCCAGAAAACCGTTCTCAAGCCGCAGAGCCGGCAGGGAGGCGAGCTGCGGCTTCGCGTTGGGCTGACCCTGCTGCGAACGCGGCCCCTGTCCGAGCAGCATGCCCAGGAGATTGCCCCCAACTCGCCCACCGGTCAGGTTGCCCAGGAGACCGTCGAGGCCTGCGGCCGCGACGGTGAGCTGGCCTGCTGGGCGGTGCTGCTCGTCGAGGCGCAGCTCGCCCTTGGTTTCGATCTGGCGGGTGCCCTTGATGGCCGAGAGCATCAGGATGTCGAGCTTGCCGCCCGCATTGCGCCAGAGCTCAAGCTCTTCGACGATCGTTCCGCCCTTGAAACCGTCAGCCTGGGTCACCGTGACGTCCGCGCTCAGGTTGGTGGGCTCCGCTCCGCCGATCAAGGCATCGAGGATGGGGATGCGCGCCTCTGTCACCGAAGCGGCCACATCGCCCGCGAGCTCGGCCCGTCGTGAGGGATTGGGGCGGACATGGAGTTCCAGGTGCCTGCCGGATCCGGCAATGTCGCCGTTGCCGAGTCCCGTCACCGACACCTTGGGGGCATCGGCCGCCACTGACAGGCGCTGTAGGCCGGTCTGCGAGGCGTTGATGCTGGCCTGGAGCAGGTCCCAGCTGCCGTCGACCGTCACGGCCCCGTCCGTCACGCGCAGCGGGCCCGCCACTTCCACGATCACCCGCCGCGGCTGATAGACCTGAGCGACGGCCTCGGTGCGCCCGAAGGAGGCGGACACCGAGCCCCGCTTCAGGTCGAGGGACGCGCAGATGATCTCAATGCGGAACGGATACCCCAGGATCGTCCGGTCGCCGCATGTCCATTGCCGCCCGTTCCTGGCCTCCGCGGCGATCCAGCCGTCGAGAGCCTCCGCCGTACGGTTGCGGATCACGAACCAAGCGATGCTCCAGGCGATGGCAACGAGTAGCAGCAAGACGAAGGGTGTGTAGAGCCAGAAACGGCTGCGGCGAACGCTCGCCGTTGGGGCAGCCTGGTCCATGCGCGATCTCCTGTTGTGCTGGTGTGTGGTTACTGGTAGCGCCGGATGCAGGCAAGGTTCGGGCGCGGGTGACATGAAGGATCTCACGGAGGATTTATGGGTTTTCGGCTACGGCTCGCTCATGTGGCGGCCCGGTTTCCCCTACGTTGAACGCATTCACGCGCACCTTTACGGCTACCACCGGTCGCTCTGCGTCTTCTCCCACGTTCACCGCGGAACGCCCGAGCATCCGGGGCTGGTCATGGGCCTCGACCGGGGTGGGCGCTGCCATGGAGTGGCCTTCCGCGTGGCGCCCGAGGAGGCAGCGGCAACGGTCCAGTATCTGCGCGAGCGCGAGCAGGTCACCTCCGTTTATCTGGAGCGGCATGTGCCCGTGCGGCTGGCCGATGCGCGCCGCGTTCGCGCGCTGGCCTATGTGGTCGACCGCAATCATGGGCAATATGCCGGCCGGTTGTCCTATGATGAGGTCTTGAGGCTCGTGCGTCAGGGAGAGGGAATTTCCGGACGCAATCCCGATTACGTGCGCTCCACTTACGAGCATCTCATCGGCATGCACGTGGTCGATCCGCTGCTGCACCGGATCGTCGACGCGCTCGATCAGGAGGCGTGAACCTCGTTCTCGCGCAAATCCTCGAAGATCGCGCGGCGGTCGTCCTCGGTCGCAGCCAAGCGATGGATATGGAGTTCGGTGGCGCCGAGATCCTGAACCTTGGCGAGCCAGCGCAGGCGGGTCTGCTCGCTGGGATCCGATGCCGCCATAGCGGCGTCGACCACCATTCCGTTGCCCGTTCGATCCCGCTTCACGGCCAGGATCACCGCGTCCGTGACCTCGAGAAGTTCCGTCTCGTTCAGCGGATGCACGCCGACAATGTAGCGGCGCCCCGAACGGCCGCGCCAGGAACTCAAGGTGGAAGAGGAGCGAAGCCCAGCGGTCGCCCGTAGCCTTTCCTCGCGCACACCAGTCCTCCGCGTTCGGTCGTTGCGGAGATCCCGCATGGCCGCGTTCCAGGATATGGTTCGTTTGTTCGCCATATGTTCTTATATGTAAGAACGGCTGCGTGAGTCGTCAAGGCTGCTGAAAGCTTGGCTGTGCTTGGGTTTGCGGGTTTTTGCGCCCGCTTATGTGAGCGTTGAGCTCACACAAGCGGGAGGGCCGGCACGAGGCCAGCCATGACGTAAGGACGGTTGGTAAGCCGGGAAAGCACCCAGGAGCAGCTTCTCACACCTTCGACAACGTGGTCTCTGAAGCGGTTGAGCCTAAACCGAGTTCCGCCCGGCCCTCCTCAAGAAGCCGGTTGGAAGCCGTCTCGATCCGCTCCTGAACCAGCTTGAAGAATTCCTCGCGCGCCAGCCCTGGGGCGATGGGGTCCTGAACCTCGATGCGCACCGTGCCGGGACGGCGGATGAACTTGCGGCGGGGCCAGTAGAGGCCCGAGTTCATGGCGATCGGAATGCAGGGAAAGCCGAGATTCTGGTAGAGATGCGCCACGCCGTACTTGTAGGCCGGAGGTGCCCCCGGTGGGCGGCGCGTGCCCTCGGGGAAGATGATGATCTGCCGGCCGTGCTGGGCTTCTTCCTTGGCCCGTGCCGTCATCTGCACCAAGGCCAGCGATCCCGCCTTGCGGTCGATGGGAACGCAGCGCGCCTTGGCCAGATACCAGCCGAAGAACGGGATCCACATCAGCTCGCGCTTGAGGATGTAGGTGGGATCGTCGAGAAGCGGCAACAGGGCGAAGGTCTCGAGGAACGACTGGTGCTTGGCGGCAACCAGCGCCCCGCCGGGCGGGATCTTCTCCTGCCCGGTGATCACGACCTTGATTCCGGCGACAACCCGCAGAAGCCAGACCGAGGTGCGCGCCCACATCTTCACCAGTTCGATGAACTGGCGGCGAGGCACGAGCGCTCCCGGGATCAGGAGGATTAGCCACAGGATCAGGTTGGCATAAAAGGCGACGTTGAAAAGCAGGGAGCGAACGATCAGCATGATTTCTTGAAAACGAAAAGCGGAGCATCGTGCTTCGCGGGCGCGGCACCTTAATGGGTTTTCGTGCAGGACCATAGGGCCCCGGACCCAAAAATGGACCCGCCTTTGGGATCAAATCAGATGCTTCATTCTTCAGACTGAAGCACTGTCCCCGAGGCGGCTCGGAGCTATACGTGGCGCTAGCGCCAGAGTGGTTCGGCGACGATCTGCGCCTTGATGGGCCCCCCGCCGCTGATGATCTTCGCCACCGAGGAGCGCTCCGGATCTTTCTCGAAGCGGGTCCGGATCCAGACCGCCAGGAACTTCAGATACTCGGTGAAGACCAGGCGGGCCACGGCCGGCTTGTGCCACCACTCATGCGGGTCGATGGTGGCCGCGACCGGATAGGGGATCTTCTGAAGGTTCGGCAGCGCGTGCTCGAGTTCCACCAGGGTGCGCGGCATGTGGTAGTTCGAGGTCACCACGATGATGGTGTCGAATCCGTTCGCTTCGGCCCAGCGTCTCGTCTCGATGGCGTTGCCGATGGTGTTCCGGGCCCGGTAATCCAGATCCACGCAGCAATCGAAGAGCCGTCGCTGGCCCGGATTGAGGCGGGCGATCTGGTCCCTGCTGGTGTTTTCGTTGACGCCGGAGATCAGAAGCCTCTTGGCATACCCCTTGGCGAGAAGGTCGATGGCGTCGCCGATGCGCTGCGCGCCGCCCGTCATGGCGACGATCCCGTCCGCCCGTGTCTCGGGCGGCTGCTCGAAACGGTCGAGGCTGTAGACGAAGCCCAGGAAGCCGAGGAACCCGATGACCAGGGCCGCAATGAAACTCCAGAAGCCGAAGGTGAGCAATCGGCTCACAAGAGACCGCTCGGCGGGATGCCTAGTCGATGCGGGCATCGTCCAGCCCCAGCCCACAGCCTCTGTGGAATCCACGGCGCCCGGCGCTACCCAACTCTGCGTTCGCGAGGTCATCTTGGACGAACATAACGGAGAATGCGGCAATGGAGAGGCAACCTGCTCTTTCCTTGTTAACCCTCACCATCAACCACTTTCGTTAAGAAAGCGTCTCACGGTCAGGCGCGAGACGATGCCGGCGATCAGTGCCACGAGGAGCGCAATGAGGATCACCACCGTATAGCCGCTCCAGCTGATCGTGAAGGCGCCGAACAATGCCTCCAGCTGGTCGCCGGTGGGACTTGCCCGCCAGGAACGGGCCACGAAACCCAGGATCAGGGTGAGGAGCAGGGCGGCGGCAGCCCCGATGGCGCTCCCGCGCAGGCCGAGCCGAAAGAAGCGACGCTGGAATTCCTTCGCGATGAAATCGTCGTTGGCGCCAACGAAATGCAGCACCTCCACCACCTCCCGGTTGCCGGCCATGGCGCCCCTCGTGGCGAAGATCACCGCAAGGCCCGCGGCGAGGAGCACGAGGGCGACGAGGAAGACTCCGATGCCGATGATCGTGTTGGCCATGGTCGACAGCCGCGAGACCCAGAGGGCGTGGTCGTCGAGGGTGGCGCCGGGCACATCGCGCTGCAGGGATTGCCGCAACGGACCGAAATCGGGCCTCGTATCCTGTTTGATCTTGATCACGATCAGACGGGGAACCGGCAGATCCTTGAAATCGAGGCCGGTCCCGAGCCACGGCTCGAGCAGACGCTCGGATTCCTCTTTCGTGAAGGCCTGGGCCTGCTCCACGCCGGGCGTCTGCCGGGCCAAGGCCACGGCGCGTTCTACGTCCTGGTCGATGGAGCGCTGGGCATTGGGGCGGATCTGGATCGTGACTTCACGGGCGATCTCGGAGCGCCACTGTGCGGAACTTGCCGACACGAGTTCGGCGCCGCCGGCGCAGAGCGCGGCGAGAAAAGTCAGGATGGCGATGACGGCCGCAAGGGCCTGGCCGCCGGCCGAGTCCACCGGCACGAGCGGGGCGTTCCGGCTCAAGGAGGCGGGCAGGGTGCGTTTCTGTCCCTCGGCGGCAGCAGCCTTCTTGGGACGAGGTTGAGGCGCGGCGTTCATCCGGCTCACTCGTCGATATGCAGCCGCCCGTCGCCGAGCACGAGGCGGCGCACGTCGAGCTGATCCATGAGACTGAAATCGTGGGTTGCTATGACCACCGAGGTTCCGAGACGATTGAGTTCGATGAACAGGCGCAGCAGGCGGCGGGCGAGCGACGGGTCCACATTGCCCGTCGGCTCGTCCGCGAGCAGCAGGTCGGGGCGCACGATCAGCGCCCGGGCGATGGCCGCGCGCTGTTTCTCGCCACCGGAGAGGACGGGCGGCAGCATGTGCATGCGGTCGCCGAGGCCGACCCAGCGCAGCAGCTCGACAACCTCGGCCCGGTAGCTCGATTCCTCCTTGCCCTGGACGCGCAAAGGCAAGGCCACGTTCTCGTAGGTGGTCAGGTGATCGAGCAGGCGGAAGTCCTGGAAGACCACGCCCATGCGGCGGCGGACACTCGTCAGCTCGTCCTTGGAAATCCCGGATACGTCTTCGCCGAAAAGCGAAATCAGGCCGCGGGTCGGCTTCACCGAGAGCAGGATCAGGCGCAGAAGCGTGGTCTTGCCGGCGCCGGACGGGCCGGTAAGGAACTGGAAGGAATTCGGCTCGATGGAAAAGGTCAGGTCGCGCAGGACCTCGGGGCCCATGCCGTAGCGCACGCCCACATTCTCGAAATGCACGGCCGGGGCCGCACTCTCGTCATAGTCCTCGTCGTAAAGCGCCTTCACGCGTCTCGAGCCATCCTTGGAGGTTATCGGTTCTTGTGGCGGATAAAGACCGCGATTCGCCTTCTTATCGCCCCTGCATGGTTAGCAAGCCATAAACTCGGCATGCGGCGACGGGAAGCCAGCGGTTCGCGGGACATTGCCGCAGGAGAGGCGAGGGAGACGATCTCCCTCCACGTCATCGCTTACCTCAGGCCGGCAATACCGATCCGAACGACCCTGCGCTCCTCTAAGCGGGATGACTTGGCCGGCAAGCACCTCTTTGACCCTAAAACGTCCAAGTCCGTTTGACATCCTCGTCCAAGCATGGTCGTGAAGAAGCAGGCCCAAGGCTTTTGTATTCTCTGCTGGATTGATGACGATGAGCACTGCCCCCCGGATCCGGGTCCTTTTCGACGAAGACACCATTGCCAAGCGCAACGAGGCGCTGGCCCAGGAAATCGCGGCCGCCAAGCCCGAGAACCTCCTCGTCGTCGCCGTGCTCAAGGGCAGCTTCATGTTCGCCGCGGACCTGATCCGCGCCCTGCACCGGACCGGGCTCACCCCCCAGGTCGAGTTCGTGCACCTGTCGAGCTATCTCGACGGCACAGTCTCCACCGGAAACGTCACGATCCTGCGCGACGTGGAAAGCGACGTGCGCGGACGCGATGTGCTGCTCGTGGACGATATCCTGGAATCCGGCCGTACGGTCACCTTCGCCAAGGACCTGCTGATGGCCCGGGGCGCCAAGAGCGTGAAGACCGCCGTGCTCCTGGAGAAGCCCGGCAAGCGCGCCGTGCAGATCCATCCGGACTACGTGGGCTTTACCTGCCCCGACGTGTTCGTCGTCGGCTACGGCATGGACGTGGCCCATTCCTACCGCCAACTGCCCTTCGTCGGCGTGGTCGATCACCTCGACAACAGCCCGGACCTGTTCGACAAGCCGGAAGCCTGATTATCCGTTCAGGCGCCAGATCGTCCCGTTGAGCAGGGTGGCATAGGTCACCCAGGCCAGATAGGGCACGAGAAGCAGGCCTGCGGTCCGGTCGAGCCTCCAGAAGGTGCGGATCGTGGCGATGATCGCCACGATCAGCGCGGCGATCACGATGAGGCCTGCAATCGGGCTCCTTCCGCCGAAGAAGGCAAAGGACCAGAGACCGTTCAGCGCGAGCTGAGCAAAGAAGGCGATGATGGCGGTCGAGCGTCCGCGGCGGTTTTCCGGCAGGGCGAGAATGCGCCAGAGCGCATAGGCCATCATGGCGTAGAGCAGCGTCCAGGCCACCGGAAAGGCCCAGTTCGGCGGCGTGAAGCCGGGCTTCTGGAGACCAGCATACCAGGTCGGGATGTTCGGCTGGGTGACGAGGCTTGCCGACACCGCGACTGCGACCACCGGCACCACCGCCACGAGGAAGCGCGGAAGCGGCCGCATTGCATGGCTGGCCGGCGCAGTTTGATCTGTATGCATGCTCGGAATCTCTTTATGACGGACGCATTGTTATCCTTGTGACGCAACCTGTCACGCTTGCGGAGGTTCCCTCATGTCGTCATCGCGTTCCCCATGGTCGAAGCGCAGCCTGGCGGCCCAGGCCATGGGCCATGTGGATCCGATCACCAAAGCGATCGTGCCTCCGATCCATGTGACGACCACCTATATCCGCGACGAGGACAACGCCTACTCCTCGGGCTTCGTCTATGGCCGCCCCGACAACGCCACGGTGCGCGAGGCCGAGGAGGTTTTGGCCATGCTGGAGGAGGCCGAGGCCGGCGCGTTGCTGTTCTCGTCCGGCATGGCGGCCGCGACCGCCGTATTCCAGGCGCTGGATCCGGGCGATCACATCGTGGCCTCCAAGGTCATGTACTGGGCCCTGCGCAGCTGGCTGATGACGGAAGCCGTGCGTTGGGGTCTCAAGGTCGATTTCGTGGAGACCGACGACCTCGATGCCCTCCGTTCTGCCGTGAAGCCCGGCGAGACCAAGCTGGTCTGGGTCGAGACGCCCTCGAATCCGCTCTGGACGATTACCGACATCGCGGCCGCCGCCGAGATCGCCCACGCGGCTGGGGCGCGTCTCGCGGTCGATTCCACCACCGCCTCGCCGATCCACACCCGGCCGCTGACCCTCGGCGCCGACATCGTCATGCATGCGGCGACCAAGGTGCTGAACGGCCATTCCGATGTGGTGGCGGGCGCGCTCGCGGGTGCGAAGGCCGACGCATTCTGGACGCGGGTCGCCTCCATCCGCAAGATGCAGGGAGCCATCCTCGGGCCTTTCGAGGCGTATCTCCTGATGCGCGGCATGCGCACGCTCCATGTGCGGACGGCTGCACAGGCGAAGAGCGCGCTCGATCTCGCTCAGCGCTTTTCAAACCATCCTCAAGTGGCCCGCGTGCTCTATCCCGGCCTGCCGCAGCATCCCGGCCACGACATTGCCGCCCGGCAGATGGAGAACGGCTTCGGCTACATGCTCTCGATCCAGGTCTCAGAAGGAGAGGCTGCCGCGATCCGCACGGCGGCGCGGGTCGGCCTGTGGAAGCGGGCGACCTCGCTCGGCGGCGTCGAGAGCCTCATCGAACACCGCGCTTCGATCGAAGGTCCGGGCACCCCATGCCCGCCCGACCTGCTGCGTCTTTCCACCGGCATCGAGGATGTGGAGGACCTGTATCGGGATCTGGATGAGGCCTTGCGGGGCTGACATCCTCTTCGTCATGGCCGGGTTCGTCCCGGCCATCCCGATTTGAAAAGCGCTGTGCCTCAAACAAACGGGATCACCGGCACAAGGCCGGTGATGACGTGCAGTGAGTGGGAAGGGCGGTGGATTGTGGGCCCCCCTTAGCCAGCTATCTTGATCCTGTCACAAAACCTGTGCTTCTCTCCGATACAGGCGAACCCTGTTTCGCAAGAAGATCAGCCGAGGGAAGACCATGACACAATCCATCACCCGCCGCCGCGTCCTGCAGACCGGCGTGGCCGCAGCCGCCATCGCCGGAATGCCTCAATTCACGTGGGCGGCAGGCCCGGTCGTGAAGCTCCGCATCCTGGAGACCACCGACCTTCACGTGAACATCTTCCCCTACGACTACTACCGCGACGCCGCCGACGATACGGTCGGCTTGGCACGCACCGCGACCCTGGTGAAGGCGGCGCGTGGTGAAGCGAAGAACAGCCTGCTGTTCGATAATGGCGACATCATCCAGGGCTCCCCGCTCGGTGATTACGTGTCCTATCGGAAGGGCATGAAGAAGGGCGACGTTCATCCCATCGTCGCCGCCATGAACACCCTGAATTACGATTGCGGCACGCTCGGCAATCACGAATTCAATTACGGTCTCGATTTTCTGCAGAATTCGCTGGGCGCCGCAAAATTTCCGATTGTCTGTGCCAATGCGGTGAAGGCCGACGGCCAGACCCTCTACAAGCCTTGGCTCGTTCTCGACCGCGAGGTGGTCGATGAGTCCGGTGCCAAGCAGAAGCTGAAAGTCGGCGTGATCGGCTTCGTGCCGCCGCAGATCGTGCAATGGGACAAGGCGAATCTCGACGGTAAGGTGACTACCGTCGACATCGTGGATGCGGCCAACAAGCATGTACCGGATCTGAAGAAGGCCGGTGCCGACATCGTCGTGGCGCTCTGCCACTCTGGCATCGCAGGCGGCGAGCGCAAGGGCGGCGAGGAGAACGCGGCGCTACATCTCGCGAAGGTCGACGGTATCGACGTGATCCTCACCGGCCACCAGCATTTCGTGTTCCCCGGCGGCAAGGAATTCAACAACATCGATGGTGTCGATGTGAAAGCCGGCACGCTCCATGGCAAGCCCGCCGTCATGGCCGGATTCTGGGGCAGCCATCTGGGCCTCATCGACCTTGAACTCACCAAGGACGGCGATGCCTGGAAGGTAGCGAACTTCCGCACCGAGGCGCGCCCGATCTACGACCGCGTCGATCGCAAGGTCGTGGCGAAGGTGGATTCGGAGGTCGGCGTGATCGCCGCCGCTCAGGCCGATCACGACTCGACGCTGAAATACGTGCGCGAGCCCGTCGGCAAGACTGCGGTCCCGATCCACTCCTATTATTCGCTCGTGGCGGACGACGCCTCGGTGAAGCTGGTCGCGGAGGCGCAGTCCTGGTACGTGGCCGACCAACTCAAAGCCTCGCCCTTCAAGGATCTGCCGATCCTTTCGGCGGCCGCGCCCTTCAAGGCCGGTGGACGCGGCGGACCGAACTACTTCACCGAGATCAAGCCGGGCCCGCTCGCCATCAAGGACATGGCGGACATCTACATCTATCCGAACACCATCCGCGTCGTGAAGGTCACCGGTGCGCAGGTGCGCGAATGGCTGGAGCGCTCGGCAGGCATCTACAACCAGATCGACGTGGCCAAGGGCGGGGAGCAGGAACTCATCAATCCCAAATTCCCGGCCTACAACTTCGATGTCATCGCGGGCGTGCAGTACAAGATCGACCCGACGCAGGCCTCGCGCTACGACGACAACGGCAAGGTCGTGAATGCCGATGCGCACCGCATCAAGGACCTGACCTATAACGGCAAGCCCGTGACGGATGATCAGCAGTTCATCGTGGTGACCAACAATTACCGCGCTGGCGGCGGCGGCAACTTCCCCGGTGCCGACGGAACGACCATCGTGTTCGAGGCGCCGGATCTGACGCGCGATGCCATCATGCGCTACATCATCGAGAAGAAGGAAGTGGCCCCGAAGGCCGACGGCTCCTGGTCGCTCGTCTCGCCCGCCGGCGTCACCATGACCTTCACCACCGGTCCGAACGCCGCCCAGTATCAGCCGGCCGGCATCAAGGTCGAGAAGATGGGCGATGCGCCGGAAGGCTTCGTGAAGTACCGCATCGTGAGCTGATCCCGCTCCACATCGCTTGGCGAGGCGGCCGGGCTCATGCCCGGCCGTTTTCATTCGGGCCTCTATGCGAAGAACTCGAACATCACACTTGCGTGAGCACTCACTGCGTCATTTCGCCAATTGCTGGCGAAACAGACAGCACTCCCGCCCATGTGGCTGAAGGCGCGACCGAAATTCGTCACGTCCCCTGCGCTTGTCATGACCGGAAAAGCGGCACCCCCGATGCTTGAAGCCAATTTAACCTTGCGCTAACCAGCGGCCTTTCGAATGCGGGCATCGCCGCATTGCCGATCCTTATTTTATTCTGGTCTTTCCATGATTTTTCTCCTTCGCAGATTGGTCTGCTTTCTGCTCGCATCGGTCGCGATGGCGACGCATGCCGCCGCCGATGAAGACGAGATCTGGAGCAGGAACATCACCCCATCCTGGCTCGACGAGCATCTGGCGGCCAAGCGTGCGACACGTGCGCGTCCGGCGCCTCGCCTGAGCCGCACACAGGTCTGGGCCTACGGCTTGTCCCGTTCCGACATGCAGGCCTTCCTCCCGACCGATTTCGACCGGGCCGTCGGCGCCAAACTGCAGCCGTTCCAGGACTACAACTTCCTCGTAGGAACGGAACTCGTCCGCAGCGGCAGCGAGTCCAGCCTTGTATCATCCAGAGCGACCTGGGAGGCTTTCCTGGAGCGCGACTGGCAGACCCTCGGGGTCAGCGCCGGGCTGTCGACGGCGGGTTTCGTCGACAGCGTACAGAATGCCTATACGCAATCCATCAGCGGCAGCATGGATATTCCGTTCGATATCCCTCTCCAGACGTGGACCACGCAGCTGCGGCTGTCTCCCAGCATGAATCTGGACAGCATGAACGGCGTCGTCGGCACCGGCCTGTTGTCGGAGATCATCGGCCGGACCCGGCTGAGCTCCCGTGCGGATCGCTTCACGTCCGATCTGAATGTCAGGCTTGGTTACGGCGTCGCGCCCGATACGCGCCCGACGGCTTCCGCAAGACTCGAGTTGCGGATCGCGCCCAATCTCTGAATGGAGCATGGGCGCATCGCTCCGGCTGCCGTTCCGAACCTGTCAGGCCCTTGCCCGTTGACGGTGAGGCTTGTGACTGGAGCGACATGTGGGACAGCTGATCTTCGATGGCCTCGGGCCTTATGATCTGCCTGATGCGACCCATGCGGATGCGCAAAAGGACGGCGATGGGTTTATGATCTCATTCCGGTTGTGGAAGTCGGAGAACGCCTGGACCTTGGTCCGGGTCCATGTGAGCGACGAAGAGGCGGTGAAGCTTGCCCGTCAGATCGGAGATGCACGCATGCGATCAGACGGATCGACCGTTATCTGACGGAACGCTTGAGGTGGGTTATTCAGGGAAGCGGAATCAGGTCGCTCATGGTTTCCGGCTTCGGCTCCTTGCCGAGGCGCTTGCGCTTGGCGAGAATGATGGTGCCGTTGAGTTCGCCGCCGAAGAGGAAGATGGCTCCAAGCGTGTAGAGAAAGATCAGGGCTACCATGGCGGTGGCGAGGCCCCCATAAGTCGAGGCGTAGGCGCCGGGGTAGAATTCCAGATACCAGCTGAAGGTGAAGCCACCGAGAAGCCAGAGGAGCAGCGTCACGCCCACCCCGGGCAGCACGTTCCGGAAAGGGCGGCGTCCGGCCGGCACGAGCTTGTGGGCGAGCAGAAGGCCCGTCACGATCACCAGGGTCGCGACGCTGATCCGCAGGAAGCCGATCAGAACGGCGAGAGGTTCGAGAGCCGGCACCCAGGAGAGGACGATCCGCCACACGAAGGGGCCGAGCACGACCAGAAACGCCAGGGCCAGCAGCATCATGGCGCCGGCGATCACGAAAGCGATGGATTCGAGCCGCGTCAGCCACCACGGCCGGGTCTCACGGACCCCGTAGGCGCGGTTCAGTCCGACCCTGAGGCTCTCCACCCCACTCGACGCGAAATAGAGCGCCAGCACGAGACCTAGGGTGAGTACGTCGCTGCGCCGCCCGGTGAGGATCGTATGCACCTCACGGGCGATCGGCCCGGCGACCTCCTGCGGCCAGGCCTCGAGGATGATGTCCGCCACTTCGTCGGCCAGAGACCCCGTCCCGAACAGGCTCGCCAAGGCGGTGACGAGGATCAGGAACGGAAAGAGCGAGGTCAGGACCGACAGGGCGATGTGGCTCGCGATAGCCCAGGAATCGTGCAGCACGAAGCGGGTGGACGCGATGGCCAGGAGTTCAAGCGAGAGGCGAAGGCGATTCAAAAGACAGGTCTCCAGGCTGCTGGAGATGGTGCGCCAGAAGCCAAGGGCAAGGAAGGGGGAGGCGGGTCTGACTTGAGGGATTTTCCTTTGTCCTGGGGTAAAGTGTTGGTTGCAGGCGCCGGACCGATGCGTGAATGGCGCTGGCATACCTCTCCCCGGTGGGGAGAGGTCGAGCGAAGCGAGGGGGAGAGCACTTTCCGGATAGATCTTTAACCCCTCACCCGCCGCGCTACCGCGCGTCGACCTCTCCCTCAAGGAGAGGTGAACCCGCTTCATTCCTTCACCCGCATTCCGTCATGTATCGACACGTCGTGAAAATCGACGTTTGGATGAGAGGCCACGGATCGACAAAGGCCGAGGTTCGGGCCTACAAGCTCACGATCGGTCTGCCTCATCCCATTTCCGCCATGAACCCGACTCCCTTCGCTCGCCTCGCGCCGCCACTCTTCGTGCTCATCTGGGCGACGGGGTTCATCGTGGCCCGGTTCGTGGCGCCCTACGCCGAGCCGCTGACCTTCCTGTTCGTCCGCTATGTGCTGGCGACTATCGTCCTCGGTATCATCGTTGCCGTCGCGCGGGTGCCCTGGCCTCGAAAGTGGTACGATTGGCGCAACAGCCTTATCGCCGGCGTTCTCCTGCACGGGCTCTATCTCGGCGGGGTCTTCTGGTCGGTGAAGCATGGGCTGCCTGCCGGGATCTCGGCCCTCGTGGCCGGGCTTCAGCCCCTGGCCACCGGGCTTCTTGCCGGGCCCCTCCTGGGCGAGCAGGTTTCTGCGAGACGGTGGACCGGGATCGGCATCGGCTTCATGGGCGCGGCCCTTGTGGTGGCGCCGAAGCTGGGAGCGGGCGGCGTGCCGGCCTTGTCGCTCGGCATCTGCATCCTCGGAATGCTCTCCATCACCTTCGGCACGATCTGGCAGAAGCGCACCGGCAGCAACCTTGATCTGCGGGTCAACGCGGCCATCCAGTATATTGGGGCGGCAGCCATCACTTTGCCTCTCATGCTCCTGACGGAGCAAGGCCATATGGAGCTGACCCTGCCGCTTCTCGGGGCTCTGGCATGGGCCGTGCTGGGGCTGTCCATCGGGGCCATTGGACTGCTCCTCTTCCTCATCCGTCAGGGAGCCGTCGTCGGCGTTGCAACTCTGCTCTACCTCGTGCCGCCGGTCGCGGCCCTGATGGCCTTTGCTCTTTTCGGCGAGACCTTGAGCCCGATTCAGCTCGCAGGCATGGCCTTGGCTGCTCTCGGCGTTGCTGTGGCAAGCCGGAATTGAAACGCGCAATGCCCCGACCGCATGGCCCGGGGCTTTGTCTCACGTTCGCACTATTTCGTGATTCTCACTGATACCGGATCGCTGGCGGGAAAGGTCTCCTCCACGCCTTCATCGAGCAATTCGTCCTGGTGCTTCTTGCCGTTTTCGGAAGACTTGTCCTCCTTGCGCTTGGGCTTGTCCTTCGGTGTGTCCTTCTGGCGGTTCTTGTCCGTCATGGCATGTCTCCATCGTTCGAGTGGAATTCCCGTTGAGGAGGCAACGCATCAGGCCAAGCTTCGATCCTTCATTCGGCTACTGTAAACGAAAACGGCGCCTTGCGGCGCCGCTTCCAGGATCCTTAGCGGGGCTGGCCCTGCTGCTGGTTGACGAAATAGTCGAAGGGCAGCTCGGCGATGCGGAACCAGGTCAGTTCCTTGTCACGGAAGGTGCTCCAGGAATCGTACACCTTCTTGAACTTGGGGTTGGAGGCGGCGATCTCGTTGTAGAGCTTGTAGGCTTCCTTATAGCTCTGCTCCATCACGTCGCGCGGGAATGGGCGAAGCTGGACGCCTTGGCCGACGAGGCGGCGGATCGCATCGGCGTTCTGGGCGTCGTACTTGGCCACGCACATGGCGTTGGCTTCCGCACAGGCCGCTTCGAGGATGGCCTTGTAGTTGGCAGGAAGCTCGTTCCACTTGTTCATGTTCACGTAAAGCGAGGGCTGGGCGCCGCCTTCCCAGAAGCCCGGATAATAGTAGTACTGGGCAACTTTCACGAAGCCGAGCTTCTCGTCGTCGTGTGGGCCGGAGAACTCGACCGCGTCGAGGGTGCCACGCTCCAGGGCCGGGTAGATGTCGCCGGCAGCGAGGACCTGGGGCACCACGCCGAGTTTCTGCATGATCTGGCCGCCCATGCCGGCGATGCGCATCTTGAGGCCCTGCAGGTCGGCGATGGATTTGATCTCCTTGCGGAACCAGCCGCCCATCTGCGCGCCGGTCTGGCCCGCCGGGATCGGGTAGATATTGTAGTCCTTCATGAACTCGCGGACGAGATCGAGGCCGCCGCCATAGTACATCCAGGCGTTATGCTGGCGCACGTTCATGCCCCACGGCACCGAGGTCTCGAACATGAAGGTCGGGTCCTTGCCGATGAAGAAGCTCGACAGAGTGTAGGAGCACTCGACCGTGCCGTTCTGCGTGGCATCGAGGCTCTGAAGCGCACCGACGATCTCGCCTGCGGCGAAAACCTGGATCTGGAACTTGTTGTCGGTGGCCTGAGCCACGCGCTTGGAGATCATCTCGCCGGCGCCGAAGAGGGTGTCGAGGCTCTTCGGGTAAGCCGAGGTCATGCGCCAGCGAACTTCGGGCTGCGCCTGCGCGATAGCCGGAGAAGCGACAGCACCCGCCGCAGCCGCAAGGCCCGCACCCTTGAGAACTTTTCTTCTATCCATGAGCATTTCCTCGACCGATTTATGTCGTCATTGCCGATTTGGCTGAACATTCCATAAAGCGGGAGGAGGGCCGCTGTCACTCCGCCTTCTGTTGGGTCAGGTATGCGGCGGGAGAGAGCAAGCTATGCAGTGAGGTCATCCTCTCCATTGTCATCCCGGGCGGCGCAGCCGATCCGGGATCGTCGGACGGGTGTGTTGTGTTCGACTATCCCTTCCACAAGAAGGAGAGGGCTTGCGGCGCTGTATTCTGAAAGCGATCCCGGGTTCTGCTGCGCAGCCCCGGGATGACGTGCCTTGCCGGTCTTACCGCTCTTCCGAGCCACCTTTGGATAATGGGCGCTGCTGCTGGCCGCTATGGGCTCGGGCTGAGCGTTTGGGGGGCTTCTCGTCGCCGGTGGAGGATGTCGAGCGTCCACCCGACTGGCTCGCCGTGGGATGACCACGCACCAAAGTACCTTTCGGCACATCCACCGCATTGCCGGGCGCCGGGACGCGGGCGCGGGAAGCAGCGCCGCCGCTCATGCCGGTCGGGCCCGTCGTGCCTTCGGTCTGTGCTGCCCGAGGAGCCGGACTCTTGGCGGCAGTCGTGTTCACGCCCTCGGCGATCTCCTCGTTCGACAGCTGGAAGCCCGCATCGTCGTCTTCCTCCTCGGGCACTTCCTTGAAGGAATGAAGGCCGGCCTTTGAACCGCTCGTCGGGCGGTTGTCGTCCACGTGATCGATATCGAGATCGGGATCGAGCTTCTTGGACGCACCCATGATGCCTGTGGCTTTCGCAGCGGCGCGCTTGGTGTTGCCGACATCGTTGCGCTGGGTCGGGCCTGCAACGAAATCATCGCCGGTCTCTTCCTGGGCGACCTCGTTCAGCACCTCATCCACTGGCGGCTCCGGCAGACGGCCACGCTTGTCCTGTGCCATGGGCTATTCCTCTTCTTGGGTTTCGGTCAGGCCTTGCTGGCCTTCATTTCCAGGAGGCAACGTCCCGTCCAGGACGGGTGTTCCGGCCCCGCATCATCGAAGAAACGGGACCGAACGTCCTTATTGGCCGAGCTCTTTCTGCATGTCCTGCAGCAGCGCCAGATGCTCGTTGATCTGACCGCGCGCGAGCTTGGCCAAGTTCGTCATCTCACGATTGCCGGAGGCCTGTTGGAGATGGCTCTCCTGAAGCTTCAGCAGCTCCTGATGTCCCTCGATCTGCATCGCGACGTAATCCTTGTCGAAAGCCGGGCCCGGCTGGGCCTTCGACAGGCGCTCCATGGCCTGCGCGTCCTTCTGCGGTAGCTCGGGGGCTGTCGCAGCGGATTGCCGTGCGCCCTGCGTGGTGGAGGCGGTGGCGCTCGGATCGGCGAAGGAACGCATGATGTCGGTGAGCAGGTTCTGCTCGGCGATCTCGAAATTCGCGAACTGCTTGACGCGCGGATTCTGAGCCTTGCTGTGTGCAAAGTTCGACTGCTGCAGCGACACGGTGCTCAGTCTCAGCATCTGCTCGACATATTGCCGGTCGACCTGCGATTGCTGCTGGCCCATGGCGGCCGGCGCGCTGGCCTGTCCCTGGCGCATGGGGGACTGCGTGTCCTGCGGGGCGCCACCTTGCTGCGTGCGCTGCTGGCGCTGCTGGGCGTTCTGGCCGAGAGCCGGATTCACCTGTGTTTCGGCGGGCTGCGGCGTGGTGGGCTGCGTGATGGCCTGGTTCTGCTGCTGAGCGAGGGCGGGAAGGCTGATAGCGGCCATGAGGCCGGCAACCACGAGGCTGCGTGACATCAAGTTTCTCCTGCGAGCAAGTTGTGAGAGCGAACGTTTGCGGGAGAAATTTGTTCGAGCACGTAGTCTCAGCTGATCGTTCCTGCTCAGGCCGAACTTCGAGCAAGCGTGTCCGTTGTGAGACTGAGCGAACGAAGGGAAGAACGATGCAGGACCGGGCAACACGAGTCGTCATGCTGGTGATCGCGGCGCTGCTCGCGATCTTCGTGCTCCAGCCTTACGTGACGGGCTACTTGTTTTCGGCCAGGGAGCCGCGTCCTGTCGCGGCGCGCGGGGATCTGTCCGAGTACGAGCAATCGACAATCCGCGTTTTCGAGACCGTTGCGCCCTCCGTGGTCCAGGTGGTCGCCTTGTCCGGGCGTGGCCCCGCGGGAGGGCAGCCGGCGGGATCGGGTACCGGGTTCATCTGGGATGCCGCGGGCCACGTGGTCACGAACCACCACGTGGTCGAGAACGGCGCGTCCTTCGTGGTGCGGCTCGCATCCGGCGAGGTGCTGCCCGCGGATGTGGTCGGCCGGGCGCCGAACTACGATCTCGCCGTGCTGCGGGTTCAGCGCCAAGGGGGATTGCCGGCGCCCGTCGCTGTTGGAAGATCGGCCGATCTCAAAGTCGGACAGACCGCCTATGCCATCGGCAACCCGTTCGGACTCGACCAGTCCCTCACGACCGGCATCATCAGCGCGCTCAAGCGCCGTCTGCCCACGAGCGGCGGACGCGAGGTCGCGGACGTGATCCAGACCGACGCGGCGATCAATCCAGGCAATTCGGGCGGCCCGCTGCTCGATTCCGCAGGTCGCCTCATCGGCGTCAATACGGCGATCTTCTCGCCGTCCGGCACCAATGCGGGCATCGGCTTCGCCATTCCCGTCGACGTGGTCAACCGCGTGGTGCCGGAGCTGATCCGCAGCGGTCGCGTGCCGACGCCGGGCATCGGGATCCTGGCGGGGGACGAGACGCTCGCGGCTCAACTCGGCGTGAACGGCGTGATCGTGGCGGAGGTCGTGCCGGGCTCGCCCGCCGAACGGGCCGGATTGCGCGGCGTCGATCTCCGTGCTGGCGTCATCGGCGACGTGATCGTCGGTGTGGGGGATGATCCCGTGCGGCACCTGTCTGATCTGACGGACCGGTTGGAGCGCACCGGCGTGGGGAACACGGTGTCCCTCACGATTCTCAGGAACAATCAGCGGCAGGATGTCAACGTGGCGGTCGTCGACGTGGGAGAACAAACGCCGCGCTCTCGCAGACCATAAAGAGAACACAACTTTGGTAGGGGCTGATTTGTTTCCTCGAAGTCGAAACTTTCTCGAAGGCCCGCCGTTAGTCATCGAACCTTCACCAACGGAGGAGCGAATGAAACCTGACAGCACCGAACCCAATATCCTGGTGCAAAGCTCGGCAGTCGATCTGGGCGATATATTTCCCGAATACGCGAAGACCAACATCAATCAGGTCGCCGGCAAATATTTCGGCCACTTGAGTGCGGCATCGGTCTACGTCACGCGGGAAGGCATCACCTATCGCTGCACGGTAAACATGCAGATGGGCGCCCTCAAGATGATGACGGGCGAAGCCAAGAACAAGGATCTCTACGCCGCCTTCCGGGCTGCGCTGCAGAAGACGGCCAAGCAGCTTCGCCGCTCGAAGCGTGAACTGCGTGAGGACAAGGCGGCGCGCACCGACAAGGACATGCTCCTGCGTGAAGGAACTGCCCCGCGTCGCACGCAGAGGCGCAGCGAAGAGGCCGCACCGGCGGCCAACGACGAGGGCGACTACCGCGTCGCTGCTGAATAATCCGACACTGTAAGCCGTTGCGACATCCGGCGGTCATCGCCAGGAAGGTCGCCTGTGTTTCTCCGCAATGTCCTGGCCGGGAACGACCTCTCCCGGCCAGAACGCGCCGCGACGGCTTGGAGCATCGGACCCAAAAGTGGGTCCACTTTTGGGATCCAATCCGATGGTCAACTCCCTGAGCTGGCGCATCGTGCGGCCCTCTGGGTTCGCACGATGCGCTAGTCTCCGACCGCGCGCATGAGGGGCCTCGGCGGCTCCATGAGGTTGTCAGAGATCAACTGCATGAATTCCATGATCGGCGCCGGGCGGCCGAACAGGTAGCCCTGTGCTTCCGCGCAGCCTTCGAGACCGAGGAACCGCAGTTCCTCGGATGTCTCGACACCTTCGGCGATGACGGGAAGCCCCAAGCCCCTCCCGAGCCCGAGTACGGCGCGCACGATGGCGGCCGCCTGAGGATTCGCATGAACCGCCTGGATGAAGGAGCGGTCGATCTTAATCTTGTCGAACGGGAAGGCGCGCAGGTTCGAGAGCGAGGAATAGCCCGTACCGAAATCGTCCATGGCGATGTTGACGCCGATCTCCTTCAGTCTCTGGAGCGAGAGGAGCGCGCGGTTGGGGTCGCGGATCAGCGCCGTCTCGGTAATTTCGATCTCGAGCCGTTTCGCCGGCAGATTCGTCTGATTCAAGGTGGCCTGGACGAATTCCACGAAGCCGTCGCTGGTGAGTTGCAACGCCGAGACATTCACCGCGACGGTCAGCGGCCGTCGCCAGCTCGCGGCCTCCCGGCAGGCCTCCCGCATCACCCATTCGCCGATCTTCAGGATGAGCCCACTCTCTTCAGCGATCGGAATGAAGACGGCGGGCGAGACACTGCCGCGCGTCGGGTGGTTCCAGCGCAGCAGGACCTCGAACCCGTTCACCTCGCCCGTATCGACCTGCGCCTGCGGCTGATAAGCGAGACTCAGTTCGTTATTGGCGATGGCGCCGCGCAGGTCGTGTTCGATGCTGCGGCGTTCCCGGATCTGGGCTCCCATGGACGCCTCGAAGAACCGATAGGTGCCTTTGCCCTCCGTCTTTGCGCGGTAGAGGGCCGCGTCGGCGCTGGAGAGCAGCTCTGTACGGTCCTTTCCGTCGGCGGGATAGAGTGCGATGCCGACGCTGACCGAGAGGAGCCCCGCCGGAACGCCCTCCTCGTCCCACTTGAGGCTTTTGAGGAGCCTGTCGGCGAGCTGGCCCGCCTGGGCGGGATCGGTCACGTGAGGCGCGATGATGGCGAACTCGTCACCGCCGAGACGCGCGAACATCTGTCCGTCCAGGAGGACCGAGGAGAGATGCTTCGCGATGTCCTGAAGTACCCGGTCGCCGGTGGCATGGCCGTAGAGGTCGTTGACATCTTTGAAGCCGTCGAGGTCGAGGCACAACAGCGCCATCTGCCGTTTGGTTCTCCGATGCAGGCGGATCTCGCGGTCAAGGCGGAGATCGAAACTCGCGCGATTGTCGAGGCCGGTGAGTGCATCGTGATGAGCGAGATAACGGATCCGCGCTTCCGCGTTCCGGCGATCGCGGAGGTCGCGGAAGGCGACCACGTTGTGCGGAGCGCCGTTGTAGATGATCTGACGGGAGATCAGCTCGACGGGGAGGAGGGTGCCGTCCGCATTCCGCAGATCGGTTTCGACGGCTTGCCCCGGCCACCCGAACAGCTTGTCCCGCTTGGCGCTGTCGGGCACCCAATCGGCGAGGGACTGGCCGGCAATCTGCTCGGATGTCAGGCCGGTCAGGCGCGCGAAGCTCTGGTTGACCGTCACGATGGAATCCCCGTCGCAGAGGACGAGACCCTCGACCGCGGCGTCCGTGAGGTCGCGCATCCGCTGCATCTCCAGGGAGGCACGGCGGCGCTCCCGGATGTCGAGGCTCAGCGCGAGGACGGCGAGCAGCAGTATCGAGAGACTGACGAACGCCACGCCGCTGGCGAGCCATTCGGTTTGGATGGAGGAGGGCGAGAGCGGGATGCTCGGATCGGGCGTGATACTGACCGCCCCCATGGCGGTGAAATGATGGCTGCAGATCGCGAGCGTGAGCAGCAGCGCGCCGAGGATAGTTACCTTTCGAGACGAACGGTTGAGCGCGGTCGCGAGAGCCGCAGCGCCCAGAAGAGCGCCCAGCAGGATCGAGGCGGCCACCAGTGCAGAATCCCACGCCATGATGCCGGCGACCTCGAAGGCAGCCATGCCGGTATAATGCATTACGGCGATGCCGCCGCCGACGATGGCGCCGCCGATCCAGGGTGCCGAAGAAAGTCCGGACAGCAGAGCGGTGCCGAGGCCAATGCCGGTGAGGATCACGGCGGCTACCAGGGACACGATTGTCAGCGTGACGTTGTATGCCGTCGGCAGGGATGGGGAGAAGGCCAGCATCGCGATGAAATGCGTGGCCCAGATGCCGAATCCGGTAGAGGCGGCCGCGATGGCGAGCCATGCGAGCCGGCTGCGACTTTCCGTACGTCGCGCGTGGTTGAGCAGGTTGATCCCCGTCAGAGAAGCCAGCGCGCAGACAAGCGCCGCAAGGGCAACGAGCCGGAGATCGTGCTGGGAGACGATGCAATCGTAGACGGTGAGCATGATGAGCCTTTGCAGATCGCCCGCCGCTTCGATGCCATCGCGCGTAAGGGATGCTTGCCGGAAACTGAGATCGGGAAGATGATCCGGCCTCTTACCGGTATGGCGGGGCGGCATCATGCCTTTGGATCGGCATCATTCAAATGAGCCCCAATCCGCCAAGGATTTCGGGACCTTGTCCCGCTCGGTAAAATGAGACATCGCCTCGGCAAGTCAACGAAGGACGAACGAGAAGGGATGCCTATTGGGCAGCAGGGTTAATGACGCATGCTGGCGTGCATTCTGCTCAAGACATGTTCTGATCAGCTGTTGTCGTCGAGGACGACACCCCGCATGTCATGGCCAAGCGCATGCTCCGTCATCTCGATGCCGAAAGGCCTGGCGCTGTACGGAAGCGAGATCACCGGCACAGGGCCGGTGATGACGTGGTGCATGTATCCAGGAAAGAGGCGTGCCCGGAATTCACAGCAGACGAAACGCCTCAAGCCGGCATCTGCGGCTCGATGACCTTTCCGTCCTGGGTGAAGTCGTAGATCTTGCCGGTCTCGCTCCAGGCAGGAAGAGCAAGCTTCACGATGTGAGGGGCGAGGTCTTCCGGCGTCTTCAGGGTCAGAGGATCCTCGCCGGGCATCGCCGTGCGGCGCATGGCGGTGCGCAGCGGGCCCGGATTGAGCAGCATGGCCCTGACCGGGGTCGTCGCCGTCTCGGCGGCATAGGTGCGCACCAAGGCCTCGAGGGCAGCTTTCGACACCGAATAGACCCCCCAGTAAGCCTTGTGCTTGTGGGCGGCTCCGGACGTGATGAAAATCGCGCGGCCCGCATCCGAGGCGCGCAGCAGCGGATCGAGGGAGCGGATGAGGCGATAATTGGCCGTCACATTGACCGCCATCACCTCGTCCCAGACAGGCTGGTCGATATGGGTAATCGGCGCAAGCTCTCCGAGCTGGCCTGCATTGCCGAGCAGGATGTCGAGCTTGCCCCAGCGCTCGTGGATCGCAGCGCCCAGCCGGTCGAGCGCGTCGAAGTCCTTCAGGTTCACCGGCACGAGGGTGGCCGAGGCTCCCTTGGCGCGGATCTCGTCGTCGAGGGATTCGAGCGCTCCCTGGGTCCGGGCAAGCGCGATCACGTGTGCGCCGGCTTCGGCAAGGGCGAGGGCCGCCGCGCGGCCGATGCCGCGCGAAGCGCCGGTGACGACCGCGACGCGGTTGTGGAGGGGCTTGTCCATGGGAATGCTCAGTCGGCTTCGGCGAGAACGGCGAGGCGGCGCGGGGTCGCGACGGCGAGATCCGTCAGCGGCGTCGGGTAATCGCCCGTGAAGCAATGGTCGGTGAACTGCGGCTGCGCCGGGTTGCGGCCCTTCTCGCCCATGGCGCGATAGACGCCCTCGATGGACAGGAAGGCGAGCGAATCTGCCCCGATATACTGGCGCATCTGCTCCAGGTCGTGGGTGGCGGCGAGCAGCTTCTCCTTCTCCGGCGTGTCGATGCCGTAGAAGTCGGGATGCGTGATCGGCGGGCTCGAGATGCGGAAATGGACCTCCTTGGCGCCGGCCTCGCGCATCATGCGCACGATCTTCACGGAGGTCGTGCCGCGCACGAGGCTGTCGTCCACGAGCACGATCCGCTTGCCGGCAATCGCCGAACGGTTGGCGGAGTGCTTCATGCGCACGCCGAGCTCGCGCACCGACTGGGTCGGCTGGATGAAGGTGCGGCCCACGTAGTGGTTGCGGATGATGCCGAGTTCGTAGGGCAGGCCGCAGGTCTGGGCGTAGCCCAGAGCCGCCGGCACGCCGGAATCGGGCACCGGGATCACCACATCTGCGTCAGCCGGGGATTCCAGGGCGAGCTCGCGGCCCATGCCCTTGCGAACGTCGTAAACGCTGCGGCCGTTCACGACGGAATCGGGACGGGCGAAATAGATGTATTCGAAGATGTCCGGGCGGGCGGGCTGCTCGGGTACGAAACGGAAGGATTCGATGCCCTCGTCCGAGATCACCACGCATTCGCCGTTCTCGATGTCGCGGACGAAGCGGGCCCCGATGATGTCGAGCGCGCAGGTCTCCGAGGCGAGGATGTAGCGGCCGTCCAGCTCGCCCAGCACGAGCGGGCGGATTCCCAGCGGGTCGCGGGCGCCGATCAGCTTCTTGTTGGTGAGCGCCACCAGGGCGTAGGCGCCCTCGAGCTTCTGGATGGCCTCGACGAAGCGGTCGATGACCCGGTCCTTGCGGCTGCGGGCGACGAGGTGGACGATCACCTCCGTGTCCGTGGTGGACTGGCAGATGGCGCCGTCGCGGATGAGGTTGCGGCGAAGCGTGAGGCCGTTGGTCAGATTGCCGTTATGAGCCACCGCGAAGCCGCCGCCGTCCAGCTCTGCGAAGAGGGGCTGCACGTTGCGCAGGACGGTCTCGCCCGTGGTCGAGTAGCGGGTATGGCCGATGGCGGAAAGGCCTTCGAGGCGTTCGATGGTCGCGCGGTCGGAGAAGTTGTCGCCCACCAGGCCGAGCTTACGCTCCGAATGGAAGACCGATCCGTCGTAGGAGACGATGCCTGCCGCCTCCTGCCCGCGATGCTGCAGAGCGTGGAGTCCCAGCGCGGTGATGGCGGCGGCATCCGGGTGCCCGTAGATGCCGAAGACACCGCATTCTTCGCGCAGGGTATCGCCATCGAGGTCCAGGTTCACCTGCTTCGGGGTGACCTGCCACGTCTCAGACAAAGCAGACATGTTCGTACCTTTGGGATTCGCGCCCCCACCGGCGCCGCCCTTATGTAGTCGGCATTCGACTAAACGCCAATGCCTATTCTGACGCTGGCGGAAACGTGATGCCCGATCGGATGCAAAAGTGTGTTTGCACTGTTGCACCCGCTGCCGGTTTCCCCAGGCGCTACTTGGACTTACGCACTAAACTGGAAGTACGTTCCACACGGTGCGCGAACGGCTCAGCTCCGCCGCTGGGGCGGCTGCGGGGCTGCAGGTGCCGCCGGGGCTGCCGGGCGCTGCGGGTCCGGCTCGGCCGGCTCGGTCTCCGCCGGCGCTTCCTTGTTGCGCAGGCGCTGGATCATGGCCTCGGCATTCTCAGGCAGCATCGCGATGATGCTGTCCCGGGCATTCTCCATGGCGGGGCGAGTCTTGGAATCCGCTGCCCACACAGGTTCCTTGCCCTGGACCAGCCAACCCAGGAACGCCCAGCCGATCACGCAGATCAGGAAGCCGCGCGCGGCACCGAAGAAGAGCCCGAGGGTACGGTCGAGGGCGCCGATGCGGGAATCGAGGATCAGGTCGGAGATCTGCACCGTGATGATCGACACGATGATCAGGGTCACGATGAAGATGCCGCCGATGGCCGCAACGAGCGCCACCGTGTTGCTGTGGATATATTGCTGCGCGATCGGAAGGGCCGTCGGATGCAGGTACCAGGCCGCGGCGGCCGCCACGACCCAGGCCACGATGGCGAGCACCTCGCGGGTGAAGCCGCGAACGGCGGCGAGAAGAGCCGAGATCAGGACGATACCGATGACGACGAGATCCAGTACGGAAACGGGCATGGGCCGAGCCTACGCAATATGACAGGAATGGAGCCGCCTTCGCGGGTTTCGAGCCTGGCTCTATAGCGTTAACAATGGCTTTCGTCACCCTTGGAACGGCAGCAGGCTGTGCGAAGGCGGCGGGAGAGTGGCCTTTCAGACGATCGCCTAGGAAACCTGCACGATCAACTTGCCGAAATTCCTACCTTCCAACATCCCGATGAAGGCTTCCGGTGCAGACTCAAGGCCATCGACGATGTCTTCCTGGTACCTGATGCGCCCCTCGGCGATCCATTGCGCCATCTCCCGGTAAAAGGCAGGGCGCTGAGCATGGAACTCGCGCTGAATGAAGCCGCGTATGGTCAGGCTCTTGGTGAGCACGTCGCGCATGAGAATGGGCAGCCTGTCCGGGCCTTCGAAGGGGCCGGTGCTGTTGTATTGCGCCACGAGGCCGCAGACCGGAATGCGGGCAAAGGTATTCAGTAACGGGAAAACGGCATCCCAGACTTTTCCGCCGACATTTTCGAAATAGATGTCAATCCCATCCGGACAGGCGGCTTGCAGATCCTCCGCGAAAGAGGGCGAGTGATGGTCAAGGGCGACATCGAAACCGAAAACGTCTCGAACCAGCGCGCATTTCTCGGGTCCTCCGGCGATTCCGACCGCTCGTGCCCCTTTGATGCGAGCTAGTTGCCCCACCGTCGCCCCGACAGGACCGCTGGCCGCCGCCACGACCACGGTCTCCCCCGGCTTTGGCTGTCCTAGAGTGAGCAACCCGGCATAGGCGGTGAAGCCTGGCATCCCGAGCACGCCCAATGCGGTCGTGACAGGCGCCTGCTGCGGATCGAGCTTGCGCAGGTCGGACCCGTCCGACAAGGCGTAGGACTGCCAGCCCGAATATGAGAGAACGATCTCGCCCGCAGTGTAGTCCGGGTGGTTGCTCTCGAGCACCTCGGCCACGGTACCGCCCTCCATGACCTGCCCGATCTCGACGGCCGCAGCGTAGGATTTCGCAGCACTCATGCGGCCTCGCATGTAAGGATCGAGCGAGAGATACCGGATCCTGAGCAGCACCTGCCCGTCGCTCGGCCTCGGGATCGGTTTCTCCACGAACTCGAAGTTGTCGGGCGAGGGGCGACCGACCGGGCGCGAAGCGAGGAGCACTTGGAGGTTCTGGTCTGTCACGGTGCGATTCCTGGAACGGGATTATGTCAACGCGCCGGGTTCCATGGCGCGCACGATAGGCTTGCCATAACGGGTGGGGCGCCGATCCCATTCGTCAAGCCTTGGAGGCGCCGTTGCAGCACTGTGGAACAACAAAAAAGCCCCGGCGGATACCGCCGGGGCTTCAAGAAGAAGTGATGTCGGTCTTCAGATGAACAGGAAGTCGTTGAAGGACAGCGCTGCGCCGGGCTTCACCTTGAGGATCTCGATGGGCTTGGCGCCGCCGGATCCGTCCACGTCGAGGTAAACGGTGCCGTTCTTCTTGTTGTAGACGACATAGTCGTTGCCGTCCTTGGACGTGGTTCCGACGGTGAAGAACTTCTTCTCCAGCTTGCCTTCCTTGAAGACCTTGTCGAGCCCGACCGACGACATCTTATCCGGCTTGCCCTTCTTGGCGAGGCCGAAAAGATCGCTTTTAGAGGCTTTGACCTTGAACGATTTCAGTGCATCCAGGTCGAAAAGGATCTTGTCCTCTCCGGACTTGAAGTCTCTGATCTGGTCGAAATGCCCCTTCTTGAAGGGTGTGTCGAACACGAAGGTGTCAGCCCCGGCACCGCCGAAGAGGATGTCTTTTCCGCTTCCGCCGTTGATGGTGTCGTTGCCGCCGTTGCCCCAGATCCAGTCATTCCCGGCGCCGCCGTTGATGATGTCGGCGTTCTCGGTTCCGCGGAGCTTTTCGTTGCGCGCCGAACCATCGACCTCGCTGACGTCGGTTACGCCGATCGACAGCGTCTTCTCAAAGCTCAGGCCGCCCGCATCCGTCACCTTGACCGTAACCCTAAGCGAAGAAGCCGTCTCGTAGTCGAACTTTGCGCCGTCAGCCACGACAAGTTTGTTGTCGACGATCTGGAAGCGTCCGCCAGCGTTATCCGTCAGGCTGAACGTGAAAGTCTCGTTCGCATCAGGATCAAGAGCCATCAGGGCACCAACTTCAGTGCCCGCTTTAGCATTTTCTGCGACCGCCGGTGCCACAATCCCCCCGAGAGCGAGGTCAGTCGGGGCTTCATTGACGTTTGTGACCTTAACTGTGACCGATGCCGGATCGACCGGGGTCGATCCGCCCTCGCTCGTCGCGCTGATCGCGAGATTGAAAGACGTCAGACCGCTCTCGAAATCAAAGAGGCTTGGCGTCTTCACGCGCAATTCACTGCCTTCGATCACAAAGCGTTCCGAAAAGTAATCCGCCAGCTGGAAGTGAAAGGTTTCGCCCGTTGCGCCGCCATTGACTTTGAGGGTGGCGACCAGGTCGCCCGCTTTCGGGTTTTCCCCAATGCTGATGGTGGACAGAATATCGATTGTGGCCATGTGTTCCTCTCAAGGCTCTTTGAAATTGTACCTCCTCGGAGGTATCTCGAACGGGTTATTAGTTCTGCGGAACTGTCACGAAGTTCCTCTAAAGTGTCAATGCGGACAAATGGTCTAGTCGTATGCCAAGATGCATGTTCGACTATGATGCTTTGCGATGACGCACGGAATAATTTGCGACAAAGTCCGTGACGTGTCCGATCAATGCTTTGGAACGCTAGAGGCGTCCGCTTTCTAGCCTTGGGTTTTTGTCCGGCTTCGGAGGGAATGTTGTTAATGACGAGCTTTAATCCGCTTGAACCTCTGGCACAGCGAGAATCAGGGGAAAGCGGCCGTGGTACCAAGGGACCTCAGCCCGGTCGGTGGATGCCGGGCTGAAGGGAATTCCTCAGATAAAGATCAGATCGTCGGCCTTAAAATAGGTCTCGAGCTTCGTATCGTGCCCGTAGGAATTCACTTCGGTGATGTCGAAGCTCCCCTTTCTTGCAAGGCTGGGACTGGTGAGTTCCGTGATGTCGAAACTGCCTTTTCTTGAGAGAGTGGGGCTGTCGAACTCGGTAATGTCAAAGCTTCCCTTCCTGGAAAGGGTAGGGCCCGTAACCTCGGTAATGTCGAAGCTGCCTTTCCTGGCAAGGCTGGGGCTGTCGAGTTCAGGAATTGGAGCGTTTGAAAGGTTCTTCGCCATCTTTCCCCCTACAGATTTAAGGCTTGTCCGGTTCTGAGACTTAAGATACCGGCTGAGCACCAATGATACGATATATAGTAACATTGAACTGTCAAGCAGGATTTCATCATAACGAAACGGCATGCATTCTCTACCCAGCCTTGCGCCGACGCGCTGCGATTCCTGCAACGAGATCAGTGATATGGCCAATGGATGAGGCCGCCAGCGGCAGCTTCTCCTTGTTGGATTTATCCACACGCGGTGCCGGAGCGATCGCGCTCGAAAAGCCGAGTTTCGCCGCCTCCTTCAGGCGGGCCTGTTCCTGCGCCACGGGGCGGATCGCGCCGGACAAGCCCATCTCTCCGAAATAGACGGAATCGGGCGGCAGCGGATTGCCCGAAAGCGAAGAGATCAGGGCGGCCGCTGCCGCAAGATCCGCTGCAGGCTCGGTGATGCGCAGGCCACCTGCGACGTTGAGATAGACGTCGTGCATGCCGAGTTTCAGTCCGCCATGGGCCTCCAGCACGGCGAGCACCATCGACAGGCGGTTCTGATCCCAGCCGACGACGGCCCGGCGCGGCGTGCCGAGGGACGTCGGAGCCACGAGGGCCTGGATCTCGACGAGAAGCGGGCGCGTGCCTTCCATGCCGGCGAAGACGGCCGTTCCAGGCGTGGCCATGTCGCGCCCGGCGAGGAACAGTTCGGATGGGTTGGAGACCTCGCGCAGGCCCTGGTCCGACATCTCGAACACGCCGATCTCGTCGGTGGGTCCAAAGCGGTTCTTGACCGCGCGCAGGATCCGGAAGTGGTGGCCCGTATCGCCCTCGAAGGAGACCACGGCATCGACCATGTGCTCGACGACCCGGGGGCCGGCGATCTGCCCGTCCTTCGTCACGTGGCCGACCAGGATCACGGCGGTGCCCGTGGTCTTGGCGAAGCGGATCAGCGCCTGGGCCGAGCCGCGCACCTGGGTGACGGTACCCGGCGCGGATTCCACCGTCTCGGTCCACATGGTCTGGATCGAGTCGATGATCGCAAGCGCCGGCGGGCGGCCCTGGCTCAAGGTAGCGATGATGTCCTCGACATTCGTCTCGGAGGCGAGCTCGACGGGGGCTTGGCCGAGGCCGAGGCGTTCGGCCCGCAGGCGCACCTGCGCCACCGCCTCTTCGCCCGAAATGTAGGCGACGCGCTCGCCCCGATTGGCGAGGGCGGCGGAGGCCTGCATGAGAAGGGTGGACTTGCCGATGCCGGGATCGCCGCCGAGCAGGATGATCGAGCCGTGCACGAATCCGCCGCCCGTGACCCGGTCGAGTTCCGCGATACCCGAAGGCGTGCGCGGGGCTTCCTTGGTCTCGCCGGAGAGGCCTTCAAGCGGAAAGATGCGGCCTTTGGCGCGGGACGGACGCGTGGCGACGGGCCCCGCCATGGGGCTGGCGGAACCGGCCTCCTCGGCGATGGTGTTCCAGCCGCCGCAGGCCTCGCACTTGCCTTTCCAGCGGTTATAGACCGCGCCGCATTCCTGGCACACGAAAGAGGGGTGACGCTTGGCCATCAGCCCTGTCCCCCGCGATAGGCCCGGGCATAGCGTGCGCCGAGATTGGTCAGGATTTCGTAGCCGATGGTGCCTGCGCGGCGGCCGACCTCGTCGATGGTCAAGTCGCCGCCGATGAGGGTGACGGTGTCGCCGCGCTGAACCTGGTTCTCCAGCACGCTTGTGACGTCGATGGTGATCAGATCCATGGAGACGTTGCCGGCGAAGGGGCAGGGGTGACCCGCCACCAGGGTCATGCCGGCGAGCAGGTCATCGCCGCTCCTGCCGCGTGCGCTCGCGGAACGCGGGTAGCCGTCCGCATAGCCGACGGAGAGGGTGGCGATCCGGCGCTTCTCCAAGGCCAGCCATCGCCCATTGTAGCCCACCGTGTGATCCGCCTCGACCCAGCGCAGCTGCACGATGCGGGCCTCCAGGCCCACGACCGGCTTCATAGGATTGTCCCGGCCCGGCGTCGGGTTGCCGCCATAGAGCGCATAGCCGGGCCGCACCAGGTCGTAGCGCGGCTTGTCGCCAAGGAAGATGCCCGAAGAATTCGGGAGCGATGCGGGAATGCCGGGAAGAGACGACCGCACCGATTCGAAAGCCTCGATCTGCTCGCGGTTCAGCGGATTGTCGCTCTCTTCCGCGCTCACGAAATGGCTCATCAGAAGCGCGGTTTCGAAATCCTTGAGCGCCGTCCGGTCCTCGAGCGTCAGTCCCTGAGGCACGGTGAGGCCGAGCCGGTTCATGCCGGTATCCACATGGATCGCGGCGGGCCGCTTCCGACCTTCAGCCCGGCAGAACCCCGCCCATTCCTCGATTTCCTCGAAGGAGCCCAGGACGGGCCTCAGATTGAATTCCGCGTAAGTCGGTCCAGTGCCGCCGAAGAGGCCGTTCAGCACATAGATCGCCGCGTCCGGCGCCACGGCGCGGGCGCGGATCGCCTCGCTCAGATGCGCCACGAAGAATGTGCGGCAACCGGCTTTGCCGAGAGCTGGGACGGCCTGCTCGATGCCGATGCCGTAGGCATTCGCCTTGACGACGGCGGCCGTTTCCGCGCCGCCCGCCTTGTCACGCAGGGTGCGCCAGTTCGAGGCGAGAGCATCGAGGTCGATGTGGAGGATGCCTCCGGCGGCGTTCTCAGGGATGCCGCCGGCGGTTTCATGCTGAGAGGTGAGCTTGGTCAATCGCCAATCCGTTCGGGAAGTTTGTCTTCATCCGCAAGGTCGGTGAAGCGGGTGATGTCGGCCTGGAAGGCGAGCTGCACGGTGCCGGTCGGTCCGTGACGCTGCTTGCCGATGATGACCTCGGCCTTGCCATGGACCTGATCCATCTCCGATTGCCACTTGAAGTACTCCTCGGTGCCGGGTTTCGGCTCCTTGTTCTTCAGATAGTACTCCTCGCGGTAAACGAACATGACCACGTCGGCGTCCTGTTCGATCGAGCCCGATTCACGAAGGTCGGAGAGCTGCGGCCTCTTGTCGTCGCGGGATTCGACCTGACGGGAGAGCTGAGACAGAGCGATGAGCGGGACGGACAGTTCCTTGGCAAGCGCCTTGAGGCCGGTGGTGATCTCGGTGAGCTCCTGCACGCGGTTCTCGCCCTTCTTGGCGGATCCGGAGAGGAGCTGAAGATAGTCGACGATGAGGATGTCGAGGCCGCGCTGACGCTTGAGGCGGCGCGCGCGGGCAGTCAGTTGCGCAATGGAGATACCGCCGGTCTGGTCGATGTAGAAGGGGATCGACTGCATCTCTCTCGCGGCTTCCGTGATTTTGTAGAAGTCGTCCTCGCGCATGTCGCCGCGGCGGATCTTGTAGGACGGCACGCCCGACTGCTCGGCGATGATACGGGTCGCGAGCTGCTCGGCCGACATTTCGAGGGAGAAGAAGCCGACGATCCCGCCATTCACCGTCTTCAGGTTGCCGTCCTGCTGCTTCTCGGCCCGATAGGCCTTGGCGATGTTGAACGCGATATTCGTCACCAGCGAGGTCTTACCCATCGCCGGACGCCCGGCGAGGATGACCAGATCCGAAGGCTGAAGGCCGCCGAGGGACTTGTCCAGGTCGATGAGCCCCGTCGAGATGCCGGAGAGGGCGCCTTCTCGCTTGTAGGCGGCGGCGGCCATGTCGATGGCCGCAGTGAGCGCATCGGAAAAACGCTGGAAGCCGCCGTCGGCGCGGCCCGTTTCCGCGATCGCATAGAGACGCCGTTCGGCCTCCTCGATCTGCTCGCGCGGTGAATTCTCCACCGGGGCATCGAAGGCGTTGTTGACGATGTCCTCGCCGATATTGATGAGGTTGCGGCGGATGGCGAGGTCGTAGATCGTGCGGCCGTAATCCTCGGCGTTGATGACGGTGGTCGCCTCGGCTGCGAGACGTGCGAGATACTGGGACACGGTGATGCCGCCGAGATCCTGATCCCCCAGGAAGGTTTTCATGGTGATCGGGGTCGCGATCTTGCCGGCCTTGATCAGGCTCGTCGCCACCTCGTAGATGCGCCGGTGCAGGTCTTCGATGAAATGGCTGGCTTCGAGGAAGTCCGAGACGCGGTAATAGGCGTCGTTGTTGACCAGAATCGCGCCCAGCAGAGCCTGTTCGGCTTCAATGTTGTTTGGGGGCGTCCGAAACTGCGGCTCGGCGGTTTCGAGGCGGGCGATCAGGGCATTGGCGGTGGCCATCTGGCGCTCCGGAAACAGATAAGGGTTTAGAGTCTCTTAGACCGCAATTGGTGTCCTAAAGGTTGCCGGGCGGACACGAAGCCGGGACTCCTCCCGATCTGTCCTCGCTGTCCTCGATTCTCACACCGTTCCTTGTCTCGCAGGCGTCGCAACTTGACTCTTCCACAAGCCTGAAAACGAAAGAAAAACGCTCCCCGTCGAATCGACGGAGAGCGCGATTTTAGAACAAATCAAGAACTAGAGCAATCGGTCCAGCTTGGATGTCACATCTTCCACATCATGGCCGGGCTTGTCCCGGCCATCCCGACCCGTGAAGCTCGGCGCTCTTCGGATCGGGATCACCGGCACAGGGCCGGTGATGACGGCGGAGGATTTCATTCCCGGCCATTGCGGGCCGGAAACGACAACCTGCCTCAGAGCTCTTCGTCGCCGCCGGCTTCGGCCAGGGCAGCGCCGACCTCGAGGCCGAGGTCGTCGAGGTTGGTCTCCTCACGGGTCGTGACCGACTCGCCGCGAGCCTGACGCTCGGCTTCCTCAGGGCTGCGGGCGACGTTGATCGTCACCTGAACCTCGACCTCCGGATGGAGGGCGACCGGCACGTTGTGCAGGCCGATGGTCTTGATCGGCTGGTTGATCGCGATCTGGTTGCGGTCGACCGTGAAGCCGTTCTGGGTCATGATCTCGGCGAGGTCGCGGGTCGAGACCGAACCGTAGAGCACGCCGGTTTCGCCCGACTGGCGCAGAATGATGAAGCTCTGGCCGTTCAGCTTCTCGCCGACGGCTTCGGCTTCCTTGCGGCGCTCGATGTTGCGGGCCTCGAGCTGGGCGCGCTGGGTCTCGAAATGCTTCTTGTTGGCGTCCGTGGCGCGCAGGGCTTTGCCGCGCGGCAGGAGGAAGTTGCGTGCGTAACCGGAACGGACCTTCACGGTCTCGCCCATCTGGCCGAGCTTTGCGACGCGCTCGAGAAGGATCACTTCCATGGTTGTCTCCTTTAGGTTCGTGATCAGGTGGAAAGGGTTGGAGGCGGATTCGGCCGCGTGCCGAAGCGGCGGCGCAGACCGAAGACGGTGTCGGCAATGCCGAACAGGGCCAGGGCGACCATGAGGATGCCCTGGGTGACGAAGATCAGCACGTACAGTGCCGACAGGATGAACGAGCGGCCCGACTTGCCCCGCGTGCGATCGTGGATGGCCGCGAGGCCCTGCAGGGCGAAAGCCATCAGGAAGGCACCCGATAGGGCCATCCCGAGGGCGCCGATGAAGCCGTCGAAGCTCGCGACGACGAGCGCGCCGACCAGGATCAGACCGACGGACCGGGGCATCACGAGGTCCGGCACCGGAGCCCAGGGGCGCGGCAGGCGCTTTGAGGCCTGGACGATGCGGGCGGCGGCCCAGAGATAGAGGGCCAGGACGGTGGCAAAGCCCTGGGCCGAGAGGAAGGGTGTCAGGCGCGCGAAGATGCCGACCAGTTCCTCACGCGTTTCCGGTTCGAGTGCGCCCGCTCCGGAGGTGGCGAACTGCGTATCGACGAAGGCCCCGGCGACCGAGCGGGCGTTCTGATCGAAGGCCGCGTAGTCGCCGCCCGTCGAGATCACCCCGGCGGCGATGATGGTGAGCGCCGCCGTTGCGGCAATCCAGGCCAGGAGCCGGCCGACGGGATACCACTCCATCGTGCCGTCCGGGCCGGGACGTCCGAGCAGGGCGAGATAGGACAGCCACCAGGCGGGCAGGGCCGTGATGAGGGCAAAGCCCAATCCGCTGAGAGGCGACAGGATCAGGGCGATCGCGATGCCGCCGACAAGGGCGGCGATGAGCCCTGAGCGGTGGTCCCAGCCGAGGGAAACGATCAGAACAGGGATGGGGGCAAGCAGATACAACACGGCCGCGAGCGGGGTCGCCTTGACGATCACCGCGGTCAGAAGGGCCGATACGAGGCCCGCGCCTATGCCTGTTGCAACAAAATTCATCGTCTCGCTGTCCCGCTGCTCGTCGGCAGGGTTAGGGGCCTGTGCCCCAACTGACCCGGCGGATTTGCACCGCTGGGCTATGAATGGAAACTTTCCACCTCATCCTGAGGAGCAGCGAGGCTGCGTCTCGAAGGAGGCTCCAGAGAGTGCCGGAACCGCCATCCTCGACCTTCGAGACGCCGCCCGTGGCGGCTCCTCAGGATGAGGATGGCTATCGAGGAGACTGCCCGACCTGAATCGGGCAGATCAGATCTTAGCGGATCACGTAGGGCAGGAGGCCCAGGAAGCGGGCGCGCTTGATCGCCTGGGCGAGCTCACGCTGCTTCTTGGCCGACACGGCCGTGATGCGCGAAGGAACGATCTTGCCGCGCTCGGAGATGTAGCGGGACAGGAGCTTCGTGTCCTTGTAGTCGATCTTCGGAGCGTTGGGACCTGAGAACGGGCAGGTCTTGCGACGGCGGAAGAACGGACGGCGACCGCCGCCGGCAGCGCCACCAGTAGCACCAAATGCCATGATTAAGCCTCCTCGCCTTCGTTGCCGCCATCAGGGCCGCCATCGCGCTCACGGCGCTCGCGGTCCTTGCGCTCATCGCGGTCGCGCTTCTGCATCATCACGGACGGCTCGGTCTCGAGCTCTTCGACCTTGATGGTCATGAAGCGAAGGATGTCTTCGTTGATGCGCATCTGACGCTCCATCTCGGCCACGGCCGGGGCCGGAGCGTTGAGGTTGAACATCGTGAAATGCGCCTTGCGGTTCTTCTTGATGCGGTAGGCGAGGGACTTGACGCCCCACATCTCGGTCTTGTCGACGCTGCCGCCGTTCTGCTCGATGACGCCCTTGTACTGGTCGACCATTGCTTCGACCTGCTGCGGGGTGACATCCTGGCGAGCCAAAAAGATATGCTCGTAGAGAGGCATAGTGGGCCTTTCTCAGGTTTGAGGTTCAAGCCGTGCACTGTTTTGACGAGTGTTCCGGCCGTTTCGCGCGTCCGATCGGCGCCAAGCCCTTCGAGCCTGCAAGGCCCGAGCGGTTGTCGAAGGCGGAGACACGGGACGACGGAGCATGACACCCCTGTGCGGCAAGCCGCACCGTCCGTTCAGCCCCCGGCCGGAGCGAACGCGAAGCGGGGGCTATAGTCGATTTGCCGTAGGAAGGCAAGGGAAGTCTATGGCACAGCCCTGAGCGGCAATTTGCCGTTGAAAGCACGTCCGGATCCATTTCGCGCCTCTAGCCAACGGGAGGCTCTAGGCTAAAACACCCTTATGACAGCTCCTCCTCTACGCCTCGGCGTCAATATCGACCACGTCGCGACCGTGCGGAATGCGCGGGGCGGCATTCATCCCGATCCGGTCCGGGCCGCGAATCTGGCCGTTCTGGCCGGGGCGGACGGGATTACCGCGCATCTCCGGGAGGACCGACGGCATATCCGGGATGCGGATATGTGGCGGCTCAAGCAGGAACTGTTCGTGCCGCTCAATTTCGAGATGGCGGCGACTTCCGAGATGGTGGCGCTCGCCACCCGGATCCATCCCCATGCCGCCTGCCTCGTGCCCGAGAAGCGCGAGGAGCGCACCACGGAAGGGGGGCTCGACATCATCGGTGCTCACGCCCATCTCCGTCCGGTGATCCAGGAATTGAAGAGCGAGGGCATCCGGGTGTCGCTGTTCGTCGAGCCGGAAATCGCCGTCATGGATGCCGCCTGCGACCTGCGGGCGCCCGTGGTCGAGCTCCATACGGGGACCTATTGCGAGGCGGTCGCCGATGGGGACCAGGCCAGAATCGCCCATGAGCTCGAACGCCTGAAGCGAGCGGCCGAGCACGGAGCCGCGATCGGCCTCGAAATCCACGCGGGTCACGGTCTTGCCCTCGACTCGGTGCGTCCGGTCGCGGCGATTCCGCAGATCATGGAGCTCAATATCGGCCATTCGCTGATCGGGGAGGCGATCTTCGTCGGGCTCGATGAGGCAGTCCGGGCGATGCGCGCTGCCATGGACGAGGGCCGGGCACAGGTGTCGGCGTGATCATCGGCATCGGCTCAGACCTCTGCGACATCCGGCGCATCGAGAAATCGATCGAGCGCTTCGGTGATCGGTTCACTCACCGCATCTATACGGAGGGCGAGCGGGCGCGAAGCGACAGGCGGGCAGCCCGCGCTCCGTCCTATGCCCGGCGCTTCGCCGCCAAGGAGGCCTGCGCCAAGGCCCTCGGAACGGGGTTGAGCCATGGCGTCTTCTGGCGCGACATGGAGGTGGTCAATCTACCGACCGGCCGCCCGACCATGCGGCTGACCGGGGGAGCCCTGGCGCGCCTGCAGGCCATGACGCCGGCGGGACACAGGGCGGTCGTCCATGTGTCCCTGACCGACGATCCGCCCCTGGCTCAAGCCTTCGTGATCATCGAGGCGCTGCCTGTATGAGGGGTGGCTGCGTTGCGGCACGACGCGCCTTAGGTTAGAGCATGCCGCATCAGGACGGATTCCGGCCGCCCGACGAGCGGCCCGGAACGAACAAATCCATCGAGAGTGGTTTGCCCTTGGGGCTTAAGTGCAAACCCCTCTCGACTTGCCACCGGATGAGGACGGCCTTCGCCGTCGCGGTCCAAGAGCATAGGTCGACGGACGTGAGCGATAAAAGCAGCAAATACGTAGGTAGCAGCGCGAAGAACGAGGAAGGCGGCCTTTGGGAAACCATCAAGGTCATCGTCCAGGCGCTCCTGATCGCGGTCGTCGTGCGGACCGTGCTCTTCCAGCCCTTCAACATTCCGTCCGGATCCCTGATCCCGACGCTGCTGATCGGCGACTACCTGTTCGTTTCCAAGTATTCCTACGGCTATTCCAAGCACTCGATCCCCTTCAGCCCGGGCATTTTCTCCGGCCGCATCTTCGGTTCGGAACCGAAGCGGGGCGAGATCGCCGTGTTCAAGCTGCCGAAGGATAATTCGACCGACTACATCAAGCGCGTCATCGGCCTGCCGGGCGACAAGATCCAGGTGATCGGCGGCGTGCTGCACATCAACGGCCAGCCGGTCCAGCGCGAGCGCGTCGAGGATTACAAGACCACGGACCTCTACGGCCGCACGATCTCCGTGCCGCAATACAAAGAGACGCTGCCCGGCGGCGTCTCGCATTTCGTGATCGAGCGCGACGGCGACCGCGGCTACTGGGACAACACCAACGTCTACACGGTGCAGCCGGGCCACTTCTTCATGATGGGCGACAACCGCGACAACTCCACCGACTCGCGGGACGAGGCGAGCGTCGGGCAGGTGCCGTTTGAAAACCTGGTCGGCCGCGCCGAGATCATCTTCTTCTCCATCGACGAGAGCGCCTCCCTGTGGCGTCCGTGGGAATGGCCGCAGAAGATCCGCTGGAATCGTCTCTTCGAACGGATCCAGTAAGCCGTGGCACGCCGCAGGCCGAACCTTGACGAGCTTCTGGGTAAGCTCGGTTACCGCTTCGAGAGACCCGAACTCCTGGACGAGGCGCTGACCCATGTCAGCGCCCCTCAGGCGGCCGGACAGAGCTATCAGAGGCTGGAGTTCCTGGGTGACCGGGTGCTGGGCCTCGCCATCGCGGGACTGCTCTACAGGAAGTTCCCCGGCGCACCCGAGGGCGAACTCTCCCGGCGCCTCGCGGAACTCGTGCGGCGCGAAAGCTGCGCCGAGATCGCCATCGCATGGGATGTCGGGCCCTATCTCAAGCTCGGCGCGGGCGAAGCCCATTCAGGCGAGAGGCGCAACCAGACGATCCTGGCCGATGTCTGCGAAGCGATCATCGGCGCCGTCTTCCTGGACGGCGGCTACGAGGCGGCCAGCGCTCTCGTCGAGCGCTCGTTCCAGCCCCTGCTGGAGGCGCCCCGCCGCCCCTTGCGCGATCCCAAGAGCGCCCTGCAGGAATGGGCGCAGGGGCAGGGGCTCCCGCCCCCGACCTATTCCGTGGCGGAGCAGACCGGGCCCGACCATGCGCCGAAATTCCGGGTCATGGTCAAGGTGAACGGTGCCGAGGGCGAGTTCGGCTCCGGCACTTCGAAGCGCATCGCGGAACAGGCGGCGGCGCGAAGCCTTCTCATGAGAGAGGGCGTCTGGACGGAGGAAGAGCATGGAACAGCCTGAGCAGACCAACACGAAGGCCGGTTTCGTCGCTCTCATCGGCGCGCCGAACGCGGGCAAATCGACCCTCCTGAACTCGCTCGTCGGGTCGAAGGTCTCCATCGTGTCGCGCAAGGTGCAGACGACCCGCGCCCTCGTGCGCGGCATCGCCATCGAGGGCGAGGCGCAGATCGTCTTTGTCGACACGCCCGGCATCTTCAAGCCCAAGCGCCGCCTCGACCGGGCCATGGTCACGTCGGCCTGGGGCGGCGCAGGGGATGCGGACGTGATCGCGCTCCTCCTCGACGTCCGCAAAGGCATCGACGAAGAGGCGGAAGCGATCCTCGACAAGCTGCCCGAGCTGAAGCGCCCGAAGGTGCTGATCCTCAACAAGATCGACCTGATCGAACGCTCCAAACTCCTGGAGCTGTCCGCGAAGCTCAACGAGAAGGTGCCCTTCGCCCATACCTTCATGATCTCGGCCCTGAAGGGCGACGGCATCCAGACCTTGAAGCGTCAGCTCGCCGAGATGATGCCGGAAGGGCCCTGGCTCTACCCGGAAGACCAGATCTCCGACGCGCCCCTGCGCATGCTGGCTGCCGAGATTACCCGCGAGAAGATCTACGAGCGCCTGCACGAGGAGCTGCCCTACCAGTCCACCGTCGAGACCGACCAGTGGCAGGTGCGCCCCGACGGCTCTGTCCGCATTGAACAGACCGTGTTCGTCGAGCGCGACAGCCAGCGGAAGATCGTGCTCGGCAAGGGCGGCCAGACGATCAAGGCCATCGGCCAGGCCGCCCGCAAGGAGATCGCAGAGATCGCGGAAAGCCCCGTGCACCTCTTCATCTTCGTGAAGGTGCGCGAGAACTGGAGCGACGATCCGGAGCGCTACCGCGAGATGGGTCTGGAGTTCCCGCGGGGTTAGACCCGTCAGTCGGCTCGCCGGTCGCGTGGAAACCGTTGATCTATCTCGGTTTCGAGGGGTGTCCCGACGCAACCAGATCAGCCGTCGAACTTTATCATAACAGGTTTGTATGAAGGTCGGGCCGTTGCCCGGATAAGCCTTCCCGAAGTAGCCCAATAGTGCCGATGTCGACGTTCTGGAGAGGCCATGAGCAGCTCTTCCGACCAGACGGCACAAAGACGCCTTGCTGCTGTCCTCGCCGCTGACGTGGTGGGCTATTCTGATCTCATGTCCAAAGACGAGGAAGGCACGCTGCGCAGGCTGAGGGATCTGCGGCGGCAGGTCATAGAGCCCAGAATCCGTTCTCATCACGGTCGTCTGGTGAAAACTATCGGGGATGGATTCCTGTGCGAGTTTTCGAGCCCTCTCGAGTCCGTTCGTTGCGCGGTCGAGCTTCAGGAGGTGGTGGCCAAGGCGTCAGCCGAGGAAAGCCTGAAGCCGCTCCAGTTGCGGATCGGGATCAACCTCGGTGACATCATCGTCGAAGAGGACGGGGATATTTTCGGCGATGGCGTGAACATCGCCTCGCGCCTGCAGAAGATGTCGTTGCCGGGCGGCATCTGCCTGTCGGGAAAGGTCCATGAGGAGGTGCGGGACAAGCTACCTTATCAGTTCGAGGATCACGGCGAGCATCGTTTCAAGAATATCGGGCGGCCCATCCGGGTCTACTGCCTTCTGGCAGGAATGGATCAATCGATGACGTCGATCGCCGCGCGATCCGCCGCCTCTCAGCTGGATAGGCCGTCTATCGCGGTCCTGCCCTTCGTCAACCTCGGCAAGGATCCTGAACAGGAGTATTTCGCGGACGGCATCGTCGAGGACATCATCGCTGCACTGTCACGCTTCCGGTCCTTCTTCGTCGTCGCGCGCAACTCCACCTTTGCCTACAAGGGACGCAACGTGAGCGTTCAGCAGATCGGGCGTGAGCTGGGTGTACGGTATGTTCTCGAAGGCAGCGTCAGGCGCTCCGGCGAGAAGATCCGCATCACCGCGCAATTGGTCGATGCCGTCACCGGCATGCATCTGTGGGCGGAGCATTACGATGGTGTGATGGCGAACGTGTTCGATCTGCAGGATCAGATCACGACCAGTGTCGTCGGATCGATCCAGCCTTCCATTCGGGCGGCCGAGATCGAACGGGCGAGGCACAAACGCCCTGAGAATCTCGACGCTTACGATCTCGTCATGCGGTCCCTGCCTTATGTCTGGTCGCTCGAGTTCGAGGGCAACAAGGAGGCGACCCGGCTCGTCGACAAGGCGCTTCTGCTCGATCCGACCTATCCGCTCGCCCTCTCGCTGGCTGCATGGTGCCGAGGACAGCGTATCGTCTACAACTGGTCCAAGAACGTGCAGGAGGATAGGCGTGAGACCCTGCGGCTGGCACAGGCTGCCGCAGCGATCGCCAGCGATGATCCGTTCATTCTCACGGTGCTCGGCGCGGCTTTAACGGTCACAAGAGAGTACCAGCGTGCACAATCGATGCTGGAGCGAGCCCTTGCGCTGGACCCGAACTCCGCTTGGGCTTGGAACCGCGGCGGCTGGTTGCGCAACTATCAGGACGACCCCGAGGGTGCCATCCGGCATTTCGAGCGCTCATTGCGTATCAGCCCCTTCGATCCCATGGCGTTCAACTGCGATATCGGGATCGGGTGCGCTCACTTTATCGCAAAGCGGTACGATGAAGCGGCGCAGTGGCAGGAAAAGGGCTTGAGGGCCAAGCCAAGGGCCGCCTGGATCCATCGGACCCTCGCCCCTGCCTATGCTCTCGCTGGCGATCTCGACAAGGCGCGGGACAGCGTCGGCGAATTGGTGAAGGGCTACCCCGAAATCCGGATCTCCGACATTCGCGGGGCTCTGGCGTTCAGCCAGGAAGTTCTTGATCGCTTCGCGGAGGGCCTGCGTCTGGCAGGTCTCCCGGAGTGACGTCTTCGCGATGCTCCAAAAAGGAACCGGGAGGATCGTCTCCTCCCGGCCCTGGGTTTTTACTGCTGGTTCTGGCCCTGCAGCAGCGGTGTGATACGGCGCATGGTCACGCGACGGTTCTCGCGCTCCGGCCCTTGGGTGTTCACCTTCAGATACTGCTCGCCGTACCCTTGCGTGGTGAGGTTCTCGGCAGGAATCTGGAAGCGCTGCGTCAGGATGGTCGCGACGCTTTCAGCTCGCCGGTCGGACAAGGTCAGGTTGTCCTCGTCCGCTCCGACCGCATCCGTATGACCCTCCACCAGGAAGATCTCGTTCGGGTTGCGGGAGATGGCCTGACGCAATCCGTCCGCAATGACCCTGAGGGAATCGATCTGATCGGGGGGCAATTCCCACGAGCCGAACTCGAAGTTGATCGTATCGACGTCCACGCGACGCATGCGCTCTCGAAGCGGCTGGCTGCGGCGAACCTCGTCGAGGGTATAGGCCCTTTCGATGCGCTCCACCGGCGGTGCCGTGAAGGCTCGCACGATATCGGCCTCCGACGCGCGCTCTGTCTCGACGATGTATTCCTCCCGGGGGATCCGAACCGTCGGAGGAGGCATGCGGATGACTTCCTCTTCCACGTATCCGTAGCCGGGGCGCCGTTCGATCCCGCTGCGCCGGTTCTCGATGAGCACGACCTCGTTTCCGGCCGGTTCGCGGCGCGTGCGGCGGATCAGGTTTCCGTCCTGGTCGCGTACGGTCACGATCTCGGAACCGTCGGGGCGGCGCACGATGGTGACCTCCTCGTCTGCGCCGCGACGCTCGGTACGGATATCGGCATCGCGGTAGGTCTGGCGGAATCGCTCGGTCTCATCGTGGCGGATGATGACCTGGTTGCCCTCGCGGATGATCGTGCGATTGCCGGGCTCCTCGATGATGACCCGGTCGCCTTCGCGCCGTTCACGACGCTGGCTGCGCAGATCATCGATGCGGACCTGCGATGGATCGAGGGGCTCGGCTCGGCTTGGTGCGCCCTGCTGGAATCCGGGCCGTCCAGGAGACTGCTGAGCCGGGGCGCCGGGAGAAGGAGGCACGGGCTGCTGGGCGCGGGGTGCCGGGGCGGGAGCCGGCGCGGGAGCTGCCGGCGGCGGAGCCGGTGCCCTGGTTGGTGCCGGCGGGGCAGGTTGGGGCGCCGGGGGCGCGCTGGGCTGTTCCTGCGTCGGACGCTGACCGCGTGTTCGGTCGGGGTTCTCCGGGTTGTCGGAGCGGCCCGGGCGCTGACGTTCCACCGGCGGCGCGGCGTTGGGAGCCGGCTGCTGGGGAGCAGGAGCTGGAGGTGCGGCCTGTTGCGGGGCCGGGGGAGGCGCAGCCGGACGCGGCTGGCCTGCCGGAGGCTGCTGCCGGGGACGCTCAGCCGGTGCCTGCTGGCGTTGCTCCTGCGGGGCAGGGCGTTGCGGCTGTGCGGGCGCTTCAGCCGGCGGTTGGGGCCTCGCGGCCGGTGGCTGTGCGGGACGGGGCGGAGCGGCTTCCGATGGCGGAGCCGGCCGCTCGGCAGGCTGGCCGCCCGGCTGACCCGGCTCGCGACGGGGGCGCTGGCCACCCGGACCTTCCTCGGGACGCTGGCCGCCTGGGCCTGCGCCGCGGGGCGGCCGCTGGCCGCGTTCCTCGGAGGCGCCGGGGCCTCCCTGGTCCGGTCCGCCTTGCCGGCGTTCCTGGCCGGGGCGTCCGCCGCGCTCACCATCCGGTCCCTGCCGCCTCTGGCGCGCGCCGGGCGGCAGCTCTTCATCGGTGTCGGGGCCGGCCTGGGCCAGCACGAGCGGTTTTGCGGGTTCCGATGGGAGCGCCGAGACATGGACCGGCAGCAGCATGAGAGGAAGGGCGGTACTCGCAAGAAACAGACGGGAAAGCTTCATGATCCTCAATTCAACAATTGGCAGAGTACAGTCATCGACAATGACACGCTGCAGGTTTGGTTCCGAAGAAAGGCAGGATTCCGCTTCTGAAACAGAATTTTAGAAGTTCACGGATATCGTTGAAAAACATGGATGAATGCGGCCTGAATGCTTACATCAGGACTTCAGGAAGCACTCTCGCCGAAGGCAGCCGCGCGGATGCAATGGACTGATGAAGGCGTCGTTCTCGGCGTCCGCAAACACGGAGAAACGGGCGTCGTCCTCGAGCTGATGACCCGCGCGCACGGCCGGCATCTCGGCCTTGTCCATGGCGGCCGCTCGAAGAGCCTCCAGGCCGTGCTCCAGCCGGGCAATACCGTGCAAGCCACCTGGCGGGCAAGGCTCGACGATCATCTCGGGACCTATCAGGTCGAGGGACTGAATTTGCGCGCCGCGCGGCTCATGGGCTCCTCCATGGCCCTGTACGGTCTCGCCACCCTGGCTCACCTGATGCGCTACTTTCCCGAGCGGGATCCGCATTTCGCCCTCTACGAAACCATGACCGTGCTGTTGGATCACCTGGACGATCCCGATCTCGCGCCGCCGCTCTTCGTGCGCTTCGAACTGGCCATGCTTACCGAGCTCGGCTTCGGCCTGGACCTCTCCTCATGCGCGGCGACCGGCTCCGAGCGGAACCTCGCCTATGTGTCCCCGAGGAGCGGGAGGGCTGTCAGCGTGGAGGCCGGGGAGCCCTATAAGGACAGGCTCCTGAAGCTGCCGGGTTTCCTGATCGGCCAGTCCCGGTCCAACCGGCCGGGCGAGGAGGAGATCCGGGCCGGATTTGCCCTCACGGATTTCTTCCTGCATCAGAACGTCTTCGAGCCGCACGGGCGCCGGGCCCCGGAGGAGCGGGCGCGTTTCGTCGCACTGGCGACGGCTGGGGACGATTGAGGTTTGTTTCTGTTATGTTCTCTTTCGAAGTGATAAAGAAGCGATTCGCAATTGAGGATTTCGAGTAATGGGTAAGCCGGTCAATCCGCCGTCAGGGGGCGAGATCGAGAACATCAATCTCAAGGACGCCCTGGAGGAGCGCTATCTCGCCTATGCGCTCTCGACCATCATGCACCGGGCGCTTCCGGACGCGCGGGACGGCCTGAAGCCCGTCCACCGCCGCATCCTGCACGCCATGCGCCTTCTGCGCCTCGACCCCAAGTCGGCGCCCAAGAAATGCGCCCGCATCGTCGGCGACGTGATGGGTCAGTTCCACCCGCACGGCGACCAGTCGATCTACGATGCCCTCGTGCGCATGGCGCAGGACTTCGCCCAGCGCTATCCGCTGGCGGACGGGCAGGGCAATTTCGGCAATATCGACGGCGATAACGCGGCCGCCATGCGCTACACCGAAGCCAAGCTGACGGAAGTGGCGCGTCTGCTGCTCGAAGGAATCGACGAGGACGCGGTCGATTTCCGTGAGACCTACGACCAGACCAACGAGGAGCCGGTGGTGCTGCCGGCGGCCTTCCCGAACCTGCTCGCCAACGGCTCGCAGGGCATCGCGGTCGGCATGGCGACGTCGATCCCGCCGCACAACGCCGCCGAACTCTGCGACGCGGCGCTGCATCTCATCTCGAAGCCGAACGCGACCTCCGAACAGCTGATGCAGTTCGTGCCGGGCCCGGATCTGCCGACCGGCGGCATCATCGTCGACACGCCGACCGCGATGGCCGAGACGTACCGGACGGGCCGCGGCTCGTTCCGCGTGCGCGCCCGCTGGACCAAGGAGGACCTCGGACGCGGCAACTGGCAGATCGTCGTCACCGAAATTCCCTATTCGGTGCCGAAGTCCCGCCTGATCGAGAAGATCGCCGAGCTTCTGCAGGAAAAGAAGCTGCCGCTACTCGCGGACGTGCGCGATGAATCCGCCGAGGACATCCGCGTCGTTCTGGAGCCGCGCGCGAAAACGGTCGATCCGATCATCCTGATGGAATCGCTCTTCAAGCTCACTGAGCTGGAGAGCCGCATTCCCATGAACGTGAACGTGCTTTCCCGCGGCAAGGTGCCGAAGGTGCTGAGCCTTGCGGAATGCCTGCGCGAATGGCTCGACCATCGTCGCGAGGTCCTGATCCGCCGCTCGGGCTTCCGTCTGGCGGCCATCGATCGGCGCTTGGAGATCCTGGGCGGCCTGCTCATCGTCTATCTCGATCTCGACCGGGTGATCAAAATCATCCGCGAGGAGGACGAGCCGAAGGCGGAGCTGATGCGCGTCTTCAAGCTCACCGAGGTCCAGGCGAACGCCATCCTCGACACTCGCCTGCGCTCGCTTCGCAAGCTCGAGGAGATGGAGCTCAAGCGCGAGCAGAAGAACCTGCAGGACGAGAAGGCCAAGATCGAGGAGCTTCTCGGCTCCGAGAAGGTGCAGTGGAAGACCATCGCGGGCGAGATCAAGGAGGTCCGCAAGACCTTCGGACCGGATACACCGCTGGGCAAGCGCCGCACGTCCTTCGCCGAGGCTCCCGACACCTCCGACATCGATTTCGCGGAAGCCATGATCGAGCGCGAGCCGATCACGGTCATCGTGTCCGAGAAGGGCTGGATCCGCGCCATGAAGGGCCATCAGGCCGATCTCTCGGGCGTACAGTTCAAGGGCGACGATGAGCTGAAAACCGCGTTCTTCGCCGAGACCACGTCCAAGATCGTCGTGGTGGCGGATAACGGCCGCTTCTTCACGCTCGACGCCTCGAAGCTTCCCGGCGGGCGCGGCTTCGGCGATCCGATCCGCCTCATGGTCGACCTGGAGGAGGGCGCCGACTTCATCTCGGCCTTCCCCTACCGGGCGGGCTCGAAGCTGCTCGTGGTCGCGACCGACGGGCGCGGCTTCGTGGTGCCCACGGACGAGATCACGGCGAACACCCGCAAGGGCAAGCAGATCCTCAACCTCGACGCTCCGGCCAAGATGGTGGTCTGCACCGAGGCCGAGGGCGACCACGTGGCAATCATCGGCGAGAACCGCAAGCTCCTCATCTTCCCCGCCAAGCAGGTGCCGGAGATGACCCGCGGCAAGGGCGTGCGCCTCCAGCGCTACAAGGACGGCGGCGTCTCCGACGCGAAGGTCTTCACCCTGAAGGAGGGCCTGACCTGGAAGGACACCTCCGGCCGCACCTGGACGGTCGCCAAGGAAGACCTCCGCGACTGGATGGGCGACCGCACCGAAGCCGGCCGCCTGCCGCCGAAGGGCTTCCCGAAGTCGAACAAGTTCGGGGAGTAATCGGTGTCGAAGCTCGTGCTTTATGGAAACAGGGAGTCAGGTCATTCCTACAAGGTGAAACTGGCTCTCACGCTTCTCGGGCTGGAGCACGAGTACCGGCCGGTCGATCTCACGATCGATCGCAGCAACAGGCCTCCCGATTTTCGGGAGGTCAGCCGTTATGGCGAGGTCCCGGTTCTCGTGACGAATGGCGAGCCCATCGTCCAATCCAACGCCATCCTCATGCACCTCGCACGCACCACAGGGCAGCTGCGTGGCGAATGCGACCCGGACCGAACGGTCGAATGGCTCTTCTGGGAGGCAAATCGGATCGGCTTTTCCATCTCCAACCTTCGGCTCGTCAGACATTTCAGGGCCGATAGCACTCCCGAACTCGTCGCTTGGCTGGAGGGCCGCGCTCGGGCCGATCTCGACCGGCTCGACGAAGAGTTTCGGAACACCGGCAGGTTTCTGCTCGGTTCGAGCATCTCCATCGCCGACATCGCCTGCTGCGGATATCTGTTCTGGCCTGAGCAGACAGGAATCAATTACGGACACTGGAAGCATGTGAGCGCGTGGCTCGACCGGATCCGCGCCGTGCCCGGCTGGGCCCATCCTTATGCGCTTCTGGGTTGAGTCAGTCTCTCACGCCTGCCCCGCCGTTCCGCCCGTCGTCTCGGTCGGGTTGTCCATGTCCGGTGGAACCGGGCCGCGCTCTCCCGCGCCGCGTTCGAGGCGGGTTGCGATTTCCGCCACGTGCCGCCCCTGGAATCGTGCGCCTCCCAACTCGTTTTCGCTCGGCTGGCGCGAGCCGTCACCGCCGGCGAGCGTCGTGGCGCCGTACGGCGTGCCACCCGACACTTCATCCATCTTGGTCTGGCCCGGATAGGAATAGGGCAGTCCGACGATGATCATGCCGTGGTGCAGCAGCGTGGTATGGAACGATGTGATCGTTGTCTCCTGCCCGCCGTGCTGCGTCGCCGTGGAGGCGAACACGCTGCCGACCTTGCCGACGAGCGCACCCTTCACCCACAGACCGCCGGTCTGGTCGAGGAAGTTGCGCATCTGCGCGGCCATGTTGCCGTACCGGGTCGGCGTGCCGAAGATGATGGCGTCGTAATCGGCGAGTTCGTTCGGGTTCGCGACAGGCGCATCCTGGTCGATCTTCATGCCCGACTTGCGCGCGATCTCCTCCGGCACCAGTTCCGGCACGCGCTTGACGACGACCTCGGCTCCTTCGACCGAGCGGGCGCCCTCCGCGACGGCCTGAGCCATCGTCTCGATATGGCCGTAGGATGAATAGTAGAGGACCAGGATCTTGGCCATGTCGGTCACCTTTGTTCGCGCGGGAGTTACGAACGAACAAGGGACGGGGCGGGTTGTTCCTATAGGTTCAGTTAGAAACTGGCACATATCTGAGCCCTCATCCTGAGGAGGTCGCGCAGCGACCGTCTCGAAGGACGAGGGCGTTTCCAGTGCCCACTGGATCCTCCTTCGAGACGCAGCCTAACGGCTGCTCCTCAGGATGAGGTCATGGATTGATCAACAGGAGTTCTGAGCCCACCTGCAGCAGCGCCGCGAACTCAATCCACCCGCGCCCAGCCATGGGCGAGCAAGCGCTCCTGCGGCTTGAATCGGGCCTTGTAGCCCATCTTCTTCGAGCCCTCGACCCAGTAGCCGAGATAGAGATAGGGCAGGCCCATCGCCTTCGCGCGGCGGATATGGTCGAGGATCATGAAGGTGCCGAGGCTGCGGTCCAGCATCTCCGGTTCGTAGAACGAATAGACCATGGAAAGGCCGTCGCTCATCTCGTCGGTGAGGCTCACGGCAATCAGGTCACCCGATCCTTTGCCCGTGATGCCGCTGTCGATCCCGCGCCGGCGATATTCGATCATCTTCGTGTCGACATGGCTGTCCTCGACCATCATGGAAAAGTCGAGCACGGTCATGTCGGCCATGCCGCCGTCGGCATGGCGCGTGTCGACATAGCGGCGGAAGAGCGAGTACTGCTCCGAGGTGGGACGGTTCGGCAGCGGGGTGCCAATCAGGTCGGCATTGTCCTTCAGGACCCGTCTCAGGTTGCCGGAGGGCTCGAACTCGTTCACGAGCACGCGGACGGACACGCAGGCGCGGCACGCATCGCAGGCGGGCCGGTAAGCGATCGTCTGAGACCGGCGGAAGCCGCCCTGCGTGAGGATCTCATTCAGTTCCCGGCCGCGCCGTCCCACGATGTGCGTGAAGACCTTTCGCTCCTCCTTGCCCGGCAGATAAGGGCACGCGGACGGGGAGGTGAGGTAGAATTGCGGGGCGTCGCGGGGCTGGCTCGTCAATCGTGAAAGCCTCGTGGAGAAACCTTGAGCGCTACGTCAACGCTCAAGGATAACATTGGTGTCCGGGACGTCCAGGAAAAGTGAGCGGATGTCACAGAGGTTTGTTTTCGAGCAGTGCGGAATTGACACCCACCACGTCATGGCCGGCCTTGTGCCGGCCATCCCGCTTCCGTGAAGCGCCGCAGCTTTGCAATCGGGATCACCGGCACGAGGCCGGTGATGACGTGGTGGGTGTCATCCCCGTCTCCCGACATAAGAATGGCCGTGACATGAGCGGGCTCGCGCGTCATCGCTAGAGGCCGAACGACTACCCCCTCACCACCATCATGCCGGTGAGCAGGTCGCGGATGAAGCGGCGGTCGTCGCGGACTAAGCCGACGAACACGTCGCAGGCCCAGAGCAGGAAGGTCGAGATCGCCACGTAGAAGAACAGCGCGTGCACGGCCGCGGCGAGCGGCCCAGGGCCCCGTCCCGTGCTCGGATCGATCACGCGCAGGCCCATGTAGCGCATGCCGACCGTCGCCTGGGAGGCGCCGCCGATGGTGACGGCGTTGTAGACGATGAAGATCAGGGCCGTGAGCGGAAGGGCGAAGAACAGGCCCCAGCCGAGCCCGAGCGTGATGATGCCGAGGAAGAAGATCCCGATGGAGATCAGCACGACCCAGAGGGCGATCACGACCAGATCGATCAGATAAGCCCAGAAGCGCCGCGAGATAACGCCCTCCGTCAGCCGGGTGTCCGGCGTGTAGGACGGGTAGTTCAGGGTCGGCGGATAAGGTTGATTGACCATCGGTCACTCCTCAGAAGGCGGTCTCGGGCAGGCTGCGGGATTCGATCCGCTGCGGTGCGAGTCCCTCTGCTGCCAGGGCCTCGAACACCTCTAATGTATGTGCTCGATCCCGCGTTTCGATAGTGATGTCGATGGAAACGCCCTTCGCAGGCACGTCCAGGAACAGGCGGCCGTGGGAAACCTCGAGGATGTTGGCCCCGAGATTGCCGAGAAGGCTCGCCACGCGGCCGAGAAGGCCCGGCCTGTCGTTCGAGGTGATGCGGAACGACGTGATCCTGTCGTCCCGTTCCAGCTCGCGCACCATCACGGAGGCGAGGATGCGCGCGTCGATGTTTCCGCCGCAGAGCACTAGGCCGACCCGTTTGCCTTTGAAGCGCTCCGGCTGCGCCAGCATGGCCGCGAGGCCGGCCGCGCCCGCGCCTTCCGCCATCGTCCTCTGCAGGGTGGCATAGGCATTGACGGCGCGCTCGATCAGGGGTTCCTCGACCGGGATGATGCAGGGCACGAGATCCCGGACGATGGGCAGGGGCAGTTGCCCCACGGTCTTGACCGCAATGCCCTCCGCGAGCGTGGCGCCCCCGATGGGACGGTTCTCTCCCAGGATGGCGTTGCGGAAGGACGGGTAGAGGGCCGCTTCGACGCCGACGATCTCGACGGCTGGCTTCAGGGCCTTCGCCGCGATGGCGATGCCGGAGATCAGCCCGCCGCCGCCGATGGGCACGACGATCTGGTCGAGGTCGGGAGCATCGGCCAGCATTTCGAGCGCGATGGTGCCCTGGCCGGCCATGATCCTTGGATCGTCGTAGGGGTGGACGAAGACGAGCCCCTCCTGGTCGGCGATTTCGCGGGCCCGGGCGGCGGATTCGTAGAGCGTCTCGCCCTCGAGGATCACCCGCGCGCCGTAGGAGCGGGTATTCTCCGCCTTCACCAGGGGCGTGCCTTCCGGCATCACGATGGTCGCCGGTATGCCGAGGCGGCGCGCATGATAGGCTACCGCCTGGGCATGGTTGCCGGCCGACATGGCGATGACGCCGCGTTTGCGCTCGGCCTCCGTGAGACTTTCGAGCTTGGTGGTGGCGCCGCGCTCCTTGAACGAGCCGGTCGGCTGCATGTTCTCGTGCTTGACGAAGACGGTGGCGCCGGTGAGCTGCGACAGGCGGGGGGCCGGCACGAGCGGCGTGCGCAGGACCTGGCCCCGGATGGTATCCGCCGCGCGCTTCACGTCCTCGATGGTAATGGCGTAATCGGCCACGTCGTCCTCCAAAATCCTATTATACGCCGTCAAACGGCTCTTGGCGTCGGGTCCCTGAAGCCCAGCAGGCCGCCGGGCCGGAAGATCAGGAAAACGACAAGGGCCACGTAAAGCGCCATGTCGCGCATCTCGATGGGGAGATACGCCGACCAGAGCGTCTCGAATAGGCCCACGGCGAAACCTCCTAACATCGCTCCCGGGATCGAGCCAATGCCCCCGATGACGGCGGCGATCAGCGCCTTGAGGCCGTACTGAAAACCTCCGGCGAACCCCAAGCCGCCGTATTGCGCCACGATCAGCATGCCCGACAGCCCGGCCATGGCGCCGGCCAGCGCAAGTGTCTGGACGAGGAGGCGCAGGCCGTCGACACCCATGAGCGCCGCCGCTTGAGCGTCGTCCGCATAGGCCCGCCAGGCGCGTCCGAATCCCGTGGCCTGAACGAGCCACAGGAGCCCGAGCGCCGCCACGAGACCGATTCCCGCCGTGATGATGGTGATCGGCGTGAGGCTGACGAGAAAGTCCTCCGCGCGGGCGAGGGGCCACGCCTCGGACCAGATCGGGGGCAGCCAGACGGTTACGGGGCTTTGCACGAGGCGCAGGTATTCCATCAGGAAAATGCCCATGCCGACCGTCGCAATCAGGCTCGGCTGGGAACTGGGGCCGGCAATGCGTCCGATGGTGAAGTAGCCCCCCACGGCGCTGTGGAGCGCCCCCGCGAAGAGGGCCGCCGTCAGACCGGCGGCGAGACCCAGAACGGGCGAATTCGTGCCGTAGGCCAACAGGATCGAGGCTCCTGCGACGGTCGCCGCCGAGCCCACGGCCGCGAGTTCCCCGAATGCCAGGTTGATTCGCCCGGTCAGGCCGAAGACCAGCGCATAGGCGACGGAGAGCAGGGCGTAGATCGCCGTCCTCGGCAGGCTCACCAGAATCTGCTGGAGCCAATAGGCGAGACTTTCGGGGATTTGGAGCGCGTTGGCGGACGGGCGGCTTCCCGGATCCCCCGCCATTCCCTCCGGCGTTTCGAGATAATAGCGCTTGAGCAGGTAGAGGCTGGCGCCGGAGAGCGGGCCTTCCTCGGTCGCGAGGCCCTCGAGTTCAGCCTTGTTGGGAGAAAGCCCCTCGGCCATGAACTGGCAGATCGCGAAGCGCTGGAGGATCGGGCGGTCCGGGTACTCCGCCAGATACTCGACCCGGAGACTCCTCGGCACGGGTCCAGTCTGGATGTGTTCGACAGTGATTGTCGCGCCGGGGTTGAGAGCCGGAAGGGCTGAGCGGCAGACCCGCGCCTGGTCCGCATCGATGGTGAGGCCGCAGGCGGTGAGGAGGCAGAGGCTGAAGAGGAGCGCGGCGAACCGTACGAGCTTCAGGAGGTGGCCCATGAAAGGCCCGGACAAGAAGCTCTCCTTTGTCATGGTCGGGACGACCTCAGCCATCCCTTGTGGTTGAAGCGCCGCGCCGAGAAACATGTTCCGCTGTCATCCCCGGCGAGCGAAGCGAGGGAAGGGGACCCACAATTCAGCGCTGAGCTATGGATTCCCTTCCCCTCCGCTGACGCTCCGGCCGGGAATGACACCGAAGGCAACTTTCGAATCGGGATCACCGGCACGAGGCCGGTGATGACGTGGTAGGCAACGCTATCAATAATGGTCAGCCCCGGTTCTTCAGCTTTTCTGCGACCTTCGGGGCGAAATAGGTGAGGATGCCGTCCGCGCCTGCACGCTTGAAAGCCAGAAGGCTTTCCATCATCGCCCGCTCCCCGTCGATCCAGCCGTTCCCGGCCGCGGCCTGGATCATGGCATACTCGCCGGAGACTTGGTAGGCGAAGGTCGGAACCGCGAAGGTCTCCTTCACCCGGCGGACGATGTCGAGATAGGGCATGCCGGGCTTGACCATGATCATGTCGGCGCCTTCCTCCAGATCGAGGGCGACCTCGCGCATGGCCTCGTCGGAATTGGCCGGATCCATCTGGTAGGTGCGCTTGTCGCCGATCAGCGTGGCGCTGGTGCCGATGGCATCCCGGAACGGGCCGTAGAAGGCAGACGCGTACTTGGCCGCGTAGGCCATGATCTGCACATCCAGGAAACCGGCCGCGTCGAGCCCTTCGCGGATGGCGGCCACACGTCCGTCCATCATGTCCGATGGGGCGATGATGTCGGCGCCGGCCTCGGCCTGGAGCACGGCCTGACGCACGAGGAGGGCGACTGTCTCGTCGTTGAGGATGCGCTCGCCGTCCATCACGCCGTCATGGCCATGGCTGGTATAGGGGTCGAGCGCCACGTCGCAGACGATGCCGATATTCGGCACGGCCTTCTTGATGTCGCGCGCGGCGCGGCAGACCAGGTTGCGGCTGTTGAGGGACTCGGATCCGGTCGGGTCGCGCAAGGCAGGATCCGTATAGGGAAACAGCGCGATGGCCGGGATGTCGAGCGATGCCGCCCGCTCGGCCTCGCGTACGGCCTCACCGATGGTCAGGCGATCGACGCCTGGCATGGAAGCCACCGGCGTACGGCCGCTGGCGCCCTCGACGACGAAGATCGGCCAGATCAGGTCGTTCACCGTCAGCACGTTCTCCTGCACCAGCCGCCGCGACCACTCGGCCTTGCGGTTGCGTCGCAGGCGGTGGGATAGGTTCAGGGAGGAGGCGGGAGCTTCATCCGGGGAGCGGCGGGGGAACGGCGACAGTTTCGACATGATCCTCACACGGGGCCGGCTTCGATGCGCCGGCGAAGGACCAGAGGGTTAGCACATTTAAATTGCTCTAAAAAAGGGTTCGACGTCGCAGTTCGGCCCCATCCGTGTGAAATTGCCCTCAACCCAGCCATGCATTGTGGGCCTCGGTGTCATTCCCACGTCATGGCCGGGACAGGCCGGCCGTGACGTGGGAGAGGCGTTGGGCCGCCAATCACATCGTGTCCATTGACGGCCGGGCGGCGCCTTGTTTTAAGCCGGACTGAAACGAAGGAGTGTTCCATGGACGAGAGCGTTGAAGTCCTCTGCGAGAAGCAGGGCGAGGCAGGCCTCATCACGCTCAACCGTCCCAAGGCGCTCAACGCCCTGACCCTTTCCATGGTGCGCGAGATGCGCCGGGCTCTCGATTCCTGGGCGCAGGATCCCGCCGTGACACGCGTCGTCGTCCAGGGGGCGGGCGAGAAGGCCTTCTGCGCCGGCGGCGACATCCGGCAGCTCACGGAAGACCTGAAGGCGGGGCGCCGCGAGGAGGCGCTCGCCTTCTGGCGCGAGGAATACCAGCTCAACATCCGGATCAAGCGCTATCCCAAGCCGTACATCTCCCTGATCGACGGCATCGTCATGGGCGGCGGCGTCGGCGTATCTCTGCACGGCACCTGCCGGGTGGCCGGCGACCGCTACCTCTTCGCCATGCCCGAGGTCGGCATCGGCTTCTTCCCCGATGTGGGCGCGACCTATGCGCTCCCGCGCCTTCCGGGGCAGACCGGCATGTATCTCGCGCTCACGGGCGAGCGGGTGAAGCGCGCCGACGCGATGATGCTGGGGCTTGCGACCCATGCGGTGCCGAGCGGCAACATTGAGGGCCTGCGCGAGGCGCTGATCGGCGGCGATTCCGTCGAAGCGGCGCTTGCGCAGGTCGCGGCCGATCCCGGCCAGGCGCCGCTGGAGGACCAGCGGGACCTCATCGATTCCTGCTTCTCGGCCGACAGCGTGACCGACATCCTGGCACGCCTCGACGCCGCCGCCCGGAGGGGCTCCGATTTCGCCGCGAAGACCGCCGCGGGCATGCGGACGAAGTCGCCGACGAGCATGTGCCTCGCCTTCGAGCAGGTGCGCCGGGGGGCGTCGCTGGATTTCGAGGAGGCCATGAGGACCGAGTTCCGCATCGTCTCCCGCATCGGCGAAGGTCACGACTTCCACGAGGGCGTGCGCGCGGTGCTGATCGACAAGGACAACCAACCCGACTGGCAGCCTACCTCCCTGGACGCGGTGGAGAGGGCCGACATCGAACGGCATTTCGCCAGCCTGGGCGAGCGTGAACTGGAGGTCGCCTGATGTTCCGTAACGGCAATCAAAGCACGTCCGCCCAGGCGGCCCGTGAATACCTCTCGGACCGCATCGAGGAGCGCCCCGTCCCCACCTCCATCATGCGCTGGAGCTTTGTGCTCACCTGGTTCATGCGGGTCCTGGCGATCCTTTGGATCATGAAGGGCCTGAGCGCCTGGGCGGTGATTCTCGGCATCTGGACCCCGGTCGGGCAGTTCGAAGGGCGCTCGACGGGCTACCAGGCCACGATCATCTATTTCGCCCTGATCGACCTGATCGCGGCCGTCGGCCTCTGGATGGCCAGCACCTGGGGCGGGGTCATGTGGCTGCTCGCCATCATGAGCCACCTGATTCTCGCGGCCTTCTTCCCGGGTATCGTTTCCGGCGGCGTCATGACGGTGGCGTTCTTCCTGACCCTGATCGCCGTCTATCTCGGGATCTCCTGGCTGGCCGCGCAGGAGAATCGCTGACCGGGCGTCGGGGAGCCGCGCTCACGCAGAAGTGTATCCTCAAGAGCACAGTTCAAAGTTACATGTGCCCTGAAGGCGGTTCAGAGACCCCGGAACGATCGGGCAGGCCGGTTTGCCATAAAACGGCCCCGATGTTCCTCGTTTTCGATACCGTTCTTTAATCCTATCCCGGCACTTATGCTGGGAACGGGGGCATACGCGGGCGCTCGTCCGCCGTCCTCATGTCGACCACTTCTAACCGGGAAGAGCCTGCGCTCATGTTGTCTCGCCGTACCCTCCTGACCGGATCGCTCGCCCTGATCTTCACGCCTGCCACCGTTGCCCTGGCTCAGACCCAGGCCGAGTGGTCGCAGAACTACGAGGCGGTGTCCCGCACCCGCGTTCAGCGCACCTCGACCCCCATGATGTCGCAGGAATCCCTGGCCGCGACCGAGCAGATGATCGAGTATTACCGCAACATCGCGGCTCGCGGCGGCTGGCAGCCCGTCCAGGGCGTCCAGGGCCTGCGCGTCGGCTCCAAGAGCCCGGCGGTCGTCGCCCTGCGCCAGCGCCTCATCATCACCGGCGATCTCGACCAGGCCGCCGGCGAATCGCCGATCTACGATTCCTACGTCGAGGCCGGCGTGCGCCGCTTCCAGGCCCGCCACGGCATCAGCTCCACCGGCACCATGACGGCCCCGACGGTCGCCGCCATGAACGTGCCCGTGGATGTCCGCATCCGCCAGCTCGAGATCAACGTCTCCCGCCTGCGCACCCTGGTGGCCGGCGGCCTGCCCAACCGGTACGTGGTCGCCAACATCCCGGCCGCCCTGGTCGAGACGGTGGAGGGCGGTGTCGTCCATACCCGCCACGCCGCCGGCGTCGGCAAGATCGACCGTCAGTCGCCGCTCCTGAACACCAAGGTGGTCGAGGTCAACTTCAACCCGTTCTGGACCGTGCCCGCTTCGATCATCAAGAAGGACCTGATCCCGAAGATGCAGAAGGAGCCGAACTACCTGACGGACAACAAGATCCGCATCTTCAACGGCAACACCGAGCTTTCGCCCTCGCAGGTGAACTGGTTCTCGGACGAGGCGACCCGCTACCGCTTCCGCCAGGATCCGGGCGGCGAGCTCAACTCCATGGGCTTCGTGCGCATCAACATCCCGAACCCGCACGGCGTCTACATGCACGACACGCCCTCCAAGGGCATCTTCGGCGACGATTTCCGCTTCGTGTCCTCGGGCTGCATCCGCGTGCAGAACGTGCGCGACTACATCGAATTCCTGCTGAAGGACACGCCCGGCTGGAGCCGCGAGCAGATCGACGCTGCCTTCAAGTCCGGCGAGCGCATCGACGCCCGCCTGTCGCAGCCCGTTCCGATCCACTGGATCTACATGACCGCCTGGGCGACCCCGGACGGCCTCGTCCAGTTCCGCGACGACATCTACAACAAGGACGGCCTCGGCAACGCGATCCCGGTCGCCAGCCGCACCCCGACCGAGCCGGACGAAGAGATGTTCCTGCAGAACTGAGGTTCTCGGAGAGTTTCAGACCGACACGTCATCACCGGCCTCGCGCCGGTGATTTCGTTTGTGGGACCTGTTTCCTTCCCGCGGCCGGGCGGGATAGGTGTTCCCTCAACGTCATGGCCGGCCTTGTGCCGGCCATCCCGATAGGGTGAAGCGCGGCGCTCTTCGGTTCGAGATCACCGGCACGAGGCCGGTGATGACGTGATGGGGCGCTCCGACCACCCGTTGCATTTCCAAACCCGCACGGACATCTCTCCAGAACAGGTTGGCTCCCTTGAGCCAGCCATGTTAAAGGCCTGGGCAATTCGGATCGAGCGGCCGGTTCCAGCCGGGCTCACAGGAAGGCGAGGTATCCCATGAGCGCGAGTGAAGCGGCACGTAGCCATCTCTCCAACAGCTTTTTCTCGGCGAGCCTTGCCGATAGCGATCCCGAGATCGCCCGTGCCATCGGGCTCGAACTCGGCCGCCAGCGCGACGAGATCGAGCTGATCGCCTCCGAGAACATCGTGTCCCGTGCGGTCCTCGAGGCGCAGGGCTCGGTGATGACCAACAAGTACGCGGAAGGCTATCCGGGCCGCCGCTATTATGGCGGCTGCCAGTTCGTCGACATGGCCGAGGAACTGGCCATCGAGCGCGCCAAGCGCCTGTTCGACTGCAAGTTCGCCAACGTCCAGGCCAATTCGGGTTCCCAGGCCAACCAGGCCGTGTTCATGGCGCTGATGAAGCCCGGCGACACCTTCATGGGCCTCGACCTCGCCTGCGGCGGCCACCTGACCCACGGCTCCCCGGTCAACATGTCCGGCAAGTGGTTCAACGTGGTGAGCTACAAGGTTCGCGAGAGCGACCAGATCATCGACATGGACGAGGTTGCGGAACTGGCCCGCACCCACAAGCCGAAGGTGATCGTCGCCGGTGGCTCGGCCTATTCCCGCTTCTGGGACTTCGCCCGCTTCCGCGAGATCGCCGACGAAGTCGGGGCCTTCTTCATGGTCGACATCGCGCATTTCGCCGGTCTGGTGGCGGGCGGCGCGCATCCGTCGCCGTTCCCGCACGCCCATGTGGTTACGACCACCACCCACAAGACCCTGCGCGGCCCGCGCGGCGGCATGATCCTCACCAACGAGGAGGACATCGCCAAGAAGGTCAATTCCGCGATCTTCCCCGGCCTCCAGGGCGGCCCGCTCATGCACGTGATCGCGGCGAAGGCGGTCGCGTTCGGCGAGGCGCTGCGCCCCGAGTTCAAGCTCTATGCCCGCTCGGTGGTCGAGAACGCCAAAGTGCTCGCCGACACCATGCTGGCGAACGGCTACGCCATCGTGGCCGGCGGCACGGACAACCACCTGATGCTGGTGGACCTGCGCCCGAAGAAGCTCACCGGCAAGGCCGCGGAAGCCGCCCTCGGCCGCGCCCACATCACCTGCAACAAGAACGGCGTTCCCTTCGACCCGGAAAAGCCGATGGTTACCTCCGGCATCCGCCTCGGAACCCCCGCAGCCACCTCGCGCGGCTTCGGCGTGGCCGAGTTCAAGCGAGTGGGCGAGCTGATCGTCGAGACCCTTGACGGTCTTGCGAAGCATGGCGACGAAGCGAACGCGGCGGTCGAGGAATCGGTCAAGCACCGCGTCCACGAGCTGACCCGCCGCTTCCCGATTTACGCGTGATAGCGAGCGGTCGGAGTGCGGCCCGATACTGCCCTTGTTCGTCATCACCGGCCTTGTGCCGGTGATCTCGATAAGGAGAGGTACGGCGCTTCACTCCATCGGGATGGCCGGGACAGGCCCGGCCATGACGGCGAAGAGTGGCCCACGGAAGACCTGCATCCGTTCCGAACCTGCGTGGCCTGGACAAATCTTGATATAGTTTTCGGGTAGAAGGCTGATGCGTTGCCCCTATTGCGGGAGCCTGGACACCCAGGTGAAGGATTCCCGCCCCACGGACGATTCCTCGTCGATCCGCCGTCGCCGCATCTGCCCGGATTGCGGCGGCCGCTTCACGACCTTCGAGCGCGTGCAGCTGCGTGAGCTGACGGTCCTGAAGCGCTCCGGCCGTCGGGTCCCGTTCGACCGCGACAAGCTCCAGCAATCGGTGGAGGTCGCGCTCCGCAAGCGTCCGGTGGACCCGGAGCGGGTCGAGCGCATGATCAACGGCATTGTGCGCCAGCTCGAGAGCATGGGTGATGGCGAAGTGCCGAGCGAGACCGTGGGGGAACTCGTCATGGAGGGCCTCAAGGGGCTTGATGACGTGGCCTATGTGCGGTTCGCTTCCGTGTACAAGAACTTCCGCGAGGCCAAGGACTTCGAGGAGATTCTTGGCAAACTGGCTGAGGGCGAGGACGATCTCCCGCCGCCGCCGAAGAAGAAGCGCGCTCCGAGCGAGCCATGAACCGGTTCGAGGCGACGTGGCAGGATTCCGACGCGACCAATAGGGACGAGCGTTTCATGCGCTTGGCCATTGCCCTTGGCGAGCGCAATCTCGGCCTGACCTGGCCGAACCCGTCCGTGGGGTCCATCATCGTGGACGAGAGCGGCGCTGCCCCGGTCATCATCGCTCAGGGCGCCACTCAAGCTGGCGGTCGCCCCCATGCCGAGCGCGTGGCCCTGGCAGCCGCCGGCGAGCGCGCCAGGGGCGCCACCCTCTACGTGTCCCTCGAACCCTGTTCGCACCACGGCAAAACCTCGCCCTGCGCGGACGCGGTGGTTGAAGCAGGCGTGAGCCGCGTGGTCTCGGCCATCGAGGATCCCGATTCCCGCGTGGCGGGGCTCGGCCATGCGCGGTTGCGGGAGGCCAGCATCGAGGTGACTGTCGGCGTTCTGGGCCGGGAGGCCCGCCGGGCCCATCTCGGCCATATCACCCGCGTCACCCGGGGACGGCCTGCCGTCACGGTGAAGCTTGCCCGCAGCACGGAAGGGCTGGCCGGTTCCCGTCACGGTCCGCGCCTGATGCTCACGGGCGAGATCGCCAACGCGAAGGTCCACCTGATGCGCGCCCATGCGGATGCGATCATGGTCGGGGCCGGGACCGTTCTCGCCGACGATCCGCTGCTGAACGTGCGCCTGCCGGGGCTCGAAGCCCGCTCGCCGGTCCGCATCGTGATCGATTCGAGCCTGCGCACGCCCGCGAGTGCGCGGGTGGTCGCCGGGGCGCGGGACATCCCGACCTGGATCGTCACCAGTGTCGCGGCTCCCGTCGAGGCGGAACGGGCCCTGACCGCCCTTGGCGTCGAGGTTTTGCGTGTCGAGAGCGATGAAGGTGGCCGCGTCCTGTTGCCAGAAGCCCTGCGGCTTCTGGGTACGCGCGGTCTCACGCGGATATTCTGCGAGGGCGGTCCCGAGCTGGCGGATGCGCTGGCCAAGGCCGACCTCGTCGACGAGCTTGTCCTGATCACCGGGCGCTCGGCCAGAGGGCAGGGAGATGTGCCCGCCCTCGGCCTGGCGCTGCAGGACCGGATGGATTTTCTCGATTGCCGGGCCGAGGAGCAGATCGGCCCCGATCTTTTCATGTTCTGGGAGAGACCCTGATGTTCACGGGTATCGTCACCGATGTCGGTGAGATTGCAACTGCCGAGGGCGCTCAGGGAACCCTGAAGCGCCTGCGGATCCACGCGTCCTACGATCCTGCCACCATCGCGCTCGGCGCCTCCATTGCGTGCGGCGGTCCGTGCCTGACCGTCGTTGCGGTCGGCCCGCGCGAGGGCGGCTGCTGGTTCGACGTGGACGCGGCCGCCGAAACCCTGGATCGCACCACCGTGGGCGACTGGGAGGCCGGCACCAAGGTCAACCTGGAGCGCTCCCTGAAGATCGGCGACGAACTCGGCGGCCATATCGTGACCGGGCACGTGGACGGGATCGCGACCATCGTGGCCAAGGAATCGATCACTGCGGGCGACGATCCGTGGGGCCCGACCGCCCGCTTCACCATCAAGGCGCCGCACGCGCTGGCTCCGTTCATAGCGGAGAAGGGCTCGGTCTGCCTCGACGGCACGTCGCTCACGGTGAACTCGGTCAACGACGACATGTTCTCCGTGCTCATCATCCCGCATACCCTCGCGGTCACCACCTGGGGCGACCGGCAGGTGGGCGACAAGCTCAATCTCGAAGTCGATCTCATGGCCCGCTACGCCGCGCGGCTTGCGGATGCGCGCCGGGCGGAGTAGGGGAACGCCTAACGTTTCCCTTATCCCATACACAGCCCTCATCCTGAGGAGCCGCTGCGAGCGGCGTCTCGAGGACGAGGGCGTCTCCAGTGCTCTCTGGATCCTTCTTCGAGACGCAGACGTCGTCTGCTCCCCAGGATGAGGTTCGAGACATTGTTGGAACTCTGAACGGATGTCCCATGGTCGCGCCTTCCGATAAGCCGAAAAGCCCTCGTCCGCCGGTTCCCGGCGCCCGCATCCTGGTCGTCGAGGCTCGCTTCTACGACGACATCGCCGACGAGCTCCTGCGCGGCGCCCGCGGCGCCGTCGAGGCGGCTCAGGCCACCATGGACGTGCTGACCCTCGACGGCGCGCTCGAAATCCCCGCCACCATCGCCATCGCGCTCGATGCCGCCGAGAAGGCCGGCAAGCCCTACGATGCCGTCGTGGCCCTCGGTTGCGTGATCCGTGGCGAGACCGGGCATTACGACATCGTCGCGGGCGAGAGCGCCCGCGCTCTCATGGACCTGTCGGTCGCCCGCAAGATCCCGCTCGCCAATGGCATTCTCACGGTCGAGAATGATCAGCAGGCCTGGACCCGCGCGAGCGTGAATGAATTGAATAAGGGTGGCGGAGCGGTGGACGCGGCTCTGGCCGTGCTGCGCATCAAGCAGAAACTGGAGGGCTGATCATGACGAAGCCAGCAGAGCGCTCGGCCGCTCGCCTCGCTGCCGTCCAGGCTCTCTATCAGATGGACCTGTCAGGCAAGACCGTGCTCGACGCGCTCGCCGAATTCGAGGCTTTCTGGATCGGCCGCGAGGTCGAGGGCATCGAGTTCCAGCCGTCGGACAATGATTTCTTCCGTGACATTCTCTCGGGCGTGGTCAAGAACCAGCGCGAGATCGACGTGAAGATCGACAACGCGCTTGCCACCGATTGGCCGCTCAAGCGCATCGAGGCGGTGCTGCGCGCCATCCTGCGCGCCGGCGGCTACGAGCTCATGTTCCGCAAGGACGTGCCGGCTCGCGTCGTCATCACGGAATATGTCGACGTGACCCACGGCTTCTACGGCGACGACGAGCCCGGTCTCGTGAACGCCGTCCTGGACAAGCTCGCCCGCGAGGTGCGTCCGGGCGAACTCGAGAAGAAGGCGGCCGGGCAGGGCAAGCGGTAGGCATCATGCGGGTGAGGGCGGTCGGCCGATGAGCTCGAGAGAACGCCCCGGCGAGGACAGCCTCATCGCCCGCTTCTTCGCCCCCATCGCGGGCGAGGGCGGACTTGGCCTTAAGGACGATGCGGCCCGTCTCACCCCGGCGCCCGGCCACGATCTTGTCCTCACCGTGGACGCGCTGGTGGAGCGCGTGCACTTCCTGCCCGAGGATGCGCCCGGCTCCATCGCCCGCAAGGCACTGGGCGTCAACGTCTCGGATCTTGCCGCCAAGGGCGCCGAGCCTGCCGGCTTCCTGCTCAGCCTCGCCTTGCCTCAAGAATGGACCGAGGAATGGCTGGCGGCTTTCGCTGCCGGCCTTGGCGAGGCGTCGCGTGATTTCTCCTGTCCGCTCCTGGGCGGCGACACTGTCAAGACGGCCGGGCCCCTGACCCTGTCGGTCACCGCTGTCGGCGAGGTTCCGACAGGCCGCATGGTTCGGCGCACGACCGCCCACGTCGGAGACCTGATCTGCGTCACCGGCACCATCGGCGATGCGGCCCTCGGCCTGAAACTCCGCTCCGCTCCGGCCTGGGCCGAGAACCTGTCCCCGGACGAGAGGGCCCATCTCGCCGACCGCTATCTGCACCCTCGGCCGCGCCATGCCCTGGCCGGCGCCCTCCGCGACCACGCGAGCGCCGCCATGGATGTCTCGGACGGCCTCGCGGGCGACCTCGCCAAGATGATGCGGGTCAGCGGAGCAAGCGCCCTCATCGAGGCCGACCGGGTGCCGCTGTCGGGCGCTGCCGCGCAGGCGGTCCGGCTTTCGCCGGACCTCCTCGACCTCGCCCTGACCGGAGGGGACGATTACGAAATTCTCTGCACTGTGCCGGAAACGGATCTCGACAGTTTCCGGAAAGAGGCCGATAGGGTTGGGATCGCCCTCTCCGTCATTGGCAGGGTCATCTCAGGAGATGATCTGCCGGTCTTTCGGATGAACGGTCTCGAAAGACGCTACGATGTCGGCTCCTACCAGCATTTCTGACACCTCCTTCCACACGGCTTCCAGCGACTCGATTGCCAAGCGCAATGCCGTCGTCCTCGCCGTCGCGATGGCGCTCGGCGGCTCAAGCCCGGCCATCGTCGTATCCCTCGGCGGTCTGGTCGGGCAGGCGCTCGCGTCGAACAAGGAACTGGCGACGCTCCCGGTCAGTTTGCTCAATCTGGGATTGGCCCTCGGCACCATTCCGGCCGCCATTTTGATGCGCAAGGCCGGGCGGCGGATCGGCTACATCGCCGGCGCCGGCATCGGTCTGACCGGCGGTTGCCTGGCGGCCTTCGGCATCGCGGCGTTCAGTTTCCCCCTGTTCTGCCTCGGCACCCTCATCATTGGGAGCTACGGCTCCTTCAACCAGGGCTACCGCTTCGCCGCGACCGATGCGGCCTCCGAGGCATTCAAGCCGAAGGCGATTTCCTGGGTCATGACGGGAGGGCTCGTGGCCGGCGTCATCGGGCCGCAAACCGTGATCTGGACAAGGGATGCGGTCGAAGCGGCCCCGTTTGCGGGAGCCTTCCTGGGGCAGGCCACCCTGGCGATGCTCTCGATGATCGCCGTATCCTTCCTGCGCCCGGCACCCCTCGGAAACGCGTCTTCGAAAACGGGCGGAAGGCCACTGTTCGAGATCGTACGCCAGCCCCGATTCATCGTGGCCGCCGTGACCGGCCTCGTCTCCTACAGCCTCATGACCTTCATGATGACTGCGGCGCCACTCGCGATGATCGGTTGCGGCCACCCGGTCGGCGCAGCGGCACTCGGCATCCAATGGCATATCCTGGCGATGTTCGGGCCGAGCTTCTTCACCGGCCGCCTGATCGCCCGCTTCGGCAAGGGGCCCGTGACGGCCGCTGGCCTGGTGTTGATCGCGTTAGCCGCCATTGTCGGCCTGTCCGGCATCGGCATCGTCCATTTCTGGGCGGCTCTGGTGCTGCTCGGGCTCGGCTGGAACCTGGGTTTCATCGGAGCGACGGCCCTCGTGACCGACTGTTACCGCCCCGAGGAGCGCGCCAAGGTCCAGGCAGCCAACGATTTCGTCATCTTCGGCTCGGTCGCCATCGCGTCCTTCTCGTCGGGCAAGCTCCTGAACGCAGGCGGTTGGGAGAGCGTGAACTGGCTGGTCTTCCCACCGGTCATCGTCGCTCTAGTTCTGCTAGCTTGGCAGCAGAAGACGAAGGTGATCGCACCCGCTTAAAGTATTAAGGCCTTCTTGTGGGTTGCGCCGGTAGGATTGTTGCGTACTGCCTAGTTTTTTGCCACCAAATATAGAGTTTGCTGGGGGTAGGGGCCGATCGAGGCCGACAAACAGGCCTTGATGAGCGGCTTTCTGCTTTCCCATAACAAGGATGGCATGATGGCACTCACCCTAATTATCGTGGGCGGCGTTCTCTCGATTGTTTATGGCTTCTGGGCCATTGGCGACGTGATGAAGCGGGATGCCGGTTCTCAGCGCATGCAGGAGATCGCCGGTGCGATCGCCGAAGGCGCCAAGGCGTATCTCCGCAGGCAATACGCCACAATCGCTATCGTGGGCGTCGTCCTGTTCGCCATCATCGCTTATTTCCTGGGCATCCGGGTCGCCATCGGCTTCGCCATCGGAGCCATCCTGTCCGGAGCGGCAGGCTTCATTGGCATGAACGTGTCGGTCCGGGCCAATGTCCGCACGGCGCAGGCTGCCACTCAGTCGCTTGGTGGCGGTCTCGACGTCGCCTTCAAGGCAGGCGCCGTCACCGGGATGCTGGTAGCGGGGCTCGCCCTCCTCGGCGTGGCGCTCTACTACGGCTATCTCACCCGTGTCGCCGGCCTGAACCCATCCGACCGTGTGGTCATCGACAGCCTCGTGGCTCTCGGCTTCGGAGCATCCCTGATCTCGATCTTCGCCCGTCTCGGCGGCGGTATCTTCACCAAGGGCGCGGACGTGGGCGGCGACCTCGTGGGTAAGGTCGAGGCCGGTATACCCGAGGACGATCCGCGCAATCCGGCCACCATCGCCGACAATGTGGGTGACAACGTCGGCGATTGTGCCGGCATGGCGGCCGACCTGTTCGAGACCTACGCGGTGACCGTGGTCGCCACTATGGTGCTTGCCGCGATCTTCTTTGCCGGCCAAGCGACCCTCGACACCATGCTGATGTACCCGCTCGCCATCGGGGCGGCGTGCATCGTGACATCGATCATCGGCACTTTCTTCGTCAAGCTCGGACAGAACGAGTCCATCATGGGCGCGCTCTACAAGGGCCTGATCGCAACAGGAGTTCTGTCGGCGGCGGCGATTGCCCTCGTCACATGGCAGATGATCGGTTTCGGGCAGATCGCCGGTTCCGAGTTCACCGGTCAGGCCCTGTTCTGGTGCGCCGTCATCGGTCTGGCCGTGACGGCACTGATCGTGGTCATCACGGAGTACTATACCGGCGTAGGGTTCCGTCCCGTCCGGTCCATCGCCCAATCCTCCGTCACCGGCCACGGGACGAACGTGATCCAGGGACTTGCGGTCTCGCTCGAAGCCACGGCGCTGCCGACCATCGTGATCATCGCGGGCATCATCGTGGCCTTCAAGCTTGCGGGCCTGTTCGGTATTGCGATCGCCGTGACGGCCATGCTGGCGCTTGCTGGCATGATCGTGGCCCTCGATGCCTTCGGACCGGTGACCGACAATGCCGGTGGCATCGCCGAAATGGCTGGTCTGCCGAAGGAAGTCCGCAAGTCCACGGATGCCCTGGACGCCGTCGGCAACACCACCAAGGCTGTGACGAAAGGCTATGCCATCGGCTCCGCAGGCCTCGGCGCGCTGGTTCTGTTCGCCGCCTATACGTCCGACCTGAACTACTTCACGCGGAACGCTGCGCAGTATCCGTACTTCCAGGGGGTGGCGCCGAACTTCTCCCTCACCAATCCCTATGTGGTGGTCGGCCTCCTGTTCGGCGGCCTCATCCCGTTCCTGTTCGGCGGCATCGCCATGACGGCGGTGGGCCGTGCGGCAGGCTCCGTGGTGGAGGAAGTGCGCCGTCAATTCCGTGAGAGGCCAGGCATCATGGCCGGGACCGACCGCCCCGACTATGGACGCGCCGTCGACATGCTCACCCGCGCGGCGATCAAGGAAATGATCGTGCCCTCGCTCCTGCCGGTGCTGGCGCCCATCGTGACCTACTTCGTGGTCTATTGGGTGGCAGGCAAGTCCGAGGCGTTCTCCGCCGTGGGCGCCATGCTGCTCGGCGTCATCGTGACGGGTCTCTTCGTTGCCATCTCCATGACCTCGGGCGGCGGCGCCTGGGACAACGCGAAGAAATCCTTCGAGGACGGCTTCACGGATGCCTCCGGCACGACCCATCACAAGGGTTCGGAGGCCCACAAGGCCTCCGTCACGGGCGACACCGTCGGCGATCCCTACAAGGACACGGCCGGTCCTGCCGTGAACCCGGCGATCAAGATTACGAACATCATCGCGCTGCTGCTTCTGGCGATCTTGGCGCATTCGTAAAAGACAGCCTGGAACGATCATCAAACCCGCGGCGAGAGCCGCGGGTTTTTCCATTTCGGAGACATCAAAGAAAAATGGCCGGGCAAAGCCCGGCCATGCGAAATTCTCGCGCGGATAGCCGATCAGCCGAACGGGTTGAAGCTGGTCATGCCCTTGAAGATCTGGCCAAGGAAGCTGGCTTCTTCGCCGCCGGCCGGAGTGGTGCGGCTGATGAAGTCGAAGACCTTGCCATCCTGGAGGCCGTAAAGGGCGACGCGCTCGACCCGAAGGCCCTTGTCGAAATAGACGGCGGTCACCTGCTGGTCCACCACCTGCTCGCCCATGAACTGAAGTGTGCGGCGGGACTTCTGGCTGATGTAATACCAGTTACGGTTGCCGACAGTGGATACGGTGGACGGGGTTCCAAGGGTCTGGAGGACCTGATCGGCGCTCATGCCCTTCTTCACCTGAGCAATAGCGCGCTCATCCACGACATAGCCGCGTTGGAATTCCTCACCCACGCCGTTGCAGGCAGCCAGGGACGAGGCGAGAACGGTAGCAGTAGCCAAGCGCACCAAAAGGGTATGATATCGACGCATCGTACGGTTCTTCCAGAAATGCGGCGCGGATAAGCTTGCGCCTACGGATGGTGATGGCGTAACCCGGGGCTACGATTTTGACAAGCTTGGAAGGGCAGAGCCGTGATCTTCAGTCTCTTCCGCAAAGATCCCCGGCGCACCACCATCGCAACCCTCTACAAGAGGATCGCGACGGCCTCACGTAATCCTGGGCTCTATGCGGCACTTGGCATCCCCGACACCTTGGAAGGCCGCTTCGAGGCCCTGTCGCTGCATATGGTGCTGATCCTGCGGGCCCTGCGTCAGCTCCCGCACCCGGCGGATGACGTGGCCAAAGATCTGACGGATGCCTTCTTCCGGGACATGGATGCCTCCTTGAGGGAAATGGGCGTCGGCGACACGGTGGTGCCAAAACGGATGAAAAAGGTTGCCGAATCCTTCTATGGGCGAGCCCATGCTTATGACACCCCGCTCAATGACGGCGACGAGGCAGGTCTGGCGATCGCGCTGGGCCGCAACGTCTACGGCAGCGAGGCACCGGCCGCCGCTCTTGGGCGTTATGCTTTTGCAGCCGATCGGGCACTCAAGACGGTGAGTCTGGATACGCTACTGGAGACAGGGCCCGTTTTCCCTGAACCTGAGAGTTTTGCTTAAGGAGGCAACCTGATGACACCCGAAACCGTGGGCCCTCTGTCGCGGCTGATCGACGTCATGAAGATTCCGCCTCGCGGGCAGGAGGTCCATGTGGAGGCGACTGCCGAGGAATGCGCGGCGCTGGCGCAGGATTTCGGCCTCCCAGGGATCCAGGCGCTCTCCGGCGACTATCAACTGAGGGCATCCGCCAAGGGCATTCATGTGACGGGCGTGGTCAAGGCGTCGATCACCCAGGTGTGCGTCATGACCCTCGATCCCTTCGACTCCACGATCGAAGAAGAGGTTGAAGTGGATTTCGCGGAACCGTCGGGAATGCCGGCAGAGCCGCCGACGGATATCAATGAATATGAACCGCCGGATGAGATCGTGAACGGCCAGATCGATCTCGGTGCGCTCACGGCCGAGTTCCTAGCCTTGGGCCTAGATCCTTACCCGCGCAAGCCCGGCGTCGATTTCAACTATCAGGACCCCGCGGATGGAAAGGACAATCCCTTTGCGGCGTTGAACAGGCTCAAGGAGGGCAAGTAGGGGCTGGCGGCATCGGTCGCCAAAGCATATCTGCCCGTTACGTAAGGTAGCCGCAGCCCTGAGAATTCAGTTGCGGAGCAACCGCAAACCGCTATTTTCCGCCCCCTGTTGAATGACTTAAAAGAAAGAATAATCGTTCATGCCGAAGCCGGTGCGTATTTCGCTTGATGCGATGGGGGGCGATCACGGTCCGTCTATCGTGATCCCGGGGGCAGCCCTGGCCTTGGAGCGCCACCCGGATCTCCGCTTCCTGATGTTCGGCAATGAAACGATTGTTGCGCCGCTCCTGAACGCTCATCCCAAGCTGAAGGAAGCCACGGAGCTGCGCCATACGGACATTGCCATCGCCATGGACGAGAAACCCAGCCAAGCCATCCGTATGGGGCGGGGGAAATCGTCCATGTGGCGGGCCGTCCAGGCCGTCCGGGACGGGGAGGCGGATGCCGCCGTGTCGGCGGGCAATACCGGCGCCCTGATGGCGACAGCCAAGGTCTGTCTCAAGACCATGGCCCATATCGAGCGCCCGGCCATCGCATGCATGTGGCCGACCCTGCGAGGCGAGAGTATCGTGCTCGATGTCGGCGCGACCATCGGGGCGGATGCGGGGCACCTGGTGGATATGGCGATCATGGGCGCCGCCATGGCGCGTATCGTGTTCGACCTGGATCGGCCGACCGTCGGGCTTCTCAATGTCGGTACGGAAGAGATTAAAGGGATCGAGGCCGTCAAGGAGGCAAGCCGGATCCTGAGGGAAGCGAACCTCCCGCACCTCGATTATCGCGGGTTCGTCGAGGGCGACGATTTGGGCAAGGGTACCGTCGACGTGGTGGTGACCGAAGGGTTTACGGGCAATATCGCCCTGAAGACCGCCGAGGGAACGGCCAAGCAGATCGCCCAGTACCTGCGCTCGGCCATGAGCCGCACCCTCATGGCAAAAATCGGCTATCTGTTTGCGAAACAGGCCTTTAACGCTCTTCGTGACAAGATGGATCCTCGCAAGGTCAATGGCGGCGTCTTCCTGGGTCTCGAAGGGGTCGTCGTCAAAAGCCATGGCGGCACGGACGATCTCGGCTTCGCGAGCGCCATCGATGTCGCCTACGACATGGCGCATTTTGAATTGATGAACACGATCCGGAGCATGTTGGACCATGATCCGGTTGGCCAATCGGCCTGAGGAAGGCGCATCTTGAAACGTATTCGTTCCGTCGTACGCGGCGTCGGCTCGTATCTGCCGAGACGCAAGCTGACAAACCAGGACCTCGAGAAGCTGGTCGACACGTCGCACGACTGGATCGTGCAGCGAACCGGCATCGAAGAGCGTCATATTGCCGAAGAAGACGAGACTACCTCCGTCCTTGGCATCAAGGCGGCAGAAGCGGCCTTGGCCGACGCGGGGCTCCGGGCCGACGATATTGATCTGGTCATCTGCGCCACCTCGACGCCGGATTACACCTTCCCCTCGACGGCCACGATGATCCAGACTGGGATCGGCATGACGCATGGGGCGGCGTTCGATCTTCAGGCCGTCTGCACGGGCTTTGTCTATGCGGTCGCGACGGCGGACAAGTTTCTGCAGTCTGGCTCGCATAAGCGTGCCCTTGTGGTCGGGGCCGAGACGTTTTCCCGCATTCTCGATTGGAACGATCGGACCACCTGCGTCCTTTTCGGCGACGGAGCGGGAGCCATCGTGCTCGAGGCCCAGGAGGGGGAGGGTACGTCCGCCGACCGCGGCGTCCTGACCTCGCATCTCCGGTCCGACGGTCGCTATCGGGACAAGCTCTACGTCAATGGCGGTCCGGGTTCGACCAAGACGACCGGCGTTCTGAAGATGGAAGGCCGCGAAGTCTTCAAGTTCGCCGTTGGCATGGTGGCCGATGTCGTACAGGATGCTTTCAAGGCGACCGGCACGAGCGCCGAGGAGCTGAAGTGGTTCGTGCCGCACCAGGCCAACAAGCGCATCATCACGGCGAGTGCCGACAAGCTCGGCATCGCTCCGGAGAAAGTCGTCATCACCGTCAACAAGCACGGCAACACATCGGCGGCTTCGATTCCCCTTGCCTTGGATACCGCCCGAAAGGACGGGCGGATCAAGGACGGGGATCTCGTCATGATCGAGGCGATCGGCGGTGGCTTCACCTGGGGCAGCGCCCTAATCCGCTGGTAAAAGGCTTCGACTCTGGTGGTATCCGGTATATCGACCTTGGCGGTTGACCGTACGGAGCCATCTGCATAGCGTCGTCCTGGACGACAAGACCAACGAACTCATTCGCGCTGGGGAGCTCAATGGCTGGCAAGACGATAACGAGAGCGGATCTGAGCGAGGCTGTCTACCAGAAGGTAGGTCTCTCGCGGACCGAATCGGCTGAACTGGTGGAGCGGGTCTTGGCGGAGATCTGCGATAGCCTTGCCGCCGGTGAGACCGTCAAGCTGTCGTCCTTTGGGTCTTTCATCGTGCGCAGCAAGGGCGAGCGGGTCGGCCGTAATCCCAAGACGGGTGTGGAGGTACCGATCGACCCGCGGCGCGTCATGGTCTTCAAGCCTTCGAATGTCTTGAAGGCGCACATCAACGGTGAGACCTTCGAAGGCGAGGATTGATCCGGCTATGGCGAGTGGCGTCATGGACAAGAGCCCCGACGCGTTCCGCACGATCAGCGAGGTTGCCGAAGACCTCGATGTTCCGCAACATGTTCTGCGCTTTTGGGAAACCCGCTTCAGCCATATCAAGCCGCTGAAGCGCGGCGGCGGCCGGCGCTATTACCGGCCGGATGATGTCGACCTGCTCAAGGGTATTCGTCATTTCCTCTATGGCGAGGGCTATACGATCAAGGGCGTGCAGCGGATCCTGAAAGAGGAAGGGGTTCGCTTTGTCCAGGCCATCGGTCGTGGCGAGCAGGGCGTCTCCGCGATTCCTCTCGGGGCAGAGCAGACCGTCCCAGAGGACATGGCACCATCGAACGGAACGCACCATTATGAGGAAGAGGAGGTAGCCTGCCTTCCTCTTCGGCAGGGACTGCCCCCGGAGGCACTCCATGGACTTCAGGCCGCCCTTGAGGAGCTTTACGAGTGTGATCGGGTGCTATCCTCCTTGAGGGGGGCGGGCGAGGTTGCGATAGGCGAGTAAGAGATGCCCGGTAGCAGGAGGAAACCCCTCCCGCGTAAGCTTTCCGGAACGTTCGAATTCAGCGCTTGACAGGGGGCGGGGCCACCCTTAAACCGCACCCACACCGCTTCGGCGGTCCAAATGCGCGGGCGTAGCTCAGTCGGTTAGAGTGCCGGCCTGTCACGCCGGAGGTCGCGGGTTCGAGCCCCGTCGCCCGCGCCACTTCCCTCCTGACAATCAAGTTCGATAGAGCTCGGGTTAAGCCCTCGGAGCTTGTGGTCTGCTGCAGAGGCCGGGCTTGTCATCCCCCAAAGCGACGCTGTCCCGTTGGACGGCGTCTTCTCACACAGCTCCGGAGCATTTAGCGCAGCTGAGCGTTGACGACGGGTTGGTGTGAGGCTGCTGCCCATGGTGATGTCTAGATTGTTCACGAGTTTCTCCAATTGGGTGGCCCAGCTGGCGGGGCGGCCCATCACCTTCGGGGTCAGCCTTCTTATAATCCTGGCTTGGGCTCTCAGTGGCCCGCTGTTTGGGTTTTCCGATACCTGGCAGCTCGTCGTGAACACCGGAACGACCATCGTGACCTTCCTGATGGTCTTCCTGATTCAGAATACACAGAATCGGGACGGTGCCGCCATTCAGGCCAAGCTTGACGAGCTGATCCGGGCCAGCGCAGCCCAAAACGTGTTCATCGGCATCGAACATCTGACCCAGGAAGAACTCGACGAGATTCGGGCCAAGTGCGAAGCCAAGGCTAAAGCCGAGGCTGCTGCAGGGCAGGCTGAGGCCGCAGCCAACCGAAAAGCGGCGAAAGCGGCGGAAAAGGCCACATCCTAGTTTGGAATGGTTCTTTTTGCGGCAGTGCAAACACTTGTCACGGAAGGGGAACTCGGTTAAGCCTCCCGCGCAATCAACGTGTTGCCGCAGGGGGCTTTCGTGGGGCCCTTTTGGGGCTTAAATACGTTTCAGGTTGCCGGCTCTTCGCCGCGCTCCGTACCTTCTAGGTGTCGTATGACGAATCTCCTCGCCGACTACCTGCCTCTCGTAATCTTCATCGGCGTATCGCTCCTGATCGGGGTGGCGCTGCTCGTGGCTCCTTTCATCGTTGCCTACAGCCGTCCCGATACCGAGAAGCTGTCCGCCTACGAGTGCGGTTTCAATGCCTTCGACGATGCCCGCATGAAGTTCGACGTGCGGTTCTATCTCGTCGCCATCCTTTTCATCATTTTCGACCTCGAAGTGGCATTCCTGTTCCCCTGGGCCATCACGTTCGGGAACCTGGGCTGGTTCGGCTTCATCTCCATGATGATGTTCCTAGGCGTCCTGACGGTCGGATTCATTTACGAGTGGAAGAAGGGGGCCCTTGAATGGGATTGATCTCCGATACCCAATCGACCCTGGTCGCTCCCGCGCCACGGGGCGTCATCGACCCCAATACGGGCAAGCCGGTCGGATCGACGGACCCTTATTTCGTCTCCATCAACGAGGAGTTGTCCGACAAGGGCTTCCTCGTAACCTCGACCGAGGACCTCATCACCTGGGCGCGCACCGGCTCGCTCATGTGGATGACGTTTGGCTTGGCATGCTGCGCCGTCGAGATGATGCAGATGTCCATGCCGCGGTACGACGTCGAGCGGTTCGGCTTCGCGCCGCGCGCATCGCCGCGCCAGTCCGATGTGATGATCGTGGCTGGGACGCTCACCAACAAGATGGCTCCCGCCCTTCGGAAGGTCTATGACCAGATGCCGGAGCCGCGCTACGTCATCTCCATGGGCTCCTGTGCCAATGGCGGCGGCTATTATCACTATTCCTATTCCGTGGTTCGTGGCTGCGACCGGATCGTGCCGGTCGACATCTACGTGCCGGGTTGTCCGCCGACGGCCGAGGCGCTCCTGTATGGGGTGCTGCTTCTGCAGAAGAAGATCCGCCGGACCGGCACCATCGAGCGCTGAGCAAAGGTCATTGCATGAGTGCTGATCTCCAAGCCCTGAGCGATCACATCGCCTCGTCACTCGGTGAGGCGATCGAGAGCAGGGCCATTGCCTTCGACGAGCTGACGATTGTCGCCCGCCGCGAGGACATCGTCCGGGTGGCGACCTTCCTGCGAGACGATCCGCAGTGCCGGTTCGTCTGCTTCATCGATATCTGCGGCGCCGATTATCCAGCGCGCGACAACCGCTTCGACGTGGTTTACCACTTCCTCGCGCCGCATCATAACCGTCGCATCCGGGTGAAGGTGGAGACGGACGAGGTGACGCCGGTGCCCTCGCTCGTCGGTCTCTGGCCGGCGGCGAACTGGTTCGAACGCGAGGCTTACGACCTCTACGGCATCCTGTTCTCGGGGCATCCGGACCTGCGCCGGATCCTGACGGATTACGGGTTCGAAGGTCACCCGCTCCGCAAGGACTTCCCGCTCACCGGCTATGTCGAGGTCCGTTACGACGACGGGCAAGGCCGCGTGGTCTACGAGCCGGTGAAGCTCAATCAGGAATTCCGCAACTTCGATTTCCTCTCGCCCTGGGAAGGCACCGATTACGTGTTGCCCGGCGACGAGAAGGCCAAGGCATAAGGAGCGGAGAGGCGACCCATGGGCGAGCATAATATCCGCAACTTCACCATCAACTTCGGCCCGCAGCATCCGGCCGCGCACGGCGTTCTGCGCCTCGTGCTGGAGCTGGACGGCGAGGTCGTCGAACGTGTCGATCCGCATATTGGTCTGCTGCACCGCGGCACTGAGAAGCTGATCGAGTACAAGACCTACGTTCAGGCGAATCCCTATTTCGATCGCCTTGACTATGTCGCGCCTTTGAACCAAGAGCACGCCTATTGCATGGCGGTCGAGAAGCTCCTTGGCATCGAAATCCCCCGTCGCGCCGAGCTGATCCGCGTTCTCTACTCCGAAATCGGGCGCCTTCTCTCTCACCTTCTCAACGTGACCACGCAGGCGATGGACGTCGGCGCGCTCACGCCGCCCCTGTGGGGCTTCGAGGAGCGCGAGAAGCTCATGATCTTCTATGAGCGGATTTCCGGCTCGCGCATGCACGCCAACTACTTCCGTCCCGGCGGCGTGAACATGGATATCCAGCCGGAGCTGATCGACGATATCGAGGCCTTCTGCGACCCGTTTCTGCAGGTCCTCGACGATCTTGACACGCTCGTCATCGGCAACCGCATCTTCAAGCAGCGTAACGTCGACATCGGCGTGCTTACGCTGGACGATTGTTGGAAGTGGGGCTTCTCGGGGGCTATCGTTCGCAGTTGCGGCGTCGCCTGGGATTTGCGCAAGTCACAGCCATACTCGCTCTACGAGGAGATGGAATTCGACATCCCCGTGGGCAAGAACGGCGACAACTACGACCGCCAGGTCATCCGCATGGAGGAGATGCGTCAATCCGTTCGGATCATGCGTCAGTGCCTGAACAAGCTGCGGGCACCGGACGGGCAGGGGCCGGTGACGACCCTCGACGGCAAGGTTGCCCCGCCATCGCGCAAGGACATGAAGCGCTCCATGGAAGCGCTGATCCACCATTTCAAGCTCTATACGGAAGGCTTCCACGTCCCGGCCGGCGAAGTGTATGCCGCCGTGGAAGCGCCGAAGGGCGAGTTCGGCGTGTACCTCGTGTCGGACGGCACCAACAAGCCGTATCGCTGCAAGGTGCGTGCTCCCGGTTTTGCCCATCTTCAGGGCATGGACTACATGTGCCGCGGCCACATGCTGGCCGACGTCGCAGGCATCCTGGGCTCCATCGACATCGTGTTCGGCGAGGTCGATCGCTAATGAAAGCCGCTCCGGTTCCGGGGCGGATATCCACGCTCTTTCAAGGCGTGCTGGACAATTTCAAGTCGCGATTGGCCGGGCTGATGCCCGGCCATGGCGATGAGGAGAAGAGTGTATGGCCGTTCGTAAGCTCGCGCCTGAAAACATGCAGCCCGAGAGCTTCGTTCTCTCCGCCGAGACCGAAGCTTTCGCGGACAAGGAAATCGCCAAGTATCCGCCCGGCCGGCAGGCTTCGGCCGTGATCGCCCTCCTGACCAAGGCTCAGGAGCAGGCTGGTGGCTGGCTGCCCCGCAAGGCCATCGAGGCCGTCGCGGCCCGGCTCGACATGCCTGCCATCCGCGTGATGGAGGTGGCGACCTTCTACACGATGTTCAACCTGGAGCCGGTTGGAAAGTATTTCATCCAATTCTGCGGGACCACACCCTGCGTGCTGCGCGGCGCGAGCGACATCAGGAAGGTGCTGGAGCGCCGCGTCGGCGACCAGAACCATGTGACGGCTGACGGGACTTTCTCGTGGCTCGAGGTCGAGTGCCTGGGCGCCTGTTCGAACGCTCCCATGGTGCAGATCAACGACGACTACTATGAGGACCTGACCACCGAGAACTTCGAGAAGCTCCTCGACGATCTCGCCGCCGGTCGTCCCGTGAAGGTCGGCTCACAGGTCGGACGCAACCGCTCCGAGCCTTTCGAAGCTGTCAACACCCTTCAGGACCCCGCCCTCTACGATGGTTCCGTCGTGGGCGCTTGGCGCAAGCGCTTCGAAGAGCAAGCTAAGGTGGCCGAGACGGCCGAGCCCGCAGCCGCCATGGCGTCGATCCCTCAGGAGGTGAAGGCTGCCAAGCCGACGGCGGGTCGTCCGATCGAGAGCGATGCGGCCGATACGCCGGCCAAACGCGCGAAGGAAGGCGAGGCTCCGATCAATCCGGCCGATCAAAAGGAAGCCGCTGATCCGAGTAAGGCCACCAAGGGCGAGTCTCACACGGAGTCCGGTGCAAGACCCGCTCCTCAAAGCGGCAAGTCCTACGTGGCCTCGCCGAAGAAAGAGGGCGAAGCGGTGCCGAACAGTCCGACGACCCCGGTTGCCGGTACGCCGCCGTCGCAAGCCAAAACCCGCCGCGACGGCAGCGAGAGCAAGCCGGGCGTGGTCGTCGACAAAGACAACAAGTCGTCCTGATGGAGTGATCGGGAATGCTTCAGGACAAAGATCGTATCTTCACCAATCTTTACGGCTTCCATTCGCCGGACCTCAAAGCTGCGCAGATGCGCGGCGCCTGGGACGGAACGAAATTCCTGCTCGAACAGGGCCGCGACTGGATCATCAATGAGATGAAGGCGTCGGGCCTGCGGGGCCGCGGCGGTGCAGGCTTCCCAACGGGCCTGAAATGGTCCTTCATGCCCAAGCAGTCGGACGGACGTCCGCACTACCTGGTCGTGAACGCGGACGAGTCGGAGCCCGGGACCTGCAAGGACCGCGAGATCATGCGGAACGATCCGCATCTCCTCGTCGAGGGATGCCTCATCGCATCCTTCGCCATGGGGGCTCACGCGGCCTACATCTATATCCGCGGTGAATACGTGGCCGAGCGCCACGCGCTTCAGCGGGCGGTGGATGAGGCCTACGCGGCCAAGCTCATCGGCAAGGACAACATCCACGGCTATCCCTTCGACCTCTACGTCCATCACGGCGCAGGCGCCTACATCTGCGGCGAGGAGACGGCCCTCATCGAGAGCATGGAAGGCAAGAAGGGCATGCCGCGCCTGAAGCCTCCGTTCCCGGCCAATATGGGCCTTTACGGCTGCCCGACCACGGTCAACAACGTCGAGTCGATTGCCGTCGCCGGCACGATCCTGCGGCGCGGCGCCTCCTGGTTCTCCAGCATCGGCCGTCCCAACAACGTCGGCACGAAGCTCTTCTGCGTGTCGGGCCACGTCAACAAGCCCTGCAACGTGGAAGAGGCCATGGGCCTCACCTTCCGCGAACTGATCGACCGGCATTGCGGCGGCATCCGGGGCGGCTGGGACAACCTGCTTGGAGTCATCCCCGGCGGATCGTCCGTGCCGATCGTTCCGGCCCACGAGATCGCCGACGCCTACATGGATTTCGACACGCTGCGGAACCTGAAGTCGGGTCTCGGCACCGCCGCCGTGATCGTCATGGACAAGTCGACCGACATCGTCCGAGCCATTGCCCGCATCTCGTACTTCTACAAGCATGAGAGCTGCGGCCAGTGCACGCCGTGCCGCGAAGGCACGGGCTGGATGTGGCGCGTGCTCACCCGCATGGCAGAAGGCCGCGCCCAGAAGCGCGAAATCGACATGCTTCTCGAAGTTTCGACCCAGATCGAAGGCCACACCATCTGCGCGCTCGGCGATGCGGCGGCTTGGCCGGTTCAGGGTCTGATCCGCCACTTCCGTCACGAGATCGAGAAGCGGATCGACGATTACGCGGCAAACCCGCATTCCGAATCCGTCCTGATTGCGGCGGAGTGAGATTGAAGATGGCGAAAATCATCGTTGATGGCGTCGAGGTCGACGTTCCCGCGGAATACACCCTGCTCCAGGCCGCCGAAGCGGCTGGTGCGGAAATTCCGCGCTTCTGCTACCACGAACGGCTTTCCATCGCCGGCAATTGCCGCATGTGCCTCGTCGAGGTGAAGGGTGCGCCGAAGCCGGTGGCGTCCTGCGCCTGGGGCGTGCGCGACTGCCGTCCGGGCCCGAACGGTGAGCCGCCGGAAATCTCGACCAAGTCGCCGACCGTGAAGAAGGCGCGGGAAGGGGTGATGGAGTTCCTCCTCATCAATCACCCGCTCGACTGCCCGATCTGCGACCAGGGCGGCCAGTGTGACCTCCAGGACCAGGCCATGGCCTACGGCGTCGACACCAGCCGTTACCACGAGAACAAGCGGGCGGTGACCGACAAGTATCTCGGCCCGTTGGTCCGCACCTCCATGAACCGGTGCATTCACTGTACCCGTTGCGTACGCTTCTCCGCCGAAGTGGCCGGCGTGCCGGATCTCGGCGCGATCTGGCGCGGCGAGGACATGGAGATCACGAGCTATCTCGAGCGGGCCCTCGGCTCCGAGTTGCAGGCCAACGTGGCGGATCTCTGCCCGGTCGGCGCGCTCACCCATAAGCCCGAAGCATTCCATTACCGCCCCTGGGAGCTCACCAAGACCGATTCCGTCGACGTGATGGATGCGGTCGGCTCCTCGATCCGGGTCGATTCCCGCGGCCGTGAGGTCATGCGCATTCTGCCGCGCGTGAACGAGGCAGTGAACGAGGAGTGGATCACCGATAAGACGCGCCAGATCGTGGACGGTCTGCGCCTGCAGCGTCTCGACCGCCCGTTTGTACGCGAGAACGGCCGCCTTCGCCCTGCCTCGTGGCAGGAGGCCTTTGCGACCATCGCCGGTCGCGTGAAGGGTGCAGACCCGAAGCGTATCGGAGCCATTGTCGGCGATCTGGCCGCCGTCGAGGAGATGTACGCCCTGAAGCTCCTCATGGAGAGCCTCGGCGTCACCAACATCGACGCCCGGCAGGACGGCACGGTGCTGACGCCGGTCTACGGGCGCGGCTCCTATCTCTTCAACACCACCATCACCGGAATCGAGGATGCGGACGCGATCCTGATCGTCGGAGCGAACCCGCGCATCGAGGCCTCTCTCGTCAACGTGCGTATCCGCAAGCGCTGGCGCATGGCCCCGCCGCCGATAGCGCTGATCGGCGAGCATGCCGACCTGACCTATCCCTACGAATATCTCGGCGCAGGCCCTGACACGCTGGCCGATCTTGCCGGCGGTCGTCACACCTTCATCGAGAAGCTCCGCGGCGCCGAGCGTCCGTTGATTATCGTGGGGCAGGGCGCTCTCTCTCGTCCAGATGGTCTCGCCGTTCTTTCCGCGGTAGCGCAGCTTGCTCGCGATGTGGGTGCCGTGAAAGACGGCTGGAACGGCTTCTCGGTGCTGCACACCGCCGCCTCCCGCGTCGGCGCGCTCGATCTTGGCCTCGTGCCGGGCGAGTGGGGCTTGGATGCGCGGACCATGGCACAGGGCGAAGTGGATGTGCTGTTCAATCTCGGTGCTGACGAGATCGACATCGCGCCCGGCGCCTTCGTGATCTACCAGGGCACCCACGGCGACCGTGGCGCTCACCGCGCCGACGTGATCCTGCCGGGGGCGACCTATACCGAGAAGTCCGGGACCTACGTGAACACGGAGGGCCGGGTTCAGCTCGCCAACCGGGCGGCGTTCGCTCCGGGAGAAGCCCGTGAGGACTGGGCTATTCTGCGCGCCCTCTCGGACGTGCTGGGTCACCGCCTGCCCTTCGACTCGCTCAATGCCCTACGGGCGAAGCTCTATGCCCATTACCCGCACTTCGCCGCCATCGATACGGTGCAGGCGGCTGATGGGTTCGGCGCCGTTCAGGCACTGGCCGGTATTGGCGGCACTCCGGGCCGCGAGCCGTTCGTGAGCCCGGTAAAGGACTTCTATCTGACGAACCCGATTGCCCGCGCCTCCGGCGTCATGGCCGAGTGCTCCGCGCTCTCCCGTGAGCTGAAGCTCGAGGCGGCTGAGTAAGAGGAACGGATCATGGAATTTGGGGACATCCTCCTCGCAGTCGCGATCATGCTGGGCAAGAGCCTGCTCATGCTGGTGGCGCTTCTCATCTTCATCGCCTACGCGCTCTATGCAGACCGCAAGGTCTGGGCGGCGGTCCAGCTTCGCCGCGGCCCGAACGTGGTCGGTCCCTGGGGCCTGCTCCAGTCCTTCGCCGACCTGTTGAAGTTCGTCCTGAAGGAACCGGTCATCCCAGCTCCGGCCAACAAGGGCATGTTCCTGCTGGCCCCACTGGTGATGTGCACCCTGTCGCTCGCTGCCTGGGCGGTCATCCCGCTGAATGCGGGCTGGGCGATCGCCGACATCAACGTCGGCATTCTCTACATCTTCGCGATTTCGTCGCTTGGCGTTTACGGCGTCATCATGGGCGGCTGGGCTTCGAACTCGAAGTACCCGTTCCTCGGTGCGCTCCGCTCGGCGGCACAGATGGTGTCCTACGAGGTGTCCATCGGCTTCGTGATCGTGACCGTACTCATGTGCGCGGGGACGCTGAACCTGTCGGCCATCGTTGAATCGCAGAATACCCGCCTGGGCATCCTCGGCTGGTACTGGCTGCCGCTCTTCCCGATGTTCGTAGTGTTCTTCATCTCGGCCATGGCCGAGACGAACCGCCCGCCCTTCGACCTGCCGGAAGCCGAATCCGAGCTCGTGGCCGGCTACATGGTGGAATATTCCTCCACGCCGTATCTGCTCTTCATGCTCGGCGAGTACGTGGCTATCATGACCATGTGCGCGCTCGGTACGATCCTGTTCCTTGGCGGCTGGCTGTCGCCGATCCCGTTCGCACCCTTCACCTGGGTGCCCGGCGTGATCTGGTTCGTGCTCAAGGCAAGCTTCCTCTTCATCCTCATCGCCATGGTGAAAGCCCTGGTGCCACGCTACCGCTACGATCAACTCATGCGTCTCGGTTGGAAGGTATTCCTTCCACTCTCCCTGGCGATGGTCGTGATCGTGGCAGCTGTCCTGATGGCGACCGGCAATGCGCCGGGCGTCCGCTAAAGGAGATCGGCCATGCAGCTCGACCGCATTGCCCAGTCCCTCCTGCTGAAGGAGTTCATTTCGGGTTTCATCTTGACGGTGAAGTACTTCTTCAAGCCGAAGGCCACTCTGAACTACCCCTTCGAAATGGGCCATCGCGGACCCCGGTTCCGCGGTGAGCATGCCCTGCGCCGCTATCCCAACGGGGAAGAGCGCTGCATCGCCTGCAAGCTGTGCGAGGCTATCTGCCCGGCCCAGGCCATCACCATCGAAGCCGGCCCGCGCCGCAATGACGGCACCCGCCGTACGACGCGCTACGACATCGACATGGTGAAGTGCATCTATTGCGGCATGTGCCAGGAGGCCTGCCCGGTGGATGCCATCGTGGAAGGGCCCAACCTCGAGTTCTCCGTGGAGACCCGCGAGGAGCTGTATTACGACAAGGCCAAGCTTCTCGAGAACGGGGAGCGCTGGGAGCGGGAGATCGCGCGCAACATCGCGAAGACCGCGCCCTACCGGTAAGCAAAGCATTTTTCGGTGAAGTGGACCCTGATTCACTTCAGAAAATGCGTCAAGGAATTGGAGCTGACCCTGCGAAGTAGGGCAGCTCCGGGCTTCTTACCCGACAAGGGCAGGGGGCAAGCAGGTCCGGCGGGTTGTGCCCGTTGGATTCGGATTTTATAGACAGGCCACCGGGTTATCCGGGGCCACGTCGGAAGGGGCCGCCTTGGGCGGCTTGAGCTGAGCATGACGGTTACCGCCGCCTTCTTCTATCTGTTCGCGACGATCACGATCGCCTCCGGCTTCATGGTGATTGCCTCCCGCAATCCCGTGCAGTCGGTGCTGTTTCTCATTCTGGCCTTCGTCAACGCGGCGGGCCTGTTCCTGATGATGGGAGCGGAGTTCCTCGCGATGATCCTGGTCATCGTCTATGTGGGCGCGGTCGCGGTGCTCTTCCTCTTCGTCGTGATGATGCTCGACGTCGATTTCGCAGCACTCCGCCAGGGCTTCCTCCAATACCTGCCCATCGGCGGGGTGATCGGGGTGATCTTCCTGCTCGAGCTGATCCTGGTCGTCGGTGCCTATTCCATCGATCCCGGGCTCGTGCGCTCGCCGGCCGTTCCGATCCCTTCGCCCGAGGTCATGACCAACACCGAGGCTCTCGGCCAGGTGCTATACACCCGATACTTCTACTTCTTCCAAGCCGCCGGCCTGATCCTGCTGGTCGCCATGATCGGCGCGATCGTGCTGACCCTGCGCGAGCGCGTCGGTGTCCGGCGCCAGGATATTTCCAGGCAGAACGCCAGGACGCAGGAAACCGCCGTCGAGGTGCGGAAGGTTCCCTTCCGCCAGGGCATCTGAGGAGGCACGCAATGGTTATCGGACTGGGCCATTATCTCACCGTCGCCGCCGTGCTCTTCACGCTTGGGGTCTTCGGCATCTTCATCAACCGGAAGAACGTGATCGTCATCCTGATGTCCATCGAGCTCATTCTGCTCGCAGTGAACATCAACATGGTCGCGTTCTCGACCCACCTGAACGACATCGTCGGCCAGATCTTCGCCATGCTGATCCTCACGGTCGCGGCGGCGGAGGCAGCGATCGGCCTTGCCATTCTGGTGGTGTTCTTCCGCAACCGCGGATCCATCGCGGTCGAGGATGTCAACAGGTTGAGGGGCTAAGCCCAAACGGATTGGCGAAGTAAACGAACATGTATCACGCAATCGTCTTCCTGCCGCTCGTCGGCTTCCTCATCGCAGGCATCTTCGGACGCGTCCTTGGCGCCCGGCCGAGTGAGATCATCACCACGGCGCTCCTGTTCGTGGCGGCGGTTCTCTCCTGGGTATCCTTCATCCATGTGGGTTTCGGCGAGGAGCCGATGATCCGCGTGCAGATCGCCCAGTGGATGTCCGTCGGTGACCTCCAGGTGGATTGGGCGTTTCGCATCGACACGCTGACCGCCATGATGCTGGTGGTGGTCAACACGGTCTCGGCGCTCGTGCATCTCTATTCCATCGGCTACATGCACGAGGATCCGCACCGCCCGCGCTTCTTTGCCTACCTGTCGCTCTTCACCTTCGCCATGCTCATGCTGGTGACGGCCGACAACCTCGTCCAGATGTTCTTCGGTTGGGAAGGCGTGGGCCTCGCGAGCTACCTGCTGATCGGCTTCTGGTATCAGAAGGATTCGGCCAACGCGGCCGCCATGAAGGCGTTCATCGTCAACCGCGTCGGCGATTTCGGCTTCCTGCTCGGCATCTTCACGATCTTCGTGCTGTTCAACGGCGTCACTTTCGACCAGATCTTCCCGCGTGTGTCCGAGTTCGCTGACGCGAAGTTCCATTTCCTCGGGATCGAGTGGCACGCCCTGACCATTGCCTGCCTGCTGCTTTTCATGGGCGCCATGGGCAAGTCGGCGCAGTTCCTCCTGCACACCTGGCTTCCTGATGCGATGGAAGGTCCGACGCCGGTTTCCGCGCTCATCCATGCCGCCACCATGGTGACGGCCGGCGTATTCATGGTCGCGCGCCTGTCGCCGGTGTTCGAGTACGCTCCGGCGGCTCTGACGGTCGTCACCGTGATCGGCGGGATCACGGCCTTCTTCGCCGCGACCGTCGGTCTGGTTCAGAACGACATCAAGCGCGTCATCGCCTATTCGACCTGCTCGCAGCTCGGGTACATGTTCGTCGGCCTTGGGGTCGGCGCCTACGGGGCGGGTGTGTTCCACCTGTTCACCCACGCCTTCTTCAAGGCCCTCCTGTTTCTTGGCGCGGGCTCTGTCATCCATGCCATGCACCATGAGCAGGATATCCGCCACATGGGTGCTCTGCGTCGCTACATCCCGTTCACGACGGCGATGATGGCGATCGGCACACTGGCGCTTACCGGCTTCCCGTTAACTGCGGGCTACTACTCGAAGGATGCGATCATCGAGGCAGCCTATGCAGCCCATTCGTCGGCCGGATCCTTCGCCTTCCTGGCAACCGTCGTCGCAGCCTTCATGACATCGTTCTACTCGTGGCGCCTGTTCTTCCTGACCTTCGAGGGAAGTGCGCGCTGGGGACACGGACATCATGCGCCGAGCGCCCACGAGGGCGTCGAGCATGACGAATCGGGTCACGACGTCGAACCCGCATCTCATGCTCAGCACGAGCACGGCCGTGACGACCATGCTCATGGCCACCATGGCTCGCACATGCCGCACGAGAGCCCACTCGTGATGCTGCTGCCGCTTCTGGTGCTTGCGACCGGTGCGGTTCTTGCCGGCATCGTCTTCCACGGCGCCTTTATCGGCGAGGGCTACCAGGAGTTCTGGAAGGGTGCGTTGTTCACCCGCCCGGAAAATGAGATCCTGGAGACGATGCACCATCTCCCGGGCTGGGTGCCGCTGCTGCCCACGATCATGATGATCCTCGGCTTCCTTGTCGCTGTGTACATGTACATCATCGACAATAAGCAGCCGGCGAAGCTCGCGGCCGATCACCCGATCCTGTACCGTTTCCTCCTGAACAAGTGGTACTTCGACGAGCTTTACGACGCGATCTTCGTGCGGCCCGCCATGGCCATCGGCCGGTTCTTCTGGCGGACGGGCGACCAGCGCATCATCGACGGGCTCGGGCCTGACGGCATCTCGGCCCGCGTCCTGGATGTGACGCGGGGCGTGGTGCGGGTCCAGACGGGCTACGTCTACCACTATGCCTTCGCGATGCTGATCGGCGTTGCCGCTCTCGTGACCTTCTATCTCTTCAGGGGAGCCCACTAATGCTCGGCTTCGGCATCCTCTCCGGCCTTCTCATCCTTCCTCTCGTCGGAGCGGCCTTTATCCTGACCCTGCGCGGCGACAGCGACGCTGCTCGCTCGAATGCGCGCTGGACTGCTCTCGCCACGACGATCGCGACCTTCCTGCTGTCGCTCGTGGCCTGGGCGCGTTTCGACATCACCTCGGCCTCGTTCCAGTTGGTGGAGAGCCATGCCTGGTTGACCGACACGATCCGGTTCAAGCTCGGCGTCGACGGCTTCTCCATGCCGCTTGTCCTGCTCACGACGTTCCTGATGCCGTTCTGTATCCTGGCTTCGTGGGACTCGATCGAAACCCGGGTGAAGGAATACTTCGTCGCCTTCCTGGTGCTCGAAACCACGATGATCGGCGTGTTCTGCGCGCTCGACCTCGTGCTGTTCTACCTGTTCTTCGAGGCTGGCCTCATCCCGATGTTCCTCATCATCGGCATTTGGGGCGGCAAGCGGCGCATCTACGCGAGCTTCAAGTTCTTCCTCTACACCCTGCTCGGCTCTGTCCTGATGCTGCTGGCCATCATGGCCATGTACTGGACCGCCGGCACGACCGACATCCCGACGCTGCTTGCCTACAAGTTCGCTTCGAGCCTGCAGATCTGGCTCTGGCTGGCGTTCTTTGCCTCTTTCGCGGTGAAGATGCCGATGTGGCCGGTCCACACCTGGCTGCCCGACGCGCACGTGGAAGCCCCGACGGCTGGCTCGGTGATTCTGGCAGGCGTTCTCCTGAAGATGGGTGGTTACGGCTTCATCCGAGTGTCGCTGCCCATGTTCCCGGATGCGTCGCTCTATTTCGCCCCGCTGGTCTACGCTCTTTCCGTCATCGCGATCATCTACACGTCGCTGGTCGCGCTGATGCAGGAGGACATCAAGAAGCTCATCGCCTATTCCTCGGTGGCGCATATGGGTTTCGTGACCATGGGCCTGTTCAGTATGAACGAGCAGGGCATCCAGGGCGCCATGTTCACCATGATCTCCCACGGCCTCGTCTCGGGCGCGCTCTTCCTCAGCGTTGGCGTGATCTATGACCGAATGCACACCCGCGAGATCAAGGCCTATGGAGGGTTGGTGAACCGGATGCCGCTCTATGCGGTGGTCTTCCTCATCCTGACCATGGCGAACGTGGCTCTGCCCGGCACCTCCGGCTTCATCGGCGAGTTCCTGACCCTCATGGGGGCCTTCCGGTCCAACACATGGGTGGCGTTCTTCGCCGCCAGCGGCGTGATCCTCTCGGCGGCCTATGCGCTCTGGCTGTACCGCCGCGTGGTGTACGGACCGCTCGACAAGCCCGCGCTCCAGGGGATCACGGATCTGAACCGTCGCGAGATCATCACCTTCGCGCCGCTCATTCTCCTCATCATCTATTACGGCGTGCAGCCCGGCCCCATCCTCGACGCCTTCGCGGCTCCGACGGATGCGCTCATGAGCAACGTTCAGGCTGCGCTCGCCACCGTGAAAACGGCCGCTGTCGCCGCACACTGAGGTTTCGATGAATCCCGCCCTCACCATTCCAGCTTTCGGTCCGATGTTGCCAGAGATCCTCATGGCAGTCGGAGTCCTCGTCCTGGTCCTGTTCGGCGCATTCCGCGGCGAGCGTCCCGGTTACGGCATGAGCATCATCGCACTGGCGCTTCTCGCCGTCACGTTCGTAGCGGTGCTGATGCTACCGGGCGATCGGGTCGAGACCATGGCCGGCTCCTTCGTGTTCGACGGTTTCGCGAAATTCATGAAGGCGTTGACGCTCCTGGCCTCGGCCGGTGGCATCATTCTCTCTCTGGATTACATGCGCCGTGAAGGGATCTACCGCTTCGAGTATCCGATCCTTATCGTTCTCTCGACCATCGGCATGATGATGGTCATCTCGGCAAACGACCTGATCGCTCTCTATCTCGGCCTGGAGCTGCTCAGTCTCTCATCCTATGTGATCGCGGCGTTCGACCGTGACAATGCGCGCTCGACCGAGGCCGGCCTGAAGTACTTTGTGCTTGGTGCGCTCTCCTCGGGCATGTTGCTGTACGGTGCCTCGCTGGTCTACGGCTTCGCTGGCAGCGTCTCGTTCCCGGTGATCGCCACGGTCCTGCAGGGGAACGTGGGCATTGGTGCTATCGTCGGCCTCGTGTTCGTGGCCGCTGGCATCGCGTTCAAGATTTCCGCAGTGCCGTTCCATATGTGGACGCCCGACGTCTACGAAGGATCTCCTACGCCTGTGACAGCCTTCTTCGCCGCCGCGCCCAAGATGGCCGGCATGGCTATGGCCACCCGCGTGTTCATCGATTGCTTCCCGGGCATTTTGATCCAGTGGCAGCAGATCATCGTTTTCATCTCGATTGCCTCGATGGCGCTCGGCTCCTTCGCGGCTATCGGCCAGCGTAACCTCAAGCGCCTGATGGCCTATTCGTCCATCGGCAACGTGGGTTATGCGCTGATCGGCCTTGCGGCCGGCACGCCCGAGGGCATCCAGGGCGTCGTCATCTACATGGCGATCTACCTTGCCATGACGCTCGGCACCTTCGCGGTCATCCTTGGTATGCGCCGCGGCAACGTGATGTTCGAGTCGATCGACGACCTTTCCGGCCTCGCCCGCACCCATCCGGCCCTTGCGTTCTGCCTGGCGATGATGATGTTCTCGCTGGCCGGTATTCCGCCGCTTGCAGGCTTCTTCGCCAAGTTCTACGTCTTCGCCGCCGCGATCCAGGCCAATCTCGTGACGCTCGCCGTGATCGGCGTCGTGACGAGCGTGATCGGCGCCTATTACTACCTGCGCATCGTGAAGGTCATGTACTTCGACGCGCCGGTCGAGCGGTTCGAGCGTATGTCCCCGGGCGTGAGCTTCGTTCTCGTGCTGTCGAGCGCCGTGGTACTCCTGTTCTGGTTGGTTCCGGCACCCATCGTCAACGCAGCGGGCGCCGCTGCGCGCTCCTTGTTCTGATCGTGCATCTGTCGGCTGAGACGGAGGCCGCCGGTTATCGGCTTCTCTCGCTCGAGGCGACGGGCTCGACGAACGATGACGCACTGCAGGCTGCCCGGAACGGCGATCCAGGTCAGCTCTGGATCACCTCGGCCGAGCAGCTGGCGGGCAGGGGGAGGCACGGCAGGAAATGGTCGTCGCCTCCCGGCAACCTCTACGCCAGCCTCCTTCTGATCGACCCGTGCGACATGCCCTCGGCTCCGCAGCTGGGTTTCGTCGCCGGGCTTGCCTTGCATGAGGCCGTCGAGGCCGTGACGGGAATCGGCGCACCGCGTCTTTCCCTGAAATGGCCGAATGACCTCCTTCTCGATGGCGCAAAGTTGTCCGGCCTCCTGCTGGAAGGACATCGCCTCCAGCCGAACGGGCCTGTCGCTATCGTCATCGGCTTTGGGGTGAATGTCGTTTTCGCGCCGACCGGTACGCCATACCCGGCGACCACGTTGCAGGTTATCAAACCGGGTCTCGACAGAAGCGAGGTGCTCCGCGCCCTGTCCTCCGCTTTCGCCGCTACATTCTCGGCTTGGCGCACGTCTTCGAGGATGAATGTGTCGGATCCGTTCGGCGCCATCCGACGGCTCTGGCTGGAACGGGCCGCTGGCCTCGGGCAGGAGGTCACGCTCCGCTTGCCCTCTGGTGACAAGAAGGGAACATTCGAGGGGCTCGACAGGTTCGGACGCTTGCAGTTGAAAAGCCTCGACGGCTTGGAACTCATCGATGCAGGCGACCTTTATTTTCCCAATTTGCTGCACGATATAGCCAAGCCTGAGGCTGGCTCGAAAAGGTTTTGACTTTGATGGCTTCTAACCAGGACGAATTGGTCTTTCTCCCCCTTGGAGGACTCGGCGAGATCGGCATGAATGCTGCGCTCTACGGCTTTGGGTCCGAGGCGGAGCGGCAGTGGATTCTGGTCGATTGCGGTATGGGCTTCGGCGGCGAGGAGAACCTGCCTGGCATCGACCTCGTCTATCCGGACCTGCGCTTCATCGAGGAAGAGCGCCACAATCTTCTGGGGATCTTCATCACCCATGCCCATGAGGACCACATCGGCGCGCTCGTCGAGATGTGGCCACGCCTCCAGGCCCCAGTCTATGCAACCAAGTTCGCCATCGGGCTTCTGGAGACGCGGCGCCTGTCGGAGCCCGATGCGCCGAAGGTCGACCTCAATGAGATCGCGCCCGGTCAGCGTCTGAAACTTGGCCCGTTCGACATCGAATACGTTCCGGTTGCGCACTCGATTCCGGAATCGAATGCTCTCGCCATTCGTACGCCCCAGGGGCTCGTGGTGCATACGGGGGACTGGAAGCTCGACAATACACCTTATCTCGGCAGCCTCACATCGGAAGAAGCCTTTCGCGCCCTCGGTGACGAAGGGGTGCTGGCGCTTGTCTGCGACTCCACCAATGTCGTCCGTGAGGGCACGAGCCCCAGCGAGTCCGACGTTGCGAGAAGCCTGGCCGAGCTGATCAAGGATGCACCGCATCGCGTCGCAGTCACTACCTTCGCGTCAAACGTTGCGCGTATCCGCTCGATTGCGGAGGCCGCCCGCGAGTGCGGCCGCGACGTTGTGGTGGTCGGCCGCGCCATGGACCGAGTCGTCGAGGTGGCCAAGGAGTGCGGCTATCTCGAAGGGCTGCCGGAATTTCGGTCCACGGAGAATTTCGGCTACATCCCGCGCGACAAGATCGTTGCCATCCTGACGGGCTCCCAGGGTGAGCCCCGCGCGGCCCTGGCCAGGATCGCCCAGGATGAACACCCGGACATCGCACTCTCCTCCGGGGATCGGGTGATTTTCTCATCCCGGGCCATCCCGGGAAATGAGAAGGGCGTGGGCTCGATCATCAATAATCTGATCGAGCAGGGTATCGAGGTCATCACCGACCGCACTGAGCTTGTCCATGTCTCTGGCCATCCCCGGCGCGGAGAGCTGGAGCAGATGTACCGGTGGACCCGGCCGCGCATCGCCATACCAGCCCATGGCGAGCCGTTGCACCTGAGCGAGCACGCGAAGTTCGCCAGGGCCCAAGGCGTCCCTGAGGTCGTCCGCGCCAAAAATGGGACCCTCGTGCGCCTTGCCCCTGGCCCGGCCGAGATCATCGATAACATTCCGGCTGGCCGCCTCTACCGCGACGGCAATATCGTCATCGGAGCAGGTGAGCGGGCCTTGCCGGAGCGCCGCAAGCTCGCGTTCGCCGGCATTGTCACCGTGGCCATCGCCATCGATGATCGTGGTGAACTTGTCGGCGACCCTGTGATCGACGCCATGGGTCTGCCTGACAAGAACCGCCAAGGAAGGGACCTGACGGACATCATCGCCGATACGGTCGGCGATCTGCTCGACAGCCTGTCTAAAGCCAAACGGCGAGATCCAGAAGCCGTTGAGAATGCAGTCCATCGGGCCGTTCGTGCGGCAGTGAACCAGGAATGGGGCAAGAAGCCCGCCTGCCACGTACTCGTCATCGAGGCCTAATAGGGGAAGTTCCGATGATCGGACGTCTCAACCATGTCGCCATCGCCGTGCCTGACATTGCGGCGGCCGCCGAGATGTACCGCAAGACGCTCGGGGCCGAGGTTTCAGCACCCGAAGCGCTGGAAGAGCATGGCGTGACGGTCGTCTTCATTACCCTGCCCAACACCAAGATCGAACTCCTGGAACCCTTAGGTGGAGAATCGCCCATCGCACGGTTCCTGGAGAGGAACCCGGACGGCGGCATGCATCACATCTGCTATGAAGTGGACGATATCGTCGCGGCGCGGGACCAGCTTGTGAATTCCGGGGCAAGGGTGCTCGGCTCCGGCGAACCCCGGATCGGAGCTCATGGAAAGCCGGTGCTTTTTCTCCATCCGAAGGATTTCAACGGCACGCTTATCGAGCTTGAGCAGACCTGAGGACAAGGTGTTGATAAGCTTTGTAAAAAAACTGGCAGGGTCGCTCTGGTCCACAATTGCCGTCGTGGCGGTCGTCTCCGGCATCGCAGTCGCCATCGCTGTCAATGCTTTCGGACTCCGAGTAAGCGGAGCCTTGGCACTTTACTTCGTGATATGGTGGATCCTGCTCTTCGCTGTCCTGCCCTTCGGCATCCGCAGCCAGGTCGAGACCGGGGAGGTCATCCAGGGAAGCGAGCCCGGAGCCCCGGCACTTCCAGCTCTGCGCGAAAAGGCGATCTGGACGACACTCGTTGCGTCCATCGTTCTCGTGATTGCCGCTGCAGTCTTCCCACTGGCGGGTCTCTAAGCGGAAGCAGGCAGTGCAAAAAAGAAAAGCAAGGCTTTCGCCTTGCCTAAACTGCCTTTTGGCAATTTTTGATCCCTGGCTTTCTCAGACCAGCGCCTCTTGGCGCTTGGGGACCTTGTTCCTCCCGAAACTCGGACCGTAGCCTCTGACCTTAGAAGGTCCAAGACGTTAGGGTTTCGTTTATAGTCACCTTGTCCCCTTATGTCACCTTTTGTAGGCATGCCCTGATGCATTTTTCGGCATTTCTTGTATTGATCTTTGGTCTAATCCATCTCGTCGCAGGCCCGTTCAGGCGATGACAGCTTGTCTTTTGGCCGGTGCCTGTGTTGTGTGCTGGAAGCGAGTCGCTACCTATTTCTTGTTTCGATCGAGACCCAAAGGCGTCCTATGCGTTTGAGCCGCTACTTCCTCCCCATTCTCCGTGAGACGCCGAAAGAGGCGGAGATCGTGTCTCACCGCCTGATGCTGCGCGCCGGCATGATCCGCCAGGAAGCGGCAGGGATCTATGCTTGGCTGCCGCTAGGCTTGAAGGTGCTCAACAAGGTCAATGCCATTGTCCGCGAGGAGCAGAACCGCTCCGGCGCCATTGAGCTTCTCATGCCCACGATCCAGTCGGCCGACCTGTGGCGGGAATCCGGCCGTTATGATGCCTACGGCAAGGAGATGCTGCGCATCCAGGACCGGCATGAGCGCGAGATGCTCTTCGGTCCGACCAATGAGGAGATGGTGACGGAAATCTTCCGCGGTTATGTGCGCTCCTACAAGGATCTGCCGCTGAACCTTTACCATATCCAGTGGAAGTTCCGCGATGAGGTGCGCCCGCGCTTCGGCGTCATGCGCTCGCGCGAGTTCCTGATGAAGGATGCCTATTCCTTCGACCTGGACCAAGCCGGCGCCGTGCATTCCTACAACAAGATGTTCGTCGCCTATCTTCGCACATTCGCTCGCATGGGCCTGAAGGCGATCCCGATGCGGGCCGACACCGGTCCCATCGGCGGTAACCTGAGCCACGAGTTCATCATTCTCGCCTCGACGGGCGAGAGCGAGGTCTTCTGCCATGCAGATTACCTGAACTTCGACATTCCGCCCGCCGACACGAATTTCGACGACATTGCCGGTCTCCAGAGCACCGTCGACAAATGGACGTCGCTTTACGCCGCCACGTCCGAGATGCACGACGAGGCGGCCTTCAACTCGGTCTCGGAAGACAAAAAGATGTCCGCCCGCGGCATCGAGGTTGGGCATATCTTCTATTTCGGCACCAAGTATTCCGAGCCCATGGGTGCGAAGGTCATGGGGCCTGACGGGCAGGAAAAGCCTGTCCATATGGGTTCCTACGGCATCGGCCCGAGCCGCCTCATCGCCGCTATCATCGAGGCGAGCCACGACGAGAACGGTATCATTTGGCCGGAAGCAGTCGCTCCCTTCGACGTGGCGATTCTGAACCTGAAGGTCGGGGACGCGGCGACCGATGCCGCCTCGGAGCGGCTCTATCGGGAACTCGGAGCCGCGGGACGAGATGTTCTCTATGACGATCGGGACGAGCGCCCAGGCGGGAAGTTCGCCACGGCTGATCTCATCGGCGTCCCGTGGCAGGTCCTGATCGGACCGAAGGGGCTTGCTGAAGGCAAGGTCGAGTTGAAGCATCGCGCCACTGGAGAGCGCGAGCACCTCGCGCTCGACGACCTGGTCGCCCGGCTGACGACGCAAAAATAAGGCGGTTATGGCCAAGGAACGAGAAGCCAAGACGACCCCGACGGGAACGAAGCCGTTTTCGCTCTTCGAGTGGATGCTCGCCGGGCGTTACCTGCGCACGCGGCGGCGGGAGGGCTTCGTCTCGGTCATCGCCGGGTTCTCGTTCCTCGGCATCATGCTCGGCGTCGCCACGTTGATCGTCGTGCTCTCGGTCATGAACGGCTTCCGTAAGGAACTGCTCGACAAGATCGTGGGGATCAACGGCCACATCTTCGTGGCGCCGCTCGAAAGCCCGCTCACGGATTACCCGGAGGTCGCCGCCCGCATCGCTGCGGTGCCGGGCGTCAAGCGGGCGATCCCGCTGGTGGAGGGGCAGGCTTTCGGCTCCTCCCAGTACAACGGCAGCGGCGTTCTCGTGCGCGGAATCCGCGCGGAGGATCTGCGCAAGATCGAACATATCGCCGGCAATCTGCGCCAGGGCACGCTGGAGAACTTCGAAGACGGTGAGGGGGTCGCCATCGGTCGTCGCCTCGCCGATGCGCTCTCTCTCCAGGCTGGCGATACCCTGACGATCATCACACCGCGCGGAGCTTCGACCCCTTTCGGTACGGCGCCGCGGGTCAAGGGATATCCCATCAAGGCGATTTTCGAGATCGGCATGTCGGAGTTCGACTCGACCTTCGTGTTCATGCCGCTGACCGAGGCGCAGAACTACTTCAACCGCCAGAACGACGTGCAGCTCATCGAGGTCTACCTCGATAATGCCGACCGGGTGGACGAGGCCCGCGTCGCCATCGACGAGGCGGCGGGACGCCCGATCCTCATGACCGATTGGCGCCAGCGCAATCGAACGTTCTTCGGAGCGCTCGAAGTCGAGCGGAACGTCATGTTCCTCATCCTCACGCTCATCGTGCTGGTGGCGGCGCTCAACATCATCTCCGGCCTCATCATGCTCGTGAAGGACAAGTCGGAGGACATTGCGATCCTGCGTACCATGGGAGCGACCCGCGGCGCCATCATGCGGGTCTTCCTGATCACGGGGGCTTCGATCGGTATCGTCGGCACGATTGCGGGTTTCGGGCTCGGGCTGCTGCTGGCACTCAATGTCGAGACGATCCGCGACGTCATTTCCCGGCTGACGAATACCAACCTCTTCCCGGCGGAGCTCTACTTCCTGAGCCGATTGCCGGCGGAGGTGAATCCCACCGAAGTGGCGACGATCCTCATCATGGCAATGGTGCTGTCGCTCCTCGCGACCCTGTATCCCTCTTGGCGGGCCGCGAAGCTCGATCCCGTCGAAGCGTTGCGTTACGGATAAGTATGTCGCCGACTCAAGCCCAGCCAGCCCTGTATCTCTCCAAGGTCGAACGCCGTTACCCTCAAGGGGACAGCTTCCTCGAAGTGCTGCGTGGGGCTGATCTCGCGATCTGGCCCGGCGAGATCGTTGCGCTCATTGCGCCGTCCGGCACGGGTAAGTCGACCCTGCTCCATCTGGCAGGTCTGCTCGAAAGACCTGATGGCGGCGAGGTCTTCGTCGGCTCGAAGCAGACTGCCGCCATGAACGATCAGGAGCGCACCCGCATTCGGCGCGAGGAACTCGGTTTCGTGTACCAGTTCCACCACCTCCTGCCGGAGTTCTCGGCCCTGGAGAACGTGGTGATCCCGCAGCTCATTCGCGGTTTGTCGAAGGCGGAAGCCCAGGATCGAGGGACGCAACTCCTGACGTTCCTGGGACTGGGCAAGCGTCTCGATCACCGTCCTGGCGAACTGTCCGGGGGCGAGCAGCAGCGCGTTGCGATCGCTCGCGCGGTCGCAAACGCGCCGCGCCTTCTCCTGGCCGACGAGCCGACCGGCAATCTCGACCCCAACACGGCGGATCGCGTCTTCCAGACCCTTGTCGCCATCGTCCGGGCGTCCAAGCTGGCGGCCCTGATCGCTACGCACAATCTGGATCTCGCAGCCCGCATGGACCGGCGCGTCACGATCCGTGATGGCCTGATCGTTCAGCTGCCTTAAAGGCATTCCTACACGTTCACCGAGGAAAGCGTTGTCGGCGCAGGGAAAGTCGCGCGCGCGCCTTAACTGTCTGTTGACTCCGTCCCGAGCCTGGAGGCTTCACAGCCTTTACACAGAACATCCAATGAACAAAGATAAACATATTGGGAACACCGAGAACACACCATGCTTCGCTTCATCCTTGAGACCACCGCCGAAATCGCCTCGCTGGCAATGTTCGGCTCTGCCGTGGCAATCTGGGCTCTGGTTCTTTCTCCCATCGCTTGATACCGGGATCCATAACAACTCACCGGGATTCACAGGAACATAGTCCTCGTGGCCGGAGGTTAGGCTTCCTTAGAAAAGAATCGTGCCACTATGCGTGCCGTTCGATGAGTAGAGTTTTATGGCGCGCATTCTTCACGATATCGGTTTCGTCCACCTGCATGTCCATTCCTCGTACTCGCTGCTCGAGGGGGCATTGAAGGTCGCGCAGCTGGCCAAACTCGCCGCTGCCGACAAGCAGCCGGCTCTTGCGCTTACCGACACCAACAATCTCTTCGGCGCCCTCGAATTTTCCGAGAAGCTCGCGGGCTCTGGGATCCAGCCTATCGCGGGTGTGCAACTCTCCGTCTGCTTCGAGGAGCCGGATCCGGTTGCCCGTATAGTGCCGCAGCCGTCCAACATCGTGCTGCTCGCGCAGAACGAGGAGGGCTATCGCAACCTCATGCGTCTCGTAAGCCATGCCTACTTTGGCGTGCCGCTTGGCGAGAACCCTCGCGTCATGGGGCCGGTGCTGTTGGCCCATAGCGAGGGGCTGATCGCCTTGACGGGCGGCTTCTCAGGTCCGCTCGATTGTGCCCTGCGCAACGGTGCACGCCAGGACGTTGCGCAGGCACGGCTCGACATGCTGAAGAACGCCTTCGGCCATCAGCTCTACGTCGAAATTCAGCGCCATGGCCTGGAGGATGAACGCCTGATCGAGGGCGAACTGCTCGCATTGGCGGACCGCAACGGGCTGCCTATCGTAGCGGCAAATGAACCCTTCTTCTCGTCGTCTAAGGACTACGAGGCGCACGATGCGTTGCTCGCCATCGCCGAAGGGCAGATCGTCTCCAACCCGGATCGACGCCGCCTTTCGCCGGAGCATCACTTCAAGACGCGCCAGCAGATGATGGAATTGTTCTCGGACCTGCCGGATGCGCTTCAGGCCAGCGTCGAGATCGCCATGCGCTGCGCCACGCGCGTGAGAACCCGCAAACCCATTCTTCCGAATTTCGGCACCGGGCCCGATGCGGCCGCGTTGGATGAAGGGGAGGAGCTGAAACGGCAGGCGGAGGAGGGACTTGAGAAGCGCCTCGCCGCGCATGGCCCTGCGCCGGGCCTGACCGAGCAGGATTACCGCGACCGCCTCGCTTACGAGATCGGCATTATCCGGAACATGAAGTTTCCGGGTTACTTCCTCATCGTGTCAGACTTCATCAAGTGGGCGAAGGATCACAACATTCCCGTCGGACCGGGCCGCGGGTCGGGTGCGGGATCGCTCGTGGCCTATGCGCTCACCATCACCGATCTCGACCCCTTGCGATTTGCTCTGCTCTTCGAGCGCTTCCTCAATCCGGAACGCGTTTCGATGCCCGACTTCGATATCGACTTCTGCGTCGAGGGTCGCGAGCGCGTGATCGAATATGTGCAGCAGCGCTACGGCGAGGAGCAGGTCGCACAGATCATCACCTTCGGTACGCTGCTCGCCCGGGGCGTGATGCGCGACGTCGGCCGCGTGCTCGAAATGCCTTACGGTCAGGTCGACAAGCTCACCAAGCTGGTGCCGCAGAACCCGGCCAATCCGGTGACGCTCGCACAAGCCATCGAGGGCGAGCCGAAGCTGCAGGCCGCCATCGATGAAGAGCCTGTCGTCAAGCGTATGCTCGATATCGCGCAGAAGCTCGAAGGACTGCACCGGCACGCCTCGACCCACGCCGCCGGCGTGGTGATCGGCGACCGTCCGCTTCAGGAACTGGTGCCGCTCTACCGAGACCCGAAAACCGGTATGCGCGTGACCCAGTTCAACATGAAGTGGGTCGAGCAGGCGGGCCTCGTGAAGTTCGACTTCCTGGGCCTCAAGACGCTGACCGTTTTGCGCACGGCGGTCGATCTGATCCGGCGAAAGGGAATCGAGGTCGATCTCTCGGCCTTGCCTCTCGACGACCGCAAGACCTACGAGATGCTCCGGCGCGGCGAGACGGTCGGTGTGTTCCAGGTGGAATCGGCGGGCATGCGAAAAGCTCTCGTCGAGATGGAAACCGACCGTTTCGAGGATATCATCGCCCTCGTGGCGCTCTACCGTCCGGGCCCGATGGCGAATATCCCGGTCTATTGCGCGCGCAAGCTCGGCAAGGATGAGCATAACAAGAAGGACTGGTATCCTCACGAGAAGCTGGAGCCAATCCTGCGCGAGACCTTCGGCATCATCGTGTACCAGGAGCAGGTGATGGAGGTGGCTAAGGTCCTCTCCGGATACTCGCTCGGCGATGCCGACCTTCTGCGCCGTGCCATGGGCAAGAAAATCAAGGCCGAAATGGACGCGCAGCGTGAGCGCTTCGTGTCGGGTGCGAAGGAGGGTGGCCTCGACAAGGCGAAGTCGAACGAGATCTTCGACCTGCTCGCCAAGTTCGCGGACTACGGCTTCAACAAGAGCCATGCGGCAGCTTATGCGCTGGTCGCGTTCCAGACAGCGTACTTGAAGGCCAATCACGCGGTCGAGTTCCTGGCCGCGTCGATGACGCTCGATCTCGACAACACCGACAAGCTCTCGGAATTCCGCCGCGAGGCCCAGCGGCTCGGCTTCAAGGTCATCCCGCCCTCGATCAACCGCTCGGGCGTCGTCTTTGACGTTAAGTACGACACTGAAGGCAAAGGCCAGATTCTCTATGCGCTCGCGGCCGTGAAGGGTGTCGGCCGGCAAGCCATCGAGGCCGTGGTGGAGGCGAGGGGCGATGAGCCCTTCAAGGATCTCGCCGACTTCGCGCGCCGCATCAATCCGAGAGCGATCAACAAGCGTACGCTTGAAAATCTGATCGCTGCCGGTGCCTTCGACGAACTCGAGCCGGACCGCGCGAAGGCCTGCGCCTCCATCGACGCCATGATGAGTCTCGCCCAGCAATCGCACGAGGCAGCCAATGGCGGCATGATGGACATGTTCGGCGGAGTCGCTGCTGCCGGCGTGCAGCTGCGCATCGGGCCTTACGAACCTTGGCCCTCCGCCGAGAGACTGCAGCGGGAATACGATGCCATCGGCTTCTTCCTCTCAGGCCACCCGCTCGACGAATACGGAGATCTTCTCAAGAAGCTGCGCGTGCAGACCTGGGTCGAGTTCTGCCGCTCGGTGAAGGCGGGCAACTCCGTAGGGCGAGTGGCGGCCACCATCCTCGACCGGCAGGAGCGCCGCACCAAGACCGGCAACAAGATGGGCATCCTGACCCTGTCGGATCAGACCGGACAGTTCGAAGCCATCATCTTCTCCGAAGGGCTTCAGCGCCTGCGCGAAGTTCTCGAGCCCGGATCCGCCGTGGTCCTGATGCTTCAGGCCGGTCTCGAAGGCGAAGAGGTGAGGGCGCGGATCGGCATGGCCGAGCCTTTGGACGAGGCTGTTGCCAAGCACCAGAAGAGCATGCGGATCTTCCTGCGCGACGAGCGGCCGATTACGAGCGTCTACGAACGGCTCAAGGCCCGGGGCGAGGGGGAAGTGTCTCTCGTCCTCATCCTCGACGACGGCGACCGGGAGGTCGAGGTCAAACTCCCGGGTAAGTACATGGCCACCCCCCAGATCGCCGGGGCGCTGCGCGCCGTGCCAGGGGTCGTGGACGTTCATGTGAATTAGGTTGATCGGTGACTATTAGATGTTCGGTTGGTTGTTCAACCTCACCCAGGCGCTGTTTAAGCCCTGGATTGAGCGCTATCAACAGACGATCTCATCAGTAGATCCAAACAGCCCGGCTTGGAGCGCCGGGTATGAGAGACGAGTACAGGGCCGGAGGGCGGAGCCTGCCTCTTACACAGATCCGCAAGACCTTGAAAATTATATAGATGGCTGGATAACCGCTGACTCTGAGGCGGAAGATTATGGGTATCCTCCGCTCTAAGGAACGAGAGGCTGGCTAGCCCTACGGTTCCGGCTTGCATTCCGGCCACTTTACCCCTATATGCGCGCCTATCCCACACGCGGAATCGACCTCATAAGCCCATGAGGTATCCCGGTGGCCGGCCGGACCGGTCCACTGATCCGCGGAGGCTTAACCGGAGAATAAACTATGGCGCTTCCTGATTTCTCGATGCGCAGCCTGCTTGAGGCTGGCGCTCACTTTGGCCACCAGGCCCACCGTTGGAACCCGAAGATGGGTCAGTACATCTTCGGCACCCGCAACAACATCCATATTATCGACCTCGCTCAGACGGTCCCGATGCTGCACCGCGCCCTCCAGGCCGTCAGCGACACGGTGGCCAAGGGTGGTCGCGTGCTCTTTGTCGGCACCAAGCGTCAGGCTTCCGATGCGGTTGCCGATGCGGCCAAGCGTTCGGCTCAGTACTACGTCAACTCCCGTTGGCTCGGCGGCATGCTGACCAACTGGAAGACGATTTCCGGCTCGATCTCCCGTCTGCGCAAGGTGGATGAGATCCTCGCCGGCGGCGGCCAGGGACTCACGAAGAAGGAGCGTCTCATGCTCGCTCGTGAGAAGGAAAAGCTTGAGCGTGCCCTTGGCGGCATCAAGGACATGGGCGGCACGCCCGACCTGATCTTCGTCATCGACACCAACAAGGAGCAGCTGGCGATCCAGGAGGCCAAGCGCCTCGGCATCCCGGTGGCTGCTATCGTCGACACGAACTGCGACCCGGACGGCATCACCTTCCCGGTTCCGGCCAATGACGATGCCGGCCGCGCGATCTCGCTCTATTGCGACCTCATCGCCCGCGCCGCTCTCGACGGCATCTCCCGTGGCGCCGGCGCAATGGGCATCGACATCGGCGAGTCCGAGAATCCGATGGCCGAGGAGCTTCCGGCGAACGACACGGCTGCCGCTGCCTATGAAGGCGAGCAGTTCGAGCGTCTTGCCGCTCCCCGTGGCGCTCCCGACGATCTGACCAAGCTGAACGGCGTTGGTCCGCAGCTCGAGAAGAAGCTCAACGAGGCCGGTATCTTCCACTACTGGCAGCTGGCCGCCATGCAGCCGGGCGACGTCGCCCAGCTCGACAAGGACCTGAAGCTGAACGGCCGCCTCGAGCGTGACGGCTGGATCAACCAGGCCCGCTCGATGATCGAAGCCGCTGCTGCGTAAGCCTTACGGCGCCGCAAGATGCAGCGCCGCTTGAACGAATGATCGAGCCCGGCGTTCCACGAGCGCCGGGCTCCCTCTATGCGTGAACCTTTGAAAGGAAAAGCCATGGCGAACATTACCGCTGCGATGGTGAAAGAGCTGCGCGAGACGACCAGCGCCGGCATGATGGACTGCAAGGCCGCCCTCGCCGAGACCAACGGCGACATGGAAGCCGCGATCGACTGGCTCCGCAAGAAGGGCCTGTCCAAGGCCGCCAAGAAGGCCGGCCGCGTTGCGGCCGAGGGCCTTGTGGCCGTCGAGTCCTCCGGTCACACCGCGACGATCCTCGAGGTCAATTCCGAGACGGACTTCGTGGCCCGCAACGACCAGTTCCAGGCTTTCGTCCGCGAAGCTGCCAAGATCGGCCTGATGGGTAACGGCACCATCGAGTCGCTCGAAGCCGCCACGTTCCCGGGCTCCTCCACAACAGTGAAGGACCGCCTGCAGGAGCTCATCGCCACCATCGGCGAAAACATGACCCTGCGTCGCATTGCCAAGCTCGAAGTCTCGAAGGGCGTCATCGCCTCCTACGTGCATAACGCCGTGAGCGAAGGCCTTGGCAAGATCGGCGTCCTTGTGGCGCTCGAGTCCGAGGGTGATGTGGATGCCCTGAGCACGCTCGGCCGTCAGATTGCCATGCACGTGGCCGCCACCAACCCGGTGGCGCTGGATTCCTCCGGCGTCGATCAGGCGACCATCGAGCGCGAGAGCGCCATCCTGCGTGACAAGAACGCTGGCAAGCCAGACCACGTCATGCAGAAGATCATCGAGAGCGGCCTGAAGAGCTACTTCAAGGAAGTCACCCTTCTTGAGCAGCCCTTCGTGCACGATCCGTCGAAGACCATCACCCAGGTCCTCAAGGAAGCCGAGTCCAAGGCCGGCAAGCCGGTGGCCCTCAAAGCCTTCGTCCGCTATGCCCTCGGCGAGGGCATCGAGAAGGAGGAAGCTCCGGACTTCGCGGCGGAAGTGGCCGCCCAGGCCGGTCTCAAGGCCTAAATCGAACCCAGGCAAACGGCGGCTCTTCAGCCGCCGTTTTCATGAGAGGTCTCGAAAAGAAAGGTCTGATGATGGCAACGTTCCGGCGCATCCTGGTGAAGCTTTCCGGTGAGGCCTTGATGGCTCCCGACGGGTACTGGCTCGACACTCAGATCCTCTCCTCCCTGGCCGAAGACCTGGCCCAGGCCACCCGCGCCGGATTCGAGATCGCCGTCGTCATTGGTGGCGGCAACATCATTCGCGGCGCCCGTATGAGCGCCGCCGGCTGGATCGACCGACCCACCGCCGACTCGATGGGCATGCTCGGCACGGTTATGAATTCCCTTGCGGTCGAGACCGCCCTCAATGCGGCGGGCGTGCCAGCCCGCACAATGTCGGCGGTCTCCATGCCGACAATCTGCGAGACCTATGCCCGTCAGCCGGCCCTTCACCACCTCGACAAGGGGCAGGTGGTGGTCCTTGCAGGGGGCACCGGCAACCCGTTCTTCACCACCGATACCGCCGCCGTCCTGCGCGCCGCCGAGCTGCGCTGCGACGCGGTCCTGAAGGCGACACAGGTCGACGGCGTCTATTCTGCCGATCCGAAGAAGGACCCGGCGGCCATCCGATTCGACCGCCTGACCCACGACGAAGCCATTGCCAAGGACCTGAAGGTGATGGATACGGCGGCATTCGCCCTGGCGCGCGAGAGCAAGCTCTCCATCATCGTCGGTTCGGTGCACGCTCCAAGTTCCGTAACTGCCCTTCTCCAGGGGAAAGTGCCCTCGACGGTTGTCGCCCCTTGATCCAAGGGCCTTGATGCTGGACCCTTGGCAGCGTAAGCCCGTTTAAATAGTTCGCGTAAGGACAAAATCTGATGGCCACGACCTTTGATCTCGCCGATGTGAAGCGCCGCATGCAGGGCGCCATCAACGCTTTCAAGAACGACCTGGCTAGCCTTCGCACCGGGCGGGCCTCGCCGAACCTTCTCGATCCTATCCAGATCGACGCCTATGGCTCCCTGATGCCGATTACCCAGGTTGCCACGATCAACGTCCCTGAGCCGCGTCTCCTGAGCGTCCAGGTGTGGGATCGGGGCATGGTCGCCGCCGTCGAGAAGGCGATCCGGGAGTCGGACCTTGGTCTTAACCCGCAGACCGAAGGACAGGTGATCCGCCTGCGCATTCCCGAGATGAACGAGCAGCGTCGCAAGGAAATGGTGAAGGTCGCGCATAAATATGCCGAGGAAGCGAAAATCGCTGTTCGCCACGTGCGCCGCGACGGTCTCGATCTGCTCAAGAAGCTTGAGAAGGACAGCGCGATCAGCGAGGATGACGGCAAGCGTCATGCTGACCAGGTTCAAAAGACCACTGATCAGTTCGTAGCCGAGATCGACGGTCTTCTGGTGACCAAGGAAAAGGAAATCATGCACGTCTGATCCTCGGGCGTGCATCGGGACGGAAATATGAGCGGCGAAGCCAAGCGGTCGGCTCCCATTCTTGCCCAGCAGGACGCGGGCAAGGGGATGCCAAGCCATGTTGCCATCATCATGGATGGAAACGGACGCTGGGCCGCTCAGAGAGGGCTGCCCCGGTTCGAGGGGCATCGGAAAGGGATTGAGGCGATCCGCCGTGCGGTGCGAACCGCAACGGATCTGGGCATCGGATACCTGACGGTTTACAGCTTCTCAGCCGAGAACTGGCGCAGGCCCGCAGATGAGGTCTCCTACCTCATGGGTTTGCTCAAGCGTTTCGTCCGGCATGATCTGGCCGAACTTCACGCCAACAACATCCGCGTGCGGATCATTGGCGAGCGTGAAGGACTGGCCTCCGACATTCGCCTGCTGCTGGATGAAGCAGAGCACCTCACCCGGTCCAATACAGGCCTGACGCTCGTCATCGCCTTCAATTACGGCGGGCGTCAGGAGATCGTGAGCGCCGTGCGAGCTCTTGCACGGAAGGTGATGGAGGGAACGCTCGACCCGGCCGACATCGATATGGCTACGGTTGGAAAGGCCCTGGATACCCATGACATCCCCGATCCGGACTTGGTGATCCGGACCTCGGGCGAGCAGCGGGTGTCGAACTTCCTCACTTGGCAGACGGCTTATTCCGAGTTCGTTTTCCTGCCCTGCTTCTGGCCGGATTTCGACGAAGCTGCGTTCAAGGCTGCCATCGACGAATTCTGCAGGCGCGACCGTCGGTTCGGCGGCCTGAGCGTCCGGGCAGGGTAACGATGGTCTCCGACCAAGGCTCTACCTTGCAGTCCGGCTCCAAGCCAGCACCACCCAAGGAATTGACGACCCGGGTTCTGTCCGCTCTTGTCATGGTCGTTATCGCCCTTGCGGCGGCTTATTGGGGTGGTTGGCCCTTTGCCCTGTTCTGGCTGGCCGCCGGTATCGCAATCATGGTCGAATGGACCAGGATGACCGGGGTAAAGCCGCGCCTGATGGTGCAAGCTGTTCTCGCGCTGGGTCTCGCCGTCCTGACAGGTCTGTTCCTGGCGGATGCCCGTATAGGCTTCTTCATTGCGGCAGGGCTCTTCTTCCTGGTTGCTGGCGCTCTTGTGACAGGCGGGACCACCGACAGGATCTGGTCCGCAACGAGCTTCCTTTACGCGGCCCCGATCGTACTCGTTCCACCTATTGTGCGCGACCATCCCGAACTCGGCCTTCTGGGCCTCTTGTGGATGTTTGCCGTGGTATGGGCGACGGATGTCGCGGCCTATTTCACGGGCCGGACCCTCGGCGGCCCGAAGCTTTGCCCACCTATCAGTCCGAAGAAGACCTGGTCCGGGTTCATCGGCGGGATCGTCGCGGCTGCCCTTGGTGGAGTGCTGGTCGCCTGGGCGGGGCAGAAATTCGGTCTGAGCCTGCCGTTTGGTCTTCTCGGCACGGCTCTTATCTCCATCGTTGCGTCTGTAGCGAGCCAGATCGGGGATCTCGGTGAGTCGGCTCTCAAGCGCCATTGCAATGTCAAGGATTCGAGCCATCTCATCCCAGGCCATGGCGGTGTGATGGATCGCCTGGATGGCTTCTGGGCCGTATGCCTCATCGTTGCGGCAGTTCTTTTGACGTTTCATTTCCTCCCATAGGCATTGATGACCCGTTCCCTTACGATTCTTGGAGCAACCGGTTCAATCGGACGCTCGACAGCCGACGTCGTCCTGGCCCATCGCGAAGAGTTTCGTGTGGAGGCTGTGGTCGGCGGGCGGGATGCTGCCGCGCTCGCAAGTGTCGCCCGAGGGTTGGGCGCCAAATTCGCCGCTCTGGCCGATGAGCGTGGGGGTGAGATCCTAAAGGAAGCGTTGTCGGGAACTGGGATCGGGAGCGGTGCGGGACAATCGGCTGTGCTCGAGGCTGCGGAGCGTGATGCCGACATCGTTCTCGCGGCCATCAGCGGCACGGCCGGTTTGGCTCCGACCCATGCGGCCCTGAAGCCCGGCCGGCGAATCGCGCTCGCCAACAAGGAAAGCCTCGTCAGCGCGGGCGCCGCCTTCATGACTGATGCCCGGCGTCTCGGCATCGAGATCATGCCGGTGGATTCAGAGCATAACGCCCTCGATCATGCTCTTGCGGCAGGCTTGGGCCGGGATGTGGAAAAGGCGGTGATAACCGCCTCCGGTGGTCCGTTCCGCTCCTGGACAAGGGACGCCATTGCGCGTGCTAGCGCCAAGGAGGCATCGGCTCATCCGGTCTGGTCGATGGGATCGAAGATCAACATCGACTCGGCGACCTTGATGAACAAGGGACTTGAGCTGATCGAGGCACATCATCTGTTCGACCTGGAGGAGGAGCGGCTCGACGTTCTGGTCCATCCGGAGGCGATCGTCCATGGTCTTGTGCAGTGGAGCGATGGTGCCGTAACCGCCGGGCTTGCGCTGCCGGACATGAAGGTTCCTATCGCCAACGCCCTGCGGAACCAGGGGCGCCTGACGATGGACCTGCCCCGTCTCGATCTTGCCGCGATTGGCCGATTAAGCTTCGAGCGGCCTGACGAAGAGCGGTTTCCGTGCCTATCTCTGGCGAAGGCCGCACTCAGGGCCGGCGGGGCAATGCCCACGATCTTGAATGCGGCGAATGAGATTGCCGTTGAGTCCTATATGGCAGATCATATCAGGTTTTATGATATTTCAGAGATAGTTGAGCGTGTCTGCTCGATATTCTCGGGAAGACAGATCTCCTCGCCGGCAACCGTGGCAGATGCCCTCGGGATCGACCAGGAAGCCCGGCAAGTGACACGGCAGCTCGTTCCGACCTATGCTCAAGCGACGCGGCTCTAGAGCAGCGGACTCGAAGGCGGGTCCACTTTTCGCTGACGCGGCTCGCTGGGTCCGCACGATGCGCTCAAGAGCGCGAAAGGGATGACGATGGACTTTCTTTCGACGATCAGCGGTGCGACAGGCTCCCTGTTCCTGACCCTGATCTCATTTCTGGTGGTACTCACGGTCGTCGTGTTCATTCACGAATTCGGCCATTTCTGGGTCGGGCGCCTCTGTGGCGTCGGCGTGACGGCCTTCTCCATCGGTTTCGGGCGCGAGCTGATCGGATGGACCGACAAGAAGGGTACCCGCTGGAAGATCTGCGCGATTCCCCTGGGCGGATACGTCAAGTTCGTCGGCGACCTCAATGCCGCGAGCGTCCCGGATCAGGCCGAGCTCGACCGTATGCCGATGGCGGAGCGGTCGATCAGTTTTCCCCATCAGAATGTCGCCAAGCGCGCCGCCATCGTGGCTGCGGGCCCGATCGCCAATTTCATCCTGGCCATCGCGATCTTCGCAGGCTTCAACTACTTCAGCGGCCGGCAGGTTCTCGAGCCGAGAATCGAGGCAGTCCAGCCCGGAAGCGCGGCGGAAAAGGCCGGTTTTCAGCCGAAAGACCTGATTCTGACCGTGGACGGCCGGCAGATTCAGACCTTCGCCGACATGCAGCTGATCGTGAGCTCCAGCGCCGGCGAGCCGCTCGAGTTCACCGTGGAGCGCAACGGGCAGACTATTGCCCTTACGGCAACGCCGAACCTCGTCGAAAGAACCAGTCCTTTCGGAAAGCAGCGTATCGGCCTTCTCGGGGTCGAGGCCTCCCGGGATCCCGCGGCGATCAAGCGCCTGACCTATTCCCCCTGGGGAGCCGTCAAGGCCGCCGTGGGTGAAACCTGGAGCCTGGTCGAGCGGACCCTCAACTTCATCCGCCGCCTGGCCATGGGCTGGGAATCGACCGATCAGCTCTCCGGCCCCATCGGAATCGCCAGGGCCTCGGGGACGGCCTTCGACGTGGGCGGTGTCTACAGTCTGGTCAGCCTGATCGGGTTCATGTCAGTCTCGATCGGACTCATTAACCTTTTTCCCATTCCGCTGCTGGATGGCGGCCATCTTCTGTTCTATGCCATTGAGGCGGTTCGCGGGCGTCCTTTGAGCGAAAAAGCCCAGGAAATCGGCTTCAGAATAGGGTTTGCCCTGGTGGCGATGCTCATGCTGTTCGCCACTTGGAATGATCTTGTTCACCTTGGCACCAGTTTTCTGGCCCGGGGATCGTGACAAGGACGCCACGCTGCTCAAAAATTGGTACTCTGTTGTGGATGTGCCGTTTGCAATGACGGCGAAAGTTTGTACAAGCGGTCCACACAGATAAGGTTGGCGGCACTCGTCTCCAACCTGCGGGGCCTCCTCGCTAGGGACAGAATATAAAGAACGGGCCAGTTGATGATGTCGACGACCACGCCACGCCGGAAAAAGCCGGCCACTACCGCCATTGTCGCGATCAGCGCGCTCATGGCTGGAATTACTGCCGCGGAGAGCGCCTTCGCGCAGCAGGTGGCGCCGGGGAATCGCCGTGCTTCGGCTTCGCAGGGACCTATCGTCAACCGGGTTGTCATCGAAGGTAACAAGCGCGTCGAGAAGGCCCTGATCGAGGATCAGCTTCAGGCTCGGGCCCGGGCGCCCTACAACCAGGCCGCCGTCGACGCCGACGTTCAGCGAATCCTCGAGGTCTATCGCCGTTCGGGCCGTGGTCTTGCCCAGGTGACGCCCCGTCTGGTCGATCTGCCCAACGGCACGGTCGACGTGGTCTACACCATCAACGAGGGTGACAAGACCGGCGTGTCGGATATCCGCTTCGTCGGAAACAACCAGGTCTCGTCGAGCCGCCTGCGCGGCATCATGCAGACCAGCGAATCGAATATCCTCAGCTTCCTCAAGAGCAACGACGTCTACGATCCGGATCGTCTCTCCAACGACCTCGATCTCATTCGCCGGTACTACCTGAAGAACGGCTATGCCGATTATCAGCTCGTCTCCAGCGATGTGCAGTTCGATCCCAATGCTGGTGGTTACGTCATCACCATCACGGTGAACGAGGGTGAGCAGTACCGCTTCGGCAGCGTGGGTGTCGATCCGCGCCTCGCAGGTGTGGATCCCGAGGCTGTCCGCAGAGGCATCGCGACCTCCGAGGGCTCGGTCTACAACGCCGAGGCCGTCGAAAAGTCCGTCCAGGCTCTGACCACGAACGTGGCCCGTCAAGGCAATCCGTTCGCTCAGGTGCGTCCGGTCGGCACGCGCGATCCGTCGACCCGCACGGTCAACCTCTCCTACGTGATCGAGGAGGGTCCGCGGATCTACATCGAGCGCATCAACGTGCGCGGCAACAGCCGTACCCGCGACTACGTGATCCGTCGCGAGTTCGAGCTGGGCGAGGGCGATGCCTATAACCAGGTTCTGGTCGACCGCGCCGAGCGCCGCCTGAACAACCTCGGTTACTTCAAGCGCGTCCGCATTTCGAACGAGCCCGGTTCTTCGGCAGACCGCGTGGTCGTGAACGTGGATGTGGAAGATCAGTCCACCGGTTCGTTCGCGATCTCGGGCGGCTATTCGACGGCCGACGGCTTCATCGGTGAAGTCTCGGTCACCGAGACCAATTTCCTCGGCCGTGGCCAGTTCGTTCGTCTGGCCGGTCAGCTCGGCCAGCGCGCCCACGGCATCGACTTCTCCTTCACGGAGCCGTACTTCCTTGGCTACCGGATGTCGGCCGGTATCGACCTGTATTCGAAGTTCAGCGACCAGACCCGGTATTCCCGTTACGAAAATCGTATCACGGGCGGTACGCTGCGCCTCGGCCTTCCGATTACGGAAGAGTTCTCGGTCACCGCTCGCTACTCGCTCTTCCAGCAGTCGGTGGATATCCCGAACGATGTGAAGCAGCCCTATAATGACTGCTCGGCTCCGATCCCCGGCTATACCGTCCTCAATGCCGATGGTGTGCCGAACCGCGCATTCTGCGAAGGCAACGGTGAAGCATCCCTCGCGATCAAGCAGTCGCAGGGCGATACCCTCACGTCGCTGGCGGGCCTGACGTTCAACTACAACACCCTCGACAACATCCGCGATCCGCGCAACGGCTTCTATGCCGAAGTGAAGACGGACTTCGCCGGCCTCGGTGGCGACTCGCGCTACTTCCGCGTGACCGGCGACGCGCGCTATTATCGCGAACTGTTCGAGGACGTGGTCGGTATCGCTCGCGTCCAGGGCGGTCACATCATGGGCTTCGAGAACAACGATGGCGGCGACAACGGTGATCTCCGCATCGTCGACCACTTCTTCATGGGTCCGTCGCTGGTCCGCGGCTTCGCTCCGAACGGCATCGGTCCGCGTGACATCTCGAGCCTCGACAGCCGCGCGAACGCCGTTGGCGGTACCACCTATTTCGGTGGCTCGCTCGAAATGCAGTTCCCGATCTGGGGTCTGCCGCGTGAGCTCGGCCTGAAGGGCGCGGTCTTCGCCGATGCCGGCACGCTGTTCGGCTACGAAGGGCCGACTAGGTTCGGCCCGAACAGCGGCACGATTCTCGATCCCGCCGATGTTTGCGTACAGAATCCCAACGTACCGCAGAACTGCATCAACGTTCTCGACAGCAAGGTGATCCGCTCCTCCGTCGGTGCTTCGATCCTCTGGAGCTCGCCGCTGGGCCCGATCCGGTTCGACTACGCCTATGCGCTCACCAAGGAAGAGGGCAGGCTTCTTCCGGACGGAACCCGGGTCGGCGAGGACCGTACCCAGGCCTTCCGGTTCACGGGCGGCACTCGCTTCTAATCGGGGAGGGCGCCGATGGGCGCCCTCACTTACTTTTCATGACAGAATCCAATTTCTTCCCGCAGAGCCAGGCGTTGACGTTGCGTCAGGTGGCGGAGATGGCAAATGCAACGCTCCCCGACGGCACCGACGGGGAGTTTTTGCTTAAGGGCGTGGCTCCATTGGAGAGCGCCGGCCCCGGCGATCTCGCCTACATGGACAATCCGGCCTATGTGGGCGCCCTGGCCGCGACGCGGGCGCGAGCCTGTCTCGTGACGCCGCGCTACGCCGCGAAGGTTCCGCCCCACACGGTGGCGCTTGTGACGCCACAGGCCTATCGCGTGTTCGCCCAGGTGCTTGCGGTCCTGTTCCCGTCCGCCATGCGGCCGGAATCGTCCTTCGCGTCGACCGGCATCTCGCCAGGTTCCTTCGTTCACCCATCCGCCCGGCTGGAGCACGGCGTGCGGGTGGATCCTGGCGCCGTCATCGGCCCGCATGCGGAGATCGGGGCCGGCACCCTGATCGGCGCCCATTCAGTCATCGGAGCCCAGGTCAAGATCGGCCGGGACTGCACGATTGCCGCCCATGTGTCGGTGTCCCATGCCTTCATCGGAAACCGGGTCATTCTCCATCCGGGCGTGCGCATCGGCCAGGACGGATTCGGCTTCGCTATGGGGCCTCAGGGGCACCTGAAGGTGCCGCAGGTCGGACGGGTCATCATCCAGGACGATGTGGAGATCGGCGCCAACTCGACCGTAGACCGGGGTGCGAGCCGCGATACGGTGATCGGCGAGGGCACGAAGATCGACAACCTCGTGCAGATCGCCCACAACGTGGTGATCGGCCGCCATTGCGTGATCGTTGCCCAGGTCGGCATTGCCGGGTCCACGACGATCGAGGATTACGTGGCTCTCGGCGGCAAGGTCGCCGTCAAGGGGCACGTGCGGATCGGCATGGGAGCCCAGATCGCGGCGACCAGCGGCGTCAATGGCGATGTTCCGCCCGGCGCTCGGTGGGGCGGCACGCCCGCGCGCCCCATGCGCGAATGGTTCCGCGAGATCACGGCTCTGAAAAAGCTTGCATCCCGGGGCGATTCCGCCAAAGACGACGATGCGTCTTCATAACGTTTGTTGAAGGCACTCACTACCGCCTGGAGTTCACGTCATGTCCGAAGCGCCCACCACGCTTCAAACCGCCGATATCATGGAGATCCTGGAGCTTCTGCCGCACCGGTATCCCTTCCTCCTGGTCGACAAGATCATCGAGATCGACGGCGACAAATCGTGCATCGGCATCAAGAATGTCACGTTCAATGAGCCGCAATTCACGGGCCATTTCCCGTCTCGCCCCATTTTTCCCGGCGTTTTCCTGATCGAGGCCATGGCCCAGACGGCAGGTGCTATCTGCGTCAAAGCGAAGATGGCCGAGCAGGCCAAGCCGAAGCAGGTATTTTTCATGACCATTGATAAGGTAAAGTTCCGCCGGCCGGTCGAGCCCGGAGACCGGGTCGAGTTCCATATGCGCAAGCTGAACAACCGCCGCAACATGTGGTGGTACAAGGGCGAGGCGAAGGTGGACGGCAACCTCGTCTGCGAAGCCGAAGTCAGTGCCATGCTGGTGCTCGAATAATGGAAACGGTGATCCACCCGACCGCGGTCATCGAAGACGGCGCGAAGATCGGCCAAGGCGTCAAAATCGGTCCCTTCTGCACGGTCGGCCCCGAGGTCGAACTGGGCGAGGGCTGCCAGCTCGTGAGCCATGTGGCTCTGGCCGGCCGGACGAAGATCGGGCCACGCACGCGGATTTTCCCCTTCGCATCGATCGGGCATATCCCGCAGGACCTGAAGTACAAGGGCGAGCCCTCGACGCTCGAGATCGGCGCCGACTGCATGATCCGCGAAGGCGTGACCATGAACCCGGGCACGGAAGGCGGCGGCCTGCGCACAATCATCGGCGACCGCTGCGCCTTCCTGGCCAATTCGCACGTCGGCCACGACACCAAGGTCGGCAACGACTGCATCCTGTCCAACAACGTGATGCTGGCGGGCCACGTCACCGTAGGCGATTTCGTGATCTTCGGCGGCGGCTCCGCCGTAATCCAGTTCGCCCGTGTCGGCTCCCACGCGTTCGTGGGCGGCATGTCCGGCCTCGAGAACGACCTCATCCCCTATGGCATGGCCATGGGCAACCGGGCGCATCTGGCGGGCCTCAACATCATCGGCCTGCGCCGTCGCGGCTTCACCCGCGAGCAGATCCACGACATCCGCCGGGCCTATCGCCTGCTCTTCGCCGATGAGGGCACATTGTCCGAGCGCGTCGAGGACGTGGCGGGGGAGTTCGACAAGCATCCCTTCGTGCACGAGATCCTCGACTTCATCCGTGAAGGCGGCGACCGCGCCATCTGCACGCCGCGGGACCCGGTCAGCTCGGCGAGCTAATGCCCTCAGGCCCGATTGCGATCATCGCCGGGGCCGGGCAGCTTCCCATCCAACTCTTGGATCACCTTGAGCGGACGGGACAGGAGGTGCGCGTTCTGGCCTTCCGCGGCTTCGCGGAGCCGGAGCTGCAGCGCCGCGCCCACGCGACCGTCGATCTTCTCGACCTAAAGACCATCATGAGCACCCTGGAAGGGTGGCGGCCGCAGGCCGTCTCCCTCGTCGGCGCCGTGCGGCGTCCCGGCTTCTCGGCGCTTCTGAGTGCCTATTCGCTCCTGCGGAACATGCAGGAGGTGAAGGAGGTCATCACTCGCGGCGACGACCAGGTCCTCCGTGGGGCCGTGATGCTGCTGGAGGAGCGCGGCCACCGGGTCGTCGGCGCCCATGAACTCGCGCCCGATCTCGTGGCCTCCCGGTCCCTGAGCGGCAAGCTGACGCCCAATGCTGATGACCGGGAGGCTGTAACGGTCGGCCTCGATCTCCTCAAATCCCTGTCGGATTTCGATATCGGTCAGGGGGCCGTCATTGCCCGCAGGCATGTTCTGGCGATCGAGGGGCCCGAAGGCACCGACCGCATGATGCGGCGGGTCATGAAGATGCGCCAGTCCTGGTTCGGCCTTCGGCGGCGCGAGGAGGGCGGGGTGCTCATCAAGGCCGCCAAGCGCGGCCAGGATCTCAGGGTCGACATGCCGACCATCGGCCCTCGCACCGTTGCGGAAGCCGCAAGGGCCGGGCTGTCCGGGATCGCCATCGGGGCGGGCTCCACCTTCGTGCTGGAACAGGAGAAGACCCTGCACACGGCGGATCGCCTCGGTCTGTTCCTTGTGGCGGTCGACCTGCCCTGGATGGAGAAAGCCCTTGGCTGAGGAAAAGCCGCTCACGATCTGGATCGTCTCTGGCGAGGAATCGGGCGATCAGCTCGGCGCCAAGCTGATGCGCTCCCTGAAGGCGAGGTTCGGGAGCGGGCACCTGAGGTTCGGTGGGGTCGGCGGGCACGCGATGGAACGGGAAGGCCTGACGAGCCTCTTCCCGCTCGAGGAGATCGCCGTGATGGGCTTCTCCGCCGTCATCGCGCGGCTTCCCTCCATCTTGAAACGCATCCGATTCACGGCCGATGCGGTGGTGGCGGCGAAGCCAGATATGCTTGTCATCATCGACAGCCCGGACTTCACGCATCGGGTCGCCAAGGCGGTCCGGCGGCGGGCGCCGGGCATCCCCATCGTCGACTATGTCAGTCCCTCCGTATGGGCCTGGAGACCCGGCCGGGCGCCGAAGATGCGGGCCTATGTGGACCATCTGCTGGCCCTGCTGCCCTTCGAGCCGGAGGCGCATCGCCGTCTCGGCGGCCCGCCGACGACCTATGTCGGGCACCCGCTGATCGAGCGGCTAGGCGAGATCAGGCCCGCTCCCGGCGAGCGGGGGAAGGGCGATGACGGCCCGGTCAACCTCCTCGTCCTGCCGGGCAGCCGCCGTTCCGAGGTCAGCCGTCTCATGGAGCCGTTCGGCGAGGCACTGGCGCTTCTCCAGGATCGTTCGCTGCGTCCGTTCGAGGTCACGATCCCGGCGGTCCCGCATCTCGCGCAGGAGATCAGGACAAGAGCAGAAACCTGGAGCGTGAAGCCAAGGATCGTGGAGGGGGAAGCGGCCAAATGGGCCGCTTTTCGTGCCGCCGACGCGGCGCTCGCGGCCTCCGGCACCGTGACCCTGGAACTCGGACTCTCCGGCGTGCCGATGGTCGTCGCCTACCGGGTCTCGAAGATCGAGGAAGTGCTGAAATACCTCATCAAGGCCCCGTCCATCGTGCTGACCAACCTGGTCCTCGGCGAGAACGTGATCCCCGAGCTGGTCCAGTGGGACTGCACGCCCGAGAAGCTCGCCGACGCACTCCTGCCGCTTCTGGGCGACACCCCCGAGCGGCAACGGCAGATCGCCGCGTTCGCCAAGCTCGATGGCATGATGAGGATCGGCGACGAGGTGCCGAGCGAACGAGCGGCGCGGATCGTCGAAGAGGTGCTGGGTTCGACTCTGGGCGCCTGAGCGAGTTGGTTCGAACGGACCCTGTGCACGAAACATTCAACAAAGAAAAAGGGGCCTTTCGGCCCCTTTCCAATATCAGATGTTATCGCCGATCTCACCCGCGCTGGGCGACCGTCACGTAGTCGCGTTCCCGCTCGCCGGTGTAGAGCTGGCGCGGGCGGCCGATGCGCTGGGACGGGTCCTCGATCATCTCGCTCCACTGGGCGATCCAGCCGACCGTGCGGGCCAGCGCGAACAGCACCGTGAACATGGAGGTCGGGAAGCCCATCGCCTTCAGGGTGATGCCCGAATAGAAGTCGATGTTCGGGTAGAGCTTCTTCTCGATGAAGTACTCGTCCTTCAACGCGATCTGCTCGAGTTCCACGGCGACGTCGAGGAGCGGGTCGTCCTTGATGCCGAGCTCGTTCAGCACCTCGTGGGTGGTCTTCTGCATGATGCGGGCGCGCGGGTCGTAGTTCTTGTAGACCCGGTGGCCGAAGCCCATGAGACGGAACGGATCGTTCTTGTCCTTCGCCTTGGCGATGTATTCCGGAATGCGGTCGGGCGTGCCGATCTCTTCCAGCATCTTCAGGGCCGCTTCGTTGGCGCCACCGTGAGCGGGTCCCCACAGGCAGGCGATGCCGGCCGCGATGCAGGCGAACGGGTTGGCGCCCGACGAGCCGGCGAGACGCACGGTCGACGTGGAGGCGTTCTGCTCGTGGTCGGCGTGCAGGATGAAGATCCGGTCGAGCGCGCGCGAGAGCACCGGGTTGACCTTGTATTCCTCGGCCGGGACCGCGAAGCACATGCGCAGGAAGTTGGACGTGTAGTCCAGCTCGTTCTGCGGATACACGAAAGGCTGGCCGATGGAGTACTTGTAGGCCATGGCGGCCAGCGTCGGCATCTTGGCGATCATGCGCATGGACGCGATCATGCGCTGGTGCGGATCGGAGATGTCGGTGGAGTCGTGATAGAAGGCCGAGAGGGCGCCCACGCTGGCAACCATGATCGCCATCGGATGCGCGTCGCGGCGGAAGCCGGTGAAGAACCGGTTCATCTGGTCGTGCACCATGGTGTGGCGCGTGACGCGGTAGTCGAAATCGGCCTTCTGGGCGGCGGTCGGCAGCTCTCCGTAGAGCAGCAGGTAGCAGGTCTCGAGAAAGTCGCCGTGCTCGGCCAGCTGGTCGATGGGATAGCCGCGATAGAGCAGAATGCCCTTGTCGCCGTCGATATAGGTGATCTTCGACTCGGTGGCGGCCGTCGAGGTGAAGCCGGGATCGTAGGTGAACATCCCGGTCTGGGCATAGAGCTTCGAGATGTCGATGACGCTCGGGCCAATGGTGCCTTCTTTGACCGGCAGTTCCACGGACTTGTTGTCGACGGTGAGGGTGCTGGTGTTGGAACTCATGCGTCATGGCCCTTTCAAAAAGGAGGCCGGGCAGAACCTAGTGCAACCGGTGGATCGGAGAAGGCCTCCGGGGTTGCGGAACCGAGGTTTGCCGGTCGGTAGGATTATGGCGCCTTCGGTAGCTTATCCGTGGGAACGGAGCAAGCACGTCTAAAGGCGAGAAACGCCTGCTATGCAGCAGGCGCATCCTTGGTTTGGTCGTTCAGGCGCGACAGGGTTTCATCCTTTCCGAGGACCACCATCACGTCGAAGATGCCGGGCGATGTGGCCCGCCCCGTCAGGGCGGCGCGGAGAGGCTGAGCGACTTGGCCGAGCTTGGCCCCGATAGCCTCGGCGTGCTCGCGCACGACCGCTTCCACGCTCGCAGCCGTCCAGTCGGACACGGCTTCGAGCCTCTCGGAAAGGCCGGCAAGGCGAGCCCGGCCGTCCGCGATAAGGCTCGCTGCCTTCTCGTCCATGTGCAGCGGACGCTGCGCATAGAGGTAATAGGCGCTGTCGAGCAGCTCCACGAGCGTCTTGGCGCGCTCCTTGAGGCCCGGCATGGCGGCGATCAGCTTCTGGCGCAAGGCCGGCTTGAAGGTGCGCCCCAAATGGTGCTCGTCCTTGTCGAGTTCCGGCAAAAGGTCCTCGAGGGCCTGCACCAGCCGCTCGTCGTCGGCCTGACGCATGTAATGGCCGTTGAGGTTCTCCAGCTTGGCGAAATCGAACCGTGCCGGCGAACGGCCGATGCTGCCGAGGTCGAAGGCGTCGATCATCTCCTGGGTGGAGAAGATTTCCTGGTCGCCATGGCTCCAGCCGAGACGGACGAGATAGTTGCGCAGCGCCTCGGGCAGATAGCCCATGCTGCGATAGGCTTCGACGCCGAGCGCCCCATGGCGCTTCGAGAGCTTGGCTCCATCGGGGCCATGGATGAGCGGGATGTGGGCCATCTTCGGCACGTCCCAGCCGAGCGCCTGATAGATCTGCGTCTGGCGTGCCGCATTGGTCAGGTGATCGTCCCCGCGAATGACGTGCGTCACGTTCATGTCGTGATCGTCCACCACGACGGCGAGCATGTAGGTGGGCGTGCCGTCCGAGCGAAGGAGAACGAGATCGTCGAGATCCTTGTTCTGCCACACAACGCGGCCCTGTACCTCGTCCTCGACCACCGTCTGGCCCTCGGTCGGCGCCTTGAGGCGGATGACGGGCTTGACGCCCTCCGGAGCCTCGGACGGGTCACGGTCGCGCCAGCGGCCGTCGTAACGCAGGGGACGGCCCTCCTTGCGGGCGGTCTCGCGCATCTCCTCCAGCTCCTGCTGGCTGGCATAGCAGTAATAGGCGCGGCCCTGCGCCAGGAGGCTCTCGGCGACCTCCTTGTGGCGGGCTGCACGGGAGAACTGATAGACCACGTCGCCATCCCAATCGAGGCCGAGCCATTTCAGTCCGTCCAGGATGGCCGCGATGGCAGCGTCCGTGGAGCGCTCCCGGTCCGTGTCTTCGATGCGCAGCAGCATCTTGCCCCCATGCCGCTTGGCATAGAGCCAGTTGAACAGGGCCGTGCGTCCCCCTCCGATATGCAGGAAGCCGGTGGGAGAGGGGGCGAAGCGGGTGACGACGGTCATCGCAGGAAACCTTGAGTAAAAACGTGTGGTCGCGCGGCTTTTCCAGCCGCAGCGTCATCCGACTCAATCCACAGGGCGGTTTGGGCCGGAGCGTGCGGTCGTCTAGCATGCAAGCGTATCCGCGTTAAGCCGAAGTCCAATGGAAGACAACCAAGGAAATCCCCGCAGGATCCCGCGCAGCACAGCGCGGGTGGTGGCGCTTCCTCGGTCCTGGACCATCCCAGTGATCTGGTTCCTTCCGGATGGGCCCGCTTGGCTGTCCCGGAATGTCTCCCTGGAACTCGAACAGCGCCGGCTCTTCCCATGGATCGCTGTCTTCTTTGGGCTCGGCATCGTGTTGTTCTTCCAGGCCGAGGGCCAGCCGGCCATCTGGGCGCCAGTTTCCGCATTTGCGCTCTTCGGCGCTGCCGCGATGGTTTTCCGTCGAAGCCTTGCGGTCGTTGCGGCCATGATCGCGCTTGCCGCGCTCTTCGTGGGGTTCACGGCGGGCGTGATCCGCACCCGGAGCGTGGCGGCGCCCGTTCTGACCCGCGTCGTCATCACGCCGGTCACGGGCTTCATCGAGACCATCGAAGACCGCGAGGGCGGAAAGCGGCTGCTTCTGCGCGTGACCGGGATGAAGGACGTTGCGGATGCCGTACGGCCCGAGCGGGTGCGCGTTTCTGTGCGCAACGGCGAAGGGCTGTCTCCCGGCCAGCTGATCGCCGGCACGGCACGTCTTCTGCCGCCGCCTCAGCCGGCGTGGCCCGGCGGCTACGACTTTGCGCGCGATGCCTATTTCAAGGGAATTGGCGCCGTGGGCTCCATGGTCGGACAGGTTCGCCGGATCGATTCACCGGAAGGTCCAGGCTGGTCTCTGCGGCTGGCGGCAAGCGTCGACCAAGCGCGCAATGCGCTGACCGAACGCATCGCCTCGGCCATCGGTGGGGCGGCCGGCGGTGTCGGTGCCGCGCTGGTGACGGGCAAGCGCGGCCTTATTCCCGAGTCGACGAACGACGTGCTTCGCGGAGCGGGCATCTACCATATCGTGTCGATCTCTGGTCTCCACATGGTGCTGGCCGCAGGCACCTTCTTCTGGCTTGTCCGGGCGCTCCTTGCTCTTGTGCCGGGCGTCGCTCTGCTCTGGCCGGTGAAGAAGATCGCGGCCGTTGCGGCCATGGTCGGAGCCACGATCTACTGCATCTTCTCCGGCTCCGACGTCGCAACCGAGCGCTCGCTCATCATGACGCTCGTGATGTTCGGCGCTGTCCTCGCGGATCGTCCCGCCCTGAGCATTCGCAACCTGTCGATTGCCGCGATCATCGTGCTGATGCGGGAGCCGGAAGCATTGCTCGGGCCGAGCTTCCAGATGTCGTTCGGCGCCGTTGCCGCCATGATGGCGCTCGTACCCCTGATGAACAGGCCGAGGCTGGAGGGAGCTGGGGGTGGTGTCGTCTCACGGGGCGTCGTGTGGGTGGGGCAGGCCGCGCTCGGCCTCGTCACGACGACGCTTGTGGCCAGTTTCGCGACGGCTCCCTTCGCCGCTTATCATTTTCAGAGCCTCAATCCCTATGGCCTCGTCGGCAACGCGCTCGCTCTCCCGCTCGTCTCGCTGATCGTAATGCCGTCCGCCGTTCTCGGCGTGCTCGCCTATCCCTTCGGGCTCGACCGTCCGATCTGGCAGTTCATGGGGGCAGCCGTTTCCCAGGTCCTCGACGTCTCGGCCTGGGTCGGAGGTTTCAGCGGCTCGACCCTGGTCGTGCCGGCTTTGGGGAGCGCAGCGCTCGTTCTCCTGAGCCTCGGGTTGATCCTTGTGTCCGTGCCGGCCTCGGCCCTGCGGTGGCTGGCTGTCGTCCCGGCAGGGGCAGGGCTGGCCTTTGCCGCAATGCCGGGTCGCTATGACGTCTTTATCGACAGGGATGGGACAGGGGCAGCCATTCGCAGCAGAGGAGGGCAGCTGTCGCTCGTAGGGCGGCCGTCCGATTTCGTCGCGGAGCAATGGCTGCGCGCCGATGGAGATTCGAGAAGCGCCGATGACGGACGTCTCAGACAGGAGACCAAGTGTGATCCCGCAGGTTGCGTGGTCGCGGCCGCCGAGGGGCGATGGGTCGCCTTCGTACAGGATTTCGCGGCTTTCGAAGAGGATTGTCGACGCGCGGCCGTGATCATCACGAGACTTAAGGCGCCGCCTACGTGCAAGGCGTCCTTCATCTTGGACGGGAACGATCTGAAGGAGCGCGGAGCGACGACGATCCGCTTCAGCCCTGAGGCTGTCGAACTGCGTTCCGTCCGAAAGGGACGGGAGACCAGAGCCTGGCGCGGAGCCGAAACGCACCGGGCCGAAATGTCGACTGCTCCGGAAAGACCACGCCGCGCAGCCTGTTCCGGAGCAGGATTTCCCTGAGGAAGACCTTCAAGCATCGGATGAGAATTAGACGTCACGTCGATGCTTGAAGGCTTGGGCTCCGCGCATCTCTACGCGCAAAACCGATTCCCACTTTTGCGCTCGATGCTTTAGTACCGGCGAACCAGACTGACGAGCTTGCCCTGGATCTTGACCCTGTCCGGGCCGAGCACGCGGGTTTCATACGCCTGATTGGCGGCTTCGAGCGCAATGGAAGAGCCGCGTCGGCGGAAGCGCTTGAGGGTCGCTTCCTCGTCGTCGATCAGAGCCACGATGATGTCGCCCGTATTGGCCGTGTCCTGACGGCGGATCACCACGAGGTCGCCGTCGAGAATGCCGGCTTCCACCATCGAGTCGCCACGGACCTCGAGGGCGAAGTGATCGCCCTGGGCCAGGAAATCGCCCGACAAGGTGATGGAATGGCTGCGGGTCTGGATGGCCGAGATCGGCACACCGGCGGCGATCCGGCCCATGACGGGGATCGACATCTCGCGGTCGCGCGGATCGGACGCCGGCTGGGGTGCAGCCTTGGCCTTGCCGGCCAGACCGCCCTCGACCACACTCGGCGTGAAGCGCCGCTGGCTGCCCGCACCGCTGGTGCTCTCCGGCAGGCGGATCACCTCCAGAGCCCGGGCGCGGTTCGGTAGGCGGCGGATGAAGCCGCGCTCCTCGAGCGCCGTAATGAGGCGGTGGATACCGGATTTGGACTTGAGGTCGAGCGCGTCCTTCATCTCATCGAAGGATGGCGGAACCCCGGTTTCACGCAGCCGCTCATGAATGAAGCGGAGCAATTCGTGCTGTTTGCGCGTCAGCATGGCTGGCCCTTAACTGCCCCTGTGGGAGCGATTCTGAAACAAATCGAGAACAAGGTAGCCGTTCTTGCTGTGTTCCGCAAGCCTGAGTGTTTGCGACTTGAAACAAAAGATTTCTCAGCAGAAGCCGCCAAGCCGAATGATGCGGCAAGGCTCGCCCGCTGCCGCCGGCGGTGCGTGAGGCGGACGCACCAGCAGGGCGTCGGAGCGCTCCAGGATGCTCAGCATGGATGAATCCTGCAGCAGATGCGGTGTTGCGACGGGAAGCATCAGCCGCTCGGAGCCGTGAGCGAGGCTCAAGGGAACATCCTGGAGGGTGAGAGCGGCGCGTAAGTAGTCCTGACGGTCTCTGTTGGCCGGCAGGTCGGCGCCCAGGATCGCATCTTCCGTCGGGTCCTCGGCGGCCTTCTGATCGCCCAGGAGAGCGCGGATCGCCGGAATCAGAAACAGGACGGCGCAGACGAGGGAGGAGACCGGATTACCGGGCAGTCCCAGCAGAAGGGTCGATCCGAGACGCCCGTGCATGAGCGGCTTCCCCGGCCGCAGGGCCACGCGCCAGAAGCCGAGATCCATGCCGTGGCGGCTCAAGGCCTTCTGCACGAGGTCGTGCTCGCCCACGGAAGCCCCGCCCAGGGTCACGAGGATGTCGGCGCCCGCATCCTTGGCTGCCTGGATGCGGTCATCAAGGGATTCGAGCGTGTCGCGGGCGATCCCGAGATCGATGGCTTCGGCGCCGGCCTTCTCCACCATCAGGATCGTGGCCGGCAGGCTGGATGCGGTAATCTGGTCGGGGCCGACCGGTTCGCCCGCACGCACCAGTTCGTCGCCTGTGGCGAGAACCGCGACGCGCGGCTTGCGGTGAACGGACAGCGCTCCATGGCCCATGGCGGCCGCGAGCGCGATGTGCCGGGAATCGAGCCGCAACCCGGCCTGCAGCAGCACGTCGCCTGAGCGGAAATCGAGTCCCGCCGCGCGGATATGCCGGTTTGGACGGGCCGCTTCCTTTACCGTCACCTGGTCGCCCGAGCGCTCCGTGTCCTCCTGCAGCACCACCGCGTCCGCCCCTTCGGGAACGGGTGCGCCGGTGAAGATCCGCACGGCTTCCATCGCCCCGACGGTGCCGGAGAAGCGGTTGCCTGCAGCGCTTGCGCCGATGACCCGAAGGGCGGCGGGAATGGTGGAACAATCGGCGCTCCGCACCGCGTAGCCGTCCATGGCCGATGCCGGGAACGGCGGCTGGTCGCGCAGCGCGCTGACGTCCTCGGCCAGGGTCCGGCCCGCACAGGCGGCGAGGGGGATGCGCTCGATTCCAACCGGCTTCTCGACGTTTGCCAGAACGCGGGAGAGAGCATCCTCGACCGAAATCAGGCTCATGGCGCTTCGAAATCTCCCGAGCGGCCGCCGCTCTTCCGCCGCAGGCGAATGTGCTCGATCCGCATGCCCTTATCGGCCGCCTTCACCATGTCGTAGATCGTCAGGCAGGCGACGGAAACGGCGGTGAGGGCTTCCATCTCCACGCCGGTCTGGCCCGCAACCTTCACCTCGGCGCTCACGCGGATTCCGGGAAGGTTGTCGTCGAGGGTGCAATCCACCTTCACCTTGGAAATGAGAAGCGGATGGCAAAGCGGAATGAGCTCGTGCGCGCGCTTGGAGGCCATGATCCCGGCGAGCCGCGCAGTGCCGAGAACGTCGCCCTTCTTGGCCTCGCCGTGGCGGATCAGGTCGAGCGTTTCGGCCTGCATGACGACGCATCCCTCGGCTATCGCGGTGCGGCTGGTGATGGTCTTGTCGGAGACGTCCACCATGCTGGCCTGACCGGATGAATCGAGATGCGTGAGTTTCGTCATGCTGCCTCGCCGAACAGAAGCCTCCGGGTCGCCGCCGCCACGTCCGCCTGCCGCATCAGGCTCTCGCCCACGAGGAAGGTGCGGATACCGACCTTGGACAGGCGCTCGATGTCGGAGAGCGTGAAGATGCCGCTCTCGCCCACGACGATGCGGTCGGACGGGATCAGGGGAGCCAGTTCTTCGCTCACCCCGAGCGACACCTCGAAGGTCCGAAGGTTCCGGTTGTTGATGCCGACGAGCTTGGTGCCGAGCGGCAGGGCTCGTTCCAGCTCCGCGCGGTCGTGCACCTCGACCAGCACGTCCATACCCAGATCGTGTGCGGTCTCGATCAGCGCGCGGGCTTCATCGTCGGAAACGCTCGCCATGATGACGAGGATGCAATCGGCCCCCCAGGCGCGTGCCTCGTAGACCTGATAGGGCTCGAACAGGAAGTCCTTGCGCAGGGCGGGCAGGCCGGAGGCTTCCCGGGCCTGATCCAGGTATTCGGGCCGGCCCTGGAAGGACGGCTCGTCGGTGAGCACCGAGAGGCAGGTGGCGCCGCCTTCGGCATAGGCCTTCGCCAGGCTCGGCGGGTCGAAATCCGGGCGGATCAGCCCTTTGGACGGGCTTGCCTTCTTCACCTCGGCGATGAGGGCAGGCCGCCCCCCGGCGAGATGGCGCTCGATGGCCCTTGCAAAGCCGCGAGGCGGGGAGGACGCACGGGCACGGCGCTCGATCTCGCTCGCCGGAACGGCCGCTTTCGCCGCCGCGATCTCCTGGCGCTTATAGGCTTCGATCTTGCTGAGAACGTCGGCCATGGGGGCGCTCAAGCGTTCGAGACTTTGACGAGGCGTTCCAGGGTCGCCTTGGAGGCGCCGCTGTCGAGCGCCCGTGCGGCACGGTCGAGACCGTCGCGCAGGTTCTCCGCCTCGTCGGCGATCACGAGGGCGGCCGCCGCGTTGAGCAGGGACACGTCGCGATAGGGCGTGCGGGCGCCATCCAGAACGGCGCGGAGTTGAGCCGCATTGTGCTCCGGATCACCGCCGCGCAACTCGTCGAGCGATACGGTCGGCAGGCCGACCTCCTCGGGGGTCACGGTGAAGCGGCGGATCGCGCCGTTCTCCAGCGCCGCCACGAAGGTCGGGCCTGTCGTCGTCATCTCGTCGAGCCCGTCGGAGCCATGCACGGTCCAGACCTTCTGGGACCCGAGCTCCTTCAGAACCTGCGTGAGCGGTTCGAGCCAAGCCTCTGAAAACACGCCGAGAAGCTGACGCTTGGCGCCGGCCGGATTGGCCAGCGGCCCGAGCAGGTTGAAGATCGTGCGGGTTCCGAGCTCGACTCGGACCGGCGCCACGTGGCGCATGGCGGCGTGGTGGGTCTGCGCGAACATGAAGCAGAGCTTCGTCTCGTCCAGGCACCGCTCGAGCTCCTCCGGCGCGAGGCCCAGCTTCAGGCCGAGGGCTGCCAGGACGTCGGCCGTACCGGACTTCGAGGAAGCCGCCCGGTTGCCGTGCTTGGCAACGGGAACACCGCAGGATGCCACGATGATCGAGGCGAGCGTCGAGATGTTGTAGCTGCCCTTGTGGTCGCCGCCGGTGCCGACGATGTCGATGGCCTTCTCGGGAGCGTTGACCCGCAGCATGCGGCCGCGCATGGCCGTCACGGCGCCGACGATCTCTTCGAGTGCCTCGCCGCGAACCCGCAGCGCCATCAGGAAGGCACCGCCCTGGGCGGGCGTCACTTCGCCGGACAGCAGGTCGTCGAAGGCATCCCGCGCCTCGTCGCGCGTGAGCGATGCGCCCGTGGCGACCTTGGCGAGGTAGGATTTGAACGATTCCATCGGTTTCAATGTCCTGCTGGAGCGGCTGCGCCGCCGGCGGCGCGGTGCTTGGCGTTCCAATCCGCCGCGAGTTCGAAGAAGTTGCGCATGATCGTCACACCGTGCTCCGAAAGGATACTCTCGGGGTGGAACTGCACGCCGTGGATCGGGAGCGAGCGGTGCGACAGCCCCATGACCAAGCCGTCCGCTGTTTCCGCCGTCACCTGCAGGTCGACCGGGCAGGTCTCGCGGTCCACGATCAGCGAATGATAGCGGGTCGCCTTGAAGGAGCCGTTGATGCCGCGGAACACCGCCTGGCCGCCGTGCTCCACCTCGGAGACCTTGCCGTGCATGGGCAGTGGGGCCCGCGAAACGGTGCCGCCGAAAACCTGCCCGATGGTCTGCAGACCGAGACACACGCCGAAGGTCGGGATTTCGGGAGAGGCGCGCTTCACCAGATCGAGACAGACGCCAGCTTCGTTCGGTGTGCAAGGGCCGGGGGACAGCACGATGGCATCCGGCTGGGAGGCCAGCACCTGGTCGGTGGTGATGGCGTCGTTGCGCACCACCTCGACGGAGGTCGCGAGCGGACCGAGCAGATGCACCAGATTCCAGGTGAAGCTGTCGTAATTGTCGATGACGAGAACGCGGGTCATAGCACGCCGACGTTCGCGTAAGCGAAGCTCCCGGTCAAGGGAAGCATCGTCGCCCGGGTCATTGTCCGATCCTCGCTTGGCTTGCGAAGCGCACGGCTTCCTCGGCGGCCCGGAACAGGGCCTTCGACTTGTTGATGCATTCCTGCTGCTCGGAGGCAGGATCGGAATCGTAGACGATGCCGGCGCCGGCCTGAACGGCCATGCGCCCGTCCTTCACCAGGGCGGTACGCAGCACGATGCAGGTATCCATCTCGCCATTGGCTCCGAAATACCCGATGCAGCCCGCATAAGGGCCGCGCTTGTGCTTCTCCAACTCGTCGATGATCTGCATGGCGCGCACCTTCGGGGCGCCGGAGACCGTGCCGGCCGGGAAGCCTGCCACGAGCGCGTCGAGAGCGTCGAAGGACGGGTCGAGCCTGCCTTCAACGTTCGAGACGATGTGCATCACCTGGCTGTAATATTCGAGGAAGAAGGAGTCCGTGACTTCCACGGAGCCCATCTCGGCCACGCGTCCCACGTCGTTGCGGCCGAGATCGAGCAGCATCAGATGTTCGGCGCGCTCCTTCTGGTCCGCCAACAGGCTTTCCGCGTGGGCCCTGTCCTCGGCAGCTGTCGCACCGCGCGGCCGTGTCCCGGCGATGGGACGGATCGTGACCTTGCCCTCGCGCACCCGCACCAGGATCTCCGGCGAGGAGCAGACGATCTGGAAATCCTCGAAATCGAGATAACAGAGGAACGGAGCCGGGTTGACCCGTCGCAGGGAGCGGTAGAGCGCGAAGGCCGGCAGGGGAAAGGTCGACTCGAACCGCTGCGATAGCACCACCTGGAAGATGTCGCCGGCGCGGATGTATTCCTTCGCCTTGGCGACCATCGTCTCGAATTCCTGCGGCGTCGTGTTCGAAACCGGCGGCTCGAAATGGATCTGCGTCGGGTCGCTGCGGTCGTCGATGGGAAGCGGGCGCTCGAGGGCGGCCGTGACGTTGTCCAGGCGCGCGAGCGCCGTCTCGTAGGCGGCCTTGGCCGAGGTTCCTGCCTGCGGGCGTACGGGTGTGATGAGCGAAATTTCGTCCTTCACCGCATCGAACACCACCATCACCGTCGGGCGGATGAGAATGGCGTCGGGGACCTTCAGCACGTCCGGATTGGGCTCCGGCAGGCGCTCCATGAGGCGCACCATGTCGTAGCCCAGATAGCCGAAGAGGCCCGCTGCCATGGGCGGCAGATCGTCCGAAAGGGGCAGGGCGCTTTCCTTGATCAGGGCGCGCAGGCTCTCAAGGGGCGGCAGCTCCTCCACGGTGAATTCCTGGAGGCGGCTCAGCGCGTGGCGGTCGATAGCCGCAACGCCGTTCTGACATCGCCAGACGAGGTCGGGATCGAGCCCGATCATCGAGAAGCGGCCGCGGGTCGCGCCGCCTTCGACGGACTCAAGCAGGAAGGCAGACCCTTTGCGGTCATGGCGCAGCTTCAGGAAGGCCGCCACGGGAGTGAGCAGGTCGCCCACGAGCGTGGCGCGCAGGACGCCGGCCTCCCCGGCCTCATAGGCCGCAGCGAACGTCTCGAAATCAGGCGTGATCGTCATGGGTTTTAAGATTCGCCGCCCGTCGCCCGACGCAGCGCCTGCTGGTTGATGGTGACGCCGAGGTCCTGGCGGACCTGGGCGATGTATTGGTTGAGCAGGTCGTCGCCGAAGCCGGTCCGGAGCTGGTTCTCGGTATTCTGCGCCGCCTGCGTGGTGGTGACGAGGGGTGGGACCATGGCCGAGGTGACATGGAACACCACGCGGGCGTCCGTGCCGTTGGCGGCATGGCCCGTCTTGCCGACGGGAACGGCGAAGATGCGGTTCACCGCTTCGGCCGTGAGGGTGTCCTTCGCCGTGTTGCGGGCGAGGTCGGTGGCGTTCTGGATCGATGCACCGGCGGCCTGGGCGACGGCCTCGATGGTCTCGCCTTTGTCCAAGCGGCCGGTGAGTTCGTTCGCCTTTTCCGACAGGCGCTGCGCCACCTGATCCTCGCGCCACTGGGTCGCGACCTGATCGCGGACCTCGTCGAGGTTCTTCTCACGGGAGGCTTCGATTCCGGTCACGTCGTACCAGACGTAGCCGGCGGCCATGCGCAGGGGCTCGTTGTCGACCCCGATGTCGGACGCGAAGGCTGCCTTCACCACGGCGTCCTTCTCAGGCAGGTTGACCGGGTTGCCGGCCTTGTCCCGGCCGTTGGTATCGACAGCTGGGACCTGAACGAGGGTCAGACCCTTTTCCTTGGCGATATCCGCCAGGGGCCTGGCGCCGGCGCGCAGGTCCTCGATCTCGTCGTGGATCCGCTCGATCTGATCCTTGGCGCGATCCTGAGCTACCTGCTGGCGAATCTCGCCGGCCACTTCCTCGAAGGGGCGGACGGACTCGGGCTGAATCTGGGTCACCCGCACGAGCACCGGGCCGAAACGGCCGGTAATCGGCGCGCTGACGGCATTCTGTTCGAGGGCGAAGGCCGCATCCGCCACGGTCTGATCGAGCATCTCGGCCTTGGTGAAGGTGCCGAGCTCCAGATCCTGCGGAGAGACGTTGCGCTCTGCCGCGATGGCATCGAAGGTCGCGCCCTCCTTGATCTTGGCGGCGGCGGTCTCGGCCTCCGCCTGGGACGGGAAGGTGATCTGCTGGATCGTACGGCGCTCCGGAGTGCCGTATTTGGCCTTCTGCTGCTCGTAGGCCTGCCGGGCATCGGCTTCCGATATGGAATCGGGTTTGGCGAGAGCGGCAGCATCGAGCGCGAGCACCGACACGGCCCGGTATTCGGGCGCGCGGAACGCGCTCCTGCGCTCGCTGAAGAACGCCTGGAGCTGTTCCGCCGTCGGAGCCGGAATGTCTCCCGCCATGGTCGGTGTCAGAAGCAGGTAGGAGGCTGCACGGCGCTCGGTCCCGTAGCGGTGGAAGGCCTCCTTGGCGGCCAGAGGCAAGTTGACGTCGCCGGCAATGGCTTCGGCCAAGTGGAGGCGAACCATGGCGGAGCGCTGCTCCTGCACGAAGCCCGCCTCGGAAAGGCCGACATTGCGCAGCGCCTGATCGAACTGGGCTCGATTGAACTGCCCGTCCGCTCCCTTGAAGGCCGGATTGTTCATGATCGAGGCTGCAATGAGCTGGTCGGAGACCGATAGGCCCATCTTCTTGGCCTGCTCCGCCATGACGGCCTCGGTCACGAGGTTGGAGATCACCTGCTGGTCGATGCCGAAGGTCCGGGCCTGCTCGGGGCTGATGACGGTGCGGAACTGACGGCCGAGCCGCTGAAGCTCGTTGGTATAGGCGTTGCGGACCTGATCGACCGTGATCTTGGTGCTGCCGACCTCGGCCACCGTGGAGGCAGGGGTCACGCGGAAGATGTCGCCGATGCCCCAGATGGCGAAGCTGACGATCAGGGCGCCGAAAAAGATGGTGGCGATGGCTTTGCCGACCACGGTCTGCCCAGCCTTGCGCATGTTCCGAAGCATCGTGAACCCGTTTTCCAAAAACTCGTTAAACCTGCCGATAACCGATCAGGGGCTCTACGAAAAGGGCAAGTCTGGTTGAAAGAGAGCTCAAGCCTCTGTACTGCCGGATGATCGAGCGTGACAGGAGTGCCGTGAATGAGCGTCGATAGGCCGCGCCCGCTGGTGGCGGGAAACTGGAAAATGAATGGATTGAAGAGTTCGGCCAAGGTTTTGACCGAGATCCATGCCGGCTACACGCCCGGCCTGATGGCCAAGGTCGAACTTGCCGTCTGCCCTCCGGCAACGCTGCTTTCTCTTTTCGCTTATGCTTCGGTCGGCTCCCGCGTCGCCATCGGCGGCCAGGATTGCCACGCCAAGGAATCGGGAGCCTTTACAGGTGATCTCTCGGCCGAGATGCTCGCCGATGCCGGCGCGACCTACGTGATCGTTGGTCATTCCGAGCGCCGCCAGTACCACAAGGAAAAGGACCAGGATGTCTGCGCGAAGGCGGTGGCGGCCCACCGGGCCGGCCTGACGGCCATGGTCTGCGTGGGCGAGACCCGCGAGGAGCGCGAATCCGGCAAGACCCTTGCCGTTGTCCGCAAGCAGCTGCGCGGCTCGATCCCGGTCGATTCGAACAGTCTCAATCTCGTGGTCGCCTATGAGCCGGTCTGGGCCATCGGCACCGGATTGACGCCGACCGTTGCGGACGTGGCGGAAGTGCATTCCCTGATCCGGGACGAGCTGCGCCGCCTCGTCGGCAAGGCGGACGCGCCCAAGGTGCGGATCCTTTATGGTGGCTCCGTCAAACCTTCGAATGCGGCCGAGCTCATGGCGGTGGAGAACGTCAACGGCGCCCTGGTGGGTGGTGCCAGCCTCGTGGCGGCGGATTTCCTGGCCATCGCCGGGGCCTATCTCGGCTAACTGAGAAAAGGCGGCTTGCGGGTCTTTGATCCTGCGCCCACCTATGCTACAGGCCGCCGCAACGAACGGATTGCGAGCGGCTGACGCCTTGTGCGCAGCCGCTTGAGGTTTTTGAAAACGATGCAAACAGTTCTCATCATTATCCACCTGGTCATCGTGCTCGCCCTGATCGGCGTGGTTCTCCTGCAGCGCTCGGAAGGCGGCGGCATGGGGCTCGGCGGCGGAGGCGGGGGCGGCGTGTCCGGCTTCATGACCGGTCGCGGCCAGGCGAACGCACTCACCCGTGCGACGGCGATCCTGGCCGGCCTCTTCTTCGTGACCAGCATCGCGCTGACCGTCATGGCGACGTCGACCCGGGCTCCGCGCTCGATTCTCGATCGCGCCGCACCGGCCGCTCCCGCCCCGGGTCAGCAGGCTCCGGCGGCTCCGCAGGGTGGCAACGTGCTCGAGCAGCTGCAACGCCTCCAGGGCGACCAGCCGGCGGCTCCGGCCCCCGCGACGCCGGCGCCCACAGCGCCTCAGCAGTAAGTGAAAACCAGGGCCGGTCCTCCGGCCCTCTCTTTTTGTGGATGGGTTTCGGGGCACGCAGTTCGCGATTGCGAATCGGCGCCCGATCTTTATGGATAGGGGTCCATGACGCGGTACGTATTCATCACCGGCGGCGTGGTGTCTTCGCTCGGCAAAGGTCTGGCTTCGGCAGCCCTGGGAGCGCTTCTCCAAGCACGCGGTTACAAGGTTCGGCTTCGCAAGCTCGACCCATATCTCAACGTCGATCCGGGGACCATGAGTCCCTACCAGCACGGCGAGGTCTTCGTGACCGACGACGGCGCTGAAACCGATCTGGATCTCGGGCATTACGAGCGCTTCACCGGCGTTCCGGCCACCAAGGCCGACAACATCACCACCGGGCGCATCTATCTCGACATCATCACCAAGGAGCGGCGCGGCGACTATCTCGGCGCCACGATCCAGGTGATTCCGCACGTCACCAACGCCATCAAGGACTTCGTGCTCACGGGCAACGAGGGCTTCGATTTCGTGCTGGTCGAGATCGGCGGCACGGTCGGCGACATCGAGGGGCTGCCGTTCTTCGAGGCCATCCGCCAGCTCGGCAACGATCTGGAGCGGGGGCAGGCGATCTACGTCCATCTAACGCTGCTGCCGTTCATCCCGTCGGCCGGCGAGCTGAAGACGAAGCCGACGCAGCACTCGGTCGCGGAGCTCCGCTCCATCGGCATTCAGCCGGACATCCTGCTCTGCCGGACCGATCGCGAGATCCCGAAGGACGAGCGGCGCAAGCTCGCCCTGTTCTGCAACGTGCGCGAGACGGCCGTGATCGAGGCGCGGGATGCCCGCTCGATCTACGACGTTCCGCTCGCCTATCACGAGGCCGGGCTCGACAGCGAAGTCCTGGCTGCCTTCGGACTCGACAGTGCCAAGACTCCGGATCTCTCCCGCTGGACCAACATCTCCGGACGTGTCCACAATCCGGAAGGCGAGGTCACGATTGCCGTCGTCGGCAAATATACCGGCCTCAAGGACGCCTATAAGTCCCTGATCGAGGCCCTTCACCACGGCGGCATCGCCAACCAGGTGAAGGTGAACCTGGAATGGATCGAGAGCGAGATCTTCGAACACGAGGATCCGGCACCGTTCCTGGAGGGGATCCACGGCATCATGGTGCCCGGCGGCTTCGGCCAGCGCGGCGCCGAGGGCAAGATTCGGGCGGCCCGTTTCGCCCGCGAGCGCAAGGTGCCGTATTTCGGCATCTGTTTCGGCATGCAGATGGCCGTCATCGAGGCGGCTCGTTCGCTCGCCGGCATCAAGGATGCCAGTTCCACCGAGTTCGGCCCGACCTCCGAGCCGGTTGTTGGCCTGATGACCGAGTGGCTGCGCGGCAACGAGCTGGAAAAACGCGCCTCCGGCGGTGATCTCGGCGGCACCATGCGGCTTGGCGCCTATCAGGCGTCGCTCAGGCCCGGCAGCAAGGTGGCCGAAATCTACGGCGGCACGGAGATTTCCGAGCGCCACCGGCACCGCTACGAGGTCAACATGACCTATCGCGACAAGCTGGAGCAGAAAGGCCTGCGCTTCTCGGGCGTTTCGCCGGACGGCGTCCTGCCGGAGATCGTGGAATACGAGGACCATCCCTGGTTCATCGGCGTCCAGTATCACCCGGAGCTGAAGTCCCGCCCCTTCGAGCCGCACCCGCTCTTCAAGAGCTTCATCCACGCGGCCGTGGAGCAGAGCCGGCTGGTTTAGACGTCAGCTTATCATCGACACTTGAGAACTCACCGCCTCTTACTTGGAAGGGGCGGTGATAGCTTCTTCCATGAATGCCGTTGCTTCGGCGATGTGTCGTGTCATCCGCTTCTTCAAAATGGGATACAGCACGATTGCGAGCGGAAAACAGATCAGTGCAAGCACGACAAGGCAGGCGTACCATGAGCTCTGATATGAAATGCGACCGGTTTTGCGATTGATTTTGACTTCGACGAAGTTGAAAGCGTTTCGGCTGATGCGAAATCGATCCTTGCCGCCTCCCCAGACCGTGCGCGTCTTATAGCCAGCAGGCATGACGGTCTTAAGATTGCTGAGGATGAGGTCAAGCTTGGGAAAATCGTGAGAAGTTTGAGACATCTTGAGTCCGGTAGAAGAAAGACGTGTGCCGAAGGGCTAATTTTTCCGGGTTTGAGCCGACTGTTATTGAGTTTGTTTATGATATAAAATAACGATCTTCAAGCAGTTTAACGATCTTGTTGATGATGCGGTGTAAGATCAGGAGTATCGCTTGAGGAATACAGGCCGATACGAAACGCTTGTTGAATGAGAGACTGCCATTGACCCGTCGGATCGACCATCTCGTCATTGCTGTCCGCGACTTGGATCAAGCCGGAAGCTTCTATCGGCGTCTCGGCTTCCAGGTCGGCGGCCGCAACCGTCACCCTTGGGGCACGGAGAACCGGATCGTCCAGTTCTCCGGTTCCTTCATCGAACTGATCACGGTCGGCGAGGGCGCGGCCATCGCGCCGCATCGGGCCAGTGCCTTCAGTTTCGGTGCCTTCGTCCAGGATTATCTCAGGGGCCGCGAGGGCCTCGCCATGCTGGTCCTCGACAGCCAGAATGCCGAGGCGGACGCGACTCTGTTTTCGCAAAAGGGCATCGGATCGTTCGAGCCGTTCCATTTCGAGCGCAGCGGCAAGCGTCCCGACGGAAGCGAGACGAAGGTCGCTTTCACCCTGGCTTTCGCAGCGGCCAAAGACTCTCCGAAGGCCGGTTTCTTCGTCTGTCAGCAGCATTTCCCGGAAAACTTCTGGAACCCTGAATTTCAGCGTCACGACAACAGGGCGACGCAGATTTCATCCGTCACCCTGGCGGCGCCGGATCCGGAGCGGCTTCGCACCTTCCTGACCGCTTTCACGGGCGTGCAGCCCGCGAGCCCTGATGGAGACGATCTGTCCTTCCGGTTGGGCAATAGTCACATCGACGTGCTCACGCCCGACGACGCGGCCGAGAACTACGGGTCGGTGGAGGCCGAACTCGATCAGCCGTCCTTCGTGGCTTTTGCGGTTCGCGTTGAGGACATCCACGCCCACGCGAAATGGCTGGATGCCGCCGAGATTCCTTACCAGCATATCGGCAGCAGGCTCATCGTGCCGGCGAGCGCAGCCTTCGGCGTCGCGATCGCCTTCGAGCCAACGTAATATTAACCATGATCCTCTAGACGGTGGGAAAACATCGTGTGGGGGACTGGTTGTGACTTCATCTCTGGCGGGCTTGGCCGACTTCCTGATTTTCTTCGTTCTCGCCGTCGCCCTGGTCGGCCTGTACCTGGCGATTTATACGCTGGCGACCATGCACAACGAGTTCGCGCTGATCCGTGAGAATGTGATCTCGGCGGCGACGGCTCTCGGATTCAGCCTCGTCGGCTTCGCCCTTCCCTTGGCGAGCGCCATCGTCCACGCCCAGACCATCGTCGATTGCCTCGTATGGGGCCTGGTGGCCCTAGCCGTGCAGATCCTCGTCTACTGGCTTGTGCGTATCGTGATGCCGAACCTGTCTCAGCGCATCGCCGGAGGCGAGATGGCAGCCGCTTTGTTCCTCGGTGCCGCGTCGCTCGCCGCCGGAATCATCAACGCGGCCGCTATGACATTCTAAAGCATCGGACCCAAAGGTGGGTCCCGGCTTCCCTGGTTGGAGAGCCTGCGGTTCCGGGCGGCGGCCCCGGAGGGCTGCATGGCGTGCTAAGCACTCGCTTCGACCATGCGGGCGAACTGAACGGCCTCGGCGCGCAGGGCTGGCGGCACAAGCATCGGGTTCTTGTGCCTGACGGCATAGAGCATGGCGATCCGCTCGATTGCCCTGAGATACAGATCCGGGATCTCGCTCTCGCCCCATTCGAAGGATTGGTAGTCGCGCAGGCTCAGGTCGATCTCGTGGGCCATCTTGCTTTGGGTAAAGCCGAGTGCCGTTCTGAGAGCCATGAGCTCGTGCACTTTGTTCTGTTCGGACATAGGAGCGCCCCCCAAGCGCTGCGAAGTGATCATGACAACCGGTTCAGGACGGATTGAAGGTAAATTTTCTCAATCTTTCCATGCGGATAGAAGCATGTTTTAGAGCTTCCCCAAAGTAAATCGACCTTTGGTTGGAAAGAAACGTCCTTTTCTCGCTTTTGGTTAAGGATCGGCCAGCTGCTTTCCATCTCTGCTCACAAAGCGACGACGTGCCATGCACTTCGCCGCTTTGCTTGCTGCCGCAGACAGGATAGAGACGGCGCATGACCGACACCAAACAGCATCCCGCAATCGTCGAGGCTGGCAGCGTCCGCTTCGGCAATCATCTGCCGCTCAGCATTATTGCGGGGCCCTGCGCCATGGAAAGCCGTGAGCACGCGCTCGAGATGGCGGCCGCGCTCAAGGAGATCGCCGGAAAGCTGGGCCTGGGCCTCGTCTACAAGTCATCCTTCGACAAGGCGAACCGCACGTCGATATCCAGCGCCCGCGGCATCGGGCTGGACAAAGCGCTCGCCATCTTCGCCGAGGTGAAGGAGACATACGGTCTTCCCGTTATCACCGATGTGCACGAGAACGACCAATGCGCGCCGGTGGGCGAGGTGGTCGATATCCTGCAGATTCCCGCCTTCCTCTGCCGCCAGACGGACCTTCTGGTTGCCGCAGCGAAGACTGGGCGGGTGGTCAACGTGAAGAAGGGCCAGTTCCTCGCCCCGTGGGACATGGCCAATGTGGCCGCCAAGGTGACGGCTGCCGGCAACCCGAACGTGATGCTCACGGAGCGCGGGGCCTCCTTCGGCTACAATACGCTCGTGTCCGACATGCGCTCCCTGCCGATCATGGCAGAGACGGGTGCTCCGGTGATCTTCGATGCCACCCATTCCGTGCAGCAGCCTGGCGGCAAGGGCACGACCTCGGGCGGCCAGCGCGAATACGTGCCGGTGCTCGCGCGCGCCGCCGTCGCAGTCGGTGTGGCGGGCGTCTTCATCGAGACACACCAGGACCCGGACAAGGCGCCGTCCGACGGGCCCAACATGGTGCCGTTGAAGGAGCTCGAAGGACTGCTCGCACAGCTCAAGGCGTTCGATGCGTTAGCGAAGGGCAGGGCGGGTTAGCGCCAAATCTTTTCTCGAGCCTGGCTTAAGGCTCGATCGGCATTCAGCTTCGTCGTCATCACCGGCCTTGTGCCGGTGATCTCGATCCGAATAGTTCAGCGCTTCAACCAATCGGGATGGCCGGGACAAGCCCGGCTATGGCGTAGTGGGTGTCATCTGGGCCGCATTCCATGTCTTTTCAGGAGGGCAGGTCTGCGCTCCCGCCGCTCGATTAGCGTCGGTGCCATGGTAAGGAGCTTATGCTCCCTTACCGGCAACAGGCGCAAAAACTCCATGTCCTCCCGCAACCTGATCCTGATCCTCGCCACCAGCGGCTTTGCGAGCACCTTCTCCGGCCGCGCGGTCGAACCGATGGTGGGAATCATTGCCCGGGACCTGGGCTCGAATCCTCAGACCATCGCGCTTCTCTCGGCGGCTTTCGCGCTGCCCTATGCGTTCATCCAGCCGATTCTTGGGCCTATCGGCGACGCGCTGGGCAAGGAGCGCGTCATGAAGGTGGCGCTGTCGGTCCTCTTCGTTGCCCTGGCCTGCTCTGCTTTCGCCCCGAATGCGCCCACGCTTTTCACGCTTCGCATCGTCGCCGGCGCGGCTGCCGGTGGCGCGGTGCCGCTCTCCATCGCTCTGATCGGTGACCGGGTCGAGATGGCGCAGCGGCAGATTGCGTTAAGCCGCTACCTGGTTGCCGTCATCATCGGCCAGCTCGCCGGCTCCTCGCTGGCAGGTCTCCTGGCGCAATTCATCGGCTGGCGCGGCGTGTTCGTCCTCTCGACAACGATGATGGCGCTGGCGCTTGCCGCGACCGTCATCGGCTTCCGAGGCTCATTGCCGGGCGGCCAATTCGATCCGAGGACGGCGATCCTGCGTTACCGGAGCATCCTGTCCAATCCGCGTGCGCTGTTTCTCTTCGGCTCGGTCTTCGTCGAGGCCATCGCGCTGTTCGGCATCTTTCCCTATGTGGCGCCCCTGCTCGAGGAGCGCGGCGGAGGTGGGGCGGCCGAAGCGGGCTTTGCCATCGGCGGGTTCGCCCTCGGCGGCTTGGTCTATTCCGCTCTCGTGACCTGGATGCTGCGGCGGCTCGGTATCGGCAGGATCCTCCTCGGCGGAGGCTTGTTTGCCGGTGCCGCACTCCTCGTCCTTGGGCTCGGCGGCGATTGGAAGCTCGATGCGGCGGCCCTGCTGCTCATGGGCCTCGGCTTCTACATGCTCCACAACACCTTCCAGGCCCAGGTGACGGAAGTGGCCCCCGGCGCGCGCGCCTCGGCTGTTGCGCTCCATGCCTTCTCGTTCTTCTGCGGACAGGCGCTCGGCGTCGTGCTGATGGGCTTCGGCTTGCGAACGATCGGGCTGACCGGAGCGACGGGTGTAGCCGCCCTGATCATCGTCGGCGTCGGCGTGACGGCCTCCCTCGTCCTGCCGAAGCCCGCCGCTCAGCGGGCGCGGTAGGGCGCCACGCCCTGATCGGGCAGCCAGAGGTTCTTCGGCAGCTCGCCGGTCTGCCAGAATACGTCGATAGGGATGCCGCCGCGAGGATACCAGTAACCGCCGATCCGCAGGTAGCGCGGCTCCAGAAGCTCGGCGAGGCGTTTGCCGATGGCGACCGTACAATCCTCGTGGAAGGCGCCATGGTTGCGGAAGCTGTGCATGTAGAGCTTGAGCGACTTCGATTCGACGAGCCACGGACCCGGGACGTAGTCGATCACCAGGATCGCGAAATCCGGCTGGCCCGTCACCGGGCAGAGCGAGGTGAATTCCGGCACGGTGAAGCGGGCGAGGTAATCGGTGTCGGGATGGGGGTTCGGCACCCGGTCGAGCTGCGCTTCCTCGGGGGATTGGGGCTGGGAGCTCGCCTGGCCGAGCTGAAGGGTAGTTTCCGTCATCTGGATTTGACCTTGGATTGATAGAGGGGAAAGCTCTTGCCGTCCTTGCTCACATGGGCATTTCGGTCAATAAGCCAATTCATGACGTGAGGCCGCACCCGTCTGCAAAGGCGGAAATGGCGGCCCATCAGCCAGCAGGAGCCTGCTCATGACCGCGATTATCGACGTTTTCGCCCGCCAGATCCTCGACAGCCGGGGCAATCCCACGGTCGAGGTGGATGTGACCCTCGAAGACGGCTCCATGGGCCGCGCTGCCGTGCCGTCCGGCGCTTCCACGGGCGCCCACGAGGCGGTCGAGCTGCGTGACGGCGACAAGTCGGTCTATCTCGGCAAGGGCGTGCTCAAGGCGGTCGATGCCGTCAACAACGAGATCCTGGACGCCATCGGCGGCATGGACGCCGAGGAGCAGGTCGCCATCGACGAGACGATGATCGAGCTCGACGGCACCCCGAACAAGGCACGCCTCGGCGCAAACGCCATCCTGGGCGTCTCCCTTGCCGTCGCCAAGGCGGCGGCCGAGGCCTCGACCCTGCCGCTCTACCGCTATGTGGGCGGCACGCAGGCCCGCGTCCTGCCGGTGCCGATGATGAACATCATCAACGGCGGCGCCCATGCCGACAACCCCATCGACTTCCAGGAATTCATGATCATGCCGGTCGGCGCGCCGACCCTGGCCGAGGCCGTGCGCATGGGCGCCGAGGTGTTCCACACCCTCAAGAAGGCCCTGAAAGACGCTGGTCACAACACCAATGTGGGCGACGAGGGCGGCTTCGCCCCGAACCTGCCCTCTGCCGAAGCGGCTCTCGACTTCATCATGAAGTCCATCGAGCAGGCGGGCTACAAGCCGGGCCAGGACATGGTGATCGGCCTCGACTGCGCGGCGACCGAGTTCTTCAAGGACGGCGCCTACGTGTATGAAGGCACAGGTCAGAAGCTGAGCCCGCAGCAGCAGGCCGAGTACCTCGCCAAGCTCGTCGGGGCCTATCCAATCGCCACCATCGAGGACGGGATGTCTGAGGACGATTGGGAGGGCTGGAAGGCCGTGACCGACCTCGTCGGCTCCAAGTGCCAGCTCGTGGGCGACGACCTCTTCGTCACCAACGTGAACCGCCTGTCCCAGGGCATCAAGCAGGGTGTCGCGAACTCGCTGCTCGTGAAGGTGAACCAGATCGGCTCGCTCACCGAGACGCTCGCGGCCGTCGACATGGCCCACCGCGCCGGCTACACGGCCGTCATGTCTCACCGTTCTGGCGAGACGGAGGACTCGACGATTGCCGATCTCGCCGTCGCGACGAACTGCGGACAGATCAAGACCGGTTCGCTCGCCCGCTCCGACAGATTGGCCAAGTACAACCAGCTCATCCGGATCGAGGAAGAGCTGGGCTCGCAGGCGGTCTATGCGGGCAGGGCGGCGCTGAAGGCGCTAGCGTAAATTCGAGAGAGCAATACACGGAGAGAGCCGCCGCAAGGCGGCTTTTTCTTTTGCTCCTCGTCACGGCTAGAGCATCGAACGCAAAAGTGGGAACTGGTTTTGCGTGTAAAGATGCAGGAAAACAAAAGCTTAGAGCATCGGACGTGAGTTCGAATTTCCGTCCGATGCTCTAGGTCCACGGGTTGGCCATCTCGATTTTTAGAGCGGCCCCTTTCGGACCGGGATCTCTGGCGAAGGCCGGCGGTCCTGGGAGGATTTTAGCATCGGGGAACTCCAGTCTCTAACACCTCCTTAACCATGTCCCTGTAAGACTCTGCCGCATGGTGATCCGCAGACGTGCACGACGATTTCTGATTCCGCTGGTGATCTACGGCATCTCGGCGGGTGTGGCGGCTTATTTCGTGCACCACGCTCACAGTGGCGCGCGGGGCATCGAGGCCCAGCAGAAATATGAAGCGCAGGTGGCTGAACTTTCAGCCGAGCTGGATGGTTTAAAGACCCAGCGCTCCGAATGGGAGCGCCGCATCGCGCTGCTCAGGAGCGACCAGATCGACCGCGATCTGCTCGAGGAGAGAGCGCGCGTAATGTTAGGACGTGTGCACAAGAACGACCTCGTGATCATCACGGGGCCATAATTAACAATAACTTAAAAGTTCTGCTTAACTGAATTTCAGTTTATTTTTATTTTCGTTGTTCTGCCAATGACTTACGCGTTTCATTGTGCAGCGCAAAACACCTTTTGGGCCTCTCGATTTCCGATTCCGACTGCGCTACAACTTTCGTCGAGGAAACCCTTCGGAGGACCCGATGGCTGTTGCTGCCCGCAAGGCGGGCCGTGCCGGTACTGGCGCGGCTAACAAGACTAATTCCGGTAAAGGCTCCAATCGCGGAGCCGCCCCCAACTCCCCACAATTCGACAAGAACCAGGACCTGGCGTCTTATAACGACATGCTGCTGATCCGGCGCTTCGAGGAGAAGTCCGGCCAGATGTACGGCATGGGCCTGATCGGCGGTTTCTGCCATCTCTATATCGGCCAGGAAGCCGTCGTCGTCGGCATGCAGATGGCGACGAAAGAGGGCGATCAGGTGATCACGGGTTACCGCGATCACGGTCACATGCTTGCCTGCGGCATGGACGCGAAAGGCGTCATGGCCGAGCTGACGGGGCGCCGCGGCGGCCTGTCGAAGGGCAAGGGCGGCTCCATGCACATGTTCTCCAAGGAGAAGCATTTCTATGGCGGCCACGGCATTGTCGGCGCGCAGGTGTCGCTCGGCACCGGCATCGCCTTCGCGAACCATTATCGCGAGAACGGCAATGTCTGCCTGACCTATTTCGGCGACGGCGCGGCCAATCAGGGTCAGGTCTACGAGAGCTTCAACATGGCGGCTCTCTGGAAGCTGCCGGTCGTCTACGTGATCGAGAACAACCGCTACGCCATGGGCACGGCCGTGACCCGCGCGTCGGCTCAGACGGACTTCTCGAAGCGCGGTCTGTCCTTCGGCATCCCCGGCGAGCAGGTGGACGGCATGGACGTGCGCGCTGTCTACGCCGCCGGCCAGCGCGCGATCGAGCATGCCCGCTCCGGCAAGGGGCCGTACATCCTCGAGATGCAGACCTACCGCTATCGCGGCCATTCCATGTCCGATCCGGCGAAGTACCGCACGAAGGACGAAGTGACCCGGATGCGCGAAGAGTACGATCCGATCGAGCAGGTGCGCCGCCGTCTGCTGGAGAGCTGGAAGCTGTCGGAAGACGAGCTGAAGGCCATCGACAGCAAGGTGCGCGAGATCGTCAACGAGGCGGCCGAGTTCGCCACGCACGATCCGGAGCCCGATCCGTCCGAGCTCTACACGGACATCCTTCTGTAAGCGGCGTGCGTAAGCGCCGCTCACAATTTTCGCCTTAGCGACAATCAACACGAGTCTTTCATGGCGATCGATATTCTCATGCCTGCCCTCTCGCCCACCATGGAGCAGGGCAAACTGGCCAAGTGGCTGAAAAAAGAAGGCGATCAGGTCAAGCCCGGTGACGTGCTGGCCGAAATCGAGACCGACAAGGCGACCATGGAGGTCGAGGCGATCGACGAAGGCGTCCTCGCCAAGATCCTGGTCTCCGACGGCACCGATAACGTGGCGGTGAACACCCCCATCGCGATTCTCGCCGGCGAGGGCGAGGACGTGTCCGCGGCCGCTTCGTCTGCGAAGGCCCCGGCCGCTCCGGCGCCGGAAGCCCAACCGGCCCCGACGCCCGACATGCAGCGGGAAGGGATGGCCGACCGTCCGTCGCCCGACTCGATTCCCGGCACCGACGTGACTCCGGTGGCTAAGCCCGCGGCTCCCTCGGTCATCACCAACCGCACGTCCTACAACGCCATGGCCGAAATCCCCGAGGGAACGGAACTGGTCAACATGACCGTCCGCGAAGCCCTTCGCGATGCCATGGCCGAAGAGATGCGCAAGGATGGCACGGTCTTCGTCATGGGCGAAGAGGTGGCCGAATACCAGGGCGCCTACAAGGTCACCCAGGGCCTGCTGCAGGAATTCGGCGCGAAGCGCGTGATCGACACGCCCATCACCGAGCACGGCTTCGCCGGCGTCGGCGTCGGTGCGGCCTTCACCGGCCTGCGCCCCGTGGTCGAGTTCATGACCTTCAACTTCGCCATGCAGGCGATCGACCAGATCATCAACTCGGCGGCCAAGACCCTCTACATGTCCGGCGGCCAGCTCGGTGCGCCCATCGTGTTCCGCGGCCCGAACGGCGCCGCCGCCCGCGTGGCCGCGCAGCACAGCCAGGACTTCGCCGCCTGGTACTCGCAGATCCCAGGACTCAAGGTCGTGTCGCCTTATACGGCGTCCGACGCCAAGGGCCTGTTGAAGAGCGCCATCCGTGATCCCAACCCGGTGGTGTTCCTGGAGAACGAGATCCTCTACGGACAGTCCTTCCCGGTGCCGAAGCTCGACGACTTCACCGTGCCGATCGGCAAGGCGCGCATCCATCGCGAGGGCAAGGACGTCACCATCGTGTCCTTCTCCATCGGCATGACTTACGCGCTCAAGGCCGCCGAGGAACTGGCGAAGGAAGGCATCGAGGCCGAGGTGATCGACCTGCGCACGATCCGTCCCATGGACACCGACACCATCGTCGCGTCGGTCATGAAGACCGGCCGCTGCGTCACGGTGGAAGAGGGCTATCCGCAATCGGGCGTCGGCGCCGAGATCGCCATGCGCATCATGGAGAACGCCTTCGATTACCTCGACGCGCCTGTGATCCGCATCACCGGCAAGGACGTGCCCATGCCCTATGCGGCCAACCTCGAGAAGCTCGCGCTTCCGTCCGTGGCGGAAGTGGTGCAGGCGGCGAAAGCCGTTTGCTACAGGTGACGTCATGGCCGAACGGAAATTCGAAGCCCTCAATGTCCCACCCGACGCCCTCGAGAAGGGGGGCGTCGAGATCCTGAGGGCTTCGGTGGTCGACGGGGCGGTGAGCATCGCGCTGCGCCGCGCCTTCGACGATCCGTTCACCTGGGGCGTGCTCCTGGTGGACCTCGCCCGTCACGCCGCGCGCGTCTACGCCATGGAAACGGAGTTCTCCGAGGAGGAGGCTCTCGCCGAGATCACGGCCGGCATCCAGGCCGAGCTGGATGATCCGAGCGATCCGGGCTCGACGCAGGCGATCAACTAATCCTTTCAAGTCAGGATCAATCAACGCCATGCCCATCAATATCCTGATGCCCGCCCTGTCTCCCACAATGGAAAAGGGCAACCTTGCCAAGTGGCTGAAGAAGGAAGGCGACACGGTGAAGTCCGGTGATGTCATCGCCGAGATCGAGACCGACAAGGCCACCATGGAAGTGGAAGCGGTCGACGAGGGAATCCTCGCCAAGATCGTCGTTCCCGAAGGCACCGCCGACGTTCCCGTCAACCAGCTCATCGCGCTGATCGCGAGCGAGGGCGAGGATCCGAAGAGCGTCACGGCTCCGGCCGCCGCTGGCGCCGCTCCGGCGCCAGCCCCGAAGGCGGAACCCGCGCCGGCTCCCGCTGTTCCCGCAGCCGCATCCCAGCCGCAGGCCAACACCGTTCCTGGCGATGCCTCGGCTCACATGAGCTACGCGCGTGTCGATCAGGCACCGGCCGGCCCTGCACAAGCCGCCAAGCCCAACGGGGCAGGGCAGGGAGCAGGCAGCCGCGTCTTCGCCTCGCCGCTTGCCAAGCGTATAGCCCGCGAGGCCGGCATCGACATCGGATCGGTCCAGGGCTCCGGTCCGCATGGGCGCATCGTCGAAAAGGACGTGCGCACCGCTCTCCAAGGCGGTGGCGCGAAGCCTGCCGCGGCTCCGGCCGCAGCTGCAGCTCCCGCTCCGGCGGCAAAGCCTGCAGCCCCCCAGCTCGCGCCTAGCATGGGCGCCGATCAGGTCAAGGCCATGTTCGAGGCAGGCTCCTACGAGGAAGTGCCCCTCGACGGCATGCGCAAGACCATCGCCAAGCGCCTCGTCGAGTCGAAGCAGACGGTGCCGCATTTCTACCTGTCGCTCGATTGCGAGCTCGACGCGCTCATGGCGCTGCGCGAGCAGATCAACAACGCGGCCGGCAAGGACAAGGACGGCAATCCCGCCTACAAGCTCTCGGTCAACGACTTCGTCATCAAGGCGCTCGCCATCGCGCTCCAGCGCGTGCCGGCCGCCAACTCGGTCTGGGCCGAGGACCGCATCCTGCGCATGAAGCATTCTGATGTGGGCGTCGCGGTTGCCATTGAGGGCGGTCTTTTCACGCCGGTCGTGCGCAAGGCGGAGCAGAAGACGCTGACCGCCATCTCGGCCGAGGTGAAGGACATGGCGGGCCGGGCCCGCAACCGCCGCCTGAAGCCGGAGGAATATACGGGCGGGTCCACGGCCGTGTCGAACCTCGGCATGTACGGCATCAAGGACTTCCAGGCTGTCATCAACCCGCCCCACGGCACGATCCTCGCGGTCGGCGCCGGCGAGAGCCGAGTGGTGGTGAAGAACGGCGCTCCCGCCGTCGTCCAGGCCATGACCGTGACGCTCTCCTGCGATCACCGCGTGGTCGACGGCGCGCTCGGTGCGGAGCTCCTGGCAGCCTTCAAGCAACTCATCGAGAACCCGATGGGGATGCTTGTTTAAACACTCGAGGTCATGGCCGGCCTCGTGCCGGCCATCCACGCCTTTTCAACGGTCCGGCACGCAAAGACGTGGATGCCCGGGCCAAGCCCGGGCATGACGGGGGACAATTCCATGGCAAACCAATACGACATCATCGTCATCGGCGGCGGGCCGGGGGGCTATGTGGCGGCGATCCGCGCCGCGCAGCTCGGGTTCAAGACCGCGGTCGTCGAGCGCGAGCATCTCGGCGGCATCTGCCTCAACTGGGGCTGCATTCCGACCAAGGCGCTGCTGCGCTCGGCCGAGATCTATCACTACATGGAGCATGCGAAGGATTACGGTCTGTCGGCTCAGGGCATCGGCTTCGATGCGGCGGCCATCGTCAACCGCTCCCGCGGCGTTTCCGGCCGTCTCAACGGTGGCGTCGGCATGCTGCTCAAGAAGAACAAGGTCGACGTGATCTGGGGCGAGGCCACCATCTCCAAGCCCGGCGAGGTCGTCGTCACGGCGCCGAAGAAGCCCGCCATGCAGCCGCAGAACCCGGTGCCGAAGGGCGTGCTGGAGCCCGGCACCTATGCCGCCAAGAATATCATCGTCGCAACGGGCGCGCGTCCCCGTGCGCTCCCCGGCATCGAACCGGACGGCAAGCTGATCTGGACCTACTTCGAAGCCATGGTGCCGCCCGCCATGCCGAAGTCGCTGATCGTCATGGGCTCCGGCGCCATCGGCATCGAGTTCGCCTCCTTCTACCGCACGATGGGCGTCGACGTGACGGTGGTCGAGGTGATGCCGCAGATCCTGCCTGTCGAGGATGCCGAGATCGCAGCGCTTGCCCGCAAGCGCTTCGAGAAGCAGGGCATGAAGATCTTTTCGGGTGCCAAGGTCACGAAGGTGGAGAAGGGCGCCAATTCCGTCACCGCCACCATCGACGACGGCAAGGGCGGCACCCAGACGATCACCGCCGACCGGATGATCTCGGCGGTCGGCGTCGTCGGCAATATCGAGAATCTCGGCCTCGAAAAGCTCGGAGTGAAGATCGAGCGCGGTGTCGTCGTGACGGACGGCCTCGGCCGCACCAACGTGCCGGGCATCTATGCCATCGGCGACGTGGCTGGCCCGCCCATGCTGGCGCACAAGGCCGAGCATGAGGGCGTGATCTGCGTCGAGACCATCAAGGGCCTGCACACGCATGCCATGGACAAGGCCAAGATTCCGGGCTGTACCTATTGCAACCCGCAGATCGCCTCGGTTGGCCTCACGGAAGCCAAGGCGAAGGAGCAGGGTTACGATATCCGCATCGGACGCTTCCCCTTCATCGGCAATGGCAAGGCAATTGCACTGGGTGAACCCGACGGTCTCGTGAAGACGATCTTCGACAAGAAGACCGGTCAGCTCCTGGGTGCTCACATGGTGGGCGCGGAAGTCACCGAGCTGATCCAGGGGTTCGTGATTGCGATGAACCTGGAGACCACCGAGGAAGAATTGATCCATGCGGTCTTCCCGCATCCGACCCTGTCGGAGACCATGCACGAGAGCGTGCTGGATGCCTATGACCGGGTGATCCACATCTGATCAGGTTGCCAGGAAGACTCGTGAATCAAGCCCCGCGGCTTGAACCGACAGCGACCGGTCAGCTCGATTGAGCTGGCCGGTTGGCGTTTTTTGGCCCGGCTCATGCTTTCCGTCTACCAAGCAGTTCACCGGAACAGTCCTTCGCGTGTGCCGCTGAGTTGACACGGAATAATGTATATTTGCGGTTCGATAAGCCTGCAGCTAGAGTTCTCTAGCTTGGTCCTTCCGAGTAGCTCATGAGTCATTTTGTTTCGAAGCTGGATGACGAAACGCTCCGGCACCTCGTGGAGGCGCTGGACGAGAGCGGCCAAGCTGTTTCCATCTATGACGCGGATGACAATCTCCGCTACGCCAACAAGACCTACCAGAGCATGTTTCTGGAGGGATACGAAGGGCCATTCACCTTCACGGAAATCCTGCGCTACGGTGCCAGGAATGGGGTTGGGGTGAGGATCGATGGCGGCGATGTCGAGGCCCTGATTGCAAGAACCTTGCCCCGTCGTCGAAGCGTGCCGCGTAAATCCTTTGAGAGCGATTTGCTGGATGGACGTTGGTTCTGGATTGATCACACGATCCTGCCGAACGGCTGGCTCCTCACCGTGGCGGCGCACATCACATCCCTTAAGCACAACGAGAAAACACTGCGTCAGGCGCACAACGCGGCGGTCCATGCATCCCAAACCGATCTGCTCACAGGCCTGCCAAACCGGCGCCACATCCTGGAACTGCTCGACGAGGCCCTGGCTGCAGGCGCAACATCCGGCTCCAGCCTGTGCGTCACCATGATCGACATCGACAGGTTCAAGAACATCAACGACACCCATGGACACGATGCCGGAGACGCGGTTCTTCGGCATTTCGCCTCTGTTTCGCGAGAGAAGCTCGGCACGCATGGCTTTATCGGCCGCATGGGCGGCGAAGAGTTCCTGGTCATCCTTCCGAACACAAGCTTGATCGATGCTGCCCGCCTCATCCAACAGGTCAGGCAGGAATGCGCCGGCGGGGTGCCCTGGAACGGTCAAGCGGCGCGGTCGTATTCCTTCAGCGCCGGCCTCGTCGAAGCTCAGCCGGGCGATGACCGAAGCACCATTCTCAATCGCGCCGATCGTGCCTTGTACACCGCCAAGCGGCAGGGACGGAATCGCACCAAGCTGGGTCTTCGGCAGGAGAATTCTGCGGATTCCGCCGGAGCATAGCCTCGTGGTGGCACTCGCAGCCGATGGGTGACCGGTCTTCGAGTATTGAGGAGTGCTGTTCGGAAACTTCGCGTGAACCCAAGGTGAGTTCCGGGAATTAACCCACAGGATCTGCCCGGAAGGTCTGGCCGTTGCGGTTCGGAACGATGACGGCCGCCCGCTCCATCGGTGCATCAGGAGGCGGCGATGACAAGCGTTGCAGTGAGGGATCGGCTTGAAGCATCGCGGCCTCGCAAGAGGCCCTGGTACAAGGTCCTCTACATCCAGGTGCTGATTGCGATCTTCTTCGGTATCCTGGTGGGGTGGCTGTTCCCGGATCTGGCCAAGAACGACTGGGTCAAGGCCCTCGGCGACGGCTTCATCAAACTGATCAAGATGGTCATCGCGCCGATCATCTTCTGCACCGTGGTCTCCGGCATCGCCCATATCCAGGATGCCAAGAAGGTGGGGCGCGTCGGTATCAAGGCCCTGGTCTATTTCGAGGTGGTCTCGACCTTCGCCCTCATCATCGGCCTTCTGGTCGGCAATATTGTGAAGCCCGGCGCGGGCTTTTCCGCCAACGCGGATCCCACGGCCGTGGCGAGCTATGCCAAGCAGGCTGCCGAGCAGAAGCCTGTCGATTTCGTCCTGCACATCATTCCGGACAGCGTCGTCGGAGCTTTCGCGCAGGGTGACATCCTGCAGGTGCTCCTGTTCGCGATCCTCTTCGGCTTCTCGCTGCTCGCCTTGGGAGAACGCGGGGCAACGGTGCGAAACTTCATCGACGACGCGGCGCACGCGATGTTCGGCGTCATCGCCATCGTCATGAAGGCCGCTCCCATCGGGGCGTTCGGGGCCATGGCCTATACCATCGGCCGCTACGGTCCCTCGGCCCTCGGTAATCTCTTCGGCCTTATCGTGACATTCTATGCCACGGCGGCCCTGTTCATCTTCGTCGTGCTCGGCCTGATCGCCAGGATCGCCGGATTCAGCATCTTCAAGTTCATCGGCTACATCAAAGACGAACTCCTGATCGTGCTCGGTACGAGCTCATCCGAGAGTGCGCTCCCGCAGCTCATGGAGAAGCTCGAACGGCTGGGGTGCTCGAAATCCGTCGTCGGACTCGTGGTCCCCACCGGCTATTCCTTCAACCTCGACGGCACCAATATCTACATGACGCTCGCAACCCTGTTCATCGCGCAGGCGCTGGGCTACGACCTCACCCTCAGCCAGCAGCTCACGATCTTGCTCGTGGCGTTGCTTACCTCCAAGGGAGCGAGCGGCGTCACAGGCGCGGGCTTCATCACGCTTGCCGCGACATTGGCCGTGGTGAACCCGGCCCTGGTGCCTGGGATGGCCGTCCTCCTCGGTATCGACAAGTTCATGAGCGAGGTGCGTGCGCTGACCAACATCACCGGCAACGGCATCGCGACCGTCGTCGTAGCCTGGTGGGAGGGGGAACTCGACCGGGAGAAACTGAACGCGGGTCTCAACCGCGAGATCGATCCATCCGACGTCGAAACGGCGGTAACAACGGATTGAGCCGCGTGTTCAGGAGCGAGAAGCCGCTTCTGCCTGCGCGGTAAGCGGGACGTTTGTTCGATCCGGTTTCGCGAAATGCTTGGCGCCCGCCACACAGAGGATCACTCCTAGCGTTACGGCGATCATCGGCCAGCCGACGGCCTCGTTCAGAAGCACGGACGAAAGAGCGAGGCCGAAGAAAGGCTGGAGGAGCTGCAATTGTCCGACCCCGGCAATGCCGCCGAGAGCAAGACCCCGGTACCAGAAGACGAAGCCGATCAACATGGAGAACAGGGACACATAGGTGAGACCCAGCCAAGCGGGCAGGCCGATTCCGGCCCAGGAAGAGGGTAGGGTAAGGAGTGCCAGTCCAACCATGAAGGGCAGGGACAAGACCAGCGCCCAAGAGATGACCTGCCACCCACCCAACCGCCGGGCGAGCGTCGCGCCTTCAGCGTAGCCGAGGCCGCAAAGCAGAACCGCCGCCACCATCAGCAGGTCGCCCAGCGCTGACGTGGAGGCCCCCTGGACCAGGGCAAATCCCGCGACAAGGCATCCGCCGATGCCGGAGAAAACCCAGAAGGCGGGTCTCGGTCGTTCGTTGCCGCGCACGACGCCGAAGATGGCCGTAGCCAGGGGCAGGAGCCCGATGAAGACGATGGAATGGGCGGCGGTGACGTGCTGAAGGGCCAGCGCCGTCAGGAGCGGAAAGCCGATCACCACACCGAGGGCCACGACGGCGAGTGGCAAGAGATCGTGCCGTGCTGGTCGTCTCTGGCGCAGGGCGAGGAGGAGTGCTGCGCCGAGCAGGCCCGCGATGGATGCTCGCGCCACGGTCAGAAATAACGGATCGAGATCAGCCACGGCAATGCGCGTCGCTGGGAGGGAGCCGCTGAAGATCAGCACTCCAAGGAAGCCGCTGAACCACCCTTCCGTCGTCTTGTCCATGCCCGCACCTCCAAGAAGCCAGTTTCAACCGAGCGGGATCGCCTTTCCAGAGACAGTGCGGTACAGATATTCCAAACTGTCATGGAAATGAGGGCAGTACAGTGGACGATCTTTCTGCCGCCAGCTCCGATGGAACGCTCGTCGAGCGGGTCATGCTCTCGATTCGTGGACAGATCGCTCGCCGCTCCCTGACACCCGGCGCGAAGCTCCCGTCGATCCGTGCCGTCGCTCGGACCATGAGCGTGTCCAAATCGACCGTCGTTGAAGCCTATGACCGCCTGGCGGCGGAAGGCGTGATCCGGTCCCGACCTGGCTCAGGGTTCTACAGCGCCGCACCACTGGCCCCCTTGTCGCTGACGGATCTCGCACCGCGTCTCGACCGCGCCATCGACCCATTCTGGGTCTCGCGGCAATCCCTGGAGGCGCGGGACGAGGTGCTCAAGCCCGGCTGCGGCTGGCTTCCGAGCGCCTGGATGCCCGAGGAAGAGACGCGCCGCGCCCTGCGCGGCCTCGCCCGAACGAAGGACATGACTGCGCTTACGGATTACGGAACGCCGCTCGGCCTGGGCTCCCTTCGGCAGTTCCTCTCACGGCGCATGGACGAGCAGGGATTTCAGGCGCCACCCGAGCAGATCCTGCTGACGGATTCCGGCACACAGGCGATTGATCTCGTATGCCGGCTCCTTATTCAGCCTGGAGACGTCGTCCTCGTCGACGACCCATGCTACTTCAACTTTCTCGCCCTGTTGCGGGCGCAGCAGGCTCAAGTCGTCGGCGTTCCTTATACACCGACCGGGCCGAACCTCGAGTTGTTCGAGCAGGTGCTCGCCCAACATCGGCCGCGCCTCTACATCACCAATTCCGGTCTTCATAACCCAACCGGAGCCTCACTCTCGGTTGGCACGGCGCACAGGCTCCTCAAGCTCGCCGACGACCATGACCTGATCGTCATCGAAGACGATATCTTTGCGGATTTCGAAACCGAGCCCGCCGCTCGTCTCGCAGCTCTCGACGGCCTCGACCGCGTTGTGCGGATCGGCAGTTTCTCCAAAACCCTCTCGGCCTCCTTCCGCTGCGGCTACATTGCGGCGCGTGCGGACTGGATCGACAAACTGACCGATCTGCGCATTGCGACCGGTTTTGCGAGCAACCGACTGTCGGAGGAGCTCGTCTTCTCCAGCCTGGGCAGCAGCGGCTACCGAAAATACCTGGAAACCTTGCGGATGCGGCTCAGCAACGCCATGGTAGCGACGGTGGCGCGCCTGCAATCGCTCGGCCTCGAACCCTGGTTTACGCCGAAAGCCGGAATGCTCGTGTGGTGCAAGCTGCCGCACGGCCTCGATGCCGCCGACGTGGCCCGCCACGCTTTGAGCGAAGGCGTCGTGCTCGCGCCCGGCAACGTGTTCAGCGCCTCGCAGACAGCCACCGACTTTATGCGCTTCAACGTGGCTCAATGCGCGGACGACAGAATTTTCGCCGTGATCGAGAAGGCGATGAGGCAGACCGCGTGAGATGAGGGCGAACGGGAGGACATTGTCATGGCGGATCAGGACGAGATGCGGAATGGGCAATGCCGGTGCGGTCAGGTGAAGTTTCGCGTCAGGGGGGCGCCCATTGTCACCATGGCCTGCCATTGCACCGGGTGCCAGCGCATGACCGCGAGTGCCTTTTCGCTGAGCGTCCTGTATCCGAGCGAAAATTTCGAAGTCGTGGAAGGTGAACCTGGAATCGGCGGCCTTCATGGCGCCACGCGCCATTTCTTCTGCCCCTATTGCAAGAGCTGGCTCTTCACTCGGCCCGAAGGCATGGACGAGTTCGTCAACGTGCGCACCACGATGCTGGACGACGCGGCGGATTTCGCGCCCTTCATCGAAACCTGGACACGCGAGAAGCTTCCCTGGGCAGCCACACCCGCAGTCCACAGTTTCGAGACGTTGCCGCCGATGGAGCGGTACCCGGAACTGGTGGCCGAATTCGCCAGGCGAGGGGGCTCTGCTGAGCCGAATGTGCATCGGTGGCGGCTAGAGCATCGGACGTGAACCCGAACTCACGTCTGATGATCTAAGTCATTGTTTTATAGCGTCTTTACATGCAAAACCGGTTCACCCCTTTTGCGTCCGATGCTTTAGTGGGCCATGGCACGAGGAACTTATGTTCGGATGCCTTGGTTCCAGGGACCTTCATCCGGTTCCTACGGCTCCTCAACCGTCCGAAGACTCAGTTGGTCGATCAAATGAGCCCGGCGACCTTCGCAGGCCTGCATCTTCGCTGAGATTCCCTCAAGGCTGCTCCGGCTCGATCCGTAAAAAACTGTTCCGCCGAGTGCTATGGCGATACCCATGACCAGGGTGATCGCGTCAGATTGGAGCAAACCCAGGAAAGACACCACGAACAGAAGAACGCCTACCCCAACCATCACCTTCGCCACGGCCATACTCTTCCGGCAATGCTCGGCAGCGTCGGACAAGGTGTCCATTTCGGCCTCGAGATCGGAGATTTGCTGTCGAAGGTCGGTCATTGAGGCAGTTCTAAACGAGTTCGAGTGTCTGGTGCAGCTCGACTTCGAAGGGCGCGAGCAGCCCCTGGAACCATTGTTCGATCCCGGTTGAGGCAGGTCAACGAATGTCTTGGGCGCGATCCTTAGCCATGTGGACGGTTTTTCGGTGTCCGCTTTCGCCTTAGTCGTTTTCGCGACCAAGAGCAGCTGCATTCAGAGCACTGATCGGATATTAGGAGAATAACCTTCGCTAATGGAGAATACGGCGTGGATTCTCAATGAGCCGGATTTTCAGCCGGCGGGCCCACTCGATTACCGGACATCTCTTCCTCTTCGCCCTGGCGCTCACCCTGCCGGTCTTGCTCCTGAGCGGCTTCATCGGGTGGGCCTATCTGCGCCAGGAGGACCGGCGTATCGACCGTCTGGCCGAGCAGCAGGTCCAGTCCGTCGTCGCACAGATCGACAATCGTCTCGCAGCCTTTCGGGCAAGCCTGAACGTGCTGGCGACAAACCCTGAACTGGTTGAAGGTAACATAGCCAGTTTCCGGTCGAGAGTTGAGCAGGCGAATCTCCCGTCGGATGTCTGGCTGACAGTCCGGAACAAGACCGGCCAGCAGCTGCTCAACACCAGCACACCTCGTGAAGCACCGCTGCCGACCTTTGCCGGAAGGGGCGACCCGACGATCTTCACCGAGGGGCGCCCCTACACTTCAAACCTCATTTGGGCGCCCTTGACCAAGCGGTGGGCAGTCATGCTGTCGGTTCCGGTCCGTGTGCCCGTCGTCGCTGGTGAGGTCAGGTTTGCACTGACGACCGGACTCCCCGCGACGTACTTCAAGGAAATTCTGGAGACTGTGCCGCAAGGATGGATTGCCGCGATCAATGATGGAAACGGTAAGATTCTGGCCCGGTCCACGGCTCATGACCAATGGGTCGGCAAACCCATGGCCCGTGTGGGGTGGGAGATTACGAGGGATGTGCCTGCCGGCCAAGGCGGTCTCTGGCAGGACGTCTATACCCTGGAGGGTACACAGGTTGTCGGTGCGTACTATCGCATGGCGAGTACGGGCTGGCTGGTAGGTGTCTCCGCTTTGCCAGAGATCTACAAGGCACCACGGCGGACCATCATTGGCGTCGGGCTGACTTTGCTCGCTATGTCATTGCTGCTGGCAATCTCGCTCGCTGTCCTTATGGGGCGTCGGATTGCGACTGCGATCAATGCCTTGCAGGTCAAAGCGGTCGCCATGCGCGACATGAGAATTATCGATCTTCCGCGAACGTCTCTGAACGAAGCGGATCATGTTGCGAAAATCATGCAGGACACAGCAAGGATCCTTCGCAAACGGCAAGACCAGCAGACCACTCTCATTCAGGAACTGAACCACAGGGTGAAGAACACGCTTGCCACCGTTCAGGCGATCGGCCGGATGACCATCAGGAACTCGCCTGACTTGGCCACCTTCGAGCATGCGTTTTTCGCCCGTCTGCTTGCGCTTTCAGCAACCCACGATCTGCTCACTGCCTCAGCATGGTCCGGAGTGGAATTGCAAGACCTGCTCACGAAGGAACTGGAGCCATTCCAGGCCGGATCACGTCTGTCGATGGGAGGTCCCTCCGTTGCCCTGACGAGCAAAGTGGCGATCGGCCTCGGAATGGCCATTCACGAGATGGCTACCAATGCCACGAAGTATGGAGCCCTCCACTCCGAGGAAGGAACGATTGAGATCTGTTGGTCGGTAACCGACGGCGTTCTGACTTTCGTTTGGCACGAGCGACGGCAGGACCGCATTGTTCTGCCGTCACGCCGGGGCTTCGGCTCCCGTCTGATCCATCAGACGATCGTTATGGAACTCCAAGGCTCGGCGGACATGACTTACAATGCGAATGGCCTGCGCGCCGTCTTCACGATCCCCTTGAAAGTTGCTGATCATATGGAAGGTCAAGCCGAAGCGGGAGCATCGTGATCCCGCAGGGTCATGACACTTCACCAGCAAGAGCGAGGTCACAGGCGGCCCTGGCTCTGTCCTCGACGCTGAGACTGGATAGATTCGTGCGACAAGGCAGTGCGGGGCCGCTTGCTTCTCGTCCGCGCCTTATAGAGCAGAGACTTGATGTGCTGCCTGATGGCACGTTCACTCACGGATAATTCGTGTGCGATGTCACCTCTCGTTTGCCCACTTGCGATGAGGCAAAGCACTTGAGCCTCTTCGGTTGAGAGCATCGGTGAGGATATTCCCGTGCCGGATTGGGTGTAAGGTCGGGGCCTTCGCTTGCAGCGTAGGCAGATAATATTTCCTGTCATGATGGTTGCCCCCCAGCAACGCAGTTTCAACCCATCATAGCGTCAGGGGGAGCATCTCACTTTGCCGATCGGCGCAATCTCTGTGCCATTTGCCTCAACCGAGTACGGCCCGCAGCCGGGTTGATCACACCCGGAGATCGCGGATCCACTGGGCAAGGATTGGGCCGTCTGAACTTGATCGGCCGCGCTGGACCGCGATCTGGGCCAGTGTCCCTTCAGAGCGGGCCTCCCGAGGCGACATGCCGAACATGCGCCGGAACGCGCGGCTGAAGGCAGCTTCGTTCCCAAAGCCCCATGAATACGCGAGATCCGCTATCGAGCGGCGTGACGGGGAGGGGGAGGTGAGTTCGGCAAAACAGCGGAACATCCTTCGCTCGCGGATATAGCCGCTCAGCCCGCCAATGGGTTCGAACATCCGGACAAGAGTTGCCCGTGACACATGGAACTCGCGGGTCATGCTCTCGACCGTCAGATTTGGATCGGCCAGATTCGCTTCAATGTAACGTTTGATGGTTAGGAGAAGGGCTTCCCCTCTTGGCCGTCGCGACCGTGTCCCGTGAATCGGATGAAGCGCCGAAACAGCCGGCGATCAGGCTCGCCGTCGCTTCGGAGATGGCAGCCCCATCCTCCGCACTCAAGGACCCAGCGGTTTTATGGATGGTCTGCATGTAGGTGCCGAGAACATAGCCGAGACCGGTCAGGCCCGACAGTACCGTGCCGTGGAGTTCGTCAGGATGTCTGAGAAGAGGCTCCAGCATGGTTCTTGGAACAATGCAGTTCAAATTATGGAATCGCTCGGCCTGTGTCTGCAGCGTCTGTGAGAGGTCGAGGATGCTGATATCGCCGGGCCGCACTCGGATCGCACGGCCATCAACCTCTCCGGCATAGCCGCCCTGTGTGTATAGCTGAACGACGTAGTGATCGATCCCACTGCGGGCAATCGTAAGCTGCGAACGATGGAATTGCTGAGCGTTTGCGCTCACACTCCCGAAGACTAGAGGACCGAGGTGGTAACTATCGACTTTGACCTCGAAGGCATCGACCGCGCCTGGGTCAGAAATCGAAACGTCGAACAGCGGAGAGGTTATGCTGCGCCAGGTCCAGAAGGCCTCTTCGGCGGATGGGACCGCAGATCCGACGAACGAAAAAGAGGGCAGGCCGGACATGGTCGATTGTTCGCCCCAGGTTTAGATTGTGGCGTCACTTGATCCGGAGAAAAGCTACCGGACTGTGATGGAAAAGGAATACGTATTGTCCGCATCTCCGAAAAGAATTTCGGTTGTGATCGGAAGATTATTGCTGAGAGTCTTCCCGCTATCGAGAACACCAGTCCAGCCGTTAACTCTTTGGTGACCATAGCCATACTTGCCGGATATCGCCCTGAACACCAGCCGCCGTGGGTCGTTAACGACGCGGATGTGTTCAGTGAGGTTGCGTATATGGCTCCAATGCTGTCCCCTTGGACCCGCCCTGAGCGGGCGACGAAACCAGCCGTCAAATCGCTGCGTCAGCGTGTTCTCGTTGTCGAGGACGAGTTGATCATTGGAGAAATTGCGGCCGAAGCGCTCATTGACGCGGGCTACGAGGTCTTCACGGCAGCCAGCGCTGAGGAGGCTGAAATCATACTGAGGGACATGTCAGTGGATGTGCTGTTCACGGACATCAACCTCGGTGGTCAAGACGGCTTCGAGCTGGCGCAGACCGCCCTGTCTCTCCAGCCCTTTTTATTGGTTGTCTTCACCTCGGGCCGCTCCCGGATCTGCCACGGTATGTGCGCGTCAGTGGGATTGCCTTTTCTCGCCAAGCCTTACCGCCTCACGGAACTGGTCGAGACAGTCGAACGTGCCTTGAAAGCAAGATCGACGCAATGACAGGCCTTCGTCGACTCCCCATATCAGGCTCGACTTGGTTCCATAGTCGGAGTGGTCGCCGTCCACACGTCTCAATGCGAATGGCCTGACACGAAAAGAAAGGCGCCCCTTCGCAACAGCGGCGCCTCTCATGCTCGTGTCGATATAGGATCAAGCTGTCCCAGGGAATCTCAGTCCGACGGGATCTGTCCTATCGATCGGAGTGCTTGCTCTAGGCTGCCTTCACGTCACGAAGGAACTGGCCGACCTCATCCCCAAGGCTATTGGAGTGGCGAGCCAGCTCTTGGGCTGCGCTCAACACCTGCGAGGCCGCGGCCCCGGTCTCACCGGCACCCCGACGCACGTCGCCGATGTTTCCTGTGACATGCTCGGTGCCGCGGGCTGCTTCGTGAACGTTGCGGGCGATCTCACCCGTCGCCGCACCTTGCTCTTCCATCGCTGCTGCGATCGTGACCGAGATCTGTGACATTTCCCCGATAGTCTGGGTAATGGTCTGGATTGCCTGAACTGCCTCTCGGGTCGCCTGCTGCACCGATGCGATCTGGGACGAGATCTCGTCCGTGGCCTTGGCCGTCTGGTTGGCGAGTTCCTTTACCTCGGACGCAACGACCGCGAAGCCCTTGCCGGCTTCACCGGCCCGCGCCGCCTCAATGGTGGCGTTGAGCGCCAGCAGATTGGTCTGCCCCGCCACAGAATTGATGAGGGCAATGACGTTGCCGATCCGCTCCGCAGTGGAAGCCAGCTGCTGCACGATGGCGTCCGTGCGCTGGGCATCGCGCACCGCGCGCTCGGCTATCCGTGATGACTGGGACACCTGCGTTGCGATCTCCCTGATAGAGATCGACAGCTCCTCCGTGGCGGCTGCGACCGTCTGCACGTTGGCTGAGGTCTGCTCGGCGGCCGAGGCCGCGCTGACCGTCTGAGTGTTGGTCTGATCCGCTATCGACGTCATGGTCTGCGCCGTGGCTTCCATCTCCGTAGCCGCCGAAGCTAACCCTTGCGTCATGGCAGAGACATTGCGCTCGAAATTCCGGGTCAGCTGATCAAGCACCTGGGCACGGCGCATCTTTGCCTCGTTCTCAGTCTGCTGTTCGGCGGTGAGGCGGCGTGCCTCAATCGCATTGTCCTTGAAAATTTGGAGCGACCGGGCCAAGGCGCCAACCTCGTCCTGGCGGTCCGTGCCGGTCACAAGGATATCGAGTTCACCCGCGGCCAAGCGTCCCATGGTATTCGTCATAGACCCAAGCGGCCGGGTCACGCCGAGGAGAACGATTGCACAGATCAACCCGATGGCGAAGGTCAATCCACCTGCGGCAGAGCCGATAAGCCACCATCTCGTGCTCATTGCATCGGAAGACGCTTCCTGTTTCATCTGCTCCAGTTCGAGCGCGATGCCATCGGTGCTCGTGGTGATCTGGTCTCGCAATGCGCGTCGCAGATCGCGAGCCGCACCGTTCGTAATCTCGGCGGCCTTCGCATCGTTGCCCGCCATCGAAGCGGCGAGGCTCTGTTCAAGCACTTTGAAGTAGCTCAAGGTCGCGCTTTTCAGATCCTCGTTGAGCTTCCTGAATTCATCGGAACTGGAGAGTTCGACAATCCGGTCCAGATCTTCCGATGCCTTCCTGGTCGCGCTCTTGAATGCATTTTCAACGCTCCTGACCCGCTCCGGAAGATTCTTCGGTGTCAGGATCATGCCTTTTTCTTGGATCGAGGCCTCGTTGATCTGCGTGTTGACACTCTGTACCAAGCTCAATCGCTTCGCATCATTATCGACGATGCGTTCTGCGTTGGCATTCATTTCGTCGAGGCCTGACACCGCCATGGCGATCAGGCCAACAGTAATCGCAACAAAGATAACAACCGGAACGGCGATCTTGGTCAGCAGCTTCAAATTGTTGATGAGTTTCATAGTCTTTCATTGGCCCGCTCGCATCGCCGCGAGAAGCGCACGCCCCCAGACGCGCATGAACCAGGCCGCACCAAAATTAGACAAAGTCGTGAAGAAGGCCTTAAGTTTTCGCCGGCTGCACAGACGATAAACTCTCTGACGATAGGAATATATCAATATTGAATGTGTTTTGGATCAGGTCACGTTCGCGGGGTGCGCCGCCTCAACTGAGATCTATTGAATATCGTCCTAGGTGAATAGCATCTTCGTGACCACATGACCACCGACATCATCAGTCAGTCAGGTACTGGCCGCCAATGCGATCGAATCTGCGACCTTCTCGTAACGATCCGATAATGTTGCAGTCGCAATACGCAAATGGCGTGTCGGCAAGTTGGAGAACTTGGCACCCGGATGGACGGCAATACCGTGGGCGGCAAGCGTTACCATAGCGAATGGCTCGGAAGACACCGGCACCCAGGCGCATAGGCCTTCACCGTGCACGGCTTCGACCCCCCTCTGTTGCAGGGCGCTGACGAGATGAGCACGCCGGCTGTGATAAATCGTTCGAGCCTGAGCGATGGATTCCTGTGTCGATGGATCGCGTAGCAGCCAGGCAGTAGCTCCCTGCAGGATACGGCTTGTCCAACCGGCGCTAAAGCTGCGGTACGACTGAATCTGCTCGACGATTGCACGGGAACTGGAGAGGACGGCGAGACGCAAGTCGGGTCCATGTGTTTTCGAGAACGACAGGATGTGGATGACGCGGTTCGGGAAGTGAGCCCCCAGGGAATGGCGCGGAGCTGCGGAGATATCCCCGGTGCCGTCGTCCTCGACGATAAGTGTATCGACCTCCTTCAGAACTCCGGCAAGTGCACCCAGCCGTGCCCGGCTGACACTTTGGCCGGTCACGGAATGCAGCCGTGGTTGAAAAATGAATGCAGCAGGCCTTGCTTTCAGCGCTGCCTCAAGGGCTGACGGCAGCGGCCCTTCGCCGTCACATTCGACCGGTATGATGCGAACTCCCCGGTCTTCCAGAATATCGAGGAGGCGCATGCCCGTCGGGTTCTCAATCGCAACGGATGCTCCTGGCGGCAGCAGGGCGTGAACCAGAGTGTAGACCGCGTTATAGCCGCCATTCGTCGCGAGAAATGCCTCCGGCTCATAGGGCCACGCTTTTCGTACTTCCTCCTCTAGTTCCGGCAGGATCCTGTTGCGCTCGTAGCTGTTGAGGTTCTCCGCCGAGGCACCATAGGCCATCGCTTGCGCAAGCGGCGGCAACAGGCGGACATCGGGAACGGCTGCGGTCAGGTTGAGAATACCTTCGCCGTAATTGCCGGAGCTTCCGAGCCGGTTCGGCTTCGCGACGAAACGATCGCCGCTCACCCAGGTGCCGTTTCGGCCTCGTCCGCTGATAATATTCTGGCGCCGCAGTTCACTCCACGCTTCTGAGATCGTCGCAGGACTGACGCCGAGCGCGAATGCAAGATCACGGATCGGAGGTAACTTTGTACCAACTGTAAGGGTGCCAGCGCGGATCAGTGCTCTAGTCTCGAGAGCGATCCCACGAATGGTTCGATCGTTCAGCTTCTCGGCAAACCAATGCGCGTCTCTGTTTTCAGCCATGCTTCACCAAATTTAATGTTCAATAACATAATACAGTTTGATCAATGCATTATGAACATTTTAACTGCGTGGAGAACAAGTTTGCTGTGAGTGATTGCCGATGCCATTGACCCTCCGTCTCGCCCTCCGCGACTGGGATTACATGACGCCTCTGGTGTTGGGCGACGTCCGGTCTCCTCGCCTCGACATCAAGGTCGATCGCGTCGGTACTCTTATTGCCAATGTCGCCCGCGACCCGTCTTATGAAGGGGCGGAGATGTCCTTCAGCCGCTATTCGCAACTTCGGCATGACGGAGATGAGAGCGTTGTCGGCATCCCGAACTTCATCATGCGTGGGTTTCGGCATCGGTGCATCATCACCACAAAGGAAAGCCCCATCCGCAAGCTGTCGCATCTCGCCGGAAAGAGGATTGGCGTGACCGGCTGGCGGGATTCCGGCAATACATGGACCCGCGCCGCCGTCCGCCGCGAAGGCGTCGAGATCGAGGATGCCAAGTGGTACGCGGGGCGGCTGACGGAAGCTCATCCCATCACGGACCGGCTCGACGGTTTTGGACGTCCGGGTCGCATCGAAGCCGCTCCAGGTGAGCGGCCGATGGTCGATCTTTTGAAGGACGGGGGCTTGGATGCGATTTTCACACCTTTCATGCCGCCGGGATTCTTCGATCACGACTCACCACTTCGCCAGGTCCTCGACGACTTCCGGGCGGCCGAGGTCGCCTACTTCCATGAAGTTGGCTATGTGCCGGGCATGCACCTGATCGGCCTTAAGGCCGAGCTCGTCAGGGAGCATCCTTGGGTCATGGATGAGCTCAGCGATCTGATCGACGCATCTCAGCGTATGTGGCTGGAGAAACGCGAGAAATATGCGGATACCACGCCCTGGATGATCGACGAGCTCCGTCGCTGCGCCGCCGACTTGCCACCCTCCTGGAATATCAGCGGCCTCGAGGCGAACGAGAAGATGATAGGTGATTTCGCCACCGAGCTGTACGAGCAGAAGATTCTGCCGCGCGTGCTGACGCCCGCTGATCTCTTCCCTTGGCACACATACGGCAGATGAATTTTGCCAGAGTGACTGACGACCTGACACGGTGTTCTCAAACAGAAAGGGTCTCTCCCATGCATTCGAAACTGATTGCCTCGGCCACACTCGCAGCGCTGCTTCTTGCAGGTTCGGCCATCGCTCAGGAAGCCACCATCCCAAAGCAGAACGTGAACGAGGAGTTGCGGGCACGCCTGCCGGAGAACGTCCGCACCGAGGGCAAGATGATTTCGGTCAACAATGGCTCGTTCCCTCCCTATGAAATCGTGACCGGCACGGAGATGACCGGTGCGAGCAGCGATTTGACGGATGCGATCGGTCAGGTTCTCGGTGTCAAGATCGAGCATGCCACCGTTGGTGGCCTGCCGGCGCTGCTCGCCGGCGTGAATTCCGGACGCTACCAGTTTGCATTCGGTCCTGTCGGCGATTTCAAGAGCCGGGAAGAGGCCAACGACTTCGTCGACTGGGTTCAGGAGTTCGTTGTCTTCGCTGTCCAGAAGGGCAATCCCAAGGGCATCACCTCGCTGGATACGGCCTGCGGCAATCGCATCGCTGTCATGGCAGGAGGCTCCGCCGAACGCGTAATTCAGGCTCAGGCGGAGAAGTGCAAAGCCGATGGCAAGGAAGCCCTCACGGTTCAGTCCTATACTGATCAGCCGAGCTCGATTCTCTCCGTACGCTCGAAGCGGGCCGACGCATTCTTCTCCTCCCAGGCGCCCCTGACATATTTCGTTGCCCAAGCCAACGGTCAGCTCGAACTGACCGGCGTCGGCCAGAAGAACGGCTTCGAGGATCTCTATCAGGGCGCCGTCGTGCCCAAGGGGTCGCCGCTTGGCCCGGTGCTGCTCGATACCATCAAGCTCCTGATGAGCAACGGAACCTACGCCGCCATCATGAAGAAGTGGGGTCTTGAGAACAACATGCTCAAGGAGCCCGGAATCAACCTTGGTGGAGTCCTTCCGAAATGAGCCGACTTGATCTGTCGAGCGCATCGCCCTCCGGCGATGCGCGCTTCCGGGACGTGGCAACGGCCCACACTCCCTTCCGCTTGGGACGATTGATTCTCTGGGCCGTCATCCTTCTCGTGGCGGCGAACTTCGCTTGGATCGTCGCCCATAACGAAAACTTCGGCTGGCCCGTCGTCGTTGCCTATTTCTTCGATCCGACGGTCATCAAAGGCCTCTATGTCAGCCTCGGACTTACGGTCGTCGCGATGGCGCTCGGCACCGTACTCGGACTTGGACTCGCCATTGCCCGCATGTCCAAGGATCGTCTGGCAAATTCATTCGCCTCGCTGTTCATCTGGTTCTTCCGCGGCACGCCGCTGCTCGTGCAGCTCATCTTTTGGTACAATCTGTCCACTTTGTTCCCGCAGCTTTCGATCACGATCCCCTTCGGACCAACGCTCGCGAGCTGGGACACGAACTCGGTCATCACACCGATGACGGCCGCGATCGTAGGACTTGCACTCAACGAAGCGGCCTATATGGCAGAAATCATTCGTGGCGGCCTTCTCTCCGTGGACCGCGGCCAAACGGAAACCGCCGAAGCCTTCGGCATGACGAGGGCTCGTGCCCTGTGGCGCATCATCATCCCGCAAGCCATGCGCTCCATCGTGCCGCCCACAGGGAATCAGCTGATCAGCATGATCAAGGCCACTTCTCTCGTCAGCGTGATCGCAATGGCCGATCTGCTCTATTCGGTGCAGTCGATCTACAACCGCACCTTCGAGATCATTCCGATGCTGCTCGTGGCGGTCATCTGGTATCTGCTCATCACATCGATCCTCAATATCGGGCAGAGCTATATCGAGGCCTATTACGGCCGCAGCGAGCGTCGTAACAGGACCGCCGATAAAGCGGTTCCCGTCGGCGCAGCCGTACAGGAGGCAAGCCATTGAGCGCCGCCCAGACCATGAAGCCACTCGTCGAGGCTCACGACGTTCACAAGTCTTTCGACCACCTCGAAGTGCTGAAGGGAATCGATCTCGACGTCATGCCGGGAGAGGTCGTTGTCATCCTTGGCCCCTCCGGTTCGGGAAAATCGACCTTCCTGCGCTGCATCAATCACTTGGAAGCCATCAACAAGGGCTTCATCGCGGTGGATGGAGAGCAGATCGGCTACCGGCTTCGCAACGACCGTCTTGAGAAGCTCTCCGCGAACGGCATCGCCCGCCAGCGCCGAAAGATCGGCATGGTGTTCCAGCAGTTCAATCTCTACCCGCATATGACGGTTCTTCAGAACATCATTGAGGCGCCTGTGGGCATTCATGGCGAAAGCCGTCAGGAGGCAACCCGAAACGCCTTGACGCTCCTGGAACGGGTCGGATTGTCGGAGAAGGCCGGAAGCTATCCACGCCAGCTCTCCGGCGGCCAGCAGCAGCGCGTTGCGATCGCCCGCGCGCTGGCGATCAAGCCCAAACTGATGCTGTTCGATGAGCCGACATCGGCACTCGACCCCGAACTGGTCGGTGAAGTGCTGGCGACCATGCGCGATCTTGCCAAGCAGGGGCTTACCATGATCGTCGTTACCCACGAGATCGGCTTCGCCCGCGAGGCGGCGGACCGGGTCGTGTTTATGGACGGCGGCAAGATCGTCGAGATGGGCAGCCCGGACGACGTAATCGGCAATCCGCAACATCCTCGCACGAAGGCGTTCCTGTCGCGCTTTCTGTGACCATCGCCGGCCTTTCTCCTTTGTCAAGACAGCCCTTCATTGTCAGTCGGACGAATTACATGCTCAACGACAACGTCTTCGCCAGGGTCTCGGATTTCGAAGCCATGGAAGCAGAACTCACCGGCATCCGCCAGTATCTACACGCCAATCCGGAACTATCCTTCGAGGAGGCCGAAACGGCGCGTTTCGTCGCCGATAAGCTCGAAGGCTGGGGCTATGAGGTGACCAGAAACGTCGGCGGGCACGGCGTCGTTGCGCGCCTGAGCGCAGGAGAGGGGCAGAAGGGCATCGCAATCCGAGCCGACATGGACGCTCTCCCGATCGCGGAAGAGACCGGCGTGACCTATGCGAGCCAGTCCCTTGGCAAGATGCACGCCTGCGGCCATGATGGACATACGACCGTCCTGCTGGGGGCTGCCGAATACCTGGCCCGGACCCGCCGCTTCAACGGCACCGTTACACTGATTTTCCAACCCGCCGAGGAGGCCGGCAAGTTCAGCGGCGCCCAGGCGATGATCGCCGACGGTCTCTTTGAGCGCTTTCCGTTCGACGCCATCTTCGGCCTGCACAATCATCCTGGCGTACCGGAAGGCGACATCCTTCTGCGCGCTGGCCCAATGATGGCCTCGTCCGACACCGTCAACATCACCATCAAAGGGCTTGGCGGGCATGCCTCACGCCCGCATCTCACCGTCGATCCAATCGTGGTCGCGTGCAATTTGGTGGTCACGCTGCAGACCATCGTTTCGCGAAACATCGATCCGACCCAGACCGCCGTCGTCACCGTGGGAACGATCCACGCGGGCAGCGCCGTGAACGTCATCCCGGAATTTGCCAAACTCGCAATCAGTGTGCGTTCGTTCGATCCGAAGATCAGGAACCTCCTGCAGGAACGCATCGTCAAGCTGACTCAGTCCGTCGTCGACGGCTACGGCGCCACTGCCGAGATCGACTATGAGCGGGGCTATCCGGTTGTCGTCAATTCCGAGACGGAGACGGCCTTCGCCCGCACGGTTGCAGAAGAGTTGATCGGATCCGACAGGGTATCGACCTGCCACCTCATCCCGGGAAGCGAGGACTTCGCCTATTTCCTCGAACATAAGCCGGGAAGCTTCCTACGGCTCGGCAACGGCACGAATTCCGCGATCCTGCATAGCTCGAAATACGATTTTGCGGATGGCAGCCTGACCACCGGGGCTGCACTCTGGGCCCGGTTGGTAGAACGCTACCTCGGCGAATGACGGGTGAGCGAAAGATCGTCCTCAACAAGCACGTCATAGAACGTTGCCTGCATCAGGCAGGTAGAGATGAACTCTATGACAGTCGCCGGCCTGCGGGTCGACGCCTGTCATGCCTGTGATGCGTGTCAAAAATTTTATAGGAGCCAACGAGTTTAACGATCGCTAGACCGATCTCCGGTAAAGACAATATATGTCGGGAGAATGCCCGGCCTGCCGACCGTTTTTGCCAGGAGTGTTCATGGCCAAACCATCAAAACTGTTGAATGCTTACGAATTGATGGTGGCTGCCGAGGAAGAGAAGCGCCGCTTGATGCCCGAGCGACTTGTGACTCTGGTTGCGGACAAACCCTGGATCAGGGCCGTGAGTCAACACTCAGAGGCCCGCCAGGCTTTTCTGGACGCTGCGATCGACTTCTGCCGCTCCGAGAAAGCCAAGCCGCGGAAGCCTTCCGGTGAGACGCGCGTGAAGCAGCCGATCCATAAAGGCATTGATCAGGATTTTCCCTGCGGCATGTGACGGGGCTGTCATGCCGCTCATCGCCTAGGCAGAGCCATCGGGTATCCTCATGCTGGGCGACGCCGGCTGAATGGCCAGCGAAAGGGCAGGGTGGTCCGCCGCTCGTACCAAGCACCGCATGAAATGCGAATTCAGCGGCGGGACCGCCGAGTAGTAATTCCGAACAGCGCTAGGCAATGCAAAGTGCTATACCTTCAGTTGGGGGCAATGATCGAGCCGCCAGGAAACGAACCAAGCGTAATCGCGGAGCGTTCAGGTAAACGCGGAGGCCGGGAGTGTCTTCCGATTAACTCCGCGTCGCACCTCGATAGTGTAACGTGCGATCGGCGAACGGAGAGCACAGGTGCAGCAGAGCACCGAAACCGTAGAATCGTGCCGCCGAAGAGCCATAAACGCCAATGGGCGGTGATCGTCTTGTTCGGCCGCCGCTTAGGCCCAGATGTCCGCAGCCGGCCAGCGACCTGCCCGAGAAACTTCGTCTCGCACTGTTCAGTCAGGCTCAGGTGGATGTAGGGCAGGGTCATTCAGCCTGATAGTGCGGACCCGTTGTCCGTAACGGAATCCGTACCTCGGTCTGCCATCTCATTAACTTCGAGTCTGTAATCTGAAATTTCGCTGATTTTTCAACGATCAGCGTTTTCTGACTTTAGGTCCAATCTCATGAAGCTTGAGTCTGCAGTCGTGATAGACGCTTGAAATCCGAGTCCCGAGTCCGAAAATACCTCCAGATAGAGATAAACCATTGATGTTGCTGGATTTATCCTTCTCAACCAAACTACTTATCCACAACGGCTTGTTGGTCGAGTTCCACTTTGCGCTCTTACCATCAAGAGTACCGGGAATGGTATTGATTACACGTGCGAGTGGATGGAATATATCATAAACGACCCTCGAAGCCGCGCGTCCCGCGGTGCGGAGACACTGCGCGGTGCCGCTGTTTGTCCATCTCAGCGATAAGATATTCCTGCCCTTCAGCCGGGGTAACAAGTTCCTCTATGAGGCTATCCTTATAGCAGTCTATGAACGGTTCTACAGAGACGCGCCCCGGTTTCCCCGTAAGGGCGAGGTCATTGCCGAAATCTACGAACTTTTGAAGGCTCGGCCCGAATTGGTGGATGACGAAGCCTCACTTGCGGAGCTCCCCGAGGTCAAGCACCGAGGCCGCCGTAGAATGAGGATTGCCAAGACTGAGGGTTCTGCAGGCGAGATCGCAGACGAAATCCTGAAGTAAGCCCGTCTCCACTACGACTACCTCGTCGAGAGCGGATGGCTGGAGGAGGAGAAGTTCGGCGTCCAGGTCACAGTGGATATGACACCGGGTGGTCTCGCGCTTCTGGAGGCCTTGTACCGGATCAGAGAGGGATTCTCTCTGCATTTCTCTGGAACACTGGTACAGCTCAATTTGATGCTGGACGGCATTACGAGAGATCCACATCGCAACGCTCTGTCGCTCGACCAAGTGAGACGCAGCCTTGAGTCTTTCGTCCGCCATCTGCGGGCCATCATCTCCGACTTGAAGCGGATCAAGGCTGAGATGGCCGCCAGCGACAGCCAGAAGGCGCGTCTTCATGTCTTTATGAAAGGATTCGTCGAGCGCTTGCTACTCAAGGATTTTGCCTCGCTGCATGAGAGCAATCATCCCTACCGCTACAAGAACGAAACCCTCGTGGCAGTGCGGCGCCTTGCTTCTGACCCGGAAACCCTTCGAGCGGTCGGCTTAGCCTATGCCGAGAGCGCGGATCCTGAGCTTATGAAACGGGCCGGCGAATGGGAGGTCGAGCGGCGGGCCGCTATCGAGGCCGGGATCGTCCGGGTCGACGCAGACTTCGCGACAATCATCGCGATGCTCGGTCATATCGACCAAATGTTTGAGCGCATCCGGGACTTCCAGATTCAGCTTGAGAGCCGGATCAGGAACATGCTCCGGTACAAAAACAAGAGCCGTATGGATCTTGGAAGACGCTCGGAAGAGACAGTCGATAGGCTCATCGCTTGGATTGGGCGAAATGAGAGAAAGGCAGATCTTCCCCTCGTTGATGGCTTCCTTGATGGGCCTGTTCGCCCATTCGGCATGGCCCTGCACGGGACACCCAGGCGTGAGCGGGTTGGGGTCCAGGCTGCCGAGGTCGTGGTTCGTACGGCCGATCCTGTTGACCTTTTCCTGCAAGAGCTAAAGTCCCGTCACTCCCGCCGCCTCTGGCCAGACGATGAGCGTTTGACCGATTTCCTAGAGACGGCTCTTGGAGAACGTGACGAGGTGGCGGCCAATCGTCTGGAGGTCGATACTATCGATGACTTCCTAGCTCTCGACGCGGTCCTCCTCATGGTACGCCGTGGGCAACTGACACCTGCTCTACAAAGACGATATGTCATCAAGGCGCTTCCAGGAGCGCAGATCGACAATCCTTACATGCAGAGCGAAAGCTTCCTGATTCAACGAAGGAGCGGGGGGTGACAACCATGCTTCATGAGAATGATGCCACAGTCATCGGGGATCGCCTCCCAGATCTCAGGAAAGCAATTCATTACCTTCAGCACCGGCAGTTTTTCTGCATTCAAGGAGAACGGGCGAGTTCCGTCCGGCGTGTTCTTGAGAATCCTGCACTCCGGTCCATGGTCGCGCGTCACTTCGACTTTGCCGGGTACGATCTGGAATTCAACGAAACAGAGGGGTGGTATGGAATAGTCCCACGGATCGAGGAGGTCGCCACCCCCAAGATGTCTCCCACTCAGACCCTTGTCCTTCTGTTTTTGGCTCTGCACTGGACGAAGTGCATGGAGCGAGGCGACCTTGACCTGCGTGCGAACGCCATCACGACCCTGAACGAATTCTGGCTCGATATCGAGGATAGGCTCGCCCGCGGGCAAGGCCCAATCCTGAAGGTCGAGAAGATACTTGAGATGCTGAAAGGTGACTTCAGCCATAAGGGGATCGTCAGTATCGGCGAACTCGATGCCGAATCCGATGACTATGAAATCACGATCCGGCCGTTTGTGAGACTTCTTGCAGGCGAAGACATCATCGTCAGGGTCAACAAGTTCCTAAATGTCGATGAGCGTACCACCGTGCAGATAGTAACAGAGAGACTCCGCGAGTGGGAAGAGATGACGCCCTCTACGGACGAGGAAACTTGAGGGGGCTTAGCATATGCATCTCAACAACATTGGCCTGATCAACTGGCACCTGTTCCCATTAACTGACATCCCGGTTTCAGGTGACGTAATCGGTGTGTCCGGCGAGAACAAGTCTGGGAAAAGCACCATCTTGGATGCCATCCAGGTCGTGATGACCGGTTGCGATGAGTCGAAGATGAAGTTCAACCGAATGGCTTCGCAGAAGGGCACTGACAGGCAACACAGACGCAGCGCGCACTCCTACTGCCTCGGCCGACTCTCAGTCACCGATACGATCCGCAGCAAAGCAATCACATACCTCATGCTGAGCTTTGGGGATCCGAAGCGTGTAAAGCCTCCTGTTACCATTGGGGTCGGCCTTGAGGCGGAGGAGTCCGAGAACACCGTTCATGTGGCGGTGCGCTTCATCGCGAAAGGCGTCGCATTGACGACTTCAGATTTCGTGGCCAAGGGAGATGGGGGAAGGGATATCGTCAAGCCTTGGTCCGAATGCGGCCAGAAGATCCAGCGCATTACCGAAGAGGCGGGTGGAAGCCTTATCGAGTTTAAGGACCGGGATAGAGCAGGGGACTACGTCAGAGAGTACATGCATGTCCTGTTCCCCCGCGGCAGAACCTCGTCGCAGACGCAGTTCGTGAAGACATTCATCAACGCCGTTACGTTGATGAAGATGGATTCAGCGAACGACTTTGTCCGCGAGTACCTGCTTGAGAAGGACCCTATCAAAGTCACATCGCTCCGGGAGTCCATCAAACTTTATCGGGAAGCCGCGGAGATGGTGGAGCGCCTCGGGATTAACCTCAACAACCTCCGCGACCTCCTCGGCACCCTTAATGAGCTCCAGGAGCTGGAGTTTACAGAAGCGCGTGAGAAGTGGATCGAGCTGCGGGCGCGCCTTGCTGCTGCGCTCAGTCACTATCGGGCCCAGCGACGCAAGCGCACCGAGAAACAGGCAGCACTTGAGAATGCGACCCGTGAACTCACGCAGTGCAGCAATGAAATCAAACGCTTCGAGGAAGAGATTGTAGAACTGGAGCAACGGCGGCGTGAGAGACTTTCCGAGGAGCGTCAAGCCCGGCTCAAATCTGAGATCCACGCCCTTGATGTCGATTACAAGGCTACTGTCAGCCCTGTTAGCGGACTCAGTGCCGATGCAGCAACGGCACTCGTGAAGGGCCTAGAGGGCTTTGCTGTGCTCCAGCAAGATGGCGTGGACAAGATTCCTGACCTTGTCAAGGAGGCATTAGACCTCTTGCCGAAGCGTGGTGAGATGAAGCCTTCTTCATTTCCCGAGAAGATGGATATCCTGATCTCCGCTATAGAAACAGCACTCGACGTAGCCGAGCGTGTGCTCGCAAGAAAGCAAGAAGAAGCATCCGTTCGAACCGTCCGAGCAAAGGAAGAGCGCGAGACACTGCAGCGGCAGATCGAGGCCTCTCGTACTGGACGACTTGCCGTCGATCCAAATGTAGAGGCTATGGTCAATCGCCTCGCCGCGGAGGGCATGAAACCTCGCGTTTTGGCTGAAATGGTCGAGGTTACCGAGGAGAGATGGGCTGAAGCAGCGGAGGCCTATCTCGGGATCGATCGGGAAACAATCTTCGTCGATCCGGAGCACAATCGAGCCGCTACCGACATCCTTTCTAAGGAGAGATCGCAGTATCGTCGTGTGAGGATCGCCAACACACGTAAGCTTAAGGATATGCCAGATCGGGCGGACCAGGGTACGCTGGCAGCTGTGATGCAATCGGATGATCCGCTGGCTAGAGCTTTTCTCGTCTACCGAGCAGGTCGTATCAACCTCGCCAAGAGCAGGTCAGACCTTGATCGCTCTGGTCGGTGGATTATGGACGACGGTACTTATGACGATGGTGTTGTAATTGATGTCAAGGAACTCAGAGATGGCCGCAAGTTAGGAGCGAAGGCTCGACTGTCGTCTGCTCAAGAAGCGGCTGCAAAGCTGGAGAAGGTCAATGCCCATATCAATGGCATACTGAGCCGCGAACTCGAGTTCCTGAAAAAACTCGATGTAGCTGTGACGCAGTTCAGGGTGTGGTCCGAAGGGCTTACCCGTGGCGATGATGGCCACCCTGTGTTCTTCCGAGAGATTTCCGATAAGACGGCAAAGATCGACAAGCAACGCATGCTGCTCTCGGCTGAGATCTTGGAGTTGTCAAAGGCCGATGTCTCGGACATTGACGAGGAGTTGTCAGAGCTGAAGGGCGGCTTAAAGGCGTCAGTAGCAGAGCGGGACGAGTTGCAGAAACAGTCTTGGAGCCTTGAGCTAGAGATCAGACAAGCTTCCGATACAATCGGAGCCGGCAGCCGTACAATGGGATCAAAACAGCACGCGGAGGGCCAACTCCAAATTTTCCGGCGCGGCAGAAAGGACTATACAGTACCGGAATGCCTGAGGACATTTATCGAGCGTCGCAAGCACGTAAAGGGCCTAATTCCCCTCGCTGAGGATGCCGAGGAACGGAGCAAGAATGCTCATGATGAGGCGGTGGAACTGCGCACGGAGGGGCGTGATAAGGCTCGCGCCTGCATCACCGCCATGGGTGCCGAGGACCTCTTTGAGACGGCAAATCTGTTCACCGTCCTCCTTTCTAAGGTCCGCCCATGGGCCATAGAGCGCGTCCAGGAGATCGAGAACGAGACCCTGGTGCAGTACCAGCAAGAGCTAAACGATGCCCGTGCTAGGACTAATGACATCTTTAGAAATAGCTTCGTGAACGAACTGGCGGCGCGTTTCGCCAAGGTGCGGAGCGAGCTGATGGATGTCCGCGACGTCTTGAAGAAATATACTCTCCTTGAAGAAGTCTACGATATCAAGGCAGCCTGGGCCCCCGGTTACGAACCCTTCCACCGGATCGTTGAGCGACAGCGTGAGCTAGAGCGCACCAACCAACCCCTGTTCAAAGGAGAGGTCGACAGCGACGATAAGATGGCTGAGGATCTGAAGATCGTGGAAGCCGTGCTTCTCGCGGACAATGTCGATATCGCTGCCTTCGAAGACTATACGCGCTATTTCGTTTTCGAGATCGAGATCAAAAACCAGAACACAGGACGCGTCGTCACCTGGTCGCAACGTAAATACACCGGATCTGGAGCCGAATTGCAGACGCCGTACTACGTGACGCTGCTGGCTGCATTGTCATCTGTGTACTATGGGGGCGCTCGATCCCGCCTCGGTGAGGATGAGGGGGGCCTATGCCTTGCCGTGTTCGACGAGGCATTTTCGAACATGGACGAGAAGGTTAGGCTTCAGGTCGTACAGTTCTGCCTTGAGCTTGGATTACAACTCCTGATCTGCGGTCCCGATGGGGGACGTCGTTCCATGGAACGCTACGCCCATAGTATCGTCGATATCTGGAAATCTGGAGATCAGTCATTCGCGAAGGTGGATATGATCAAGCAGCGTACGCGCGACGAACTCGCCGCTATTGACCCGTCCCGCTACAGCCGCGAACAAGTAGAGAGTCTGCTCTCGGCAGCCGAGTAGCATGGGCAGGAAGTTTACAACGGCCCAAGCCGCTCTGCACGACCTCTTGGATAGGCTTGAAGCAAATCCTGCGGCCAAGCGACTCCTCGTGAAGATTGATCGTTCCACTTTTCCGACGACTCGGGAAGCGGACGAGTTCGAGCAGGGACTGAAGAAAGCCGCGGAGGCAGGCACTGTAGCCTTGAAATTCGGGGTTCGACGTGACCGCGGGACGATCAGTCACGCGACGCTCCTGGATTCACCCGCCCTCTACCGCCATCTAGATCGGAAGCCTAGTACCGACCGTGTCCGCGAGACTCTGGATAGCTACAAGCAGGTCAGTCGGCCGGAATGGCAGATTAAACTCATCTCGGAAGTAGAGAGCACATGGTCCCGAAACCGTGCTTGGTACGGTATCTCTGTTGGCAATATGTCGATGATCGACGCGCTACTTAACATGGCTGATGCCATAAGCCGGGGAGACCATGAGAACCTGGACTACCGGACATTCTCGCGGCGTATCGGCGGAGCGAGCAAGATTGTCGAGCGATATGAGGTTGCCCTCCTGAGGGCTATCTCCTTCGTCATGGAAGTCCCTTCGGGGAAGCCAAGGGAGGCGCTCTCGGCCATAGGTCTAGATAAGGTGTCGGTCCCATTCCATGTCTCGGGGCCCGTCGCGTTGGACGACGTCCCTGTTCCTCTAACAGTCCCATACATAGCAATTCCACACCAGGCGGCTGGGACCCTGTCTCTGTCGCGCCGTCCGAGGGCCGTTCTCACAATTGAAAACTTCGTGTCGTTTCATCGTCACGCCACTGAGGCGAACCGCGATGCTAATGACCTCGTCATCTACACCGGAGGTCAGCCCTCGCTCGGTTTCAGGAAGTCTATGGCCGTATTACTGCCGCAGATTCCCATGGAGGTCCCACGGTTCCACTGGTCAGACATCGATGCTGGGGGGATCGAGATTTTCAAAACGATGGAACGGATCATCCCGGGACTCAAGCCACACCTGATGTCCCGCGACCTCGCCGAGACGCGGGGAACTCGGTCGGATAGGCCTATTATGCGAGCAGGCTCATCTCCTGGAAGTGCTATCGAGAGTCTGGCGGAGTACCTGTCATGTGAGCGGCCATTCACGCTGGAGCAGGAGGAACTGGATCCCGAGCCTCCAGATCTGACCTGGAGCCACTGATCAACCGCTTAAAGGTATCGAGAGGCGGTATGAGAAGCCTTGGGCTGACTTCGATATGCAACTGACACGCCGTGCTTTGTATGATCCTTTCTGGAGCAAGCCGGTGACGAAGGTCGCAGCTGAGTTTCAGATCTCTGATGTCGGTCCAGGCAAGATCTGTGACCGGCATCGCGTTCCCACTCCGCCTCGCGGATATTGGGCAAAAATCGAGGTCGGATCGAAGGTCAAGCAGGCACTGTTTGTGGAGGTAAATGATCCAGGTCTCGATCGGATTGAGATCATCGGTAGTCTCACACAACTTCCAGAGCCTGTCCGTGAACTTGTCATGCGCCATAAAGCGGAACGCGCAGAGCGTAAAACCGCAGAGCGCAAAGTCTTCACACCACACTTGGAGCCGTTCCCCGAAAAAAATCTACGGGTGACATTCACCCAACTATTCGTCCAACTGCGAAGGCGTTACGTAGCCGCTCTGCACAGGATGACGATGTCGTGCGAGCTTTTGGCGAAGGGTTATGCGGCATTGAAGTCGGTATCCAGTCCATCGAGAGAGCAAATGCAATCCTCGACACTCTTGCAGGTTCTCGTGCTGAGAAGGGCCGGCAGATTGAGCCGACCGAGGCTGCGCTAGCCGAGGAGGCGAGACGTCAACAGAGGCGGGAGCGGTACTGGCGTGGTGAAATTTCAGGGGACTATGCGTTCCACAAGAAGTCATATCCCGAGAAAGATACTGTTCGGACAGGACAGTTGTTTCTTCAAATCGATGGTTATGGAGCTAACGAAACGCGAAAATCTCGGACTCCGAATCCTCGTACTCAGACCCGAAATTGATGAAACCAGCTTCGGAGTTGGTGAGAAGGAAGAATCGGAACTGAGAATTTCGACTGAAAATCGACTGCGCCGAATGCGGAATTGCCCAGAAAATAAGGGATGAGTTCCCAGCCATTTTCGATTCATTTCGATCGAACTCGATTCAGGTTAGTTGCTGCCTCAGTTCAAAGCGTTTCAGCTTACCCAACGGCTCATGGATTGTCTTCAATCGCGTGACAGATCTCGTGTTTTCTATTGCGTTTGTGTCTCGTTCGGCTTGCTTGCCGAACCTGATTTGCGGCCGGTGGAGAAACATTCGAAGCAACAAGTCATCGGCGCCGCTTCGTCAGACGTACCAAGGCCCTTTTCCGGAAATTTCCAGTATTCCGATCATTGTCTGGGTGAGGCGAAAGAGCAGATGGTTAGGGAAATGGCCACGGCAACAGCGGGATCTGTCCCGAAGTGCGCATCCAGTGTTGCCATTGTCATGCGGGCGCCGGGCTTTCGGTGTGTCTCGCGAAAGAACCCAAGGATCTCGCAGGCCGTCTCGCTGAGTGGCATTCTTGCCCCCATCGGATCAGCTCCCGCTATTCGGCCACGTGGAGGCGGAGCCCGGGTTCGTTCAGGCGGTCCTTCGATCCTAAACGGCTCATTGCGGCATCGATCTCCTCCATTCTGTAAGCCATGGAGGGGGCCAGGTTTGTGATGTGATGGTCCCATTGCATTCGGCAGGCGATGTAGGCCTCGGCACCGGCCTGCCCGTCAGCCGTGATCTCGATCCCCGCCTGCTGAAGGCGAAACAGGGCAGCGCGGTAGCGTGCTCGCCAGCGGTCTCGGGTCTGCTGGTCCGGTTGAGCCTCCCGTTCCGGGGCCCCATGAGGGAGAAAGGTGTTCTCCAAGGTGATGACCAGCATCATTGATGCTTCCCACAGCTGCGCGACGGCTCCCGCCTCCTTCAGCCAGCGGTCCTTCTGATCATCCAAGGCGCTCTTGATCAGGCTCACCGTGTCCAGGGCGACCAGCGTGGAACGGGACACCGAGTGGTATGGGTCGCTGAAGCGGAAATAGAACAGCACCGGGTAGAAGTGGTGTGCCTCCTTGGCTTGGGTCATCTCGACAGCGATTTCCGACAGGTTCGTGTAGCCGCCACTGAACTGCCCCTGAGGTCCGAGACGTGCCAGCAACTCGGCGGCATCTCCTGTGCACCCTGAGAGGAAATGAAGGTTCATGGCCAGCACGTTGCGCCGCTGGAGCGCTGTATAGACCTGCATCAGATAGGTCAGCGTCAGCGACATCACCGACATGCCGATCAGCGAGTTGAACAGGAAGAGCAGCCGCATCGGGCTCGTGTGTGGTGTGAAATCACTTGCCCCGACAATCGCCATGCTGGTTCCCCCGGCATACATCGCGGTGACGAAGTCGGTGGGCGTCTCGCCGTTGGTGGCGCGGATGGACGTGCCGAGTTCCGGGTGCATGATCAATGCCGCCCCGAGCGTCAGCCCGAGAGCCCAGACCCCAACCAGCAGCACGAGGATGACCGGACCGCAGAAGGACAGAGCCGCGCCCCGTCTGGAGCCGAAAACCGTCGAGGCATTGACGGCAAAGGACCAGACCAAGTGCCCGACCCTGGATCCGATAATGCTGGTGCCGATCCGGGCGTAGAGCACGGTCAGGAAAATATCGAGCAAGATGATCAGGATCAGCAGTATCCCAAGGCCCTGCTCCAGTCGCCCTATCATGGCAGGCCTCCTGTCATCCCAACTGCTCGGTCAGGGGCGCTGGGGCTGTCCGGTCGAGCCGGTGGCCTCCCCGTTCTGTCCGGGCTCGATGCGCCACAGCTGCGTCTCAAGGCGCGGACCGCTCTCCGGTTTGAACCAGCTCATGTCCTGAATGCGAGAGCTGGTGATGTAGATCGTCCCGTCGGGTCCCTCCGAGAATGTATCGGGCCAGCGCAGCCGCTTGTCCTGGACAAGGGTGGTGATGCGATCCCCATCGCGGACCTTCACGGCATCCTGCTCAATCGCGCTCAGATAAAGCCGCCCGCGCCCATCGATCCAAAGCCCGTCCGTCGGCTCGGTCCCGGCGACACGCTCCACACGAGCTTCGAGATCCTTCTCGGACAGACGCGAGTTCTCCAAGGCATCCGTCGAGACGCGATAGAGCGTCCGCCCTGTAAGGGCTTTCCAATAGAGCGTGCGCCCATCAGGAGAGAGCGCGATGCTGTCAGCGGCAAATTCGACCCCGCGCCCGTCGGGCCGACGCAACTCCTGCCCATCGGTCTTCACCACCACATCCTTTTCCGGCTGGGTGCTCGGGTGGCCGTCAAGGACGCGTCGAGCCTTGCCGTTCTGCAGATCCACAACGACGAGTGCACCCTTGGCCCCGGCATCGGTCAGATAGGCATGCCGCCCATCCGGCGAAAACCGCACATCGTTCAGGTAGCTGCCCTGCGGGGCGACCGTCTCGTCGAACCGGATCACCTGCGCGACCTTGTTCGACTTCAGATCGATCCTGACGAGCTTGGGCCCTCCCTGCACAACGGATGCTGTGGCTGGCGCGGCCGGATCGACGACCCAGAGATTGCCGTGCGCATCGGCCACGACGCTCTGGACGCACACGAAGTGGTCGCCGGCGGACACCTGGTTCTTCTTGGCATTGCGCCAGGAATTCCACTCGTCATCCGGGTAGGGTTTGACCTGGCCGTCGCGCGTCACCTCCGCCACCGAGATCGGTGCATCCTCCGTCCATCGCGGGAAGTTGACGAAGATGCGCCCGTCCTTTGACACGGTCACTCCGGTCACCTGATGTTCAAAACTGGCGACCTGCTGCAGTTGCGCCGGACCCTGAGATGGGGCTGCACTCTGCTGTGCCATGGATGTGGTGGCCAAGAGCGTTCCGAAAAGCAGGGTCACCGGTGTGAGCCTGGGCATGTTCGCCTCCATCATGCGGCAATGATCGTGTGGGATACGGCTGCCCCCTCGCAGCGTGAACGCCGCTCGAGCGCAGCCGTATCGTCGTTCGGTCAGTGAGGACGCGCCCTCTCTTGCGGGGCACGATCGGACACCGCTGCGAGGGGTGGAGCGGCACGCATGTCGGGCGGCACCTGGAAGTCCTTGGCGGCGCCTCGCGCGGCCTGGACACCCTGCGGGAAGCCCGTCCGATTTCGGTAGGAGCGTGGCCGGCCACCGGGGCGGCTGTGGCGGGCCGTGACCGCCTGCGCGCCGATGATGTCGAGCAGCGTCACTCCCAGCACCGCCGCAAGAGCAATCTTGGCATTGTCGCGCTTCGGATTATCATGCCGCATGGCCGTCATCAGGGTGGCGATGTCGAGTCCGTCTCCGGCGACGCGACTCCACAATCCGACGTGCTTGTCGGGCGAGAGCGAGACGATGCCATGCCCAAGTTCGCGAACGCCATAGGCCCGGACGAGGCCTTCCTTGCCCTCCATGCCAAGAGCCCGGGTGAAGCGCTCCGGCGCGATCAGCTCCGCTAAGCCCAGGCCGATGCTGTACCAGCCCAACGCTTTGGCCAATCGGTCGGCCCCGCCCAGCGAGCTGGGGCCGGAGCGGAGGACCTTCGGGTCGCCCTTGGACCGGGCGATGTTCGAGATGTAATAAGCCATGTCTTCTCTCCCGGTTCTTTAGGGCTTCAAAACAACCTTGATGCAGCTGTCCTGCTTGTCGCGGAACACCTTGTACATCTCGGGTCCCTCATCGAGGCTGACCGTGTGGGTGATGACAAACGATGGATCGATCTGCCCCTCCTCGATGCGGCGCAGAAGGTCATCGGTCCAACGGTTGACGTGCGTTTGCCCGGTGCGAAGGGTCAGCCCCTTGTTCATCAGCTGACCCATCGGGATCTTGTCGACCAACCCGCCATAGACACCGGGGATCGAAATCACCCCGGCCGGGCGGCAGACGTAGATCATCTCACGAAGGACGTGCGGCCGGTCGCTTTCGGCTCCCAGCATCTGCTTGGTGCGGTCGTAGACCGTATCCGGCATGGAGGGCGAGACATGGGCTTCCATCCCGATGGCGTCGATGCACTTTTCCGGACCCTCGCCACCCGTGAGCTCGTTCAGACGCTCGATCACGCTCTCTTCATCGAAGTTGATGGTGATGGCGCCGCCGGCTTCCGCCATTTCCAGGCGCTCCGGCAAATGATCGATGGCGATCACCTGCTTGGCACCAAGCAGAATGGCGCTGCGGATCGCCATCTGACCGACGGGACCGCAACCCCAGATCGCCACTGTGTCCGTCGGCTGGATGTCGCACTGGACCGCCGCCTGCCAGCCGGTCGGGAAGATGTCACCGAGGAAGAGAACCTTCTCGTCCGGGATCCCATCCGGCACCTTGATGTGGGTCGCATCGGCGAACGGAACGCGCAGATACTCGGCCTGCCCGCCAGGATAGCCGCCGGTCAGATGCGTGTAGCCGAACAGGCCCGCCGTCGCGTGACCGAAGACCTTGTCGGCGAGATCCTTCTTGCGGTTGCTCCGCTGACAGACCGAGAAGTTGCCGCGCTTGCACTGATCGCACTCGCCGCAGATGATCGTGAACGGGACAACGACGCGGTCGCCCTTCTTGAGCTTGCCCCTCGCTTCGGGCCCGACCTCAACGACCTCTCCCATCATCTCGTGCCCCATGACATCACCGGGCAGCATGGCTGGAATGAAATTATGGAACAGATGAAGATCCGAGCCGCAGATGGCGCAACTCGTCACCTTGATGATGGCGTCGCGCGGTTGCTCGATCTCGGGGTCAGTGACGGTGTCGCAGCGAATATCTTCCTTGCCATGCCAAACGAGGGCTCGCATGCCTTCCTCCTCCTCTTGTTCAACGAAGATGCAGAGGCTTCCGCGTCCGCAACTCGTTACGGCACGGGCAGATCTCTGCGGGGATAGTCGTCAGGGCTCGTGGCCTTTTGAACGTCTGCGCTGAGGGGAAGTGCTGCGGATAATCCCTGAGGGACATTACGCTCCGTTTCGACGCGGCGCGGTTCTCCCGCGCTGCCGACCTCTAGCGAGAACAGCAATCTGAGCGGGACATTCCTGCTGGGCGGTCAGGTTTCGGGCTTGTCTGACACCTGAGGCACCTTCGGCCCCGGGCTGGGCGACTCGAACCCTGCGGAGGTTGCGACCAGCACGGCTTGAGACAGGGTCTGTACGCCAAGCCGCTGCATGACGTGAGCCCGATGGGTCTCTACCGTCCGAGGGCTGAGGCCGATGTCCCGTCCAATTTCCTTGTTGGTCTTGCCGGCCAACAAGCCTGCCAGGACCTCGCGCTCGCGTTCCGACATTTCGGCAATCCGACGCCGCCCCCGCTCTGCCTCCTGGTTCTGCTCATCCTCCTCATGGGTGCTGGCCAAGGCCGACGCCACTGCGGCCAGAAGCTGGTCCGAGTCATACGGGACCGGCAGGAAGTCCACGGCTCCAGCCTTCATGACCTGCACCCCAAAGGTCACGTCGCCGTTGGCGTCGCCCAGAACAATGACCGGCAGGCCGATGCGCCGGGCCTTGAGCTCCCTCGGAATGACCAGACCACCAGCGCCAGACCGGCAAATGTCGAGAACGACGCAACCAGCCGCGAGAGCCGGAGCCGCCTCCAGGAAGGATTTGCCGGACGAAAAGACTCTGACCCTGTAGCCGGCCTCGCGAAGTAAATGGGAGAGACCTCGGTGGGTGGCCTCTTCGTCATCGACCACATACACGAAACGCCCGTCTTGTCGGGTGATGTCCTGGGCAATGCCACCGGCTCGACGGATCTGGCCCTGCGCGTCGCGAATGGGGAAAAAGGTGTTCCGGATCCAACGCACGACCCCATCCTGCCGGATGATGCGAAACTCCTCGGTGCTGATTTCGCCTAGTCTGACGTGTTCAAGCGCGCCTCGCGCGCGTTCTCGATCATCCGGATAGAGGATGCGGTTCCAACGGCTGGGATCGCCGAGCACTCCCTCCCGCGGCTCGCCCCAAATGGATTCGAAAGCTGGGCTCAGGTAGTCGAGGTTCATCGTCTTGAAGTTCAGGATCCAAAGCGTGCTGCTGGAGTTCTCGGCGAACTGCCGGAAGCGCTCCTCGCTCTCACGCAGGGCTGCTTCGGCCCGCTTGCGTGTTGTTATCTCAAGGGCAGCTCCAGTGAACCCCACCGGCTGGCCATTCTCGAAGGTGGTCTGGCCATGGGTGGAGATCCAGCGCTCGATTCCATCCTCAATCCCGATGACGCGATAGTCAGCGTGGTAGACACCATCCCCTGTGGGATCGACACAACTGGCGAGAGCAGTTTCGACCTGAGTTCGGTCCTCAGGATGAATGCCAGACATCCATACATCCAGGGAGACGGGCGCTTCCGGAGACAGGCCCCACATGGCCTTCAGGCGAGCATCCCAGTCCAGCGCCCCGGTTGCCGGGTCCCACGTGTAGGGTGAGACATCGACGAGATCGATGGCGGCCTGGAGACGCGCCTTGCTTCGGCGCAGGGCAGTCTCGGCGCGGACACGCTCGGTGGTCTCATGGACAGTGCATAGGATCCCGCCAACCCCGCCCGTCTCATCCCCAATGGGGCTGTAGGAGAACGAGAACCATGTTGCCTCGGGATGACCTCTGCGCATGAGCGTCAGCGGCAGGTCCTCGAAGTAGCTGGCCTCGCCGTGCATGGCCCGATTGGTGATGGGACCGATGGTGTCCCATACCTCCGACCAGACCTCGGGGAACGGCCGCCCGATGCCGTTCGGCTTATCACCCATGATTGGAATGTAGGCATCGTTGTAGAAGCTCGTCAGTTCCGGCCCCCAGGCCAGGTAGGTCGGGAAGGCGGAGTTCAGCATGATGCTCAACGCGGTGCGCAGCGACTGCGGCCAAGTCTCTGCTGGCCCGAGGGGCGTGGCAGCCCAGTCATGGGTTCGTACGTGTTCACCCATGATACCGCCGCCGGGAATAGCTTCCGCCACGCTCATCTCCATTCTTCCTCGAAATACGTCATGAGCGGCCTTCCCGACGAAACTTAACGTTTGCGAGGGCGGCTTCCCAAAACGGGACCACGGCTGCGCGTCTTCCTTGGCCAATCCTGCCGCACCTGACCGCATTGGCTGCTTTGTGACGTAAGTGCGGGCTGATGGAGGCCAGCCCACATTGATTGGTTTGCAGCCACGTATCTTCCCTCAGGAATCGACCGGTGTGCGTATAGGTCCTTACGATTGTTACCCTCCACGAGTTCCGCAGAACGACGATTGTTAGCGTCAGCCCATCCGATTTCATCGGGCGGGGCGCTAACGAAGTCCCTCAACGCCACCGAGGTGTGCCATGACGGACCAACACGATGGACGGCCCCAACGGGATCGTGGCCAAAGTGCGGCTCGCCCTCAAGCAACGGGCGCCGCGCAGTCCTGGTCGGGTGAACGGCAGTGGCGACAGGATGCTCGCGGGCGCAGTTCGAGCCTTGGCATGGTTGGACTTGCCCTCGCGGCCGCTGCCGGCGTGGCCGCCATCGGTCTGATCGACGCCCAAATGCGCGACACCGGGCGCCGGACCAAAACAGGTCCGAACCGGCGATCGGCTGCGGGGCACGAGCCGGAGGTCGAGCGCTCGATTACGATCGAGGACGTTCCCGCGGACGAACTTTACCGTCGCTGGCGCGATCCGGAAACCATGAGGCGGATCATGGCGCCCTTTGCCGACGTCCAGTCCACGGGTGACGGGCAGACACGCTGGAGCGCCGGATCCAATCTTGGCTCCTGGGACATGCGCTTGGCTGATGACCGGCCGGGCGAGTTCATGCGCTGGGAGGCACAAGGCGGGGCCGCTCTGATCCGGGAAGCGTCCGTGCGCTTCCGTCCCGCTGCGGGCAACCGCGGCACGGTAGTGGTCCTGCGCGCCAGCCTCGATCCGCCCGGTGGCATGCTCGGCCGGATCGCCACCCAGATTCTGGGCAATACGGTGCCGGCCGCGCTTGCGAGCAAGTCGCTGCACTACTTCAAGGCCCTCGTCCAAACCGGCGAGATCCCGACCACCGAGCGCCAGCCGGCGGCTCGGCCCGACCCTCGCTGACGAGGAGGCTTCTCATGCGTGCGCTCATCTGGAACGGCGTCAACGATCTGCGTGTCGAGACCGTCAAGGATCCCGAGATCGTCAATCCGCATGACTGTGTCCTGCGGGTCACCATGTCGACCACCTGCGGCTCGGACCTGCACTTCATCGACGGCTATATCCCGACCATGAAGGCCGGTGACGTGATCGGTCACGAGTTCATGGGCGTGGTCGAGGACGTCGGGCCCGAAGTGAAGAAGGTCAAGAAGGGGGATCGGGTCGTGGTGCCGTCCTTCATCACCTGCGGCCAGTGCTGGTACTGCAAGAACAAACTTTATTCGCTGTGCGACAACACCCATCCCAAGCCCGAGCTGCAGGAGCCCATCTTCGGCTATCCGACCGCCGGCATCTACGGCTATACCCACGCGTTCGGCGGCTACGCCGGAGCGCACGCCCAGTATGTGCGCGTGCCGTTTGCCGACAATGATTGCTTCAAGGTGCCGGATGGTCTGCCGGACGAGCAGGTGCTGTTTCTCTCCGATGCTGCCCCGACCGGCTACATGGGAGCGGATTTCTGCAACATTCAGCGCGGCGACGTCGTGGCTGTGTGGGGCTGCGGCGGCGTCGGCCTGATGGCCCAGAGGAGCGCCTTCCTGATGGGGGCCGAGCGGGTGATCGGGATCGACCGCTTGCCTGAGCGGCTGCAGATGGCCCGCGAGCATGTCGGCTCCGAGACCATCAACTACGAGGAGGTCGACAGCGTCCTGGAGGTGCTCAAGGAGATGACAGGCGGCCGGGGTCCCGATGCCTGCATCGACGCGGTCGGCATGGAGGCGCACGGCACCGGTCTGCAATACGCCTACGACCGCGCCAAGCAGCTCATGTACATGCACACGGATCGCGGCCAAGCGCTACGCGAGGCAATCCTGGCCTGCCGCAAAGGGGGAACACTTTCGATCCTGGGCGTCTACGGCGTGATGGACAAGTTTCCAATTGGGGCCATCATGAACAAGGGCCTGACGGTGCGCACGGCCCAGCAGCATGGGCAGGCTTACATGGACCGCCTGCTCGACCATGCCCAGAAGGGAGAGCTGAACCCATCGTTCCTGGCGACACATCGTTTCTCGCTCGAAGATGCACCGCGTGGCTACGCCATGTTCAAGCACAAGGAGGACGGTTGCGTCCGCTCTGTGTTCATTCCCTAGAACCGGAGCGATCCCCATTACAATATTCAGGGCGCTGGAATGATTGGGGACCCAGGACGCATGCTCCCGACCTTGTCATGTGCCCTGAGTACACGATGGACGAACTTCCACTGGGTGCCAGAGTTGAGCACAGCGGCACGGAGCCCTTGTACACTATCACCAAGTGCCACTCGGCTGACGTGGCATCAAGTCGGTGCGCTGTGTGCCGCGGTCGCCGCCTCAGGCAGAGATTGTGAATGCCCGCATGGGGTCAAACTGAGCCTTTAGATGTGACCTGATAGAGGGCAGCCCAACTTGTGACTGCGGAAGTTCGGCTTTCGTCTGCCCCGTGGCAGAAGGCGACCTTTGAGCTTCGGCAACTTGCATTCCATATCAATGAACAAGATCATGTTTTCCGAGCCTGCCATTGAGGAAGCCGACCCGAGAGAAACCCTCGTCCAGGTGCCTCTATCGCCAATCCTGGCCCGCTATGTTGACTTGGCTTCGATCCGGGCTTCGGCTCATCGCGACTGAGGACGCGAACGGCTTGGTCTTCGCCGCTTGCGCCGCCTTCTGCGCGCTGGTACCAACACACCTGGTCAGAATGCGGATGGATTGGCTCTCCTTCGGCGAATGGGGATTCGTCGTTCCACGCCACCCCGGCACATGGTGGAGCCGGACCCGTCCGAGGATGTGATCCAGCAACTGGTTAAAGCTGCGTGCCGGGCACCCGACAACCAGCATCTTAAGCCATCCCGTTTTTCGCAATCGCATCCGATGCAAGGGAGGCCTTGGCCCATGTGTTCGAAGTGGCCGAGCGGGAACTCGATCCGAACATCGGCGGCGAGAAGCTCGAACGGGTCCGCGAGAGGGCCTTTCATGCGCCGGTCCTGGTGGCTGTGATATCCCGCTTGCAGGACACCGACGAAGTCCCAAGATCGAGCAGTGTGCATCAGCCGGGGCTGCCCTGGGCTATGTGGTTTTGGCAACCGATCTCTTGGGTTATGGGGCAATGGCTGGAAGGGGCCGCAAGGTGGCGATGCAGGCCATGCGCCGTGCATTCAGTCTTACGGATAACGAAGAGCTTCTCTCTTACGGATAACGAAGAGCTTCTCTGCTTCGTCGGAATCGGGACACGCGTCAAGGACAAGCGAGCACCACCGGAACCAGACCCGGAAATCCTCCAGACCTGGCCTCGGGTCCCGTAGGAGCCAGGTTGGGCTTGATGTTCACGGCTGCGATATTGCGCTTGTTTAAGCCGCCTTAGCGCAATAGATCGCCTGGACCATGGCTCTAACCGCTGCGTCCTTATCGAGGTTGCTTTCTCGCGCCAGAGTCCGCCATGTGAAGAAGCTCAGGGCCAGCCTCAGCATTGTCTTCTGCATTATCGTCAGGTCCGCTCCAAGTACCTCCTGATAGGCGGCCATGAACGGGCCGTACCGCAACGCGGCGATCTCCTTCGTCAACGGATGGTACTCGGCATCCCGCAGCACGCAGGCGGCCAGATCGGCATTGCGTTCATACCAGCCATAAACCGCATCGAGGCCGACCCGGAGACGCTCGCGCGGATCCTCGATCGTGCGCCAGGCTGCGGCGTCGGGGAGGGGATCGCGCTCCAATGAGAGCCCTGAGCAGGCGAGGTAGAGGCTCCGTTCATAGGGAAAATGGGCGTAGAGCGTGTGCCGCTGAACGCCGGCTCGCTCAGCTATCATGCTGAGCGAGGTGAGAGCCGGACCGACAGTGCCGTGCAGGTCCACAGCCGCCTCGACGATCCTCTGCCGGGTCTCCGCCTGCTGTTCCGCACGCTTCTTGAGGGTGTAGGTCCGGGTCATGTGTGTTTCGGCACACCGCATGGTGCCGCCATATTGACCATCTGCCGATTTCACTGCACGCTATTGTACGTTCAAATGTGACTGCTGTCCACCGTGCCCAGTCCGGCCGGTGGCACCCACCAAGATGATCGCGTGGAGAAAGTCATGGGACCCAACATCAGCGAAATCGCCGACGGCATCTATCGGATTTCCGTGTTCGTGCCGGATATCGCCCCGCCGACCGGCTTCACCTTCAACCATTTCCTCGTGCGCGGCGACGAACCGCTCCTGTTCCACACGGGGCTGCGAAAGATGTTCCCGCTCGTGTCCGAAGCCGTGTCCCGGATCATGCCGGTTCAGGACCTGCGCTGGATCACGTTCGGCCATTACGAGGCCGACGAATGCGGCGCCATGAACGAATGGCTGGCTGCTGCCCCGGACGCTCAGGTGGCGCATGGGATGACGGGATGCCTGGTGTCGCTGAACGACATGTCGGATCGACCGCCACGGGTGGTGGCGAATGGCGAAGTGATCGACATCGGCGGCAAGCGGATCCGCTACATCGATACCCCGCACACCCCGCACGGGTGGGATGCCGGCGTGGTTTACGAGGAGTCGACCCAAACCTTGCTGTGCGGCGACCTCTTCACCCAGCTCGGCAATGG
>NZ_QDGA01000030.1 GCF_003347665.1 Microvirga calopogonii
CTGGTCCAGATCCGTCCCGCGTCGTCCAGGCGGAAGCCGTCGAACAGGCCTGCCGTGCAGGTGGCGAAGACCTTGCCGCCCGAGAGGCTCCCGTCTGCACTCACGTCGAAGACGCGGATATGGCGCGGGCCGTCCTTGACGTGGGTCGCGCCGGTATCGGCCACGTAGAGACGCGTCTCGTCGGGCGAGAAGGCGATGCCGTTCGGACGGACGAAATCGTCGCCGACGATGCGGACATCGCCCGTCTGGGGATCGATGCGGTAGACGTGGCAGGCACCGATTTCGCTCTCGGCCTTGTGACCCTCGTAATCGGAGTCGATGCCGTAGGCCGGATCGGTGAACCAGATCGAGCCGTCCGACTTCACCACCACATCGTTCGGAGAGTTGAGGCGCTTGCCCTGATACTGGCTCGCCAGCACGGTGATGGAGCCGTCATGCTCGGTGCGCGTCACACGCCGGTTGCCGTGCTCGCAGGTGACGAGACGGCCCTGACGGTCGACCGTATTACCGTTGGAATACCCGGCCGGATGGCGAAAAACGCTGACCGTGCCGGAGGTCTCGTCGAAGCGCATCATGCGGTCGTTGGGAATGTCGCTCCAGACCACATAGCGGCCCGCCGGAAAGTAGGCCGGACCCTCCGACCAACGGCAGCCTTCCGCCAGTTTCTCCAGACGCGCCGATCCCTTGAACAGGTGCTGGAAGCGTTCGTCGAGAACAACGGCAACATCTCGGAACATGGGAGCCCTCTGTCCTGTCAGTGAGCCATCAGAACGGGAATGGACGTGTTGCTGAGGATATGGCTGGTCGCGCCGCCGAAGAACATCTGCCTCAGGCGGCTTTGGGTGTAGGCACCTTTCACGAGAAGATCGCAGCCTATGGCAGCGGCTTCGGACAGGATGGTCTCTCCAGGCCTGTTCGAAGGATCGGGCGACGTGATCGCCTCGGCCGGCATATCGTGCATTCGCAGATGCTTTGCGAGTTCCGCGCCCGAGGGACCGGGCACGCCCCAGTCTTCGAGTTCGAGAACGACGATGCGCCGGGCCTTCTTGAGAAGGGGCATCGATCCGAGCACCGCCCGGGCCGTCTCGGTGCTCCGGTTCCACGCGATCACGACGGTCTCGGCGAAGGTCCGGGGAGCCTGAGGCGGTGCGATGAGGACGGGACGCCCGGTCTCGAACAGTGCGGCCTCCACCGTGGAGAGGCGTGTCTGACCGTTCGAGCCGTCCGGCCGTCCGACCACGATGAGGTCGAACACCCGGCCATAGGCGCCGAGGAACGCGTCTTCCGTCAGCCCGTCCTGCCGCCAGCCGAAGCCCAGGCCGGGCAGGCCCGCGGAGGCGCGCTCGATCTGCTGCACGGTCATGAAAGCCTCGAACCGCTCGCGGCACGCGCGGGCCATTTCGAGCCGGTTCTCCGGGGTGATGGGGGAGGGAACGCCGATGGCGATGTCCACCGGCAGGACGACCGGATAATCGGGGGTGATGGCAATCCCCTCGATATAGCTGTCGAAGATCCGGCCGACCTGCAGGGCAGTCCGCAGCTGGGGCTCGACGATTCCGTGGTCTTCAATCGGGACGAGAATGCTTTTCATAAGGATTATTGTCGCGCTTAAACCCTCGCTCGGCAAGACCATCCGAAAGTTCACCATGGGCTGTGGACGGGCTGGAGCATTTTCGGGGAAGTGGGTCCGGTTCACCATCAAAAATGCGGCAAAGCAGAGAAGAGAGGTGATTCCACCTCAGTGGAAACAACTCTAGGGTTTGACATCCGCTTGTCGTCGGCTCCAGCTTGAATGCGCCGCCACATCAAGGAGCCCTTCAAGATGCGTAAGTTCACGACCATCGGCGCAGCCGCTCTCCTCGCATTGTCCATTCCCGTGACCGCCCATGCGTTCGATCAAGGCAATACGAGCCGGATCAAGACATTGGTCGATACGGGCATGCAGTATTACTGGTCCGGCGGGGACGTGAAGAAGGCGGAAGCCGAAATCTTCAAGGGCATTACCCTGCACGGGCGCTACGACGTGGTGGAGAAGGCGTTCGCGGAGGCCTCGACCCTTGCGCCCGAGCGTCTCGATTTCCGCTTCGCGGTCGCGTCGTCCCAGATCCTGCAGAAGAACCTTTCCGGCGCACGGGCGACCTATGAGGACATTCTCGCGAAGAATCCGGCCTCCTTCGATGCGCAGGCCTGGCTCGCGGCGCTCGCGCGGATCGAGGGGCAGGCCGATGAGGCGGCCCTGACGGATCAGGCTCTGGCCGCTCTCGACCGCGAGCGGGCGGAGGCCTATCGCCAGCGTTTCGCCCGGGCCGAGGCCATCATGGCCGAGCGTCCGAACGTGGACGTGCCGACCGTGCCCGGCCGCGTGATGATCGTCGCCCTCGGCTATGCGCTCGCCAAGGACGGCACGGCTGAAAAGCCGCTCCTCGATCGCTTGGACGTGGCGCTGAAGGCCGCGAACGCCAACCCGACGGCCCAGATCATGGTCACGGGCGGTCAGCCTCAGGCCGGCGTCACCGAGGGGGACGTGATGACCAAATGGCTCGTGGAGAAGGGCATCGACCGGGATCGTATCCTGATCGAGGACAAGTCGAAGGATACGGTCGGCAACGTGTTGAACGTCGCCAACCTGCTGAAGCGCCACACGGCCGATGCGGTCATTCTCGTGACGAGCTCCAGCCATATGCGCCGCGCTCGCACGCTGCTCGAAGATGCTTTCCGGCAGTACGGCCTCAGCGCCCCGATCCTTCCCGTCGTGGCTCTCGACGCACCGTCGCTCGAGGAGGCCGCGAAGGTCTCCAAGGACGAGCGGATGGTGATCTACCGCGATCTCATGCGCGTCTCGGGCCTCTGGGCCTATCCGGGCATCCAGCAATAGCGCGTTGCGCTCATTCGATCTTGAAGTCTCCTGGTTTCCAGGAGACTTTCGGATATTGCGGATCCATCTCCTCGAGGGTCGCCTTGACGATGGTCGCGATAGCCGCGTTGCGCACCCATTTCCGGTCGGCGGGAATGACGTACCAAGGCGCCCACTTGGTCGAACAGCGATCAAGCATGACCTCGTAGGCTTCCTGGTACGCGTCCCAGTGCTGCCGGTCCTCCAGGTCGCCTGGGTTGAACTTCCAGTGCTTCGTCGGATCGTCGAGACGCTCCTGAAGCCGCTCTTTCTGCTCGTCCTTCGAGATGTGCAGCATGAACTTGAGGATGGTCGTGCCGTTCTCCGCGAGCATCTTCTCGAACGCGTTGATCTGATCGTAGCGCTGCTCGATGGTCTTTTCCGGCGCGAGCTTCCTGACCTTGCCGATCAGGACGTCCTCGTAATGCGAGCGGTTGAAGATGCCGATGGTGCCGCGCCTGGGGACAGCCTCATGGACGCGCCACAGATAATCGTGCTCCAGCTCGCTCCTGGTGGGCGGGCCGAAGGCATGGACCGAGACGCCCAACGGCCCGGTCGCATTGAACACGCCGCGAATCGTACCGTCCTTGCCCGACGTATCGGTCCCTTGCAGGATCACGAGCAGGGCGCGCGACCCTTCCGCGTAGAGCCGGTCCTGCAGGATGTCGATGTCCTTGGCGAGAGCCGCCGTCGCTGCCTTCGTCTCTTCCTCGTCGTTGAAGAGCGACTTGTCCCGCGGGTTCCAGTCCTTCAGCCGAACCTTCCCGCCGGGTTCGATCCGGAGCTTGTTCATCAAGGTCCGTTCCTGATCCGCCATGACCGATCCTCCACGTCTCCAGGACGATAGGGCACAATGGCCGGAAAGGAAGGCTGGGATGGTGACCGGCGTGGTCTTTACGGGCATTCCGGCAGTGCCTACCAATGATCTTCCCATCACCATGGAAGAAGCCGCCACGATGCTGTCACTCTACTACTATCCCGGCAATGCCAGCCTGCTGCCGCACATGATGCTGCGGGAAATCGGGGCGGAGTTCGAGCTGCGTCTCGTGGATCGCGGGCAGAACGCCCAGAAGAGCGCCGAGTATCTCAAGCTCAATCCCAGCGGACGCATCCCCGTTCTCGTCGACGGCGACCTGGTCCTGTTCGAGACGGCCGCCATCGCCCTCCACCTTGCCGACAAGTTCCCGGAGGCGGGCCTTGCGCCGGCCGTCGGAACGGCCGAGCGGGCGGCGTTCTACCGGTGGATGATCCATCTCACGAACACGCCGCAGGTTGAGTTCCGTGCCTGGTTCTATCCGCACGAGCACGTCATCGACGAGGCTGCGGCCCCGACCGTCAAGCAGGCGGCCGGAGAGCGCCTCGACCGCATGTTCGACGTGATTTCCGGTCAGCTCGGCGACAAAACATGGCTCCTCGGCGAGCGCTTCTCCGCCGCCGACCTCTTCCTTTTCATGCTGATCCGCTGGGGACGGGGGATGCCGCGCCCGCCACGCAGCATCCCGAACCTGAACGCCCTGGCCGAGCGGGTGCTCGCCCGGCCCTCCGTCCGGAAGGCACTGGAGGTGGAGGGGATCAAGGCGCCTGTCTTCTGAACCCTATTTCCTGCGCGATGTCCGCTTGGATGAGCGGCGTTCAGGCAGCACCTGGTCGATCTTGCTCATCTCCGCCCACGGGTCTCGCTTCAGCGAAGCGAGACGGTTGCCCAGGTTCTTGACGGTGAACCCGTTGGGCTTGAGATCCGGCGACAGCTCCTCCCAGGCGATCGGCGTCGCCACGGGGGCGCCCGGTCGCGAGCGGGTCGAGTAGGGGGCAATCGCGGAGGCTTCGCGATTGTTGCGCAGGTAATCGATGAAGATCCTGCCTTCGCGCTCCTGCTTGACGGAGGTGGTCGTGTAGCGGTCCGGCTCGTCGGCAGCCATGGCCTCGGCAATGTCCCGTGTGAACGCGAGAGCATCCTTCCAGGGTGCTTCCGGCTTGAGCGGCACGACCACGTGCAGGCCCTTGCCGCCAGTCGTCTTCACGAAGCTTTCCAGCCTTAAGCTTTTCAGGCGTTCGCGGACGGCGAACGCGCCTTCGATCACTGCCGGCCATGCGACGCCGTCGCCGGGATCGAAATCGAAGATGAGCCGGTCGGGCTGTTCCAGGTCGGCCAGGGTCGCACCCCAGACGTGCATTTCCAGCACGCCCGACTGAACGAGGGCAACGACGCCTCGAATGTCGCGGATTGTCAGAACCTCCTGCTTGCTTGTCCCGTCGCTCACCATGTCCGTATGAATGAAGGAGCTCATGCCGGCCCAGGAATGACGCTGGACGAAACACTTTTTCTCTGCGCCTCCAGGGCAGCGGATCAGCGTGAGGGGACGATTGACCAGATGTGGCAGCAGCCATTTCTCAACACCGACATAGAACTCGGCCAGTTCCTGCTTCGTGAGGCCCTGGTCTTCCCACAGCACGCGGTCCGGATGGGTGAGGGGCACGCCAGCCACTTCGGTCGAACGATCCTCGGATGCCTTGGACTTTGACGAGGCTCGCTTCGTGGTCTTGTCCTCCTGTCTCGATAGCGCCTTCTTCGCCGGCGCTTTCTTCTTCGCAGGACTTTTCGCCTCGCGACCGGGCGCAATTTCTTCCAGCGAACGGCCCGTCTTCACCGACAGAGGCGCCTCGTCGAGAATGTCCGGGTCGTCCTCGCTGCGGGCATATCCGTCCTCGGCCTTGATCAGGAGCCAGGATTCCTGCCGCTCGCGCGGACGCTTCGCCATGCGGACCAGATGCCAAGTTCCATGCAGCTTCTCGCCATCGAGGCTGAACGTGAGGCGGCCGTTCTCGTAGCCTTCGTGAGGATCGCCCTCCGGCTCCCAGGTCCCGCGATCCCATAGCAGAACGGTGCCGCCGCCATATTGGCCCTCCGGGATCGTGCCTTCGAAGTCGCCGTAATCGAGCGGGTGGTCCTCCACATGGACCGCGAGGCGCTTCTCGCCTTTGACGAGGCTCGGCCCCTTCGCCACCGCCCAACTCTTGAGGACTCCGTCCAGTTCGAGGCGGAAGTCGTAATGCAGGCGGGAGGCGTCGTGCTTCTGGACGACGAAGGAGGCTCCCCGGCGCCGGGAGGTCTTGCCCGCCGGCTCGGAGGTTTTCGTGAAGTCGCGCTTGGCGCGATAGGCTGCGAGCTTTGCCATGGCGCCGAGTCAAATCCGCGCCATTGGTTCTGGTTCCAGGCTCAGGGGCTGGTCGGTAAATGCGCTGCCATCCCCCTCACGTCATCACCGGCCTTGTGCCGGTGATCCCGATTGATTGAGGCGTGGCGCTCATCCAATCGGGATGGCCGGGACAAGCCCGGCCATGACGAAGAGGGAGGAGACTTATCGAGCAGCGTTAGGAAGCCAGTGGCTGGGTTACCGCTTCGGCTTTGTCGCGCTCGGTCAGGAAGGCGGCTGCGATCAGGTCGCGGGTATATTCCTCATGCGGCCTCTCGAAGATCTCCTCGGCCGTGCCGCGCTCCACCACCTTGCCGCTCTTCATGACCATGATCTCGTCCGAGAGCGCGCGCACGACGGCGAGATCGTGGCTGATGAAGACGTAGGCGAGGCCGTGGGCCTTCTGCAGCCCGCGCAGCAGCTCGACGATTTCCTTCTGGACGGAGCGATCCAGCGCCGAGGTCGGCTCGTCGAGCACGACGAGTTTCGGATGCAGGATCATGGCACGGGCAATGGCGATGCGCTGACGCTGGCCGCCGGAAAACTCGTGCGGGAAGCGGTTGCGCCATGCCGGATCGAGCTGCACTTCCTCGAAGGCCTGGGCCGCCCGCCGGTCGCGCTCCTTGCGCGAGATGCTGGATTCGTGGACGAGCAGGCCTTCGGTCACGATCTCGCCCGCCGTCATGCGCGGCGAGAGGGAGCCGAAGGGATCCTGGAACACGAGCTGGAGATGGCGCCGCAGGGGCCTCATGCCGCCCCGGTCGAGAGGCATCAAGTTGCGGTCCTCGAACCGCACGAGACCGGAAGCGGGCAGAAGGCGCAGGATGGCGCGGCCGAGGGTCGACTTGCCCGAGCCGGATTCACCCACCACACCCACCGTTTCACCCGCGCGAACCCTCAGGCTCACATCGTCGACGGCCCGGAGCACGTGCGTCGCCTTGCCGAAGAAGCTCTTTTCCAGCGCAAACTGAACCGCGATGTTCCGCGCGTCGAGCACCACGGGTGCGGTGGATGCCACCGGCTCCTTGCGGCCGGTCGGCTCGGCATCGATCAGCATCTGCGTGTAGGGGTGCTTCGGGGCCGCGAAGATGGCGTCGGTGTCGCCGCTTTCGACCACCTCGCCACGCTTCATCACATAGGTGCGGTCGGCGAAGCGGCGCACCACGCCGAGATCGTGGGTGATGAACACGATGGACATGCCGAGCCGCTTCTGCAGGTCCGCCAGAAGCTCCAGGATGCGGGCCTGGACGGTCACGTCGAGAGCGGTCGTCGGCTCGTCGGCGATCAGCACGTCCGGATTGTTGGCCAGCGCCATGGCAATCATGACGCGCTGGCGCTGGCCGCCCGACATCTCGTGCGGATAGGCATCGATGCGCCGCGCCGGGTCCGGGATGCGCACGAGCTCCAGAAGCTCGATGGCGCGCTTGCGGGCCTCTGCCTTGCTCAATCCGCCATGGGTGGTGAGCGGCAAAGCAAGCTGATCTCCGATCCGGTAGAGCGGATCGAGAGAGGTCATCGGCTCCTGGAAGATCATGGTGAGCTTGGAGCCGCGGTAGTTGTTGAGCCTGCCGGGAGACAGGCCCACCAGCTCCTCGCCGCGATACTTGACCGAGCCTTCGGCCCAGCCGTTCGAGGCGAGAAGTCCCATGACGGACATCATGGTCTGGCTCTTGCCCGATCCGGACTCGCCCACGATGGCGACGGTTTCGCCGGGATTGATGTCGAGGTCGATGCCCTTCACCGCATGGAGGATACCGTCGCCGGTGCGGAAGCGGACGTGAAGGTTCCGGACGGAGAGAACGGGTTCAGCCATAGTTGCGTCCTTCATCTCAGCGATCCTTCGGGTCGAGAGCATCGCGCAAGCCGTCGCCGATGAAGTTCAGGCAGAAGAGGATCGCGACAAGCGTGATGGAGGGATAGAGCAGCATCCAGGTGGCGCCCTGGATGTTCTTGGCGCCTTCCGAGATCAGAACGCCCAGGCTGGTGTTGGGCTCCTGGACACCGAGGCCGAGGAAGGAAAGAAAGCTCTCCAAAAGGATCACCTTCGGCACGAGAAGCGTCATGTAGACCACGACGGGTCCCAGCGTATTGGGGATCACGTGACGGCGGATGATGCCCTTGGTTTCGACGCCCAGGGCCTCGGCGGCCTGCACGTATTCCTGCCGCTTGATGGAAAGGGTCTGGCCCCGGACGATACGGGCCATGTCGAGCCATTCCACGGCGCCCACCGCGATGAACATCAGCACGAAATTGCGGCCGAAGAACACGACCAGCATGATCACGAAGAAGATGAAGGGCAGCGAGTAGAGAACGTCGACGATGCGCATCATCACGAGGTCCACCCGTCCGCCGAGATAGCCGGATGTCGCGCCGTAGATCACGCCGATGAGGATCGCCACGAAGGTGGCGAGCAGGCCGATGGCGAGCGAAACCTGGCCCGCCTTCATGGTGCGGGTGAGAAGATCGCGTCCGTTCGTATCGGTGCCGAAGAAGAAGTACTGCCGCTTCAAGGGAACGTCGACGACGAGACGCTGGCCGTCCTGCTGCTTCTCCACGACGCGGGCGGGGCCGAACAGGTCGGAGCGCTCGAAATAGGCGAGCAGCCGCTCGTCGATCGGCCGGCTGCTGGAGCTCACCAGCGTCATGTGGACGACGTCGTTGTCGATGGCGATGTTCTCTGCCTTCGCGCGGACGCGCGCGCCGATGCGCTCGATGTTCGGCTCGATCTGGTCGGCCTTCGGGTACGCCTCGAGGCTCGCCGGCACCTTCACGTAATCGGGATAGACCCGGTCGAAGGGGTGGCCCGTGAAGAACGGCCCGAAGATGCAGGCGATCGCAATCAGGCCCAGCACGATGATGCTGGTCAGCGCAGCGCGGTTGCGGATGAGACGTCCACGGGCCTCTGCCCAGAGGGATCGTCCGGCGATGGGGCCCGTCATGGTTTCGACGGGAAGAACGGCGCCTTCAGCCATGGGAGATCTCACTCGTAGCGAATGCGCGGATCGATAAGGGCGTAGAGAATATCGACCACGAGATTGAAGAGCAGAACGAAGACGGCGACCACCACGACCGTGCCCATGACGAGCGTGTAGTCGCGGTTGAGCGCTCCTTCGACGAAGTAGCGTCCGATGCCCGGCAGGCCGAAGATGGTTTCCACCACCACGGAACCGGTGAGCAGGGCGGCCGCGGCCGGGCCGAGATAGGAGACCACCGGCAGGGCGGCGCCGCGCAGGGCATGGGCGACGATCACCCGGGTGGGCAGGCCCAGGGAACGCAGGGTACGGATGTGGTTCGAGCGCAGGTTCTCGATCATCGCGGCGCGGGTCATGCGTGAAACCACCGCGATCTGCGGCAGGGACAGGACGAGCACCGGCATGATGAGGTTGCGGATGTTCCCGTTCGCCCACCCGGCGACCGGAAGCCAGGCAAGGGCTAGACCGAAGACGATCTGGAAGATCGGCGCCACCACGAAGTTCGGGATGGTGAGGCCCAGCGCCCCCATGCCCGTCACCAGATAGTCGATGGTGCTGTTCTGGCGCAGGGCCGCGATGGACCCGAGAGTGCCGCCGACGATGATGGCGAAGGAGAGGGCCAGGGCCCCCAGCGTCATCGAGATCGGCAGGCCGCGTGCGAAAAGTTCACCTACGGAGAAGTCGCGCAGGATGAAGGAAGGGCCGAAATCGCCTCGCATGACCGCGCCCAGATACAGCAGGTATTGCTGAAAGAGCGGCTTATCGAGCTGATAGATCCGGTTGAGGTTTTCCATCACCTTGGCCTCGAGAGGCCGCTCCAGATCGAACGGTCCGCCGGGGGCGAGCCGGATCAGGAAGAACGAGATGGTGACGATGATGAAAAGGGTCGGAATCGCCGACAGGAAACGGCGAAAGATGAAGGAGAGCATGGAAAGCTCCTCCCGATGCTACAGCATAACAATAAAAGAATAGGGCGGCCTGACGCGCAGACCGCCCCCCTTATCAGATTTATTTTTACTGCGTCTTCGACAGGAACCGCGACGGATAGACGCCACGCGTGTTCTGCACGAAGCCTTTGATCTTCGGCGAGATCAGGTTGCTCTTGCCGTAGTACATGATCGGGATCCAGGGCATGTCCCTCATGAGGATCGCCTCGGCCTTCTTCATCATGTCGGCGCGCTTCGTCAGGTCGAGCTCCTTGGCCGCGTCGTCGAGCAGCTTGTCGAACTCCGGATTGTTATACTTGCCGTAGTTGAAGCCCTTGTTGTCGCTCTTGAGCAGGAACAGGAAGTTGTTCGGATCCGAGTAGTCGGCGATCCAGCCGTAGCGGGCCACGTCGAAGTCGCCGCCGTCACGCAGATGGGCGAAGTGGGTCTTGCCGTCCGTGTTGATGAAGGAGGTCTCGATGCCGGCCTGCTTCCACTGCTCGGAAATGGCGATGACCGTGTTCCGGTTGTTGTCCGTGGTGTTGTAACGGATCTCGACCTTCAGCGGCTTGCCGGGACCGAAGCCCGCTTCCGTGAGGAGCTTCTTGGCGGCGTCCTCGCGGTCGATCGGGGACTGGTCCTTGTAGCTCATGTAGGCCGGCTCGCCGTAATTGCCGACGCCCGGGGGCATGAACGAGTAGCCCGGCTGCATGGTCTGTCCCCAGATCTGCTCGGCGATGAACTCGCGGTCGATCAGCATGGACAGGGCCTGGCGCACCTTCACGTCGTTGAACGGAGCCTTGGAGGAGTTCACGACCATGTACCAGGTGCCGAGATACGGGCCGAGCTTCACCTGATCCTTGAAGCGCTCCTTGAGCGACTTCATCTGGTCGGCCGGCACGTCGTCGGTGGTGTCGAGCTCGCCGGCCTCGTAACGGCGCACCATGGCGGCGAAGTCAGGGGTCGGGAAGTAGTTGACCGTGTCGATCTGGACGTTCTTGGCGTCGTAGTAGTTCTCGTTCTTGGCGAGCTTGATGTGGGAGTTCGGCACGAACTCGACCAGCTTGTAGGCGCCGTTCGTCACCATGTTGCCCGGCTTGACGAAGTCCTTGCCGAACTTCTCGACGGAGGCCCTGTGCACGGGCAGGCTGGTTTGATGGGTCAGCAGCTCGATGAAGTAGGGGGTCGCGGCTTCCAGGGTGATCTCGACCGTCTTGGGATCGACCGCCTTCACGCCCAGCTCTTCGGGCTTGCCCTGGCCCTTGTTGATCTTCTCGGCATTCTTGATGGGATAAAGGATGTTGGCGTATTTCGCGCCGGTCGCCGGATCCATGATGCGGCGATAGGAATAGACGAAGTCCTCGGCCGTGACCGGATCGCCGTTCGACCACTTCAGGCCGTCGCGAAGGGTGAAGCGATAGGTCTTGCCGTCGTCGCTGACTTCCCACTTCGAGGCCTGGCCGGGAACGGCTTCGCCCTTGGCGTTGTAGGTCACGAGTCCTTCGAGCATGTCGCGCAGGATGTGCGATTCCTGGACCGTCGAGGTCTTGTGGGTGTCGAGCGTTTCCGGCTCGCCCGAATTGGCACGGTTGTAGACGACTTCAGCCGACGCGGCGCCCATGAGGGCAGCCGTGGCGACGGCGGCGAGAGCCGTGCGTTTGATCCATGATGACATCGGTGGGGTTCCCTTTCTGGTTTATTTCAGTGTTCTGAATATCTCGGTCAGAGCCGGTAGGGCAGTAACCTTGCCCTATTTGTTGATCAATCAACTGTTTATGTCCAGTACTATCCCTTAAAGCGGCAAAACATCAAGGATAGTAAAGGTTTAGCAGTTCGACGGGTGGCTCAGGCCCCGGTGTCGAACACCAGTCCTGCCGCCTCGATGCCCCCGGCGGCGGCGATTTCGTCGTTGTCCGAGGTATCGCCCGAGACACCCACGGAGCCGAGGATCTGGCCCTGGGCGTCCTTGATCAGGACGCCGCCCGGGACCGGCACGAGCTGTCCGCCGACCGCATGGGTGGCGGAGGCGATGAAATAGGGGCGGTCGGTCGCCATCTTGTGGAGGGCGCGGGAGCCGACGCCGAGGGACAGGGCGCCATAGGCCTTGCCCATGGCGATTTCGGCCCGCTTCAGGCTGGTCCCGTCTTCCGAGAGGAGCGCCTTGAGAGCGCCCCGGGCGTCGTAGACGACGACGGAGAGCGGCTTGAAGGCTTTTTCCCGCGCGGTCTTGAGGGTGGCGGTCGCAATCTTCTGGGCCGTTTCCAGGGTGAGTTCGGTCACTTGGGTTCTCCGATGGTTTTCGTTGTTGGTGCCGGACGATCTAAGTTTTTCTTGCATCTTTACACGCAAAACCGGCTTCCACTTTGCGCTCGATGCTTCAGCGCGTGGCCGTGTCCTTGGCCGCAAGCCAGGTTGCCACGGCCTTGCGCTCGTCGAGGGTCATCTCGGTGATGTTGTTGGGCGGCATGGCGTGGGTCAGCACGCTCTGGACGCGGATCATCTCCGCATGGCGGGCGATCTCCTCCGGCGTGTCGAGGCGAACGCCCTTCGGGGGCATCGTAATGCCCTCCCATACGGGCTCGGCCGCATGGCACATGGAGCAGCGGGACTGGATGGTGAGCACGGCCTCATCGAAGGAGGCCGTCACGGAAGCGGGCGTCGCATTCGCGGGAGCCGCCGCCAGATTGGCGTTCCCCGGCTTGCCGAGGATCGAGAGCCAGATCGCCGCCCAGATGCAAAGCGCCGCCAGGGCCCAGGTCCACCAGGGCGATCCCTTGCCGGCATGCTGCGAATTGAAGAAGTGCCGGATCACGGCGCCCGCGATCACGATCAACCCGATGATGGCGACCGAATAGCGCGACGACCATGCGAGCGGGTAATGGTTCGACAGCATCAGGAAGATGACGGGAAGCGTCAGGTAGTTGTTGTGCGTCGAGCGCAGCTTGGCTTCCTTGCCGAGTTTCGGGTCGGGCGACCGGCCCGCCAGGAGTTCGGCCACGACCTTCTTCTGGTTCGGGATGATGATGAAGAACACGCTCGCCGACATCCAGGTGGCGATCATCGCGCCCGTATGGAGAAAGGCCGCGCGCCCGTTGAACACCTGGGTGAAGGCGAAGGCGGCCAGCAGGATATAGACGAAGAGCGCAACTCCGAGGACGTTGCCGTTCTTGCCCAGCGGCGACCGGCAGAGGCCCTCATAGACGAACCAGCTCACCACGAGGCCGCCGATGCCGATGGCAGGCGCCTGCCAGGGCGCAAGGGCCCGGACGCTCGGGTCGATGGTGTAGAGGTCGGCGTGGAGATAATAAACCCAGACGATGAGGAAGAAGCCGCTGATCCAAGTGGAATAGCTCTCCCACTTGAACCAGGTCAGCTCCTTCGGCAGCTCGGGGGGCGCAACGAGATACTTGCGCATGTTGTAGAACCCGCCGCCGTGAACCTGCCATGCCTCGCCGCCGACGCCTTCCGGCAGCCCCTCGCGCTTCTTGAGGCTGAGGTCCAGATGGATGAAATAGAAGGACGAGCCGATCCAGGCGATCGCGGTAATCACATGAATCCAGCGAATGAGCTGGCTGATCCATTCGGAAATCTGCGGGTCGATCATGCAGTCCCTTCAAACGATAAGGAAGTCGCAGCCTAGGGCTAGGCTCCCGTTTGCGAAAGGCCCGATCTATCGCCTTTTCAACAGCATCCGTGTCGCGAAAGCCCATGAGTTGTGCAACTAGACTTATGGATGCGCTTGACGCCGGGGCACAGGGCCGAAAAATGTCCAGGATCGACGGAAGCTGTTCTCACCCGCGAGGTTTCATGGGACGCCTGTCCACCCACGTACTGGATACCGCCAATGGCCGGCCCGCGCGCGGCGTCGCCATCGAGCTTTTCGCCATCGAGGGCGAGCAACGCCGCTCAATCGTGCGAACCGCGACCAATGCCGACGGACGCACGGATGCGCCCTTGATGATCGGCGACGCGTTCCGCACGGGCACCTACGAGCTCGTCTTCTCGATCGGAGCCTATTTCAGGTCGCTCGGCACGGCGACCGCCGATCCGCCATTCCTGGAAGTCGTCCCGATCCGCTTCACCATCGCAGAGCCCGACGGGCATTATCACGTTCCGCTCCTCGTTTCGCCCTGGAGCTACTCCACCTATCGAGGAAGCTGATCTTGCCCGAAACAACCTACCCCCGCGACCTCGTCGGCTACGGCCGCAACCCGCCGCATCCGCGCTGGCCGGACCAGGCGCGGATCTGCGTCCAGTTCGTGATCAATTACGAAGAGGGCGGCGAGAACAACATCCTCCACGGCGACCGCGCCTCCGAGGCGTTCCTCTCCGAGATCGTCGGCGCTCAAGCATGGCTCGGCCAGCGGCACATGAGCATGGAGTCGATCTACGAATACGGCTCCCGTGCGGGCTTCTGGCGCCTGTGGCGGATGTTCACCCAGCGCAACATGCCAGTGACCGTCTATGGCGTCGCCACGGCCCTCATGCGCAATCCGGAGGCGGTCGCGGCCATGAAGGAGGCCGATTGGGAGATCGCGAGCCATGGCCTGAAATGGATCGACTACCGGGACTTCTCGGCGGAGGAGGAGCGGGCCCACATGAAGGAGGCGATCCGCATTCATACCGAGGTCACCGGGGAGCGGCCCCTCGGCTGGTACACGGGCCGCACGTCGGAGCACACCAACCGCCTCGTGGCGGAGGAGGGCGGGTTCCTCTACAGCGCCGATTCCTACGCGGACGAGCTGCCCTATTGGGAACGGCACGGCGACCGGCAACAGCTGATCGTGCCCTACACGCTCGATGCCAACGACATGCGCTTCGCCACCCCGCAGGGGTTCAATGCGGGCGACCAGTTCTTCGCCTACCTGAAGGACAGTTTCGATACGCTCTACGCGGAAGGCGACACGGCGCCGAAGATGCTGTCGGTCGGCCTCCATTGCCGTCTCGTCGGCCGTCCCGGTCGGGCCGCGGCCCTCGCCCGCTTCCTGGATTACGTTGCGTCTCATGAGCATGTCTGGGTGGCGCGCCGCATCGACATCGCCCGTCACTGGATCAGGCATCACCGTCCGGCCGACCTCAGGCCGAGCCGCATGAACCGCGTGCTGTTCGTCGAGCTTTTCGGCGACATCTTCGAGCATTCGCCCTGGATCGCGGAGCGCACCTACGATGCCGGGCTGACCACCGGGCAGGATACGGCCGAGGGGCTCCATGCCGCCATGGTCCAAGCGCTCTCGGAGGGAACGCGCGAGCAGAAGCTGGCGCTGATCAACGCCCACCCGGATCTCGCCGGACGGCTGAAGCTCGCCGATCTCACGGCCGATTCCCGCAACGAGCAATCCTCCGCCGGTCTCGACAGCCTGACCGAGGAGGAGCGCAATCGCTTCCTGAAACTGAACGATGCCTACCGGCAGACATTCGGCTTCCCCTTCATCATGGCCGTGAAGGGCCGCTCGAAGGACGAGATCCTCGCCGCCTTCGAGGAGCGCTTGCAGCATGATCCCGAGCAGGAATTCGACACGGCCATCGTGCAAATCGAACTGATCGCGCTGCTCAGGCTGAAGGACCGGCTGCCGTCGCTGGCCGATGTCTTCTCGAATCTGGCCTGACCGGAACCCTGGCGGCAAATGCGCGTCTTCCCCCCAGCTTGGCCATCGTGAGCCGGGCAGGAGCAAGAGGAGGACGACATGGGTCTGTTCAAGTTCATCAAGGAGGCAGGCGCCAAGATCTTCGGAGGAAGCGCCGCCGCAGCTACTCCCGAGAAGCTGCAGCAGGAGGTCCAGGGGCACGGGTTCGATGCGAGCAAGCTCGGGATCCAGGTCGAAGGCGACAAGGTGAAGCTGTCGGGCCAGGCCGCCAACCAGGAGGAGGCCGAGAAGATCATCCTGTCCCTCGGGAACACCTACGGCGTGGCCGAAGTCGATACCAGCGACCTTCAGGTCCAGCAGCCGTCGCAGGCCTCGACCATGTATACGGTCCAGAAGGGAGATACCCTCTGGGAGATCGCCGAGAAGCATTACGGCAAGGGAAAAGGCGCGAAGTATACTGAAATCGTCAAGGCTAACTCCCCGCCGGTGAAGGATCCTGACATGATCCAGCCGGGCTGGGTGCTGCGGATTCCGCCTCTCGCCTGAGCGGCGAACGCAAAGGCTGGAGCCGGTTCTGCATACAGAGATGCTTCAAGCCGCAACCAGATTGCACACCTCCCTGCGAAGCCGGTATGAGTGACCCATCGCAGGGAGAATTTCCATGAGTGAAGCGCCTAGAATCATCGATCTGGACCGTGAGACCATCAAGCAGGGGCTTCGGGAAGGTTCTCTCGTTCTGGTCGATGTCCGCGAGCCGCACGAATTCGCCGCCGGGCACATTCCCGGCGCCGTGTCCCATCCACTCTCGGCCTTCGACCCGTCCGCTTTGCCCGAAGGCAAGCGGATCGTGTTTTCCTGTGCGGCGGGCGTCCGCTCGGTCCGGGCCATCGAATTCGCTCAGGCCGCCGGCCGCGACATCCGCGAGCACTACAAGGGCGGCTTCAAGGATTGGGTCGTGTCGGGCGAGCCCGTGGAGTGAACGGAGAGCACGGGTCGCTCACATAGATGTGTTCCAAAGTAGAGTGCTCAAGCTTGACGAGATATGCGCTAATGCCGGCCCGCTGACGGTGGTTCGTAGGGACGCCATCGGTCGCGCCCATAAGGGAAATAAGATATGAAGCGTACGATTTTTGTCGCCGGCCTCGCGGCCCTCGGGATGACTGCCGCCATCGCACAGAGCGATGTGGTCGAGCAGCGCCAGGGTCTCATGAAGCAGATGGGGGCTCAGACCCGGCCCATCGGTGCCATGATGCGCGGCCAGGAGCCGTTCGACCTCGCCAAGGTCCAGGCCAGCCTGAAGGTGCTTGCGGAAAATCCCGTGAAGTTCGTGGCCCTGTTCCCCGAGAACTCGAAGGATGCGCCCAAGACCGAGGCTCTGCCGGCTGTTTGGGAGAACAAGGCCAAGTTCGAATCGTTGGGAGCGAAGGCAAGCCAGGACGCCCAGACGGCGATGGCCTCGATCAAGGATGAAGCCTCGTTCAAGACGGAGATGCCGAAGGTGCTCCAGAACTGCGGCACCTGCCACAACGAGTTCCGGAAGAAGAGCTCTTAAGACCGAGAGCCTGACAATGGGCGGCCTCAGAGCATCGGACCCAAAAGTGGATTTGCACTTTTGGATCAATCCGATGCTCTTCCTTTTGGCTGGCGCATCGTCCGCACGATGCGCTAGGGCCGCCCGTTTCATTTGGAGATGCGTCGATGCGTAGAGCGCTCGTGGGTCTTTTGGTTCTGGCACTCGTCGGAGCGCTGGGCTTCTGGGGGCTGACTTCGCCGATGGCCTACAATCTGATCAGGGGCAACGGCCAAGCCAATTTCGTCACACCTGCCGCGTTCGATCGGGACGTGAACCTTGAGAACGGCCGTACGCTGTTCTATGCCGGAGGCTGCACCTCCTGCCATGCCGTGCCCAACCAGGACGACAAGCTGCGGCTCGGCGGCGGCTATGCTCTGAAGTCGCCCTTCGGTACGTTCCATGTGCCGAATATCTCGCCGCACAAGCAGGATGGCATCGGCTCATGGAGCGTCACGGACTTCATTCGCGCCATGCGCGAGGGCACGTCTCCCGACGGACGCAACTATTACCCGGCCTTCCCCTATACGAGCTATCAGCGGATGAGCCGAGAGGATCTGCGTGACCTCTTCTCCTTCATCATGACGCTCGCGCCCGTCGAAGGGCGCGCGCCCGATCATGAATTGCCTTTCCCCTACAACATCCGCCGCGGCGTCGGCCTGTGGAAGCTCGCCTTCCTGGACGGTCAGGTCTTCCGGCCTGATCCGTCGAAGCCCGCGAGCTGGAACCGGGGAGCCTTTCTGGTGAACGGGCCGGGGCATTGCGCTGAATGCCACAGCCAGCGCAACCTCGCGGGTGCCATCATCGAGGATCGGCGCTTTGCCGGCGGGCCCGACCCGGAGGGCAGGGGCATCGTTCCCAACATCACCCCGCATCCGACCGGCATCGGAGGATGGACGACGGACGACCTGACGACGTTGTTAAAGACGGGCGAGACGCCGAATTTCGACACGGTCGGCGGCCCGATGGGCGCCGTCGTGGGCAACACGGCTCACCTGTCCGACGCAGACCGTCGGGCCATGGCGGAATACCTCCTGTCCCTGCCGCCGAAGCAGGGGTTCAAGAAGCCCGAATAGAAAACCTGGGGCAATCGCGACGGATTCCGCATCCTTTTAGGGAACTGCTCTGTGACGGTTTCGATACCTTCACTGTCATGGCCGGGCTTGTCCCGGCCATCCCGATACGGTGAAGCGCGGCGCCTCAACCCATCGGGATCACCGGCACGAGGCCGGTGATGACGTGGAGCAGGCGGCCAAGCGAACGTTATGTTCTTACTTTGTTCTTGACAGGTGGCGCAACCTTGNCGGGATCACCGGCACGAGGCCGGTGATGACGTGGAGCAGGCGGCCAAGCGAACGTTATGTTCTTACTTTGTTCTTGACAGGTGGCGCAACCTTGGCTATATCGTTACGCATCCTCACCTGACGAGGGGCGCGCTCGCGAGGCGTCAGCCAGTGTGGGGTGGGGAACGGTCCGGTCGCAGGCCTCGCAAGCTTGTGGCCGGAGGCCCTTGGTGCCTGCGGGCTGCCAAGTCTAAACGCCTAAAAGAACCGTGCGCGAAGCGGCCGTCCGGCTCTTCCATCCAACACAGTAGCGAGCCGGGCTGCCACTCGCGCCACCCTCGACCACCGACAAGGCTCGCAGCGCAAGCTGCGGGCCCCAAGGTGCTGGCTCTTTGACTTAACTGGACAGCATATCCGTGTCAGGGCCGGTCGCAGCGCGGACTTCAATCCATCACGGCGGCCTTGAGGATGCACACCATGGTGGCACGGCCGGGTGCATCGCCGATGCAGCGTACCGAATGGGGACGGTCGCAGCGGTAACGCAGGCTTTCGCCGGCCTTCGCCTGCTGGGTCACGCCGCCGACTTCGACCTCGAACTCTCCCTCAAGGACGGACAGGCATTCCACCGAGCCGCGCTGGTGGCTGTCGGAATCGAGAACGCCGCCGGGCTCGGACTGCACGTCGTACCATTGCAGCCACTCGATGGTCTTGAGCCAGCCGATGATCGCCAGGCGCATCTTGCCGTCCTCGGAGACGAGGATCGGGGTGTCGGCCTTGGAGGATTTCTCGATGAAGGGCTCTTCGTCGCCCGAGGCGAGAACCCGCTCGATCGAGACGTCCAGGGCCTGGCTCAGCCGCCAGATGGTGGCGAGGGTGGGGTTGGTCTCGTTGCGTTCGATCTGGCTGATGATCGACTTCGCGACGCCGGACTGCTCGGCCAGTTCCGACAGGGACAGGTTGTAGGCCTTGCGCAACCGCTGGATGGTCTTGCCCATGTTGCCGGACAGAACCTGTGCGCCTGTTTCCAGGTCCCGGTTCCGTTCTTTGCCCTCGACGCCCATGACTGCCTCTGTTCCGTAAAAGAGAACGTTCGTTCCTCAAAACGGTTGTGGGGTAATCGCCGGGACGGGTCAAGCGCTCGAACGGGTGCGGCGCTTCTTTTCAGCTCAGACGCCGGGCCTCTGAGGAGTAGCCTGCAGCTCTTTCGTCCGCAGGAGCCCGAGCCGATGCTCGCGCCAGACGATGAACAGGCCCGTCGCGGCCACGATGGCCGCCCCGGTCAGCACGGTGAGCGTCGGCAGGTCGCCGAACAGGAACCAGCCGAACAGGAGCGCCCAGATCATGGTCGTATATTCGAACGGTGCGATCACGGACGTATCCGCGTAGCGGTAGGATTGGGTGACCAGAATCTGCCCGACCCCGCCCAGGATGCCGATAAGAATGAACAGTGCAAGGTCCGGGACATCCGGCATGCGCCAGCCCAGGACCATGGTGCAGAGCGAAAGGCCCGATGCCATGATGAAGAAATAGAAGACGATCGCGCCGGTCTTCTCCGTCTCGGTCAGGCGACGGACCTGGATCATGGCGCCGGCCGAGCAGAAGGCTCCGGTGAAGGCGAGCATCGCTCCAAGCGTCGGCCCCGCGTTCAGGTCTCCGCCGAAGGTGCCGACATTCAGATAGGGCGACAGCATGATCAGCACGCCGACGAAGCCGATTCCGACGGCGGTCCACCGATAGGCCCGCACCGTCTCCTTGAGGAGAAGCGCCGCCAGGATCACGGCGATCAGGGGCGAGGCGTAGCCGATGGCGATGGCGTCATGCAGGGGCAGGTAGGAGAGGGCGGCAAATCCGAGATACATTGCGCCCGTGCCGATGAAGCCGCGCTTGAAATGCCCGACGATGTTCTTCGTCCTCACCGCATTGATGAGATCGCCCTGCCATCTCAGCCAGAGGAGCAGCGGCAGCAGCGCGAAAGCCGAGCGGAAGAAGACGATCTCTCCGACAGGATAGCGGGCGGCCAGGGTCTTGAGGGTCGCCGACATCATCGTGAAGACGACGGCGGAGATGACTTTGAGGGAGATCCCCAGGAGAGGTTTCACGGGAGGAGGGTTTTCACGGATGGCGTCGCTTGAAGGTTGCAACCAACCACGGACGAGACCCTTCGTGAACCCCTAATCGACGCCTCAACCCATGCGTCGGACGCAGGGGTTTAGGATTGAGCGGCCCGTGAGCGCTTGAGGTGGGAACGGATGTAGCCGATCGCCGTCAGGATCAGCCAGGCGGACTGGGTCACGAAGGATGCCAGATTGAAGTCGAACAGGAGTGAATAGAGGATGAGGAGGGCGCCCAGGGCATTGAGGAGCGCATAGCGGCTGTCCTCAACCTTCAGGGTGCCCAGCTGCAGCAGCCCATAAGCCGACAGATAGGCGACAACGCCGATCAGCCCGACGAAGTCAGGTCCGTTCATCGATGATCTCCGTTCGATCTGAAGCAGAGCCTCTATGACAGATCGGTCGACCTTGGAAGCGACCTTTTGACCGACTGTCGACGACAGGCTGCGGCTCGGCGTCATAAAACTGCAGGAAAACCGTCATGGGGACGAGATGCGAATCCGGTTGGCTCTCGATAGCCAGCCCGCCGGAGGAGCCCATGGCTCAGGATGTCGATACTCTGCGCGTACGGACGCTGTTCCTGTCCGATCTCCACCTGGGCACGAAAGGGTGCCAGGCAGGGGCCCTGCTCGAATTCCTCAAGGCCTACGACGCAGACACGATCTATCTCGTCGGCGACATTGTCGACGGCTGGCGGCTGAAATCCGGCTGGTACTGGCCCCAGACCCACAACGATGTCGTGCAGAAGCTCATGCGCAAGGTCCGAAAAGGAGCTCGCCTCGTCTACCTTCCCGGCAACCATGACGAGTTCCTGCGCGATTACATCGGGGTGAACCTCGGAGGCATCGAGCTGGCGGATTACGCAATCCACGAAACCGCCGACGGCAAGCGCTACCTCGTGATCCATGGCGATCAGTTCGACCTGGTGGTCCGGCACGCCCGCTGGCTCGCCCTGCTCGGGGACGGGGCCTATGCGGCGGCCCTGTTCGTCAATACCCATCTCAACATCGTGCGACGGCGGCTCGGCCTGACCTACTGGTCGCTTTCGTCCTGGGCCAAGCTGAAGGTCAAGAACGCGGTGAACTACATCAGTCGCTTCGAGGAGCTTCTCGCCGCGGAGGCCCAGCGCCAGGAAGCCGACGGCGTGATCTGCGGCCATATCCACCATGCGATCATGCACGACCAGTTCGGCGTGGCCTACGTGAACACCGGCGACTGGGTCGAGTCCTGCACCGCGGTGGTCGAGCACTACGACGGAACCTTCGAGCTGATCCGGTGGACGGACGTCCAACGCGAGGCATCCCGCGATCAAAGCCTCTCCGAGGTGAAGCTCAGCGAGAAGGCCGCCTGATGCGCCTGCTGATCGCAACCGATGCGTGGCGTCCCCAGATCAACGGGGTGGTGCGTTCGCTGGAATACATGGCCGCCGAAGCACCGCGCTTCGGCGCGGAGGTCGTGTTCCTCACACCCGAGCGCTTCCGCTCCCTCCCCATGCCGACCTATCCGGAAATCCGCCTGTCCCTGGTCGGCCCCGGAGCGCTCGCCGAAATCCTCGATGAGGTCCGGCCGACCCATGTCCACATCGCCACGGAAGGGCCCATCGGCCTGGCGACGCGGCTCGCCTGCTTACGCCAGATGCGCGCCTTCACCACGAGCTACCACACGCGCTTCCCGGAATACGTGGCGGCGCGGACCGGGATACCCGACACGTGGTCCTATGCGGCGCTCAGGCGGTTCCACCGGGCGGCCCGCGCCATGATGGTGAGCACGCCTTCCCTGGAGCGGGAGCTGACGGCGCGCGGCTTCCGGAACATCATGCGCTGGACCCGGGGTGTCGACACGGTCCTGTTCCGGCCGAGAGGCGAGCGGATCCTCGATGCCGCCGCTCCCGTCTTCCTCTATGTCGGACGGGTCGCCGTCGAGAAGAACCTGGACGCTTTCCTAAGCCTTGATCTGCCTGGCACAAAGGTGATCGTCGGCGACGGGCCGTCACGCGCCGAGCTCGAGCGCCGATATCCGGAAGCCCGTTTCCTCGGCTCCCTCACAGGCGAGGATCTGGCCCGGGTCTATGCGTCCTCGGACGTCTTCGTCTTTCCGAGCCTCACCGACACCTTCGGGATCGTGCTGATCGAGGCGCTCGCCTCCGGCCTGCCGATCGCGGCTTTTCCGGTCACGGGTCCGCTCGACGTGATCGGTCCCTCGGGCTGCGGCGTCCTCAAGGACGACTTGAGGGAGGCAGCCCTTGCTGCTCTCGACGTGCCCAGGGATCGCTGCCGGGCCTATGGCGAAACCTTCACCTGGCAGGAAAGCGCCCGGCAATTCTTCTCCAATATCGAGAAAGCTCATTCCGGGGGATAGCCGACCCTACATCAGGAAGGCGGAACGCGGGTGGAGATGCTGGGCCTTCTCACCCTCGAAAGGGCCGGACACCACAGAGACCTCCGCCCGGTCGATCTCGACCCTGGTGTGATCGATCATGCCCTGGATCTCGCGTTCCAGGTCATGGAGCGTCGATACCATGCGCCGGATGCGCTGCTCCGCTGCCTCCTGGAACTCCGCCTCCGAAAGGGAGTTCAGGGGATCGCCGGCGTCCAGAGCCGGGAAGGAGCGGACCTCTTCCTTGGTCTGCCGGATCGACGCGGCCATCTTCTCAAGGCAAGCCCTGAAGGGCTCGACCGCTCTGGCATCCGGCGGCAGGACCTTCAGCTGCTCAAGAGCCTCGAGCACGGCCTGAGTATCCGCATTGCGGTTGCGCCTCGTGTATTCCTTCAGGAACCAGCGGCCGCGGGCCGTCTCCATCACGGCGGCCTCGATGGTGTCGAAATCCAGCTCGCCGAACGTGACGTGGGTGTCTTCATCGGGCATGGTGTCGCGATCCATCGTTGCCGGGTTTGATTCCTGTCTCCAACAGATGTGTGCAAAGTGCCTGCAAGCTCAACCCCTGTAAGGCTTTCAGGATGAGTCTTGCACCGCGTTCTTGCTCGTGCAGTTCCGATTTTCGAGTCCAGAAGACCATAGTCCCGATGCATCCGCTCAAAGCTATCGAATTCCGCCTGGGTGCGTTGCAGGCCGCAAGCTTCACCAGCCATGGGATGTATCTGCCGTACTTCCCGCTCTGGCTGCAAAGCAAGGCCCTGTCGCCGACCGTGATCGGGTTCGTGGTCGCCATTCCCATCATCGTGCGGATCCTGGCGACCGCGCCGCTCCTGAGCCTTGCAGACCGATCGTTCGGCGCAAGGCGGCTGCTGCTGGCAAGCCATTTCGGCCAGCTGATCGGCTTCCCCCTGTTCCTGCTTGTCGATTCCACCTGGGCCATCATCGCCCTGGTGGCCCTCGTCGCCGTCGCGCAATCCTGCGTCATCCCCGGCAACGATCTCGTCTCCACCAATGCGGTTCAGAAGCATCCGGGCCTGAACTACGGCCGGATCAGGGGGGCTGGATCCGTGGCGTTCTTCATCACCAACATCGTGGGCGGATATCTGGTCGGCGCCTTCGGGCCGAATGCCGTCATCGTCGCCCTGACGCTGATTCCGCTTCTCGGGCTCACGGCGACCCTAGTCGCTGTTCCGCGCGAGAGTCCTGAGCGCTCAAATCAGGATGAGGCTCGGCACGCGGAGGTCTCTGCCAAACTGTCCAGAATCCTGTGGCTGGTGCTGATCGCGGGAGCAGTGGTTCAAGGGAGCCATGGGGCACTCAACGCCTTCGCCAGCATCTACTGGCGTTCCATCGGGTTTTCCGATGCGGTCATCGGCTATTTCTGGGCGGCCGGGGTCATCGCCGAGATCCTGGTCTTCATCTATCTCGGACGCCATGTGGGCCGGAGTTCGGGTGTCGGCCTGATCCTGATCGGAGCGGCCGCAGCGGCCATCCGCTTCACCATCATGTCCCTGCAGCCGGGGGTGGAGGTCATGTTCGTGCTGCAGACCATGCACAGCTTGTCCTTCGCGGCAACCCATATCGGCACCATGGCGGCGCTGGCGGCGCTCGCTCCCATGAGTGCGAGGGGGCGTGCGCAAGGGATCTACGGCTCCCTGGCCGCCCTGACGACCGCAGCATCGACCGTCGTCAGCGGCATGATCTACAGGCGCGGGCGTCTTTGCCGCGATGGCTCCCTTGGGAGCCATCGGGTTCGTGCTGATGCTGGTGGTCGTCCACATGCAGAAAGCTCAGCCCCAGAGGGCGGGCTCCGGTGGATAGACGATGCTGCCCTCGTAGCGAAGGCCGGGCTCCCGATCCCGGGCGAGGAGGAGCGGACCGTCGAGGTCCACGAAGCGGGCGCGGGGGGCGAGCACAAGGGCAGGCGCCATGGCAAGCGAGGTGCCGACCATGCAGCCGATCATGAGCGAGAAGCCCTTGGCCTCCGCCGCATCGGCCAAGGCCAGCGCCTCCGTCAGGCCGCCGGTCTTGTCGAGCTTGATGTTAATGACCTCGTAGAGGCCGATCAGCCTGTCGAGGCTTGCGCGGTCGTGCACACTCTCGTCGGCCAGGATCGGGACAGGGTGGGGGATACGACTCAGATATCCATCGGCCTTGGCGGGCAGGGGCTGTTCCACGAGTGCGAAGCCCTCGTCCGCGCAGGCGGCGAGGTGCCGTTCCACGTTCTCCTCGTTCCAGCCCTCGTTGGCATCGGCGATCAGGGTCGCCTGGGGCGCGGCCCGGCGTACCGCCCTGATCCGGTCGATATCCCCATCGGGGGCACCGAACTTCACTTTGAGGATCGGCCGCTCCGCCGCCTTGGCCGCAGCCTGCGCCATCCCGTCGGGCGTATCGAGGCTGATCGTGTAGGCTGTGGTTGCAGGTGGCCAGCGGGTCAGCCCGGCGGTCAGGTGGGCGCGGATGCCGGAACGTTTGGCATCGAGATCCCAAAGGGCGCAATCGACTGCATTGCGGGCCGCGCCCGCCGGCATAAGCGTTTGAAGCGCCTCCCGGGTCAGCCCTGCCTCGATCTGGGGGCGGATGGCTTCGATGGCCGCCGCCACGCCTTCGACCGTCTCGCCGTAGCGAGGGTAGGGCACGCATTCTCCATGCCCGGTTGCGCCGTCCTCGGAAATCGTCGCCGTCACGACGACAGCCTCGGTGCGGGAGCCGCGGGCGATCGTGAATTTACCGGCAATGGGGAAGCGGTCGATGGAAACGGTGAGCTTGCTCATTCTCTTGGCTTCTCTTCTTAACTTCGTCTCGACTTGTGGCGCAATGACACGCTATCACCAAGCGGAATCAACGCCGAAGGGATGATCGTGGCGCAGAGCACCCTGGCTCGAGAGCCGGAAGTCATAATCGACCGTGCCGCGAGGCCCATGACGGTCCGGCTCGCCGGTCCCTGGACGGCGCCGCACGCCCAGAAGGTCGAAGCACTGGCCGGTGAAATCGAGGCCGAGGCCGAGAGCTTTCCCCTCGTTCTCGATCTGAGCGGCGTCGAGCGTCTCGACACCCTTGGCGCCTGGACGCTCAATCGGACCCGGCATGAACTCTCCGCCAAGGGAGAGGTGGATTTCGTCAATGCCTCGCCCGAGCAGAAGATTCTCCTGGACGAGACCGCCTACCGTGACTTTCAGGGGGAGCCGAAGCCGCGGCACTCGCGGTTCGTCGATTTCCTCGTCGATGTGGGCCAAAGCGTGGCCGGGGCCGGCAGGGACATGGTCGGCGGCGTCGGCTTCCTGGGCGAACTCGTCTCGGCGATGATCCGCGTGATCCTTCATCCCCGCCGTTTCCGGGGCACGGCGGTGATCAACCAGCTGGAGCAGATCGCCTATCGCGGCGTGCCGATCATCGTCCTGATCTCGTTCCTCGTCGGTTGCATCGTGTCGCAGCAGGGCATCTTCCAGCTCGTGAAGTTCGGCGCGACGCCCTTCGTCATCGACCTGATCGGCATTCTGGTCCTGCGCGAGTTGGGAGTGCTGTTGACCTCCATCATGGTGGCGGGCCGCTCGGGTTCGGCCTTCACGGCCGAGATCGGCTCCATGAAGATGCGGGAGGAGATCGACGCCCTGAGAGTCATGGGCCTCGATCCCATCGAAGTTCTCATCGTCCCGCGCATCATGGCGCTGGTGATCGGCCTGCCGCTCCTGACATTCATCGCGTCCATCGCGGCGCTCGTCGGTGGCGGCCTCACGACCTGGGTCTATGGCGATATCAGCCCGGACATCTTTCTCAACCGCCTCCGGGCCGCCGTGGGGATGAACACCTTCCTGGTCGGCATGATCAAGGCCCCGTTCATGGCGCTCGTCATCGGCATCATCGCCACCCTGGAAGGCTTGGCCGTTGAGGGGTCCGCCGAATCCCTGGGACGCCACGTCACGTCCTCGGTGGTGAAGGCCATCTTCATGGTCATCGTGCTCGATGGTCTCTTTGCCATGTTCTTCGCAGCGATAAATTACTGAGATGATGCTCGAACGGCGCCACCCCGAATCCCTTGAAAACCGCGACGTGATCATCCGCGTCCGCGGGGTCGAAGTCGGCTTTGGAGACAGGACGATCCTGAAGGGCCTCGATCTCGACGTGTATCGCGGGGAGATCCTAGGATTCGTCGGCGGTTCGGGCCAGGGCAAGTCCGTCCTGACCCGGGCAATCCTGGGGCTTGTGCACAAGCGGGCCGGCACCATCGAGGTGCTGGGCCAGAACCTCGACGATCTGTCCCCCGAGGGGCGCCGCCAGCTCGAGCGGCATTGGGGCGTGCTGTTCCAGCAGGGGGCGTTGTTCTCGGCCCTGACCGTGAAGCAGAACATTCAGGTCCCGATGCGGGAATATCTCCACCTGTCGGACCGGCTGCTCGACGAACTGGCCATGCTCAAGATCGAAATGGTGGGCCTCAATCCCGATGCGGCGGACAAGCTGCCCTCGGAGCTGTCCGGGGGCATGATCAAGCGCGCGGCCCTGGCAAGGGCTCTGGCCCTCGACCCTGAGATCGTTTTCCTCGATGAGCCGACTTCGGGCCTCGATCCCATCGGTGCCGGCGAGTTCGACGACCTTATTGCGACGTTACAGCGGACTTTAGGCCTGACCGTATTCATGGTAACCCATGACCTGGACAGCCTCTATTCGGTCTGCGACCGCATAGCGGCTCTGGGAGAGGGAAAAATTCTCGCGGAGGGTCCCATCGAGGTGATGCTCGAATCGAATCACCCGTGGCTCCGCTCTTATTTTCATGGAAAACGGGCACGCGCGGTCATGGCCGGCGGCGCGTAAGGGTAACGATGGAAACGCGCGCAAACTACGCCTTGATCGGCCTCTTCACCCTGGCGGTGATCGCAGCCGCCTTCGGCTTCGTCTACTGGTTCTCCGGCGGAGAGCGGGGACAGGTGCGCCAGAACATCCGCATCGTCTTCTCCGGCTCGGTCTCGGGACTGTCCCAGGGATCGAGCGTATCATTCAACGGCCTGCGGGTGGGCGAGGTGACGAGCCTCGACCTCCTGCCGGAAGATCCTCGCCGCGTGGTGGCCATCGCCACGGTCAACAGCAATACGCCGATTCGTTCCGACACCCGCGCCCGCCTGGAGTATCAGGGGCTGACCGGCGTGGCGAATGTGGGCCTGTCGGGCGGTGAAGCGGGCGCCCCGCCGCTCGTGGCCGGCCCGGGCCAGCCCATGCCGACGATCTTCGCCGACCGTTCCGACTTCCAGGATCTCATCGAAACCGCGCGCAACATCGCCCGCCGGGCCGACGACGTGCTCGAGCGGGTCGGCCGGGTCATTGCCGACAACGAGGGTTCCATCAACCGCACGGTTCAGAACGTGGAACGCTTCTCGCAGGCCCTGGGCGAGAATGCCGAGGGCATCGACCGCTTCCTGGCCCAGATCGGCCAAGCGGCCGAGAAGGTGGGTCCTTTGGCCGAGAAGCTGGAGACGTTGGCGACGAATGTGGATGAAGTGGTGCGCTCCGTCGACCGCCAGCGGGTTGCCCGCATCGTCGAAAATGTCGACAACTTCACCGCCGCACTGGGCGAAAACCGTCAGGTGGTGAGCGAAGCCCTCAAGGACGCGGCGAGCCTGGTCGACCGGTTGAACGAAACCGCGCCGAAGCTCGATTCGGCGGTCGCCGAGATCGCGGCGATCACCAAGGCTGTCGATCCGGCGAAAATCGGCCGTACGGTCGACAATGTGGACACCTTCACCCAGACGCTCAGCCGTCGCAGCCCGGACATCGACAAGGCCATCCAGGAAGCGCGCTCGATCACCGAGAAGCTCAACAAGTCAGCCGACAAGATCGACAGCGTCCTGGCCGGTGCCGAAAAGTTCCTCGGTTCGGCTTCCGGCGAAGCCGGCAAGGGGGCCTTCGACGAGATCCGCTCGGCGGCCGTGGCGGTGCGCGAACTCGCCAACGACCTCAACACCCGAACCGAGGGCATTCAGGGCATCCTCGGTGGCGTCAACCGGTTCACGGAGTCGGGATTGAGGGAATACGAGGCTCTCGCCGTGGAAGGGCGAAAGACGCTGGGCGACATCAGCCGGGCGGTTCGTAGCATCGAACGTAATCCACAGCAGTTTATTTTCGGTGGCAGTCCCAATCTCCCCCAATACAATGGACGCCGTTAAGTAACCTTCATGCGTGGATCCTCAGTGTCACTCCCCCAGACTGAACGAGCCGGCCTGCTTCGGGGCCTTGCCCCGGCGCTGGTTCTGGCTGCCTTGACCGGCGCCTGCTCGTCAGGTTCCGCGCCGGCGACTTTCGATCTCTCGGCTCCGACGTCCCGGATCCGGGGAGCGGCCGGCGTTCAGCTTCTGGTCAATGAACCGGCGGCTCTGCAGGCGCTCTCGACGCAGCAGATCCTGGTGAAGGATGCGAGTGGCTCCGTGTCATTCATCGGGGGAGGGCAGTGGGCCGACAACCTGCCGCGTCTGATTCAGACACGCCTGATCAATACCTTCGAGAACGCCTCTCAGCTCCGCGGCGTGTCCCGCCCGAGCAGCGGCGCCGTGGCCGATGTCCAACTCATCTCCGAGTTGCGCCGGTTCGAGATCGCGACACCCGAGAATGAGGCCGTGGCCGAGATCTCCGTGAAGATCGTCGCCGATCAGAACGGCCGCATCGTCAATGGACGCATCTTCCGCGCCAGTGTCCCGGCCAGCGCCGTGGACGCCCCGAACGCCGCGCGCGCGCTCGACGAGGCACTATCGGTCGTCATGCTCGACATCGTGCGCTGGGTGAGCAGAAGCCATCTGCCCCGGCGGGAGGAGCCTGGCGACGTCAGCAGCCAGTCGCAGATGCCTTCCAGGGAGCAGGCACCGACTTGACGACGCCTCGCCAATTGCTTGGAATCATGAATTCGAGTCGTTGGTGGACCACAATGTATGGGCGCACATCCGATGGCGAAAATGGTGCCGCGTCGTCCGACTCTTCTTTCGTCACCATGATCGGCCTTGCAGCTGCCGTCATCAACCCTCGGTGAGCCCTGCAAGACCTACGCAAACCGGCCAGCCCGCTTCAGCAGCCGCTCGGCACGCAGGAGGTGCGGTCGGTCGAGCATCTCGCCATTCACGCCGACGACTCCCGCTCCCGGATGCGCCTTGAAGGCCTCGATGACCGCCTCGGCCCGCGCGACAGCTTCAGGAGAGGGCGTGAAGGCCTCGTTGATCACCGGCACCTGGGCGGGATGGATCGCCATCTTGGCGACGAACCCATCCCGTCGGGCGGTTCGGCATTCGGCTTCGAGCCCGGTCATGTCGCGGAAATTGGTGAAGACCGAATCGATCGCGTCGATTCCCGCCGCTGCGGCACCGAACAGAGTGAGGGAGCGGGCGAGGCGGTACGGATCGGTGTAGGCGCCGTCCTCTCCGCGATTGACCTCCGCGCCAAGATCGGCCGACAGGTCCTCGCCGCCCCAGGTCAGGCCCATGAGACGATGGCTCGCTCCTGCGAAGGTGCCGAGGGCGAACACCCCGGCGGCGTTCTCCGTAGCGATGGCGAGGATGCGGGTGGCGCCATCCTCCAAGCCGAACTCCGCCTCCCGCACCGCCAACTTGGCGCCGAGATGCGCAACGTCCGCTCCGCCGACCGTCTTGGGCAGAACGATCCCGTCGGGGGCTGACCGCATGACACCGTCGAGATCCGCATCGATGAGGCCCGTCGTAAGCCCGTTGACGCGTACAAAGAGGCGGGGACGTCGGGCCTCCTTGCTCCTCTCGGCAAGAAAGGCCGCGGTGATGCGCCGCGCTTCCTCCTTGGCATCAAGAGCAACCGAATCCTCCAGGTCGATCAGGAGCACATCAGCTCCTGAACTCATTCCTTTATCGAGCTTCTTCTGGCTGTCGCCCGGCACGAAAAGCAGTGAACGCATCACGCGCTCCTCTTGCGCATGAAGGCCTGCCGGCGGCATTCGGCCACGAGTGTGCCGTCCTGCTTGTAGGCCCGGTGGATGAAATCGACGATGCCCGCGTCGGAGCGCGATTTCGACTCGCGCTTGGCGACTATCTCCGTCGTCGCGTTGATTGTGTCGCCTTCGAACAGAGGGGCGGGAAACTTCACGTCCGTCATGCCGAGATTGGCGATGGTCGTGCCAACCGTGGTGTCGTTGACCGAGATGCCGATGAGGAGGCCGAGGGTGAACAGCGAGTTCATGAGCGGCTTGCCCCATTCCGTCTCGGTGGCACAGAAATGCGCATCGATGTGGAGCGGCTGTGGGTTCAGCGTCATGTTTGAGAACAGCATGTTGTCCATCTGCGTCACCGTTCGCGTAAGGCGGTGCCTGATGGTCGTGCCGACGACGAAATCTTCGAAGTAAAGGCCGCCTCTCGGGTGTCTGCTCTCATCGCTCATGACATGACCTCAACGTTTTGAACGGCATGTTGGAGCCCATGCCTTTGCTGCATCAATAGCCGAATTGTTCCCGCAGGATGCGTTCATCCAGGCTGTGGCCGGGATCGTGAAGCATCACCAGATCGACGCTGCGATCCATCGAAACATGCACATGGGAGACGTTGCGAAATTCCGTGTGGTCGGCCACTGCGCTGACAGGACGGTTTCCGGATTCCAGAACCTCGATCTGAATCTTGGCGTAGTCGGGCAGGAGCGCTCCGCGCCAGCGTCGGGGGCGGAAGGCGGAAATCGGCGTCAAGGCCAGCAGCGGCGCATTGAGCGGCAGGATCGTCCCGCCGACGGAGAGATTGTAGGCGGTCGATCCGGCCGGTGTCGCAACCAGGATTCCATCGGCGATGAGTTCGGCGATCCGGACGTGGGAATCGACGCTGATGCGAAGCTTGCCCGCCTGGTAGGTCTGCCGGAACATGGCAACTTCGTTGATGGCCCGCGCCGTATGGGCCACCCCATGCACGTCCCAGGCCACCATCAGGAGAGGGTGCACGACGCTGCGCTCGGCTTCTTCCAATCGCTCGAACAGGTCTTCTTCCCGGTAATCGTTCATCAGGAAGCCGACCGTGCCCTTGTTCATGCCATAGATGGGCTTGGACGTGCCCATGAACCTGTGAAGGCTTTGCAGCATCAACCCGTCGCCGCCGAGGGCCACGATGACATCGGCCTCTTCGGGCGTGACGTTGGCATAGAGGCCCTGCAGGGTCTTCAGCGCACTTTGGGCGTCGGGCGCGTCGCTGGCGACAAATGCGATATTGTTGAAACGGCGGGCCATGCCCAGTTACCCTCGTGGCGTCCCATCGGATCGGAGGACAGGCATAGCATGGATCGCCCACTTCTCGTCTATACGACCTTTCCCGATGTGGACATCGCCCTCGCAGCCGGCGAAGCCCTCGTCCGCGACAGGCTAATCGCATGCATCAACGTTCTTCCGGGGATGCAATCCGTCTATGCCTGGAAGGGCGGCATTGAGCGGGGACAGGAGGCGGTTGCCATCCTGAAGACCGTCAAGGGTCTTAAGGATCAGGTACATCGGGCGCTCAAGGAGAGACACCCCTATGAGACGCCGGTCATTCTCTTCATCGAGCCGACCGGGGCCGATGCGGCGACCCTGGAGTGGCTCGTCGGGGGAACGGCCGGAGAGGCGCCTTAAATGGCGGGACTCCATTGCACCGGCACGAACCGGAAGCCGTTGCCATCCTTCGCGATATGGCCGGTAGCCGGGAAGGGAGCGTGATAGAAGGCGACCTGGGCCCGCTCGGTGGCCGCCAGATCGAGCATCCTGCGGCGGGTGGCGCGCGCCTGGTCCGCATCCATGTCGAAAATGGCCGACCAGTCCGGATTGCGGACGAAGAGCGCGGGGTGGTTCGCCGTGTCCGACAGGATCAGCAGCCGGCCGGATCCCGAGGACAGCATGTAGGCCGTATGACCGGGAGTGTGACCGGGAGCGGCGATGCTCGTCAGACCGGGCACGACCTCCTTGTCCATTTCGTACTGCTTCACGTCTTTGGCGATGGGGCCGAAGACGCGGCGTGCGCCCTGGAACCCGCCTCTTGCCCCTTCCGGAGCCTGGTTCATGCGGGCATCGTCCATCCAGAAGGCCCATTCGGCAGCCGGCACCATGATCTCGGCATTCGGGAAGACCGCCGTGCCGTCCTTCAGGCGCAAGCCGTTGATATGATCGCCATGGAAATGGCTGATGACGACCGTGTTCACCTGCGCAGGGTCGAATCCGGCCGCGCGGAAGTTCGCCATCCAGCGGCCTGTCGTCGGGGCGCCCGAGTCGCCGTTGCCGGTATCGATGACGGTCAACCGACCGCCATTGTTGAGAACGAGGCCGTTGAAGGTGTTCTGGATGGTGTCCTGGGGCAGAAACGCCTCACGGGCCGCCTGCTGAACGGCCGGGAGTTCAGCATTGCGGATGAACCCTTCGAGAGGGCGCGGCGCAGAGCCGTCATTGATGGCTGTCACCTCGATGTCGCCGACCTTGTAGCGATAGAAACCGGGCGCCTGGCGGGTGCCGGACCCCTGTGCGGGGTTGGGCGCCGGTGAGGTGGACTGGGCTAGGGTGGGACCTGCGAGGGGAGCAGCGGCAAGGGCGGTGCTGGCGAGGACGGTACGGCGTGTCAGTGTCATGGACGTCTCCAGGCATGGGAGCGGAAGCCTAGAACGGCTACGGTTGGAGACAAGGGAGGCGCCTCTCACAAGTCAGAGAGCAGAGCGCGACGCGGCGCTGGCCAGGTGATGCAGGGCAATCCCGCTCGTGGTCGCGACATTCAGTGAATCGAACCCACCGCTCATGGGGATGGAGACGGTGCGGGTCCGGGCAAGAAGCGCGGGCGGCAATCCAGGCCCTTCCGCCCCGAGGAGCAGGGCCGTCCGTCGCGAGGGCTGGACGTGCGAGAGGATCTCCTTGCCGGATGGGGAAAGAGCCATCACGTCGAAGGAGGCTGCCTGCAGGGCCTGCACCATGGCCTCGGCGGACAATGCCCTCGTGTAGGGTACCACCAGCGCTCCACCGACGGACACGCGGATGGCCTTGCGGTAAAGCGGATCGCAGGTCTCCCGGTCCAGCAGTACCGCTCCAGCGCCGAAGGCCGCGGCATTGCGGAAAATACCGCCCACATTGTCATGGTTCGCCAGGCCGATCAGCCCGACCACCAGAGCGTTCTCGGGCATGCGTGAGAGCATTTCCTCGACTGGCGGCAGGGCAGTCCTGTGAGCGATAGCCAGGATGCCCCTGTGAATCGGAAAACCCACGATGGTATCCATCACGACCCGGTTCGCCGTGTAGACCGGAGTTTCCGGAGAAAGCAGGTCCAGGGCATCGCCCAGAGCTTCGAACCGGCCTTCTGCCAGCAGGAGCGATTCGATCTTGAAGCGGGACTGCTTCAGAAGAACCCTTAGGACCACTTCTCCTTCCGCCACGAAGCGGTGCTCCCGTCCGGCGAGATCGCGCTCCCGCACGGCACGATAGGCCTCGATCCGTGGGTCGTCGGGGTCTGAAACAGGAATCGGCATGGATCTCTTTGACTTGGGAAGGCTCACGTTTTCCCTGCCTGTCTAATCCCCGTGGGCGGCTTTGCCTATGCGCAACCGCACGGGGAACAACGACTTGGCATTCCTGTTAGCCCCCGTGAGAGAGCTTGGACTGCCGTATGCGGTCCTAAGCAGGGAGATGACATATGGATTGGGATATCGCGGACGGTTGGGTGTGGGCCCTGGTCATCATCGGCGGGCCTTTGCTGATCGGCATCTTCATGGCCGTATACAGCAGCCGACGCCGCAGGCTGAGCCGAGTCGAGCAGGAAGTGTCCGATCGGGTTGCTCACGAGAACTGGGGCAAGGAGCAAATTCGGTAAGATCCTCGCCGCCTGTACGTTGGATCATGAGGTAGGCATTATGCCCGCCGGCGACGAAGCCTCTCTTGTCTCGGCCTTACCGGAGAGGCGATCTCCAGGTTACAAGCCGGCGAGTTCCTTCGACAGCCGGTTCGCCATGATGGCCACGACGATGGCGGAGGCCACAGCCGCCGAACCCATCACGTTCAACAAGAGCACATTCATACGCGCCTCCATCACCACATGGAGCGTGCAGCTTAAGCCTCGTTACAGGAAGCTCTGCCTGGGCAGGCGGGCTACCCCGGCGGACAATCCACGAATTGCTGGCCTGACCGGCCGCTCACGTTTCCGATGCTCTCGATCGTGTGAAGGGATGCACGTCCAATGTGACCGATGACCGCTGACGGCGTGAAAACCCTCGTGCCGCTCAGGCGTCGGTAGGAAGGGCGAACGAGAGAAATGGAATGATGAAAGCGCTGAACGTATCGATGCTTGCTGCATCGCTGCTCGCTATGACGCAGGATGTCGCAATGGCGCAGGCGGATCCGGCGACACGGCACTGCATGCAGGGCGAGCAGGAGATCGCGGAACCTGCCAGCCGCTGACCCGGTCACCTGGTCGGTCGAGGAGCGGCGGTCCGGATACCGGTAATCCAGGCAGCACCGGGAGCACGGGCGGCGGCGCGGAGGGAGGTCAAAGTTCCGGCGGGAAGGGCAGCAACGGCTCGGGCAATGGCGGAAGCGGTGGAGGTCGGGGGCGCTAGACCGCTCAGGCGCAACCGCCTTCGAGTGGGCACCTAGCGTGGGCTGAAGCCGGCAACTTGGCACTAAGCGGCGGACGCGCTATGCCGGGGATATGCTCAAGCTTGAAGAAGATCTTTCCGGTCAGGCGCTCAGGGGATACGGCTCTTCACCCGATCTGCAGGACGAACTGGGAAGGCTTACGACGGACATCAACGACCTGAAACGGCGAATCCGCGATCAGGTTACGTTGATTCAGGAACTTGCCTGGGAGGCTCAGGCGACTGCGAGCGCCAAAGCGGAACTGCACGCTATGCAGGAGATGCTCGGGGACTGGCGCGCCCACCGGGATCTGCTCGTGAAACTTCAAATGGCGGAGATTTAGTTCATTCCCGGCGGGAATAAGCCGGGGCCACACATCGTTTACCGAGAAAGCTGCGATGGGGGCGCGTTATGGATGCCGACGACACGAGATCTCTTTGGCTTGCGTTGATTGCTGCCCTTGGACTGAGCTTCCTCGCCCTGCTTGTCGCCGTTTATCTGAGCTTCGCCTTTAACTGAAGCACTTTGGCGGCTTCCTAAACTTCGCAAGTCAGTCCGGCGACAATGCTCTACGAGCCTCCCGCACCGAGACGGGCAACTTCGATTGTTTGTTGCTGCTGAAGGGTTTGTGCCACTCAAAAGGCGAGAGTGGTGCCGGTGGAGAGGATCGAAAACTCCTCTCGACAGCTATAGCCTTTGCAAAACAAGAGCTTAAGGAGCGTCGTGACTGCTCTTGTGTGAGACTTCCGTGTGGGGTTTGTCAAGAGCTTGGACCGTTGAACAATCCCTCGGTTTCCTTGCCATCGGAGGGAGGAAATCAAAATGGCGTATCATCCTCTTCATCCCTACGGGATCGGTGATTGTGTGCCTCATCAAGATATTCATCCTCGATCTGGTCAATGTATAGTTGTACATAGTCAGGCTCTAACGAATCTTCTTTTTCTTGATAATCTTCATCGTGAGTATCAATATCAAAATGATACTGATAATTGAATTTCTGCTCTTCCGATAAGCTCGTAAATCTTGGTAATATGAGGCGGGAGTAAAAATCTTGAACTCTCAAGTCGTATCCAATGCCGAAGATTTGCGGGTTACTGTATCCTGCTTCAATAATCCTACTGATATCGCTCTCTGTAAATACGTCCAAATACGTTAGGAGGTTTGCAATTGCCTTGCGAGTTTGGCTGTAGCTTTTGCTCGAAACAAGGCGATCAACTGCATATTGCTTCGCAATGTCCTTAGCGAACTTGAACTGAGGAAAGTGAGCTTGGAGGAAGGGTCGCAACTCGGGGTGGAGGTATAGCGCGGCCTTTTTGCGCTCGTCCCACTCAGTCTTAAGAAATTGATGCGGCGATTCCTTGCTAAACGGAGAGCCAAAATCGCCGTCCTTGGAAACAATGTGCAACGGGACGCCAGGAGGAACCTTGGCTAGCAAGTGTTCCCAATTCAATCGGTCCCCTAACGATCCAGGCTTGCCAGGAGGATTGCCGACTGCTTCCCTTATCTGAGCTGATGAGAGAATTTCAGGCGTTGTCTTGAGAATTTCAGCGACAGCAAAGATCCCTTGAACAAGCCAGTCCGCGTTGATTTCAAGATGAATTGCTTCAGTTTTGGCTTTATTTATCGCTGCGGCACGAGCCTTTTCAGCTTGTGCAAGTGCCTTCCGAAGCTCCGCAGTCTCCTCGTAAGAAACCATGAAACGTGGAATAGGTATATTCAACGGTGCTTTCTGCATATCATCGATTGATTTAGCGAGCTTAACCTCTCGGTTTCTTAGCCATTCGTCCTTTACTTGATCTGGTAGGTATAGCGTGATGGCTTTAGCCTCGATCAGCCCGATGATTTTGTTCAGCTCCTCCAGATCGTCCTTCGCGGTGGCATAAAAGCTGAGGAGGACGTTCGTATCGATGAATAAGTGGAGTGTGTCAGCTACCTCCTCCATCTCCTCTTCATAAAGCTCTTTGGTTCTCATCGCCGTTCGCTCTTGCACCCCAGCTGGTAGGATTACACCACATAATATCCAATAGTTTGAGGCCAAAGTCTTAGCCGGATACCCAGTCTTAAAGAGAGACGCTTAAAGCAGGGGAGCACTTAAGATCCACTGACTAAGACGTTGGATCAGGAAAGACGTCAGTTAGTGACCGGGACGGCAACCACCATAAGGAAGCTACCGTCCCAACCGCCTGAAGGTGGTCAGTAGGTCGTTGCGATGGTGAGCGGCGTCAGTGTCTTCAGTTAGCGATCATGACTTTGATGAGGTTGCCGCTGAAGTCCTTGGCATAGGTAAAGCCCTTGGCTGTCACTGCCCCAATCGTCACCTCTGGAAACAGCCAGTTGACGCCGCCGTTCTTGGCCAGGAATGCCATATCGATGTTGCTGTCAGTACCGGCCGCCCTCATCACCAGAGGCCCTCCTGTATCCGATGACGCCACCTCAAGGTGGTTGACTGGGTTCAGCGAGGACTTGAGACGGATTGTTGCCGTGGAGGGGGTATAGCCACCAAGCCTGACATCCGTTCCGGTAAGCTCCTGTCCAGAACGTCCCATCTCCGAGGTTTTGTTCCCCGCCATGGTGACACCAACTACCATGCTGTCGATATCCTTGATCGTACCTGCTCCGTGGCAGTTGTTTCCCGTAATCTGTACGCCCGTGACTGAGTAACCCGGCGAGGGTTGATTCACGAGGATGCCGTACTTCTGATTGGCGCTAGGCCCGACAGTGTTCCCCGAGATCACGATGTCACCCACAGCCGAGAAGGGCGAGAAGTAATGTGAGTTGGTGACGATGATACCCGCCGAACTGCTGGCTGGCAGTGTTTCGTCACGGCAGCAATCCACGACCTCGTTGCCCACGATGCTGGCTATGTTCGTACCGTGAATTTCGATGCCGTGATGGTGGCAACTCACAGCCGTGTTACCCGTAAAGGTCATGTTCCAGCACAACCCGAGATCAAACCCTACTGAACCGCAATCGAATGCCCGGTTCCCGTAAAGGGTGAGAAACCTACCCTGAGGGACGTAGCCAGAGTTTGAGGCATTCTTGACCACGTTGCCGCCGATGGTCAGGTGCCAGCCGCGAGCGATCATGCCGATGGATGCGTTGACGATCTTGTTGTCAACGATGCTCGCCGTCATCGTGAACGGCTGGTTCATCTGCTGCTCATATCCCATCAGAGGATTAGGGTAGGTCTGCCCGAGATCCCAGTCCGGTCTGTTCTGGAGATAAATCGAGGCACCTGCATTCGACCAGAGGAAGTTCCGGTCGATTGTGATGTTGCTCGATTGGAACGCCGCCATGCTCAGGATCGTGCGCCCATTGACGATGCCAGACGCCGGAGGCCGATACTGGATACGCAGGTTATAACCGACTGGAGGGGCGTTGACGAAGCCCACCGTACCGCCTTGGTCATTGTCCACCCCAGTCACGACGTATTGGTTATCGAGTATCCGAACCGTCTCAACATAGGTTGATGTGTCCTGCTCCACCACCCGAAGCTCAGTTGCGGCTTTGATGTGGAACGGATAGGCGAATATCTTGGTCACCCCGTCTCCAGTATATTCGACAACGTGATAGACGAAATCGGTGATCCCCGATCCGCCATTACCTGCCAGTACGTTGTCGGTCAGGCTCAGGTTCTTGCAGGTGTTATACTGGATGCCGTTCTGACCGCAGAAGCTGATATGGCAGTTCCTGACGCGGCTCTGGGTATAGTAGCCATCATCAGTGCTGCCCACCAAGAGCACGCCATTCCGCTTACAGTTCGTGATGAATACCCGGTCTATGTCCGCACCTCGGAACCCATTCGCCCAGATTCCATCGCAGTTGCGATCCGTCACGTTGGACGCATTGCCATTAATGGTGAAGTTATGGAGGCGGACCTTGCTGCCGATCTTCAAGCCGTACTTGCTCGTGCCCCCCTTGATCTTGAGGACGGACGTTTCGCCCTCGCCAATGATCATCCGGTCCTCAGGGATATCCAACTCTTTGATGAGCACGGTCGCCCCAGTCGGGATCTTGATTACCCGCGTATAGTTCAGAGCCCCCTTGATAATTTCGGTGGCGTCTAGGACTCCGGTGATATCCGCTCCCAAGGCTGCCAGACTAACCCCAACAACCTCGACACCACCCAAGACGATAGCCGAGATGGCCCCCTCCAGATGGTTCTTCGTAACCGCATCTTGACCAGTCACAGGGTCGGCTAGGTTCTTGATGCGGCGTCCACGGGCCGTGTTGTGACCATCGGAATCCAGGCCAACAGCCTCACTGGCGATATCAAGCGCTTCCTGGCTGAGCATGAATCCCTGATCAGCCGCTAGGTCCAGATCGCTCTCCGTCAGGGTTGAGCCATCAACGAAGTCTGTGAGGCGGGCGTTTTGGCTGGACTTGCGGCGAACATCAACGACAGCCCCGTTGGCAGGAGCCGTGGAAAGCTGGATGGAACTGGAGGAAAGCCAGGAGAAGCTCGCGGGTACTCCATCTACGGAGACTGCGATGTGGGATTTATCGATGTAAGGAAATGGGATCGAGAAGTTTCTATTCGATCCGTTACCTTGAAATTGAACATAAGAATTAGCCAAAGCCTAACTCCAACATGAATTAGAAAAGGAAAAAGCCCGCCGAGGGGTGACCTCAACGGGCTCTGGTTAGGGGATGTGCGGAAGCGACTTGGCTTCCTGAATATGCGTGTGAATACCTACTAGCGCCTAGGAAAGCTTGACCATAGTATCGCCCCTATTCCTATCTCAGGGGGCAATGATGGGGCGGATATCGGACGCATTGGGGGCGCTTGGAAGCTTGGGACTTATGGTGTTGTTCTTCCTGGGTCAGTTTCCAGGCGGAACAATCTTGATGGCAACTACCTGCAACACGCGGCGTCTCGACGGTTGGGATTGGGTCCTATCGGTGATCATGCCGTTCTTCGGTCTGATCAAGAGCATCAAATGCTGAGTAAGGTTTAAGGCTGCCCGTGACTACGAAAGTACAGGAACTAGACTGGGATCATGTCAGGCGGATCAAATGGGCTAACGTGAAGCCCCCCTCTGACTGGGATCAATCACTCAGAACAATCTCGCTAGAAGGTCTCAGTCTTCTTGCAATGGACCCAAAGGGCAACCTCTACTGGGATGGGGAGCGCCTTGCCACGACGCTCAAACTCTCGTTCCTCCAGAAACTAGGGGCCGTCATCGTCACACTCTTTGCCATTGCTGGTGGCTTAGGAGGGGCCGTTCAGGGCTGGATCGCTCTCAATGATTTTGGCTGTAAGGCCGGATGGCATTACGTGGTTTGCCCGAAGAGTGGTAGTCAGGCACCATAAGGGAAGACGGGAGCCTAAGCCCCCGCCTCCTCGTCTCAAGGATTCAGCTTCTTGCTCTGGCTATAGGCGTTCAAGCCTGAGGCTGCGATCTTCAGACCAGCACCGATAAACGAGGGCTTCTGTGCCCGTGGTTCACGGTTAATCCGGTCAAGAGTCTGTGCAGACTGTTCCCGCTTCTGGGCAGAGAGTTGGGCAGTGGTCCACTCTGTCTGACGATCAACACGGTCGTTAAATCGGGCTTCACGACTAGCGAAGTCTTTAGCCAGAGCATCGACAGTCACGCCAGAGATACCAGCCTCACCGGCTGCTACGTCATTCGTCGCTCTAGCAGCCCGACTCTCAAGGGCCACGTCGAACTTCTCCAAGGCTGCACTTTCACGCTCCTGAGAGATACGTTCGTTCATAGACCGTTGAGTGTCTTCGAAGGCTGCAAGAGCGTTCAATCTGTTCTGCTCGGCCACCTTATTCTGAGCATCTGCGGCTTGGCTCTCGGCAGCAAATCCAGCCACCGTGGAGGCGGTTCCTACTGCGAAGGAGGCTACCGCAAGGGTCATTGGATCGCACACGGCTAAATCCCTTTCACGTTAATGATTCCGGCTTTGACAGCGGCCCGGTAGCTCATGGTTCCACGACCGGGGATGTTCAGGATGACCTGCTTTCCTTCCATCCTTGCTGTGATCCCTGAGCCAAACTCAGCAGACAGGATGTCTTCCGGGCTGTGATCGCCAAGGCTCTCAACGTACCGGCTGAAGAGAGGCGCATAGCCACGAGTGGTCCGCTCCATCACGTGGTCGTTCATGGCCTTACGGAGGGCATCAGGGGCGTTCTCTCTAGCCCACTCATAGAACGCCTGAGGGTCATCAGCACCCAACCCCTTCACGGTGCTATCGGCTTGAGCCGTGAAGCCTTCAATGACCGTAGAGAGGCGTCCATCCAAAGCACCGGGTTCGATAGCAGCCTCACCAGCAGCACGAGCAAGGGTGTTCTGATTGACCGTCCCATCAGTGATAAGCTGTTGTGCAATCGCTACCTGAGTTGACGGCATGATGGCTGCGCAGAGGCTTCCCAATTCCTGCTCAATGGCAGGGTTAGACAGGGCCTGGGCCTCGTCCTGAGGGGCATCCTGAGGGGTCTCATTGGCAAGAACCCTAGCAGCGCCATCGGGCACGGCGATCCAACGTCCATGGGCGTCTCGCTCGACCAATCCAAGCGATTGAGCGTTCTGGAGTGTCATCTCCGTTCCAGCGACCTGAATGATGTCGGAGGCCTGGAGTTCACCCATGCGGAGTGACCCTGTTCTGGTCCTTGCCTTGAGGGGGTCACCAGCAGAGAGGTCAGCCATGTTGAGGCTACTGTGGGTCTCCAGTGATGCGGCTTCCCCTCCCTGGAAGGTCACCGTGCCGCCTTGGCGAATGTTGATGGATCGATCCTCAGGAGACAGAAGGTTATCGCCAGGAGTTACAGTGGTCTCACTGTCGGTAGCGACATTGTAAAAGGCATTCATGGCTTAAAAATCCGGGAAAATGAATTTGGTGGACTTGGAACGGCTGCGGAGATCTTCGAGGAGGCGCTCACGGCGATTGGCGAGGAAGCGTTTGCGGATGCCGACGAAGCGACCCCAATCCTTGCCAGAAAGGAACACGAAGGGGTTCCCTGCCCCGTCCTCAGCGATGCCCTTATGGAGCAGTGAGGTGAGCTTCTCGGGGTCTCTCTCTTCGAGGAGGTCAGGTCTCGCCAACATGGATTCGATATCGGCGACGAAGTTCTCTGCGTCCTCTCCTTCGACATAGTGACGGTAGTCCACCATGCGGGTCACAGAACGCTTCTGGAAAAGACCCCCCGCCCGATCAGAGAGGTGGGACCGATCACACATCAGAGGCCACCACCGGAATCCGCAGACCGGAGCCAAGGGGCTTTACCTTGGTGGTCTTCGGACGCTTCTTGCAGCCACCTCCACCGTGATGAAGGAAGAGGTTGGACGAGCGGAGATTCAGGGGGTTCTTGTCCCGGTACTTCACGGCAGTCCTAGGCTGAGCATCAAGGATCAGCCGGGAGACCATCACGAGGTTTCCATTGTGCATGAACCGGACGTATGAGGGCTTACCTTCACCGGCAGAGTTCAGAAGCCAGGAAGAGAGGCCGTACTTCGCAGTGATGGCCTCGTAATCGGAGGCATAGAGCCAGCAAGTTTTCTGGACATTCGAGAGAAAAACACCGACGACGAGCTTTCCGTCTTCGTCAAGGCGCTTCACGATTTCATGGTAGTGCTTCTGCTTCATTGGTTTTCTACAATCGTTAAAAATAATAGGTACGCCCCACCTCAGACCGAGGCACGGCAATGATTGTCCGCGAACGCGTCAGGAAGGCTTTCGAGGCTCGCCTCTTCCGGGACATCATCCCAGCCAAGAAACGGCGTCTGTGACGAAGGGGAGCGGAGGGAAACAGCGGTCTCGTTCGATAGGGGACGGTACTTCGCAAGGCGTGGACCCTCGCCATCCTTCTCGACGACCGTCAGGGCAGCAGCCTTACCCACTGTCGTGGTCGTGGAGATGACTGAACTTCCCTCGTGGGAGGCGATCAGGGACTCGTCCGGGGAGACGCCCTCGCTCAAGAGGACTCGACCAGCAGAGAAGATGGGAGTCCGGCTTTCCACCAGGACACGACCATTCAAGAGGGCAGCATAACGCCCTCCACGTCCAACAGGACGGAGAGTGATTTTCATTTGGGTTCTTTCAGGGTTTGGGTTGGGTTGAGGAGAAAGGACCGTGCCCCTGCCCATTGCCGATCACGAACGAAACATCCGTGGCCTCGGCCATCATGGGTTGATTAGGGGGATATGAATCAATGCAGGGGCACGGCAGGTAGTCCCTCATGCGGTCAACATCAAAGGGCCTGAAGGGAATACGAAAAGAGCACCCCTAAGGACGCTCGTGGAAACTCGTGGATTGTGAGGAGAGGCTTACGCCTGGGTCAGGATTCGATGAATCTGCATCCGGGAGACGCCTAGGGCCTTAGCGATGGCTGACGGTCCCTGACCCTCTGCCTTCATGGCGAGGACGGTCTCACGGTCAATCCTACGCTTACCGCCAGTGTAAACACCTTCAGCCTTGGCCCTCTCGATTCCTGTCTTCTGGCGATCCTTGATGAAGCCTAGCTCCATCTCAGCGACCATTCCCAAGACAGTGAGGACCATCCGGCCTGTGGGTCCTTTGGTCGTGACATGAGGCTCAAGCACCGTGAGGAACGCACCCTTGCTGTCCAACTCATGAACGAGGTTGAGGACGTCACGGGTAGAGCGACCAAGCCTATCGAGACGAACCACGACCAATTCATCACTAGGACGAAGGAACTCAAGCACAGTGGCGAGTTCACTCCGACCTTCACGGGAAGCACCGGATACCTTCTCTGACCGGACTATCTCACAGCCTTCAGCCTTGAGACGTTCTGTCTGGGTCTGGAGATCCTGGGAGGTGGAAGAGACACGGGCGTAACCGATGCGAGCCATTAGGTGTAACCTCAGGGTTTTAGACCTGAGTAACCTGACGTAACATATGGCCCATGTCAACCCTGATGTTACGTGTCTAAGCGTAACATTGGGGAGTAGCATCAGCGTACACCCTGAGGTGACACGACCAAGGGCCATACGCCTGAGGTGTGCTTCCTGCGTGGGAGCTATTCCGTGGACGTGCTGGCCTGGGTGTGTGGTATCGGGCGTGTGTCGTCGTGCGCCTATGGACCGTGCGGGTAACGCGAGGGCGGCATGGGGGGAATTCTCCGCCCTGTACTTATTGATACCCTCTCATAAATTTTTCCCAGATATTTTGGGGTCTCTTCAGGCTCACCCTCAGGCTCACCTATAGACCACCTCAAGGAAACCCTATGGGTTCCTCTTAGAGGATAAGACCAATGATGATTATCATCTTAGAGAAACATCCTAAGAGAACATCCTCTAGTCTTACCTAATGGTCTCCTGAAGAGAGAACCTTCAGGTTCATCATTAGGGAATCCAGAGAGAATCCTATAAGAGATATATTATATAAATATATATTATATATAACCCCTATATCCCCTTAAATCCTGGTGGTCTTACCCTTGGGGTATCAAGGGGGAGGATCGGTGGTCTCCTAGTACAGGGGTTAATTTGTAATCCTATTAGTCGGGGAATTGGGTTGGGTCTTCCTAGTGGGAGGAGTTTTGTATTTTTCCTAGTACACGGGGTTTCTGGATTCCGTATCAATTCCTTCTGACTGTCTCGGCCCTCATTGTGACCACGGCCAGCATCGCCGCATAGGCAATTGCCCTCATGTCCATGTCAGACATGCGGACGCTGGAGGGGAGCGACAGGGAAGCGCCATTGAGAGCCATCTCAGCCAGTGAGGTAAGCGCTGTCCTGGCGATAAGCTGCCCCTCCTCAGGTCCGTGTTGGTCGATCAAGGATTGAGTGTCCCGGAGGAACCTCTCAGCGGTGTGTTGGGCTAGGCCCTCGAACTGTTCTTCGGTCATGGGATTTCCTGTTAGGAAGTAACTATCACTGACGGGCATTGTTGATCGGATGCGGTCTGACTACCTGCCAGCCCAGAAACGCCGCCAGTGATCAGACGGTGACGCTGCAAATGGCAACCTAGAAACGAGCAGGGGCCGCACATGGCAGCCCCCGGTGGTTGGCTAGTGGGAGGGAAATACGATCAGGCGACCTCAGGGGCGCTCTTGGTCCGGTCGAAGATCACCCATCCTTGCTTTTCCAGGTGCACCACCAGTGGCCACGCCATCCAGTGCACTGTCCTATCCCCGCTCTCCACAGCCTCCCTTGCGCCTCAGGATCATTCCCTCGACATCCCAGTTTATCGGATGAGATGTTCTCATTTTGTTCTTGGTGAGTCGAGGTATGAGCAACAGCAGTCGAAAGCTTACGGTCGAACAAGTTCTTGAGGCTCGCCTGTGCTACATGGTCGGAGACCGGGAGTGGGCAAAGCTGGCAAAGAGGTTCGGGGTGAGCCGAGAGGCAGTCAAGGCTGCTGCTATGGGCCTCACGTTCAAAGACCTGCCGATGCCACCCAAGAGGAGGTATTAATGCCCCTGAAGTGGAGACCCTGTGCGTGGCGCGGAGACGGCAGCTTTGAAGGCGGACTTGGCTCTCATTCCTTCTGCCTCGTCTACCAGCATAAGACAGGCGGCTTCGGAGATGGTCGGTGGGTCTGGACCATGAACGGTATGCCCCACAACGCCAAAGTGCCTCTTCTCGGCTTTGCGGATTCGGCAGAGGAGGCCCAACAGGCTTCGAATGAGGTCTTTGATGTGTGGCTGGAGCGGTCAGGCCTGACGATTGCGCCGCAAGCCAGCACGTCCGTCTTAGAACTGTCCGAAACCCGACAGACAATACAGGTTGCCTGTGCAAGTCTTAAAGACCGACCTAACTTTGCCCCTACGGGTCGGACCTTAGAGCGCCCCCTTGAGACGGGAGGGCGCTTTCTTTTGTGCTGATACTGGTCCGTCTCGGTTGAAGCCGGAAAGGATCATCTAGCTCCCGCAAGCGTTATCCGCCAAACGAAGACAACTTTCGGGAGAGACCTCATGAACGACCAAGAAGAGGATGACCTCAGGACGACCGTGTTGGCTGTGTCAATGGCCGCTGGTCTCACGCTCCTCGGGGTGCTGTCCGCGGTCACCCTATCGGTGATCTAAGCCGGTCGCCTGAACCATCTCTTTGTCATCTGAAAGCCGCTTGTGAGGTGCCAAGGCGCAGTCATGATTCAGCAGAAGAAGAGAGCACCTAACTGGGACTGAAGCCTAAGCCTCGCAACCTCATTATGCCGCCATATGTCATGGACCGCTTCAGCTAGGGCTGTTTGACCTTCTCGCTCAAGCTTTTCCGCCGCAGCCGCAAGAAGCTGAGCCTCGCTTTCACGTAAATCCAACTCGCGCTTCAATTCCCGATAGTACGAAGCTCTGGCGGTTTCAGACATGGCAGCCCCCATCCTGTCGGTAACAGCATGAGGAGTGAATGTTTCCACCTGTGCCTAAGGCGAAATTTATTGGAAGTGGGAGGGACCAAATGCAGAGACCCAGAGTTGTTTCTGTGCCTGGGCTCTTCCTCCCCGCACACCAGCCCAGGCAGACTGACAAGCTTATTCATGGTCCTCTGAGAGAGCCTCAAGTTCCCCCACTTGGGGTTCTTTCCTTTTGGGGAGGTGACTGTCACTGACGGGCCTTGTTGGTCGAATGGGGTGTGAGTGCCTACCAGCCTGAAATTGCCGCCAGTGAAATCAGGGAGCGACAGGAAAGAGGCATCCTGAAGCGAGGAAGCCCCACCGCAGAGCAGGGCTGCTGTGTAGGCTAAAGGGAACTAGGCGAGAAGCGTCGCCACGGACTGGACCGATAGCCCACCAAGGGTGATCCATCCTAGGGCAGCCACAGCGGAGATCATCGGCGTCTTATCGGCCGAAATGACAGCCCACACGGAACCCAAACCAACCTCAACGCTGTCGTGATTGGAGCGCCACGCCTCCATGAACGGAACCCCTTTGCGAACCTGACGGGTCAACTGGATGTCGGCGTCAAAGACGAAGGGAAGACGGACTTGGAAGTTATAGAGCTTGGTCATGTGGGTGCCCCCGCGTGTGTTGCTGCTCATCGCGTTCTTGCGATGCCTAGATTCAGCCACATTGCACTCAGCCAAACAAGACGATTTATGAAGTCATTATTAGTTGCAAATTAGGTTAACGGACGTACTCATCCATGAGTTTAAACTCATAGGTGGATAAATCGAAGTCAGTGTCGTGAAATGAGATTGAGTTATTTCTGCTAAATTCCACCAGTGAGGATCAAACGACTTAGTGTGTTCTGCAATACTGAGAATTTTATCTGAGTTGTCCACAGGTATATCTTGAAGTCGCCCGAATCTGGACTTAGTTGAGTCTCTGGGGCGTATGCCCAAGCTTCCTAAGGGTGATCACATGACGGAGCAGAAATCAGCAATTGTGGTGTTCAGCAGGTTCCTCACTGCTGCGCGGGAAATTCACCCGTTCATCGAGATCCAGCAAGTTCAGATCCTTCTGGAGATCGCGCGAAAGCCCCTCTCCACCATGAAGGAACTCGCTGACGCTACTGATGTGGCCCTCTCAAGCATCTCAAGGAACCTTGATGCTTTGGGAGACGAACATCGGAAGGGAACTCCAGGGATGGGCCTAGTGGCCAAGGATCGAGACCCGAGGGAGCCCAGAAGGATGGTTGCTTGGCTGACCCCTAAGGGGAAAGAGGTGGTGAAGGGCCTGCTTGAGGCAGTGGGCCCTTCATAGGTTGTGGGCGTAGGTATAACACGACAAACCCGCCTCGCTCGGTCTCAAGCGAAGCCCCCTTGCAACTCAAGATCTTCCAAGTCGGGTAACTCGCCGTGTCGGATAAGAGTATTTAGAAGCTCGCCACAAAGCTTCACGGCAGATTCAGCCAACTCGATCGATGGAACAGCACCTTGACCGGGTACCTTTATCGTTGCTGGTGCGGCTTCACCGTGAGCTACTCGGCTTCGGAGAGTATAAAAGGCCTTAATAAGATTGCGATTAGTTCTGCGGGTCGATAGATCCCCACCTAGAATGAGGGCGGCTCTGAGACCAAGACGGTACAGAATTTCGCTCTTCTCTCCTTCTTTAGCTAAGAGGGCCTCGAGCGCGATAGCGGTGTCGATCGCCTTGTCACCTACGGTACGGCGTCGGATCGCCTGATTTAGACGATCTAAAGAAACGTCAACCTTCTCTCGCACCTCAGCCTGTAGGCTGAAGTAAGCCTCGATAGTTCTACTGTCTGCTGGTGTGACAAGCCTTGAGGCGTCTCCTGCCATTCGACGCAGTTCTTGGCCAGGGATACTACGCGCCCCCAAAGTTGCTTTCTGCAGATCTGGATCTATGAACTGAAGCCAAATGGAATCAATAGCGGGGCTGCTCGGTCCTATGAGGGTCAATGCACGACAAATTGAAGTAAGAGAACTGTAGGTCTGCATCCACGTTCTTGTTGCGGCATCTCCGGGCTCAGATTTTGCGCTTGTCTTATTATCTCCTGTTTCCGATGCTAAACGTAACACTGGGCTCACCGTCACGCGCTTAATTAAGGCAGCCGTGAGACCTTGCCCGAAACCCCAATGCCAAGGCGACATAGAGGCCTCCTGTAGCACCGCTTCTTTGTATGAAGAATTAGGGACGTTCTCGAATGGCGTAATTTCAACGCCATCCCACAATGTGAACGTGTCTTCGACGGTTACACCTGATAGTGCAGCAACCCAGAGTGCCTCGGCTGTCTCCGTTCGCAGCACCCGCTCAATCCATTCTAGCGCACCTTCTGGACCTCGTTCTTCTGCGACCTCCAAAAGCTTGGGTGCTGCAATCGCAGGTGAGAAACCGGTCCATCCCATGCCACTGGTGAGCACAATATCTGTTTGTTGCGCATATCCTGGCAGCGTTTCAAGCAAGCTGACGAGAGGTTGGCTTCTTAAATGACGCCGAATTAGAGGCCGATGGATGCTGTTGGGCTCAGGTGCTGATGGGTTGGTATGAGAGGCACTCCTCAGGTCTCGAAGGGCGTTCTCCAATTCTTCTTTAATGCGGTCTCTAGACATGCTCTCTCTTGTCGGAATCGATCTACACAGATCTAGTTATACGGTAGGTGGTCTAGAGTTGAGACTACTGTGTGTATTTGCTGGTCTCATAACGAGGAAACCTGTTGAGGGCTCGTGCCTTCATATCTACCGTAGGAGTCTCATAACTCCTCGCAACGGACCCTGTGCTGTGGCCCGTGATAGCATCGCTGATGCGCTCGGGTATCCCAACGGCCAGAGCCTTCGTCTTGAACGTGTGACGCCACCCATGGTTGGGATCCACGGCCTTATCCAGCTTCGTCTGAGTACGGACCCAATCCGCCAGTTTAATAGCCCGTTGTTCTGACTGAGGGGTCTTAGCCTTCCCGGTGCTTCTCTTGGGATCGTAAAAGAGAGGACCTGTTTTACGACTCTTTACGAAGTCGATGAAGCCCATCTCGATTAGATGCTCATGGACCGGGACGGTCCTGGGTTGTCCTGTCTTCGTTTTGTGGAAGTGCATAACCCAAATGCCGCCTTCCTCTTGGATGTCCTCCACCTTCAGCCCTGTAAGCTCCTGGATGCGAGCTCCTGAATAGGCAGCGAGCCAAGGACACCAGCGCCTTGCATAGGCCGAGGTGGGGTTCTTGGGGTCATCCTTTACATTGAGAGCAGCCTTGAGGATGGCCGTGATCTCATGGGACCTAAGGGTGGATTCCCGTTGTTTCTGGATCTTGGGGAGGTCCAGTCGAACGTCTCTGGTGACAGGATTAGCAGGAATGAGCTTACCGCCCTGTCTGCTGGAGGCCCATTTGAAGACCGAACTGGCAGCCACAAGGTCAACCTGATTGACCACCTTGGGGCTGATGTTCTCCACATCCCGCCTGTGAACAGCCCAAGCATAGAGATCATCGCTTGTGACATCCCCCGCTGGTTTTCCCTTAGTGAACGTACCTAGGGAGCGGAGGCTTGCCTCGTACCGCTCTATGGTCGTCTGGGCTTTCTTATCAGCGTGGTAGGTTTTCCATTGCTCCCATAGGTCTGAGACGGAGAGGGCAGGGCTAGATTTCTTAGGCTCGGGTTTAGACTGGGCAGGTTCCCACTTGGGGAACCGGGAGGCTGCTGGGTCAGGGGAGTAATCGAATTCAGCATTACGCTCTAGCTTCTGAGCGGCCGCGTCCATGGCGTGGGAAACAGCCTTGATAAGGAGCCTTCGGCTGTCCTCATCAATTACCAAGCCCTCGCGAGCCAGGAGGCCGTCGACGAGAGGGCCAAACACTTCTTCCATAGAGCGGTTCTGAGCGGCCTCTTTGCCAATCATGAGGGACGCTCGCCAGCCAATCTTTCCGTCTCTGGCTCTTTGATGTGCGTCCTGGAAGAATGCCCATCTCTCAGGTGAACCGGGATTGGGCTCAAAGGTCTCCGCAAACGCCGAGTAGATGGTGCCAGCTAGTGCTGCTGCTTGTTGATGGCTTAGGCGGGTGGGGGCATTGCTGCGGTGACTCTCCCAATAACGACGCAAGGCAGCATCAGCCGCAGCATGGCGTTCCTTGGCTTCCCGCTGGTCTTTAGTCCTTAGTGATACCTGGACTACCTCTCCGACCCTGACGGATTAGAAACGGTTATCCACAGGGAGGGTAACGGTCTGGCCCTTTAAGCGAAGCAGATCCTGCGGTGTTCGCTGCCGAAGGTGCCAAACACCGCTCTTAGGGTCTTTCCAAGGTCGAGCCATTAACAGCGCCATGTGAGCGTCCTGTGTGAGAGTTGGACGCTTCGTAAGTTCTTGTTATCGCTGAAAAGGTTGCCACTCAAGGAGAAGTGAGTGGTGCCGGTGGAGAGGATCGAACTCCCGACCTTCGGTTTACAAAACCGCTGCACTACCGCTGTGCTACACCGGCCGACGTCACGTTGCTCAGGTAGCAGTCCGTGATGCGCTACGCAAGTTCCACACAAACGTAAATATTTAGTGTCCTGGCGCACCGAAACTATGACCGGACTATGGAATTGTCAGGAAAACATGGTCATGGAGTTGGTGTTATGAAGGTCTCAGGGGCTCCTGTTGGGAAAAAGAGCTCGCCGTTTGCTGTCGTCAAAGTTCTCGCCGTGCTGACGATTTCGCTGGGTTTCGGCATGGCCGCGGAGCAGGCTCAGGCTACTCATGCGGGTCACGGCGTGGCGGCCAAGCCGGAGAAGCAGGCAGCGGCGACGGTTGCCGCAAAGGATGTGGAGACGACGTCCTCCATCGATACGAATTCCGCGAGCGACAATGCCTGCAGCATTTCACGCAAGCGCCTTTTCGTGGAAGGCGAGGGCTGGATCGTCCGTCGCGTGACCACTTGCTACTGATTCATCCATCTCTTTCGGAAGCCGAAATGAAAAGCCCCGCCTCGAGGCGGGGCTTTCCCTTGAGATCAGTTCCGTTGACGGCTAGCGCTTTGCACTGACGCCTTCGAAGGTCATGATGTCGCGGTCCTTGGTTTCCGGCACGAAGAGCAGGCCGACCACGAAGGTCACCAGGGCGATCACGATCGGGTACCAGAGGCCGTAGTAGATGTCGCCGGTGGCGGCGACCATCGCAAAGGCCGTCGGAGGCAGAAGACCGCCGAACCAGCCGTTGGCGATGTGGTAGGGCAGGGACATCGCAGTATAGCGGATACGGGTGGGGAAGAACTCCACCAGGGCCGCCGCGATGGGACCGTACACCATCGTGACGTAGATCACGAAGAGCGTCAGGATCCCGATGGCTTTCAGGGCCTGGGTATTGCCGAGAGCCCCAAAGAAGCCGCTGACCTTCAGAATGCTCGGGTCACCGGCCTTCGGATAGCCCGCAGCCGAAGCAGCCTCGGTAAAGGCCGTGATGTTGGCCGGAACCGCTGCGGCAAGCGGCGCTTCCGTGCCGTTGAACGTCACCTTGACGGGCGAACCAGCCGCAGCCGGGACGAGTTCATACTTGATGGCGGCGCGGGCGAGAGCCACGCGAGCCACGTCGCACGGCGCCGTGAAGGTGCGGATGCCGACCGGATCGAAGACCGAGCCGCAGGTGGCGGGATCGGCCACAACCTGGACCTTGGCGGTTTCAAGCGCCTGGGCCAGCTTTGGGCTGACGACGTTCGTGAGGGCGCCGAAGAGCGGGAAGTAAGTGATCGCCGCGATCAGGCAGCCGCCGAGAATCACCGGCTTGCGGCCGATCTTGTCCGACAGCGCACCGAAGATGACGAAGCCGGCGGTGCCGAGGAGCAGCGACCAGGCGATGAGCACGTTCGAGGAGAGCAGGTCGACCTTCAGGATGCTCTGGATGAAGAACAGGGCGTAGAACTGGCCCGTGTACCACACCACCGCTTGGCCGATGGCAAGGCCGATCAGGGCGATGAGCACCATCTTGAGATTGCTCCACTGGCCGAACGCCTCCTTCAGGGGAGCCTTCGACTGCGTTCCCTCTTCCTTCATCTTCTTGAAGGCCGGGGATTCCTGCATCTGGAGACGAATCCAGACCGAGATTGCAAGCAGAAGCACGGAAAGCAGGAACGGAATGCGCCAGCCGGCAATGGGCCAGCCCTCACCGGTCTGGAAGCCCTGCTCGCCCATCCAGGTACGAAGCACGAGGATGACGACCAGCGAGAGGAGCAGGCCGACGGTGGCCGTGATCTGGATGAAGCTTGTGTAGAAGCCGCGACGGCCCACGGGAGCGTGCTCGGCCACGTAGACCGCAGCGCCGCCGTATTCGCCGCCGAGTGCAAGTCCCTGGAGCATGCGCAGGGCGATCAGCACCACGGGGGCGACCCAGCCGATCTGGTTGTAGCTCGGCAGCAGGCCGACCAGGAAGGTCGAGCAGCCCATGATCAGGATGGTGACCAGGAAGGTATACTTCCGGCCGACGAGATCGCCGATGCGGCCGAACACGATGGCGCCGAACGGGCGCACCAGGAAGCCGGCAGCGAAAGCCAGAAGGGCAAAGACGTTACGGGTCGTCACGTCGAAGGCGGAGAAGAACTGCGCGCCGATGATCGTGGCGAGAGAGCCGTAGAGATAGAAATCGTACCATTCGAAGACGGTGCCGAGGGAGGAGGCCAGAATGACCTTCTTTTCCTCCCGCGTCATCGGCCGCACTGCGGCGGCCGCATGAGGCGTGGTAGCTGCTGTTGCCATAGGGTTCCCTTCCATTCATTCCCGGTTTTCCGGGTTCTGAGCCGCAAGCCATGCGGTGCAGGCCTGGGCCGCGGCATCGTGGCTGCGCTGCGCAACCAAGAATCCAACGAATGGAAGGCTATCGCCGACTTACCTTTCCACAATTCACAATTGGTATTTGCGACTTCCGTCTAAGAAGCTGCTCAAGAAGAGCAATTCCTTAGTCTCAGCAGTTATTTAGCAAGCGCCTTGGCCGTCACTTGCGAGTGCTTTTGGAAGCCCCTCTGACCACAGCGTAAAGGCTGATGGCGGCGGCATTGGAGACATTCAGGCTCTTGATGGCGCCGGGCATGTCGAGCCGGCCGATCACGTCGCAGCATTCGCGCGTCCTTTGACGTAATCCCTTGCCTTCCGAGCCCAGCACGAGGACGACCGGGAGCTGGATCTCGACCTCGTCGAGACTGGCGTCGCCGGACGAATCGAGCCCGATCCGCTGAAAGCCTCGTTCGCCAAGGGCGTTGAGCGTGTCGCCGAGGTTGCGCACGATCATGAAGGGAACGTGCTCGAGGCCGCCCGATGCCGATTTGGCCAGAACGCCCGTGGCGGCGGGGCTATGCCGGGCCGTAGTGATGATGGCCTCGACATCGAAGGCGGCGGCCGTGCGGACGATGGCGCCCACATTATGTGGATCGGTGATCTGGTCGAGGGCGAGCACGACGCGCTTGCCGCTCAAGGTATCCACCGACGGGGAGGGCAGGGGATCGGCCTCGGCATAGAGGCCCTGATGCACCGCGTCCGGCTCCAGGAGGCGATTGATCTCGTCCGGCCGGACGATCTCAGGTTCGACAGGGAGATGAGCGCCCAATTCCTCGCTGAGACGGCGCGCGGAATTCTCCGTCGCCAGCAGACGGCGAATCGTCCGCCTGCCGTTGCGAAGTGCTTCTACGACCGGGTGCCAGCCATAGAGGATTGTCGTGTCGATCTCGAAATTCGGACGTCGGGCGTGAGCATCGCGGCGACCGGGTTTCCCGTGGGGGCGCTGGAATCTGGGCTTGCGGGATTGGAAGGGACGGTCGCTCATGCTGTATGGATCTCGCTTGGTGAAGGTAGCGCCATAGCACAGGGAGCGCCCGTTCACGACCGTCAGAATTCGTTGCGCTTTGGAGTTGACACCGGCCATGCAGGTCACCATAAGAGCGCCACGGAGCGCTTGGCCACGCCGGGCGCTTCGCAGAACAGCCTCGGCGTTTTGCGTTCGGGTTGGGTCTCAAGGGGGAATGTCCCGAGCGGCAAAGGGGGCGGACTGTAAATCCGCTGGCTATGCCTTCGTAGGTTCGAGTCCTACTTCCCCCACCACCCAATCAGAAGGGCACGCGGGTGTAGCTCAATGGTAGAGCAGCAGCCTTCCAAGCTGAATACGAGGGTTCGATTCCCTTCACCCGCTCCACCTTCCGCAATCCCAACCGCTCAGCTTGTAATTTGGGGCCGCAACGCCTTTATACAGGCCGAACCTGCCCGGCGGGGAGGTGCCTGACAATCCGGTTCCCGCAGGTTCGAGGATCGGGTTATCCGGCATTACGTTCTGCAATATCGAAATTCGCTCTTGCACAAAGAGCATAACCGCAATATCGGACGCCCCTGGGTTTTTTGTTCCTGGCCTATGCAAGGTAGAGATCAATGGCGAAGGAAAAGTTTGAGCGGACCAAGCCGCACTGCAACATTGGGACGATTGGTCACGTGGACCATGGCAAGACGTCTCTGACGGCAGCGATCACGAAGGTTCTGGCGGAGTCGGGCGGAGCGACGTTCACGGCGTACGACCAGATCGACAAGGCGCCGGAAGAGAAGGCGCGCGGCATCACGATCTCGACGGCGCACGTGGAGTACGAGACCACGAACCGGCACTATGCCCACGTGGACTGCCCCGGCCACGCCGACTACGTGAAGAACATGATCACGGGCGCGGCGCAGATGGACGGCGCGATCCTGGTGGTGTCGTCGGCCGACGGCCCGATGCCGCAGACGCGCGAGCACATCCTGCTGGCGCGTCAGGTCGGCGTGCCGGCCCTGGTGGTGTTCATGAACAAGGTCGACATGGTCGACGACGCCGAGCTGCTCGACCTGGTCGAGCTCGAGGTGCGCGAGCTTTTGTCGAAGTACGACTTCCCCGGCGACGACATCCCGATCGTGAAGGGCTCGGCCCTGTGCGCTCTGGAAGACCGTCAGCCTGAGATCGGCCGCGACCGGGTGCTCGAGCTGATGGCCGAGGTCGACCGCTACATCCCGCAGCCGGAGCGTCCGGTGGACCAGCCGTTCCTGATGCCGATCGAGGACGTGTTCTCGATCTCGGGCCGCGGCACGGTGGTGACGGGCCGCGTCGAGCGCGGCATCATCAAGGTCGGCGAGGAAGTGGAGATCGTGGGTCTGCGCGACACGCAGAAGACGACGGTCACGGGCGTGGAGATGTTCCGCAAGCTGCTCGACCAGGGCCAGGCGGGCGACAACGTGGGCGTGCTGCTGCGCGGCACGAAGCGCGAGGACGTGGAGCGCGGCCAGGTGCTGTGCAAGCCGGGCTCGATCAAGCCGCACACGAAGTTCAAGGCCGAGGCCTACATCCTGACGAAGGAAGAGGGTGGCCGTCACACGCCGTTCTTCGGCAACTACCGGCCGCAGTTCTACTTCCGCACGACGGACGTGACCGGCGTGGTGAAGCTGCCTGAGGGCACCGAGATGGTGATGCCGGGCGACAACATCACGATGGAAGTCGAGCTGATCGCGCCGATCGCCATGGAAGAGAAGCTGCGCTTCGCCATCCGCGAAGGCGGCCGCACCGTCGGCGCCGGCGTCGTCGCCGCCGTGATGGA
>NZ_QDGA01000031.1 GCF_003347665.1 Microvirga calopogonii
CCGATCGTATTCACCTGAGCTTGTTGCGATGACCTGACTTGCGGCTTGGGCGAGCCAATCTGTTGCGTCTTTTTCATCGCGGCGAGGTTTGGAACGTAGGAACGCGTTGGCGGAGAAGACATGGGGTGACCGGGGCGATGGCAGCCCCGGCGCTCATGGCGAGGCTGCTCTCGGGCTGGGCAGGAGAGCCGCCGCTATGGCGCGGAACAGGTCGGCTTCGGGACAGCAGGACGCGTAGGCCAAGCGGATGCGGCTGGTGGTTTCCTGCACCCGCACGGCGATCTTGAGCAGGCGAAGCCGCAGCGTGGCGAACTCGGCCCGGGCGAGATCGCGTGCAGCCGGAATAGCCTCGCGCACCGCCAGCATCAGCCAGTAGGCGGCCGTGTGCAGCACCAGCCGAACCTGATTGGCCACTGCTCGCCGGCACGAGGTCCGGTCGGAGGCGAGTTGCGCCTTGTGGAACTTGATCCAGTTCTCGGCCTGACCCCGGGCACAGTACAGGCTCTCGTAGATGACCCGCGGGCTGGTGCCGGTCAGGTTGGTGACCACAAAGCGGATGTCGAGCCCGAGGCGGGTCGCCTCGATGCGGGCGATCGCGCGACGCTCGCACGACCAGCTTTTGGCCCGGTGCCTGGTCTCAGCGAAATCCCGCACCACCTCACGATCCTCGATCGCCCGTCGGGTGCGCACCGCATCCGCGGTGTCCTGCACCTTGCTGGTGAGCGGCCGGCTGCCGGCCAGCCCGAACAGATAACTGAGGCCGCTCTGCTCGCAGAAGGCCATGACCTCAGGCCGGGCATAGTGGCTGTCGCCCCGGATCGTGAGGCGGGTGAGAGGCCAGCGCGTGCGGATGCGCCGCACGAGGCGTCGCAGATGCGCCCGCACCTCACGACCCGAGGGTGTCTTGCCCGACCGCAGCACGACGGCGACCGGTCGGCCGGTGCTGTCGTAGACATGGATCGGCAGAAAGCAGCGCTCGTCATAGTGCGCGTTGAACAGTGAGAGCTGCTGGTGCCCATGCACCACGTCGCAGGTGTCGTCGATATCCAGCACCACGCCGTCCGGCGGGGTGGCATAGCTGTCCATCCACTGGTCGACCAGGGCGTAGCTCAGGCGGATCGCATCACGGATCGTAGGCGCATTCTCCAGACGCGAGAGGGTCGGCTGCGAGGCCAGATCCGTCCCGGTTTCCGGCAGGCGCTCGCAGGCGAGCTTGAATGCCGGATCAGCCCGCAGCGGGCCGAAGTCGTTGCAATCCTCATAGCCGCACGCGATGGCGAAGATGCGGGCGCGGATCATATCCGGGATCGCGTGCGTCACGCGGCTGGGATCGCGCCGATCCGGGATGATGCGCGCCAGCCGCTCGGCGATGCCGAGCCGGCGCTCGGCCTGGGCCAGGAGCATGACGCCGCCGTCGGACGACAAGCGTCCGCCGTCGAAAGCAGCGGTGATCTTCTTGCGGCCCACGGCTGGAAACGGGAAGGTTGCGGTTGTATCGTCCATCATGGCGGGTGTGGCAGCTTTGAAGGGGTTGCAGGACGGGTGTCAGCAACCAAATCCTACGCTGCTTCAAGTGCTTAAGCTACATCCGCCAGCCCTTCTCCAGCCACCTCGTGCATAAGAACGGTTAGTGACAGGCGAGGTGGCCTGACGGCTTCACGAATCGCGACCGCCGCCTCGTACAGGCGATCCGGTCCGTCCGCGGGCTGCGAGTTAGTCTGCAGCGTGATCATCGCATCTTCATCCGCAAACCAGACGTACAGGGTGCGGTAGCCGAGCGTTTCGGCCTGATAGAACCACTGCGGTCCCGCCGATTTGAGAATTCCTCGCGCCAAGCCGAGGGAGAAGCCGCGCGGATCCTGCGATGACACCTCGGGAAGGGGCGCACCGGTGCGGGTCGAGACCATCGCGAGCCACTCGATCTGCTGCTTCGGCGGCACGACCTTACCGGCGAACACCGCCCGCATTCAGCGGTCGACATCCCGCGCATTGGCGATCGCACCGCCGGCGGCCTGAGCCCACGATGAACTCATCTCCCGCACGTCACGGCCCATCAGCGGCAGGTTCCAGGACCGCCCACAGTCCTTGGGCTGGTAGTCGGTGCAGGCTGGGTTCCCGAAATAGCCATGCGCCAGCCGCCGGATCACGGGTTCGGGATAGGTGCCGCTCTCGTAGAAGGTCGAATGCAGCCCCAACGGCTCGATTACGAGCTCATGCACCAAATCCCGGAGCGACTTGCCGCCGGCCTTCTAGGCGATCGCGCCGTTAATTCCTGGCGCGATGCGACCGGTGTTCCCCTCGTCGGCTGACCTGCATGGGCTTGCGGGCTGCACTTGCGGTAACGGCGCCGATCAGGCGTTAAGTCACCAATACCATTCAGAGTGTTCGCCAGAGAATTTCGAAGCGATCAGGCATCATGAGTTTGGACCGTCACGCAAACAAGCACGGCTCATTTGCTCAAAGCCCAATACCGTCGCGAACGGCGTGGCTTGTCAGTGCCGTCACACGGTCGGCTCCCAGATCCCCACGACGGCGAACGCTTCGCCTTCGCCCGGCCAAGGTGGCATGGTCGTGCCAACCGCCGCCAAGGGCTCGGGCGAGACCGAGCGAAACTGGAAATGAGTTCCGACCGGGATCGTGACGGCAACGCCGGGCTCCACGTCCACAACCTCTTCACGGTCATGCGAGCGGCGCCACATCTGTCCATGGCCCAAGAGAAAGTACCAGACCTCCTCGACGGTGTGATGCGCCATTGCGCGGGAAACGGCCTGCGATGGCAGGCTGAAATGTGCTAAGCTGCCTCGGCTCGCGCTGCACAGGATCCGCACCTCGGAACCGTCCGGGGCAGTAGCGTCAGGCAACGCACCGAGCCGTGTGGTTTCAAAGGACATCGACCATGCTCCTTTTGATCCATGGTTGAGTCTAACACGACAGGCACTCGATTATCACCAATGTTAGTCAAGGTCCGCAACTGGCACTTCTCGGAAGCAGATCGAATGTCCGCGTAAGGAGGGAACAGCGGACGTTCCTGGAGGGTAGGCGATCGTCACTGCCTGACCCAGTGCGGACATTTCACACAAACTGGGGAGACCTGTTCAGGCGGCTTGTAGAACCTGTACCAAGGTGCGAGCGAAGCTCCCGATTTCCGGTGGAATTGTACGATCAGCCCTTGGCTGCTTGAACAGCCAAGGGCTCCGGCAGAATTCCATATCGACATGCGGCCCAGAAGAACGTTCAGGCCGGAGCATCAAGCAGGTGGCAGGAGCCGAGGATCACCGCCTTCCGCCATTCCCGCCGCCATTGCCGTTGCCGCCTCGGCCGCCGCCAGCACCCGCGTTGCCGTTGCCACCGCCTGGATTGGAGGGATCGGTGCCCTTCACGTCGGTGCTGGTGTTGTCGGCAGGCTCCGATCCGTTGCCGAGGCCGTTGTTGTTACCTGGCCCCTGACCGTTGCCATTGCCCGGCCCGGCACCATTCGCATTGCCGCCGGAACCGGCCGACCCGCGGCTGCCACCACCGATCGAGCCTCCAATGCCGCCGCTGTTGCTGCTGGCCGGGCCATTGCCACTGGCAGAGTTTCCGCCGATGGAGGCGCCAACCGATGCATCTCCTGAAGCGGCTCCGGCAATACCTCCACCGGAAGACCGCCCGGCCGCGCTACCGGAACCCGGGTTCCCGACTGCGCCTGCCATGGCGCTGCCGGAGGAGGTCGCGCTCCTGGCTGCCGTAGGAGTGGCGATTGCAGACGCACCAGCCGCGGAGCGCGCTGACGTTCCAACCGCGGCGGAACTCGTACCAGAGCCGAAGAGCCGATCCAGGAACGATGCCCCGGGAGCGCCGATGGAACCGGTCGTCTCGGCTCTGACGTCCTGGTTTACCGCACGCCGTGCCTGCGGAAGGATCGCGCAGCGGCAGACTTCCTGGCCCTGGACGATGCGGAGGCGGCAGTTGCCGTACATGGATGCATTGGCGACGGCAGGCTGGCACTGTGGGCCTGACCTGGGCATCTGGGCCTGAACCGAGGCCGAGGTGGCAAGAAACAGGGTCATCGCAGACAAAGCGAGAGCGTGCGAACGCTTCATGGTTCACCTTACAAGAGAGTACAAATGGAGGCTGATCGCAGAAAAGCGGCTCAGGTTGCTAGATGACGCCCAACGAAGAACATGGTTCCGGCACATTCCTAGAAATATTTTCAGATGATATGTGGATATGTCTGCGCCGATTAACGGGTATTCAATCTTTATACCTGCCTAGGCCTCGGCTTTATCCTGTCCTTAGACTGCAAGTTAAATAAAGGTCCCTGATAGTCTTCAACTAACAGGGGCATGCCATACCTGACGGAACGTGGGTTCGGGCCAGTCGGCACAACGATCCTATAGCCAGCTCAGTTCCACGGCCTGCCTGGCAAGGGAGCGGGTCAGCCGCGCGGCCGGCGGAACCCGGCCTGCGCCACAGGCAGGCTGCGGGCGACAGGAAGATCCACCGTCGGCTCGCTGGTTCTTGCACCTGAAGCCGACACCCACCCACGTCCCGACTGACGCGAAAGGAACGTATGGCCTGTCTGCGAAGGGGGCAGGATGGACGAGGTCAGGCTGTCCAGGACGTACTCGCCACTGGCCGTCGTCACGACTAGTACCGCATGCGGCTCACCGGATGACGTCGTGCCGACCGAGATGGCAAGCGCCGAGGCAGGCCAGCCGCGCTGCAAGAGCAGCTTGCGCTTCAGCAGTGCGAAATCCTCGCAGTCGCCCTTGCCGCTCGTCGGCAGTGTCCAGACGTCCTCGCGCCCGTACTGCTCCATGTCGGACACTTCGACGATGGTGCCGTTCACATGGCTGTTGATCTGCCGCAGCTCGGACATCCGCTCGGGCGTAAGAATGAGACGAGCCGCAGGCTTGGCCGAAACCGGCACAGAATAAAGCGCCGTCGCCAGAGTAAGTACAAGGCTGCCAGCCAGGAAACGAGAGATCGACATCATAGGAATGCCCCCAAATAAAATTGGTCGAAGCCGACATCTGCGGCACTCGAACCGTTTGTTTTTGTTAGGAGCACATTAACTATGACTTTAAGCCTAGAATGAGGCAGATTGAACCAAGCCCAGCCTAGCCGCCATACACCAACTCCTGCTGTGAAGCGCGATGCTCTGGGAAGGAACCGGATCATGGCCGGTGCGTTACATCTCACCGTTGTTCTATCCTGTTCGTTCCGTGTCGCAGTTGTTTCTAGGAACCGTATTGCTGGTCGAGGACGAGCCGCTGGTGCGGCTTGTGACGGCTGACCTGCTGATCGAAGCCGGCTTTCGTGTTGTCGAAGCAGCCAATGCCGACGAGGCCCTCACACTCCTGAGCGCCGGGGTTGAGGTGGATGTGCTGCTCTCGGACGTCGAAATGCCTCCGGGCCGCAACGGCTACGCGCTCGCACGCCAGGTCCACGAGCATTGGCCCAGCACGGAAGTCCTGATCACCTCGGGACGGGAATGGCCGAGGGAAGGGGACCTCCCGCCCGGAGCGGCGTTCCTGGCCAAACCCTGCCCGAGCGAAACCCTGGTATCCTATGTGCGATCTGCGGCAGAGCGTGCTCAGACAGCCAGAGCAGGGCATTCGGCTGAGACAACGGTCGATCTGGTCGATGGAACGGTTGTGCCGTTCCCCAAAGCCGGCTGACGCGAGAAGAGCCAACACGGCTTCCCGCAAGTCGCAAGCGATCTGCCCAGGTGAGGGCTAGCGCATTTATGAGGTCGATCCCCCTCGGCGGGTCCAGCCGGATGATCGGATCTGGTCTCCCACGGTCGGGTGGTGGTCGCGACGGTCGAAACCGTGGTGGCTGCATTCTGCGGCGATTCAAGTGCTTCCGCCCCGTCCAAGAGCCTCATGCCGACATACACCGGCTCATCATCATCGCTTCTGCATGAGGCGGTTGAGGATCGTGGTGGCGAGAGCAAACAGGAATGCGCAGATCGAAACGGTGGCGACCAAATGGGGGAGGAAATGCGCGACCAGGCTGTCCGGGGTGTATCCAGAGTGGTCATGGGTAAAATGATGGATCGTGGCGAGGACAATGCCGGCCATGAATCCTACGACCGCAGCCATGGGAACGCTCCACGGCTCTGCCGATTCCGATCTCCTTCGCATGCTCACTCTCATTGTAGTCGGCTAGCCCCAATCCATGCCGCTCGGCGAGACCAATACATGACCACCCGATAAGAAAGCCTAACGGATCCGAGCGGTTTTTATTCCCTGCGGAAGGATCAGCAAGTGGTTCTATTGGCAGTACTACGATTTGCGGCTAGATACCAGAATGAGACCTTAGCAGTATCGATGCCTCTGAGGTCTCGGTTGAGCAGCCTGGCATCGCGTTGGATCCGGGGACCATCGATGCGCTGCTATTTTCACCTGGTGAATGGTCACGAGACCATTCTCGATGAGAACGGCGTTGAGGTCGCAGATCTGGCCACCGCAGTAGAAATGGCCTTGCACGCCATTGACGACCTCAAGGATGAGGCACTTCAGCCCGGCGGCTCATGGCAAGGCTGGACACTCGATATCGTGGATCCCACCGGACGCATCCTTGCATCGATCCCTTTGGATCCCACCATTCACTAGCCGCAATGCCGGCCCACCCAGCAGCTCTTCGAGGATCCGCCTGCTGGATCCTGCGCGCTTGCCAAACGTTGATATCCCATAGGTGAATCATGTTTTTGAGCAGGCTGATGAATGCGCATGATCTGGATGTTCATATAAAGATCAGAGATGCCGAGAAGGACATCGACCGCCTCGAATGGATGGTGACGACCGCCATCTTCGTGACGGTGCCCGTCGCCATAGCCACCTACTCGGCCATTCATTGAAAGCGTTTCCCTCCATGAAGCTGAGCCGAGTTCTCCATGCAGGTTGATGTAACACATTGGGTCCAAAGGTCTCGGTAACGTTTGCAATCGAGGGATTTATCTGGCTCGGCCAAGAATACCCCCGTACGGCAAGAATACCCCCGTACGAGCGGTCACCTGCGGTTCCCGAAATATTTTATCGCCTCGCGACGGAATAATCCGCCCGCGGCTTCCGTTCAGCCCACATGTTCGCGTGCATCTCAGACAGGAACGGCTCATGATTCGTGTTCAAAGCGTAGAGGAGTCTCAAGGTGTTGATTCACGCCCATCGGGCATGGAGGCAAAACCGTCATTCAAGCGTGCCTCGATTCTTTTCGTCGCGTCCTTCGGCTCTCTGATCGGAACAAGTCTTATTCTGGCCAGCATCGGGCAGTGATCAAGGCCTCGGCATGATGCCAAGAAATGCATATTGCTGTGCCCTGCTGAAGGGGCGCAAGGCGTCTGTGGGATTGAGAGCCGGGACGATGATGTGCTGGAGCCGCCGAGCTTGATTGCGAATTCTCCTGCCGAGGCTCGTCCTTCCCAGGATCGGGCCGCGATCCAGGCGTTTCTCTACAACGCCGACGGACACGACAAGGAGGTCGAGCTCGACCAGCAATGCCTTGTCGGCCTCGACGAGCGGACGCTCCTGTGGGTGGATGTCGATGGCCGCGATCGCGACGCGGTGGAGCATCTTGCCCGCGTCTTCGATCTGGACCGAGGTTCGAGCCGGGAACTCCTCAATCCGCAGGAGGCGCCATATCTCGACAATTACGGCGCGTACTTCCAGTTCGACGTCATCAGCCTTTCGCGCGGAGAGAATGGCAACGGGGATCGTGCCTTGACCAAATGGCTTCCCGTCCACTTGGATTTCCTCGTCGGTCCGCGTTGGATCATCACCGTTCATGACGGCGCGTTGCCCTTCCTTCAGGCCTTCCGTGACCAGGGCAAGGGCGAGACCGTGATCGGAGCCCTGAGCCCGCCGGCGCTGGCGGCCTCGCTGCTGGACTGGCATCTGAGCGCCTATTTCGAGGCCGTCAGCGAACTTGAAGAGTTTCTGGACCGGCTCGACGAGGCGATGCTGGCGCATTCGGCCCGGCGCAGCCTGCTGGCAGGCGTGGTCGGGATGCGGCGCAAGGTCTCCCAGCTTCGTCACTTCCTGAACCAACAACGCCCCGTCTTCTATGGGCTCTCGCGTCCCGACTTCGCTCAGATCTTCGAGGCCGACGCGGCTGCGCATTACCAGTCGCTGGAACGGCGGTTCGAGCGTGCCGTCGACACGGTCGACCATGGGCGAGAGCTGGTGAGCGGCTCTTTCGAGTTGTTTACGACCCGCACGGCGGAGGCGACCAATGACCTTGTCCGGCGGCTGACTTTCGTCACGGTGATGCTGGGTGTGATTGGGGCGGTGGCGGGTGTGTTCGGCATGAACTTCGAGACGCCCTACACCCAGACGGGCGTCATAGGCTTTTGGGTTGTCATTGGTGCCTTGGGTTCATTCATCGGCATCGCCGCCGTCCTGGCCCGTCGCAGAGGGTGGATTTGACGGGGACCCAGAAATAGTTCTCACGGCCCAGCAAGTGACAAAAAATTCAAATGGCCGTTAATGGCACACCTGAGACCTAAGCCCGAGGGCAGCAATCCTTACGTAACCGGACGTTCTTAGAGGTCATCGGATTGGCAGAGGATGATCCGGTGCGGACTTCGATTAGTCGGGTCCTGTAGCGCGCGTACGACACAATCTTGTAGTGGAGTCGCACCGGCGCTTTTCTGGATGTTCTCCAGCATTCGTGCATACCCGTGATCGGGAGACAGCTGCCGTCCAAATTAGTATCTGGCCAACGAACAGATCCTGAGCGGAGAGAGATCTCGGAACACGATCGGACAGCAACTTATCTGGCTCCGGGACGCATTTATCGGAAAGTCACAGCTCCCGACAGAACCTCTTCCACTACCTCGCAGAAGGCGCTGTGCGAGAACGGTTTGGAGAGCACCGGTTGGCCTCGATAGCGCTGGAGAATGGCGCTGGAATCATAGCCTGTTGTGAAGATGAACGGTATGCCTCGATAGCGCAAAACGTCTGCAATAGGATAAACCACCAGGCCATCGAGATTGACGTCGAGAACGGCGAGATCGAAATCCTCGTCGAGCGCCAATCCCATGGCCTGTTCGAAGTTGGCCGCTGGGCCGACGACTTGTCCTCCGAGGTCGCACACCATGTCTTCGATCAGCATTGACACCATGGTCTCGTCTTCGACAACGAGAACGCGAGGCGGCTGCGGATCGTGCATCGGAACCCTCTCGACGGTCTGGACCGGGTAACTGTATCGCTGCATTTGAGAACTCATCTGAGTATGCCGTGGGGCCGGAGCGGATCGATGGGCCCGAGTGTCAGGCGTCCTGCCGCCAGGGGCAGCAGGACTTTTCGATTGCTCAGGGCTGTGAGGCTTGGATATCCCGGGCTTCTTCGATGACCTGATCGAGCACGTCCGGGGTGATCTCGAGCCCGAGCTTCTCATTGAGCAGTGCAACAGGCTCCTCCGGCACACCCTGCTTCGACAGTGCGGCCAAAGCTGTGGCGGCCGCGGTGATCTCCGCATCGGTGATCTGATCTTCGGTGTTCGTACTGAGCGTCAAGGCCTTCTCGTAGGCGGCGATCAGCCCGACCGTCGAGTTCGGCGCCGCATGTAGCCGGGCTGTCGCCGAGGCGTTTACCGCATTCATGCGGCCGAGCTTGGCGGTGTCCAAACCGATGGTCTTGGCGCTGGACGCTGCCTTCTTGGTGTCGGAGGAGACTTTCGCCTCGATGCCCCTGCCATCGCGTGCGCTGCTGCGCGCCTGCTCAGCCCTTGACTGACCCTTGGCGGCAGCACCGCTGAGGTCTGAGTTGCGGCCGCTGCGATCGCTTGGGCCACCATGGGAAGTCTCACCGCCCCCACCGCGCGAACCGCCACCGGAATTTCCACCACCTGAGCCGCCTCCGTGGCCTCCGCCGGAGTTGCCACCACCGCCGCCATTTCCACCGCCGTTGCCGCCCCCATTGCCTCCGCCGTTTCCACCTCCGTTACCCCCGCCATCACCGCCTTTGGCTTGGGCTTGGAATTTCTCGAGCTTGAGGGAGGTTAGATTGAGCGACAGTGGTTGCAGGCTGACGGCCAGACCGAGAGCGAAGGCCGAGACGGTGAGAGTAAGACGTCGTGTCATGATGTTTCCTTCCAAAATGGGTGGGGCCTGTCGAAGCCTCGTTGAAGCGATGTTTACGTGAGAAATTTTCCCACATCAACCGGATGTGGGATTGCTTCCCACGCGGGATCGCTTTACTTAATCCTCATGTCCGGCGATGCCCCACGATCCCCTGAGCCCGCCAAGTTGCATGCGCCTCTGGCGCGCCTGCTGCGCCCCCTTGTGCGCCTTCTCATCCGGAGCGGAATCACCTTTCCCATGCTCGCAGAGCTGCTCCGCGAGCTTTATGTGAACGTCGCCGAGTACGATTTTGCCCTTCAGGACAAGGAGCAGACGGACAGTCGCGTCAGCCTTCTCACGGGCATTCACCGCAAGGAGGTTCGGCGGCTGCGAGGCGCGGGGGCTCCGGTCAACACGGTACCGGCGACCGTCTCGCAGACGAGCCGCATTCTCGCCCGCTGGCTCGCCGATCCAGAATTCACAGACGGCGACGGGCGCCCTCTGCCTCTCCCGCGCATAGCGGAGCCGACGCAGCCATCCTTCGAGCGCCTCGTTGCCTCCGTCACCCGCGACGTGCGCCCACGTGCCGTGCTGGACGAGTGGCTCGACCGCAAGCTGGTTGTGCTGGATGACGATGAACGGGCGGTGCTGGCCGAGGCGGCATATGTGCCGCGCGGCGGAGATGATCAGCAACTCTACTATCTCGGGCGTAACCTGCATGACCACATCGCCGCTGCGGTCGCGAATGTGGAAGCTCAATCACCCCCATTCCTTGAGCGGGCTGTCCACTACGACGGGCTGACAAAAGAACTGGCCGAGCAGCTGCAGCAGCGATCCCGCGACGTAGCCATGGAAGCTCTCCAGACGCTGAACCGTGAAGCCCACGTCGCCAGCGACAAGGCTCCCCCGGGACTGTGGCGCTGGAACTTCGGCGTTTATGTCTATTCCGAAGAGGTCGTGCCGCCGTCCGCCGCAAAGATATCGGCCGATAACAATGATAAGGAACACAGGGCGTGAAGGATCATGCTGCCTCGCTTGCACGAACCTCTGCTGGCTGGCTTGCGGCCCTCATGCTGCTTGCCGCGCCGCTGAGCATGGCCTGGGGCCAGAACGGGCAGGATCGCGGCATTGGTGGCACCGGCGTGGTCGCGGACGATCAGGATGGCGACCGGGGCATCGGCGGCACCGGTATGATGGGGCGGATCCGCGGCTTCGGCAGCATCATCGTCAACGGCCTGCACGTGAACTATGCGCCAGACGTGCCGGTGCGGATCGACGGACAGGCTCGGACGGCTTCCGATCTGAAGATCGGGCAGGTGGTGCGAGTGGTGGCCGAGAACCGCAACGGCGTGTTGGCCACACGGCAGATCGATGTCGCCAGTGAGGTTGTCGGCACAATTGAGACGGTGAGCGGCACAACCCTGAAGGTGCTTGGCCAGACCGTTTCGACAAATGCGCTTCACGCCTCGAGTCAATGGCAGCGCGGAGATCGTGTGGCGGTGTTCGGCCTGCGGCGGCCGGATGGGATGATCGTCGCAAGTCTGATCGAGCGCCGGGACTGGGGTCCCGAAAGGATCGCAGGACGCGTGATCAGATCCCGTGACGGCAGTCTCGGAATTGGGGCCTTGAGGCTCGCCGGAGCGGATCCTGCACTCGTCGGGACCCGGGTTGCTCTTGAAGGCACCTATGCCGATGGCACGCTCCAGGTTACCGGAACTGCCCGGGAGCGGGATCTCCTGGGAGCCAACATCCGCCGCTTCTCCATCGAGGCTTATGTGGAGCGAACGCGGAGCGGGCTGCGCCTGGGATTGGGGCTTGATATTGCGGGCCGTGCCCGGTCACTTCCCGTCGGGTCATATGCTCCTGCGGTTGTGACTGTCATCTCCGACCGGAGAGGGCGCCTGAGCGTCGAAGGCTTATCCCTCGAAGGAAAGCCGACCCTGTCGGGCGGATCGCCCCAGGGGCAGGATCCTGGCGGTTCCCGCAGCCTGCCGTCGGATACGCGCGGGCGTGGTGCCTCGCACCGCGATGTGAGCCCCGGATCCAGCCCGTCGCGCAACAATTCTTCCTCCGGGAACGCTCGTGGACACGACGATCATGGCAACTCTTCCGGCAGCCGCTCCGATGGCAACGGTGGCGGCAACCACGGAGGCGGTCGTGGGGGAGACAACGGCGACAGCGGATCTCGCGGCGGTTCGGGAGGCTCCGGCCAAGGGGGGAACAGCGGTGGGAACGGCGGCGGAAGACGCTAGTTCTGGCAAGCGGAGGCCGTTCGTTCCATGACATGGGCTGTCAGGCTGGCGAGAAGAGCCAGCCCACCATGGGTGGGACCCTTGATATGATTAGAGCCCCCCTGGCGAGGACATGACCGGCCCTCAACAGGGTGGCACAGGCCGCATCATGCCGTCGAGGTCCAAGCCCCGATCCGCTGGAAACCGGTCGTCGGTTCGTTCGTTGCCTATCGTGCGTGATGATTGGCACGGAGGGTTCATGATGGCCCCTGCGGATTGGTTGGCGCGGTACGGCTGCACCGCCCTCATCGTGGTGTCCTTCACCTTCATTGGCGCCATCGTTGCCTGGCCTCTGCTGCGCCCGCTTTGGTCGGCCCAGGTCACCATTGCCCAGTTTGTCCCTCGAGACTAGAGATAGCGGGTTCCGCCGACGTGGATTTGGTTGGCTCGGACTGCATGCAAGCCCTTGGACGCCATCGCCCGCAGGGGAGAGTTTCTCGTTTGCAAAGTGGCATTGCTCACCACCGAGCTGGAGCAGCAGGACCAGACCGGGATCGCGTCCATACTTCAACAAGCAAGCTAGCAGCATAGGAACTCCAGCGCACGGAACCGCGCCCTTGCCGTGGCGCCGGATCAGGGGCCATGGCCCTCCTGAAACCAGCATTCCGATTTCGCGCTCCTCAACCGGAGGCGCTGACGAGGTGAGGTGAGGCCGGTGTGCCGTCTACTTGCGTTTGTCGTTGTCGTATACGTTGGTCCGGCCCGTGGTCGTCCCGGTGCTGGCCGAGGTGCCGGTCGTGCCTGTCGTGGTGGTCCGTGACCGCCCACGCATGAAGTACCAGACGAGGCCGGCAATGATCGCCAGGCCGATGATGATCCAAAGCAAGGAGGCGCCGCCGCCATCGGTTGTTGCGGGCGCGGCGGGCGAACCGGACGTCGCGGGCGGCGTGGCCTGGGCGAGGGCATCGTTCACCGCAGCGAGTGTCACGATCGTCGAAGTGTAATATCTTTTGAGCATCATGGTCCTCTCCCGGCCACAGGGCTACGGATCAACGTTGGCCCCAAGTCCGCGTTCCTCTCACCGCAAGGGCCGGGATGCTCCAGTCCTTGCGGTGCCCGGGCTCTCAGACCCAGCGGCCGGAGACCTCCTCCTCCGTCGGCAGTCGCCCGTCCGGGGTGAATTGGTCGACCGCGTCGGGCAGTTCCTCCGAAAGTTCGGACAGGAGCTGCTGGCGCGGCAATCCGGTCTGCTGCTCCAGTTCGTCGAGCGTGTCCGACCCGAGCGCCTGCGAGAGTTCGTCGGGGGCAATGCGTCGGTTCTGGCCCGGGCCGACCCAGGAGTCGACGTGGTCGCCGTAGCCGTTCTGGCGGAACTGGTCTAACAACCCGCCTAGGCTGCCCCCGCCAGCACCGGCGCCGCCGAGCAGCCCACCCAGCAAGCCCCCGAGACCTCCGGGAAGGGCGCTGCCGAGACCACCGGATGTCCCGCCGCCAAGACCTCCGCCCTGACCGCCGAGCATGCCGCCGAGACCGCCCTGGCCACCCAGGATGTCCCCGAGCCCTCCGCCCATGTGGCCACCCTGCGAACCGGAGCGGTAGTGCTGGAAGGCCTTGGCGGCCAGGAGCATCATGAGAGCCTTCACGATCGGCGAGGTCGCACCGCCGCGTCCCTGCATCGAGGTGCCTCCAGCGCCCATCATGTTACCCAGGATCGAGTCGAGCAGTCCCATCGCAATCTCCTGTTTTGCGCCGTGTCGCGGCCCAATGTGATGTCCCAGGCCGGAGGCCCGGAATGGGGAGGGAAGCCCGGCTCAGCCGGGCTTCCCTTTACCCTCAGCGGGTGCGGCTGCTCGGGCTGCCCGTGGTGCCCGTCCGCGAGAAGGCATTGCCGCGCTCGTCTTCGACGTCGACCTCGGTCTTGCGCACGGTGTCCGAGATCGTTTCGGTGCGCTGGTCGGCTTCCTTGCGCACGACCACTTCCTCGACAACGCGGGCTTCCTTCGAGACGACAGCTTCCTCGGCCCGCTCCTCCACCTCGATGGTGCGCTCCTGGAAGGGATCGCCGGCGATGGCACCAGCCTGCGTCGTGCTCGAGACCGGGCGGCGCTCCACGTCGACGCGCTCCTCGCGCAGAGTGACCTGCTCCTGCACGGGCCGCTCGATCACACGCGAGTGAAGACGCACGCGACCGCGGTTCACCTCGCGCTTGCCGACGTGCAGCTCTTCCTCGGCGACCGGGATAACCTCATCGGTGCCGCGAGCCGTGGACGAGGCTCGGTCCGCTTGCCCAGTCGCACCTGTCGCGGTGGCGCTGGCACCCGTCCAGCCCTCGGAGCGCCAGGTGTTCTCGCGCTCGTCGAAGTCGACCGTGCCCTCGTCATCGAGGATATCGACAATCCGGTCGACCTCTGCGTCGGAGGCACGCACGGTCACCAGGGCACCGCCGCGGCGGACGCCCTCGGCATAGGCATGGGCATCATTCTCGTCGACGCCGGCGTCAACGAGCGCGCCCGTCAGTCCGCCGATGGCTGCACCGGCTCCGGCACCAACGAGAGTGGACACCAGCCAACCCGCCGCCACGACAGGACCGAGCCCCGGGATGGCAAGCATGCCGAGACCGGCAAGCAGGCCTGCGCCGCCGCCCGCCAGCGTGCCGACGGTGGCGCCCGTTCCGGCGCCGTCGCTGACATCGTCATCACGATAGTTTGTGCCGTCGAAGGTGCGGCTGGCATGCGACGAGTAGCGGTCACCCTCGTTGTTGGCGATCAGGCTGATGTTGCTGCGGGGAACGCCGGCGGCCTCCAGGCGGCGAACGGCCTCCGAGGCATCCTCGTAGCTGTCAAAGAACGATGTGAGAGTCTTGTTTGTCATGTCTGTTCCACTTTCTTGGAAAAGGGTGCGGTTGCGCGACCCACCTTAGGTGCTGCGCCAATGGGGTGATGGAGAGTGGGCTTACTGGGTCTGGACAGTGCCCTTGTAGTCGATCCCCACGCTGACGGACTTGCCGTCGCGCTGGGCCTTGCCGCGCCAGATGCCCTGATCGTCCTTGCGCAGTTCGGTGACGTTGCTGAAGCCCTGCGCCTCAAGCCGGGAGCGCGCCTGCGCCTCCGTGAAGCTGTTGGCACCGGGCTCGACTGCGCCCGTGGTCTGCGGACTGTCGGCGGGCTTGTGGGTGACGGCAGGATTCGACGAGCCGCTGTTGTTCGTCGGCTGGGTCGCCGAAGTTTGGGCCATCGCCGCCGTAGTCAAGGCCGACAGGACGGCCAGAGTTGCAAAGCCGAGGCGTCTCAAGGTGCTTCTCCTCTGTATCAAACACGTAGGGGCTCAATGTGCGACCACGGTGACTGTTCCGAATGCCACGCTTGCGTGCAGGAGGCTGTCCCCGCGAAGGAGACGGCGCGGCTGGTTTCGAACGATGCCGCTGATCCCTCTTCCGCGCCGGGAACTCCCCTTCCCAGCACCCGTTGATTGTCGCTTGCCTTGAGAGGATCGATGGCCAACCCCGTCCAGAACCCGAATGCGCCCCTGGATAACCAGGACCAGGTACCTGTCCTTGATGATGCCTTGAGGAGCGATCCTCGAACCGTGGCGGAGGAGATCCTCCCTGTCGTCGAGGAGAGAGCCGTCATCGATAAGCAGCAAGTTTCGACCGGGCATGTGCGGGTGCGGACGGTCACCGATACCGTCGAGGATGTGGCCCACGCGTCTGTGCAGTGGGAGGACGTTGAGGTCACCCGCGTTCCCATCGACAGAGAGGTCGAGACCGCACCGGACATCAGGACCGACGGTGACGTCACGATCGTGCCGGTGGTCGAGGAGGTGCTCGTGGTCGAGAAGCGCCTGGTGCTCAAGGAGGAACTGCACATCCGGCGCCGCATCGAAACCGAAACCGTCGAGGTGCCGGTCACCTTGCGCAAGCAGCGCGCGATCGTGCAGCGTGAGGCTCCGGATGGCGCGGTCGTCGACGATAAAGCGGACCCGGAAACTGAAAAGCCGCCTCCGCGTTGACGAACCGTAGCCGTTCACGAGCGTGAGGTCAGTGTATGCGTCGGTTCCTGCGGGACAATGGGTTGTCGCTCACCCTGTTCGCCCTGTTCCTGGTCTCCTTCATCGGTCAGGCGCTCACCGGCTGGACGGCCCATGCCGAGGAGCTCCGCCTGCATGAGCTGCCCGAGATCGGCTTCCTCGCCTACCTGACCAGCGGCCATTTCATCTCGGCCACCTTCGAGAACTGGGAAAGCGAATTCCTCCAGATGGCGACGTACGTGCTGCTGATGGTGTTCCTGTTCCAGAAGGGCTCGCCCGAGTCCAGGAAGCCGGACGAGGACAATCCCGAGGACGAGCCGCCGCACAAACGGCGCGGCGAGCCGGACGCGCCCGGCCCGGTCCACCGCGGCGGCCTGCTGCTGAAGCTCTACTCGCACTCGCTCAGCCTCGCCCTGGTTGGGCTGTTTCTCGCCTCCTTCTGGCTGCATCTGGCGGGCAGCACGCGCCGGATCAACGAGGAGGCGCTCCAGCATCATCAGCCCGCGCAGACCATGATCGAGACCCTCGCGGATCCGCAGTTCTGGTACGAGAGCTTCCAGAACTGGCAGAGCGAGTTCCTGTCGATTGCCGCGCTGCTGGTGCTCGGCATCTATCTTCGCGAACGCGGCTCGCCCGAGTCGAAGCCGGTGGCCGCCCCGCATGCCATGACCGGACACTGACCTGCTGGCGTATGCCGTACCAGAGCCGATGATCGGCCCTGTTGGAGGTGGCGGCATTTTCGGGCGGTCATCACGGACTTAGGCGAAGGTCGTCTTAGCCCATGCATCATCCAGTTGCGGCCACCCTATGGCTCATCCTTGGGAGGCCCGCCGCGCCGTGCGCATGATCAACGCGAACGCCGTGATCGAATTCGATAGCTGCTGCTATACGGATGGGGAATCTCCTGAGGGCTCCGTCGTGGAAACTCCTGACAAGTCGAGCTATGCGCAGTAGGGCAACTCTTTTCATTTGCTCCTGTTGAACATGCAAGAAACCTGAGCGTCTCAGCCGCACCACCTGCGGACATGGTGAACCCAAGCTCACAAGTTGTCGGCCGAGCGAGGCAACACAACATCGACCCTGTGAACGACTGACAGGAAGGTCAGTTAATGGCACTTTCCGGAAGTGGACTGCATGTCCGCCAAGGTGAGAGCCCCGAACCTTCCCAGAGGGTAAGACGGTTTTCTGGTTTTCCAAGCGGACACGCTAGGGACATAAGGATCACAAACCGAGACCATCAGCGGTCATTGCGCTCGCTTGATCCGGACAGAGGCCTCACGTGCCGTGGCAGCGGTCTCCTCGTCACGTAGCGAGCCGACGTCCGGGCACAGGACGAGCTTGCCCGCGAGACTGCCCGCTTCGAGACGGCGATGCGCTTCGGTGATCTCGTCGAACGAGATCCGTTCGGCAACATGCGGTCGGATGGCGCCTGTCGCCAGCATGTCGAAGAGGCGCTCCAGGTCCTCCCGGAACCAGGCCGGATGGCGCGCCCGCATCAGGTTGATCGAGTAGAGGCGCAGGCGCTTGCCCCCGGGCAACCAGCTCAGCACCTGCCTCCAGGCATACACGCGTACGAGCCACGTCAGGAGGCTCCCTAAGCGACGCTCCGCCTGCACGTTCGCCGAATAGCCGTAGGCGCAGAGCAGGCCGCCGGGCTTGAGCGCCGCGAACGAGCGGCGGTAATCGTCCTCGCCAACGCCGTCAAAGACGACGTCGTACCCACCCGGCAGGACTCTCGTGAAGTCCTCGTGCTGGTAGTCGATAGGCGTGGCGCCGAGTTCGCGGACGATCCCGGCGTGCTCGCCCCGCGCGGTGCCCCACAGTTCCAACCCAGCCATCCGACCGAGGGTCAGCAGCGCCTGACCAACGGCGCCGGCGGCGCCCTGCACGAGCACGCGCTGGCCTGTCTGAACCTGAGCCGTGCGATGCAGGAGCTGGTAGGCGGTCGTCCAACTCAGGATCAGCGTGGCCGCCTCCGCCGGATCGATGCCCGGCGGCACCCGAACCAAGTCATTGGCCCGGAGTGTGCGATAGGTGGCATTCGAGCCGACGACCGTCATGTCGGCCACGCGCTCGCCGAGCCGGAAGCCCGTCACACCCTCGCCGAGTTGATCGATTTCCCCGACCACGTCGTAGCCCAGGACGAACGGTGGTCGAAGGCGCATCGTTTGTGCGTAGAGGTGGCGCCGGATCGTGACGTCAGTGTACTCCAGGCCCGAGGCCAGCACGTGCACCCGCACCTCGCCCGGACCGGCCGCCGGCATGGGGGCATCGATCACCTCCAGCCCATCGGGGCCGCCGAAGCTCCTGACCTGAACAACCTGGTTGCGCGGCTCCATCATGGGCGTTCTCCTTGCCACCTCGTGATCCGGTGCAAGGACGGAAAGGGCCTAAGCGACTTCTGTGCCGGGGGGCTCACCGCCATGTCGGATGGCGAGACTTCCAATGTATCATTCCAACACGCACGCCAGCGGCTCCGCATTGATCCAGGTCAAATAGGCGAGTCTCCGCCGGCCGGTATCAGGTATCGGCGAGAGCGTCCCGTCAGTCATGACGAACCTGCCTAAATTGCTAGAACGGCTGGGAAGAGGATCAAGCGGAGAAGCAGCTCTTAGACACAAACCGAACGACCGCAACTGGTACGAGGCGGAAGAAGCACTTTGGTCTGCTCATGAGACAATGAGCGGACCTTCATTTCATTCGCTGTTCGTTACTCTTTGACCCACTCCAGACCTTCCTCGTCAGGTTGCGGTACAGCGACCTTTGCATCACGAAATTTGCTTTCATGGAGATGCGTTTTGACAGAACCCTAGTTCCGCGATATTTCATAGTAAGAACTATCGTTACGCAGGATGAAACGGTCGTGACCAGGGAAGCCTTGGACATTGAAGCGCGAGAGGAAGGTGGGGTGATTGCCGTCGAGCGTGCATTGGCAGTGCTCGATGCTTTCACACCTGACGACCGGTCCTTGAGCTTGGCGGAACTGGCACGACGGGTCGACTTGTCGAAGCCGACCGTTCTCCGTTTCACGAGGTCGCTTGCCCGAGCCGGCTACCTCGTGCGTAACGACGACGCGACCTTCCGCCTCGGGCCGAAGCTCGCCCGACTGGGAACGCTCTACCAAGCCGGCTTCCGGATCGAAGACTATGTGCAGCCAGCCTTGCGTCGACTAGCTCAGGAAACCGGGGAAAGCGCAGCGTTCTATGTTCGCGAAGGCGATATGCGTGTCTGTCTCTTTCGCGTGGATTCGCCGCAATCTATCGGGCACCACGCCCGAACCGGCGATCTGCTGCCCCTCGACCGAGGTGCGCCAGGACGCGTGCTTCTTGCCTTCGCTGACGAACCCGGAGAGCCATACGATCAAATTCGTCGTGACTTCTTCCACATCACGTTTGGTGAGCGCGATCCGCAAGTGGCCAGCATTGCCTGTCCTATATTCAGCTATGGCCAGCAGGTCGCCGGGGTTATTGGCGTGGCAGGCCCGACAAGCCGTTTCGATGAAGAGGCTATCGCCCACCATCTTGAGTTGCTGAGGGCCATCTCCACCGAACTTACACGACAGCTCGGCGGAACGCCCTCGAGCCAGGCTTCGACCCACAGGCCAAGCACGTCTCCCCGCGTCCGTGCTGATTAAGCCCAGTCAGCAGCAATCATAAAGAGAGGAAGCCGTGCTGAAGGTTCCAGAAACACCTTGTCCCTGTGCATGGGCCGCATAACCATGCAAAAGGGATGGCATGGCGTACGCGCGGCCTTGTCCGAGGCCAATTATCGCAATTTCACCATCGGCAACGTCTTCTCGCTCGTCGGAACCTGGGTTCAGCGGGTTGCGCTCGGCTGGCTCGTCTGGGAACTGACGGGCTCAGGGGCATGGCTGGGGGCGGTCGCGTTCGCCGATCTGTTTCCGATGGTCCTCGTCACCCCTTTGGCTGGCGCCATGGCCGACCGCTCCGATCGCCTCCGAGTCACGAGAGTAAGCCAGGCACTGCTCATGGTGCATGCGGGACTGCTCACCGTTCTCAGTGCAATCGGCCTGCTCACCCAGGAGCTGGTCCTGGTCCTGGCTCTGGTCGGTGGCATCATTACCGCCTTTAACCAACCCTTCCGGATGGCGCTTCTCCCCAGCCTTGTCGAGCGCCCGAACCTGGTCAGCGCGGTCACAATCAATTCGATCGTTTTTAACGTCGCCCGGTTCGTCGGACCCGCCATTGCGGGCCTCGTGATCGCGAGGGGCAGCCTCACATTGGCTTTCGCGATCAATCTCGGGACGTTCGCAGTCTTCTCCTGGACACTTGCCAGGATACGTCTGGTTTCCGTCGAAACCACTCGATCCGCCAATAGCGGATTGATCACATCAGTCGTCGAGGGTTGGCGCTATGCCGCCGGACATGTCGGCCTCGGCGCCATGTTCCTGATGCTGACGGTCGTCTCGCTTTGCATCCGCCCCATCCTCGAGCTCATGCCGAGCTACGCCGCCCTGTTCGGGCCCGACGCCGGCAAGTTCGCCTTCATGACGTCCGTGATCGGACTCGGCGCTCTGGTTGGGGCACTCTGGCTCAGCCGTCAGGCCGATCCTGCGCCCCTGGCCAAAATGGCTCTGTCGAACGGCCTCATGATGGGCGCGGCATTGTTCGTCGCGGCGGTCGCACGTCAGGAACCACTGGGTATTGTGGCCCTGTTCGTCGTGGGCTTCGGCATGGTCGTGAGCGGGATCGCCAGTCAGACCGTGATCCAGCTTGCCGTGCCCGATCACTTGCGAGGCAGAATGCTAGCATTGCACAGCATGATTTTTCGGGGAGCGCCGGCCCTTGGCGCCTTGGTCGTCGGAGCCCTGTCGGACCTGACCGGGCTGCGTGGCCCCTTGGCCGTAGGTGCAGCCATGACGTTCGCGTTCAGCGGTGTCGTTTATTCCCGGCGTAAGCCGATCCTGAAGAGCCTCGGTCTATGAACGCGATCCGCGGAGGCTGACGCACAGGGTACGTGACGGGTCACAGCGGCACGGCGCACGGCTCATCCATTGGTAACCAGAGAGAAGAGGCTCATGAGCAGTTCTGACACGCCGCGCGGCATGGAGCGCTCCACTGCGGATCTGGAATCGACTCCGGTTAAGGGTATCGTGCAAACACCTCCGGCCGCTCTGCCGCGGCGCCTCCGTCGGATCCTCGCACTTGACGACTTCGAGATTGCGGCGCGGCGTCACCTGCCGCGACCGATCTTCGGCTATGTGTCAGGTGCCGCCGAAACCAATGCCTCCCTCCGCGACAATTGGTCGGCCTTCGAGGAACTCGGCTTCGTCCCGCGGGTGCTCACCGACGTGTCCAAGCGAACGCAGAAGGTCGAGCTGCTCGGGCGTGCATACGCGGCTCCGTTCGGTATCGCCCCCATGGGAATCAGTGCCTTGTCCGCCTATCGCGGCGATCTGGTTCTGGCGCGAGCGGCAGGGCAGGCGAACATCCCGATGGTGATGAGTGGGTCGTCCCTCATTCGTCTGGAAGAAGTCGCCAAGGCGAACCCTGCGGCCTGGTTCCAGGCCTACCTGCCAGGTGAACCGGACCGAATCCTCGGACTGCTGGAGCGGGTGGAGCAGGCAGGCTTCGGGACACTCGTGCTGACCGTCGACACGGCCGTTCTGGCCAATCGTGAGAACAACGTCCGGAGCGGCTTCTCCACGCCTCTTCGGCCCAGTCTGCGCTTGGCTTGGGACGGCATGATACGGCCGAACTGGACTCTGAACACGTTCCTCCGGACCTTGTTGAAGCACGGCATGCCTCATTTCGAGAATTCCTACGCGACCCGTGGCGCACCGATCCTGGCCAGAAGCGTGATGCGGGACTTCGGAGCGAAGGATCATCTGAACTGGCGCCATCTGGAGCTAATCCGGGAACGGTGGACGGGACACCTGGTCGGGAAGGGCATCATGTCGAGGGAGGATGCCTGCATCGCCCGCGACAGCGGCGTCGACGGCATCATCGTCTCGAACCACGGTGGCCGGCAGCTCGATGGAACAGTCTCGCCCCTCCGCGTCCTACCCGCCATTGCGGATGCCGTGGGAGCGACAATGCCCGTCATGATGGACGGTGGTATCCGTCGAGGTTCCGACGTGCTGAAGGCCATCGCCCTTGGCGCTGCATTCGTCTTCGTCGGCCGTCCGTTCGTCTATGCGGCCGCGATCGGAGGTGAACCCGGTGTCAGCCATGCCATCAACATTCTTTCGACCGAGATCAGCCGGAACATGGGCCTTCTCGGGATCAACTCGCTCGGTGAACTGGGTCCGGAGCGGCTTCTCAGGATCAGAGGCGTAGATGAGTCCAGGTCTTGAGAGAGGCTTCGACGGCCGGCACCACGGTAACACTCGACAGCATTGCCCCAAAGATGTGGTCGTCCGCGATCGATGCGGGATCGGCTTCGTAGGGCGCGTCTCAGCGCGCCACCCCGTACTCGCCGCTGAAGCTCACGAGATGTTGGTGCAGCCGGTCAATCACGATCGTTCGCGTGCTCGTGCGGCGCTCGATCAACCCAATCTGACGATAGACCTGCGGATTCCCGAACGGAGCTGACACGACCTCGCCAAGGGCCTCCTTCAGGGCGCTGTAAGGGGCGACGGATGCACCAAGGCCGTTGACTACGCATGCGACGACAGCGGTCATGGTGTCGGTTTCCGCGATCAAGTTCGTAACGATGCCACTCCTTGCCAATTCGGTATCGATCAGTTGAGTAAGACGAAACCTGCTGTTGAACCTCACATATGGGAGGGTCGAGAGCATTTCCGTTGCAGACATTTGCGGCGTGCCGGGCGGTGCGATCGCGAACAAGGGCTCGTTGATGAAGGGACTCCATCTCAGCGCTGCGGGAACTCCGGAGTGCTCCGCGACCATCGCCGAATCAAGCCTTCCTGATACGACATCGTTCAGGAGTCCGTCGCTGTTGGCGACATGAAGCTTGATCTTGAGATCGGGATAGTCCGCCTTCAGGGCGACGATCGCCCGGGGCAACAAGGACAGGACACTGGACCGGATGGATCCGATCGTGAAGGTGCCTGCGATTGCCTTTCCGGATATGGCGTCTATCACGTCATCGGCGGATCGCACGAGGTTGTGCGCGGCGTCGAGCATTTGAAGCCCGTGACTGTTGAGCGTCATCGGCCGAGTCGAGCGGTCGAATAGCTCGGCTTGGACCTCAATCTCCAAGGCCTGGATCTGTTGGCTGACCGCGGAGGGCGTCAGCCCGACAGCATCTGCCGCCTTGGCAAACGTTCCGTGCTCCGCAATCGCGATGAATGTCTTCAGTTGGCGGATGTCCATCGAACCTTGGCCGGCACTTATTAAGAAAATCTGTTCATGATTGCCAGAATTATTCGCTTTTTTCAAGAAATCCTTATGTTACCAATTTCGCCAACGAAACTTCGAAGGAAAACTTCGGGACGTGGGAGGATGCAATCAAAGGTGGGAAGGTTCCGCCTGCGTCCTCGCGTGTTCGAAACGAGGTACGCATGGAAAGCCGCAAAATCCTGGTCACGGGCCCCGCCATCAATGAGCAAGCCGCCAAACTGGCTGCCGACAATGGCTACGATGTAGCCTACGTCCCTCCCTATACGAATGAAGACGATCTGGTCCGCATTGTGGCCGAGGTCGACCCGGTCGGCGTCGTTGTCCGGATGGGACGGTTCGGCGCCTCCGCGATCGACGCAGCGCCCTCGCTGCGGGTGCTCTCCAAGCATGGTGTCGGCGTTGATAACATCGATGTGGACGCAGCAACCCGACGCGACATTCCTGTGGTGGTTGCTGCCGGCGCGAATGCCCGCTCGGTCGCGGAACACGCGATTGCCCTCCTGCTCACCACCGTCAAGCGCATCATCCCACTCGACAGCGGCCTACGCGCAGGCCGATGGGAAAAGGCCGGATTCTCGGGCGTGGAACTCGCGGGCCTGACTATCGGTCTGGTCGGCTTCGGCGCCATTGCAAGGCACACGGCCGTCTACGCAAAGGCGCTTGGAATGAAGGTCCGGGCCTTTGATCCCTATTCAGACGACTCGGCGTTCGCCAATGCGGGTGTCGGACGGGACAACGCGGTCACGGATCTCCTTGCCGTATCCGACATCGTCAGCCTGCACTGCCCCCTGACGCCTGAGACGCGCAACCTGCTCGACGATAAGGCCCTTGGCCTGATGAAGGCCGGATCGTACGTGATCAACACCGCCCGTGGCGGGCTGATTGACGAGGCCGCCCTAGTCCGAGCGATCGACAGCGGCCACATCGCAGGCGCAGGCCTCGATACGTTCGCGACCGAGCCTCCTTCTTCCGACCATCCCTTCTGGAGCCGGCCGCAGATCGTCGTGACCCCGCACATTGGCGGCGTGACGAAGCAGGCCAACGTTCGGGTCGGAGTGGACGCGGTTGAGGGGATCCTGGCCGTCATCCAGGGCCGCGATCCAGGCCGCGAGAGGATCGTGAACTACCGCGCGCTCGCGAAAGCGTCAGCCTGAGCAATTTTACGACTGCCGTCGCAATTTCAGAAATCATGAGGAGAAGACATTGAGCATAGGATTTAGGGTCCGGAACAGGGAACGCGCCGTCGACCAGGAATGGGTCGAGAGGTTCAGGGAGCTGCCGGTCGCTAACGTCAGTGACAGCATGTACCGCATGTACGCTGCCGGAGCACAGCTTCGCCCGATGCATCGTGAGGGCAAGCTCGCCGGCCGTGCACTGACCGTGAAAGCCCCGCCGGGCGACAACCTGATGCTGCACAAGGCTATGGACATGGCCGAGCAGGGCGACGTCATCGTCATGGATGCCGGCGGTGAGGTGACCCATGCTCTGATGGGCGAGATGATGCTCGACTACGCACGCAGGCGTGGCATCGTCGGCTTCGTCCTGAACGGCGCAATCCGCGATGCGGATGCCTTCCTGGAAATGAACGTTCCGGCGTTCGCCGTCGGAGTGACCCACCGCGGGCCTTACAAGAACGGCCCAGGAGAGGTGAACTGCCCGATTGCCATCGGCGGAATGGTCATCATGCCGGGCGACCTGATCCTTGGAGACGCCGATGGCGTGGTGGTCGTACCGATCGACGACGTCGCGGACGTCTACGAAAAGACCGTCGCCAAGCACGCCGCCGAGACGAAGCAGATGGACGCCATCAAGGCAGGGACGCACAAGCCGACGTGGTTCAACGAAACGCTCGCCAAGATGGGTTGCGAATTGCCATCAAAGGCCTAACCCCGGTATCGCCGCCAATAAGAGCAGGCTTGGCACCCGCCTCATGAGCGGGTGCCAAGAAAAACCTAATCATCCATCAGTTTCGCGATGGAGCCTGAATGAGTTCGGAAGTGAATTCCGGAACACTTGAGCGGTCACGTTGATCGCTATTAATGGGAGGTACGAATGAAGCACCTGATCTCGACTACCGCACTCGTCACATCGACGCTGGTTGGCGTCGGCACCGCTCACGCCGAGTGGCCAAAGGACAGGCCAATCGAAATGATCGTTGCCTTCGCCCCGGGCGGCGGCACCGACGTGATGAACAGGACGCTCGCGCCCTACATTGAAAAGGAACTCGGCGCGAAGATCACGATCATGAACCGCCCCGGTGCGTCCGGTGAAATCGCCTACACGGCGATGACGCAGGCCAAGCCCGATGGCTACACGTTGTCCTCTCTCAATACTCCGGGCTACCTGACGATGCAGATGGACCGTAAGGTCCGTTTCGACCCCAAGAAGATCTGCCTGGTTGCCCGCATCGTCGAGGACCCCGGCTCGTTCATCGTGCAGGCGAACTCCGAGTTCAACTCGCTCAAGGATCTGGTCGCCTACGCCAAGGCGAACCCTGGTAAAGTCACCATCGGCACGACCGGTCTCGGGACCGACGAACACCTCGCCCTGCTGCAACTGGAAAAATCCGCTGGTATCGATCTGACCGCGGTGACCTTCAACGGTGCGAACGAAGCACGGACCGCGCTGCTCGGCGGGCACGTCATGGCCATCGGGATCAACGTCGGGGAGCTTATGGGTGGCGATCATTCGGCCTTCAAATCACTCGGCCAGTTTGCCGATCAGCGGGCCGTCATCGCTCCGGACCTGCCAACGGCCAAGGAGCAGGGCTATGACGTCATCATGAGCTCGGAGCGCGGCATCGCCATGGGATGCGATGTTCCTGAAGCGATCAGGACGAAGTACTCGGATGCCGTCAAGAAGGCTCTCGACAACCCAGAATTCCAGGCTCAGGCCAAGCAGCAGTCTCTCGCGCTTTCCTATCGCTCGTCGGAAGAGTGGAACAAGGAGCTCCCGGCACGGGCCGAGCGGCTCGGGGAAATCTGGAAGCTGGTCAAGGAACAGAAGTGATGGCAGGTCCACGCAAGGTTGGGGAGACCGGCGATCGGCCGGATCTCCTGACGGCCGTCATGTTCGTGGGCATCGGTGCGCTCGGCCTCTGGGCCGGGCGCGACCTGACCATGGGCACGGCCTCGGCAATGGGGCCGGGCTATCTGCCGAGGATCGTTTGCTGGCTCCTGATCCTCGTCGGGCTCGCCGTTGGCGGAATGGGCCTCTTCCGGGCCCGCGAGGACATCGCAGCCCCGAAGCTCCGTCCCCTGTCGGTCATCCTGCTGTCGATCGTCGGTTTCGCCTTCATTGCCGAGTACTTCGGCTTCGTGGCCGCCTCCGTCTGGCTGTTGGTGATCGGAAGCCTGGCGGATCGTGAATCCAGATGGCGTGAGGTGATCCTGCTCACCGCCGGACTGACCGCCTTCGGCGCCTTGGTCTTCATCGTCGGTCTCGGCGTCCAGATGCCCATCTGGCCTTTCTGGGAGTGAATCATGGACTTCCTCCACCTGCTCGCGCTCGGGTTCGGCGAAGCGCTGACCCCGATGAACCTGGGCTTCTGCCTGCTCGGTGCTCTCCTCGGGACCCTGATCGGCGTGCTGCCGGGGATTGGCCCGACCGCGACGATCGCCGTTCTCCTGCCGATCACCTTCTATCTGCCCCCGTTGGCCGGCATCATCATGCTCTCCGGCATTTACTACGGCGCGCAATACGGTGGATCGACCACCGCCATCCTGGTCAATTTGCCCGGTGAGGCGTCATCCGTCGTAACAGCAATCGACGGCTACAAGATGGCCCAGAACGGGAAAGCCGGGTCGGCGCTTGCGGTTGCGGCGCTCGGATCGTTCTTTGCCGGAACCGTGTCGACGTTCGGCATTGCCCTCGCGGGTCCGACGCTCTCGTCATTCGCGCTCTCGTTCGGCCCCGCCGAATATGTATCGCTCATGCTCTTCGGCCTCCTGGCGGCCACCGTCCTTGCCCGAGGGTCCGTCCTGAAGGCGATCGGCATGATCCTGCTCGGCCTGGTCCTCGGCATGGTCGGGATCGACGCGGCATCGGGCGAGGACCGCTTGACGTTCAATGCGATCGAGCTCTTCGATGGCATCGACTTCGTCGTGATCGCAATCGGTGTGTTCGGTTTCACGGAGATCATCGAGAACCTCGAGAACGTGGAGGCGCGCGGCGTCCTGGTCCGGAAGCTCAGCCGCCTGTGGCCGACGCGGGAGGACTTCCGGAAGGCTTGGCCGGCCGTCCTGCGCGGCACGGGCGTCGGAACCTTCCTCGGAATCCTGCCGGGTGGCGGTGCGACGCTCGCGTCGTTCTGCGCCTACTCCCTGGAAAAGAAGGTTGCGAAGCATCCTGAAGAATTCGGGAACGGAGCCGTCCAGGGCGTGGCAGGGCCCGAAGCCGCCAACAATGCCGGCGCCCAGTCGTCGTTCATTCCGCTGCTCACGCTAGGCATCCCGTCCAACAACATGATGGCGATGATGCTGAGCGCCTTCATCATCCATGGGATCACCCCCGGTCCCACCGTCCTGCAAAACCAGCCGGAGATCTTCTGGGGCCTTGTGGCGAGCATGTGGGTCGGCAACCTGATGCTCGTCGTCATCAACCTGCCGCTGATCGGCGTCTGGGTGAAGCTGCTGACAGTCCCGTACCGTCTCCTGTACCCGGCCATCCTGTTGTTCTGCTGCGTCGGCGTCTACAGCATCAACAACCGGATCTTCGACGTCGTGCTCGCCGCAGGCTTCGGGTTGCTCGGATACCTGTTCCGGAAGGCAAAATGCGAACCGGGGCCCTTACTGCTCGGTTTCGTTCTCGGTCCGCTGCTTGAAACGAACATCCGTCGCGCCCTGGTGATCTCTCACGGAAACCCGAGCGTGTTCTTCGAACGGCCGATCAGCCTTGTCCTGCTGCTGGCGACCGCCGCGATGTTCATCCTGATGGTCCTGCCGTCCTTCCGCCAGACCCGCGAGGTGGCGTTCCAGGAGGAAGAGGCCTGAAATCTCGCATGGCGGAGCAATGGACAGGGAGCGTATCACGCGCGCCCTGTCCTTCATCCACGAACAGGTCCGTTATCATGTCCGACAGCTTCAAGAAGACCGCGCACGTGGTCGTGCTCGACCGCGATACCCTGCCCGACGACATCACCTTGCGGGCGTTCTCGTTTCCCCATGAACTCGTCACGTTCGGCCGGACCAAGCCCGACGAGGTGGCGGAACGCATTCGGGATGCCGACATCGTCATCACCAACAAGGTCCCCGTTCGCCGCGAGGCGATCGGACACGCGAGTAACCTCAGGCTCGTTGCCATCGCGGCGACAGGCACGGACGTGGTCGACGTGGCCGCCTGTGCCGAACGCCGGATCGGCGTCTCGAACATCCGCAACTACGCCGTCAACACCGTCCCCGAGCATACCTTTGCATTGATCCTCGCGCTGCGCCGCAGCCTGGTCGCCTACCATGACTCCGTCCGTGCCGGCCGCTGGCAGGAGTCTGGCCAGTTCTGCTACTTCGATTATCCGATCCGGGACCTTGCGGGCTCGACCCTCGGCATCATTGGAGACGGAGCTCTGGGACGCGCCGTCGCCGATCTCGGCCGCGCCTTCGGCATGAGGGTGCTCTTCTCGGACTACAAGGGAACGTCGGGCATGGGCCCGCTCTACACGCCCTTCGAGCAGGTCTTGCGAGAGAGCGACGTCATTACCCTTCACTCTCCGCTGATGCCGTCCACCCGCAACATGATCTCGACCGACGAGTTCGCGATGATGGCCCGCCGCCCGTTGCTGGTCAACACGGCGCGTGGAGGGCTCGTTGACGAGATCGCGCTGGAGCGTGCGTTGAGGGAAGGCCAGATCAGTGGAGCGGGATTCGACGTGGTCACGGCCGAACCGCCGCCGCCCGACCATCCGCTGATGCGGCTGCTCGACTTGCCGAACTTCATTCTTACCCCGCATGTCGCATGGGCGAGCCGCGAGGCCGTCCAGGGTCTTGCCGACCAACTGGTCGACAACATCGAAGCCTTCGAACGTGGGCAGCCCACAAACATGGTCGCGGCGTGATCGATGGCCATCGATCACGATCCCAAGATCTTTCTGACGTCCCTGTTCGCCGCAGCCGTGGCCGCCGCGGATCCATACAACGCGATCAAGGCTAATCTTCCAGAAAGGCCAAAGGGACGAACCATCGTTATCGGGGCGGGTAAGGCTTCCGGCGAAATGGCCCGAGCCTTCGAGGCGCTTTGGGACGATCCCCTTGAGGGCGTCGTGGTTACCAGGCGCGGGTCACAATCTCCTTGCAACACGATCGAGATCATCGAGGCCAGCCATCCGGTTCCGGACGTCACGAGCCTGGTACGGACGTGTTTCTGGGCGTCTCGATGGCCGGTGTCCGGAAGCCTGAGATGGTGCAGGCGATGGCCGACAAGCCACTGATCCTGGCCTTGGCCAATCCAGAGCCCGAGATCCGCCCGGAAGCGGCCAAAGCCGCGCGCCCGGACAGCATCATCGCGACTGGTCGCTCGGACTACCCGAACCAGGTCAACAACGTCCTGTGCTTTCCCTTCATCTTCCAGGGGGCTCTCGATGTGGGAGCGACCACGATCAACGAGGAGATGAAGCTCGCCGCCACCCGGGCCATCGCCGCTCTGGCGAAAGAGGATGTGTCCGATGTAGTCGCCGATGCCTATGGCCGGCGTGACATCCGCTTCGGAGCGGAGTACCTGATCCCGGCGCCCTTCGATCCCCGGCCGATCACGGCAGTGGCTCCCGCTGTGGCCGAGGCCGCCATGACAAGCGGGATTGCAACGCGACCGCTAGCGGACCTCAAGGCCTATCGTGATCGGCTTCAGGGCTTCGTCTATCGCTCCGACACGATCATGCAGCCCGTCTTTGCCGCGGCCTCCAAGGTGCAGAAGCGAGTGGCCTATGCCGAGGATGAGGACGATCGTGTGCTGCGTGCGGTGCAGGTGGCAGTCGAGGAAGGCCTTGCCGAGCCCTTGTTGATCGGCCGTCTAGAGGTCATCCGCACCAAGATCCACCAACTGGGCCTGCGGCTGACCGAGGGCTGCGACTACCAGGCGGTGAACGTCGACGATGAGGCTCATTTGGGAGAACTGGCTGAGGACTATTACCAGCTCCGGCGTCGACATGGACTTGCCCGCGATACGGCCCTGGCGGAGATGCGTCGCAACAATACTCTGATCGGGGCCATGTTGGTGGGCCGGGGGCGAGGCTGACGGCCTTCTCTGCGGCACCCATGGAGCCTACGAGGCCCACTTGAAGCACGTGGCCGAGGTGGTCGGGCGCAGGCCCGGCATCAACACCTTGGCCGCCATGAACGTGGTGATGCTGCCGAACCAGACGGTGTTCATCACCGACACCTACATCAATGAGAATCCGGCAGCCGAACAGATCGCCGAGATCGCCCTGCTGGCGGCGGATGAGGTCCGGCGCTTTGGCGTCACGCCACGCGTGGCGCTGCTCTCGCATTCGAGCTTCGGCAGCGCCCAGACTGCCTCAGCCGTGAAGATGCGGGAAGCCCTGGAGTTGATCCAGAGCCGGGCGCCGGAGCTGGAGGTCGAGGGTGAGATGCACGGAGATGCGGCTCTCAACAAAGGTATTCTCAATCGAGTGTTCCCCGATTCACGCCTGACTGAGGCCGCCAACCTGCTCGTGATGCCAAACCTGGATGCGGCGAACATCACCTTCAACGTGCTCAAGGCTGTGGCGGGGCAGGGGGGCACGGTCGGGCCGATTCTGCTTGGGGCCAAGCGTCCGGTGCATATCCTGACGCCGACGAGCACGGTCCGGCGGATCACGAACATGACGGCCCTGACGTCGGTTGAGGCCGCTATGACTGAGTAGTCCTTGAGTGATGGGGCCGAACCAGTGCCATAGTTCGAGCGTCGCTGATTGACAGATAGAATTGAAAAAGTCGGCAAGCGCCGTTTTTGCCTGCCCGAAACACTGGATTCTAGGCTTGTTGAACCGACGACACAGGTCCGATACGCTACGTCGTGTCAACTCCGGTGGAGGCTACTCTCCCGCCATCCTACGCGTCTGGGGTGTCTCGAAGGTGCCCCCAAGAGACTTGGTGAGCCGCATCGCCGCCGCATAAAGATAGACCCTGATCTCCTGGGCACGATCCGGCGTGAGGCGTGTCACCGGGCCAGATAGGGCAAGCGCCCCAACCAGCCGGAGGTTGGCTCCGAACACAGGCATGGCGATTGCTGCGGTATGGGGATCGGTGGCGCCCGAACTGTAAATAGGCAGGTCAATCTGGGCGGCGGTTGTATCGTCAGGCCACTTGGCAAAAGCCTTCAGAACCCGGGCGATCGCTGACAGATCCATGGGCAGTATGTCTCCCGGCTGGATATGGAGCCGCAGCCGGTGGGGTGAGTCGACGCGGTAGGCGCACAGGCGCTGGTTTCCGTGTCGCACGTAGAACGATGCACTTTCCTCCGTTTCGTCGACCAAGTCCTGAAGGACCGGCATGACGTGGGTTTCGAGCTCCAGGGACTGCTGGAATATCGATCCGAGACGGAGCACCTCGGCGCCGAGCTGATAGTTCCCGTCGTGCAGGCGAATGATCAGGCCATAGCTTTCCAACGAGACGAGCAGGCGCAAGATCGTGCTCTTCACCAGATCCGTTCGTTCAGCGAGTTCGGCCAATGACAGGGCACGGTCGCCGCGCCGAAAAGCTGTGAGGACGGCCAGGACGCGGTCGGCCGTTGCGACGCTTTCGGCCTGGGGGCGTGCGCTGGCCTTCTTGGCCATGGGACTAGGACGCCGTCGAATGGTTATACGGTTCACCCTAACCTCCCTTTGTGGCGAATGCGGATAGGAACTCAGTCGCGGGCCGTCAAGCTCCGCGAATGATCTACCGCCTCCGGGATCACATGGTGACGAGGCTCATCTGCCCAAGCCTACCGACCAATATCAGAATGCCATGTTATTTGCGCGCCCAAGGAGCCGGGACCTATTGAACAATAGTATTAGAATGCCGTTTCGAAAGTGAATAAATGTGTAATTATGTCCGAATAAATATCTGAAATGGTAGGGAATTTGTTTGTTGGTCGCAATTCAGAATTGCGTTTCGATTTGTACTTGCAATGCCATCTACCGAATGTTTTAGATTTTCCATCCGAGACCGCTACGCCCAGGCCGTAACAGCGCCACATCGCGGCCTTGGACCGAGTCCTCAAGCTATGCCCATTCGGCCGGGGACGATGCTACGCCACTGCACATCGTGAGTTCCGATCAGCGGTTCATGCCAGGGAGGTCCAACTTGAACGACGCGATTTCCCAAACCACAAAGGAGGAAGCAATGCCGGAAGTTGGTGGAGCGCCGACCGCGCTCGAACGGTCGACCATGCGTCGGGTAGCGTGGCGGATCATGCCGTTCCTGATGGTCTGCTACCTATTCGCGATCTTGGACCGTGGCAACGTCGGAATGGCGTCGTTGCAGATGGTGCAGGACCTCGACATGTCCAAGGCTGCTTTCGGCTTTGGTGCCAGTCTCTTCTTCGTCTCCTATTTTCTCTTCGAAGTCCCGAGCAACCTTGCCCTTCAGCGTTTTGGTGCCCGACGCTGGATCGCCCGCATCATGATTACGTGGGGTGTGGTTTCGGCGTGCATGGCACTCGTGAAGAGCGAGAGCTCCTTCTATGTCATGCGCTTCATCCTGGGCGCTGCGGAAGCCGGATTCTTCCCCGGGGTGCTACTCTACCTGACGTATTGGCTGCCCGCGAACTATCGCGGCCGTCTGATCGCACTATTCGGAATCTCGATTCCGGCAGCGAGCTTCATCGGCTCTCCGCTCGGCGGCGTCTTTCTAAGTCTTGATGGCTCGCTCGGCCTCCGCGGATGGCAGTGGCTGTTTCTTCTCGAAGGAATTCCGACAATCCTGCTCGGCCTCGTTTGCCTGGTCTTGTTGACGGATAAGCCCGAGCAGGCGCTCTGGTTGCGCGACGACGAGCGCTCTTGGCTCTGTCATGAACTCAAGCGGGAGAAGGCAGGACGTTCTAACAAGGCGGAGAAGACGGGGTGGCGCTCCTTCGTGGAGTTGCTACGCAACCCCTATGTCTATGCCATGGCCCTTGCGTGCTCTGGCGCATCGGCGGCGGGTTCAGTGCTTGGCGTCTGGCAGCCCCAATTCCTCAAATCATTCGGGCTGACGAACTTCGAAACGGGTCTGATCAATTCCGTTCCTTACGGCATCGCCTGTGTCCTGATGGTGCTGTGGGGACGTCATTCGGACCGGACGAACGAGCGGCGCTGGCATACCGCCGCAACGCTCTTCCTGATCGCGATCGGTTTCCTCGGGGTGTTCACAGTTCATTCGCTGGCGGGAACCGTCGCACTTCTCAGCATGGTGCTGGTCGGCGCCTATGCCTTCAAGGGGCCGTTCTGGGCGCTGTCGTCGGGCTGGCTGGGCGCCGGATCGGTCGCGGCTGGGCTAGCGATGATCAATGCTACGTCGAACCTCATCGGCGGCGGTCTCATGGTCAACGTTTACGGGTTGATCCTGGATGGAACCGGCAACTACGCCTTGGCCCTACTGCCAATAGCCGCCGTGTCGATCGTCGGCGCCCTTTTGGTCCTCGCGATCAGCCGGCCACGGCGGGAGCCGGTATTGCACGGGGTGGCGGTCGAGAAGGCCTGATCAATCGGCTCGGGGGTGTGCCGATGAAGCACAGCCACTGATCGGACGATCTATGTACGGCTTCCGGAGAAAAGTCCGGTAGCCGTACACAGTTGGGTGGCAGCGTGCTTGCCACGAGGGCGGAGCTGGTGCCGTTCGGCCCTGCCGCAGCCCCTCGATATCAAGAGCGAAGAGCAATTTGCTATGGGACCAGCTCTACGCTTGTAGAACTGTATCTGGAGCGTGTGCCGTGAACGGCTTTCCGTGAAGTTGAGCCATTACTAGAAAGGTCCGTTCCTGGCACACTTGAGACCCTAGTGGCAGAGCAGCAATCCTCACGTAACCAGACTTTCCGAACCAGCCAGAGATTTCCTGGGTTGAGCCATAGCTGACGGTCCGCGCGTAAGCTGGGAGACGGGAAAGCCGAAATGTCCGCTCTCGAGGTCCGCATCATCGGCGAACGCTCCTGCGTTGAAACCTACAAGATCGAAGTATTGGACTCAGGTCGTGGGCTGCCGCCCGATTTTGATCTCGATCGCTTCGGCCCAAGCTTGCGGATGCATGTCGTCTCTCCGCCGGCCTCACAGCTGAACACGCGGATTGAGCCTGGCTCGTGCGATCCGGGTGCCCGTTTCACCGTGAAGCTGCCGATGGCAGCGGCATGGATCCTTCGCTCATCATCTGGGACGTTTGCCGGGCATGAACGGCTGGACGCTTCCGGGAATGGCGATAGCGTTGTTGGTCGGTGACAAAAGGATGTAACCGCGACGCCCTCACAACGTCTGTTCCCGTCGCTTCGCCGATAGAGACTGAATGGCGGCTTAAGGGAGGCATGGGCGGACTTTGCGACCATTATCGAAACTGGTCGGTCATCATCTCTCAGTGTCGAGCGCAGCGTGCGCATGCCAGCATAAGGCCTCGAACCCTCAGGTCCTGGTCGTCCGCCGGTTGTCCCTTTTGATCAAGCCGGCGTCTCGTTCTGTCAAGCTGAGCACTTGCTTTTGTGGGAGGCTGTCAGCTGCGACACAACTGGCCCCGTCGCGCCCCGGTCGCCTGGAGAGAAGCAATGCAATTCCCATCGATACTAACGCTTGGCGCGATCAGCCTGGTCCTGGCCGCGTGCCAAACCCCGCAGCAGGCGGTTCAGAATAAGGAAAACTTGCTCGCGGCCGCAGGGTTCACGCTTCAGCCGGCCGATTCGCCTGCACGGTTGGCCGCCATGAAGAAGCTCCCGCCGAACAAGTTCGTCCGCCAGACTTCGGGTGGGACAGTTGTCTATGTCTATGCCGATCCTGCCGGGTGCCAGTGCGTCTATTTCGGCAATCAGACAGCGTGGTCCAACTATCGTGCCGCCGTCTTTGCCAAGCAACTGGCCGATGAGCAGCAGATGACCGCGATGATGAACCAGAACGCCTTCGACTTCGGGCCTTGGGGTCCCGGCTTCTGGTAGGTCATTTTTTGCGCTCAGACGCGCTGTCGTTCCACCGCGTTTGCGGGTCGCAGGCGGACTTTCGACAATCGCCCAGACCGATTCGTATGGACCGGTTCCTTTGCAAGGTAGCTTACCGAGTTTCATCACCATGGGGCGTTGGAGGATGACATGGCTGCGAGACCTGTCTTGCTTCTGGTCTTGGCCTGCGGAACCGGAATCGCGGGCTCTCTCGTCCGACCGGCTGACGCCGCAGCCTTCACCTGCCCGGAGACGGTGATCACAGATGCGCTGCGGAATGCGCCCTCCCTCAGCGATCTATCCTCAGGAGCAACGAACCTCACGGCGGGCAATCGCATCGCTGAACTCATCGCCGACCTGGCCAAGAATGGAATGAAGCCGGCTCTCATCGTCGACCATCTGGTCGGCGCCTATTGCCCGATTGTCGCTAACGACGCCAGCCTTTCGGACGCGCAGAAGGCTGACCGGGTCCGCCGATTCGCGCGACAGGTGACGGGGTTGGCCTACGGGCAGCCCGGCCAGGAGGAGTTGGAGGTTCTCGTCGACGTGCCCTTGACGCCATCAGTGCTGCGCCAAGTCGAACAACTGGCGGCCAGGACCGGGATGTCGCGGGATGCATGGATCGAGCGGGCGATCAAGCAACAGCTGGCGGTCCCGTGATCCGGCATATCGATCGCGCCGACACCATCTTCAAGTGGCCTGGAGGCGCCAGCTAAAGCGCGGAACAATCGTCTCCCGAACCTGCGTGAGCAAACGGCTTCTTCTGGCGCGCCTGATACTCAAACTCGAAGATCGCGATCCTCATCGAACCGGACTTTCCGGAAACGAAGGGTATCTCGCTCCCGGACCCGAAGCAGCCTTTCATCTTTTGAGCTGAAGTGTCCATGGGCAGGTGGGAAAGCTCGTACCGAGCAAGCGTATGCCGAAGACTTCAGAGAGTTTGTCAGCGGTCAGTACGCTGTCCGCCGACCCGCGAGCCGATAGGCGGCCCGCGCGCATGAGAACGAGGGTATCGCCATACTCAGCCGCCAACTGGAGGTCGTGAAGCACGGCAACGACAGTGACGCCGTTGCGAGTCAAGTTTCTAGCCTTGTTGAGGAGCGCAAGCTGATGTTTCAGGTCGAGACTTGCAATCGGCTCGTCCAGGAAAAGGATCTGTTGCTTTTCAAGCGTTCGACCTGCAGCAAGCTGGGCCAGAACGCGCGCGAAATGCACGCGTTGCCGTTCTCCTCCCGAGAGGCTCTGATAGTTCTGGTCCGCGAGATGCGCCACATCCGCTTCTTCCAGCGCGTCAAAAACAAGATGCAGCCGTTGGACGCGGCTTAAGTCGTGACCGATCCCCTCGACACCGAGGCGGACGACTTCAAATGCAGTGAAGGGAAAGCCAAGTTCGGAGGCCTGCGGCATCACGGCCCGCATGTGGGCGAGCCTCCAGGCCGGAATAGTGGGAAGCGCCACTCCGTTGATTACAACTTCGCCTCGGCTTGGCGTGAGCTCGCCGCACAGGATCCGCAGGAAAGTCGACTTTCCGGCACCGTTCGGGCCGATGATGATGGTGAAGGACCCGCTCTCGATCAACAGGTCGACATCCTGGATCAGCGTTCGTCTTCCGATCTGGTAAGAGACGTTCCTGGCTTGGCAAACCGGGTTCACAGGGCGATCCCTCCGTGACGCCTCAGCAGGAGCCATAGGAAGAACGGCGCTCCGAACGCGGCTGTGAGGATGCCGATGGGCAATTCTGCAGGGGCCGCAATGGTGCGCGCCACTGTATCGGCGGCAACGAGCAGGGCCGCACCGAGCATCGCGGAGGCGGGCAGGAGCGTGCGATGATCCGGGCCCACGGTGAGACGCAGCACATGTGGCACGACAATGCCGACGAAACCGATCATCCCTGAGCACGCGACAGATGCGCCGACGGCAATCGCCACGAGCAGGATCGCGACGGCCTTCACGCGCTGGACGGAGATGCCGAGATGAAAGGCCTCCGCCTCACCGAGAGACAGGGCATTGAGACCACGCGCCAGGAACGGCATACCGAGAAGGACTGGAAGGATCAGCGGGGTCGCGACGGCCACTTTGGTCCAAGTGGCCCCGCTGAGCGAGCCGAGAGACCAGAAGGAAAGATCGCGCAATTGCCGATCGTCACTCAAGTAGGAGAGAAAGCCCATAAGCGCCCCCGAGAGTGCGCCGAACGCGACACCTGCAAGAAGCATCATGGCCACCGATGTGCGCCCGTGGCGCGTCGCAACGAGATAGAGCCCAAAGGTGGTGATCAAACCCCCGACGAAGGCGCCAACGGGAAGTGCCGTGAACGGCAATGGCCCCATGACGGGAGCCAGCAGCGCGTCGCCAACCACGATGGTGGTACCGGCAGCCAGCGCTGCGCCCGCAGAAACACCCACGAGGCCCGGATCCGCGAGAGGATTGCGGAAGAGACCCTGCATCAACGCGCCGGAGCACGCGAGGGCCGCGCCGATCAGAAGACCGAGCAGCAGACGTGGTAGGCGTACCTGCAGGATGATCAGCGCGTCCCCCGCAGGCACAGACGCATGGTCCGTGATGATCGAAAGAATGCGCGCCAGCGGAACGCCCGTTGCGCCTGTGCCAAGGGCGATGCCACTGACGAGCACGATGAGACAACTGAGCGCGATCATCAGCAGGGACCCGCGGTCGCGCATGGGTCCAAGTCGGCTCCTGGTCATGGCAAGCGCCGTCACGGCTGCCCTACCTTGTCGAGTTGATCGGGGTGGAGGGCTGTCATGAGTTCGCGTGCGGCGGCGGGCGTGCGTGGCCCAAAGCCGAGGAGATAGAGCGAATCCATCACGACGAGCTTGTGCTTTGCGGCGGCGGGCGTCGCCGCGAAGGTTGGAAACGTGAAAGGGTCCTGGGCCGCGCCGCCGGGGCCCTGGTTCATCATCACGATGGCTTCAGGTGCCGCCGCGATGATGCCCTCGTCTGACATCGGTTTCCAGCCGCTGAGCGAAGAGGCTGCATTGGTAGCACCCACGAGAGCGAACATGGCGTCCGCCGTCGTGCCCTGCCCACCGACGAGAGGGCGGCCGTTCTGCAACGAAAGAACGAACAGGGCGCGCACAGGTTGCTTGATGCGCGCTCTCGCCTCCGTCAGTTCCGCAAAGCCGTGCTCGATCTGCTGGATCAGCGCCGCGCCGCGCTCAGGCACATCGAGGGTCTGCGCAATCACCTTCACGCGCTCCACGACTCCCTCGGCGCTCGCTCGGTCGGGAACACGCACGATCTTAATACCCGCCTGCTCGATCAGTTGTATCGCATCCGGGGGGCCTGCGCCTTCTGCCGCGAGCACGAGCGTGGGGTTGAGAGATAGTACACCCTCCGCGCCCAGGGCACGGATATAGCCGACATTGATCTTCGTCTTGAGGGCTTCAGCCGGATGGAGGCTTGTGGAATCCACCCCCACGATCCCATCCTCCTGACCGAGGCGGTAGATGATTTCAGTCACGGCGCCGCCGACGCTGACGATCCGGCGGGCAGGGGTGGCCTTGGCGTAGCGTGAGGCCAGCATCAGCGCGGAGGCGGCGATGAAGGCGCGGCGGGAGAGCGGCATCATGGAGGCGTTCCTTACTTGGTCAGAATGAGCTTGCCGTTCGCCGTGATCCGCAGGCGGTAGCGTTCACCTCGATGAACCAGCACCACTTCCCGACCCGCCCCGATGAGGCTTGCCACGTCTACCTCACGCATGGGTCCAAGCCTGTCGCCTTTGGAATCCGAAGATGGCTGCGGGTCCTGCATGGCACTCTCCAGTTTTTACGCATTCTAAATTCGGTTTTTTACAGTCGACCCATGTATTCGCAGTTTAGAAAGATGTAAAACTGGTGCGTCACGAGTCTCTATTGACGCGGATAAATGATTTCGATATCGGATGTAAAGCCTCTTCCTCAATCGGAAGGGTGATAGCCAGCCAGTGTGATTTTTCTTCCGCGCCAGCCAGCCAGTCACTAACGAAAAATACTATCAAAGACTGGGATCGTCAGGATGTTTACTCTCCTGCGCGAAAGCCTTCGCGCGTCCACCTCGCCTCTCGCCCTCTTCGTTCTCGCACCCTTGGCCGGGTTGCCTTTGACTTCGGCGGTCTTGGCGCAAAGCGCTCCTGCCGCACAGCCTCTTCCCAGCGAGGACGGCGTCCTGATGCTCGACACCGTGACGGTCACGTCAGGCAAGACGGAAGACAAGGTCATCAATGATCTCGCGGGAGCGAGCGTGGTGACGCGCCAGCAGATCGATCTGCTGCAATCCTCACGCATCTCCGACGTTCTGCAGAGCGTGCCCGGCGTGGCGGTGCAAGAAACGGGAACGGATCCTGGTCAGGCCATCAACATTCGCGGCCTGCAGGATTTCGGCCGCGTGAACGTGCTCGTGGATGGGGCGCGGCAGGATTACCAGGTGAGCGGGCACGGCGCGAACGGCACCTTTTATCTCGATCCAGAGCTGATTGGGCAAGTGGATGTGGTGCGCGGGCCCGTTTCTAACGTCTATGGCTCGGGCGCCATTGGTGGCGTGGCCTCCTTCCGCACCCGCACCATCGACGACATTCTGACTCCGGACGAGAAGTACGGAGCCGTGCAGAGGACAGGTTACGGCACGAACGGCGCAGGCATCTTCACCAACAGCATGGTGGGTGCGCGGCTCGGTGCGGCGGCGGATGTCTTCGGCCAATTCTTCTATCGTAACACCAACAATTACTACGATGGCGATGGCAACAAGATCCGGGATTCCGCTTCCGAGCTGACGTCGGGCCTGTTCAAGTTCAACGTCTATCCGGCCGATGGACACACGATCAGCGGTTCTGCCCTGTTGCAGAACTATACCTTCGCCAACAATGGCGACACCGGAGTCGGAACGCGGTTCTCCAACGATGTCATCGCCAATACCTACACGCTCGGCTACCGGTTCGCTCGGCCTGACGTTCCCTGGCTCGATCTGAGCATGAAGGCCTATTATACCTCGACCGAAGACGACAAGAGCGTTCTCACGCCGAGCAGAACCTATGGCTCTCTTGGGGTACGTCCGGGTGCTCTCTTGAACTACAGCATGGAGACGATCGGGTTCGACATCAGCAATACGGCCCGGTTCGAGACCGGCGGCCTCGCTCATGCTCTGACGATCGGCATCGACGGCGCGCAGGACCAGGCGGAGACCGACGACCGCGCGGGCGGGTATGGCTCGGCCTTCACGCCTTCCGGAGACCGTACCCTCTTTGGCGGCTTCATTCAGGATGAAGTGCGCTTCACTCCCTGGCTGCGGGCCATTGGTGCGTTGCGCTTCGATAGCTATGAGCTCGATGGCGGCGGAATCCATGCAGACGGATCGCGTGTCTCACCCAAGATCACCGTGGGCATTGAGCCCATCAAAGGGATCGAGCTCTATGGAACCTATGCGGAAGGCTATCGTGCCCCATCAATCACCGAGACCCTGATCCAGGGTTCCCATCCGTTTCCGATTTTCAATATCCTTCCCAATCCCTCGCTTCGCCCCGAGGTCGCCCGAAACCTCGAAGGCGGCGTCAACGTTCAGTATGACAGCGTGCTGAATGCCGGTGACAGGTTCCGCACCAAGATCTCGGTGTTCCATAACGAGATCGATGATTATATCGACAGCGTCAGCGTCGGACCGGTCTATAATGTGCCGGTGGTTCCAGGCATGCCCGTGAGTGTCTGCGCCTTTGTGCCGAGTCTATGCCTGATCGGCATACGGGATCAGCAGTATCAGAATATCGCCCGGGCAACCCTTCAAGGTGCCGAGCTCGAGGCTGCCTACGATTGGGGCAGGGGTTTCATCACCCTCGCGGGCACCATCATCGACGGTGAGAACGATGTGACGGGCGATCCGCTGAACTCGGTTTATCCCAACCGGCTCAGCACGACTCTCGGCTTCCGCCTGCTCGACGATAAGCTGACGCTCGGAACGCGCATGACCTTCGTGGCGGACAGCGAGAGTAACGTCGCGAATCCGTCGAAGGGCTATGGTCTCGTCGATCTGTTCGCGTCCTATCGCTATGACGAGAACATCAGCGGCGACATCGCCATTCAGAATGTGTTCGACCGGCAATACATTCAATATCAGAATAGCCAGGCAAGTCCCGGCCTTACGGCAAAATTCGGCCTGACCGTGAAGTTTGCAAGCCGCTAGGCGGTTTGCTCCAACAAGGAGCCATTTCCCATGTTCATTGCCATGAACCGCTTCAAGGTCCTGAAGGACGCGACAGACGAGTTCGAACAGCGGTGGTTCTCGCGCGAGAGCCATTTGCATGAACTCGAAGGTTTCATCGAGTTCCACATGCTGCGCGGGCCGGAGCGCGAGGACCATGTGCTCTATTCCTCGCATACCCTGTGGGCCAGCAAACTGCACTTCGAGGCCTGGACGCGCTCGGAGCAGTTCCGCGCCTCGCATACGCGAGCCAGTACAAACAGCAACAAACCTTTGACGCTCGACCACCCGGAATTCGAGGGCTTCGAGGTGATCCAGACGATCGGTCGCACGACCAAGGTCGCCTGAGGGGCACGCGCGTGATGGCGATCATACAGGATGTGGAAACCTTGATCCGCGAGGATCTCGCAGCAAGACCTGACGGGGTCCTGGAGGCGATTGCGGAGGCACGCAACGTACCGCTCCAACGGGTGCTCGATTGCCTCGGGGCCCAGGCGGCACGCGTGCCCGGCGATCTCTTCGAGGCTATATGGAGCGACCTGACCGGATGGGGCGACATCACCTTCGTCATCCACACCTCCGACGGCGTGTTCGAGTGCAAGGGCAGCGTGCCACCGGGAACGGTGGGGCGCGGCTATTTCAACATCCATGGGGAAAGTCCCATCGGCGGGCACCTGCGCATGGATCGGTGCCGTGCGATCTACTTCGTCGACCGTCCGTTCTTTGGCAAACGCTCCTGCTCGGTGCAGTTCGTCAATGAGGGCGGCGGCGTGATGTTCAAGATCTTCGTAGGCTGCAATGAAGACCGGAGCCTGAAGGAGGATCAGCTCGCCCGGTTCGAGGCGCTGCGCGCAGTCTGTCCGGCGGCGTGAAGAACATACAAAAGTCCATGGAGAAGAATCGACCGATCCTGTCGCTTCCCGAAAGGAACGCCTTGGTCTGATCATGAGGCAGCGAGCAGCGGTGAGCAGATGAGGTGGGTAGCTCCGAATGACGCAGTGTCCGTGTCAGCATGCGCTGCATGACGACATGCATGCGTCTCCCGATCTCCGCATGGCGCAGCCTCCTGTCGACACCAAGCGACCAGCGTTTGCCGGCATGCGCCAGCACTTCGCGGCGCACCCCGTCGTCGTCCCTCAACCCGTCACAGACGGTCTGGGAATATCTAAGAACTTATTCTCTGCTCAAAGTCTGGTTCACAGTATCACGCATGTACCTTCTTTCATGTGCTTAAGCGCATCGCTAGATCGAGGCCGCAACGCATTCTCGATGAGGCAGAACGACGAGCGATACAACATACACCACGACGTCGCAGTCCATTCTCGTGCTGGGCGCCGGGGAACTCGGGCAACCCGTCCTTCGCAATCTGGCACGCCGTGCACGTAAGGCGAAGGGGACGACGATCAGCGTCCTCCTGCGCACCAGCGCTGTCTCGTCGGATGACCCGGACAAGTAGCGCTCCATCGCGGAGATCCGGGAGCTCAACATCGAGATCGTGGTTGGTGACCTGGTTAAGAGTGCGGTCGACGAGCTCGCCTCGCTGTTCGCACAATATCACACGGTGATTGGTTGTACCGGCTACGCCGCCGGGATCGACACGCCCATGAAGCCGGCGAAGGCTGCATTGCAGGCCCGTATCCCGCGCTACTTCCCCTGGCAGTTCGGCGTCGACTTCGACGTGATCGGGCGCGGCAGTCCGCAGGACATCTTCGACGCGCAGTTGGACGTCCGCGAGCTGTTGCGGGCCCAGACTCAGACCGAATGGGTCATCATCTCGACCGGCATGTTCATGAGCTACCTGTTCAAGCCGGAGTTTGGCGTCGTCGACCTAAAAAATTCCGAGGTCCATGCGCTGGGAAGTCTCGATACGGCCGTGACGCTGACCACGCCTGAGGACATCGGGAAGCTGACTGCGGAAATCGTGTTCGCCGAACCGCGCATCCGCAACAAGATTATGTTCCTAGCGGGCGACACGGTGACCTATGGGGAGGTTGCAGATAAGCTTGAGGCGGGTCTGGACCGTCCCTTCAGCCGGTCCGAATGGACCGTGCCCTTCCTGATGGAAGAATTGGCGAATGATCCGCAGAACATGATGCGCAAGTACCGGGCTGCCTTCGCGCAAGGTCGTGGTGTTGCGTGGGACAAGGCTGGGACGTTCAACGAACGTCATGGCATTCCGGTCACTGACGTATCTGCCTGGATCGACGCTAACCTGCGGCTGCGCTCCCGCTGATGCCCGTTGCGGCCATAGACTGCCTCCCTCTCGTATCCGACGCGGGGAGCAGCATCCCCTTGGCTCCAACGTGGCCGTGCGGCGTAGGGTTTCACCGTGGGTGGGGATGTACGGGGCGTCGGCTCCCCAGTGGTGGCACTGAATGCCGCTGCTCAGCGTTGATTCATCATGGCAAAGCCACTCAAGCTCGTTTCGGTTGAGCCGAAGGGCGTTCCTGGCGTGGTGGCCTCGGTCGCCTATGCGGAAGGCCGGCGCGTGGCCGACATTGCAATCGAAGAGGCGGGGGACTGGTCCCGCAGGCCGGGGCATGTCGTCTGGATTGGCCTGCACGAGCCTGGCCTGGACCTCCTCAGGAAGGTTCAGGGCCAGTTCGGCCTACATGAGTTGGCCATCGAAGATGCCCTCAAGGCGCATCAGCGGCCCAAGGTCGAGCAATACGGCGAAGCGCTGTTCGTCGTCGCCCGCACCGCCCAAATGGTGGAGGGGCGAATCGCGTTCGGCGAGACGCACCTGTTCGTCGGGCGCGGCTATGTGGTCTCGGTACGCCACGGCGCCTCGACGACTTACACGCCGGTGCGGGAACGCTGCGAGGCGGCGCCGTTGGCATTCTCGGAGGGCGAGGACTTCATCCTCTATGCCGTCCTCGACTTCATCGTCGACAACTACATGCCGGTGCTTGAGACTATCCAAGCAGAGGTGGAGGAGATCGAGGACAGCGTCCTGGGCGCGCAGCCATCCCAGGACCAGATCGGCCGGATCTATCAGCTCCGGCGGGACCTCCTTCGCCTGCGCAATGCCACGATCCCACTGGTGGAGGTCTGTCGGCGCCTGGAAAAGCCTGGGCTGCCCGGAATCGATGCTCCGATGTACCCGCTGTTCCGCGATGTGTCCGATCACATCCGTCAGGTGCAGGAGGAGATCGAGTCCCTGCGCGAGGTGCTCTCGTTCGCGTTTGAGACCAGCCTGATGACGGGTCAGGCGCAGCAGACTGAGATCTCCCGCAAGCTGGCAGCCTGGGCGGCCATCTTGGCGATACCAACGGCGGTGGCGGGCATCTACGGGATGAATTTTGATGTCGAGCCCGAACTGCACTGGAAGTACGGCTACCCCGTTGTGCTGGTGGTGATTGCGCTGGTGTGTGGCTGGCTCTACTGGCGCTTCCGCCAGATGCGGTGGCTTTAGTTCCTAAGCCGACACCAAGCCGAGCAAGCTGGCGCCAGCTTGCTGGGAATGTCTTCAAATAGCACATTCGAGAGTTTGGGCGAGGGACAGCTGCCTCAGCCGCAGCAGACGCTCGCGAACGGTCGGGGATGAGCGCATCGTGCGGAAAAGTGGATTCGATATTCGCTACCGCGGCCCTGCGGGTCCGCATGAACAATGCCCACCTTGAAAGAGGAAGCATCGGATTCGATCCCAAAAGTGCAAGTCCACATTTCACGTCCGATGCTTTAGAGCTGTTTCCTCTTGCATGGAATCATCTCTCTGCTTCGCTGTGGCGCATTTTCTCGCGGTGAACTGGATTCACGTCACCGAAAAATGCTCTAGCGGTACACCGCTGCCATGTCAGGATAGCGTTGGCCCGAGACTGCGCCGGCCGGTACGGTGTCGGAAATGCGGGTCACGTCCTCTGCAGACAGGTGCACCTGCAACGCCCCGAGGTTTTCGTCCAGCCGTTCGCGCCGCTTCGTGCCGGGGATGGGCACGACATCCGGTCCTTGCGCCAGAAGCCAGCCCAGGACGAGTTGTGCCGGCGTACATCCCTTGTCCCGCGCGAGCGCCTCTACCCGGTCGACCAAGGCCCGGTTGTGAGCGAAATGCTCCGCCTGAAAGCGGGGATGCTGGGCCCGGCGATCCCCTTTGACCTGGTCCGGATCATGGATTCCGCCTGCGAGGAATCCACGGCCGAGCGGCGAATAGGCCACGAAGCCGATGCCCAGTTCCCGGGTGGTCCGCAAGGTCTCCTCCGCCTCCTGACGGTAGAGCAGGGAAAACTCCGTCTGGACGGCACTGATCGGATGAACGCTGTGGGCCCGGCGGATGGTTTCCGGCCGAGCTTCCGATAGTCCAAGATAGCGGACCTTGCCCTGCCGCACGAGGTCCGCCATGGCTCCGACCGTCTCTTCGATCGCCACGTGAGGGTCGACACGATGCTGGTAGTAGAGGTCGATCACATCGACCTTGAGACGCCGCAGGCTGGCCTCACAGGCTTGGCGCACGTATTCGGGCCGGCCGTTCACGCCTTGACCTGTCTCGGACCGCACCTGACCGAACTTGGTGGCCAGGACCACGTCATCGCGGCGCCCGGCGATGGCCCGTCCGACCAACTCTTCGTTTTGCCCCCAGCCGTACATGTCGGCGGAATCGAGCAGGGTCACGCCCTGGTCGAGCCCATAGCGGATGAAAGAGACGGCCTCCTCGTCATTGCTCTGCCCATAGACGCCGGAGAGCGACATGCAACCCAGACCAAGGGCCGACACAAGAGGGCCCGTTCTTCCAAGCTGCCGGGTCTCTATCCGTTTTGGCTGTGTCATGGTTGTGTTCCTTGTCTGCGGGACCGTCGAGAAGGGATAGGCCGGGTTGTCAGGATTGTCGGATGCCGCGTCCTTCGCGCCGTCCGGCTCATCGCGAGCACTCTGGCAAGAATAGGTATGGCCCGTACATCCCGATCGGCTAAGTCTATGTTGATCACCCGACGGCGATTTCCACCCACAGAGGCGACATGATCCGAAAACTCGATCCCCATTCATTCGGGTTCCTGGCCTTGGTCGCGCTCTTCAGCGGATTGGCCGCCCTCGGCACGGACATGGCGCTCTCCGGTGTGCCGCACATCGCCTCGGCTTTCTCCGTCTCGCCGGGCACGGTCGGGCTGACCCTCAGTGCCTTCATGGGAGGCTTCGCCGGTTCGCCGCTTGTGTACGGGCCGCTGAGCGATCGGTTCGGGCGCAAACCCGTCATTCTGGTCTCGACAGCAATCTACACCCTGGCGGGGCTGGGCTGTGCGTTGTCACCGAGCTTCGAGACCCTGGTCGTGTGGCGCTTCCTTCAAGGCTGCGGAGCCGGCGCGAGCCGCTCGCTGTCGGCCGCGATCATTCGGGACCTTTTTACCGGTTCCGCGGGTCGCTCCAAGCAGTCCTACGTTCAGGTGATGCAGCTGCTGGCTCCTCTCTCGGCCCCGACCATCGGGTCGGTTCTCCTGCTGCTGTTTCACGATTGGCGCAGCATCTATTTCTTTCTGTCTGCGACCGGAGCTCTCACCTTCGCCCTGATGCTGCTGTGCTATGCGGAGTCCTATCGGCCTGGCGCTCAGAACCGCCTGTCGGTCCGGCAGCTCGCCGGCAATTATCTGCGCGTGTTCACCACGCGGCAGAGCATCAAGTTCCTTTTGATCCAGACGCTCATGTTCGGCTGCCTGTTCTCCTACGTGTCGGGTTCGCCGCTCGTCATGATGGGAGTGTATGGACTGTCGCCGACGCTCTATGGAGCGACCTTTGCCTTGACGGCCTCAGGTATCGTGACCGGTAGCTTCCTCAATGGACGACTGAATGCCAGGGGCATCGAGCCGAAATACCCACTCACGGCGGGTCTTGTCATGGGAGCGGCATGCAGCATCGCTCTGCTCGTGCTGACCTCGATGAGTACATTGCCCCTGGGGCTCCTGCTGCCCCTGGTTGTCCTGGTGTGCCTGTCATTCGGCCTCGTTGGCGGCAATGCCGTTCAACTGGCCCTGGAGCCGATGGGCGATATTGCAGGGCTGGCATCCTCCATGCTGTCAGCGAGTTCTCTCGGGTTCGGGGCCGCAATGGGCGTGGCCGTATCGCTGTTCTACAACGGCACGCCATTGTCCACGGTTGCCGCCATGGCGGCCTGTTCCATCCTTGCCCTGGTCGTCTACCGGATCCTGTAAGGGCAAAGCCCGGAAGCCGTTCAGAGAGAGCTTCCCGCCAATAACCATCGTCAGGCGCCAGAGCTGTTGCCACTGATGTGGAATCATTTCTCTTCTTTGCCGTGTTTTTTGACGGTGAGCCGGATCCACTTCACCGAAAAGCTCCAGCGGTCTCCGGCGGTGCAATGCCCGCAGCCGGCACTCCTGAGACATGAGCGCTTCGTCCGTGTCATTGCCTGAGAGCCGACACGGACCATCTCCTGTTATGACATACACATGCGGCCCGCATCCGCAGCGAGCGGTCGACGCCACGCGTTTGCGACAAGCCTCCTACGATCCAGTCGGAACGCATCCGAGCTGTTGGAAGACGCCAAGCCGGTCCAGCTCGACCCAGTCCTCGATCAGCCTGCCACCGGCGAAGCGGCCAATGATGATGACAGTCCAGGTCACGTTGCGGCCGGATGGGGCGATCCCTTGCCAATCGCCCTGCTGGATCGCCTGCCAGTGGCCACGCCAGACACCTCGGTCGCCGGCGAAGAACATGTCGTCCAGCGTGTAGGCGGCGTCCGGGAAGGCGGCGAAGAAGCCTTCCATCGCCGTGCGCCAGTCAGACAGGCCGTGAATCGTCTCCATGCCCAGCCAGTGCGATGTCAGTTCGACATGCCAGTACTTTTCCAGGGCGTCCAAACAGTGCCCATTGAAGACCTCGTCGATGTAGGCGCGGATCAACGCCTCGTGCCGGTCTGCCGCCATGGTCCTTCTCCTCCGGGAGGATGCTCTCATCTATAGAGGAAGCATCGGATCCAATCCCAAAAGTGCGAATCTACGTTTCACGTCCGATGCTCTAGGGCCGCCTGCCGATCCACTTCGCAATCCTGTCTCCGGTGGTGCGGAGACCCAGGCCAAAGAACATTGCACGGAATACGAGGGCCAGGAGCACGAGGATGGCTGCTCCAAGACTGACGAGGATGTAGGCTGTATCTCTCATCAGCGGACTCCATCAACAGACCCACAGGACGGTTCGTGGCCGTTCCTGCAGGGGCTCAGGTTCTGCTGCCGGGCCTCAGCATATCACGGCCTGGTCTCTTCGAAGAGGTCGTTGGCGCCGCATTTTTTGACGGTGAACCGGATCCACTTTTCGCTACGCGGCCATGCGGGTCCGTACGATGCTCTAAGCGTTATCCGACTTCCTGTGAGCACGGCGTTCAACGCGCAGCCCAGAGCATGCCGCGCTTGAGGATGGTGCGCATTTCCGGCACGTCGAACTCCTTCGCCACATGCCCGAGGGAGCTGTAGAACACGCGGCCCTGGCCGTGACGGCGCTTCCACACGACCGGCATGACGACGCCTTCGATCCAGGGAGCGTGCTCGCCCGAGAAGGTCGTCGTGGCGAGAACCTCGTTCGAGGGATCGACGTGCATGTAGTACTGTTCGGAATGATAGTCGAAATCCCGGATGCCCTGCATCACCGGATCGTCGGGCCGCGTGACGTTCACCCGGTAGTCGATGATGTTGCCCGGATGAGCCACCCATTGGCCGCCGCACATGAACTGGTACTCGACCGCCTCGCGGAAGGCATCGCCCATGCCGCCGTGAAAACCGGCAAGACCGACGCCGCCACGGACGGCCGCCGTGAGATTGCTCAGCTCCTCCTTCTCGATCTTCGACATGGTGTAGATAGGAACCACCAGACTCATGTCGGACAGACCGGGGTCAGCGAAGGCCTCGGTCGAATTCTCGACGTAGACCTTGAAGCCTTCCTCCTCCAGCATGCTGGCGATGATGGAGGCGCATTGCTCCGGCTCGTGCCCGCTCCAGCCGCCCCATACAATCAGTGCTTCGCGCATTCTCTTACCTCCCGTTTTCGCGATGTTTTCTAGTCGAGCGAGCCGAACTGAAGCGTCGTCGGCAGCATGGCCGGCCGTTCCGGTCGCGACTCGATGGTGACGTGCGCTCCTCGCTCCGAGGACAGCTGGAAGGCTTCCATGACCTCAAGCGCATGGAAGGCGAGTTCACCCGATGCGCGGTGAGGGCGTCCGGATCGGATGGCGTGTGCCATATCGGCGACGCCGATAATCCGGTAGTTCCCGCTCGCATAGGGATGCTCGGTGGGCTGCTCCGTCCAATCCTTCGCCGCCGTGGCGAGCTCGATGGCGCCAAAGAAGCGGTTGGGATCCGGAACGCTCAGGCTGCCCGCCGTGCCGTACAGCTCGATCGGTCTGTGGCGGTGCCGGGGCACATCGAAGCTCATGGCAATTGAGACGACCGCGCCTGAGACGAACTCGAGCGTCCCTGCTACGTGCGTCGCCACCTCTACGGGGATCATGGTGCCCTTCAACGGCTCGCTCGTGATCTCGCGTTCGGCCCTGGCACGGGACGTAATGCCCGCCACCCTGGCAACGGGCCCGATGAGGTTCACGAGAGCCGTGATGTAGTAGGGACCCATGTCCAGCATCGGCCCGCCACCTTTGGCGTAGTAGAAGGCGGGATTGGGGTGCCAGCGCTCATGGCCGGGGCACATGAAGAAGGCGCTGCCCGCTAGGGGACGACCGATCACTCCCTCGTCGATGAGCTTGCGGCAGGTCTGGTGCGATCCGCCGAGGAACGTATCGGGCGCGCAGCCGACGCGCAGCCCCCGCTCCTTGGCCATGTGCAGGAGAGGGCGGGCCTCGGCGGTCGTGAGACCAAGAGGCTTTTCCGAGTGAACGTGCTTGCCGGCCGCGAGCGCTCTTAGACCCACCTCCACGTGGGCAGCAGGGATCGTGAGATTGACCACGATCTGGATCGACGGATCCGCAAGCATCTCGTCCACCGACATCGCCCGCAGCCCGAACTGGGATGCACGTGCCTCGGCCGCCTCCGGGCGGATGTCGGCGATCCCCTTGATGTCGAGGATCGGAAAGTTTGACGCGGCCTTGAGGTAGGCTTCGCTGATATTTCCGCATCCAATGATGCCGATACCCAGGCGTTCCATGTTTTCTCCCTTATGTCATTACCGTTGTGCTTAGAGCCTCGGACCCAAAAGTGGACCCGCTTTTGGGTTCAATTCCGACGCTCCAAATCTTGGCTGACGCATCGTCCGTACGATGCGCTAGCGTTTCTTGGCTGGTCCGGTCGTTCCCCACGGGGCACCGTAGAGATCGCGCAGGGTCAGGGCCGCGGCGCCACGGGCCCAGGTGTCGTCGCTGGACTCATGGACCACGATCTCGGTCACGCCGGAGATGGTTTCGGGCGTTGCTGCCTGTACCGCATCGCGCAAGGGCGCGAGGAGCAGTTCACCCGCCTGGAGGGCTGATCCGGCGAGAATGACCTTCGGCGGCGCGAAAAGGGTGATCAGGTTCGCAATGGCGATCCCCAGGGCCCGGCCGGCCTCTTCGAAAATCGCTGCGATCCGCCCGTCGCCGGCGTGGGCGAGCGACACGGCATGGTCCATTCCACGCGTCCCGCGCAGGAGCTTCTCCTGCGGCGTTCCACGGGCAAGATCGGCCGCTGCGGACAGGATCGCGGTGGTCGAAGCGATCCCGGAGAGACGCCCGGGGAGAGGCCCGTTCCCGATGCTGCCGTTGGGCGACACGATCAGGTCGCCCAGATCCGGGCTGAGACCGTTCGCCCCGCGGAAGAGCTCTCCCGCATGAATGATGCCGAGCCCGATCGTGTGCTCGATGGAGACCACCAGGAAGTCACTGAGGTCCCGGCCATGCCCGAACCATTGCTCGGCGAGGGTGATCAGGTTGACGTCGCTGTCGACCGTCGTCGGCACCTTCAGGCGCTCCTGGAGGTCGACGCCAAGCTTGAGATCGCGCTCCGAGAAGATCGGGCTGTAACGGCAGATGCCGGAGGCGCGCTCGACGATTCCCGGCACGCCGAGGCAGAGGCTGTTGATGTCCTCGACCTGCAAACCGGTCGCCTCGATGCAGGAGCGAACGCCGTCCTCCACGAGGTCGAGGATGACCGAGGCGGGTTGGCGGTCGACCCTGATCGGGATCGATACCGTGCCGAGTACGTCCGCTTGGAAGTTGGTGACCGCGATGGTGATCTTGTTGGGAGCAAGCTTCGCACCGCAGACCGAAGCTGCAGCCGGGTTGAGCTCGAGCATGATGCGTGGCCGTCCGCGGACTTGGTCGGGGGTGGGGGCGACCTGGCGCGGGACGATCAGGCCGTCCTCGAGGAGGGCCGCCGTGATCGCCGAAACGGTGGTGGGGCTGAGCTCCGTCCGCTCCGAGATCTCGACGCGGGAGATCGTGCCGGAACGGCGGATGGCATCCATGACGAGGAAACGGTTGATCGCCCGCATCAGCTCGGGATCGGCAGTCTTAATTGCGGCACCGTCCGCCGGCATGGGCCATCCTCTTTAATGCGGATGCCGTATTTATTATTGAGGGATCGTGGCCTGTCAATGATCGCCGCTGCGTCAAATGTCCGTAATAGATGGGATAAACCGCTTGACAGCCTCCCGGATGGCGTCCACGTTTTAATGCGCTATCCAAATAAAAGGGCGAAAAAGCCCTGGCAGAGGAAACACCGAGGAGAACGGCAATGAGCTACAAAAAGCTGATGCTTGCGGCTGCCTGCGCGATCACCGCCTCATGCAGCGGAATGACTGCGGCACTCGCCGACGTGACCGTCAGGATGCTGCATGTCGAACAGAACCCGCAGGTTACCGGATTCTGGAACGACATCGCCCGACGCTACGAGGCCTCCCATCCGGGCGTGAAGGTGGACGTTCAATATCTCGAAAACGAGGCCTACAAGAAGAAGCTGACCACGCTCCTGCAATCGTCGGACCGGCCGAACATCATCTACAGTTGGGCAGGAGGCGTCCTGCGCGATCAGATCAAGGCCGGGGTCATCGAGGACTTGACGCCTGTCATGGATGCTCCCTGGAAGGCGCGCTTCGTTCCGGCCGCGGTGCAAGCCTACACCGTCAACGACAAGATTTACGGCGTGCCGATGCACACGGCACAGGTGGGTTTCTTCTACAACAAGGATCTATTCGCGAAGGCGGGCGTGGACGCATCCTCGATCAAGACCTGGGATGACCTGCTCGGTGCGGTGAAGAAGCTGCAGGCTGCCGGGATCACGCCGATCATCACTGGTGGAGCCGACAAATGGCCGATCCATTTCTATTGGTCGCATCTGGCGATCAGGATCGGCGGTAAGGACGCTTTCGAGGCCGCCTTGCGCGGCGAGGGCAAGGGCTTTGCCGACACGACCTTCGTCAAGGCCGGTGAAGTGTTCAAGCAACTGGTGGACCTCAAGCCGTTCCAGGCCGGCTTCCTCGGAGCAACCTATCCTCAATCGGCAGGACAGTTCGGCGACGGCAAGGGCGCGATGATGCTCATGCTGAACGGGCTCCTCAATACCATGAAAGCCAACTCGGCCGACAAGGTTGGCATTCCCGATGACAAGCTGGGCTGGTTTCCTTTCCCGACGATTGCAGGCGGCAAAGGTGATCCGAGCGATACCCTTGGCGGTTTGAACGGTTGGCTGGTGACGAAAGGATCGCCCAAGGAAGCCGCAGACTTTCTGAAGTTCTTCTCGGAAGCGGAAAACCAGCGTCAAGCGGCCGAGCGCGGTTTCTACATCCCGGTCGTCATCGGCACCCAGGATGCGATCAAGAACCCGATCCTGCGCCAGATTGCGGAGAATGTTTCCAAGTCCAAGTATCACCAGCTCTATTATGATCAGATGCTCGGCCCATCGGTCGGCGCGGTGGTCAATGACATCTCGGCCGATCTCGCCGCCGGACGCATGAAACCGACGGAAGCGGCCGAGGCCGTCCAACAAGCCTGGGAACTCGCCCAGTAAACTGGCCAAATCCCGGAAGAGCGGCCGGGCCGCTCTTCCCTGCCGCAAGTTCAGGGAGGGAATGATGGCTACGAGTGTCACGGGTGGGACGGCGAAGGCTGTCTTCCAAGCACCCTCATGGTTGCGGGCGTCCTCGACAAGTATTGGCGGATCAACGGCCATCGTGCTGCTGTTCCTGCCTCCGGCGCTGTTTCTCTTCACTCTCTTCGTCGCGCTGCCGATGGGCGAAGCCGCCTGGTATAGTTTCTATAACTGGAACGGGTATGGAGCGCCGACCGACTTCGTCGGATGGCGGAACTTCGAACTCCTGTTCGCGAACCGTGCGTTTCGCATCGCGCTGACGAACAATCTGCTCATCATCGTGGTGTCGCTGGCGATCCAGCTCCCGCTTGCCTTGGGAACGGCCATCCTCCTGGCCGACCACGTGCGGGGGACGGCAACCTTCCGGCTTATCTTCTTCCTGCCCTACATCCTTGCGGAAATCGCCGCAGGTCTCATCTGGCGCTTCGTCTACGACGGCGAGTACGGCCTTTTCGCGAAGCTGTTGGAGCTGTTCGGCGCCGATCCGATCCACATTCTCGCCGAGCCGGATATCGCCATCTATGCCATCATGGTGGTCGTGATCTGGAAGTATTTCGGCTTCCACATGATGCTGTACATCGCCGGCCTCCAGCAGATCGACCGCAGCCTGTACGAGGCCGCGCATATCGACGGCGCGACGGGCTGGCAGATCTTCCGGCGGATCACGGTGCCGCTCCTCGGGTCAACGATCCGGCTTTCCGTCTTCTTTGCCATCCTCGGATCGATCCAGCTCTTCGACCTCATCATGCCGCTGACCAAGGGTGGTCCCTCGGACAGCACCCAGACCATGGTGACCTATCTCTACACTTACGGTGTCACCAGAACGAGGATCGGCTTCGGCAGTGCGGTCGGGGTGGTTCTGTTCCTGATCTGCGTCGTGTTCGCCTTCGGCTACAAACGGGTCCTCATGCGCCATGACTAGCACCGCTGCCCGCTACGATACGCCGGTCACCATCGCCCCGGTCCTTCGCTATGCCATTCTCTTCATCATCGCCGGAGGCGTGTTGATCCCCTTGCTGACCACGGCCTTGGGCGGGTTCAAGTCGCTCGGTGACCTGAGAGTCAATCCTTTCGGCTTACCAAGCCAATGGGAATGGATGAACTACTGGGAGATCCTTGCCAGCGGCCGTTACTGGCAGCTGATGGGGAACTCCCTGATCATCGCGGTCCTGACGGTCATCCTGACCGTTGCCACGTCCGCGATGGCCGCCTTCGTGTTCGTGCATGTCCGTTTCTTCGGCGCGACTTTCCTCCTGAACTATCTGCTTCTCGGGTTGATGTTTCCGGCTGCCACCGCGATCCTGCCGCTCTTCATCAAGATCCGTGATCTCGGTCTTCTCGACACCTACTGGGGCGTGGTGCTGCCCCAGGTCGCCTTTGGCCTGGCAATGAGCATCCTCCTGTTCCGCAACTCCTTCCGGCAGATGCCGAAAGACCTCTTCGAGGCGGCCGTGATCGACGGCTGCGGCTACTTCCGGTTCTTCTGGCATGTGATCCTGCCGTTGTCGCGCCCGATTCTCGCGACGGTGTCAGTCATCGTCTTCGTTCACAGTTGGAACAACTACCTTCTCCCGCTGGTCGTGCTGAACCGCGATACGCTCTATCCATGGCCTCTCGGGATCATGGTCTATCAGGGCGAGTTTTCCACGGACTGGAACCTTATCCTGGCGTTCATCACGCTGACGATCCTGCCGGCGATCATCATGTTCTTCGCGGCACAAAAGCACATCGTCGCGGGACTGATGGCGGGGTCGGTCAAAGGGTGAGGATATGACTTGTCACGTCAGCGGACACAACCAGGGAAGACTTTGATATGGCCTCAGTAGAGATCCGCAACATCCGCAAGAATTTCGGCACGGTACCGGTCATTCACGGCGTGTCGATCGACATTCAGGACGGGGAGTTCGTGATCCTCGTCGGGCCGTCGGGATGCGGTAAATCCACCCTGCTGCGCATGATCGCCGGGCTTGAGAACATCTCCGGCGGCGAGCTGCGCATCGGCCCGAAGGTGGTCAACGACGTGCCGCCGAAAGAGCGCGACATCGCCATGGTGTTCCAGAACTATGCGCTCTACCCGCATATGACGGTGNGCCGACAACATGGCCTTCTCGCTCAAGCTGAAGCGCGCCCCCAAGACCGAGATCAAGGCCCGGGTCGACCGCGCCGCCGAGATCCTCGGCCTGACCAAGCTGCTCGACCGCTACCCGCGCCAGCTCTCCGGC
>NZ_QDGA01000032.1 GCF_003347665.1 Microvirga calopogonii
GGTGACGAGGTGCTGGCCTGCGAGGGCAGCGGTGTCCTGCCCTATGTTCCCAAGACGCTGACCTCCGGCAACACCAAGCGCGGTCTCTTCACCGGGCAGGACTTCATCTACGACGCCGAGCAGGACCACTACACCTGCCCGGCGGGCCAGCACCTGACCAAGGGCAAGGTGCGTTCAGATCGCCGGGACAATATCGATCATTACCGGAATCTGACCGCCTGTTCGAGCTGTGCCCTCAAGCCCCGCTGCACGCCGGACACGCACAAGCGGGTAAAAGCGCTGGCAGCATGAGGATGTGCTTGACCGGATGCAGGCTCGGCTGGAGCGGATGCCGGAGGCCATGACGATCAGGCGGCAGACGGTGGAGCATCCGTTCGGGACCATCAAGGCCTGGATGGGCAGCACGCACTTCCTGATGAAGACCTTGGAGAAGGTCAAAACCGAGATGAGCCTGCACGTGCTGGCCTACAACCTGAAGCGGATAATCAGCATCCTCGGTGTCCAGCCGCTGCTGAAGGCTCTCGAAGCCTGACGCCACACGCCCGCCCATGCGCACCATCACGGCACCCGCAAACCAGCGCTCGTCATCCGCACGTCAGCAACCGCGTTTTCACACGGCCTCGGTCAAACACGGCCTTTAAGCACAGCGATGAGAAGGTCTGCTGACCGCGCAGCCGCTGACGTTCGGGATGTTTCCAACAGGATCTGCCCCATGCCGACAGCCCAGGGCGAACCAGCCCGCCAGAGCGCATCGGCAAAGCAGTAAGGCTGCTGGGATCTGTCAGGGCGCTCGTTCTGACGGTCTCCTGGCCCAAAGAGCGTCTGGCGTCCCGATGAGCGCTCCCCAAAGGGCACTGTCAACTTAACGCGGTTTGCTTGCTTCTTGCGGTTTTCCGGCTCGGGCAGGTAACGTATTTTCAATGGCTTAGGGCCGGTCGTGATGACCTCAAGCAGCTCTTACTTGCTTAAGTTGACAATACCATTCCAAGCCTCGGGAGTTCCTCGGGAAAACAGCCACCCTTCGATGCACGATTGTCACCCAGCGCATATGGAGGGAGCAGGGAACGACAGCTCCTGGCACCAGGCTGACCTTATCCGGATTTCCGCATTCGCGGCGTAGGCGGACCTTCATTAAGCCCGCCCAAATGCCTCCTGTGCCCCGTGTATGGACCGGCTATGGGTCGTTAAGCCGGCAATTGGCTGCCTATGTGTAGGTGCCGGGCAGCAGGCGGTCGTAGAGCCGCCGGATCCGGCCGTAGCATTCACACGCTGCTCCCTCGAGACCCGCCCGGTCGGTCACGGTGATGCCGCCGCGGCTCTGCCGGATCAGGCCCGCCGTCTGGAGGGATTTTGTCACCACGCTCACGGTGGAGCGCTGAACGCCCAGCATCTCGGCCAGGAACTCGTGCGTGAGCGGCAAGGCATCCCGACCCACCCGATCGTGAATGCGGAGGATCCAGCGACAGCAGCGCGCCTCCACACTGTGAACAGCATTGCAGGTGACGCGCTGAAACGTCTGGGCCAGCAGGGCCTCGCTGTAGTTCATGATCAACTGCCGCAGGGTCGGGCAGACGTCCCTCACCTCGTTCAGGCGCTCGACCGAGATGCGCGAGGCGGTGCCGGGCATTTGCACGACATAGCGCCCGAAGGCCTCATGCGTGACGAGAGCACTGAGCAGGCCCAGCACCCCCTCACGCCCAAACACCGCGACCTCGACGCTGTTGCCCGCCTTCAGGACATTCACGAGCGACACCACCGTGTCGTGCGGGAAGTAGGCGTGGGACACGGCCTCGCCCGTGTCATAGAGCACCTGCCCCCGCGAGAGCTCGACCAGTTCGAGGTGTTGCTCCAGACCCGCCAAGTTCTCGGGGGCCAGAGCCGCCAGAAGGCGGTTTGTGCGGTGCTCGGCTGTTGGCGTCCGAGGTGGTTTTTCTTGAAACGGGATCATGGCTCGTGGGCGGGATCGTCATTCATGATGCGATCCTGAGGGGCGACGGCGTCTTTACGCATGAACCCGGGCTATTTGCCTATCCGGGTTTCTACGTCGGGTTCTCCCGCAAGACAGGACGGACCCGCATGATTATAGGAGGCCTACCGGCGAGGTGGCTCTGCCCCGCCGAGCCGGCGATGGGAAGCACCTCTTTGGGGGGTATTGTCAACTTAAGCAAGTAAGAGCTGCTTGAGGTCATCACGACCGGCCCTAAGCCATTGAAAATACGTTACCTGCCCGAGCCGGAAAACCGCAAGAAGCAAGCAAAACGCGTTAAGTTGACAGTGCCAAGCCCATGACGGAAGTGCACCTCGCCATCCTGCGCCGGCACATGGTGGAGGTGATTGCTCTTCACGCCGACCTCATGAGCGAGGAGATCGGCAAGACCACCTTTGGGGAGCGGGTTCTCGATGCCATGCGGCGGGTGAGGCGCTACCTCTTCGTGCCGCCCGAACTGGCGGCCATTGCCTATCATGACGGTGCCCTGCGAGCTAAGCCGGCGCCGATGTAATCAACTGTGCTGACGAAGTTTCTACTGCGCCACGTGGTACCCGTCGCCCGCCTTTGTTGTGGTTCGAGCGCCTATCTGCACACTCAAAAGAGGCCACTTGCTATCGGCTCTTCTGATGTAAAACAATGGGTTCATTAGCCAGACATCGAGAGTTGGCTCAGGGCAGTTGAGGTAGAGACGGTCATACAGGATCGTCCATGCCCGTGGGTCGGCGTCAGACAGATACCCCAGCGCCACTGCATAGGCACAGTACCCGCCATAGGCAGGAAGATACCGGTTGGGACCAGCCAGGAAGCGGCGTTTGTCACTCTCACTTGAGAACAGCCACCGTGAACCATTGTATGTCGTCGAGATCTCGGGAAGGCCCTTGCGAGGTTCGCCGGCCAGGAAGTAGCCAACCGGATCGTAGCCCTGAATCGCGATGCCGCGCTCGCCGAGGCCATTGCTCGGAGCGTCACCTGCATAAGCTGCCGAAGCCACACAACATAGCAGCACAACGGCAGGCATTGTCCGTTTCAGACGCGAAGACCAGCTCATATGGATATCCTTCCTGTTGAGACCTCGTTGGGCTCCGACAAGGCCCCTCCGAACGTCAGCCATCAGCTGAAGGTTGTGTTGCACCGGGTGTCTCCAGCTCCGCAATGAGAAAACCGATGAAGTCCTGCGTCGTCTGCGGTAGGGTTCGCCCCAGCATGGTCTGGATCTGCATGTTTCGCTCAAGAAAGCTCGCTTCTTCGAAGGGAACGATCGATAGATGGCCGTCACGGACCGCCCTGCGCGCTGAAATATAAGTTGAGAAGGTTATGGCGCCGCCAAGTTGGCAGAGAGTAAAAAGGCTGGCAACGTTTGTGGAACTGACAATAGGTTCGAGGGAGATGCCCTTGGTCGCACAGAAGATATCGAACACCCTCCTGATGGTTGCAGCATCGTCCAGAATCGCGATGGGATACTCGAACAACTCGGCAATCGAGACACGTCCACGTCCGATCAGGGGGTGATCCGTGCTTGCCAACGCATAGGCCGGCATGGCCTGCTGCCACTGAATGCGCACCCCGCCCTCGGGAGATAATGAAAACGTGATGCCGATATCCACCTCTCCCTCCTGAACGCTGGCCACCACGTTTGCTGGGCCTAGAACCTTGATGTCGAACAGGACGTGCGGACGCTCCTTGCGAAAGGTGTGGATCATTTCCGGAACGAAGCTCACCGCGAGCCCCTCGGTCACACCCAGGCGGATGAGGCCGCGCGTGGCGCTCTTGAGTTCCCTGATCTCCTTTTGGATCTGATCGCTCTCAAGCGCGGCGCGTTGCGCATAAGATGCCAAAAGACGTCCTGCATGGGTCAGGACCATACCTCGTGAGCGCCGCTCGAACAGGGGCGTCTCGTATTCCTCCTCGAGCTTCGCCACCTGCCGACTGATGGCCGATGCAGCGACTCGTAGCCGTTCGGCCGCCGCACTGATGGACCCGGTCCGAGCGACCTCAAGGAAATAGCGCAAGGCTGACTGCTGCATTGAGGATCCACTGTATTGCCGTTTCAGCAACGATCCTTTCTAATCATTCTAATTGAAGCAAGCCCTTATTCTTGGCAGGTTCGGAATGGTTCCGCATTGCTTTGTGATCGAAAACGATCACTGGCGCGGGAAATGAGAAACAAAATAACAAGCACAGTTCCAGAGGACTAAGATGAGTTTGATACGTAAGGCGGCCCTGCTCAGCCTCGCTTCCACCGCGCTCCTGACCAGCGTCTTCGCAGCCCCTGCCCTCGCAGGCAAAGCCGACAATACCGTCCGGTTTGCCTATGATCAGGCGCCAGAGAGCGTGGATCCGTTCTTCAACAACGTCCGCATCGGCGTCATCATCGGTCAGCACGTCTGGGACACGCTCGTCTATCGCGATCCGAACACCAACGAGTACAAAGGCCAACTCGCGACCGCATGGCGCCAGATCGATGACCGTACGCTCGAGTTTGACTTGCGACAGGGTGTGAAGTTCCACAACGGCGAGGAGTTCGATGCGGACGATGTCGTCTACACGATGAACTTCATCTCCAAGCCTGAGAACAAGGTCGTCACCCAAGCCAACGTCAGCTGGATCGAGAAGGCCGAGAAGATCGACAAGTACAAGGTCCGCATCACGACCAAGCAGGTCTTCCCGGCCGCCATCGAGTATCTCGCCGGTCCGGTCGTCATCCACCCAAACGAGTATTACGAGAAGGTTGGCCCAAAGGGGCAGAACGACAAGCCCGTCGGCTCCGGACCTTACAAGGTGACGAACTACGTTCCGGGCAAATCGATCACACTCGAAAAGAACACCGACTACTTCAAGGACTCGCCGAAGTCGCAGCCGAAGATCGCCAAAATCGAGATCCGCTTCATTCCGGACCGTCAGACCCAGATGGCGGAAGCTCTCTCCAATGGCCTCGACTTCATCATGAGCGTGCCGAAGGACCAGGCGGAGCAGCTGGAAACCGTTCCCACCCTCCAGGTTGTGTCCGGCGAAACCATGCGCATCGTGTTTATGCAGATGAACACACTTGAGGGCACACCGGCTCCGGCCCTGAAGGATGAGCGCGTGCGCAAGGCCATTATCCACGCCATCGATCGTGAAAGCATGGTGAAGCAGATCGTCGGCGCAGGCTCGCGCGTTATCCACACCATCTGCTTCCCAAGCCAGTTCGGCTGCACCGACGACGGCGCCACGCGTTATCCGTACGATCCTGCCAAGGCGAAGCAGCTCCTTGCCGAGGCGGGCTATCCGAATGGCCTCGATCTCGATATTGTGGCCTACCGCGAGCGCAACCAGACCGAAGCCCTGATCGGGTATCTTCAGGCGGTCGGCATCAAGACCAACCTGCGCTTCCTGCAATATGCCGCCATGCGCGAGCAGGTTGCCGGCAACAAGGCGATGCTCACCCATCAGACCTGGGGCTCGTTCTCGGTCAATGACGTGTCCGCGGCGACGTCAAACTATTTCGCTTTCCGGACCGAGGACATCACCCGCGACTCGCAGGTACGCGATCTGCTGACCAAGGGTGACACATCGGTCGATCCGCAGATCCGCAAAACGTCCTACCGGGAAGCCCTGAAGATCATCGCCGACAAGGCGTACGCTGTGCCCCTCTACTCGCTGCCGGTCTACTACGTCGCCACGTCGGACCTGAACTTCAAGGCCTATCCGGACGAGATGCCCCGCTTCTGGGAAATGACCTGGAAGTAAGCCGAAGAAGCCGGAGCGGTCCTCAAGGATCGCTCTCGGCAATCCGCTGGCCAAAACGCGGGCACGCGTCCCTATTGTCGCGGCGTGCCCGGAATCCTCGGCTTGAGCGGATTGTATTCTGACTTCATGTGCCCTTGTTGCGGCCATACAGGCAATTTGGCCCATTCTTTAGGCCTATACGGAGAATGCCGTGATCGGCTACATCCTCAAACGCTTGGGTTTGGCGCTCCTGGTCGCGCTGGCCGTCTCAGCGATTGCCTTCTTTCTCCTGCGCTTGTCGGGCGATATTGCGGTGGCCATCGCGGGCGAAGGTGCGCAGAAGGCGGATCTCGATATCATCCGCAAGACCTACGGCCTCGACCGGCCGCTCATCGTGCAATACCTCGATTGGCTCTGGCAGACGCTCAGGGGCGATTTTGGAACGTCCCTGTATTTCAAGACCGAGGTGAGCAAGCTCGTTCTCGAGAAGCTGCCGACGACCCTCATTCTCGGCTTTACGTCGCTCGGCTTCGCGCTCCTCATATCCATTCCCCTGGGCGTGCTGGCCGCCGTGTACGCGAACAGCTGGATCGACCGGGTGGCGCTGGCTATCGCCGTGGTCGGTCAGGCGCTTCCGAACTTCTTCTTCGCCCTGATCCTCGTGATGATCTTCTCCATCACCCTGCGCTGGCTGCCTGTCTCGGGTTCCGGCACGTGGCTGCACTTCATCATGCCGACGATCGCTCTCGGCTATTACGTCGCCCCGGCCTTCATGCGCCTCATCCGTGCCGGAATGATTGAGGTTCTGTCCTCCGACTACATCCGGACCGCCCGGGCCAAGGGCCTGCCGGCCTACAAGGTCGTCTTCAAGCATGCACTGCGTAACGCCGTCGTTCCGGTTGTGGCGCTCACCGCCGTGCAGCTCGGCTTCCTGCTTGGCGGATCCGTCGTCATCGAGACGATCTTCGCCCTCGATGGTCTCGGCTATCTGGCCTACCAGAGCATCACCTACAAGGACTTCCCCGTCATGCAGGTCGTGGTCCTGCTGCTCTCGGTCGTCTACGTGCTTCTGACGCTTGCCTCCGACATTGCCAACGCGTGGCTCGATCCACGCATCCGGGTGGCCTGACATGACCGATACTGCTCTCTCCATCCCCGCCGTCGCGGAGCCCTCGCCCGCCATGCGCCTCGTGCGCCGCTTCCTCGGCCAGAAAGCCTTCGTGATCGGCGCCGGAATCCTGGCGGTCATCGTTGCGCTGGCCCTGCTCGCGCCTCTGATCGCACCGCACGATCCCTATCTGCAGAACCTCACGCTCCGCAATGTGCCGCCTGCCTGGTACGCGAAGGGCTCGTGGGTGCATCCGCTCGGCACCGACCAGCTCGGCCGCGATTACCTGTCCCGCGTGCTTTACGGCGCACGCATCTCCCTGCTGATCGGCGTCAGCGTGGTTCTGATCTCGGGTATCATCGGCACGGCGATGGGTCTGGCGGCCGGCTATTTCGGCGGCAAGATCGACCTTCTGATGACCTTCATCGTGACGACGCGGCTCTCGATGCCCGTCATTCTCGTGGCGCTGGCCGTGGTGGCGATGGTCGGCGGCTCGTTGTGGATCGTCATCTTGGTGCTCGGCTTCCTCAAATGGGATCGCTTCGCGGTGGTGATGCGCAGTGCGACCCAGCAGGTTCGCTCCCTCGACTACGTGGCGGCCGCGCAGGCGGCCGGAGCGTCGACCACGCGCGTCATTCTCCAGGAGATCCTGCCCAACATCGCCCCTCATCTGATCGTCGTCGCCACTCTCGAGGCGGCGAGCGCGATTCTGCTCGAGGCCGCGCTCTCCTTCCTCGGCCTCGGGGTGCAGCCTCCCCTGCCCTCCTGGGGACTCATGATCGCAGAGGCCAAAGCCTACATGTTCTTTTCGTTCTGGCTCATTGCGATCCCGGGATCGGCGCTGGCGCTGCTGATCTTTGCCATCAATCTCGCGGGAGACGGCCTGCGCGACGTAATTTCACCGGAAGGACGGGGCTGAGCCATGAGCGAAGTGATCCTTGAGGTCGACGGCCTCAACGTCGACATCGCTACCCCCCGTGGAGCCCTCCACGCCGTACGCGACATCTCCTTCTCCGTGAAGCGCGGCGAGACGCTCTGCCTCGTGGGCGAGTCCGGCTGCGGCAAGTCCATGACCTCGCTTGCGATCATGGACCTCCTACCCAAGGCCGCCACGCGGAAAGCCCGGCGCATCGCCTTTGCGGGGGAAGATCTCGGCAAGGCGAGCCGGAAGCGCATTAACGCCCTGCGCGGCGACCGCATGGCGATGATCTTTCAGGAACCCATGACGGCGCTGAACCCGGCCTACACGATCGGCAATCAGCTCACGGAAGCCTACCGCCAGCATCGCAACGCGAGCGAAGCGGAAGCGCGCGAGCGGGCCGTCCATCTGCTCGGCAAGGTCGGCATCGCATCGGCGGCCCAGCGTCTCGGGCAATATCCCCATCAGCTCTCGGGCGGCTTGCGCCAGCGCGTCATGATCGCCATGGCCCTGATGTGCGGGCCGGACCTGCTGATCGCGGACGAGCCGACGACGGCTCTCGACGTGACGATCCAGGCGCAGATCCTGCACCTTCTGGCCGACCTGCAACGCGAGCTCGGCGTTGCGATGGTCCTCATCACCCACGATCTCGGCATCGTGGCGCGCATCGCCGACCGGGTGGCCGTCATGTATGCCGGGCAGATTGTCGAGGAAGGACCGACCGCTTCGCTTTTCGCCAACCCGCAGCATCCCTACACGAAGGGGCTGATCGACTGCATTCCCGTGCCGGGCCGCACGGTTCGAGGCGGAAAGCTCGGCGTCATTCCGGGCGTCGTGCCCTCGCTTGTTGGCGAGATTCGCGGCTGCAGCTTCCGCGACCGCTGCAGCCATGCCCGAGACATCTGCGCCATGGCGCCACCGCTGAACGAATCGGCGGAGGGCCATCAATGGCGTTGCATTCTGGAGAACGCAGCATGACGGCGCTCCTTGAGGCCCGAGATCTCACCCGCTCCTTCGAGGTGAGCCAGGGCATGTTCAAATCCCGGCGGACCCTGCACGCGGTCAACGGCATCAGCCTCGATATCCGCAAAGGGGAAGTACTGGGCATCGTGGGCGAATCCGGCTGCGGCAAGTCCACGCTCGCTCGCATGCTGCTCGGTCTCCTACCGCCCACAGGCGGCGCCATCACGCTGGATGGGACGGATATTCGTTCGCTCGGCCGCATCGGCATGGCCCGACGGGTGCAGCCCGTCTTTCAGGATCCCTATTCGTCTCTCAATCCACGCCGCACCATCGCGTCGATCGTCGCCCTTCCGCTGGAAGTGCATGGCATCGGCACGGTCGCGGAGCGTCGCAAGCGCACACTTGAGATTCTCGACAAGGTGGGGCTTCCGCAGCGATTTGCCGACCGGTATCCGCGCGAGCTTTCAGGCGGGCAGCGTCAGCGCGTCGCGATCGCGCGGGCGCTCGTCATGAAGCCGGAACTCGTCGTCTGCGACGAGCCGACATCCGCCCTCGACGTCTCCGTCCAGTCCCAGATCCTCAACCTGCTGATGGACCTTCAGCGCGAGCTTGGACTGACCTACGTGTTCATCAGCCACAACCTCGCCGTGGTCGAGCACATCGCGACGCGTGTGGCGGTCATGTATCTCGGCCGCGTCGTCGAACTGGCCGAAACGGAAACGCTCTTCAGAGCCCCGCGTCATCCCTATACCAAGGCTCTGCTCGCGTCCGTCCTCACGCCCGAGCCCGGTCAGGGCATACCGGAAACCGGACTCGGCCTCGCCTTCCCGGATCCCCTCAACCCGCCGCCCGGATGTCCCTTCCATCCGCGCTGCCCTGCGAGGCTGCCTCAATGCGGCACGGCGGAACCGCGCCTTGTCCGGCTGGAACGGGATGCGGTCGCCTGCCACCTCGCTGATCCCGGACACGGCGCTTCGGCGCAATCATGAACCTGCCACTCAAATGAAAGAAAAGGAAACAACCCAATGACCCGCGAGACAGCCATTGCAAAGGCTGAGGCGTATTTCGACTCGGGTACCTTGAAGTCCGATCTGGCCCGTCTCATCGCGATGCCGACGGAAAGCCAAAACCCGGAGCGAGCCGAAGCCCTTTCGGCCTATATCGAGACGGAGATGCGCCCCCTGCTCGAAAGCCTCGGCTTCACCTGCAGGACGCTCCACCATCCCAAGGCGAAGGGACCGTTTCTCTATGCCGAGCGTATCGAGAATCCTGCTTTCCCAACGATCTTCGGCTACGGTCATGGCGACGTGATCCGCGGTCTCGACAAGGACTGGAACGAGGGCCTTTCCCCCTGGAGGCTCACGGAAGTTGGTGATCGCTGGTATGGCCGCGGCGTGGTCGACAACAAGGGTCAGCACGTCATCAACATCGCCGGCTTGAAGGCGGTGCTGGAGACCCGCGGCAAGCTCGGTTTCAACGCCAAATATCTGATCGAGATGGGCGAGGAAATGGGCTCTCCGGGCCTGCGCGAGCTGTGCGAGGAGCAGAAGGATCTACTCAAGGCCGATGTGCTCATTGCCTCCGACGGTCCGCGCCTCAACGCCGAGCGGCCGACGATTTTTCTCGGCTCACGTGGCGGCGTCACCTTCGATCTCTCGATCAACGCCCGTGAGGGGGGGCATCATTCGGGCAACTGGGGTGGCCTGCTCTCGGATCCCGCTATCCAGCTCGCACATGCGATTGCCAGCATCGCTTCGCCGACAGGGCAGATCCGCATTCACGAATGGGTTCCGAAAGAACTCCCCTCGGCGGTGCGTCGGGCGCTCGCAGATTGCGAGGTCGACGGCGGCCCCGACGGCCCGACCATCGACCCCGAATGGGGCGAGCCCGGCCTGACCCCGGCCGAGCAGGTCTTCGGGTGGTGCTCCTTCGACGTGCTCGCCATGAAGTCCGGTGTTCCGGAAACCCCGGTCAATGCGGTGCCGCCCAGTGCCTGGGCACGGTGCCAGCTGCGCTTTGTGGTCGGCGTCGACCCAAACGAGGTTTTGCCGGCCCTGCGTCGCCACCTTGATCGTCACGGCTTCACGATGGTTCAGGTTGCAAAGAGCCGCGATGAGATCTTCCACGCAACGCGCCTCGATCCCGAGGACCCCTGGGTCACTTGGGCTCTCCATTCTCTTGCCAGGACCACCGGCAAGAAGCCTGCGCTTCTGCCCAATCTCGGCGGATCGCTGCCCAACGATCTCTTCTCGGAGATCCTGAACCTGCGGACCATCTGGGTGCCGCATTCCTACCCGGGCTGCTCCCAGCATGCTCCCAACGAGCATCTGCCCGTCGCAATCGCCCGCGAGGGTCTGTCCATGATGGCGGGGTTGTATTGGGATCTCGGCACCGGCGATACACCCCCTCTTGACCGAGAGGCATAAGAGTCAGGGACGGGGGCAGGAGTTACCGGCCTCCTCTTTGACTTACGAACCGATCTAGCCAATCGGCCGCTGGTTTGAGCAGACGGCGCGAAGCTGGAATGCGCAGCCGACGCCGTTTGTCTGGAACGGCCAGCGCCGGCAGCGACGCCGGCGCGCGTCTCAGGACCCGCTCCACCGGCTCGGCGGGTCCGGAGCTTGTACGCGCCAACCGTTCCATCAGCCCAAGCCAAACGAGCCAGCAGAATGCCAGGTCTGATGGCAGATGACCCACTCTCATGATTGCGGACAAGTAGTTTTGACATGAAGGGTCGATCCGCCACGTGGAAGCGACGGCCGAGGAATGTGTACGGCGGATCCAGGGTGCAGGAGGTGGGACGCCAACGTCGGTCAACAAGCTCTCATCCGCGGGTTGAACCGCATGACCTTGCTTCGTTTGGGGCTGCCTCGGTCGAGAGGACGAGCATCACAGGCTCATAGTGGGCACGAGGGCTCCCCGGCATTGTCCCACCCCCAGCGCCATGGACCGCACCGAGGGTTCGGCTACACGTGAGGTGATCCTCCTGGACGGAAAGGTTGCGGAGATCGCTCACGCGGCCTTGGGAGACTGGACCGTGCAGGCAATCGCCCACACAAACCCAACCATCTCCCGCGCGATCGCGACGGTGACCACATTGGCGGTCTTGCCCAGGGCGGTCGGCCGCCGATAGCGGGCACACAGCCGCACCTGAGCCTTCCAGGCGATCTCGCGCACCGGCTTGGGCAAGGCCTCGATCCGATCGACCTTGTGGCGGCCAACTCGCGGCTTCAGGCGGTAGGCCCAGGCACCTTCGACCAGCGCTCGTCTTGCATGCGAATTGCCGGTCTTGGTGATACCGCCGCGACGCACCGTCCGGCCGGTCGAGCGCTCCCCCGGCACCATGCCGAAATAGGCCATCAGCTGACGCGGGGTGGCAAAGCCGGTGAAGTCGCCGACCTCGCTGACCAGCACCACAGCGTTGATCAGCGCGATGCCGCGCAGAGCCTGCAGGGCCTCGACAACTGGCCGCAGGGCCCAATCGGCCAGAAGCACCTGGATCTGCTCTTCGACACGCCTGAGGCGTTGCTCCGCGTCGGTGACCGCATCGACATAGTCCTGAAAGGTGATCTGCTGGGCGGGATGGGCGAAGGCCAGCGTCGAGAGCCAGCGGCGGTAGGCCACGCTCCAGGCTCGCGCAGCCCCTTGCGAGCGGCCGTGCCGCAGCAGGAAACCCTGCAGATGCTGACGCGCCCGCGTCAGCACGTGACGCACGGTGCTGCGCAAGCGGATCAGGTCGCGCATGGCCTCATGGGCCTCATCAGGCACCCAGACGGATGTGAGCTCCCCGGCCCGGTGCAGGCGAGCCAACATGGTGGCATCGCGGCGGTCAGTCTTGACGCGATCGCCCGGTTTGGTCGGGATCAAGGACGGCGCCACCACCGCGCAGCGATGTCCAAGGCTGGTGAGTTGGCGATACAGACCATAGCCGCAGGGACCGGCCTCGTAGCAGAAGGATAGGGTGGCGCCGGGTCGCGCGAGCCGGGCGCACAGCTTGCTGATGGCCGCCGGATCATTGGCAATCTGGCCGAGGTATTCCACGCCGCCGCCGCGCCCACTTTCGGCCACCGCGACCGAGATCTGATCCTTGTGGATATCCAAGCCCACAAATCTGGTATGCTTCATCAGGGCCGTCTCCTATGCATGAGGCTCTGCACCGGCTGTGCCGGCTTAACCCTCGTACCGTTGCATATCGGATGACGGGCCGCCCTCACGCCCCGCAATCATAGGGACTAGTTGCGCCGAGCTATGGAGTGCACCCTTCGGAGTGGGCAGTGATCATGCCGCGGGCTTGACCGTCTGCTGGGCGTGTTGATCCTCAAACTGCTTCGGGCACAGATAGCCGAGGGCCCAGTGGAGCCTGCGGCTGTTATAGACCTCCTCGATAAAGCGCGGAAGGTCCTCGGCCACATCCTCAAAGGTCTCGTAGGCCATCGGATAGACCGCTTCCACCTTGAGCGTCTTCATGAAGCTCTCCGCCTTGGCATCGTACGGATTGCCACGCCGGCCCATCGAGCCGACCAGACCGGCGCCATCCAGAACCTCGCGATAGATTTCGGCTGCATATTGCGATCCCCTGATCCCTTCTGACAGCAACCCTGGAAAGCTGCATTAGCCGCGGATCACTTCCGGGGCACATCACTTAAGGTTGGCCATCGGGATCCTTCGGATCCACGTAGATCGTGCAACCCAATCCGAACCAGGAACCGTCGATGATTGCCGCTCAGCGCCCGGCCCGCTGCAGCGTGATTGGGGGCGGACCGGCCGATTGCTGTGCTCCCGTCAAGCAATACCATTTTATGGGACCTGAGCTTGCACAGAGAGCCGTTGCGGATGATCTAAGCAGATAAAGGGACCTGCCCTATGGCCGCTGCAGCAGCCAGTGCGCGCCGGTCGTCGCCCCAACGGCCAACTACCTGGACGCCGACGGGCATTCCCGTGGGCCCGGTCAAGCCCGGGATGGAGATGCAAGGCACTCCCAAAGCCGTCCAAATTCGGTTGAAGACAGGATCGCCGGTCGCCCCCAAGCCCTCCGGTGCTTCTCCGGGCGCGCTCGGAGTGAGCAGTACATCAAGCTCGTCCAGCACATCGCTGCAGCCGGCGCGCGCCTCTGCCAGCAGCGCTTTGGCGGCATCGTAGTCTTCGGGCGCGATGAGCGCACCAGCATCAAGAAGTTCGCGGAGCTTTGCGCTGAGATGATCGGACGCGGTCAGCATCTCCGGCACATGCGACCGCGCCGCCTCGAAGGCCATGATCGTCTTCTGTGCCTCCAGCAGGCCGCGCCACCGTTCGGGAAGTTCAACCTCACGGATCTCCAGCCCAGCTGCACGCAACCGCGCTGCGGCCTCGTCGAGAGCCAGCGCCGTAGCAGGTTCAGCATCCTCCCATGCATAGGTTCGGGTCAGGCCAATCCGCGGGCGGAACTCCTCATTTGTGATGCGCAGGTTTGGACGGCCAGCAATGACCGAAGTGAGGAACGCCGCGTCTTGGACGGTCGTGGCAAAAACCCCAACGGTGTCGAGACTATCCGCGAACGGGCGCACGCCAGTGCGGTCGATGAAGCCAAAGGTCGGCTTGTAGCCTACGCAGGCGCAGAAGCTGGCCGGCCGGATGATGGATCCGGCCGTCTGCGTGCCGAAGGCTAACGGCACCATGGCGCTGGCCACCGCCGCCGCCGAGCCAGAGGAGGAGCCGCCGGGCGTCCGATCCGGATTGTGGGGATTGCGGGTCTTGCCCGGCTGGAAGTAGGCGAACTCGGTGGTCACCGTCTTGCCGAGGATCAGCGCGCCCGCGTGCCGCGCCAGGGCCACGCAGGCGGCATCGCGCGGCGGCCGGAACGTCTCATAGAGCGGCGAGCCGTATCCAGTGGGCATGTCCGCTGTGTCGATGATGTCCTTGACCCCGATGGGGATCCCCTTCAGGGGACCGGAGCCGCACCGGTCCAGGTGCCGCGCCATGTTCAGTGCGGCGTCCATATCCAGGTGCTGCCATGCCTGTACCTGAGGCTCGCGCTCACCGATACGATCCAGGCAGGCGCGCACCAGAGCCTCGCTAGTGAGGCTGCCGTCAGCGATGCATCGCGCGGCCTCGAGGACGGTGGGAAGTTCGTTCATTTGCACCAATCCTCAATAATCCGGCCATAGGCCTCGACGGCCTGATCGATGCGCGAGATGAGGCAGTACTCGTCCGTCTGGTGCGCCATGGCCGCCTCTCCAGGACCGAGAATAACGGTTGGCAGATTGCCCATGGCCGGGGTCAGCGCTGATGCATCGGTGAAGTAGGTCGCCGCCTGGGGCATGGGCATCGCTCCAAGGAGCGGCGCCATGATCTCGAAGACCCGCCGGATCCACGGGTCGCTGGGATCGGTCCAAACGGCGGGCACGTCGATGAGCGGCGAGATCTCCATCTCATCGCCCAGAAAGCTCCCGACCATTTCGCGCACGGAGGCATGCGCCTGGCCCGGCACCGTGCGAATATCGAGACTCACCTCGGCGCGGTCGGGAACCGAGTTGGTGTTCAATCCGCCTTGGAAGGTACCGATGTTTAACGTCGGTCCACCCAGAACCGCGTGCCGCTGCACGTTGAAGTCAAAGTCCGTCAGCTTCACGACCGCACGCGCTGCCTTGATGACGGCGTTGTCCCCCTTCTCCGGCATGGAGCCATGCGCGGTCACGCCCCGGGCGACTGCTTTCAGCCACAGGGCCCCTTTGTGACCGATAAGCGGGGTATTGGATGTGGGCTCGGCGACAATCAGGGCACCGGCAGCGTCCAGAAGCCTCTTCTCCCGGCACAGATCGTAGGCCCCCTCCGATCCAGTCTCCTCGCCAGCGGTGATGATCAACACCGCGCCTGGGCCCTTCTCCAGCGTAGCCCGGTGGGCGATGCAGGCCTCGACAAAGGTCGCAATGCCGCCCTTCATATCGCTGGAGCCGCGGCCATAGACCCGGTCGCCGTCGACGTCGCCACCGAACGGGTCGACCGACCACGGCTGCAAGCCAAGCGGCACCGTGTCGAGATGACCGGTAAAGGCAAGCGGCAAGCCATCCCGACCGCCGATGTGCGCGATCAGATTTGTGCGTCCCTCCCCGAACGGGATTGCCGTAACGGTGAAGCCATTCTCCTCCAGCCGCTTGGCCACGAGGGCTGCGCACTGAGCCTCGTTGCCAGGAGGATTGATGGTGTTCTGCCGGATCAGCGCCTGTGTAAGCGCAACAGCGGGTGAAGTCGTCATAGTCTCGCTTCCTGGGGAGAGCCTTCAGCGATGGGCTTGTTGATCCGCATTTTCGCAGGGAAATCCTACCAAGTCGAGGATGCCGTCGAAACGCAGCCACAAGCGGGCGACCTTCACTTTCTCTCTGACAAGACGCTGATCAGCTCCGGTACCGGCGCGTGCTCATGTCCTGCACTGCAGGCTTGATCGTAAGTTTGGAATATGGCCGCGGCAGCACCGTTTTCTGCGGCCACATCGCGCGTCATGTCCACATAGTACCCTATGTCCTTGCGAGCGTTGGCGATACTAAAGCGGAAGCCGGACGCGTCTTGGGCTAGGATGAATGGCTTAAGACGCTCGAACACGACGCCGGCTCCTCCACCGTTACCGAGAACTTCGACCAGCACGGCTGGATCCACACCTGCTTTTGAAGAACAGGCAGCGGCTTCCGCGAGGACAGCAGAGAAACCGAGCGATACGAAATTGTGTAAAAGTTTGAGTGTATGCCCTGTACCCACGGCGCCAGCATAGGTGATGTTCTCAGCATAACTGCGCATCAGAGGCAGGAGCGCGTCGAATTGACTTCTGTCGCCTCCGACAATGAGGTTGAGACGTCCCTCCGCCGCCTCCTTCGGTGTCCTTGTCATCGGCGCGTCGACGAAGTGGCCCCCGGCAGCAGTGACGGCTGCAGCAATCTTTTTCGTGGATGCAGGGATCGCAGTCGAGCAATCAATAATCACGCTTCCTGGACGTAGTCCATTCAGAATACCATCCGATCGGAAGAGAACATCCTCTACCTGTGGCGTGCCTGTGACGCAGATAATCAGGATGTCACAACTTGCTGCAAGGTCTGAGCCGGTGTCGAATGAAACGGCACCGTTGCTGATCAAGTCATCAGCCGGCTGATTGCCGGGATGATTGAGAAACGCGATAGGCCAACCCGCTCGTTGGACGTTTCGAGCGATACCATGACCCATCAAGCCAACACCAATGATGCCGACGCGAGCTTTCACACCTTGAGCATTGTTCACTTTCTGCTTCCCTTCGTTCCACTTAACCTTTTACCAAAACTGCTTCCAAAGCAGAACCGCCCCCGACCCGCATTCCAGATAGGAAACGAGCTTTGACACGGACCGCTTGAAGAGGCCCCAGTCAACGACAAGCCCAATATGATCACAATTTTGGCCGGCTTGACGCCATGCCCCAAGCCGGCGCGTGGATTCGGTCAACCAACCCAGTTCGGTGACCAAATAGAGGTTCCCTCTTGGGGTCTTTGCTGCAGGTGACGCCCCAGCTCCCATTGAGGCGATGAGCATCACGTCGGGGTTGTTCAACACGAGCAGACTATCTTTCTGTGGTTCGGGTTTGACGCTGTTGCACTCAGGTTGCCACCTGGGCAGATCTCCTGGCCGTCTGACGGTAGTTGGGCTATGGGCTAGCTTATTCGCTTCAAGCCTTTGCTGAACCGCCGCCAGTTCGCCACATAACTTGCTGCGGATGCCTCTAACCTCTCTGCGGCAGCCGCATCTAGGACGCGCACGGCTCTCGCAGGTGCGCCGACAATCAGGGAATTGTCGGGAAACTCCTTACCTTCCGTGACCAGGGCATTAGCACCAACGAGGCAATTTTTCCCGATACGGGCGCCATTGAGGATGGTCGCCCCCATTCCAATCAGTGTATTGTCGCCTATCGTGCAGCCGTGAACGATCGCATGGTGACCGATCGTGACGCCTGCGCCAATCGCCAGCGGAAATCCGTCGTCCACATGCAACATCGCACCCTCCTGGATGTTAGTGCGGTCCCCTACCGAAATCGTATCGTTGTCTCCCCGCAAGACAGCCCCAAACCACACACCTACGTCCTGACCAAGGCGAACACGCCCGATGACATGGGCGTCTGGAGCAATCCAGAAGGCGCTGGCCCCCGGCAATTCGGGCTTTACGCCATCCAGTTCGTATATTGGCATTTCGCTTCCTCCTTCGTTTGCTCGTCGGAGATCTCGCTCCGTATCATTTGGCCCGTGTCGTGAATCAGGGAGGTGACGCTACACAGCGTGCCGGCGCAACCCGTCCGCACAAAGTCAGTCTTGAGCTACCTCAGCCCGATGCCGCCCGTCGCGCTGGCCTAGCCTGTTGCTCCGCAGGCGGCGCGCTCTCGGCGAAACCCGCGCGTTCAACCGCCTCACGCTTGTGCCGCAGGTGCCGGCGAAGGATATGCGAGAGCCCCGCGCCGTCCCGCCGCTGCAGGGCATTCAGGATTGCCTCATGCTCCTGCACCGCCAACTCCCAATGGGTCGGAGGCATGGGGGCCACGAACCGCGCCCGCCGAATGCGCGATGTCACCGACTCGTAGAGCGAGGCCAGCACCGCGTTGCCGGCGGCATCGACAATCGTTTCATGGATTGACCGGTTGCAGCGGTAGTATTGCGGCAAGTCCCTGTTGCGGTAATGCCCAACCATTTCCTCGTGCAGACTCGCAATTCGCTGGACCTGCTCGTCAGTGATACGCTGACAGGCGAGTTCTCCGGCGGCAGCCTCCAAGCTCTCGCAAACCTCAAAGAGATCCTGGACGTCTTTCTGCGTCAGCTTGGCCGCTCTTGCGCCCCGATTGGGCAACAGAACCACATAACCTTCAGCAGCGAGGACCTTCAGTGCTTCGCGCAGAGGCGTCCGGGAGATCCCCAGCGTCAGGCATAAGTCCCGCTCGGGCACGCGCGCCCCGGGGGCAATCTCACCCTCCATCAGCATATACCTGACCCGGGACACCACCTCATCATGCAACATTGCGTCTCAATCCTTATGCGTACCCACCTCGTTCGGTGTTGCCGACGGTACCAGGTAACGTCAAGGCTCATCTAGTTTGAATGCATTTATGCCACATGGGCTCCGAATTCCACAATTATAATCTTGCGTCCTCCAAATTTTGAATTCAAACTAGATCGGTTCTCAATCGAGCTTCCGGAAAGCTTCTGCATTGTGGTGACGCTGGCATTCAGGGATCTACGGAGCAGAGATGACAGGATTGAAACTGCCAATGGATACGACAACGATGCCGGCCACCACGCCGAGCGATGAAATTCTCTACGAGCGACGCAATGGGGTGGCGTTCGTCACCTTCAACAGGCCGCAGGCCCGCAACGCCTTCACCTTCGCCATGTATGAGCGCCTTGCGGAGATCTGCGTAGAGATCAACGAGGACCGGTCGATCCGAGCCATGGTGCTCACGGGAGCAGGGGGCAAGGCTTTCGCGGCCGGCACGGACATTTCCCAGTTCCGCGCATTCGACAGCCCGGAGGACGCCCTCGGCTACGAGGGCCGCATCGACCGCGTGCTGAACGCCCTCGAGACCTGTCGCGTGCCGACGATTGCTGCCATCGCCGGGGCCTGCACGGGCGGCGGGGCCGGCATTGCAGGCTGCTGCGACTTGCGGATTGCCGCCGACAATGCGCGCTTCGGCCTGCCGATCGCCCGGACACTCGGCAATTGCCTCTCCATGTCCAACTACAGCCGGTTCGCTGCCCTGATCGGCCCTGCCCGCCTCAAGGAAATGATCTTCACGGCCCGCTTGGTTGAGGCTCCTGAAGCGCTCGAGATCGGCTTGGTCAGCGAAGTCGTTGCCGATCCGGCCGCGCTGATGTCACGCGCTGAGGAACTCGCCCGCACCGTCGCGGGCCATGCCCCGCTCACCCTCCAGGCCTGCAAGGAGGCGTTGCGCCGGCTGCGGCCGACAATTCCTCCAGGCCAAGGCGAGGACCTGATCCTCATGTGTTACATGAGTCAGGATTTCCGTGAGGGCATCGACGCGTTCCTGAACAAGCGCCCTCCGAATTTCAAGGGCGCGTGAACCGCCCTTGGCTTTCTCTTTCCTGACAGCTAACGATAGGTTGATCCCGATATGACGACGCTGCTTCCGCTTTTCCATGTGCGCCCCGAGATAGCGGACAAGGTCTTCCTGGAGACGGGAGATGGCAGCACGCTCACCTACCGGCGCTTCTTTGCGATCACGGCCCGCCTTGCTCATGCCTTGAGAGGCTGCGGGGTGAAGCCTGGTGATCGGGTCGCCGTTCAGGTCGACAAGTCACCTGAAGCGCTCGCCCTCTATGTCGCCTGCGTACGTGCCGGAGCCGTCTACCTGCCGCTGAACACGGCCTATACCGCAAGCGAAATTGATTATTTCGTCGGTGACGCCGAGCCGCGCCTCGTTGTCTGCCGTCCTTCTGCCCAAACCGAGATCGGCGCCATTGCCGCCAAGGTCGGCGGCAGAGCCGAAACCTTGGGTACGGGCGGCGACGGAAGCCTTATGGCACTTGCGGCTGATCAGCCCGAGACCTTCGAGGATCACCCAGCCGGCCCAGACGATCTTGCGGCGATCCTCTACACCTCCGGTACGACAGGGCGCTCCAAGGGCGCCATGATGACCCACTACAATCTGGCTTCGAATGCTCTGACGCTGGTCGATTACTGGCGCTTCACGGCGGATGATGTGCTTCTTCACGCCCTGCCCATCTATCACACCCATGGATTGTTCGTGGCGACCAACGTGGTGCTCGCCGCTCATGCCTCCATGCTTTTCCTGCCGAAATTCGAGGCCGACGAGGTGATCCGGATTCTGCCGCGAGCCACCGCTATGATGGGCGTTCCCACCTTCTATACGCGCCTGCTGGAGCATCCGGATTTTACGCGCGGACACACCGCGCACATCCGCCTTTTCATCTCGGGATCGGCGCCGCTCCTGGCCTCGACCCATGACGAGTTCTCGGCGCGCACTGGCCATGCGATCCTTGAGCGCTACGGCATGACCGAAACGGGTATGAACACCTCCAATCCCTATGACGGTGACAGAATTGCCGGAACCGTGGGCTTCCCCCTGCCCGGCGTCGAATTGCGCATTGCCGATCCCGAAACGGGCCGGCAACTCGGCGCCGGCGAGATCGGCATGATCGAGGTGAAGGGCACCAATGTGTTCAAGGGCTACTGGCGCATGCCGGAGAAGACTGCGTCCGAATTCCGGCCGGATGGCTTCTTCATCACCGGCGACATCGGGAAAATCGACGAGCGCGGCTATGTCCACATTGTGGGACGTGGCAAGGATCTCATCATCACCGGCGGCTTCAATGTCTATCCGAAGGAAATCGAACTCGCCATCGACGCCGTCGAAGGCGTGCAGGAATCAGCGGTCATTGGTGTGCCGCATCCGGATTTCGGCGAGGGCGTGACAGCGATCGTGGTGCCTGTGAAGGATGCCGGCCTGACCGAGGAAACGATCATGGCGAGCGTGCGTGACAAACTTGCAAAATTCAAGCAGCCCAAGCGCGTGCTCTTCGTGAACGAGCTGCCGCGCAACACCATGGGCAAGGTTCAGAAGAACATGCTGCGCGAGCAGTACAGCACTCTTTACGAGCGCCGCCAAGTCGGCTGACAGGGTCGTATCTGTGTCCTGAGGCCAGTATTGCGACAACAGATGAGGGTATGATGGGTCCACTCAATGGAATGAAGGTCATTGATCTAACGCACGTCATGGCGGGGCCAACCTGCACACTCATGCTGGCCGACATGGGCGCAGATGTCATCAAAATCGAGAAATCCCCCGACGGTGACGACACGCGGCGCATGCTGCCTCCCAAGATCGGGGACGAGGCGGCCGCCTACATGATGATGAACCGCAACAAGCGAGGCATCGTGCTCGACCTCAAGACTGAAGGCGGAAAGAAGGTCCTGCGCCAGCTCGTGCAGACCGCCGACGTGCTCGTCGAGAACTTTGGTCCTGGCGTCATGGAGCGCCTAGGGTTTGGATACGAGGATCTCAAGAAGGAGAATCCCGGCCTCATCTATTGCTCTCTTTCGGGCTTCGGCCGGACCGGCCCCTATAAAGACCGGCGCGGCTTCGATCTCGTGGCCCAGGCCATGAGCGGCATCATGAGTTTCACAGGTGAACCGGGCGGAGCACCCGCCAAATGCGGTCCGCCACTCTCGGACATCACGGCCGGCATTCTTGCTGCCATGGGCATCCTCGCCGCATACGCCCACCGTCTCAGGACTGGCGAGGGTCAGTGGGTCGAGACCTCCCTTTTCGAAGCGGCCCTCGTTCAGACCTACTGGCAATCGGCGATTGCGCTTGCAACCGGTTCCGCCCCCAAGGCCATGGGATCGGCGCATCCGCTCAACGCCCCGTACCAAGCCTTCCAGGCGTCGGATGGCTGGATTGTCGTCGGTGGCGCAAACCAAAAGAACTGGCTGCGCACGCTCGACGCCATCGGCGCACCCGAGCTGGCCGATGATTCCCGGTTCCGGACCGGCGCTGACCGCATGGGGAATCTGCCCGAACTCGAGGCGAAACTCGCAGAGCGCTTCCGCACCAAACCGGCAGCGTATTGGCTCGAAATTCTCGATGAGAAGGGCGTACCCTGCGGACCCGTCTACGACATGCTGCAGGCCCTCAACGATCCTCAGACGGCCGCTCGCAAGATGTTGGTCGAGGTTGAACATTCGACGCTCGGCCCCGTCAAGACACTGGGCCTTCCCGTGAAGTTCTCCAGAACGCCAGGCGATGTCCTCAAGGGCGCTCCCGTCTTCGGTGAGGACACACGCGAGATCTTGAAGCAAGCGGGGTTCTCGGAGCAGGAGATTGACACCTTCCTGCTGGAAGGAGCCGTAGTCTGCGCCGAGATTGAAACTCAGGTGAAGCCGCGGAAAGCGAGTTAGGATCCGGAGCGGATCGCGGGGAAGCCCGCACTCGCTCTACAGTATGGGCCCCAAAAGTAGACCCCACTTTTGGGGGCAATCCGATGCTTCCATTTTAGCGAAGCGCATAGTTGGACGCCGAAAAGCGGGTCCAACGATGCGCTAGAGCATCGAACGCAAAAGTGGGAACCGGTTTTGCGTGTAAAGATGCAGGAAAACAAAAGCTTAGAGCATTGGACGTGAGTTCGAATTTGCGTCCGATGCTCTAAAGCTGTTTTCCCTTCCGTTTTGCACTCTGGTTCATAGAACTATGTGCGTGAATGCGGGTAAGGGCGTCGCCAATATCGGCGCGATCCGCATCGTTCTCCTCTCAAAGCCGAGATGGCCGACATCGGAAGATTTCGCTGCGAGACCGGCGTAGTAACGCGCGTGAAGAAGCAGGCGAAAAAACTCGAACGCCAGCCCCATATTAGCATGGCAGCAGGCGTTCACATTTAAGCACCCCATCGTTTCTGATGAAGACGGGGACCTAATCCTGGCATGATCTCTCTCGGTGAGTCGGCGCCGATTATATTTGGCCCTCCCTTCACGCATTGAAGATAGCGAGAATATATCCGCTCTGTAGGATAGGCAGCGATGCCGCTGCGAGCTATCACCCGCAGCGGCATCGCCCTTTTCCATTCAGTTCACTGTCTTAACTTGACCAAGGCGCAGCATGTTCGCGCGTCTGATCAGTCTGGCCAAAAGCGGCCAGGTCAGGAGGAGCGTCGCCAGGATGGTGATCGTGCTCACGAGCGGGTTCGAGAAGAATATACTCAAGCTGCCCTGCGACATCAGCATGGACTGGCGGAAGGCATCCTCAGCCTTGTCGCCGAGCACGAGAGCGAGCACGAGCGGCGCAATTGGGTAGTCGAGCTTCTTGAACACGTAGCCGACGATACCGAAGATGAAAGCAATCCACAGATCGGGCTTCGATGAGGCGACCGTCCATGCACCGATGAAGCAAATCACCACAATCAGCGGACCGATGATTGCGAATGGTATGCGCAGGATGGACGCGAAGAGAGGCACCGTCGCGAGGACGAGGATCACAGCCACGACGTTGCCAATATACATCGAGGCGATCAGGCCCCAGACGAAGTCGGGCCTCTCGACGAAGAGCATCGGCCCCGGGTTGAGTCCCCAAATCATCAATCCGCCCATCATCACGGCAGCGGTAGCGGAGCCCGGAATGCCCAGCGCCAGCATCGGCAGCATGGCGGCCGTGCCAGCACCATGGTCGGCGGTTTCTGGTGCGATGACGCCCTCCGGTTCGCCGCTTCCAAACTGGTCACGCCGACGCGAGAACCGTTTGGCCAGACCATAGCTCATGAAAGATGCCGCAGTGGGTCCGCCCGGTGTGATCCCCATCCAGACGCCGACAAGGCTTCCCCGCAGCAGCGCGACCCAGTACCGAGGCATCCGGACGAGCGTCTCCAAGACGCCAGCAAGGCTTACCTTTGCCTTTACTCCGTCGAATTTGAGACCCTCCTCCATCGTGAGCAGAAGTTCGCCAATCCCAAAGAGGCCGATCACGACGATAAGGAAGCTGATGCCGCGCAGCAGCTCGTCGAACCCGAAGGTCAGCCTCAGGCTGCCGGAAATCGTATCCATTCCGACCGTTGCGAAGGCGAAGCCCAAGAGAATAGAAACGATTGTCTTCGAAGGCTGCGCGGCCGACAGGCCGACAAAGCTTGCAAAGGCCAGGAAATAGACGGCGAAGAACTCAGGCGATGAAAACTGGAGCGCGAAGCTCGTCACCCAGCCCGACAGAAGCGTCGTGACGATGACCCCCATCATTGCGCCGAACCCAGCCGACAAGAAAGCAAAGGAGAGCGCTTGAACGGCCTGGCCCTGCTTGGCCATGGGATGCCCGTCAAAGGTCGTGGCGACGGAGGACGGCTCGCCTGGAATATTGAACAGAATCGACGTGGTGGAGCCGCCGAACAAGGCCCCCCAGTACATGCTGGTGAGAAGAATGATGGCTCCAACCGGATCCATCGTATACGTCAGCGGCAGCAGGAGCGTCACTCCATTTGGAGCCCCCAGCCCCGGCAACACACCAACCAGGATACCGAGCAGCACGCCAATCATCATCAAGAACACGTGCTGGAACGTCAGCGCAACCGCAAAGCCATGGAAAAGCGACTCGATATTGGCCATAAAACACCTCAATAAAGCCCGAGCAGAGCTTCGAGCGGGCCCGTCAGCAGGGGCACCTTGAACCAGATCGGAAATATGAGCCGCATCGCGACCGCAACAGCGAGCGCGAGGCCGATGGCATAAACGGGCCGGTAGCCTCCCTGAAAGATCATGACGAGTGAAAGGTAAAGTATCGTCCCGACATAAAGACCAAGAAAGGAGGAGACAACCACGAAGCCCAAGATCGGCAGTCCGAACGCAAGAACGCTCCGCATCTGCACATTCGTGACGAAGGTGGAATGGTCGGCACTACGGTGCCAGAGGGCAAAAACGAGATTTGTGAGACTCGCCAAGACGATGAGTACGCCTATACGGAACGGGAAGTAGCCTGATGCAGGCCCGGAGTCCCCCCATCCGATGTCGTGCTCGACAGCGCCCCACATGACGGCTACGCCAACGATTCCGGTGACAAGCGCCGTTGCCACCTCCATGCTTGTGCGCGATATGAGCGCTCGTTCGTTCATCACCGAACCTACCTCCTGTTTGAAGGATGAAAGGCACGGTCGTTGCCCGTGCCTTTCATGAGGACCCGACGGTTCAGTTCACGAGCCAGCCTTCCTCTTCATAGACCTTGCGGGTGCGCTTCTCGTCCTCGTCGATGAAGGCCTTGAGCTCGGCGCCGGCAATGTAACGACCCGTCTGCGCCGTCTTGGTGAGATAATCCTTCCACTCGGGCGTTTCGGTCACCTTTTTCAGGACGTCCGCCCAGAAGTCGACAGCCGCCTGTGGTGCGCCCGGCGGAAGCGCAACCGTGCGGGGCATCTGATACGACTCGATGCCCGCCCCCTGCTCCTTGCAGGTCGGGATATCGTGCCAGCTCTGCGTCTCGGTGACCTTCGGTCCCGAGGCCATGCGTTCTTTCGAGAACACGCACAGCGCCTTCAGCTGACCAGCCTTCCAGTGGCCCACGCTTTCGCTTGGATTGTTAACGTGGGACTGTACGTGCCCACCCGTGAGCTGGACCGAGGCCTCGCCGCCGCTTTTGAACGGAAGATAGATGAACTTCGCACCTGTATCCTTCTCGATCAAGCGGGTGAGAGTCTGGTCCGTATCCTTCGACAGAGCCCCTGCCATCTTGAAGGTGCCATTCGCTTCCTTGGCCGCCGCGGTGTACGACTTATAGTCTTTGTATGGGGCGTCGCCCTTTGTCCACAGCACGAACTCGTCGAACACCATCGCAGCCACGGGCATGAAATCCGTGTGCTTGAACGCCACTTTGGCAACCATGGGCAGCGTGTACAAGTTTGACGTTCCGAATGCGAGCTTGTGGCCATCCCCCTCGGCCGCCTTCACATAGACAAAGGTCTCGGCTCCGCTGCCCCCGCCCTTGTTCGAAACCAGGATCGGCTGGTCGATCAGATGGTTGTTTTGGATCGCCAATTGCACTGCACGTGCAAAGATGTCTGTTCCGCCGCCCGGACCGGCCGCGCCGATAAACTCCACCGGCTTGGTAGGTTTCCACTCAGACTGCGCTAATGCCGGCGCATTCCCCAGTGCCAGCGCCATGGCAGCAGACGCGAAGATGCCGAGCGCACGCGGCGCATCAATACCCTTTAGGATCATACTTTCCTCCTTGCGCGTGCGCCGGTGTGGCGGACGCAACGTCACGTTCCCCACTCGCCACCTTCTTTGAATGGCTTTGCCGTTATTCTTATTGTTGAAGGAATTATGAATTCAAAAAAGCGCGGGTGACAAGCCTTTTCTTTCAAAGCAAGCGTCGTGAGGACCGCTTTGTTTTCGAGTCGCCGAAGCGAGCTGGGCTCGGCGCTATATTACAGACTGGCGCTCAGGTGGGGGTTCGCTGAGCCGCTCGTATCGCAGGTCCTGCGAGGAATCTCAAACATGGTCGGACAGTTGCGCAATGAGGATTCCGGCTCGCTCCGGAACAAAGGTTGATCTGTGAGAGCGGAACGCGGCCAGAATAGAAGGAATTGCCTCCCTCCTTGCGGCGCAAATGGGTGTCCGCGATCGGGACGTGCCGTCCTGCCGCCTCTCTCGGAGATATGCAGGTCGACAGTCTGGTGCTTGGCGAATTGACTCGGTCCATTTTGCATTCATAATACATAAATCAAAATCAGAATGAGCGGGCCGACGAGCCCTATATTGGTGGAGGATCCCATGAGCTATCAAGCTGGTCGGCACTTTCTTCAGATTCCAGGCCCCACCAACACTCCATTGCCGGTGCTCGCCGCCATCGCGAAGCCGACCATCGATCATCGCGGACCGGAATTCGGGCAGCTTGGCCGGGAGGTGCTGTCGAGCATCCGCACGATCTTCAAGACCAAGCAGCCGGTGATCATCTATCCAGCCTCCGGCACCGGCGCCTGGGAGGCCGCCCTCGTCAATACCCTCTCGCCCGGCGACAAGGTTCTGATGTTCGAAACGGGATGGTTCTCGACCCTCTGGAACAAGATGGCCAAGCGCCTCGGAATCGAGGCGGAATTCATCAAGGGGGACTGGCGCTCCGGCGTCAGGGCCGACGCGATCGAGGCGCGGCTGGCCGAGGACAAGGCTCACATCATCAAGGCTGTTGCCGTCGTGCACAACGAGACCTCGACGGGAGTGACCTCCAACATTGCCGCGGTGCGCCGGGCTATCGACAATGCCGGCCACCCTGCCCTGCTCCTCGTCGACACGATCTCGTCTCTCGGATCCATTGATTACCGCCACGACGAGTGGGGCGTAGACGTGACCGTCGGTGGATCGCAGAAAGGCCTGATGCTTCCTCCGGGACTATCCTTCAACGCCATCTCCGAAAAGGCGCTCGCTACCGCAAGGAAGGCAAAGCTACCCCGTTCGTTCTGGGACTGGGAAGACATGCTTGCGATCAACGAGAAGGGCTTCTTCCCGTACACTCCGTCGACGAACCTGCTGCAGGGACTGCACGTGGCCATCCGTATGTTGCACGAGGAAGGTCTTGAGAACGTCTTCGCTCGCCATGATCGTGCCGCCGAGGCAACCCGGCGCTGCGTGCGCCATTGGGGCCTTGAAATTCAATGCCAGAATCCGGCGGAGTACTCATCATCACTCACCGCCGTTCGACTTCCAGAGGGACACTCCGCCGATAACCTGCGGGCAGAAATCTTAACCCGCTTCAACATGTCCCTTGGCAATGGCCTTGGTCCTCTTGCAGACCGGGTTTTCCGGATTGGACATCTTGGCGATTTCCACGACCTGATGGTTACGGGTGTGCTCACCGGCGTCGAGATGGGCCTGCGCCTATGCGGCATCCCTCATCGTTCCGGCGGTGTCGACGCCGCCATGAGCTATTTGAGCGGCAATGCCGGACCCGCGGCCCAGGCTGCCGAATAACATATTCGCCGGTTGAGGGTTTGGGAACGGTCGAAGCGCCGACCGTCTCTCATCCTCCGCGCGGTCATTACAGGAACGGGAATAAACGCATGTCGGAGTTCGTTCCATGCTGATGCTTAAGGTCGCCCAGGAGATCATCCTTGCTGCTCTCGAAGAGGCTGAAAGGCGCAAGCTGAAGCCGCTGGCTGTTGTGGTCCTAGACAGCAGGGGCAGCGTCAAGGCTTCCGCCTCTCAGGATGGCACGTCATTGCTGAGGGAGAAGGTTGCCCACGGAAAGGCGTTCGGAGCCTTGGGCCTCGGCCTTGGGTCGAGGGCGATCTTCAACCGCGCTCAGGAGCAGCCCTACTTTGTTTCTGCCGTCAATGCGATTGCAGGCGGTTCGCTCGTGCCGGTACCGGGCGGTGTCCTCATCAAAAGCGATGATGGAGAGACCCTTGGCGCCGTGGGCATCTCCGGTGATGCGTCCGACAACGACGAGGCATGCGCCGTTACTGCAATCAAGGCCGTGTCCTTGCAGCCGGACGCAGGCTAGAGGCCCCGAGATAACCCGTGGCCTTCCAATAGTCGGGTGATGGAGTGAATGCCCCTGCTTGCAGGACGTTCCGGGAATGAAGCACCCACCGGCGGACGTCTTTAGACGGAATGTCGATTCCGCATTTGGCATTAGCAAATTCGGAGCGCCCCGATGGCGCTGGAGGATTCCATGCAGGGAAATTTCACATATCCGTCACCCCGCGGGCGAAATCTGGGCCTGGAGCGGCAACTCACAAATGCGCTCGAGGGAGGTGTCAGCTTCGACGCTTTCACCCGTGGACGATATGCGACAGACGCCTCGGTGTACCAGATCATGCCCGTTGGCGTGGTATTCCCGAAGGGGCCATCAGATATCGAAGCGACCCTCAAGATTGCCCGTGAACATGGGGTTCCGGTCATCGCCCGCGGGGCCGGGACATCCCAAAACGGACAGCCGATCGGAGCCGGACTCATTCTCGACTGCAGCCGGATCTTCAACGCGATCACCGCCTATGATCCCGAGGCCGGGACCGTCACGGTCGAACCTGGAATCGTGCTGGAGCACCTCAATGCACGGCTCAAGGCTGACGGCCTGTTCTTTCCAGTAGAACCGTCGACAGCAAGCCGCTGCACGATTGGCGGGATGACCGGAAACAACTCTTGTGGCGCACGTTCCCTGCGCTACGGCAAGATGGTCGATAACGTCCTTGCCGTTTCGGCTCTCCTGACTGACGGAGAGGCGTTCACCGCCAGTGTTACTGGCCTCGCCGGCTCCGAACGTGCAACGCGTCTGTCGGCTGAGATGATTGCTCTCGCCCGTCGTGAGCGGGACGAGATCGAGCGCATGTTCCCTAAGGTGCAGCGCCGGGTCGGCGGATACAACCTCGATGCACTGCTGCATGAACAGCCGAACTTGGCACACCTGCTTGTCGGCTCCGAGGGCACGCTCGCCGTCACGACAGGCGTGACCTTGAAATTATCGACGATCCCGACGCATCGTGTCATGGGCGTGTGCCATTTCCCCTCGTTCCAGGCCGCCATGGAGACGACCCGCCACCTTGTGGCGCTGGATCCGACCGCCGTCGAACTCGTGGACAACAACATCCTAATCCTCGGAGCCGACATTCCCCTCTTCCGGCGAACGCTCGCCGATATCACGAAGGGGCAACCCAACTGCCTGCTTCTCGTCGAATTCGCAGGCGACAACCTGGATGCCCTTAAGATGGACTTGAGGCGGCTGGACCAGTGCATGGCGGACCATGGCTTCCCGGATGCCGTTGTCGGGGTCATCGAACCGCCTCGCCAGCGCCGGGTGTGGGAGGTCCGTGAAGCCTGCCTCAACATCATGATGTCCATGAAGGGAGACGGAAAGCCTGTGTCCTTCATTGAGGATTGTGCAGTCCCGCTGGAGCATCTCGCCGATTACACGGATGCGGTGACGGAGCTGTTCGAACGCCGCGGCACCCGCGGCACCTGGTACGCCCATGCCTCTGTCGGCTGCCTGCATGTCCGCCCCATCCTCAACATGAAGGACGACGCGGATATCGGCTCCATGCGCGCCATCGCCGAGGAGGCCTGCGATCTGGTGCGGCGTTTCAAAGGCTCCCATTCCGGCGAGCACGGTGACGGGATTTCGCGCTCCGAGTTTCACGAGCGCATGTTTGGAACCCGGCTCGTCCGCGCGTTCGAGACCGTCAAGGATGGCTTTGACCCGGACAACCAGCTCAATCCCGGAAAGATCGTCCGGCCCTATCGCATGGACGATCGCAGCCTGATGCGCTTCCCGCCTGGTTATGTTGCCGTAGAGCCTGCTGCGCCAGCTCTCGATTGGTCGGAATGGGGCAGCTTCGGCCAAGCCGTTGAGATGTGCAACAACAATGGCACCTGCCGGAAGACGCTAAGTGGCACAATGTGCCCATCCTACCGTGTCACCCGCCAGGAGCAGCACGTCACCCGTGGCCGAGCCAACTCCCTGCGTTTGGCTATCTCAGGCCAGCTAGGACTAGATGCGTTTACCTCTCCTGAGATGAAGGAGACGCTCGACCTGTGCGTTTCCTGCAAGGGCTGTAAGCGCGAGTGCCCCACTGGCGTCGATATGGCGAAGATGAAGATCGAGTTTCTTCATCATTATCATGCGCGTCACAGCCTGCCGCTCAAGGAGCGGCTGATCGCTCACCTCCCCCGCTACACGCCTTTCGCCGCCCTCCTCGCGCCACTCCTCAATCTGCGCGATACACTACCGTTTCTTGGGAAGGCGACGGAGCGCTGGCTCGGCTTCAGCGCACGACGCACGCTACCGAAGTGGCGCCGCCCCTGGAAGCAGTTGGGCAAAGTGGCAAGTCCAGATGACGTGGTCGGCGACGGCCGTGACCTCGTTCTCTTCGGTGACACCTTCAATCGCTATTTCGAGCGCGAGAACCTGGAGGCTGCGGAACGCGTCCTTTCGGCTGCCGGCTATCGCCTGCATCACGTCCTGCCGTCGAGGGGCAGCCGGCCCCTTTGCTGCGGCCGGACCTATCTCTCCGCCGGACTGGTGGACGATACGCGCAAGGAAGCCAGGCGCACCCTGGATACGCTCGCGCCCTATGTTGCCCGAGGCGCTCGGGTGATCGGCCTCGAGCCGTCCTGCCTCCTGACCTTCCGTGATGAATTTGCGTCCCTCCTCCCCAAGGAGGAAATCGAGCCGTTGGCGAAAGCCGCTTTCCTGCTGGAGGAGGTGCTGGCGACCGACCTGGAGACTGGTACGGCCTCGCTGCCGTTGAAGGACCAAGGTGGGCGAACCGCCCACCTGCATGGCCATTGTCACCAGAAGGCTTTTGGAATCATGGGGACGACCGAGGCCATCCTGCGCAAGGTTCCTGGTCTCAACGTGCAGACCATCGAGTCCAGCTGCTGTGGCATGGCAGGGGCGTTCGGCTATGGCACAGCAACGATTGACATCTCTTTCGCCATGGCAGAACTGTCACTGCTACCGGCGGTTCGGAAAGCGGGAATCGATGACCTTGTGGTTGCCGACGGTACGAGCTGCCGCCATCAGATCTACGATGGCGCCGGTCGCCAAGCGGTTCACGTCGTCCGCGTCCTCGACAATGCGCTCGCATCTCAGCACCAAGACACGCTATGAACATGATATACTGTCCCCACAAGCCATGCGGTTCGGTGCCCTATGGAAGCCACCCTCAGTATCAGTCGTCGCTACCTTCACGATGAAGTGGCCGAACGCTTAAGGGACCTGATCCGCTCCGGCGAACTCGAGCCGAAGTCGCGAGTCAATGAGCTCGAACTCGCAGAGCGCTTTGGAATTTCACGCACGCCGCTGCGCGAAGCGATCAAGATCCTGGCGACGGAGGGACTTCTCGAGCTTTTGCCCAATCGTGGTGCACGCGTCGCCAGCATCACGAACCGGGAAATCGACGAGATGATCGAGGTTGTGGCAGGGCTTGAGGCCATCGCTGCCGACCTTGCCTGCAAACGCATTACGGATGACGAGATCGCTGCGATTGAGGGGTTACATCAGCAGATGGTCGCAGCTTGGAAGCGGAAGGATAATCCGAGCTACTTTACACTCAACCGCCAGATTCATGAGGCAATCATGACGGCAAGCCGCAATGCGACATTACAAGGAATTTACGCGAATCTGTCGGGGCGCATTCAACGGACCCGTTACTCCGCTCACAAGACCCCTGAGCAATGGCGCAGGGCCGTCACTGAGCATGAGCAGATGCTCGAACTTCTGAAAGCCCATGACAGCGACCGTCTCGCAACGCTCATGCGCGATCATATCTACGGAAAAAAAGAAGTGATTCTGGCCGCTTACGGCGAAAACACCTGAGGTTAGGTTGGGGAACTCAGCCAAGCCAACAGCAGGGGGATCGTCGCGATGGATACCATTGTCGACAGCACGACCACGCCGGCCACCTCCTCAGGCTCGTTGTTCCAGCGCTGCGCGAATAGGTAGTTATAGACTGCGACGGGGTTCGCTGATTGCAGGATCAGAACGGCCTTCATGCTCCCAGCCAGATCGAACAGCGTTGCGACCAGAGTTCCGATCAGCGCCCCTCCCCCGATCCGAAATGCGGTAACCGCCGCCGCGCGACCGAATGAGTCCACCTTCAAGCGACTCAAGGAGGCTCCCAGCATCAACAACATCAGGGGAACTGTCAGGTTGCCGATCAGCACAAGGGTCTTGGCGACTGGTGCTGGCAGGTCGATCCCCCAGAAGGAGAGTGAGATTCCGACAGCGACGGCATAGAGCAGAGGCAAACGCAGCAATCCTCGCCAGTTCGCCTTGCCGGCCGCGATGGCTTGCCCAAACGTGTAGTTGGCGACCGAGGAGATCGAGAAGAACGCAATGGCATAGCCCAGCCCCTCGGTCCCGAAGGCATAAAGCGAGAGTGGCAGGCCAAGGTTTCCGGCATTGGGGAAGGCGATGGACGGCAGAAACGTCTGCATGCGCAGCCCCGTGATCCATAGGAGCAGTGCTCCAACGCCGGCAAAGAGTGCGATGGCTGTCGTGGCTGCCGCTGCTACGGCCGTAAAAGCCTCGAACGACAGGCGCGACGTTTGGAATGTGCTGATGACAAGGCAGGGGGTCGCTACATCGGCAATGAGTGCTGTCAGATCTCTTGATTCCAGATTGTATCCTAGGCGCGTCCACACGAACCCAATCCAGACCGTGATGAGGATTGGGAGAACCACCGATGCGATCAGCAGGAGCATAGGGGTGTCTGGCTGGCTGCGTGCGGCAGAGGACGGGGCATGGGAGATCCTGATGCATGAACAAGAGTTTAGGTCTCAAAACGACGCGGGCGGCACGACGCAGAGCGAGGCAGGCGCAAAGATTGTCAGACATCATGGGGCGTGTAAATGCCCACTTTTCCAGATCGCAAGCGGGTTTTCCGCCCCGGTGAAGAGCCCATCATCGGACGACTTCCCGACCTTCGCTGACCCAGATGCTGGCACTAACAGTCGCATTGTTACTAAGACGAGCGAGTTGGTAACCGCGGCCGAATAGCGTAGAAGTCTATTCGGGCCACTGTCATGTCTGGATGGCGATGCCGTGCTCAACAAAGTGACACGTGTTAAGCTCCAAACCAGCATTGAACCAATTGCTGATTGGTTAGGCTGCGGTTTACGTTAGCCTTGTTGATGCATGGCTACCTGCGTTCGAAGTTTGTGAAACTGGGTGCCAATAAGACAATTGGTTCACATTGACTACTCCTCATGTCAGCACCTATCCCCTTACCCGACAGTTCGAACTTTGCCTTGGGGCGCTTACGAGTTCTTCTTGAAGAAGGCTTCCTTGAGCCCGGCACTCGACTTCCAGCGGAACGGGCCTTAGCAGCGCAGATCGGTATCGGCCGGCGTGCCCTGCGGCGGGCGATGGAGGTACTGGAGACCGAGGGCCGCATCTGGCGGCATCAGGGCAAGGGCACTTTCCTGGGGCCCCGCCCGGTGCACCCACAGATGGGGCTGGAAGAGTTATCGAGCCGCACCAATCCCCTTGAGGTGATGAACGTGCGCCTGGAGATCGAGCCGATCCTTGCGCGTCTGGCCGCACTGTATTCTTCGAATGGTGACGTGGAGCGTCTCTCCCATCTTGTTCAGAGGACGGCTTCGAGTTCGGACGCGGACGCATACGAACTCTGGGACAGCGCCTTGCACCGGGCCATTGCGGAGGCTGCCGGCAATTCCCTGCTGCTGGCCATCTTCGATCTGATTGACCGCATCCGCCAGGACATGAACTGGCAGGCTTTGCGCGAGCGAGCGCGCTCCAAAGACAAGCTTTCGGCTCAGGTTGAGCAGCATCGGCAGATTGTTACGGCCATCGCCCAACGTGAGGCCCATGCGGCGGAGCAGGCCATGCGCGAGCATCTGGAACTGGTCCGGGATGGACTTGTCAAGGTCATGACGAGCCACCTGCCCGATTGCATCGACGGTGAAATTCCTGGAACAACAATGTCAACAGAACCCAAGAACCAGTTCCGCCATGGCACATGAAGCGGCACGCCAATCGATTGCACAGATCCAGACACCGAGCAGCGCTGCCTTGGTGTCTGAGCCGCCGCTGCTCGATGTTTGGGGGCTTTCCGTGCGTTTCGACGGCCCGCCCAAGGGCGTCAACGTGGTCGAGGACCTGTCCTTCTCCGTGAGCAAGGGCAAGACCCTGTGCATCGTCGGCGAATCCGGCTGCGGCAAGAGCGTGACGTCGATCGCCCTAGTGGGCCTCTTGCCGACGCCGCCGGCGCGGATCGTCGCGGGCTCTGCCATGTTCGACGGCCAGGACCTGCTGACGCTCACCGAGCGCGAGCGGGCGGATCTGCGCGGCGATCGGATGGCGATAATCTTCCAGGAGCCGACGACCTCGCTCAATCCGGCTTCCACCATCGGCGACATTTGAAGCGGCAAAGCTTGAAAAATGGAACAAGTGCTGTCTCCTGAAGTGTTCGCTGCCTTGGCGGCTGTTGATACACCGACGGTCTGCAACGCAATCGAGGTCGTCCTGGGCCATCGGACGGCGGAGGGCTTCAGAGCCAGTGCTTGCCGCCCATCCGAGCCTCCCTGCCATCGTGGGCTACGCCCGCACAGGGCTGATCCGAAGCTTGCAACCGGCCGAAGAATCGCCCGGTGCGGTGAGGGCACGCCGGATCGCCTATTACAGATATGTCGCGGCTCACGCCGGTCCCGTCGTGGTGGTTCTACAGGATATCGACTCCCGGCCCGGGCTTGGAGCATTCTGGGGTGAGGTCAACGTGGCGATCCATAACGGTTTAGGGGCCCGAGGCGTCCTCACCAATGGTTCGATGCGTGATCTCGGAGCTGTTGACCCCGGATTTCAGATCCTGGCTGGCTCCCTCAGCCCGAGCCATGCCTTCGTCCGCGTCGAGGCGTTCGATTGTCCAGTGGAGATCTTCGGACTGAAAGTCAGGCCCGATGATCTGCTCCATGCAGACCGCCACGGCGCAGTCATTATCGATCCCTACATCGCCCTGGAGCTTCCCCGCGCTATTGACCTTGTGACGAGAAAGGAAGCTCCTGTCCTGAAGGCTGCCCGTAGCCCAGGTTTCACTGTGGAGAAGCTTATAGAGGCTTGGGGTGCGGCGGAGGACGTCCACTAGAACCTCCGATCAAGAGCGACTTCCACCTTCGATACGATCGCAATAATTGTGGGGCCAACTTAGAGCAAATGAGTTGCCCCGCTGGGAAGGTCACGTAAGATACCTTTAGGTCAAACGCCGGGAACAGGCGAGGCCATGGCTGGGGACTAGCCGGGAGGAAATGCATGACTTCATTTACGAGACGCGGTTTCGTCGCGTCAGCGTCCACTGTCCTTGCGAGTTCAGTGGTAGGACTCAAACCAAGCTTCTCACAATCCAATTATCCCAATCGGCCGATCACGCTGATCTGTCCATGGGGCGCAGGCGGCGGCACCGATGCGACCGCACGCATCATCGGGCAAGTGATGGAGCAGAAGCTCGGCCAGCCCGTGAACGTGGTGAACCGGACAGGTGGAAACGGTGTGGTCGGACATGCGGCGATCTCCAGCGCGACACCGGATGGCTACACGATCGGCCTGCTCACGGTCGAAATTGCGATGATGCATTGGCAGGGGATGACGGAGCTGACGCCGAGAAGCTACACGCCTCTGGCACTCATGAACGTCGATGCGCCGGCCATCCAGGTGAAGGCTGACAGTCCTTACAAGAACATCAAGGAATTGGCCGACGCCATCAAGGCGGCACCTCCCGGGAAGCTGAAAGCCTCGGGAACCGGCCAAGGCGGCATCTGGCACCTAGCCCTCGTGGGTTGGCTGCAATCGCTGGGTCTTCAGCCAAACCACGTGGCCTGGGTGCCATCGAACGGCGCCGCGCCGGGGATGCAGGATCTGGCCGCGGGCGGTATCGACATCGTGCCTTGCTCGCTTCCTGAGGCCCGGCCCATGATCGATGCAGGTCGCGCCAAGAGCCTTGCCATCCTCGCGCCGGAACGGAACCCGCAATTCCCGAACGTGCCTACGCTCGACGAACAGATGGGCCCCCACAAGTCTGTCGGGGTGTGGCGTGGCATTGCCGGCCCCAAGGGCCTCCCGGCGGACGTCCAGGACAAACTGGTTGCTGTTCTCAAGGACGTTTACGACTCCAAGGAATACAAGGAGTTCATGAGCGGTCGGGGCTTTGGGATCCAATGGGCCGAGAAAGCCGCATTCGGCCAGTTCATGGATGAGTCGGATCGGCAGATGGGCGAGGCCATGAAGGCCGCAGGCTTGGCCAAGGCATAGACGGAATGAGGCCGAAGCGGTCTCTGTCCTCGCATGCCCAACGGCGACGGCAGGTATGCGCTCCGTCCGGATGCCTTCGCTTAGGCAAAGGCGTCCGGGTCCTTTCTGCTCATCCGTATGAAGAGAAATCCGTCGATGCAGTTGTCTGACCGTATCACCGGTTCGTTTGTCGCCACGTTAGGCGTGCTGTCCGCCTATGGCGGCTCAAGGCTTCCTCCCGTGCCAGGTCAGGATATCGGACCCAGCGCGTTTCCGATTGTCATCGGCATCGGTCTCATCCTGTGCGGTGTCCTCATTGCCCTTGGAATCGGGCACAGCTTCGAAGAGGAAGCCGAGGTTGATCTTGCGGCTGTCGAAGGTCCTTCGCAACACTCGCAAACGACGAAGCCTCTGATCTATAGGCTTCGTGCATTGCTGCCGCCGGGTCTGCTTCTGTTTTACGTGATTGCCGTCGATCGCCTCGGGTTCGTCCCAACGGCGGCTGTCATGATCTTTGTAGGTGCCCTCGCCTTCGGCGCCAAGCTGCGCGTGGCATTGCCGCTGGCGGCGATCGCTCCGATCGCAATTCACCTGATCTTCTACAAGCTCCTGCGTGTCCCGCTGCCTGCCGGTCTGCTCCCGATGCCGTGGTGATCATGAACGAACTCATTGAAGCCTTCCGTCTCGTCCTTGCCCCTGATGTGCTGATCGCGATCCTGCTGTCGTCGATCTACGGCCTTGTGATCGGATCGTTGCCCGGCCTTTCGGCTACAATGGCGACCGCACTGCTCGTGCCCGTGACCTTCTATCTCTCTCCGATCGCGGCGGTCGCCTCGATCATCGCGGCTTCAGCCATGGCGATCTTCTCGGGAGATATTCCCGGCTGTCTGCTGCGTATTCCCGGAACACCTGCTTCTGCTGCGTACACGGACGAGGCCTATGCGTTGACACGGAAAGGTCAGGCAGAAGTCGCTCTCGGCGCAGGCCTGTGGTTCAGTGCGCTTGGAGGGATCGCCGGAACGATCTCCCTCGTCGTGATGGCTCCCGCACTCGCAGAGCTTGCATTGAACTTCTCGACATTCGAGTATTTCTGGCTCGCTTTTCTGGGTCTGATGTGCGCCACATTGGTCGCGCGGTCGTCCCCCGTGAAGGCCATCGCCAGCATGTTGCTCGGGCTTCTCATTGCGTGCATCGGCATGGAAAATCCCGGCGGCGTGCCTCGCTTCACATTCGGGATCACGGAACTCCTTGGCGGCGTCGAGGCGATTCCGGCCCTGGTCGGCGTCTTTGCAGTCTCCGAGGTGATCCGCGCCATGGTGTCACCCGAACCGCCTCCCCTGCCGCGTCGCAAGTTCGGAAGCATTCTGTCCGGTCAACTCGACCTCACCCGCAAATACTGGCGTCAGATGACTCGAGGCAATATCGTCGGCATCATCATCGGCGTTCTGCCGGGAGCCGGCGCGGATATGGCGGCCTGGATCAGCTATGCGATGTCGAAGCGGTTCTCCAAGGAGCCGAAGAAATTCGGCACTGGTCATCCGGAAGGCCTCGTCGAGGCAGGGGCGAGCAACAATGCGAGCCTGGCCAGTGGCTGGGTGCCTTCACTGCTGTTCGGCATCCCCGGTGACACGATCACCGCAATCGCCATCGGCGTTCTATACATGAAGGGCCTCAATCCCGGCCCGACTCTCTTCACAGAGAGAGCCTCGAGCATGTATGCGCTCTACATCATCTTTGTTCTCGCCAATATCCTGATGATTCCGCTCGGGATCATCATGATCCGCGCGGCGAGTTCCGTTCTGCGGGCTCCCCGGGCGACAGTGATGCCGGTGATCCTCGTCTGTTGCGCCGTAGGAGCCTTCGCGACCGGGAACAACCTGTTCGCGGTCGTCCTCGTGGCGGCCTTCGGCGCCATCGGCTACGTGATGGAGAACAACGGCTATCCAGTCGCCGCGATGGTGCTCGGTATCGTGATGGGCACCATGGTCGAACAGAGCTTTGTCACATCGCTCATCAAGTCCGACGGGAGCCTGCTGCCATTCTTCGATCGTCCCGTCTCGGCTGTTCTGGCGGCGATGACCATCGCCGCGCTGCTGTGGCCCGTTTTCATCTGGTCCTGGAAGTGCATCCGACCTCGGCAACAAGCGCAGGCGTTGTGAGAAAACGGATGATCGTCATGATGGATACCTTCGCGCCGGGCTCTTTCGTGGCCGGACAGGGTTCTGTCGCAATTTCTGGCAATAGACACAGAAATGCTGGAGTGATTGGTTGGCGCTTATGCGGCGAGCCGCTCGAACTGCTCCGCGAGGGACGGCTGCAACTTGCAAGCATACTGGTTTTGTCGCAATTTCCGACTGCGAGCAGAAAGATCCGAACGTAGTTCGCATCCGGTTCATGCAGCGAGTCGGTCGAACTGCTCCGCGAGCGAGAGATTCGAATTGCAGGCGTACTTCGCCTGCTTGCAATTACCCACATTTCGGACTGAGCGGCAGCGCTTGCCTGACCAGTCTCAGGCGTGATTCCTTCAGGGCCACCCTATCATTGTGGGAGGTATCCCGTGGCTTGGGTTGTGTCTCACCCCTCCCGTGATTGCGTTGGTTTCCATGAACTTGGTCAACCAGAGCAAGGCTGCGTGGGAGCCGGACCATGACGAAGGCGCCACGCCCGGCGCCCGCTCCTGGAGAGGCGGGCGACGCTCCGTCTTGGGCCGAGCGGGAACTCGCCGGCTGCCGCTTTGGGGACAGACGTCTCGGTCAGCGCCTGGGCAGACTCCTGACCCACATGGCCAGTGCCATCGGAGGCAGCCTGCCACTCGCCTGCCAGGACTGGGCCAACACCAAAGCGGCCTATCGCTTCCTGTCCAATCCCAAGGTCTCTGAACACACGATCCTTCAGGGCCATTTCCAGGCCACCCGCACCCGCTTTGCCGCAGTCGACGGCCCCATCCTGGTCATTCAGGACACGACTGAGCTGTCCTACCAGCGCGCACAGCCCCGGCGGATTGGGGCCACCTGCCGGGTCAATAGCGGGCGGGACGAGGAAGGCCGCTACAGGATGCACACGGTGTGCGGAGTGCTGATGCACTCCTGCCTGGCCGTGACCGCAGAGGGGCTGCCACTCGGGCTATCGGCGATCAAGTTCTGGACGAGAGCCCAGTTCAAAGGCACCAAGGAACTCAAGCGCAGGATCAATCCGACCCGGGTGCCGATCGACCAGAAGGAGAGTATCCGCTGGCTCGAGTGCATGAGGCAGTCCGTGGCGCTGTTCGGTGCGCCTGAGCGCTGCATCCATATCGGCGACCGCGAGAACGACATCGACGAGTTCTTCTGCACGGCTCAGGCTTTGGGCACGCACTTCCTGGTGCGGACCTGCGTGGATCGGCTGGCAGGCGACGGGCAGCACACCATCGCCGACGAGATGGCAGAGGTGAAGGTCAGAGGACGGCATCAGGTCGAGGTCCGCAGCCCGAAAGGCGATGTGAGCCTTGCGGTCGTGGACCTCAGGTATCGCCGCATTCATGTTCTGCCTCCCATCGGCAAGCAGAAGCGCTATCCGGCCCTGACCCTGACGGTGATCCACGCGCAGGAACGTCACACGCCCAAAGACCGGGCGCGGATCTATTGGAAGCTGATCACGGATCTGCCGGTGCGATCGCGCGCCGACGCGATCCAGATGCTCGGCTGGTACGCCATGCGCTGGAAGGTCGAGTTGTTCCACAAGATCCTGAAGTCCGGCTGCCGGGCGGAGGAGACCAAGCTGCGAACGGCGGATCGGCTGGTGAACCTGCTCAGCATCTACTGCATCCTGAGCTGGCGCATCTTCTGGATGACGATGCTCAACCGCGTCGTTCCGGACGTGCCGCCATATCTGGCCCTGACAGCTCTTGAAATCGACCTACTCGACGAGTTGGTGAGAGACAAGGGCCAAGAGGGGCGACGGAGAAAGACACTCTCGCATTACCTGACCAAGATCGCTCGCATGGGTGGCTATCTCGCGCGAGGGCATGACCCTCCACCCGGCAATACCGTCATGTGGAGAGGCCTATCGCGCCTGATGGATATCGAACTCGGCGCCAGGATCGGAGCGCAAATCTATGGGTAATTGCAAGCTTCGCCTGTCGTTTACGCATCATGTGAACCATCTCGATCCCACCCAGGATCGACCGAGCGGATGCCATCGACTTAAACCCGAGCATCGGTCGAACCCGTCGCTTGACGGCGCGATGGTCCTGCTCGATACGATTGTTAAGATAACGGCTCTGCCGGATCCGGATCGGCTTCAGATTGCGTCTTGATGGATCCTGGAGCCGACTCTCCGTATCGCAGGCCAGGATCGCCTCCCGGTTCGTTTGGCTGCCGTCGATCACGATCCGCTCAGGCCGGCCATGCCGCTTGAGAGCCTTGCGAAGGAAGCGCTTGGCGGATGCGAGATTGCGCCGTTCGCTGAACCAGAACTCGACTGTATCACCATTGCTGTCGATGGCGCGGTAAAGGTACGTCCATCGCCCGCGGACTTTGATGTATGTCTCATCGATATGCCACTTGCCAGTGACAGGCCGCTTGCGTGAATGGAATCGCTCCAACAGTTCGGGTGAGTAACGGATAACCCACCTATGGATCGTGGTGTGGTCAACCGAGACGCCACGCTCGCTCGGCCATCATCTCCTCGAGATCACGCAGGCTCAGGTTGTAGGCCAGATACCAGCGCACGCACAGCAGGATCACCGAACGATCAAAATGCCTGCCCTTGAGCACGCTACTCTCCGCTACTGAGACGTCGACCCAGTAGCTGAAACTCTGAAACAAATTGTTGCGACAGATCCCCCGCCGATGCCGCGCCTGCGGGCACCCGCATGCTGCTGGTGCGCGGCAAGGGCGACAAGCAGCGCCTCGTGCCGCTGCATGAGCGGGCGATTGAGGCCATTGCCCTCTGGCAGCGGCTGGCTGCGGTCTATGCCGGGGGAGCGCCCTCCCCCTGGCTGTTCCACGCGGTCCGCCACGGCGCCAAGGCGCTGACCCGTCAGGCGGCTCTGCTCGAGATCAAGGAGGCGGCCGTGGCGGCAGGGCTCTCCAGCCCCGAGCGGGTGTCGCCGCACGTGCTGCGCCATGCCTTTGCCACCCACATGCATTCCGGCGGTACGGACTTGCGCGTGCTGCAGGAACTGCTCGGCCATGCCGGCATCGAGACCACCCAGATCTACACCCATCTCGATACCTCCCGCCTCCACCACATGGTCCGCGACCTCCACCCGCTCAATGAGGAGCGCACGTCAGTCGCCTGAACGGCACGGCCACGAACTCAAACGTCAATCAAGTTCCGAAACAGGCCCATGCATCGGCTCGTGCTCAATGATCCTCTCCTTCAATCTATCTTGGCCGCAGCCAAGTAGTTCACCGTCACTGCGGCCAGAGCCCTCACACCCACAACCAAGGCTTTGTCGTCGACAAGAAAATTCGGGCTGTGATTCGGAGCAGCTTTGCTCGGGTCCTGGTCCTTGGGCACGATGCCCAGATTAAAGAACAACCCAGGGACCTCGTTCAGGAAGAACGAGAAATCCTCCGACGCTCCAGAGCGTTCCGTGACTACGATATCGCCATCCGCAGCCCGCTCAAGCACCGGCGCCATGCGGGCTGTGACTTTGTCGTGATTCACGAGCGGGTCATACAGCTCAATCACTTCGACATCGGCCTTGGCGTTGGCGCTTTCCGCGATGTTCTCGGAAATCTGACGGATATCATTATGAACCTGGCCCCGCACACCGGCATCATAGGTGCGGATGGTGCCGCTCATCTCCACCGTTTCCGGCACAATGTTGAAGCGCGAGCCTCCGTTGATGGTCGAGACACTCACGACTGTCGGCGATTTCATCAGGTCGGTTCGGCGACTGACGACCGTCTGTAGGCCCAGCACGATCTGTGAGGCCGTCGTGACCGGATCAACAGCGCGCCAAGGGTAGCCTGCGTGGCCTTGCTTCCCTGTGACCTTGATACGCAGCTCGTCCGCACTGGCATTGGCGGCCCCGGCCCTGTATCCGATGCGGCCGCTTGGCAAGCCGGATGTGACATGAAGGCCGAACACTGCGTCAGGCTTTGGGTCCTGCAGAACACCTTCCCGGATCATCGCCTTGGCGCCCCAGATCTTGTCGGACCCGGCCGCATAGAGACTGGGCCCTTCCTCAGCCGGTTGGAAGATGAACTTCACTGTTCCGGGCAACTCGTCCTTCATGCCCGCGAGCACTTCGGCAACTGCCATTAGAATGGCCGTATGAGCATCATGACCACAGGCATGCATCACATCGACGTCACGGCCGAGATACTTTCCTTTCGCCTTGGAGGCAAAGGGCAGCCCATCCGGTTCTTTGACGGGCAAGGCGTCCATGTCGGCCCTGAGCGCCACGACCGGACCGGGCTTTGCTCCCTTGAGCACAGCCACCACCCCGGTCCGGGCGACACCGGTTTTCACGTCGAGGCCAAGCTTTGAGAGATGCTCGGCGACGAGGCCAGCTGTCCGCGTTTCCTGTTCACCCAGCTCGGGGTGCTGATGGATATCGCGCCGCCAGGCGATCAGCTTCTCCTCGATCTGTGCCGCCTTGGAGCGGACTTGCTGCTCGAGATCAGGAACAGGGGACTGAGCCCTCGAAGGATTGGTCGTGAGGCCCCCAAGAACGATCAGTGAGGTTGCAAACGCAAGTGATCGAAGTGGATGCGGCATGGCTCTGTCTCCCTGTTTGGATCAGCGTGCCGAAAAACAGGAGATCTGAATAGGGCTACGCTGTCGGCGCAATCCGCAGATCTGGCATTCCAAATCGACCCCTTGAAGGTTGGAAGCTCTGCGCTAAAGCGCACTCCTTGAATGCAGCACAAGAACACTGGATCAGGTACGTCGACCCCGTGGCAAAACCCTGACCCCTTGATCCTGAGTTCGTGGTGCGTGCAGCTGCCGATAGGGCACCATTGATGGTCGCATACCCTGCGACGTTAGCAACTTGGAACTTCTGTATCATTCATCACCAGCTTCCGGTATCGAATGGGTTATACACGACTAAACCTCCCATCGACCCACGAAACATCGACGATATACCCAATGAAGCCGGAAGACAGGTACATTGTCATCGACGTCGAAACCGCGCAATCTTACGATCATATCATCGAGATCGCCGCCGTTGAGGTCATCGGCGGGGCTATCTCCCCGCGCTCGTTTGTCCGACGGGTCAAGCCCCGGTCCGCCATGAGCCCTTTCTGCTACGCGGTACATCGAATTTCCCTAGCCGACGTGGAGGAGGAGCCGTATTTCGAGAACGTCGTTCACGATCTAATCGACTACGTGGGCGATGACACAATCGTCGCTCACAACTACGCCTACGAGTACAACACTCTCAAACGGGAGTTCGAGCGCGCGGCACGGCCGACGTATCCACGGGAACGCTTCTTTTGCACCATGGCCCTGGCCAAGCGATCCGGTCTTCCTGGCAAGCTCCGTCAGGCTTGCTCGCAGGCCGGCATCAGCATTGCTCACCTGCGTGCCGAGCACGACGCCTTAAACGATGCGTTGCTGGCAGCCCATCTGTTTCTGAAGCTCGGTCTGACCGAGAACAAGAGTTAGCTTCGCCTCAAGAACTCCAGAGCTGGTGGTAGGTCGTGTTCCTGTCGCGCTGGTCTCATCGCTTTGATGGAGGATTGTGGTCTGGCTGGCACTGCGTCAGTGATCCAGGCAGACCTCCCATCAGGCGTCTCCAGCGGACACCCAGCTTCGATATGGATCATTGCTTCCTGCAGCCACTCGGCTTGCTGTGCGGCAGAGAACTGCGAAAGATAGCGCTGATCCCGCTCCTGAAAGGCGACCTCCAAGTTGCCGTCGCCCCTGTCGCTGACCTGGATCATGATCTGATCCAACAGCCTTTCCTCGATGAGGTACCCATCCAGCTGGGCGGCTGTGATAGGACCGGTGACCGTCACCAACCGCTTCATGCCTCAAACCCTGTGAAAGGTTCAGGCGAGTGTAGGCAGTACCTGCGATGGAATGGTATGAGATTCTGCAAACATCCTTAATCGGCCAGGCGATAGAACCCGATATATGGCGGGCAAAGATCTTGTGCTGGGTTGATATTGAGCACGGCTTGCAGCAGCCTTCACAGGGTGCCGGCAAGTACCAAGTGGCAACTTGGCAGCCGATCAGCCTCTATGCATGTAAAACGCCATCCCCTCTAGCGAATGCGATGGCTCGGTGACCTTCAGCCGCGTTCATCCAGGTGAGAGCGTCAGCCCGGCAGATGAATTTCTCCCGACAGATCCTAGGCGTCAGTTTCCCCGGACTGGGACAACCACGCGCCAACATCGCTTCAGCTCCATAGGCAGCAGGATGTTCTTTGCTCATTGGACGTACCCAACGTGACACCCAAAGGGAAAAAACCATCAGGCCCATGGCTTTGACCAAGGGCGAGTTGCATTGGGCACTATCCCTCGATCCCGATTAGGAAGAGGTTAAACGGAGCATTCATACACATCATGGATCGGTACCGTCACGATACGAAAAAGCTAGGCCAAAGGCCCAGCCTAATGTCGAGGTCTGATATCGCGCCCCTTTGCATTGCAGCATGCCTCATGCAACAACTGCGCGGCGAGCATGATTTGGCTATTCGCCCTGCCCAGGCATCCGGCCCGATCTGTCTGGCCCCGACTTGGACTCACCTCACCAGGATGCAGGGTGAAGGCGCCGCTTCCACCGCTCATGTCGCGGCAGTTGAGTAGCGGCAGCCTGGCGCTTAGTTAGTCTGCGCTCGACCGCTTTCGTCCGTGTCCCCGCTGATGGCCAAATAAGCTCAGCCTCTGGTGTTTCCTCAAGATCACTTGCGATTGGGGAAAATTCGATCTGTTCAACACCTCCAGGAGCCTTCCTCCTCGGCTTCCGCGAACTGGCTTTCGCACATTCAATCTGAATTGACTGAATGTCATGAACGGATTTCGCGTCTGCAGACTGCGTGCGGCGGACAGGTTCAGCGGGACCCGAGCTGCTCCACATCGTTTCGACAATGCTCGGCAGGATGCGTGGGATAGGAGATGGCTTGGTAGTTGCCTCTGGCTCTCTCTTTTGGAAGTTCTCGGCGGGCTCAACTGGTGCCGGCTCAAACAGGCGTTTCGGCGGGAGGTGATGAGGCTGACCCGGAACGCGGGATTTCCTGATCTCGACAGAGAAAGGCTTGGTGGTCCGCTTCATCTCACATGCTGACTATCAATGAGGAAAGATGGTGACTTAAGATCGCGCTTGCATGACGTCAACCTTGAGAACGCAAGGCCTATCATCTGCAGGCTCATAAGCCTGCAGATGATAGAATATATTTTGGATGATTACTTCCCAAGCTGTATCAGATCCCGCTCTTGTGAGAGAAGCCCACAACTCTATGCGGCGCGTCGGGTGAACAGTCTGTGCAACAGGCGAGGCTTATCGGCAGCGGTAACAATTTCGGTATCCTCTCCCTTCAGGCGCCGCGCCGCGTCAAGGTAGGCCTGAGCCGGTGCACTGCCAGGACAGCCCAGGGTGACTGGAGCTCCAACATTTGAGCTCGGCAGCACTTCACCACTTTCAGGGATGATGCCCAACAACGGAATAGAGAGGATCTCCAGCACGTCCTCCACCTTCATGATCTCGCCACGCCGGGCACGGACAGGATCATAGCGGGTGAGCAGCAGATGCTTGTCGATGCGCTGGCCGCTTTCGGCTTTGGCTGTCTTGGCATCGAGCATGCCGATGATCCGATCGGCATCGCGGATCGAGGACACCTCCGGGTTCACCACGACAACAGCGACATCGGCGTGCCGCATCGCGAGCGTCGCACCCTTCTCGATGCCGGCTGGACTGTCGCAGATCACCCAGTCGAACAGCGTGCGAAGATCAGCGATGATCCGTGCGACTCCATCTTGGGTCAAACTGTCCTTGTCGCGGCTTTGCGAGGCTGGCAGAAGTGCAAGCGTGTCGAGGCGCTTATCCCGAATGAGGGCCTGTGAGAGCTTAGCCTCGCCTTTGATGACATTGATCAGATCGAACACCACCCGTCTCTCTGCGCCCATGACCAGATCGAGATTCCGCAGCCCGACATCAAAATCGACGACCACCACCTTCTGTCCGTTCTGAGCGAGTGCCGCTCCTAGCGCTGCCGTTGAGGTGGTCTTGCCCACTCCTCCCTTGCCGGAGGTCACGACGAGAACCCTGCCCTGTTTGCCCTTCGTCTTTGCTTTGGTGTGCTTTGGTCTTGGCTTCTTCATCGCTGGCATTTCTCCAGAGAGACCGTGAGGAGGCACGGCACCCACGCAGGCACACGCGAGATCGAGTGGCAGCAATAGCATCGAGGCCGGACCAGATTGGAGCAGTGCCGGATATCCCCGTCAGCAGACCCATTCGGCGCCAAAAGTGGTTACCAGACCATTAACAGGCACGAGTCAGTTCGGGCAGCCGCGGGATGGGTTCTTAGCAATCCGTTAACCATATTGCCGCGACCATCGGCTGACTGATCCGCTGAGATTCGGATCAGCCCTCTCCTCCAAAGCAGCCGGGGCGCGGATGAACCGCCTCGGTCTGCTTTGGGGACGTAAGCGTCCCGGTGCAGTAACTGTCTCGTAACCACAATCTCAATCGGACTTGATCCAAATGGCAGGCACGGCATTGGTCCTGTGTCTGAGCGCGAGAGGACTGCCCATGACCATTCTTGATCCGATCACTGGAAACCTCGTCACGATCGATACACCGCGCAGACCGCGCCGCTGACGTTCTTGGAGCTTTGGAGGATGGTGATGAAACGATCCTCAGCACGCCGGGCTAGACGCTGGATCATTCACGAGCTGACCCGCAGCCTCGATCAGCTATCCGACACCGCAGTCAACGCAACCCTGCTGAGCGACGGCAACAGCAGAAATGGCGATGACAGACCCTGAACTTAGCGACAGTGATGCAGTGCTCATGAGGAACACAAGCCTGCATGAGCAACGAGAGACCTCGTGTTGAGACAATTCGGCGATCCTGCTGGTGTGAAACATCACTTCTACAGCCATTGGAATCGCCATACTCGATTAATGTGACATCCTCGTTGACTCAACTCACGTTGGCCTCGCCACAAACAGCAGTTCGCATCGCACTTTGCTGCGACTGCGCAGTCGGAGATAAGGATTTTGCTCCTCTTACGAGCTCAATAACACCTCCTTAGCTCGACTTTGGCCATTTATGCTGGGTAGCAGAGTGTCGCTGTCAATCGGTTCAGAACATCGATTTGGGATTTTGTCATGTTGGTGGGCCGGCGTGACCCATTGGAAACCGCGGCGGCCCAGAGCGAGCGTCGGACGGCCGCCAGAGCATCGCTGAAGGTGATCGTGCGCTTGTCGTACCAGGCGGCACACCGTGGGCGAGCCAAACGCCGAATGGCGGGATCATCGGTCCAGAGGCTCACCAGCGAGAACAGCCCCAGCAGGGCTGGTGTCGTGCGGGCGATCGCCTTGTCCGACCATTGCCGTTGCGTCTCCATCCCCAGATGGCGGCGAGCCTCGGCAAAGGTCACCTCGGTGCTCCAGCGCCGCACAAACCAGCGTACGATCTCAAGAGGATCGGCCTCGAGGTCCGTGCACAGAAACGCCTGAGGCTTGAGGAGGCCGGCCACGTCGCGCACCAGAACATAGCGGATCGGCACGTGCTTGCCGGGATGGTGCCAGATCGCCGTGCCGGAGATGAACTCGATCAGGCGTTCGCCACCGCCGTACCAACCGTCGATCCAGACCCGCCGCCACGCCGTCTTGGGATGGACCAGGCGGTCGGCCAGGCTCGGCAGACGGTGCCCGACCATGCGGGGGCGCCCTCGGATTCCGGGCCGACGGCGCGGAGCCGGCGTGAACAGGCGCGCATCCAGACGCAGACGTGTGATCATGCACAGGCGATGCCGAACCGCATTCAACAGGTCAATCGCTGCGAAACTCTGATCGGCCACCGCCACGATGCGTCGGTCCGGCAGCCAGCGGGCGACCTGGAGGAGAGCTTGCCGGGCCCAGTCCGTGAGCGCCTTGTGACGCTGGCGATGCTCGCGCGAGAAGCGCTCGGAGGGCGCCAACACGGTCAGGAAGGGCAAGGCCCACACGCGACCGGCCCACGGGATCGGGACGAGCAGCATGACGGATAGCCAGCGCAGGCCCGAGGCTTTGACGAAATGGCCATGGGAGGAGCGGACCGGATCCCGGTAAATGCCACGAGCCTTGATCCGGCCGCCCCAGCGACGTTCGAGAGTGTCATCCAGCGCGATAATGATGGGCCCGGCCGGCACGAAGCTCGCCACCAGCAGACCGAGCAGGCGACGCGCCAGCTCGCGGCTGGACCACTGGTTGCGGTTGAGCACGCGGTGATAGTTCGTGAAGCTGCGGCTGCGGGCGAGGCCGACCACGGTGAGCATGGCCGTGACGGTGCGGCGCCCCGGGGTGAGAAGGGCGCCCAGAACGAGCACGAGGGCATGGCGGAAGGTTGGCCCGGTCAGGCAGGACCGGAACGGATCGAGCCAGGTGGACAGGTGGTCAGGAACATGGGGCTGGACGGGCATGGCCAGGATCTCCCACAATCAGGCTCAAGAGCCTGGGAGGTCGCCATGGCCGAAATGGGTCGGACCGAGATCCTGACGCGCTATCGTCATCTGCGCGCGATCAGCACCCACCATCACAACGAGGCCCTGCGCTTTGTGCCGGATTCGGCCCTGATGGAGCAGGCGCGCCGCTTAGGTCTTACGGTCGGCAAGATGCTGGTGGCCGAGAGCCTGGACGAGGTGACGTTGGCGTACGACCTGGCCCTCTACACCGCCCCGCCGGGCCGCTCGCGCGGGATGGACCGCTATGTTCGCCACGCTGCCGCGGCGCCCGGCTCGGATGAGGACGTGATGCTGCAGGCCCTGCTCCGGGCCCGCTTCTCGGTCTGGCGGGTTGAGCGCCGGCATGAGACGGCTGGCTTGGTGATGCTGGATCTCATGCGCCAGGACGAGGTCTGGCTGGTCGACGAGCATCTGGAGCAGACGGCTCATCCTGGCACCTCGCTGGCAATGCGGCTGAGCACACCGGAGGCGTTTGCGATGACGTGCGGGGTTGTCGTGCCGGTGGATGCCGAGATGATGGAGGAGGTGTTCGATACCATGCTGGAGCGCGTGCATGGCGATGCCGACGCGATTGCCAATGATCGCCGGTTTGCGACCGCAATCTATCGGATTGCCGTGATGGACGCGCTCATGAGCCTGGTGAGATTTGCCGATCCGGACTGACCCGCAGGTGGCCGACTGGCCCGCAGAATTGGCCAAAGTCGAGCTTAGCTCTTACTGCGTAATCAGAGCCAGTGCTGAGAAAGGCGATCGATGGCACTGCGGTGGAAGCCAACCATTCCTGACGACAACAGCCCTGATGATGTGGTGGGCAGCCTGCACCTGCACGTCTTCGCGCGGGTGTATCGTGTTTCGAACGGAAGCAACGAGGGTCGTTTTCGTTGGTATCTCAATGACGTTCCGGCCTCAGCCGGAGTGAGATTGCAGGGGATTGAGGATACGCAGAGGAAGGCTCAACAGGCCGCCAACCTTCATTTCCAGCAATGGCTCAAGTGGGCTGGGCTGAGGGAAGCCCCTGTGCGAGGCAAGAAGCAACTCGCCCTCCCCTTGCACCTGAGCTCTCAGTCCGAGGGTGGCAAGCCGACACGGAAAATCAAGCTAGCGGCCGGACCCGCACGCTGACCTCAATCGATAGTCTTGGAGAAAGAGACCATCCGGATCGCGAGGATCAACTATCCAGTTTGAACCGTCAAAAGGGCGACGGTGTAGGCGGCATTCTCACGAAGAACAAAGCTGCTCCAGCCTGAGCGACACCACCTCATAAGACAAGGCTTATGGCCGAAGCCCTCCGGGCAGAGCGTTCCAGCACAATCCCCAGCCGAGAAGGAGCGCGTGGGCAGTTATGCCTCAGACGCGGGCGGGTGGATCCTCTGTGCCCCGGTTCAGGAAGGAGCGGTACGCTGGATTGTCGCTCTCGTCCCAGTACGGGTATCCAAGCTCTTCCAGACTGCGCTTGAGCTGCGCGCGCTCCGCGGTGGGAACCTGGATACCGGCCAGCACCCGCCCGTAATCGGCACCGTGATTGCGGTAGTGGAACAGGGAGATGTTCCAGCTCCCGGACAGCCCGTTGAGGAACTTCAGGAGGGCGCCGGGCCGCTCCGGGAACTGGAAGCGGAAGATCAGCTCGTCCTGAAGGCCGGGCGCGTGTCCGCCGACCATGTAGCGTACGTGCAGCTTGGCCATCTCGTTGTCGCTCAGGTCGAGCACGGCATAGCCCTGCTCCCGCAGCATGGCGATGATCTGCTGCTTTTCCAGGTCGCCTTCCGAGAGTTGCACGCCGACGAAGATCTGCGCCGCCTGAGGATCCGAGTAGCGGTAGTTGAACTCGGTGATCGAGCGCTTGCCCAGCAGCTGGATAAAGCGACGGTAGCTGCCGGGCTGTTCGGGAATGGCCACTGCCAAGAGAGCCTCGCGGTGCTCGCCGAGCTCAGCCCGTTCGGCGATGTGCCGAAGCCGGTCGAAGTTCATGTTGGCGCCGCTGTTGATCGCCACCAGCCCCTCCGGCCGCGATCCCTCGCGTTCCACGTACTTCTTCAGTCCCGCCAGGCTGACGGCGCCCGACGGCTCGGCAATCGCTCGGGTGTCCTCGAAGATGTCTTTGACCGCCGCGCAGATCTCATCGGTGCTGACGGTGATCACCCCGTCGAGCAGCTCGCGGCACAGGCGAAAGGTCTCCTCCCCGGCCTGACGCACCGCCACGCCATCGGCAAACAGTCCAACCTGATTCAGGATGATGCGCTCACCGGCGGCCAGGGCGGCCGCCATGCTGGCCGCGTCCTCCGGCTCGACGCCGATCACCTTGACCTCGGGCCGCAGGAACTTGGTGTAGACCGCCACGCCCGCAGCCAAGCCCCCTCCCCCGATCGGCACGAACACCGCCTCGAGCGGATCGGGATGCTGGCGCAGGATCTCCATGCCCACCGTGCCCTGCCCGGCAATCACGGCGGGATCGTCATAGGGATGGATGAAGGTGAGGCCCTTCTCCGCCTCAAGCTGCCGCGCATGGGAATAGGCTTCGTCAAAACTCTCGCCGTGCAGGACCACGCGACCGCCCTGCCCTTTCACGGCTTGAACCTTGATCGTCGGAGTGGTGCGCGGCATCACGATCATGGCCTTGGCGCCAAGCTTCTTGGCTGCAACGGCCACGCCCTGGGCGTGATTGCCGGCGGACGCGCAGATCACTCCCCGCTCGAGGGCCTCGCGTGGGAGACCTGCCATCTTGGCATAGGCGCCACGCAGCTTGAACGAGAACACCGGCTGGAGATCCTCGCGCTTGAGCCGAACAGGACTACCCAAGCGCTGGGACAGGCGCGGCATCGCATCAAGCGGGCTTTCAATCGCGACGTCATAAACCGGAGCGGAGAGGATCCTGCGGATATAGTCCTGCACGTCAGCGCGGCCCTTTCGTTCAGCAAGGCAGCTCACAGGCCGCCTCGGGATCCTGATACACTCTCAACCAGGGCATGGCATCAGGTTGAAACAGCTACTGTGCCTGTGCTGCTCGGGGCACCACGTTGTGGAGCGTCTGGTCGGCAGTGTCGAAGAACCTGCGGATGTTGCGCGCGGCCTGGCGGATGCGCTGCTCGTTCTCCACGAGGGCGATGCGCACATACTCGTCGCCGTGCTCGCCGAAGCCAATACCCGGCGCCACCGCCACGTCGGCCTTTTCC
>NZ_QDGA01000033.1 GCF_003347665.1 Microvirga calopogonii
GTGGCCATGCGCACCGAGATCAAGGCCCTGCACCAGCGCCTGAAGACCACCACCATCTACGTCACCCACGACCAGATCGAGGCCATGACCATGGCCGACAAGATCGTGGTCATGCACGACGGCGTGGTCGAGCAGGTCGGCGCGCCGCTCGAGCTCTACGACCGTCCGGCCAACCTGTTCGTGGCCGGCTTCATCGGCTCGCCGGCGATGAACTTCCTCAAGGGCCATCTGCAGGGCGGCCGGTTCGTGACCGCGAGCGGCATCACCCTGCCGGTGGCCAACGCCCCGGCGGCCTCGGACGGCCAGCCGATCATCTACGGCATCCGGCCCGAGCACTTCATGCTGGACGAGGCGAACGGGGTGCCGGCCGAGGTGGCGGTGGTCGAGCCGACCGGCTCGGAGACGCAGGTGTTCGCCAAGTTCGGCGGTTCGGACGTGGTCGGCGTGTTCCGCGAGCGCGTCGACGCGCAGCCGGGCCAGCAGATCCGCGTCACGCCCGATCCGCGCCTCGTCCACCTCTTCGACGAGCAGACCGGCAAGCGCCTCTGATCAACGTCTGCAATAGGCAAGCTCAACTCACCGAGACGTTCAACCCTCCAGACCACGGCTCGGGAAGGTCTCCCTTTGGCACGCCTGAGACGCTAGAGATTGGTTCGCTTTAGCGCTTGAGAGCCGACATTCGTTCGGTGGCCGGAACGTGAAAGTTTGACCCAAACCAGACCATCCGATGGTAGGCATGAAACGAGATGGAAGCGACGCTCGCTGCGTGGTATTCCACAACGCCGGTGAGCAGGGTTTGATGGCTCCCGGCCATCGCCGAACACGAGTGGACCCCGTGGGCACACGCATGGAAGGTCACAGCGTGCTACGTTGGTGCGGCTTTGGATCAACGAGCGGCACCGGGTGGAAACACGTCGTCGGCAAATGTCATCAGGTGGTGGCGGAGGATCTCGCACGCACGGGCAGCGTCCCTCTTGATGGAATACTCGGCAAGGATCCTGTGCTCGTCGATGCGCTGCACCCGCTGCAAGTGCTCCCGAGGCTTGCGGTTCTTGAGCATCAGGTGGCGGTACCGGAAGCCCTGGTCGTAAAGAACATCGAGGAAGGCCAACATGCGCGGCGAACCGCAGGCCGAGATCAGCGCCATATGAAAGGCCTTGTGGACCGCGTCGAATCCCGTGGCCGCCTCACGCGCGTCCTCCGGCGCCCAGGACATGTAGTTCACGAGACGATGGAGTGTCGCGACGACCCCGGCCTCCCACTGGTCGTCGCCATGCTCGATGGACAGACGCAGAGCTTCCATCTCAAGCGGGAGGCGGGTGCGGATGATATCCATGAGGTCGGCCGGGCTCATGTCCGCAACGCGGAAGCCACGCTGGTCGATCACCTTTACCAACCCCCGGGCGATCAGCCTGGACAGCCCCTCACGCAAGGGCGTCGACCCGATCCCGGTCTTTGCGACCAGGTCCCGGATGTTGAGCCGCTCGCCCGGCTGGAGTTCGCCGGCCAAGATCTGGGCCGCAATGTGCTCGGCCGCCTTGGCAGCTAGGCTATCCGACGACTGAAGGGGGAGGGCATCCATGTTCACCGCCAAAATATCGATATTTTCTGTTTTGATGCACAAATTTAGTGTTTACATATTTTAGCCTCCCGCTATCGTGAGCGTCAACAACAGCCAAAAGTGCGTTCACAGGGAGATGCCCGTGCCCAACAAAAAAATCGTGATCGTCGCCGCCCTCAATGGCGGAATGCAGCGCGATCGAGACGGCGCCAAGGTGCCGATCACCCCGGCTGAGATCGCAGAGGATGCCTACCTCTGCTACAAGGCAGGCGCCGCGATCATCCATGTCCATGCCCGCGACGAAAGTGGCCGGAACACGGGCGACCCGGTGGTCTATAGCGAGATCATTAGGCGCATCCGGGACAAGTGCGACGTCCTGATCCAGACCACAAATGGCATCGGCGTTCGTCGCGATCCCACGACAGGCGACTTCATCTGGCCGACCGACGACGAGCGCCTTGCCCTCCTGAACATCGAGCCGCGCCCCGACCTCTACGGCATCGCAGCGGGTTCCATGGACTTCTATCATCCGGAGGGCGGCTATCCGGGCGAGACCCCGTATATGAACTCGCCCAACTTCCTGCGCACGACCCTGCCTCATGTCTACCGGATCGGCTCGACCGTCGAGTTCGAGCTGACAGAGGTCAATGTGGTGCATCGCCTGTCCCGCCTTGCGGACGAGGGAATCATCGACCGCCATGCCAGTAACCTGTGGATGCTCCACGGCGGTGGCATCGGCAACACCCCGCCGACGGCGCGGGCCCTGGTCTACTCGCGTGACGAACAGGAGCGTCTTTTCCCCAACGCGAAGTGGGGCGTCCTCGGCGCCGGCCGTGCCCAGTTCACGATGGCGGCTCTCGGGCTTGCCATGAACTGCGACACGGTCCGTGTCGGCTTCGAGGACAACATCTACCTGCCGAATGGCGAGCCCGGACGACGTAACCACGATCTCGTGGAGGCTGCCGTCAGGCTCGCGGGTTCCCTTGCGCGCGACCCTGCAACCCCGGCGGAGGCGAGAACCGTGTTCGGTCTCAAGGATCCCGCACGCTAGATCGTCTGGAGAGCCGCGCCCGTTGCCTTTCGGCCGGAAGGGCTGAGGACCAGGGTCGTCTCTCCAGACTTCCACCAGCGATATCACCGTGCCCGCTGCACGAACCTGCCTTCCATGAGGCGGGACAGGATCCGTGCGTCGAGGCTCACCCAAGGAATGAAGACATGGGACATCAGACACCATGAAGCTGGCCACGCTCTCTGACGGCAGCCGTGACGGAAGGCTTGTCGTCGTTTCCAGGGATTTGACGCTGGCGGCTCTTGCCGAGCCGCGCACGCTTCAGAACGCGCTCGATGCGTGGGACGAGGCCTTGCCAGCCCTGAACGACCTCTATCGGAGGCTGAACCACCGTGAGGTCGCTGGCGCATTTGCGTTCGAGACGTCCCATTGTCTGGCGCCGTTGCCGCGAGCCTACCAGTGGCTCGATGCATCGGCATTCCTGGCCCATGGCGAGTTGATGGCCAAGGCCTTCCGGATCAACAACCCCCAGGGCGCCACGCCGCTCGTCTACCAGGGTGCTTCCGACCGAATGCTGGGCCCCGCGCAGGACGTTCCGTTCCCAAGCGTTGAGCACGGCATCGACTTCGAGGGCGAGTTCGGTGTCATCCTCGGCGATGTCCCGATGATGGCGACGGCTGAGGAAGCCCAGAAGGCAATCCGCCTTCTGGTCCTGATCAATGACTGGTCCTTGCGCACCCTTGCACCCTCCGAGATGAAAACCGGGTTTGGCTGGATCGCGGCCAAGCCCGCCACGAGCTTCGGACCCGTTGCGGTCACGCCGGACGAACTCGGTGATCGTTGGGTCGACGGGCGGATCCACCTACCACTTCATGTATCGCTCAACGGCCGACGCTTCGGTGAACCGTTCGGCGGTGCCATGGACTTCGGATTCCCTGACATCATTCGGCATGTCACGGCCACCCGTGCGCTGGGAGCCGGCACGATTCTCGGATCCGGTACCGTCTCGGAAGGCGACCCGGACCGCGTTGGCTCCGCCTGCATTGCAGAGCGACGTGGGTTCGAAATCATTCAATCCAATGCAGCGACGACGGATTTCTTGAGCTTCGGCGATACCGTCCGGATCGAGGCCTTGGGTCAAGATGGTCAATCGATCTTCGGCGCGATCGACCAGACGGTCGTCCGGAATCCGGTACGGCCGGACTGATCCTATACAGACGCTCGAGCATACGGTCGCAGAACATAACGAAAATGGCCGTTCTGCCGAGGTAGTCACAACTAAGGGAGGGTTTCATGTACAACGTGAGGGTAGCCGAGGTGGGGACCGCGGCAGTCGACGAAGGCCGGATCTTTCAAAAAACGTTCTGGCGCATCGTGCCGTTGCTCGTTGCAGGGTACTGCGTCGCGTTCCTCGATCGCGTCAACATCGGCTTCACGCAATTGCAGATGGGAAATGCCGTTGGCATCAATGCCGCGCAGTTCGGGTTTGCGGCCGGCATCTTCTTCCTGACCTACGCGCTGCTGGAACTCCCCAGCAACCTGCTGTTTCAGCGTATCGGCGCCCGCAAGACCTTCCTGCGCATCATGTTCCTCTGGGGCTTGGTCGTCATTGCCACCGCCTGGGTCACCTCGGCGACCCAGTTCTATATCCTGCGCTTGCTGCTGGGAGCCTTCGAGGCCGGCTTCTTCCCGGGCGTGGTGCTCTACCTGACCTGGTGGTTCCCCAGTGCCCAGCGCGGCCGGGTGACGGCGGTCATCTTCCTCGCGCTCCCGCTGGGCGGTACGATCGTCGGCCCACTCACAGGTGCCATCATGAGCGGACTCGACGGAGCCCTTGGCTTGCAGGGGTGGCAATGGGTCTTCATCGTCCAAGGCATTCCGGCCTGCCTCCTGGGCATCATGTGCTACCTCTACCTGCACGAAAGCCCGCAGACGGCTCCGTGGCTGACGGATTCGGAGAAGGCTCACCTGCTCGAAAAACTGCGGCAGGACGAGGAGCGGGCGCCTGCCAAGTCGGGTCATCCGGGTGCGGCAACGTTGAAGGATCCTGTCGCCTATCTGCTGGCCTTCGTTTACTTCGTGCCGACTTGCGGGTTCTACCTTTTCAACTTCTGGCTTCCGACCCTCATCCGCGAGAGCGGCGTGTCGCAGATCATGAACATTGGCCTTCTCTCAACGATCCCCATGCTGTGCGGAATTGCCGGCCTCCTGGCGATGAACTTCAGCTCCGACTTCTTCAAGGAACGCCGCTGGCATCTGGTTGCCTGCTTCCTCCTGGCCGCCGGCGGATTGCTGATGGCAGCATGGCTCAAAGGATCGACCTACACGCTCCTGGCATCTCTGTGCGTGGCCAATATCGGGCTGACGGCGCTGGGGCCGCTCTTCTGGACCTTGCCGCCGACCTACTTCGGGCGGGCCGCCGCGGCAACGGGAATCGCGCTGGTGAGCACGATCGGAATCACGGCTGGCTTCGTGAGCCCATCCGTCCTGGGCTACATCAAGGCCCAGACGGGCGACCTGACACTGGGCATATACGGCATCGCGGCGCTGCTTCTGATCTGTGTTCCGCTGCTGATCTGGACCGTGCCGGACCGCGCGATGCGGGTCGGCGGAACGACGGATTGAGTTGGGTACAAGGCGGTCAGGTAGCGTGAAGCCGTGAACTGCCACATTGGTTCGTTCGCGGCTTCGCCACAGCACGCTCAAGTGCGCTGTTCAGACCGACCGAAAGGTAATCACCAACGCTGCGGCACGAGGCGAATGTGGCGAACGGCACGATTCCGACCTATGCCCTGTACGGAGAGGCCACGGACGCCCCCGGCGTGGGCTGGATCCACTGCGAGTCGATTCAGGCCCGCAGTCGTTTGCATGACTATGTCATCCAGCCGCACCGCCATCAGACGCTGTTCCAGATCCTTCACCTGACGCAAGGCAGCGGTCACTTGCTCGTCGACGGACAGGGCATAGGGATCGACCCGCCCTGCATCGTCACGCTGCCGCCAATGGTGGTCCATGGCTACACCTTCACGCCGGACGTGGAAGGCACCGTCATGACCGTGTTCGCCAATCGCGTTGCCGAGATCCTGGGCGCCACTGCCGACCTGGCGGAAAACTTCCGGTCGGTCCAGATCGTTGCGGTCGAAGGCCACCATGATCTCGCCCATAGCCTTAATTCGGATATCGACGCGATCGTGTCCGAGTTGCAGGCGCATGCGCCCGTACGGCGCCAGACCATGGAGGCACGGCTGTTCCTGATCATGGTCGCGCTGTACCGCGTGCAGAAAAGGAAGAGCCAGCCTCCATCGAGCGAACCCTCCCGCTCCCGGGAGCATGCCCTACGGTTCCGTCAGATCGTCGACCAGGATTATCGCAGCCATCGAAGAATCCCGTCATATGCCAGTCAGCTCGGCATTACCTCGACCCATCTCAACCGGATCTGTCGCGAGACCTTCGGCGAAACCGCCTTGGGCCTGATCCATCAGAGGCTGGTGCTGGAGGCGAAGCGCTACCTAACGTTCACGACGTTGAGCGTTAAGGAAATCTCTTTTGCGCTTGGGTTCGAGGAGCCCGCTTACTTTACCCGCCTCTTCAAGCAAAAGACCGGCATGTCACCCATGACCTTCAGGGCCATTCAGGCAACTGCGGCGAACTGAAGGCTCAGGGATTGCCAGACCCTGCCGCCTGGGACTAGGCCCAGTCCGAGGTATCAGCCGTATGGCGCGCGGATTGCCCTTCACAAGGTCGCTTTTGTGCACCGGCTGCTTCATGCGGCCTGATTGCCTGGAGTGTCGATACGCATTCCAGTGCGGTTGGGCGATGTTCGAAAAGTCCAGGAGAATGCAGGATTGATGCATTGATGGGTGGTTGGTGCCCCGTACACTCGCCTCATGCCCGGATCAAAGGTGAATACACCTGATCCCCAGGTTCACTTCAGGAGCCGCAACAGCCGGTCGCCGACCCGTGGGCGGCGCGCTGCATCGATCCGTCCTAGCGTGCCGCTCGTGTTCCGAGGCGGCAGCCGAGTGATCTTGCGTCCAAATCGAGCCAACGAGAACGCAGACGAGGGAGTATACGCCATGAGAAAACGCCACCTGAGACATGCCTTGCTGACGCTCGCGGGGATTGCTAGCGCGACGCAGGCAGGCGCGCAGACAGAATCCAGCACGAAGCCGGCCGTTCAATGCAATTCGCTGAAGGAGATGCGCATCGCGCAGGGATCCATCGGCCTTCCGACGGGCGGGGCGGTCGTCACCTCCGCCGTTGCCAAGCCTGCGGCGGAGAAGAAGGTCACGCCAAACGGGATCCAGCTTGCCCTCCCTGAGTATTGTGAGGTGAGAGGGGTCATCAAGCCTGTCGATCCGAACGCACCGGACATCAACTTCCAGGTCAGCCTGCCGAGCGCCTGGAACCGTTATGCCATGCATTATGGCGGAGGCGGGATGAACGGCAATCTCGTGACCGGATTGTCCCAGCGATACCCCCAGCCGCTTGATGCCCCGCTGCCCATCTCGCGCGGCTATGCGACATTCGGGAGCGATTCCGGCCACACCAACAACGGCGGCGACTTTACCTTTGACTTCGCCCTCAATGACGAGGCGTTGAGGAACTTTGGCTTCGAGGCGCTGAAGAAGACGAAGGACGTCGCCTTCAGCGTGATCAACCGCTACTACGGCGCGTCACCGTCCAAGAGTTTCTTTGCCGGCCACTCGAATGGCGGCCGCGAGGCCCTGATGGTCGCACAGCGCTTTCCGTCCGACTATGACGGCGTCCTCGCCGTCACCCCTGTGCTGAACTTCACCGGCATCCAGCTCAGCGGCAACCGGCTTGTCGCAGCCCTCTCCGACGGCGGTTGGTTGACGAACGCGAAGATCGATCTGCTGACGAAATCCTCGCTTGAGGCCTGTGACGAGTCGGACGGCATCAAGGACCAGATCATCGGTCGGTACATGGGCTGCAAGCACGATCCGATCGTCCTGCGCTGCCCCGGCGGGAGCGACACCGGCCCCTCGTGCCTTTCGGACCTGGAGATCTCGACCGTCAAGATCTACCGTGAGCCGCATGTGTTGCCCTTCCAGCTTGCCTACGGTGTTACCGGCTTCGAGGGATTCGGCGTCTCGGGGCGGGAGAGCTTCAGGGACGGCTGGGCAACCTGGGTGACGGGGAAAGGGGCACCGGCTCGTCCGCAGCTTCCGGGTTCGGACCGTCCGCAGGGACAGGGCAACGTCCCGTTCTTCGGGCAGATGTTCGTTCGCTACTTCATTGCCCAGGATCCCGCGTTCGACACCTACAACTTCGATCCTCTGAAGTTCCGGGAGCGGATCCAGAAGGTGTCTGCCATCATCGACTCCACCAATCCCGACCTGTCGTCCTTCCTCGATCGCGGCGGCAAGCTGATCATCACCGACAATACCGGTGACTCGGCGCAGAGCGGATATAGCGGCATCGCCTACCATGATGCCGTCGCGAAGGTCGTCGGCCCTGACCGGCTTGCACAGGGCGTGCGCCTGTATATCGCCCCGGGCGGTTCCCACTACGGGATCGGGACGCCGTCGAAGTTCGATGCGATCGGCTCTCTCGAGCGGTGGGTCGCCAGCGGTGAGGCGCCCGGGAACCTCGTGGTCGTCGACATGGGCCCGGCCACGCATGCGGTCGGCGCCTCCCGTCCGCTGTGCGAGCATCCCCGCTACCCCCACTACAGAGGGTCGGGCGATCCAGCCCGTGCGGAAAACTACGAATGCCGGTCGTTCTAGGATCGGGGTATGCTGGAACAAAAGAACCGACGCAGCGAACAGGAGGAAGCAATGAAGCCCATCATCTACGCTGTTGCAGCCGTTACAGCGATTGTCGGCCACGGCGCTCAAGCTCAGGACAAAACCACAACCGCACTCCAGCGATGCCAGGATCTGAAGGGCCTTGTGATTGCACCCGGTGACATCGGCCTCCCGGCAAAGGGAGCGTCGGTCACACAGGCCGACCGGGCTCCACTGGCGGAACCCAAGGCCTCTCCCGACGGTGAGTTCGGGCTCCCGATCCCGGAGAGGTGCATCGTCCAGGGTCGGATCGAGCCCGTCGATCCCAATGCCCCGCCGGTCAACTTCAATGTCAACCTGCCCACCACCTGGAATGGCAAGGCCTTGCAATCCGGCGGCGGCGGTCTCGGTGGAGCCCTGATCACGGCTCCCAACCAGAAGGGCTCCGGCCGCTTCGACCCGATCCCGCTGGATCTGCCTTATCCCCTTACACTCGGCTATGTGACCTTCGGCGATGACGACGGCCATCAGGGATCGGATGTCAACTTCACGAAGAGCGACGAGGCGTTGCGGAACTGGGCATCCGACGCGCACAAGAAGACCCGCGACGTCGCCCTGACCATCATCAAGGCAGCCTATGGCAAGGCACCGGATCGCCTTTACTTCACGGGCGAGTCGGCGGGTGGCCGCGAGGCCGTGATCATGGCCCAGAAGTTCCCGCGCGACTACGACGGCATCATCGCCACGTCACCTGTGCTGGGCTGGTACGGGATCCACTTGGCGGACAATGCGATCCGCGACAGGCTGATCCAGGGTTGGCTGGATGCAAAGGCGATCTCTCTCATCGCCGAGAAGACCCGTGCCACTTGCGATGAAATTGATGGTCTTAAAGACGGCATCATCGCCCGCTACATGGAATGTCCCAACAACGTTGCAAGCTTGCGATGCCCTGACGGCAGGCCCGGAGAGGGCTGCCTCTCAGATGCGCAGATCCTGGCCGTGAACGCCATCCGAGAGCCCTGGTCCATGATCGTGCCCCTGGCACACGGGGTCACGCGCTATGCCGGCTTCGGGGTCACCGGTGACGAGGATGGAGAACGCTACCAGTATGCGTTCTACACCGTCGGAACGGAACGACCGTCGCAGCCTCTGGAGCCCGGGCGGGGCTTCGAGTCGAAGCGCGGTGCCGTGCTCAACTTCTCGAACCTGCTGGTCCGTCACACGATCGCACAGGACCCGGGCTTTGACCCCTACCAGTTCGATCCGCGTCCCTATGCCAGGCGCATTCAGTACCTGTCGGCACTGTTCGACGCGACCAATCCGGACCTATCCGAGTTCCGCAATCGCGGCGGCAAGATGATCATCCTCCAGCCGTCCGCGGACAATGCGGTCGGGACACCGATGATCGCGGAGTATTACAGGTCCGTGGTTGCCAAGATGGGACAAAACGCGGCCGATGACGTCCTCCGCTTCTATGTCGGACATGGCGGCGGGCACAATGTCACGGGCACCTCGCAGGTGGATACTCTCACCCTCCTGGAGAACTGGGTCGAGAAGGGGGAGTCCCCACCCGATGCGGTGACGGCCTACAACGTCGAGACTTCTTCGCTCAAGCGCCTGCGGAGCATGCCGGCCTGCCGCTATCCGACCTATGCAAAGTACAATGGCTCAAGCGACCCGAACAGGGCGGAGAGCTTCACGTGCGAGAAGCGTCCCGATCCGCTCGCGTTTGATCCGAAGCCATAGCGAGCCACCGAGTCCTCCTGCCTTCTTGGCATGCCCTGACCAACGGTTTGGGCGTGCTCGTCTTGAGGACCCGACATGTGGAATTGTCGGCAATGTCGCTCAGGGTAGAGACGGCATCCTCAAGTCTCGGGATGGGCAGCGCCAGCAGTGATCTATAAATGCCTCCAGTTGCCACCTCTTGGAAGTAAATCCAGACCCTGCTTTCGCCAGGAATATCGGACATTCCTAGAGGTCAAGGGATTGGCAGAGGATGACCCACAGCGGCCCTTCCGCATGCGCACTGTGGGATCCTTTTCATCAGCAATGATGTCGCTGACTTATACGCTAAGGGCATAGTGTCCTGCCTGATACTTGGCGAACGCAGTATTGTGCATTGGTGGCTTATGCCTGCACAGGCACTCGGATTATTGCCTGATCCACGTCTCGTTCCGGGATCTGGATCAGGCGGAGATTGCCCTTATACGGAAGCGAGCGTTCAACCCGCACAAGGAACCGATGCTGCCGCATCGTCACATCGGTTCAGGTCGAATGCGCCACGGCATACTTTCGCGATTTCAGTGCCGATCGATCCAGCCTGGTGCCAGGCGGACGTATTTGATGGCGCGTCGATGGAAGGTGTATGCCAGATGTAGTGCACCGTCCGGTCCCTGCACCATAGCTGGATACGAAAGCTCCTTGTTGCGACCATCGAGCGGGTTGTTCGAGAGGCAGGTTCCCGGCCCATCGTCGACGATCCGCCGTTGCGGGAAGGTCTTGCCGCCGTCGGTCGACACGCACAGGGTGAGGGGAGCACGCGGCACGCCCCAAATGGCTGCAACCCCTCCAGCGGGGTCTGAGCGCCCGTCATCCTCCTCTCCGAGTTCGTCATAAAGGGACTCGCGCCGGGCGGGCGAATCCGTTGCCGAAACCGGGTTGCACAGCAGCGCCACACGGCCATCGGCAAGCCGGATGGCGACGATCGAGGAGTTGTTGTTCGGCACGTCCGTCGGCTCGGGCGTAGACCAACTGCGTCCGCCGTCGGTGCTCTCCGTCCGGTAGACGAAGTCCGCCTGCCGCCGCCGGAAGAAAGCCGCCATGCCACCATCGCCGAGCGGCACGATGGTCATATGCACGCAACCCACCGAGTTCGGGACCTCCGTGAGGGACCAGCTCTCGCCGCGATCCTGGCTGACGGCGACGGCAGCAGTGTCATGGCTGCCGGTCCAGCGCGCGCCGGGCAGGACCTTGCACAGGAAGAGCGGCAGCATCCACGCCCCGTCATCGCGGACGACCATGGATCCGCGCACGAAGCTGCCCTTGGGCAGATCCAGGGTACGCGACGGACCGGAACGTACGCCGGCAGCCGTTTGCTCGATCGGGCGAAAGCGGACGACGCACTCCTCCTGGCGCCCACCCGGCTGGGCCGTGTGGAACAAGCCGACCGAGCCTGATTGCGGCTCGGCGAAGATGACGGGGTTCTGCTCCGAGCGCGTCTCGTCGTCCGAGACCTGGTCCGCGGCGCTCCATTGCGTGGCCCCGGGCGCCAGCGTGGAAATGCGGATGAAGATGTCGGATCGGCCTTCCAGCGTGCCGGCAAACCAGGCACAGGCCAGCGAGCCGTCCGGCAGCCATTGAAGGAACGACGCGTGATTGTGGATCACCGGCGAAGGCAGGAACGCCTCTGCACGGTCGGGCTCGATCGGTTCCACGCGACCGGTCATACGCTCTGCAATGTTGTCTGGCGTCACGATGTCCTCCCATTGCGAATGTGGCATCGAAATGAACCAGTTTTCATAGCTTGTCAAGTTGACAAATGTCCCTCCACAATTCGCGGCACAGCTAATAAATCACTCAAATACTTCAATAAATTCCAAAAATATAAGATCGACTCTCTTAATGAGAACATCGGAAAGAGCCGTCCCGGAATAATATGTTGACAACTTGTAAACTCGCGGCGATATTGCGTGCAACGAAGGCTACCCCGTCACAAGGCCCACCAAAGGGCTGTGGGTCCGGTCGCGGGGCGACATAGGGAGGTAGGAAATGATCCGTTCAACTCTGCTGCTTGCCGCTGCGCTGACGGCTCTGCCGCTGGCGTCCGCTTACGCCCAGAAGGCCGGCGAGGTGACCGTTGTCCTCGGCGAGGACCTTGATCTGGTCGAGCCATGCATGGCAACACGGTCGAACATCGGCCGCGTCATCTTGCAGAACGTCAACGAGACCCTGACCCAGTACGATGTGAAGGGCGGCAAGGGCGTGCTGCCCCGGCTGGCCGAGTCATGGACCGACCAGGGCAATGGCACCTGGCGCTTCAATCTCCGCAAGGGCGTGAAGTTCTCCAACGGGACGGCCTTCGACGCCAATGACGTCAAGCACTCGGTCGAGCGCATGCTAAGCGACAAGATCACCTGCGAGTCTTCACGCTACTTCGGCGATACCAAGCTCAGCCTGAACGTCGTCGACGACAACACGATCGACGTCACCGCCACTCCGCCGCAGCCGATCCTGCCGCTGCTCATGTCGATCGTCACGATCGTGCCCGCCGAGACACCCTTGGCATTCGTTCGTGACCCGATCGGCACCGGCCCCTACAAGCTCACCCAGTGGAACCAGGGCCAGAACATCACGCTGGAAGCGCGCAGCGACTATTGGGGCCAGGCCCCCGCGGTGAAGAAGGCCACGTACGTGTTCCGTTCCGATCCTGCCGTTGCCGCCGCGATGGTCACCAAGGGCGAGGCCGATCTCGCCCCGTCGATCTCGGCCGCCGATGCGACCGATGCCAAAAGCGACATCTCGTATCTGAACTCCGAGACCCTGTACCTGCGCATCGACAGCGCCGTGGCACCCATTAACGACAAACGCGTCCGTGAGGCACTCAACCTCGCCATCGACCGCGGTGCCTTCATCGGATCCCTGCTACCGAAAGGAACCGTCGAGGCAGCCGCCATCGTGCCGCCAACGACGCTCGGCTGGAATCCCAACGTCAAGCCGTTCCCCTTCGATCCAGAAAGGGCCAAGAAGCTGCTCGCGGCCGCCAAGGCCGACGGCGTGCCGGTCGACACCAAGCTCTACCTGATCGGTCGCTCCAATCTCTTCCCCGGTGTCGTCGAGGTGGTCGAGGCGATCCAGCAACAGTTGCAGGACGTCGGGTTCAACGTCGAGGTCCAGATGCTCGAGGTCGCGCAGATCGAGCAGATCTACAGCAAGCCCTTCAAGGAGGGCCGGCCGCCGCAGATGCTCGTGGTCCAGCACGACAACTCGCGCGGCGACCCGGTGTTCTCGATGTTCTTCAAGTATGACAGCAAGGGGCGCCAATCGGGGATCTCCGACCCGAAGGCTGATGAGCTGATTGCCAAGGCGACGGCTGCGACCGGGCCGGAGCGGGCCAAGCTGTGGTCGGACCTGATCGCCTATGTCCATGACGACGTGGTCGCCGACGTCCTGCTGTTCCACATGGTCAACTTCGCCCGGGTCGGCAAGCGGATCGCATTCACCCCGACGATTGCGACCAACTCCCAGCTCGAGCTCGCGGACATCACCTTCAAGTGAGGCAATCGCGGGAGGCGGTACCGCCTCCCGCATTCGCCGCCGGACATCGCCTGCCGTGGAGGAAAGCCGTGCCCCAATACGCTTCGCGCATCATCTCGAGCTTCTTCTCGCTCGCGCTCCTACTCGTCCTGGTCTTCTTCCTGTCCCGCCTGACAGGCGACCCGGCAGCTCTTTTCCTTCCGGTCGATGCCACGCCGGAAATGCTCAACCAGTTCCGCGAGCTGCACGGGCTCAATGATCCCATCATCGTGCAGTTCGGCCGCTATGTCTGGGATGTGCTGCACCTCGACTTCGGTGACAGCCTGCGTCAGGCGCGCCCGGCCATCGACATCGTCCTTCAGGCCTTCGTCTGGACACTCTGGCTGGCGATCACCACGATCGTTCTGGTCTCGATCGCCGCCATCGTCATCGGCTCGCTGGCCGCCTTCCGGCCCGGCGGCATCTTCGATCGGTTGGTCTCGCTGGTTTCCCTGATCGGCGCCTCGGCGCCCGATTTCTGGATCGCCGTCGTCGGCATCACCGTCTTTGCCATCGGCCTCGGATGGCTTCCGACGTCCGGCACCGGCACGGTGTGGCATTGGATCCTCCCGATCGCGGTCCTGTTCATCCGGCCGTTCGGCCTCCTGCTCCAGGTCGTCCGTGGCTCGATGGTCCAGGCCTTCGGATCCGCCTACGTCAAGACGGCCCGTGCCAAGGGTGTCGGGAACCGCTCGATCATCTTCGTTCATACGCTGCGCAATGCGATGCTGCCCGTCATCACGGTCATCGGCGACCAGGCGGCAGCGATGCTCAACGGCGCGGTCGTGGTCGAAACCATCTTCGGCTTCCCGGGCGTCGGCAAGCTGATGATCGACTCGATCCTGACGCGCGACTTCAACGTGATCCTTGCCGCGATCCTGGTCACCGCGCTGGCGATCTTCATCATGAACCTGCTGATCGACCTGGCCTATGCCCTGCTCGATCCCCGTATCAGGACCTGACCCATGACCGTCGCGACCCCCACCCCCGTGAATGTGGTCACAGCGCCCCAGCGCAGCCGCGCAAGCGTTGTCCTCGGCATGCTGTGGCGCGATAAGTTCGCCACCGTTGCGGTGATCTTCCTGCTGCTGGTGATCCTCTGTGCCATCTTCGGCCCGGCGTGGCTCGGCGACGCCGCCGTGAAGCAGAACCTGCGGGGCCGCAATGCGCCGCCCTTCTCGCTGCAACAGGGCTGGCTCTTCGTCCTCGGCGCCGATGCTCTGGGACGGCCCCTGCTGGCCCGCATCGTCGTGGCCGCCCAGAACACCCTCGCGATCGCAGCCGGCGCCGTCGTCCTGTCGTCGATCCTCGGCGCGACCCTCGGGCTCATCGCCGGCTACGGCCCCAAGTGGGCAAGCACCCTGATCATGCGCATGGCCGACGTGATCATGTCGTTTCCGTCACTGCTGCTGGCGGTCATCGTGCTCTACATGCTGAAGCCGTCGGTCGCGAACCTGATCCTCGTCCTGGCGATCACGCGCATCCCGATCTACCTGCGGACGACGCGGGCCGAGGCGCTAGAGATCCGCGAGCGCATGTTCGTGCAGGCGGCGCAGGTGATGGGGGCGTCGTCCAGGCGGATCGTCTTCCGGCACATCCTGCCGATGATTGTCCCGACGCTGGTCACGATCGCGACGCTCGACTTCGCCTTCGTCATGCTGGCCGAAAGCGCGCTGTCCTTCCTGGGCATCGGCATCCAACCGCCGGAAATCACCTGGGGCCTGATGGTCGCACAGGGCAGGCAGTATCTGGCCAATGCCTGGTGGCTCGCCTTCTGGCCCGGTCTTGCAATCATCCTGACCACACTGTCGCTGAACCTTCTGTCGGGCTGGCTGCGCATCGCGCTCGACCCCGCCCAGCGCTGGCGCCTTGAAATCGGAGGACGCAAGAATGGCTGACCATCACCTGCTCGAGGTCAAGAACCTCTCCGTCCGGTTCCACACCGCCGCCGGCATCGTCGATGCGGTTCGGGGGATAAGCTGGCACCTGGACCGTGGCGAGACCCTGGCCATTCTCGGCGAAAGCGGTTCGGGCAAGTCGGTGTCCGCCTCGACCATCATGAACCTGCTCGACATGCCGCCGGCCGAGATCGCATCGGGGGAGATCCTGTTCGATGGACGCGACCTGCTGACGCTGTCCGACGCGGAGCGCCGGGCCATCAACGGCAAGCGCATTGCCATGGTGTTCCAGGACCCGCTGAGCCATCTCAACCCGGTCTACACCGTCGGCTGGCAGTTGCGCGAGATCATGCGCGTCCATGGCGTCACGGCGCCCGAGGCCGCCTCGCGTGCCCTCGAGCTGATGCGCCGGGTCGGGATCCCCGAGCCGGAAGCGTCGATGGACAAGTATCCGCACCAGTTCTCGGGTGGCCAACGGCAGCGCATCATGATCGCGATGGCGCTCGCCAACAAGCCCGACATCGTGATCGCCGACGAGCCGACCACGGCACTGGACGTGACGGTTCAGGCGGAGGTGCTCAGGCTGCTCGAGGAGCTCCAGGCCGAGATGGGCATGGGCGTTCTCCTCATCACGCATGATCTCGGCGTGGTTGCCGATGTCGCCGACCGGGTGGTGGTGATGAATGCCGGCGAGATCGTCGAGGCCGGAACCCCGAGCGAGATCTATCATCATGCCAAGCATCCCTACACGCGCAAGCTGATCGCCGCCGCACCCGGGCGCGGCGAAATGAAGGCGCCCGGCAGGGGCGGGACGCCCATTCTCAAGGTGGAGGACGCCTGCAAGACCTACGGCGATTACCACGCCCTGGCGAACGTGTCGTTCGAGCTGATGAAGGGTGAAACCCTGGCCGTCGTCGGCGAGAGCGGATCGGGCAAGTCGACGGTCGCCAAGGCCATCCTCAGGCTGATCGATGCCGATTCCGGCAAGGCGCTGTGGAAGGGCAAGGACCTGTTCACCATGCCGCCGCGGGAGCTCTACGCGATGCGCCGCAAGATCCAGATGGTGTTCCAGGACCCGACGCAGTCGCTCAATCCACGCATGTCGATCTACCAGATCATCTCGGAGGCTTGGGTCATCCACCCGGAGATCCTTCCCAAGGCGCGGTGGCGTGAGCGCGTGGCCGAGCTGCTCGTACAGGTCGGTCTGCAACCCGAACATGCCGCGCGTTATCCCCACCAGTTCTCCGGAGGCCAGCGCCAGCGGATCGCGATCGCGCGGGCCCTCGCTTTGGAGCCCGAGATGATCATTGCCGACGAGGCGGTCTCGGCGCTCGACGTGTCCATCCAGGCGCAGGTCATCGCGCTGCTCGACAAGCTGAAGCGTGAGCTCGGCATCGCCTTCATCTTCATCGCCCACGACCTGCCGGTCGTCCGCGACTTCGCCGACCACGTGATGGTGATGGAGAAGGGCCGCGTCGTCGAGCAGGGGACCGTGCGTGAGATCTTCGAGAACCCGCGCGAACCCTACACGCGCCGGCTTCTGGCGGCGGGCCTCGATCCTGACCCGGACGTCCAAAGGGCGCGCCGGATTGCCGAGCAGGCGGTCGCTGTATGACCGCGTCATTCGCCAATGCGGTGTCGGCTCCCGCACCCGCATTCCAGAACTGAGGAGATAACCAATGCCAGGTCTTGAGCAAGCCTTGGAAATGCAGCGTCCACCGATCGTCCGCTTCGGTGTCGGGCAGATCGAGACGCTCGCGGCGTGGGTCGCCGGTGTCGGCGTGAGGCGCTGCTTCGTTGTTGCCGACAGGATCAACGCGGCACGCCTTGACGTGCTCGGCTTGGAAAATCCGGGCGTGTTCGGCGACGTCAAGCCGGAACCGGACCTGCCCAACCTGGAGGCCGCGGTGGCAGCGGCCAAGGCGATGGACGCCGACGCGATCATCGGCTTCGGCGGCGGCAGCGCCATGGACCTGGCGAAGCTGGTCGCGGTCCTGGTGAGCAGCGACAAGGGCCTGCGCGATGTCTCCGGCCCGAATAGGGCACCCAAGCGCAGCGTCAAGCTGATCCAGATCCCGACGACGGCAGGCACTGGAAGCGAGGTCGGGACCCGGGCCCTGATCACGGACCCAGAAACCATGAACAAGATCGCGACGGAGAGCGTCGAGATGCTGGCCGACATGGCGATCATCGACCCTGCCCTGACCGTATCGGTCCCGCCCATGGTGACGGCCGCGACCGGCGTGGACGCCATGGCGCACTGCGTCGAGGCCTTCACGAGCAAGCGCGCCCACCCGATCATCGACGGCTATGCCCTGCGCGGCATCCAACTCGTCGGCCGCTACCTCAAGCGGGCGGTGGAGGATGGGCGCGACCTCGAGGCACGCGCCGGGCTGGCGTTGGCGGCCTTCTACGGCGGCATCTGCCTCGGCCCCGTCAACACGACCGCGGGCCATGCGCTCGCCTATCCGCTCGGAACCCGGCACAAGCTGGCACATGGCATCGCCAATGCCTTGATCTTCCCACACGTGCTCGCGGCGAATGCCCGTGCCGTGCCGGAGAAGACGGCGCTGGTCGGCGAAGCGCTCGGCTTCACCTGCGAGAGCCGGCAGGCGGTGTTCGGCGGCGCGAACGCGTTCTGCACCGGATTGGGCCTCGACATGGGGCTGCACAGCCACGGCATTCCGCGCTACGACCTGCCGGCCTGCGCCAGCGAAGCCCACCAGATCCGGCGGCTTCTCGACTTCAATCCAGTCGACCTGAAGGAGGCCGACATTCTGAATATCTACGAAGCCGCCTACTGAGGCATCGCCGAACATGGAGAACACGACAATGGCCAAGGAAGCTTTCGTCGCGCTCGTCACCTGCTTCAATGACGACGAGACGATCAACTATGACGCGACACGGGCCCAGGTGCGCCGCCAGGTCGAGGCGGGCAACAACATCATGTGTGCCGGGACGAACGGCGACTTCACGGCACTGACCTTCGAGGAGAAGGTCCGGCTGACTCGGGAAGTGGTCGATGAGGTCGGCGGCCAGGCGCGCGTCATCGTCAATGCCGGCATGCCGGCCACCTACGAGACGGTGCTGCTTGCCCGCGCCTTTCAGGACATCGGCGTCGACGGCATCGCGGTCATCACCCCGTTCTTCATCGCCTGCACGCAGGATGGCCTGATCCGCCACTTCTCGACGGTCGCCGACAAGGTCACGACGCCCGTCTACCTCTATGACATTCCGGCCCGGACCCAGAACCATATCGAGCCCGCGACGGCGAAGACGCTCGCGGCCCACGGCAACATCGCTGGGATTAAGGACTCAGGGGGAAGCCAGGAGACGCTGGAAGCCTACCTGGCGGTCGGGCGCGAGGCGCCAGGTTTCGACGTCTATTCCGGACCGGACCACTTGGTGCTGTGGTCACTGCAAAACGGGGCCCGCGGTTGCATCTCCGGGCTCGGCAATGTCATGCCCTGGGTGCTGGCCGGGATCGTTGCCGCCTTTAACAAGGGTGACATCGCTGAGGCAGAACGCCTGCAAGAGCGCTTCGGCGCGTTTCGCAAGGACCTCTACGCCCTGGGTTATCCGCCGGCGCTGGTCAAGCGGGCGCTTTACCTCATGGACAACTCGGTCGGAGCGAGCCGGCAGCCGGCGCTGCTGCCCGATCCCGTCCAGGATGCGCAGATCGCGGCTATCCTGGAGAAGCACGGGTTGATCACCAAGGCGGCCGCATAATCATGCGGGTTGCGACCGGCCTGCCGATGGGCCGGTCGCAGTCCCTGTTGAAACTCCGTCAGGATAGGCCTACCGGCCAGTGTGAGCTTATCTGGCGCCGCCCAGGTTGATCAGCGTGCCGCCGAACAGGCGTTCCCGTGAGTGGATCAGGTGGTTGCGCATCAGCATTTCCGCCTGCGCCGCCTGGCCGTCACGGATGGCGGCGAAGATCGCACTGTGTTCCTGGAAGACCTCCCGCAAGCCCTTGGCCCCGTCGGTCATGAGCGATTGGCCGTGCAGCTTCATTCCGACATAGATGTGCTCACGCAGCGCCCGCAGAGAGGTATCGAAGTACTGGTTGTTGGCCGCCTGCGCGATGGCGAGATGGAAGGCGAAGTCGGCGTCCTCGCGGTGGATCTGGGAGTTGGTGGCCGCGTCCATGAGCGAGAGTGCCGTCTCGATCTTCTCGATGGCGGCGGAATCACGCCGACCGGCCGCGAGGGACGCAGCGGTCGTCTCGATGCAAATCCGGAACTCGTAGCAACGCTGGATGTCGGCAATCGTCTCGACGGGCGCGAAGCCGAGCGGTGCGCTGCGCACCTCGCGGACATAGCTCCCGGCACCTTGGCGCGAATAGACGAGGCCTTGATCCCGCAGCCGTTCTAGCGCGGCGCGCAGCACAGGACGCGAGACGCCGAACTCCTCGGCGAGCGTCTTTTCCGGCGGCAGCTTCTGGTTCGCCGGATAGTCGCCGTTCGTGATCCGGCTGTAGATCAGGTGATAGATCCGGTCCGCCAGTCCCGGGCGGGCGGGCCTCGTCGCCTCAGATGGCGGCTGGCCCATGTCGAAATCGGTTGTGTCCATAATCGTGTCAGTCCCGTCCTGTGTCCGCTGTCATGGTGACGATCCTTGCGAGCGCGTCAGGTGCGCCAAACCCTCCGGACTTGGTGACGAGTCTCGTCCTTCGACCGCCGACAACCATCGATGAAACCGGCACCCCCGGCAAGGCCTCGCCCTCGACCTCGAGGATGCCGACGCCGAGCGATCCGAGGATGGCGTCCGCGGTCTCGCCGCCGCAGGCAAGGAGGGTACCCACGTCCACGGACCTGGCGAACTCCGATGCGGACGCGGCAAAATGAGCGTTGGCGCTGCGGGGGTCGAACGCATCGCCGCCGGCGACGAGCCGTAGCAGCAGCGCGTCATGGCGGATGCCGCCCGGCGGCACTTCTACTCGACCGTCGGGGGCACGCAGTTCCTGCACGCCGGCGGCGCGCAAGACGTCGAGCTGTTCCAACGTGATGGGATCACGCGAGCCGATCGCCAGCAGGAGGGGCGACGGCAGGTTGCCGACCGGGGCGGGACGTGCGCCGGGGCGCAGATGCCGGGCAAGCGCCGCCGCAAGACCGGCGGCTCCAACGAGGAGCACCGGATCCCCGGACATCGCAACCGTGACCACGCGGTCGAGGTCGGCGTCGGTCGCCGCGTCGGGGACCTCGACCGTCAGGCCGGCTCCGGCGAAGGTTGCAGCCACGTCGATCGGAGAGGCGACGCCTGCTCCGGAAAGTCGGCCGCCTTGGGTTGCCCGACCCTGGGCCGGGATCGCGGGTGTCACGACCGCCCGCGCGATCCCGGTCCTTGCGGCGACCATGCCGAGTTCCGTCCCGCAATGCCCCTTGAGCCGGGAATCGACCTTTTTGAAGACCAGCTTCGGTCGGTCACCGATCGCATCGAAGACGTGGCTGACGGCGCAGGTTGCAGCTTCGGGGGATCCCTCGCGGGACGCCGTGCTGATCGCGAGCACGTCCGGCGCGGTGGCCATGGCGGCGGGGATGTCGGCAGGCCGCCGCGCAACCGTACAGCGCAGGCCCACGCCGGCGAAGGTCACCGCGCTGTCCAGGGCGCCCGTGAGATCGTCCGCGACGATCAGCGTCTTCATGCCAGAAACCTCATTCTCTGCCAGCACCTTACAGGTAAATGTGTTAAATTGAAACCCCGAAATTCATGATCTTTCCTGCAAATCAAAACCACCTAAGTTAATGAAATTGCTTGCGACATCACGAAGATGTTTGTATGGAAGTGATCACTTTACATGTTTCCGAATAAGCGATTGCATCAAGCGTTCGCTGAGCAGAGGAGCCGTACCAATGACCGTAGCGCACGAGCGTCCAATCGTCATAACCATGGGTGACCCGTCCGGCGTCGGCGCCGAGGTGACGGTGAAGGCATTGGCGGCCCTGCCGCCGTCCCAGCGGGCGGATTTTGCCATTGTCGGCGACCGTCGGACGTTGGAACGCGCGATCGCGGCGAGCAGCGTCGATCTGGGGATTGCCGATACCACGCGGACCGATGGCAGCGCATTGCGCCTGATCGACGTGCCGGTCGACGGCCTGCCGGACCGTTTCGGCGTGCTCAGCCCGCGCTGCGGCGAAGCCTCGTTCCAGTACATCCGCACGGCGGTCGAACTGGCACAGTCGGGCCAGGCTGCCGGCATCGTCACCGCCCCGATCAACAAGGAGGCGCTGAACGCGGCCGGTCACCATTACGACGGTCACACTGGTCTCCTGGCCCACCTGACCGGCAGCCGCGCATCGTGGATGTTGCTCGCGTCCGAGCGCCTCAACGTCATTCACGTGTCCACGCACGTCTCCCTGAGAACCGCCATCGAGCGGGCGACGCCAGAGCGCGTCCTTGAAACCATTCGTGTCGGGCAGCGTCATTTCCAGCGCATGGGGGTTGCGTCACCGCGCATCGCGGTTGCCGGCATCAACCCGCATTGCGGTGAGAACGGGCTGTTTGGCCGCGAGGACGACGATCAACTGGTGCCTGCCGTCGCGGCCGCCCGTGCAGAAGGAATCAATGTCTCCGGACCGATTTCAGCCGACACGGTCTATCACCGCGCTTATCAGGGTGCCTTTGACCTGGTCGTGGCGCAGTACCACGATCAGGGCCATATCCCTGTCAAGCTGGTGGCCTTCGACAGCGCGGTGAATGTCTCGCTCGGCTTGCCCATCGATCGGTCCTCCGTCGACCACGGAACCGCGTTCGATATCGCAGGCACCGGCAAAGCCAATCACGTCAATATGTTGTCTGCGCTCGACTATGCGCGGCGGCTGGCCATGAGCAAGGCGGCAACTTCCCAGTAAAGCTCACGTGGGGGCCGCCCTGATCGGGGGATGCGGAACCTTCGGTGAGCTTGCGCTGAACTGGACGTCATCGGCGCGCGCCGGTCTCAAGCGTTGATAGATGGAGGGCACGTAAGGCCATGGCACGCATCAGCCTGAGCCGATTCCTGATCGAGCAGCAGCGGGAAGGGGATGCCCTGTCCGCCCAACTCCGTCTCCTGATTGAGGTGGTTGCGCGAGCCTGCAAGGCGATCAGCTACACCATCAACAAGGGTGAGCTGGGTGGCATCCTCGGCAGCCTCGGGACGGAGAACGTCCAGGGCGAGGTTCAGAAGAAGCTGGACGTCCTGTCCAACGAGATCCTGCTCGAGGCCAACGAGTGGGGCGGACATCTCGCGGCCCTGGCTTCGGAGGAGATGGACACCATCCACCTGATCCCGCACCGCTATCCGAAGGGCGAGTACTTGCTCGTGTACGATCCCATCGACGGGTCGAGCAACATCGACGTCAACCTGAGCGTCGGCACGATCTTCTCGGTGCTGGAAGCGCCCGAGGGAGCCTCCACGCGTGACGTCCGGGAGGAGGATTTCCTTCAGCCCGGCAGCCGACAGGTTGCCGCGGGCTACGCGGTCTACGGTCCCCAGACGTCGCTCGTCCTGACCTTCGGCAAGGGAGTGTTCGGGTTCACGCTGGACCGCGAGGTGGGATCGTGGGTGCTGACCCAGCGCAACATCATCATTCCCGAGGGCAACCGCGAGTTCGCCATCAACATGTCGAACCACCGTCATTGGGTGCCGCAGGTTCGCCAGTACATCGACGACCGCCTTGCCGGTCGGGAAGGCCCATGCGGTCAGGACTTCAACATGCGCTGGACGGGTTCGATGGTCGCCGACATCCATCGCATCCTCAACCGGGGCGGCATCTTTCTCTACCCATGGGACGCACGCGACCCGGCGCGGGCCGGCAAGCTGCGCCTGCTGTACGAAGCCAACCCACTCGGACTGATCATCGAGCAGGCTGGCGGCTCTGCCATCGACGGCACCCAGCGAATTCTCGACATCGTTCCCGCGGGCTTGCACGACCGCGTAGCAGTCGTCATGGGAGCTAGGGACGAAGTCGAGGCGTTTCAGTCCTACGGCAGCGCCGAGAACGGGATTGGGCGTGTGACATGAGGGCCATTCCGGCCTAAACACGGGACCGCCTGTTTCGGCAATGTGATGGGGATCGTTTTGCCGATGGCCGCCTTCCGGCGATGAGCCCTATCTGGCACGTTCACGCCGGTAGCAGCTTGCCTGCCAAGGAGCTAGCTTTCGCCCACTTCAGGCTGGATGCAATGAATGAGGTTCATGCGAGGCTAAAGGTCTCCTCCTGGCACTTCTCGGAAGTAGACCGAGTGTCTGCTCTCGCAAGGAACGTTCCGGTCATAAAGGCAGTTTTCCCGCCACTCCGTGATCAACTTACAGAAAGGCCATGCCCCGCTTCTTCTTTCATGTCCGGTGCCGCGGCGAGACCCTGAGCTACGACGATTTGGGCCTCGACTTCCCCGATACAATGACGGCTCACAACGAGGCCGTGCGTGCTGCCCGAGACCTCGACGGCGTATTCGTCACCTGGGGTCGGAACCCTCACGATTGCACCATGGAGGTCGAGAACGCCGCAGGTGAGCTTGTTTTTAGCGTCACATTTGCCGCGGTCCTCAACGGCCAAGCCAAGCCGTTCGATCCTTATTCCTAAACCGCGAAAACCAGCTCTGGCTCACCGTTCGATACTGACGATTATGCGCAATTCGCGGATGATTGTCTCACGCGCTCAGGTCTTGGGCTTGCGCCGGATTGCCTCGTTCTCTCCCGGCCGGGCGGTGCTGGTGTCGATCTCCAGAACCTCAGCAACGCGCTGCTTGCCACGATCATGCTCGATCCTGACCCGCACCGTGGTTCCACGCGGAAGCCAGACATAGCCAGCCTCCTTGAGCACTGACATGTGCAGGAAGGCGTCGCCCTGGCCTCTCTCCAGCGCCACGAACCCAAACTGTTTGGTCTGGTCGAACCAGGCGACCGTCCCTGTCACCGTCATGCATGATCTCCGCGAGCGGCAACGTCAGCACAGCTTGCTCGGTTTCACCATCCGTGGAGGCTCATATGCCCTGAATGCAATTCAGTTCCATGAAGGCGCTCCTGGGAAGTTCGAGGTCTCCCTTGAACGAAACTGGATCGCATCCATTGTCCCTGTATCACCGGCTGATCCGATCCTGTAGGCGCTGGTGGCCGAGAGAGACGTGTGCTCCCGCCTGCAAGGCTGAGGAGCGCCGTCATGGCCGACACTCCCAAACACCCGACGACGCGCGCCGATTATGATGCGCATGCGATGCGAGCCTTCCGAGAGAGCTTGGAGCAGGCGCGCAAGGCCCTCAGAGACACCGACTACATGGTGACGCCCGACCGCGCCAAGCTGGTCCACCCAGACCAGCAGGAGGAGCCCCCGAGAGGCCCCAAATAGCAGCTCCATGACTGGGCTTACGCGCAATTCGCAGACAATCTTCTTAGGGACGAGGTTGATCTAGGTGAATGCCTCGTGAGCCCAGCCGCACCATGATCTCTCAACCAGATGCCTCCAGAGGCGATGGAGCAATGGAGGAGGCATGCCGCGGTTTTTCTTTCATCTCAGAGGCGGGCTTGAGGGCCTCAGCCGCCATGAAATTGGCGTGACCGTCCCCGACGTGGAAGCTGCCTACCTGGAGGCGTTCCAGGCTGCCACGGACATGTCGCAGGAGTGGCTCAAGAAAGGTCGCAATCCCAGGTGCTACGCTTTCGAGATCATGAACACAGCGGGTGAGCTGGTTCTGGTGCTGCCCTTCTCCGAGGTGCTGGATCGTCAGTCCGGAAGGAAGCCTGTCAGACTGTCCAGAACCATCAGGACGGCCAAGGAGCGCGGCGAGCGGATGACCCGCTTGACCACTGAGGTAGCCGAACAGGTGAAGCTGGCTCAGGAGAACCTGCGTCGCTCACGCGAGTTGCTGAGCAGTCTAGGCAAGAGCAGCGCCAAATCAGGATTTCCGCTCTGAGCTTGTCAAAAACGGTCTTCCGCGAAATCGCTGGGCAGATTTACGGACCCGGTTTCGGTGGCGGGTAGCGGCCCGGCATCACGCGCTGATAGATGCGTTGGATCCGGCCGTAGCACTCGCATACCGTGTCCTCGAGACCGGCCCGGTCCGTCACCGTGATGCTCCCGCGCCCCTGCTGAATCAGCCCCGCCGTTTGCAGGGTGCGCGTCACCACGCTCACAGTCGAGCGCTGCACCCCCAGCATCTCCGCCAGGAACTCGTGCGTGAGCGACAGGGTATCCTGCTCCGCCCGGTCATGCATCATCAGGATCCAGCGGCAGCAGCGCGCTTCCACCGGATGAACGGCGTTGCAGGTGAGAATCTGGAATGTCTGGCCGAGCAGAACCTCGCCGTAGCTGGCAATCACCTGCCGCAGCTTGGGGTGGCTGTTTCGGATCTCATCCAGGGGCTCAACGGCGATGCGTGAGGCGGTGCCGGCCATCTGCACCACATACCGCCCAAAGCCCTCCCGGCTCACGAGAGCGCTCAGCAGGCCCACGACGCCACCGCGCCCGAACAGGGCCACCTCGACCCTGTGGCCGTCCTCCAGCACATTCACCAGTGACACCACGGCGTGGTGAGGGAAGTAGGCGTGGCGGATGGGATCACCGGCTTCGTACAGCACCTGCTTCAGGGTCAGCTCGACCACCTCCAGGTGGGGCTCCAGCGCCGCAAAGTCCTCCGGTTCCAGAACTGCCAGGAGCCAGTTCGTGCGATGGTCTGCTTGCGGAGCGTGGGTCATGGCCCTCCTCCGCTCAGATAACACGGGCGGAGGCAAATTATTCCAGCGTGGCCGGTTCCACACGGACGATTATGCGAAATTCGTGGCCCACGCGCGCGACGAGGCGCAAACTTGGGAACCATGCCGAACGTGCAGCAAGAGCGCGAACACTTGGCCAAGGCGGACCGGGACATCGCCGACGGCGAGAGGCGTGTGGCCGAGCAGATCATCCTGATCGAGCAGATGAGGAAGGATGGCCACGACACCGCTCTTGCCGAGGAGTTCCTTCGAAACCTGGAGCAGACCCTTGAGCAGTGGCATGCCCACCGGCGGCTCATCCTCGACGCAATCGCGCGAGGGTGAGGGCTTATGGGAAATTGTCCGGCCTAATCATTGGCTGTGGTCGGGTATTCCACGACCAAGGAGAGCGCGGCACGGATCACGACCTGCCCCGCTTTGTCTCTCACGCTGACGATGAACGTGCGCTGATCGCCGTCAGGGAGCTCGTCCCACGCCATCTGAGGCAGTTCTTCCTGAGCGACAGCTTTGGCCGCCTCGAGGTCTTCCAGCTCCTGCCCCTCGTCATCGGAGACAAAGCGTTCACCGTCGTAGGTATCGAAGAAGAAGCGGGGCACTGGCACTCCGGCGCTGGAAAGGGTGCCTATCAACGCCCAGCGCCTCGCTCATAGTTCCATACTGAACGTTCTGCGAATGCACACGCTTTGCCCGGATTGGCTAACGACCATACGCAGAAACCTTGTCCGTTCCTTGGACGTTAACGCTCTGCTCTCATGACAGGCAGGAGTGAGGCCATGGATTGGAACCGGGTTGAGGGCAACTGGAAGTCAAGGGCCAGATCAAGGAGCAGCAGGGCCAGCTCACCGACGATGACCTCGACGTCATCAACGGCCAGCGCGAGCAGCTCGAAGGCACGATCCAGGAGCGCTATGGGCTCGAGAAGGATCGCGTCCGCCAAGATGTCGACGATTGGTACAATCGCCAAACCTGGTAATGCCAGAATGGAAAAAGGCCCCGAAGCGGGGCCTTTGTGTCCTTAACCGGCGGATTGCTCAGCGCTTCCAGCGTCCTTCGTACTTGAACTCGGGAGCTGCCTTGAGCTGGTCCTTGGTGGCGTTCATCACCGCATGCCACTTGTTGTCGTTCTCGGTATAACTGACCTTGACGGCGCGCGGATGGACGATGACATAGCGCTCGCCCAGGCCCAGGAAGCCTCCGACCGAGACGATGTAGCCACTGAGATCGCCCTGCGACAGGATCAGGTCCTTGATCTCACCGATCGTCTCGTTGGCCTCGTTGGTGACATTAAGACCGATGAGATTGTTGCTCAGCACGTCGGTCGGCTTGGCTATGACAAACGTTTCCGTTGTCGTGGTCACGGCCGTCTGAGCGACGGCGGCGCCGGCCAACAGGGTCGTGGCGGCAAGGGTCATGAGGATGCGGCGCATTTGTCCCTCCGTTGAAACGGACCAGATGTCAGGGAATGCGCCCAAACCATGCGGGTTCCGCTGCTCCGATGCATGGCCCGGAACGCTATGGGCTGCCGGCATCGAAGGGCAGAGAACGGCTTTAGCCCGTTAGGATTTGCATCAGGGTTGATGTTCGTCTTGAACGCTTCAAGAGACGATTTGGACTGCCCTTATACTTGGACCGCGCGCGGCGGTGGCAGATGCCGGGCATGGAGTCCCGGGGCGAGTTACGGCGAGACCGCGGATGGCACCTCGGCAGATCATGCGGGCGAAGGCTCGGCATCGGGCTTGACGGCAACAACCGACCGAAGAGGCACACCTCAGGGGCAGAAGTAGCCCCGCGCACTGTCTGAGATGCATCGAGCCCCGTTGGGGAGGATGATCCCGCCTGCTCCGTCGGGCGGGATATAGGCCCCGGTGGAGATCTTGAACCCGCCGTTGGGATCGGCAGGCACGGTTGAGCCGTCCGGCAGGGTAAACTTGCCGTCCCTGTAGGTGATATGCCGGGAGTATCCGGGCGGAAGGCCCGCCGGGATGGTGGCCGGGGGTACGGGGTGTGCTGCCTGTGTCGACCCGAGGTTGGCTGGCGGAACGGGCTGGAACGGGGGCTCGCTTGATGAAACGCAGCCTGACAGGACAAGGCCCATCAGCAAGATTGTCGGCACTCGCATCGCATTCCTCCGCTCGATCAGCGTTGGCCTGTTTCTTTGGCGGCTTAATAGATCCGCCATAGAACAACAATGGGCGGCCACAAGGGCCGCCCATCGCTAGCCTGAACGCTAAAGTCTCTTAGCGGATGACCTGCACGATCTTCTGGCTGCTCGGCTCGACCAGAACCGGGGTGTTGTTGACCACCGTGTACTTATAGCCCTTCACCTTATACTCGGCCGGCACCTCATGATAAGTTACGCCGGACTCGGGCAGAACGGCACCCACACGCACCTCTTCCTTGTAGGTGTAGGACGGTACCTTCTGGGTCGTCATATAGGTGCGGAACTCCGGCTGCTGCTGATCGGCGATGCCCCCCAAAGCGCCTGCCATCAGCTCTGAAGCTCTGGTGGGATGTTCGCCATCTCGTCATGATCATGATCGATCGGCACGAGGAAGGTCACGAACACACCATCGCCGTCCTCCTCGTCTTCATCATCATCATCATCATCATCATCATCGTCGACGTCAAGTTCAGGGGCCTCGAACGCGGCAACCTCCTCTTGGGACGCGGGCCTGATGGTCAAGGGTGCCTGCCCGTCCTGCCCGTCCCACAAGGGTGCCCCGCCGCTGGTCATAACGGTCAAATCCTGCCCGAACTCGGCGCTCTCGAAGATGTTCCGCGCCTGGGTCTCGTCCGCATCGGTGATCGCAATGGGCTTGCCGCCAATTTCGAGGGTGAACATCGCTTCTCCTGTGCCAGTGAGATCGCCGTTTCAAGTTTCGGTTCGGTGGAGGCGAGTCACTCGGAAGGTGGTGCGGCCTCGCGGAACATCTCCTTGAGAGCGCTCATGAGCATCGGCTGAGCAGCCTGGCCCTCAGCCAGCGTGAGAAAGTCGTTGATCCCGAAGCGCTGTGTTTCATAAGCCGCCTGGCCTTCCGTGTGAGGGCTCGCGTGCATCCAGGTATGCTCGACGTAAAGGCCCGGCGCATCGGTATCGAGGACCAGGTGCCACCAATCGCCAGCGTTCTCCAGGGGGCGATCCGCGACGAAAGCCAACTCACGCTTGAACACAGGCATTGGCATCCTCCGGTTATCAGCCCCATGGCGGAGCGGGGAGAGTCGAGAACAGCAGGATGCAGAGGCGTTTGCAAGGCAGGAGAAGTACTGGCTCCTGCTCTTCGCAGGCCAAGAGTCGGCCGGATGACCATCGCATTCCGTTTATACGGCGCCAGAGCGGCCGGACATCTTCACCTAACCTGTGCCAGAACAACCTGCCCCTTCATCGGTTCCCGTGCATGCACCGCAAGCGAGGAGGGAGATCATGTGGCAGACTGCAAACGCCACTGTTCTGCTGTGGCTGCGCGACGCGCACGCCATGGAGAGCCAATCGGTGCAGATGCTCACCAGCCAGCTGCCGTCGCTCGCGGGATTCCCGGATTTTCATCAGAGCATCAAGGCACATGCGGAGCTTTCTCGCGAGCAGCGGGAGCGGCTGGGCTCCCGCATCGCCGGGCTGGGCCAGTCCGCATCCCTGTTCCGCGATGGCCTCGGCATGACGTTAGGATTGACGGCTCCGGTGATGATTGCGGCGCTGCCAGACAACGTCGCCCGCAGTGCGGTTGCGAACTACGCCTTCGAGCATCTGGAAATCGGCACCTACCGTGCCTTGATCGGTTTGGCCGAAGAGGCTGGGGACCACGAGACCCGGAAGCTTGCCGAGTCCATTCTGGCGCAGGAGCTGGAGATGGCGGCCTGGCTGGAGGAACATCTGGCCGCGATTGCCGCCGCAGTCCTGCCTAGCGCCGCGGCCTTGCACGGTGCCGGGCAACTGCCCTCGGGCGGCATGCTGCCGCCGCTGGGCCTGTAGGGGGCTCGATCCGGAAGGCAGCGGCCTTCCGATCGGACTTTGTTTCGTCCTTGGGGGTTGATCTTTGCGGGAGCATCGCAGGAGAGCTTATAGAGGCGTCCGTGCCCACTCGGGGCCAGCGCAAGATCTGTGCGTGATTGAGCGTTTAGGTAGAACGGATTGGGAACCTCTCAGGCGTGACTTGAAGCCTGATCCTCAATGGCAGGGGACATCACATCGACGCACATCGGCTAATCCGTTGATCCTCCTTCCTAATCCTTTCTGCGGCGACTTGCTAAGCTGTTGCGCGACAATCAGAGACCCCGAGCCAGCGACAATCAGGCATGCAAGCAATGATTGCAGTGGGGGCTTGCAGCCGTGATCTGCGTCAAGCCCGATAGCCACCGAAGGTGGTGGCCGAAGGCCAGGCTTTACGCGGATTTCGGCGGCGAGCATTTTCGATGAGCGATGCACGCCAACGTAGAAAATAGCTCAATGCGCTTGGCACGTCTGATTGTCGCAAAGCAGCGGGTTTTGATTGTCGCGCAACACTAAGCAGAGCCACTCGCTCCAGCAGATTCGCCGGGCAGCTGCATCCTTCCTGTCGACGTGCCCACAGCGCTATATGGCTACTCAGGACCTGAACCAAGTCGTATTCGGCCGTTCGTTAGCTCGATATGCCTGCTTGAGAGTACATGTTCCTGCTACGTACTCCCGTAGCGCTCAATCGGGAGCAGATCTTGCACTGATCCCTAACAGGCGTGCGAAACTTGCCGTGAAACACATTTCATTTGAGATGCTGGGCCAGGTGCTTGTTCATTTCAAACATGCTGACCTTGTTCTTGCCGCCGAACACCGCCTGAAGCTTCTCATCGGCCATGATCTCGCGCTTGTTCTGCGGGTTCTGGAGCTTGTGCTTCTTGATGTACTCCCAGACTTTGCTCACCACATCGGGGCGAGGCAAAGGGTCTGAACCGACAATGGCAGCCAATTCCGGCGACGGCTGCAATGGTTTGAGGAAACCGGTAGTTGGCTCCTGAGCCGCACTCCCAGTTGCTTTCACCCGCTCGTCCGGTTTCCCGGGTTTTGATTTCGGCATGTGATCCTCCACCTTGAGCCGCATCAGGGACGATGTCACATGGAAACTGCGGCCTCAGGGTGTTGCAGCGCGGCCTGCATCAGCCGATCCGGGCCGAGATCGTGCAGGCTTTCCATCTGCAACATCTCGGCGAGTTGGTTACGAGCCCGGTTCACCCGGCTCTTGAGCGTACCCACCGCCACCCCACAGAGCGCCGCAGCGTTCTCGTAAGTCTCGCCTTGCTCGGCCACCAGGAGGAGAGCCTTGCGCTGCCCCAGTGGCAGACGTATCAGCGCCTCCTGAAGGTCTTGCAGCATCAGCTTGGATTCCTGCTCGGCTTGCACGACCAACCGTCTGGCGAAGCTACCCTCTGGGTCTTCGATCTCCCACCTGCGCTTACGATGCTCGGAGTAGAAGCTGTTGCGCAGGATGGTGAACAGCCATGCCTCCAGGTTGGTACCGGGCTGGAAATGATCCAAGTTCGTCCAGGCGCGAAGGACGGTACTCTGCACAAGATCATCACTCCGGACCGGATCGCGGGTCAGATGAAGCGCAAAGGCTCGCAGGTGCGGCAAAACGGTAGGCAGATGGTCCCGTACATACTGCGAGCGGCGGCCTGAACGGACCTTCTCAACCAAAGTGAGGTGCTGCGCATGCGAGAGCGGATGGATGTGACGGAGCCGTGCCCGCTTGCGCCGTGCCGACCGGCTGCGATCTGTCTCTTTGAGAGCGGGCTGGCTGTGTTGGCGAGCGGTTTGGGTCATGACCTCGCTCCACCTTGGCTGCGGCTTCACCATACATCTTTAAGGCTCAGCTATCCAGACAAAGCGCGGCATGGCATTGATCATCACGCCCCAAGCGATGAGGTCCTGCCCCTCCGGTCAGGGCGTCTCTCAGAGGAACATTGGCGGTGCCCTGGCGTTTCTTCAGTATCTCGCCGGAAAAGGAGCGCCCAATCATCGATTGCCCTGCACAACGACATAGCCATCGCCGCGTGTATCGACGGAGATGGGTCGAAAGGAACCCTGGTTTGCTTTGAATGGCACTAGGGTTTTCTCGCGGGTGGACGTAGACACGTTGAAGCGATCCGATAGACCCACCCCTAGTGAGCAAGTCTGCGACACCCAAGCTTCACAACAGAATGTAGCGGAACAAAGCGGGGTATGATTGCAGCGCCGCTCGATACTTCAGGCTCCAAACGGCACACTGTGTCTTGCCCAGTCGTATAGCCAAGCTTTGATCTCATTGACTGGCGCTCTATGTCTGAGCCTTCCTGTTGGCCTCCTATGATCCGTCTGATCGAATGTGCATCCTCATCGTTGAACCGGACCCGCACGTTCGTGCCATGGCAGCCGACGTGCTTGAGCAAGAGGGCTTTGAAGTCATCGAGGCGTCGTCCGCCGACTATGCCGCCACCATCCTCCAAAGCCGCAACGATGTCCGTATCCTGTTTACGGAAGCCGCGACACCCGGCGACCTCAACGGCTTTGATCTGACCCGGATCGCGCAGACACAGAAGCCGCAGATCGTTGTGATTGTGGCCGTAGGCGCATTGCCATCTGGTTTCTCCGGAGCCGCTCCGGAGGCTCGGTTCGTCCGCAAGCCCTACCGTATGGCAGACGTGATACCGTTGATCCGCGAACTGACGCGAGATCAATCTGACCCCGGATGAACGCCTGTCGAGGCACTCCCGTCACCGGGGATGCCCCGTCGCCGAACATCCGGGTCAGGCAACAGAGCGTAGCGTACGCGGTTGCTGCTCGCCGGTGGCAGCAGGCGTTTAAGGTTTCACGGTGCTGTCCGCGCGAGCGGGATCACATTTGATGCCGTGCGCCGACCCACTGTAGTGACCTCACGGATCGCAGTCAGCAAAGCATCAGGCTGGTAGGGCTTGGTCAGCAGCGTAAAGCCCTCCTCAGTCGCCCGGTTCGCGGCATCGCTGTACCCGGTGGCGAGCAACACCGGCAGCGTAGGCCACTTCGCTTGAATGCGGTGAGCCAAGTCCAGACCATCCAGGTCACCGGGCATTACCATATCGGAGAACACAAGATCGAAGGTCGGATCGGCGTGGAGCCGCGCCAGCGCCTCATCCCCGGTGCTCGCATGAGTGATCGCATGCCCGTGCTCCGCGAGAAGTGCGACGGCGACATCCGCTACCTGCGGGTTGTCCTCAACGAGCAGGATGCGCAGCGGACGGCTCTCGGCGACAGGCATATCGACATTCTCGTCTAGCTTCTTTGCCGGGGCGTTTGCCTTGGGCAGGTACAGGGTCACTGTGGTGCCTCGGCCCACCTCGCTGCGGATGTCAACTGTTCCGCCTGACTGCTGGGTAAACCCATAGACCTGGGCCAGCCCGAGCCCGGTGCCTTTGCCGACCTCTTTGGTCGTGAAGAACGGCTCGAACACCTGGGGCAGGGCCTCCTCAGAGATACCGACGCCGGTATCCGTCAGGCTGATCGCCACCGCCTCTCGCATCTGGCCGTGGCGCAGAACAATGTTCTCTGTCTTCACGCGGAAGGTGCCAGCTTTCGGCATCGCGTCACGGGCGTTCACCGCGAGATTGATCAAAGCAATCTGAAGCTGGGTCGGGTCCACCTCGACCGGCCAGACCCTCTCGGCCAGATCGAATTCAAGCCGGATGTCACCCCGCAGTGATTGGGTCAGCATGTCGTCCATTCCGGCGATCATGCCATTCAGGTCTACCGGCTCCGGGACCAGGGTCTGGCGACGGCTGAAGGCCAGGAGCCTACCGGTTAACCTGCGGGCCTGCTCGACCGCGTGCAAGGCATTGTCGATCAACCTGGGGCGACGCTCTTCTTTGGCGCGCTTGAGCATGTCGAGGTTGCCCATGACGACAGTCAGAAGATTGTTGAAGTCATGCGCGATGCCCGAGGCCAGTTGGGCGATGGCCGCCAGCTTTTGCGACTGGTGGGTTTCAGCGCGGGCTTTCTCAAGCTCCTCCTGAGCCTGCTTCCGCTCGGTGATGTCGCGGGTCACCTTGGCAAAGCCAATCAAATCGCCCTGCTCATCCTGGATGGCATCAACGATGACGTGGGCGAAGAACCGAGTACCATCCTTGCGGACGCGCCAGCCCTCCTTCTCGAATCGGCCCTCACGGGCGGCGGTCTCCAGGGCCAGCGCGGGCAACCCGGCCTCACGATCCTCCGAGGTGTAGAAGGTCGAGAAATGCTGACCGACGATCTCGTGCTCCTGATAGCCCTTCAGGCGCTGTGCGCCCGAGTTCCAGTTGACCACCCGGCCCTCGGGATCGAGCATGTAGATCGCATAGTCGGTCACGCCCTGCACCAGCAGCCGGAAGCGCTCCTCACTACGCCTGAGCGCCTCCTGAGCCGCTTCGCGATCCGAGATGTCACGGGTGACCTTGGCAAAGCCGATCAGGTGGCCCTGGTCATCGCGGATCGGGTCGATGACCACATGCGCCCACATCCGGCTGCCGTCCTTGCGGATGCGCCAACCCTCCTGCTCGAACTTGCCTTCGCGGAGCGCCGTCTCCAGCGCCCGCTTGGGCAGGTCAGTCTGCCGATCCTCGTCGGTGTAGAAGCGGGAGAAGTGCTGGCCGATGATTTCCTCTTCGGTGTAGCCCTTGAACCGCCGTGCGCCGGGATTCCAACTCGCCACGACGCCGTGCGGGTCGAGCATGTAGATGGCGTAATCGGTGACACCTTGGACCAGCAGGCGGAACCGCTCCTCGCTTTGCCGCAGCGCCTCCTGGGCGGCTCGGCGCTCAGTCATATCACGGGTGATCTTGGCGAAGCCGATCAGGTGACCGTGCTCGTCCCGGACCGGGTCAATCACCACATTGGCGAAGAACAGGCTCCCATCCTTGCGCACCCGCCAGCCGTCCGTCTCGAAGCGGCCCTCGCGGGCGGCGGTCTCCAGAGCCTTGGCGGGCATACCCGCCTGCCGGTCGGCCAGGGTGTAGAAGGTCGAGAAATGGTGGCCGAGTATCTCGGAGGCGGTGTAGCCCTTTAGGCGCTGCGCCCCAGCATTCCAAGTCGTCACGCAGCCCTGCTCATCGAGCATGTAGATGGCATAGTCGGTGATGGACTCGATCAGGAGCCGAAAGCGCTTATCCCCGTCCGGTTGCTCCGGATGAGCCCGTACTAGGTCCATTCTGAAATTCCCCAACCAGCCCTGGCCTGCGCCCTTATTTCTGATTTCGGCGGCAAGCTAACCTCACCTAACGCGGCTTGGCCGTAATGGTTCCCCATGTGTCGGTCGGGGCCGTTAGTAGCCGCCTGGATCGTGATTGATAAAAGCGGCCCGTCCTCTTGGACCCGACCAGTGAAATCGAATTCGGACCTGACGATGTAACCAAGGCGCTGGCGGGGTATATTGGCCGGTTAACACGGGTGATCGTCAAGCTTGCCTGTTCAGGCTAGATTCAAGCCGGTTGGGTGAAGGCTTGTCAGATGACCCAGCAGGCTCATGGCAAAGCGCGTGCCCTCGTCTTGGAGGATGAGGCCCTGATCGCGCTCGATCTCCAGGACGAGTTGCAGGACGCAGGCTATGAGGTGGCTGGCCCTTTCACCACCTGTGCCGCTGCCTTGGAATGGCTCCGGACCGAGACGCCCGACATAGCCATTCTGGACGCGGCTCTGAAGGATGGTCCCTGTCGAGAGATTGCGCTGGAATTGAGCCGCCGTGAGGTCCCGTTCCTGATCTATTCCGGCCATCACGAGGATCGCCAACTTCTGGCTGAGTTTGATCATCTGACCTGGATTGAGAAGCCGGTTCCGCCCTCGGTGCTGGTCCAAGCCTGTCAGAAGCTTGTGGCGGGGCATCCCTAAACTCTTCTGGGGAAGAGGCTGGGTTGGCCTGAACTCTCGCTCGTGTCGCCCGTTCTCATCACCGTGGTGGCGTGAGTAGCCTCGGTGTCGAACGATCAAACGTCTGTCCCATGGAACGAGAGCGACCGATTGGCTGCCCTGCGCAGTTACCGGGTTCTCGACACGCCACCCGAGCCCGAGTTCGATGCTCTGGTGCAGCTTGCCGCCCGTATCTGTCAGGCTCCCATTGCTCTCATCAGCCTCATTGACGACCGCAGGCAATGGTTTAAGGCCGAGGTGGGGCTTGGCGTGCGCGAAACGCCGCTCGACCGCTCGATCTGCCTCAGCGCCATCTTGGGGTCAGGGCTGACCGTGGCCCAAAATCTGACCGAAGACCTGCGCTTCAGCACCAATCCGCTGGTGACCGGTGAGCCGCACCTACGCTTCTATGCTGGGGCGGTGCTGAGGACGCCTGATGGCTTACCCTTGGGGGTGCTCTGCGTTCTGGATCGGGTCTCGCGTGACCTGACGCCGGATCAGGCGTTCACCCTCGAAACTCTGGCGCAGCAGGTCATGTCGCACCTGGAACTGCGCCGCGCGGTTGCTGAACGGGATGATCTGCTGGAGGTCAGCCGTAGGGCTGAGCAGCGGCAGGCGCTGCTGGTGCGTGAGCTTCATCACCGGGTGAAGAACACGCTCGCCACTGTCCAAGCCCTGGTTGGAGCCACGGGTCGGTCGAGCGGGAGTTTCGACGAGTTCTACTGCTCCTTCTCAAACCGCATCATCTCCCTGGCGAAAACCCACAATTTGCTGACCGAGGATTACTGGCAGAAAGCACCGTTGCGGGAGATCGCTCTCAGTGAGTTGAAGCCGTTCGTCGAGAGCCGACAGCCCCGCTTCATGCTCATCGGACCACACGTCGAGATATCGGCTGATCTGGCGGTGCCGGTCGGCATGGCGCTGCACGAACTGACCACCAATGCTGTGCGGTATGGGGCGCTTTCCGTTCCTGGAGGATATATTCAGATCAGGTGGAACGTGGTTGAGACTGATGGGGGTAGGAGGGTTCTCCTAGAATGGAGAGAGTTTGGTGGTCCGCCTGTGAATGAGCCCCAGCATCAAGGCTTTGGCTCGACACTTCTCCAACGGGTTCTGCCGATGCAGTGTAATGCCAATGTGGAGGTTCAGTACGACACTAAGGGATTGCAATTTAGAATGGATGCACCCTTGGTTGAGCAACGGCTTGTACCAGCGTATTAGCTTGCGTACTTAGAACAGAAACGCTCAAGCCCTTTCACCCATACCTTGAACCCGGCAGAACATGAGCCTGCAAATGGCTTGACCCTCTGGAGGTCCGCCACCTTCTCACGCCGGTCTGGCGGGCGGCGTTCCATGAAGTCGCCAAACCTCAACGGCTGCCAATGCTGTGACCAGCAACCCGATAACAATATGCGTCCTGTCATGGCGGTCTTCCTTCCATGCCTCGTATCCGCATCCAACAACGATCCTCGTGTAGCACCTAAACCCTGACGATCTGAAGTTGGAGTAAGGTTCAGTCCATTACCTGAAGGCTCCTCGTGTCACGCCCGCATCCCGTTGTTTGCATTCAGGGCCTCACCCTCGTGCTCCAAGTGCAAGTAGTTGGGGTTAAACAGCGCAGCCTCTTGCAAGGCATTCAGGTCGAGTATGGAGAGATGCTTGCCCTTGAGTTCGAGAAGACGATCCCGCCGCAGGTCCTGGAGCGTGCGGTTTACGTGAACGGTGCTCAGGCCGAGGGTGTCGCCCAACTCGCTTTGCGTGACGGGCAGGATGCAGGAGTTGCCGTTGGTCAGGCCCACGGCCCGCAGCCGGAAGAACAACTCGCACAGAAGGTGGGCCATGCGCTCGTAGGCACTGCGCTGGCCGACGTTGACCACCCATTCCCGCAGGGTCGCTTCATCCACCAGGGTGGACCACCACAGCGCCTGGGTGATGCGTGGATGCTGCGCTATCAGGTCGAGGATGGTATCGTGGGGAATCTGGGCGACGGTAGCAGGCGATAGCGTAGCGATGGAATGATCCATCTGACGCAGGATGAACACGTTGATGTCACACATGTCTCCTGGCACGAAGTAGGCCATAATCTGCCGTCGCCCATCCTCCAACTGCTTGTAGCGGCAGGCATAGCCTTCCAGCAGCAGGTTGACCGCCTCCGGGCGGTCTCCTTCCGAGATGATGTCCTCCCGCGAGCCATAGACTCGGACCTGACGGGCGGCTTGGTCTAGGGCCAGTTTGTCGTCATCGGAGAGCTTGGTGAAGTTCTCCAGCTTGCGGATGACCGGGTTCAGCATGGCGGCATCCTCCGCGCTGTTGATTATACCACAGGAAGGGCTACGGTTTCGCATCCGGATGAGCCTTCCAGGGAACAGTAACTCTCCGCTGGTTCGAGCGCGACGCGCTCAGCAACTCCTGTGAATGGCGGATACTCTCACGAGCGGCCCTGACCTGCTCGTCAAGAGCGGCAGCCAAGCACCGGGTCCGGTCAGCAAGTGCCTGGGCTGTTCGAGCCGGGTGCGGCAGCTTCCGCCGAGCCGTGTGCCCTCTGGTGCTGTCGAGGACCTCCGCAAAGGGAAGCGTCTGGATCACGTGCCCGAGGTCGTCTGTGATCTCAAATGTGTTCCGGGTTGGGTCTTCCCGTTTCCGAAGCAGGTCAGGCCACATCTCCAGGGCCGTCTGGAATGCCTCCAGGTAGGCGGTCTCTACGTCAGGAAGCTCAAGCCCGATCTCGTCAGGCTTGAGACCCTGCGCTGTCCTGAGATGAAAATAGAAGCGGGGCATGACGCGGCTTCCGTTGCACATGGAACATTCGCAGAGTGCGCTCCCGATCAACACCCAGTGCGGCCCGAAGTTGCCCTTGACGCTCCGAGCGGCGCGAGGCCGCTCTGGTGCGCTGCGAGACAGTCGAGTGTTCGTAATGCCACGCTGGGTGTAAAATGCTCCTAAGAACAAAAACGAGGGAGGCTTACCATGTCACGCATCCTGGCAAACGAAACAGCGGCCCTGTCGCAATCTGATCGCGGCGCTCTGAACGCGGAGATACAACGGGTGTTAGCCGTGCTGTCCGAAGTCGAAGCCTTCTACGAGAACGACCGAGAATGCCTCAAAGGCTGGTCTGGCCCTTACGCGATCAGAGTGCGCCTCGTCGAGCATCTTGAAGCGCGCCACGCCGAAGAACGGGGGCCTCTCGTCCAGCGCCTCGCCGATCTGCATCAGCAGATCACCCTGGCGTCGATGTTCGAGAGCCTGCCTGGGTTGCAGCACTAAGGTTCCGAGGCTGGCAATAGCTCTGGGGGAGATCGTCTGGCGGTTATTGCCTACGTTGCTTGTCACGATGGGGAGCATAGCCCCGGTTCGTTCGGCCATAATCCGGGACGTCTCCGTCTCGTCCGCGCCGTTGCCCATGGATCATCCAGGCCAAGGCATAGCCGATAGCTCCTGCCATGAAGAGCGAGAGGAGCGGATTTCCCGCCGAATAGCGGGTCACAAGGCTTTGCCCCTCACGGACATATCGCTCGGCCTGCGGATAGCGTTCGCCCGCTTGCCGCACGTAGCGCTCGCCTTGGCTGTACACAGGCCCTACGGCTTCGGCGGCACTTCCGGCGACATCGTTGAGCGCTTCCCGCACCTGATCCAGAACATGCTCGTTTGAGCCCTGCTCCGGTTGGCTCTGCTGCTCTTCCGCCGTTGGGGCACCAGCTTGCTGATCAGGACGATCAGGCTCAGGGCCTTTGGTGATGGTCACCGAGACCGGATCACTCGTTGGGAAGGTCTCCTCGATGGCATGGTCGAGCCGTGCATCGAGGTTTTCCTGCGAGTTCTCAGGCAGTTTGTTGTCTGGGGGACACTCCGCAGACTGACGCTCCTCTTGGTCGGGAGTGGATTGGCTGCTGACACCAGATGCGTTCACCATACGAGCCCTCCGGGACGCTCAGAGCAGGCTGTTGGCAACCTGCACGAATTGTAACGCCAAGCCTGCGAGCACCGTTCCCGGATGGGCTTACCCCATGCAAGGAGCTTGGCTGACGAGCTTAGTCTGCCCACTCTTCGCTCTTGCCAAGTTTCCAGACCTTGTGGCAGCAAACCTTATGCTGTTGGTTTTGAGGACCCACACGGAGCAGAGTGCTGCATCAGAAAGTATACCGTTTGCCGACAGCCGAGGGGGCAATTACCGGTTCGCCAAACGCCTGCGTTAGGGCCATGATCGCCCGCCATCCGGTGCAATGGGCGGCAGCTATGGTCTTGAGGTCGAACGCTCTCATACCCTCAACTGTTTCGGGGATGATCTTCTCGTTCCTGCCCGAGAGATGGAACCCGCCGATGACCGCATGGAGCGGCACATCGGGAAAAGAGTCCTGAGCATGCTTGAGGACATTGACCACCCCGGCATGCGAGCAGGCCGTGAATACGATGAGACCCTTGTCCTTCACGTTGGCCGCAACCCAGCGCTCGTCCATGAGCAGGGGATCAGGCTCCCACCCGCCATCATCTGTCTGGCGGTACTGACCAGGAAAGCCATGCTCAAAGGGCGTCACGCGCGGAATTTCCCCACTGACATAGAACATTTCCCCCGAGAGGCTCTGAGGTTCGGTCGTGTTGATCACCTTCGCTCCGTGCGCGGTTAGAGCCTCAACGCTGGGGATGTCTTCCATAAGCCGCATGCTGCCATCCGGCTGCTTCATGGCGCGGGTCGCGTACATGCCAGGGTGTGCATAGAAGGGAACCTCCCGTTCACCATTGCGCTCCCGGATGAGATCGAGAGCCCGCAGCATTCCGCCTGCATGATCCCAGTGCCCGTGGGAGAGAACGATCCCTTCGACGATGCCGAGGTCGATCCCAAGGCGTGAGACGTTGCGCTCGAAAGTCTCCTCCTCTGGCCCCGTATCGAAGAGGACCGTGTGCGTGCTCGTCCCGCGAGAAGCCGTGATGAGGCACGACAGACCATGGGCGGCACAGCAGATGCACCGGCCTGAAAGCTTGCGCATCCCATGCCGCCATAAATAGCTCCACTCGTTCTCGACATGACTTGGGACCGTGGACAGGCTGTCGGTCACGTTGTCTACCAGGACGTGGACCTCGACCCGATCAACCGAGATAGCAGTAGCCATGGGGCACCTCTCATTCCTGACGCATCCGCCGTTAGTGGCATTACGACAAGGGTGGCCCGACGAGTTCGATCCCAAACTGCCGACAGGCTCGGTTGAGAGCCTCGGCCTGCTCGGGCGTCGGACGAAACGTCATCAGCCGATCTCTCCGTGCGTCTTCATGCTCGGAGGCGATCAGGCGGACGCGAAGGCTGGCAGCACGAGCCGCCCGAGTGGCCGCACGACATGACTGTCCAGGTTGTCATGAGAGTGGGCGACCTGTGCGGACAGCCTCATTCCCCAGATATGGAGCACCTGCCTTGCCGAAACATTGCCGCCCCGGTTCGGTTGGTAGATATTTCTTGTGTTTCAAGTGAACGAACGGATCGGAGGGTCCCTACGGTCGAGGTGACGTGGCAGCCGATCCGTGTCGAAACCGGCAAATCCGAAGAGGATGGACGGCTAGTGCTGGTGGACGGCAAACTGATCGCGGTGCTGGTCCGCCTGTCGGACGAGTACCCGCAGTCCGAGCTTCACGGGCAATGGTTCGTGGAAGCAGGATTCGGCCCAATCTTCCAAAAGCACGAGGTGTTTTCGACGCTTGAGGACGCCGTAGCGTGGATACGGCAAACCGTCGAGTTCAGGACACGCTGGCGAGCCGACGCCGAGCAGGCAACGCTCGGAAGTCGCCGTCCGCGATGACCACTGGTGAGCATTCCTTTGCCTTTGAAGAAGAAGAGCCTTATTTTTTCACCCCCATCATAAACTAATCATGGGAGCCGATAAGCTAATCGTAGGAGTCTAGCAGCATCCTGATAATACAGTTCAGCTTACGCGAAGCGTGACTGTCGCGGATTTGGATCGCGACAACTCGACGAGTTTGGTCGGAACGCCACCATCTTGTAGAATAGGTAATCCTGCCGCACGGGATGCGTTCGGCAGACGGTGTCATGAGTGGGAAAGGACCATGAGCGACGCGTTAAACGAGCCTAACTTCCGGACGACGGGCACGCAGATGAGGCTGGCCGAGGCGATCTACCGAGGCATGTTCGAGGGAGCGCCTCACCCTTACCTCATCCTCTCGCCAACTCTGAGGATCGCTGGGGTCAACGAAGCCTACATGTCGGCGACCCTGCGCAGGCGCGACGCGTTGGTCGGCTTCGACATGTTCGATGCCTTCCCCGACAACCCACTTGATGACGAAGCCACGGGGGTCCGCAATCTCAGCGCCTCGTTCGAGCGCGCGCTCACATCCATCCAACGTGATGTCATGCCGCTCCAGCGCTACGACATCAAAGGCCCAGATGGGGTGTGGGAGGTCCGCTATTGGAGCCCGGTCAACTGGACGATTGCCGATGATGCCGGTTCGGTAATCGCTGTTGTCCATCATGTGATCGACGTAACAGAGCAAATCCTTGAGCCCAAGCCTGAGCCGCTTCGAGAAAGCCTTCTCTTCCGGGCTGAGCGTGCCTGTCTGGAGGCACGGAAGCTTGTCAAGGAAGCCCAAACGGACCTACGACTTGTTCGCGATTCCACACGATCACTGACCCGAGGCTCTCAGGACTGATGCAGGGTCAGGGACTGCCGATTACCGCTTGCTGGCATGCATGGCGTCCCGCTCGGCGTATTCAATCTGCTCGACCAAGGGTCTGAAACGTTCCGAGACATCCTCCTGCATCATGCCATTGTAGGCTTGCCCGGAGGGCCTGCCCTAAGGCAGCAAGCCAGACCGCCGGGATGCCGGTCAGGGTATGCTGAAGCTCAACACGCCCGAGCCGACGCTCCGCCGTGTCCATGAGGATACGCTCCAGGCTGGTGTAAGAGGACACATTTCATGTTGTCCCGATGCTCGTCCGGTTGGGCGATGAACTCTCAGAGATCGGGCCAGTTTCAGCTATGCGGTTGAAGAGCGGTGACTTTCAGCGGGAACCCTTGGTGGTTGAGCCCATTGAAGAGGCATCAGGACCCGCATTTTCTCCCCGCATTCCCTTGTGCATTGGGTCCACACCTTTCCAGAGCAGTGTTCTGGAACCCGGCCTCGTCGAGCGCCGGGTTTTCTTTTGCGCTCGACGCGGTTTTGTCGTCCGCCAACGGTACTGAGCGCGAATGGATGAAAAGAGGCACTGGAGTGCAGGCTAGTCTCCACTCCTACGGCTCATTGCAACAGGCGGGACCATCTGATCAAGGAACGCTGCCTATAGACAAGAGCGCCACCTGTGCTAACCGCCGATCACCGCACCTCAGGTGGGAAGGTCCTGTTCTTCCGGTTCTGCAAAGCTGCCATCGGCTTGGGCCTCCGGTTCCGTTTCTGCCGTGCTGATCCGCTCGCGCAGGACCCCATCCTTATCGACGCGCTCGCCCTTATCCTCGCGAAGCTCGCGCTTGGCGCGGCGAAGCTGTTTGCCGACCTTATCGAGAGCGGCGTTGAAGGCGAGATAGATGTCCTTGTCTTTGGCCTCGGCGTTCTTCATCGGCAGACCGCCCATCTGCATGTTTACGCTACAGCGGTAGGTGATCCCTTCCTTGCTGAAGTGAGCCGATGCTGTGTTCAGCCGTCCGAAATATTTGCTGGCCACCCGCAGAATGCTCTCACGGGCGTGGTCGGGTAATCCATCACCCAGGTGGACATTCGAGCTTTGGATCGTGATCGCTTTATCGACGCTCTCTAGCTTCATGGCACCCTCCCTGTCCGGTTTCTAGGTGAGTGGTCGCGAGACGTGCCGTTCTCAAGTTCGTGCGGAACTTCTTCTGTCTATGTAGTTTGCTTCCGGCAGACCTCCAGGAGGCGATCATGAGTTGGGGTCACGTCCAGGCCAACTGGAAGCAGTTCCAGCGTCATGTGAAGCTCCACTGGAACCGGCTGACGGACGAGGACATCGCCCGCATCAAAGGCCATCGCGAGACCCTTATCGCGTGCCCGCAAGAGCGCTATGGCTATGCTCATGATCGGGCGCAGCAGGAGGTCCGAGAGTGGGAGCATCATCTTTAGGCTGAGCACAGGAGGGTGATATGACTGACACAACCGTAACCAAGGTGAGCAGCGCCCACTCACCAACCGGTGACCAGGGCGAGGTCTACCTCGCGTCAGGCAAACGGATGTCCATGCGGCTGTGGCGGGATGAGCCCCCAACTGAGGACAAGCCCAGCCATAAACATGAATATGAGATGGTCGGCTACGTGATCTCCGGACGGGCGGAACTGGTGATCGAGGGGCAGACCGTGCGGCTGGAACCGGGCGACTCGTGGGTGGTACCCGCAGGAGCCGAGCATACCGACCGCATTCTGGAGGCTTTCACCGCTGTCGAAGCGACCTCTCCTCCTGCTCAGGTACATGGCCGCGAAAAGTCCTAGCCTCACTGTGCCAACCGCCACGGTTAGCCGAACACAACCCCTTTCAGGTTCTTAAGAGCCCTGTCGCACTGCTCAATGTGTTCACTGGCCCGCCGCCGCATCTCAACGGTACTCTGGCAGGGTTCATCGACCTCTTGCTTGCAAAATGCGCAGATCATCTGACTGACCCTTCAACGAGAGCGAATATGTCGGGCCAACAAAGATGTGGGAGCAGGGTTCCCCATATGTTGATGGCCGTTGGCCGTCATTGGGCTTCAGCGATTGCTCAGTTTCCCGCCCGGCTGGCGCGGCGGAAGAACGAATTGCTGCGGGTGCTTGAGCGGCCGGAGATCCCGCTGCACACCAATGCATCCGAGAACGACCTGCGTGCCTGCGTGATCAAGCGCAAGATCTCTGGTGGCACGATGAGCGCCGATGGTCGCCTGGCCCGGGATGTGATGCTGGGGCTGTCGAAGACCTGCCGCAAGCTCGGGCTGTCGTTCTTCACCTATCTCGGGGATCGGCTCGGCCTGAACACGGATCAGCCGAAGATCTCGCCGCTGGCCGATCTCATCCACTCAGCCTGAGGCTTGGCCCCCGAAACTGCCCCGATTACATGTTGCCAGAGCACCGAAGGTCCAAGCGGCAACGAAGGGTGATGGATCAAGTCGCCTTCTTATGGCGAGGATCATACCTCACAAGCTCGCCTGTCATCTTCTTTCCCTCGTCGATCAACCTCTTAGCCTTGTCGCGCAGCTTGTTCTTTTTCGCATTGCTGCGATGCTTCTCACTGCCTTTGCCCATTGTTAATCTCCCGGATCTTGATGTCTCGTTGTAACGGCGCCTCGCAGACACGGTTCCAACCTCTCGCCCGCTGTTCAGATGCCGAGCTCTGACACGAAGCTGCCGTTTGCAAGTTTCGTTCTGCGTTTGAGATTGGCATCGCTGGACACGTGCCCTGATGTGCGGACAAGGTCGGGGTGCGTCTCGTAAACGGCACGCAACTGGGCCTCAGGCGGTGCGGATCGTGTCATCGAGCAGAATGGCCATCTTTCGCGCAAGCCGGCGGATGACCGTGTCGCCGACGTTAAGTTGGAGGGCGCGGGCCTCGCGGGCGAGCACCTCTTCCTTCAGGCGACAAGAACGCTGAGTTCCGCATTGGTCGGCGGGCGGCGCCATTGGCGTGCCCACATCTCCTTCAGCCATTCGGTATCCGCAGCGGTGATCCGGATGACCGGCAATGACGTGCCGGTCTCCTCACCTGGGAGAAGGGCGGCATAGGCGGCAAACAGCAACCCGCCGAGGGCGAGAAAATGCAGCAGCCCTCCCTTCAAAGCTGTAGTGCTGGCAACGGCCACGACCGATGCAGCCTACGTGTTTTTCAATGCGGCCGTGGTGGCCCGGCACCGGATCCGGGCGGCGAATTGGAGCGGCATCTGGTACCTGCTCTCTGCCTTTGCGGTGATCAGCTCCACGGAGCAGGCAGTCTACGTCGCCTTCGCAGCCCCCGGCTCCTGGATCGGTGCCTTCGCCTCGGTTACCTGGCTGGCGCGGATCCCGCCGGTGAAAGCCTGATGGGATGAGCCATCCGGGAGGCAAACCGCTATCCCCAGGTGTGAGCTATGGCTGATATCCTGGAGAGCATAAGGAATTGTGGGGCTCTCAGTCATGGGTTTGTTTCAAGAGCCACCCTTGCAACACGTTGACGCTGGCATCGAATGGGACTGCACTCCAGCGCTTCATACCTGCCCCAGGAAACCTCATGCTCTCCTGAGAGGAGCCTCGACCGCAGAGACCTCGCGCCCTCTGTCGGTATAAGAGCAAGGGCAGGAGACTTTCGATGGCCCTGACGGGCGTCTACGGCGGGAGGGGAGGGCAGGTCAAAGGTGAAGAGCGGACCTTGTTAAGGCCGCGCTTAACGGCCGAGGTTGACCGACGCGGACCTTCCCAGACCTTGGTTCTGTCCTGCGATTGCAGACACGTGGACCCTTTTGCGTGCAATGATCATCAGCGACGCACCGGCTTGTCAGTCATCCAGGATGATACTGGCCGTTGCAATACGAGAGCCACCTTGGGGCGCAGGCTGTCGCCGCAGTCCAGCCCGTTGTGGACGCAACGCCCCGTTGTTCGGGCGCCGTGGAGCCGCTGTCTGCGCTATGCCACGGCTGCCTATCCCGTCCCATTGATTGGCTGTGGCCGCTACGTGTCGACTCGGTCAGAGCCAATCATGACCGGTGCGGCGAATTCGATGACACAAGTCACGCCAGAACCTTGCAGGTGCCGACGCAATGAACCGCCGAGCTGACCCTCCACCAGCCGCTTCAGCAATCGGGAGCCGAAGCTCTCGAGCGCGGCGCCTCTCACCATTGGTCCATCGGATTCGCGCCACTCCAGCACCAGATGCTGAGCATCCCGGCTCCAGCTCACCTCTAACCGGCCCGTCGGGATAGAGAGCGCGCCGTATTTGAGCGCGTTCGTCGCGAGTTCGTTGAGAGCAAGGCCGAGAGCCAGCGCCTGCGGGCCTGGTAGTGTGACCACCGGGCCCGCTACGGTGAACCGTCCGGGGGCATCCACATTATAGGGTTCGAGTTCGGCCTCTACGAGCTCGCCCAACGTGATCTGGTCCTGGTGCGCCAGTTTCCGATCCAGCAGATCGTGTGCGCGAGCCAGGGCGGCGATCCGCGCGGAGAGCGCTCGCGCGTGTTCCGGCGGCAAGGTCAACCTCGCGAGTGCCTCCGTTGCGGTATAGGCGTTCTTCACCCGGTGCCGAAGCTCGTCACGCGCGAACTCCGCCTCCTCAAGGGCTCGCGACAGGGCCTTCACCAGGCGCACATTCTCCATCGCGGTCGCGGTCGCCCGGGTGAGGGTTTCCAGGATCTCGACCTCGTCGGATGTTGGCTCGTAGACTTGGCTCCAGTAAGCGCCGATCGCGCCGATCGGATCCTCGGACCGCACAGGCGCCATCACGAGGCTGCGCACGAAGGTTTCACGGTAGAGGTCCTGCGGGATCCGATCGTCACGGCGAATGTCGGCGATCACAACCGTCCGGCGATGGAGCATGGCCCAGCCGCTGATGCACGACGAAAGCGGAAAGTTGCGGCCTTTCCAGAGCGGGCCGACGGCGTCTTCCTCCACATAACGGCAGGCGTCGCCCTCTCGCAGGATGACCGCAATGCCATCGGATCCGATCAACCGGCGCGCCGTCGATCGGACCACCTCGACCACATCTTCGATCTCCCCCGCGCTCGCCAGACGCTCGATCGCATTCACTAGGTCTCCCGCGGGCGTGCGGCGGAAGCTGGTGCACTCGGAAGGTGGCGTAGGCTTCGGCATGGGTACTCTGGTGTATACACATCGATCCTGCCCCGGTCGTAGGGGTCAACCTGGGCAGTCCGAGAACTCAGAAATAAAGAAGTTGGTTCCGTGCGCCAATCAGCAGCGGCCCCGATCGGGTACTTCTGAACTCTTGGCGATGCCGCATGATCGATGGGGATCTGTCCCCGTCGATCTGATGGGAGATGCGGACGGTTACGAGATTATAGCCGGCCGGGGAACGGCCGACCCTACAGGTCGACGGCGGATCACTCCGCCGCATCCAGCTTCGATTTCCTGACGGCGGAAGCCAAGGCCTGCGCCAAGTCCTCCTCGGAATAAGGCTTCACCAGAAGAACAGCGCTTCTCAGGTCTGGCTCGGCCGATACGGCCTCGTCTCCGGTGGCGAAGACGAGGCCCAGGCCCGGCCGGATCCTCATGGCACGCCGTACCAGTTCGGCTCCCGAAAGATCGGGCAGCCCGACATCAGCAACCAGGATGTCGACGGAACTGGCTTCGAGCAGCTTCAGGGCCCATGCCGCATCCCCGGCCTCGAGTACCGCATGACCGAGTTCCGCCAGCATCTCGGCCGTGCTGCTCCGAATGAGGTCGTCGTCCTCGACCAGCAGCACCGTCCAATGTGCGATGTTCGCCACCTTCGTCGCTGTCGCCCCGGCCTGGGGAGAAGGCGCGGATGCGGCGCGGTTGCGCTGCTGCTGGTTGGCCAGAACATGACGGATCTTGCGGGCCAGGTCCTCCCGTGAATACGGCTTCGGCAGAAGCTCCACGCCGGGATCGAGGCGGCCGCCGTGCACGATGGCGTTCTCCGTGTAGCCTGAGGTGAACAGCACCGCCATGTGCGGCAGGCGCAGCCGCGCCTTGCGGGCGAGTTCAGGACTCCTCAGGGACCCTGGCATGACCACGTCGGTGAACAGGAGATCGATCTCCAGCCCGCTCTCGATGATGCTCAAGGCGCTCGTCGCGTCGCGAGCCTTGAGCACACGATAGCCGAGGTCCGCCAGGAGCGCGACCGCCGTCTCGCGGACCTCGTCGTCGTCCTCCACCACCAGGATGGTCTCGGTTCCGCCCCGCACGGGCGCGGCACGAAGGTCGGTCAGCACATCCTCCAGCTCATGCACACGCGGCAGGTAGATCTTCACCGTCGTGCCCTGGCCGACCTCGCTGTAGATCTTGATGTGGCCGCCGGACTGCCGGACGAAGCCATAGACCATCGACAGGCCCAGGCCGGTGCCCTTGCCCTCCGGCTTGGTGCTGAAGAAGGGCTCGAACACCCGTTCCAGCACGTCCGGTGGGATGCCGCTGCCGGTGTCGGTTACCGCCAGCATCACGTACTGGCCGGCCGCGACGTCATGCTGGCGGGCATAGCGATCGTCGAGCAGGGCATTACCGGCCTCGATGGTGAGGCGTCCCTGCCCATTCATCGCGTCACGGGCATTGATCGCCAGGTTCAGGATCGCATTCTCGATCTGGCCCGGATCGATCTGGGTGCTCCAGAGACCGCCGGAAATCACGGTTTCCACCTCGATCTCCTCGCCGAGCGCCCGGCGCAGCATGTCGTCCATGCCCTTGATGAAGCGGCCGACATTGACGACCTTCGGCTCCAGCGGCTGACGCCGCCCGAAGGCCAGGAGCTGGGACGCCAGCTTGGAGCCGCGCGTGACGCCTGCGAGCGCGTTCTGCACCCGCGCCTCGGCGCGCTCGTTCCCCGCGATGTCCTTCGTCAGGAGTTGCAGGTTGCCGCTGATCACCTGGAGCAGGTTGTTGAAGTCGTGGGCAACACCGCCCGTGAGCTGGCCCAGCGCCTCCATTTTCTGTGAGCTGCGCAGATGCTCCTCGAACTGCTTGCGCTCGGTGATGTCGCGGCCGGCGGCGTAGAACTGGTCGCCTTCCGGGACACAGTACCAACTGTACCAACGGTAGGAGCCGTCCTTGGCTCGCACGCGCATATCGAAGTCACGGACGATCTGGCCGGCTGTCAGCCGTTCGAACTGCGACTGTGTCGCGGCGAGATCGTCCGGATGCGCCAGGGCATCGAAGCGCTTGCCGACGAGTTCCGCCGGCTGGTAGCCGAGCGCCTCAGCCCAAGCCGGATTGACGCTGCGGTAAAAGCCATCGAGGCCACAAAGCAAAAATAGATCCTGGCTCATGCGCCAGACCAGGTCGCGCTCGTAGGTGCGTTCCTTGACCTGCTGCTCCAGCGTCTCGTTTAGCTGACGCAGGGCCTGCTCGGCACGCATCTGATGGGTAACATCGTGCCCCTCGGCGAAGATGCCTGAGACGGACCCGTCAGCCTCAATGATCGGTTGATAGACGAGGTTGAGGAACCGCTGCTCCAAGGGCCCGTCGGGCTCTCGCTGAATGTTGACCGGTTCTACAGCAAAGAGAGGCCGGACAGAGGGATCGTCGCCACTAAGCCGGGGAACGTGTTCGTCGAGGGGCACCTTTACTCGTCCGTGGAAGTCGATGGATCGAAGAACCCAGCGCTCGAATTGCACTATTCCAAGGTGGAGAGTCTAACCGATCCGATTATCGAAAAGATGGTGCTCTCAGCGCGCTCGCGCCGGGTCCCGAGCCTGAGCCCAACCGAACTTGAGATTTGGAACCACTTTTTCTTCTACCAGCAAAAGCGGGTTCCGGACTTCTTCGGGGAGATCGAGGACATCAAGAATTTCCCAGCTCGGATAGAAGAGGTTCTCGCATCGCTGGAGTCCGAGATCGGCCGGCCCATTCCCGCCCACCTCCGTCAGCAGGTCACGGATGAGGACGCGGTGGAACGCATAAAGAAGGATGCAATCGTCGGATCGCTGTTTGATCCCGCAACGATGGTGATGGAGGTGCTTCAGGCGAGGGGCCTTGTCATAGCGGTCCCGCGGCGTGAGGCCAAGTCATTCGTGCTGGGTAGCAACCCCATGGCAAGAATGGGAACCCGGAACGGGTCATCTCTCGGGAATCCTGAGGTCGAGTTGTGGCTCCCGATCGCACGGGACGTGGCGATAACGCCGTATGGGAGGCCCGGCGAGGTGCAGATCATCGTCTTGGAAGACTTTCAGGTCCGCAAGGTCAACCAAGGCATCTTCAGCCGGAGCACAATGCTGGCCTCTGGATCAAGGGACCTAATCGAGTCTCTGCGGGCTCCTCGATAACTTGGCTCCAAAGCGCATCAGTCTGTGCGGCTTATTGCGGAGGCCACGACCGGCCGCGCCATCGAGCTTGTGGATCGTACAGGCATTGGACTTGGCATATACTTGCGGCGGTGAGTCCTGCCTAGGTGGTTTGGGATGGAAGATGCGAAGGTCCGAATCCTCACGCTAGCAGGGGAAATGGCGGGCGATGAGCGGCGCGCCTTAACCTGGTTCGAGCAGCAGCCAATTCCGGGCTGGGCTGGAAAGACAGCCTATGACCTCGTCCAAGAGGGCAAGGCGGATAAGGTCCTGGCCTATCTGGAGGCGGTAAAATCCGGGGTTTATGCATGAGCCAAAGCACACCGCCGGAAACACTGACACTGTTGAAAATCCTGTCCTTGGGCAATCAGGACGTGGCGGCCGGCAGGACTAAGCCTGTGGCTGATGTCATAGCCCGCCTCCGGGCCAAGCGAACTGGAGCGATTGTTCCCGCGGACCGAAGCACGAAGAGATGATGAGCCGGGATGGTCAGAAGCCGATCGTTAGGCTCAATTTCCGGCTATTCGGATTTTGGTGTGGAGGTGTGGCTAGAAGTTTTGACGCGAAGGTCATTTTTCCGCCAACAGTGCCTGACCGAGGGCTGGCAACGGCATCACCTCAATGTCATCCTTTAGAGGAAAAGACCCGTTTCCTGGATAGACAACGATGCGGCGTTCGGGTTTGAGATCCTCACAGGCGTGATAGAAACCCTTCTCTACCTTTGGCGCCAGACTACGTTTGATCTCAATGGCCCACGGGCGACGACCAGGCAAGGTGATGAGTAGGTCAATTTCCGCGCCTGCGGATGTTCGGTAGAAGTTTGCCTGCGTGTCGGAAGGGGCGGCGGCGATCAGAGTTTCGATGACAAAGCCCTCCCAACTGGCTCCGGCCACAGGGTGACCCAGCACATCATCCTGCGTTGCAAGTCCAAGCAGGGTATGAGTGATGCCGCTGTCGCGGACATAGATGCGCGGGGATTTGACGAGGCGTTTGCCCACATTGGCGTGCCAGGGTTCCAGTCGCCGCACGAGCAGCAGGTCGACCAGCAGGTCGAGGTAGGACGCCACGGTCTTTCCGTCCACGCCAAGTGCACGTGCGAATTCGGCGGCATTGAGGAGTCCGGACTGATGATGTGCCAGCATGGTCCAGAAGCGACGCAAGGTCTCGGCCGGAATGCGAGGCCCCAGCAGGGGGATATCGCGTTCCAGGTAGGTTCGGATGAAATCCTGTCGCCACCGTTGGCTGATACGATCACTGGTGGCCAGATAGCTGTCCGGGAAGCCACCACGCAGCCACAATCGGTTCAAGTCTGAAGCCGGAACCTCCAATCCATCGATCGGGTGCATTTCGAGATAGGCGATCCGCCCGGCTAAGCTTTCGCCCGACTGCTTCAGGAGATCGAGTGACGCGGATCCGAGGAGCAGGAAGCGGCCCGTCCGCCGCCCCTTGCGGCGACCGCGGTCGATCAGACCGCGCAAGTTCTGAAACAGATCCGGTAGCCGCTGGACTTCGTCAAGAATGACAAGCTTGTCTTCATGGCCGGCGAGATAGAGTTCTGGTTCTGACAGCCTGGCGCGATCAGCATCGGATTCCAGGTCGAGATAGATCGACGGACGGTGCTCCCCGATGGTCAGAGCCAGTGTCGTTTTGCCGACCTGCCGCGGGCCCAGGAGGGCGACGGCAGGATAGCTGTCGAGCAATTCGTTCAGCTCGGCGG
>NZ_QDGA01000034.1 GCF_003347665.1 Microvirga calopogonii
ATAACGGTCCTAAGGTAGCGAAATTCCTTGTCGGGTAAGTTCCGACCTGCACGAATGGCGTAACGACTTCCCCGCTGTCTCCAACATAGACTCAGTGAAATTGAATTCCCCGTGAAGATGCGGGGTTCCTGCGGTCAGACGGAAAGACCCCGTGCACCTTTACTGTAGCTTTGCGCTGGCATTCGTGTCGGCATGTGTAGGATAGGTGGTAGGCTTTGAAGCCGGGGCGCCAGCTCTGGTGGAGCCATCCTTGAAATACCACCCTTGTAGACATGGATGTCTAACCGCGATCTGTAAGCCAGGTCCGGGACAGCGCATGGTAGGCAGTTTGACTGGGGCGGTCGCCTCCCAAAGAGTAACGGAGGCGCGCGAAGGTGGGCTCAGAGCGGTCGGAAATCGCTCGCTGAGTGCAATGGCATAAGCCCGCTTGACTGCGAGACTGACACGTCGAGCAGAGTCGAAAGACGGCCATAGTGATCCGGTGGTCCCGCGTGGGTGGGCCATCGCTCAACGGATAAAAGGTACGCCGGGGATAACAGGCTGATCTCCCCCAAGAGTCCATATCGACGGGGAGGTTTGGCACCTCGATGTCGGCTCATCACATCCTGGGGCTGGAGAAGGTCCCAAGGGTTCGGCTGTTCGCCGATTAAAGTGGTACGTGAGCTGGGTTCAGAACGTCGTGAGACAGTTCGGTCCCTATCTGCCGTGGGTGTAGGAGTATTGAGAGGATCTGTCCCTAGTACGAGAGGACCGGGATGGACGTACCTCTGGTGGAGCTGTTGTGGCGCCAGCCGCAGTGCAGCATAGCTATGTACGGACGGGATAACCGCTGAAGGCATCTAAGCGGGAAACCCACCTCGAAACGAGTGCTCCCTATCAGAGCCGTGGAAGACGACCACGTTGATAGGCCAGATGTGTAAGCGCGGTGACGCGTTGAGCTGACTGGTACTAATCGCTCGATTGGCTTGATTGCTCTCATGATCCCTGTCCGTTGGACATGGGTAAAGTTGGCCTCATGGCCGGCGGGAACGTTAAGTTCCCTGGGCTGTTCCGTGCACGAGCACGGGCGGCCGGTCGGCCTTGCGGGATCTTGCGATCCCGAGCTGAGGCTGCGTGAGACAGACCTTTGACCCTGAAGCGATTTGGGGTGGCGCGGCTCGCGCCCTTGCCTGTTGCCGTTGTCCTTCGCCGGTCCGGTGATTTGAGCGAGGCGAACAGAACCCGATCCCATCTCGAACTCGGCCGTTAAACGCCTCAGCGCCGATGGTACTGTGTCTCAAGACCCGGGAGAGTAGGTCATTGCCGGACCTGCCAAGGACAACGCCACACACGCCTCTGATACGATGAACCATGTTCTCGCGGCGCTTCTTCGAGCGCCGCGTTTGCATTTGTAAGCCGCAAGCGCTTGCCAATGCCCTCTTCGCCTTGATCGCCTGCGATCAAGGCCCACAGCTTGGGGTTTGGCCGCGGCCAGACTCGCACGCCTTGGCGCGGGGTGGAGCAGCCCGGTAGCTCGTCAGGCTCATAACCTGAAGGTCACAGGTTCAAATCCTGTCCCCGCAACCAATCTCACACCAGCACAAAGCCCCCGCGCCCGAAACGACACCGGGGGCTTTCGATCGTGCGCCCCATGGCGACTGATCGATCGCCATCCACCGCAGAGCAGACGGGCAGACAATCGCGAAATCCAGTGCCTTCGATTACGGTCGTGATGTCGCTCGCTCCTGGCGTTTGATCACGTTTCGGCCAGACCCGCGCTGGTCCCTGCCGGGTTGCCGAGGGCAGTTGCGATTTCCGAGAGCGTGGCCTTCTCGGCATCGCTCACGGCGACGCCACCGAAGCCCAGAAATCCGCCTTCCTTGCCGGCTTCCGCAGACTTCCGGGCAACGCTCCACAGCCACGCTTTGAAGGCGGCCGCTTCGTCAGCGGCCTTCGCGTCGAGAAGAGCCGAAACGGCGTGCAGTTCCTCGATGGCCTTGCGCCTGATATCGGGAAACTGGCTGCCTTTGAACTGCGCCTGGAACGCTTCTTGGACGGAGTTCCTGGTTTCCGCATTGGCAATATCGTTGGCGACGGCCTTCACGAGAGGCGTAGCCTGGGCATCTTGCTTGGCTTCCAGGAGCGCCCAGCCGCTTGCCATGGATTCCTGCAGCAGGCTCCAGAGCCCGCCGGGATCAGCCGCAGTGATTGCCATGCTGGCGACGACCGGACTTGCGACGACACGGGACCATTCCTCAGGGGTGAAATTCGATTTGCTCGCCATCTCGATCCTCCTCATGGTGCGCTGCCAGATGAGCCGATTTTTATCGAGCCTAACCGTTCGCACTTGCGCTCGGTTCCATGGGGTGACGCCGGCCGATCACACGAAAATGGGTCTGACCCGAGGGTCAGACCCATCATGCGCGGCGTCACGCGGGACGCGAATTTACTGCGGGTTAGCCGGAGCCGACGGAGCGGCCGGGGAAGAAGGGGAAGCCGGTGCGGCGGGAGCCGACGGGGTCGTCGGGGTGGTCGGTGCGGTCGAGCCGGTGCTCGGCGATGAGCGTTCCGTCTGGGTGCCGGTGCTGCCGGTGGTGCTCGGTTCGTTGCTGCCGCCATCATAGAAGAGGAAGGCCAGGAGGCCCAGCGCGACAACAAGGCCACCGATCACGTAAGCAAGAGTGTTGGAACCACGCCCGGTGTTATCGTAGACATTGGTCTCGCGATTGTAGACGTTCGGTTCGCGATCCATGGGATCCATAGCCATTTTGAAACTCCTTGACCGTTTTACCTCCCGAACAACGCGTCATATCCGAAGGGGTTTCATGGCAGCGTGGCAATTATTTTTGAAAACTGTGCACAATTCACATCTAATCTTAACGGTCGAGTCATCACTCTGAACGTCCGTTCATCTTGAAGGGGGTTGACCCGTTTGAGGGTCGCTCTTACTCCGAGCAAGCAAAGGCGAGAGATAAAGGCGCAAGGTTCATGAACGCTCCGGTCAACCCTAAGAAGCTTATCAAAGGTGCGACAGGCGATTGGGAGATCGTCATCGGCATGGAGATCCATGCCCAGGTGACGAGCCAAGCCAAGCTGTTCTCCGGCGCCTCGACGGCTTTTGGCGGCGATCCGAACAGCCACGTTTCCCTCGTGGACGCGGCCATGCCCGGCATGCTGCCGGTGATCAACGAGGAATGCGTGCGTCAGGCCATCCGCACGGGCCTTGGCCTCAAGGCCGAGATCAACCTGCGCAGCACCTTCGACCGCAAGAACTACTTCTATCCAGACCTGCCACAGGGCTACCAGATCAGCCAGTACAAGAGCCCCATCGTGGGTGAGGGCGAGGTGATCGTAGACGTGCCGGAGACGGGCGAGACCATCACCGTGCGCATCGAGCGCCTGCACCTGGAGCAGGATGCCGGCAAGTCGATTCACGACCTGCACCCCACCATGAGCTTTGTGGATCTCAACCGTTCGGGCGTTGCCCTGATGGAAATCGTCTCGAAGCCGGATTTGCGCTCGGCGGACGAGGCTCGCGCCTATGTCACCAAGCTGCGCACGATCATGCGCTATCTCGGCACCTGCGACGGCGACATGGACAAGGGCAACCTACGCGCCGACGTGAACGTGTCGGTGCGCCGTCCGGGCGACGAATTCGGCACCCGCTGCGAGATCAAGAACGTCAATTCAATCCGCTTCATCGGTCAGGCTATCGAGGTCGAGGCGCGTCGCCAGATTGCCATTCTGGAAGACGGCGGCAAGATCGACCAGGAGACCCGCCTGTACGATCCGGGCAAGGGCGAGACGCGCTCCATGCGCTCAAAGGAAGAGGCGCACGACTACCGCTACTTCCCTGATCCGGACCTGCTGCCGCTCGAGTTCGATCAGGCCTATGTGGACGATCTCGCCCAGCATCTGCCGGAACTGCCTGACGAGAAGAAGGCCCGGTTCATGGCCGATTACGGCCTGCCGTCCTACGATGCCGGCGTTCTCGTTGCCGAACGCGCTTCCGCCGACTTCTATGAGGAAGTGGCCAGGGGCCGCGACGGCAAGGCCGCAGCGAACTGGGTGATCAACGAGCTGTTCGGACGCCTCAACAAGGAAGGCAAGGACATTACGGAATCGCCGGTCTCGGCCGCGCAGCTCGGCGCCATCATCGAGCTGATCGGCGAGAACGTGATCTCTGGCAAAATCGCCAAGGACCTGTTCGAGATCGTCTTCACCGAAGGCGGCGATCCACGCGAGATCGTGGAAAAGCGCGGCATGAAGCAGGTGACCGATATGGGCGCCATCGAGAAGGCTGTCGATGAAATCATCGCCGCCAACCCGGACAAGGTCGAGCAGGCCAAGGCGAAGCCGACCCTCCTTGGCTGGTTCGTCGGCCAGACCATGAAGGCCACAGGCGGCAAGGCCAATCCGCAGGCCCTCAATGAGATCCTCAAAGCCAAGCTCGGGATCGAGTAAGGCCTTTCGGCCACCCCGGCGGATACCCTCCGCCGGAGCTCTTGCAGGGCGACGCATTCCGTGACCTCGCAGCCCAATCCCTTCGCGCCGCACTGGCTGATCCGCGATATCGTGATCAGCTCCCACAAGGCTGCGGTCGGGCCGGGTGGGCTTCTCTTCGTCGGAGATTCCATCGTCGAGGGTTTCTACTGGAACCGAATCGGGAGTCGTCCGCTGCTCAATGCCGGCTATTCGGGCATCTGGACGGAGGCTCTCGAACCTCGCGTGCCGCTCCTGCTACAATCGGCGCGGCCCCGCACCGCCGTGCTTCTCGTCGGCACGAATGACGCCAAGAAGGATTGCACGGAGAGTACTCTCGACGGTGCCGCGGAACATTTCGAGCGGATCGTGGGCCATTTTGCCGATGCGCGGGTTCCCGTCGTCGTGCTGACACCGCCCCCCATCGAGCAGGCAAAGCGGTTGACGGGGTTCTATTCACCCGAGGCCATGGCCTCCTTCAGCCGCCGTATGCTGCAGATCTCCGACGGTCGCACCGCCAGCGTCATTGACCTGCAGGGTGAATTCGCCGACGGGAATGGTGCTGCAAGGGAAGGGATGACCACCGACGGCATTCATCTGTCGGCGCACGCCTACCGGCTGCTCCATGACATGCTTGAGACGACGATCGCCGCCCTGGCGGCATAGCGCATCGCGGTCCCACGGGGCCGTTCGGGACGATGCGCTCTTCAGAAGGTGAGGGGCAATGATCGAAGCAGCAAGAATCGTTGAAGATAGGCCGATGATCCGACTGGTCTTGGATAGCGACGCCCAGGATCTCTTCGGTCTCCTCTCACTCTGCTATGCGGAGTACCCTGGCTGCTTCGTCGATCCTCACGACGATCTCCCGGACCTGGTCGCGCCGAGCGCATCGTATGCAGCGACCAATGGAGCCTTCTGGGCTGTCGAAGACGCGCGCGGACGCGTCTGCGCCTGCGTCGCCGTCGACTTTCCTGAAACAGGAACGGCCGAACTGCATCGGCTCTACGTGCGGCCGGACCAGCGTGGGAGGGGATTGGGCGCGATGCTCGTGCGGCAGGCTGAGAGCCATGCAGTGACGCAGGGCGCCAGCCGTGTCGTTCTCTGGTCCGACACGCGGTTCACGACTGCTCACAGGCTCTATAGGCGCTGGGGCTACACGCAGTGGGACGGGCAGCGTCAGCTCACGGATATCTCAAGATCGGCGGAGTATCGCTTCGAGAAGAAACTTCAGAATGCCGGTCTAGCCAATTCACTGAAAATCGCTTAGTTTCGTCAGGCAGCTGGTCCTCAGCCGCTTTTCATCAACCTCAGCCGAAGGAGGCGTCACATGGCTTTTCACTATGCCCCATGCACCCACGCCGCAATCCTTCCATTCATCAACGCTGCAGGTTTCGATGAAGCAGATTACCCTTTCCCTTGTTTGGCTGACCGTTCGCATTGACCTGATCCCGGCCGTGCGTGAGCGCGGCCGGACATCGTCAAAAATCCCGACCCGCTCCGAGTTGCAGTCCTGCCTACGGGCGAGGCTCAGTCCCCACTTGCTCAAGGACATCGGCGAGGACAGGAGCGGGCGCGACTGACGATGATCGAAGACCTTTCGGCAAGGATACGGAGCGCCCGTATCCTTGCCCTGCCGGTCATGCCCGATGGCGATTCGGGCAGCTATGGAATCTCATAGACCAGAAATTCGTCGTTGATCCCGCGAAGCGCCGTCTTCTGCAGGGTCGGCTGCAGGCCCTGCAACTGGATGATCTGCGAAGCTTGCGGGTTTTCGACGACGGCGTCCGTCGCGAAGATCGCTCGCGAGACTGCGAGCCCTTGGACACGGGAAGCGATGTTCACCGTCTGGCCGAAATAATCCTGCCGGTCGTTGAGCGTGACGGCGAGGCATGGCCCTTCGTGAATCCCGATCTTGAGCAGCAGGTCTTCGCTTCCGCGCTCCTCGTTGAGGCTGCGCATGGCGTCCCGCATCCGCAAAGCCGCCGAGATCGCGTGGTCCGGTGTCGGGAAGGTGGCCATCACCGCATCACCGATAGTCTTGACCACCGCACCCGCCTCTGCCGCGACGATCTCATGGAGAACCCGGAAGTGTTCACGGACGAGATCGTAGGCTACCAGATCGCCGACGCGCTCGTAGAGTTCCGTCGACCCCTTCAAGTCCGTGAACAGGAAGGTCAGGCTGGTGATCTTCAGGCGTTGGTCGATATCGAGCGTGTCGGTCCGATAAAGGTCGCGGAAGGTCTGGTTCGTGAGCAGGCGTTTTGCCGTCAGGAAGGGGCGGCGGCGTTCGAGCATGTGATGGAGTTCGTCTCCGGCCACCCAGACTGCAGGCAGGACGCGCCGATTTGTGCGGTTCTCGAGAGTGATCCGCAATGGACCCGGCTGCATGACCAGAGCATCGTTCTGCGGGTGACTTTCGTTAAGGACGAGCGTGAGGTTTTGCCGCTCACGTGTGGGCTCGCCTTTCACGTCGATGAATTGGGCTGCATGGGTGACCGGATCGAAAACGATCACGAACTGGGCTGGAAGCTGCAGGGACAGGATCGCTCTTTCCCCGGCAGGAAGCTCGACCGCGTCGAGCACGATTTCGTCGAGCCTGCGCTCGTAGTCATCCGGCAGGTCGATGCCCGAACTCCAGAAGATCTGGCGGACATATTCATGCATTGGAAGGGTGTCTGGGTCATGGGCCGCGATCTTGCGGACCCGCGGGCTCACCGTGAACGTGACCTCCACCATCTCGTCCAGGGTGGGCTCGTATCCGGCGGCGCAAAGAGCGCAGCTGTATTCGCTTTGATTCACGGATTTGAGGCTCAGCCCTGACTCGAGAACGCCGCCACATCCGGGGCAGAGCACATTCCAGGACATCTCGAACAGCCCGAGGCGGGCGGCATGGAGAAAGGCTCCGATGACCCGGTCTTCATCGAGCCCTGTCCGGGCCGCGAAGGCGAGGGCGTTGATGCGGTTCAGCTCACGATCCGGCGCGGCCCGGATCAGTGTCTCCATGGCATCGACCGTGTCGGGATCGGCAGACTGACGCAAGACTGCGAGGAACTTCTGATCGTCGGTCATGGTGCGACCTTCTTCAAGGTGCGGACTGGACCGTTGAAGGATCGACAACGCTGCGGACCGCACGGATCACAATGGTACGCTTCGGCTACAAATCCTCATGATGCAAAGAGATGGACCTTTAATCCGGCAATGCAAGGGCAGGCAGCCATGGAGCTTGGCTGCCCGTTCCCTGTCCATTGATGTTCCGAGTAATGTAAGGTGAGGAGACATCGCGTGCCATCGGCCTTGCTTGTTACCCTACGCTCCAAGGCAAGTGGAAGGTCAGCAGGAGTCTGGTCAGCCTCTCTTCGCCTCTCCCGTCTCCACGGGCAGATCCTCGCGCGCGCCCCACTCGGACCATGAGCCGTCGTAGATGGCATCGGCGGGGTGTCCCAAAGTCTCGAAGGCGACCGATAGGATGGCGGCCGAGACACCGGATCCACAGCTCGCAATGATGGGACGTCCGAGGTCGAGACCGGCTTGATGCATCGCTTTCTCGATACTTGCTTTGTCCTTCAAGCGCCCGTTCTCGACGATTTCGCTCCAGGGCAGGTTGGCGCTCCCGGGAATGTGGCCAGCCTTAAGCCCCGGCCGAGGCTCGGGGGCGTCTCCTCTGAAGCGGTCGGCCGCGCGGGCATCGACCACTTGTGCCGAGCCGGACCCGATCGCATTCCGGACCTTCTCCACATCGGCCACGGCCGACGCCTTAAAGGCTGGGGTGAAGTTCCTAGCCACGCGAGACTTTTCCGGACCTGTCTCGACCGGGCGTTCTTCGGCCTTCCAGGCTGGGAAGCCTCCTTCCAGGATTGAAACGTTTTCAGCCCCGAATACCTGAAACATCCAGCGGACACGCGGCGCCGAGAAGAGGCCGATGCCGTCATAAACCACGACGGTCATGTCCTCACTGATCCCCATGGCGCCTACGGCTTTTGCGAAATCCTTCGGCGAGGGAAGCATGTGCGGCAGGGAGGACGATGTGTCCTTCACAGTGTCGATGTCGAAGCGCACCGCGCCGGGAATATGGCCCGCGACATATTCCGCCTGCGGATCGCGGTTCTGGGCGGGAAGATACCAGGATCCATCCACGACCACGAGGTTGGGATTTCCAAGGTGATCCTGCAGCCAGGCAGTCGAAACAAAAGGCTGGGACATCAGGCAGCTCCTGCAGGTTAGTCGACCAGGGACATGCGAACGCGGCGGTTCTGCTTGCCCTTCTTCTCGATGTCTGTGACGACGACTGTGCCGATCTCTCCCGTGCGCCGCACATGCGTGCCGCCGCAAGGCTGAAGGTCGATTTCCTGGATCTCGACCAGGCGAACGCGGCCCGAGCCACGCGGCGGCTTCACCGACATGGTCTTCACAAGCCCGGGGTTGGCGTCGAGTTCCTCATCGGTGATCCACCGCTCGGTGACTGGCGCGTCGCGCTGGATTAGCGCGTTGAGCCTGTCCGTGATCTCCGCCTTGTCGAGGCCGGCATCGGGAATGTCGAAATCGAGACGCCCGTCTCCCTCGCCGATGGAGCCACCGGTGACCGGGTAGGGCAGGACGACGCTGAGAAGGTGGAGTGCCGTGTGGACCCGCATGCGCTTCAGACGTCGGGGCCAGTCGAGCTGCACCTCGACCGTCTCGCCTTCCTCGAACCGCGATGCAACGTCCGCCCCGACAAGATGAACGACCTGCGATCGATCAGCCCCGTAAACCGTGTTCGTGATGTCAAATTTCTCGCCATTCGCCTTCACGATTGTACCGACGTCTCCAGGCTGTCCGCCGCCCTGAGCATAGAAGACCGTGCGATCGAGGATGATCCCGCCTTCCGGGGTCGTTGCGAGGACCCGCGCTTCGCAGGAGCTGGCATAGGCATCGTCGCGGAAGAGGAGAGTGGTTGAGGTCATGATCGTCTCGAGCTGTGACGAGGCGGCTCGGCCTCGTATAAAAGGTGAGGCGCGATGCTGACGGCAAGGAGCTTTGCGGGTCAAGACGCTCCTTCGCAGGAGCGTCAAGAATGTTCTTCCTGTCCTGGGCCGCGAAGGCTGCGGAAAGCTTGCAGGGCTCTTTCGCGTGCCGGGCCGTGCGGGACGATGGGAGCGGGATAGGTCTCGCCCAGAGTAATCCCCGCCGCACCAAGTACGCCGGGAGGAGCCTCCCAGGGTTTGTGGATGAAGGCATGGGGGAGATCTGCAAGCTCCGGCACGAATGCTCGGACATAATCGCCCTCAGGGTCGAACTTCTCACCTTGTGTGACGGGGTTGAAGATTCGGTGAAACGGTGCCGAATCCGGTCCGGACCCGGCGACCCATTGCCAGCTGAAGGCATTATTGGCCGGATCCGCATCCACCAGGGTGTCCCAGAACCAGGCCTCGCCCTCTCGCCAATCGGTCAGGAGATGCTTGACCAGGAACGAGGCGGTGATCATGCGGACCCTGTTGTGCATCCAGCCCGTCTGCCAGAGCTGGCGCATACCCGCATCGACGATGGGGTAGCCGGTGCGGCCCCGCTGCCACGCCTGGAGAGTTCCAGGGGCATCGATCCAGGGAAAGCCGTCAAATCGACTGCTGTGCGACCTGACCGGAAGGTGAGGGTGAAAGTGCAGAAGCTGATAGCTGAAATCGCGCCACACGATTTCGTTCAGGTACTTCTCGGCATCGTGGGCCGAGCCCGGATGTTCCGCAACCCGAGACGTCACCGCGAGCCAGATCTGCCTGGGGCTGATTTCTCCGAACCGAAGATGCGGTGAAAGGCGCGATGTGCCGGAAAGCGCGGGACGGTCCCGATTCTCCGCATAGCCCTCCAAGCCCGCGTTCAGGAAGTCCCGTAAACTTGCCCGCGCGGCCTGCTCACCCAGTTGCCATGCACTTCGAAGGCCGCCGGCCCAGTCGGGAGACGAAGGTTCGAGGCCCAGCCCTTCAAGAGGAACCATGATGTCGCGGAGCGTGGAGGGCCATGCTCCGCCAAGAAGCGGTTTCGGAGCCGGGCGCGGGGCCGTCATGCCCCGAGTCCTCACAGCTTTGAGATAGGGCGTGAACACCTGGAAAGGTTTGCCGGCCTGATTGACGATGTCCCATGGCTCATGGAGGAGGCGGCCGTTGAAGCTGTGAGCCTTGAGGCCACCCTCCGTCAGGCGCTTCTTCACGGTGCTGTCCAGGGCGATCTCTGCCGCGCCATAGCGCCGGTTCCAATAAATTGCCGAGGCGCCGGTCTCCTGCGCGATCCGCTCGACCACAGAAAGAGTCGGGCCCTTGAATAGGGCGAGCCGCGAGCCGGCCCGTTCCAGGGTCTCCCCGAGGGCTTTCAGAGAGCCGTGAAGCCACCATCGGGCCGCACCGCCGAGTGGACGTACATCCTCCGAGTCGTCGCAAACAGCAAAGCATAGAACCTGCGATCCCGTCGCCGCTGCGGCCGCGAGGGCGGGGTTGTCGCCGAGACGATGGTCGTCGCGGAACCAGACCAGAACGGGAGATGGGGAATCGATGCTCATGGCGCCGGATCATAGCCAAGCTGCCATCCCGCGAAAACGCTGGGTCCAAGCACACACCGATAAGGAGGGAAACAACTACTGGGAAGGTTGGCTCCGGCGGTAGGATTCGAACCTACGACCAACGGATTAACAGTCCGCTGCGCTACCGCTGCGCCACGCCGGAATAAGCCTCAACCTTCAAAAGAAGCTCGATCTCGAAGCTTCTTGAGCGCCGCGGCATTCCCTGTGGAGGTGTCCGTCGGCGAGGTGGGAGGCATATAGCACGGGTTTTGACGGTTGCAAGTGCATTGTTGTCGTAACGGACCGAAAAGGGGCTGTTGCTCTTTGGGGGGATGGTTGCTATGGAGCAGCCGTCGCGTTCGTGACACGCCCCGGATGGCCTCGTGGCGGAGTGGTTACGCAGAGGACTGCAAATCCTTGCACCCCGGTTCGATTCCGGGCGAGGCCTCCAACAAATTCTGAAGGCACTATCCATGGTCGATTTCACCCAAGCGCGCCGCATGATGGTTGATGGCCAGCTGCGCACTTTTGATGTGAACGACATGTCTCTCCTGGATGCCATGGACAGCGTTCCCAGGGAGCTTTTCGTGCTCCCAGGCCGCGAGGACCTTGCTTATATCGATCAGGACATTCTCGTCAGCGACGGCGGCGAGAGTCGTTACATGCTTTCCCCGATGATCCTGGGGCGCCTGATCCAGGCGCTCGCCATCGATGCGGGCGACAAGGTTCTCGACGTTGCCGGTGGCCGGGGATATTCCTCGGCGGTCCTTCGGGGGCTCGGTGCTCAGGTGACGGCCCTTGAATCGGACGAAGCGCTCGCGGCGGCCGCCAGACAGTGCCTGAGTGCATCCGGTGCCGGAGCGGTCGCCGTCGTAACCGGCCCGCTCGATCAGGGGTATGCCGCCGGTGCACCCTATGATGCCATTCTCGTGAACGGGTCCGTCGAGGTTCGTCCCGAAGCGCTCCTCCAGCAGCTGGCTGAGGGCGGACGTCTCGTCTGCGTCAAGGGGCGGGGGCGTGCTGCCCGGGCGACCATTTATGTTCGCTCCAACGATGCCATCGGCGAGCGCAGCCTGTTCGAGGCTGCCGCGCCTCTCCTGGCTCCCTTCGTCCAGGCGCCCGGCTTCACGTTCTAATTTCCTCCAAAGTCTAACAAATCCAAAATTTTCCCCAGTCAGAAGTGTCGCTTTTTTGCGCCACTCCCAAGCTAAAATCGCGTCGGCCCTAACGCGTTGTTGCCGACTCTGTTCCCTTGGGTATTGTTGCGCTTTGAGTCGCAGTGGTTTCTGAAAGTGGCGTCTCTCACGGTTGTCCCGTGTTGGTCGCTAGGCAGGTGCGCGTGAAGAAAAAGCATTCCAAGCAGACGTATTCCTTGCTCTTTGGGGCGATGACCTCGGTGTTCGTGCTGATGGCCCCCGGCGGGGTGTCGGCCGAGACTTTGGAAAGCGCTTTGTCGCGCGCTTACGGCAACAATCCGGACCTGAACGCCCAGCGCGCCAACGTCCGCGCAACGGACGAGACCGTGGCTCAGGCCAAGTCCGGCTACCGGCCGGTCGTCAACGGAGTGGCCGATGTGGGGCGAAGCTGGGTTTCGGCCGAGACGCCTTCGTCGCGCTTCTCCGCGAATACGACGAACCAGAACGCCCTGAACCCACGCGGGTTCGGCGTCGAGGTCAATCAGACGATCTTCGACGGGTTTCGGACCCAGAACCGGGTCCGGGCGGCGGAATCCTCGGTTCTCGGTTCGCGTGAAAGCCTAAACTCCACCGAGCAGGGCGTCCTGCTTGATGCTGCGACCGCCTATATGGACGTTCTGCGGGATACGGCGATTCTCGACCTGCAGCGCAACAACGTCGAAGTGATCGACGAGCAGCTGCGCCAGACCCGGGATCGGTTCAACGTCGGTGAAGTGACCCGGACGGACGTCGCGCAGGCGGAAGCCCGCCTTGCTGCCGCTCGGTCCCAGGCCAGTCTCGCCGAAGCGACTCTGCGAAACAGTATTGCAACGTACCGCCAGGTTGTCGGCGTCGAGCCGGCCCAGCTGGCTCCCGGCCGCCCCCTGGATCGCCTGACTCCGCGTAACGTGGATGCGGCTCTGAAGGTCGCTCTCAACGAGCACCCGGCTATCAAGGCGCGTCAGCATGCTGTCGACGTGGCCGAGCTGCAGGTGAAGATCGAGGAGGGGGCTCTCGCCCCGCAACTAGGTGTCGCCGGTGCCGTCGATCAGCGCTATGACCGGCAACAATCGGGCGATGCTTCGCTTTCCGCCTCGGTGGTCGCGCGGCTGACGGTACCGATTTATGAGGGTGGGCAGGCTTATGCCGCGACTCGCCAGGCCAAGGAAGTGGCCGGACAGCGCCGCCTGGAGGCCGATTCCGTGCGCGATCAGGTTCGCGCTGCCGTAAGCTCCTCCTGGGGGCGGCTTGAGGCGGCTCGGGCCCAGATCGTGGCCGCTCAGGCCCAGATCGATGCGGCCGAGACGGCGCTGAGCGGTGTGCGTGAAGAGGCTCGGGTCGGACAGCGCACCACCCTCGACGTGTTGAACGCTCAGCAGGAACTTCTGAACGCTCGCGTGAATCTCATCACGGCCCAGCGCGACCGGGTGGTGGCTTCCTACAGCCTCGTGAACGCCATGGGTCGTCTCAATTCACGGGCCCTTGGTCTGAGGGTCAACCACTACAGCCCGAAGATCCACTACGATCAGGTCAAAGATCTTTGGGTCGGCACAAGCACGCCGGACGGTCGTTGATATGTTGCGGGGCCAGAACTTTTTAGTTCTGGCCCTGCTTGTTTTCTTTAGGTTTACGTAAAAGAATTCATCTACATTCTTTTGAATGTGATTCTTACTTGTTTCGATTTGGATACGGCTATGGGTTCTGCGAGCCTGAAGGTTAATGAGCCATCGATGGAAGAGATTCTGGCTTCCATCCGGCGTATCATCGCTGACGATGAAACTCAGGATGCTTCGGAGCCCGAAGAACCGCGATCCTCACCGTTGAACAACGTGCTCGACATTGCGGAGCTTCATGTCGCCCCACTGATCGCGTCAGGTCCTAACGAGCCGGTGCTCGGCCCATGGAACCGGGGAGAGCCCGTTGTTGCCGAGGTGCCGTCATTCGAAGGTTCCAGGGAAGGGCGCCATATCTTTCCTGAACGGGAAGAGCAGGTCGCGGCTCCCGTCTTTGCCAGTGAATCTCACCCGAAAATGGCAGCCAGCCAGGCAGCCTCGGCCGATGCGCTGGTCTCGAACGAGACCAGCGCCGCCGTTTCAGGCGCCTTCGACCGTCTTGGCGCGGTCCTCAAGCCGAGCCAGCCTCAGACCGTCGAGGATCTCATGAAGGAGATGCTGCGCCCCATGCTGAGGGCCTGGCTCGACGACAATCTTCCGCCGCTCGTAGAACGGCTGGTCCGGGACGAGATCGAGCGCGTGACACGCCGCCGGTCATGACCGGCGCCACGTCGTGGTGGGGCGCATGCCGGCCATCCGGATGCTCTGAGGAGCTTCGCTGTTTCAGTTGAGCTCACCAGCACAAGCCCGGCGATGACGTAATCGGAGCAACTCCGGGTAGATCCCGAAGGGACATCACATCTGGCGTCCGAGGCGCCCAGATTGTCGGCCCTCTGTTGACTTCGACCGATCCGTCCGGTTTGTAGCCGTCTTGCTTGCGCGTTTCTCGCGCCCAAAGGCCGGTACACATCATGATGGACAAGACGTTCGATCCCTCCGCTGTCGAAGCTCGCATTTCCACCCGTTGGGAAGAGGCCGAGGCCTTCAAGGCCGGTCGGGCGGATCGCAAGGACGCGGTGCCCTACACGATCGTCATTCCGCCGCCGAACGTGACCGGCTCGCTCCATATGGGCCATGCCCTCAACAACACGATCCAGGACATCCTCTGCCGCTTCGAGCGCATGAGGGGCAAGGATGTGCTCTGGCAGCCGGGCATGGACCATGCGGGCATCGCCACCCAGATGGTCGTCGAGCGCCGGCTGGCCGAGCGGCAGATCCAGCGCCGCGACCTCGGCCGTGAGGAGTTCGTGAAGCGGGTCTGGGAGTGGAAGGAGGAGTCCGGCGGCACCATCGTGCGCCAACTCAAGCGCCTCGGCGCCTCCTGCGACTGGTCGCGCGAGCGCTTCACCATGGACGAGGGCCTGTCCCAGGCTGTCCTGAAGGTCTTCGTCGACCTCTACAGGCAAGGCCTGATGTACAAGGACAAGCGCCTTGTGAACTGGGACCCCAAGTTCCAGACCGCGATTTCCGACCTTGAAGTGATTCAGGTCGAGGTGAAGGGCAATCTCTGGCATATCCGCTATGCCATCGAGGGCATGCCGGACCGGTCCATCACCGTTGCCACGACGCGGCCCGAGACGATGCTCGGCGATGTCGCCGTGGCCGTCCATCCCGAGGACGAGCGCTATAAGGATCTGGTCGGCAAGTTCGCTATTCTGCCCCTCACGGGCCGCCGCATCCCCATCGTGGCCGACGAGTATTCGGACCCGGAGAAGGGCACCGGCGCGGTGAAGATCACGCCGGCGCACGACTTCAACGACTTCGAGGTAGGCCGGCGTCACAAGCTGCCGCTGATCAACATCTTCGGCGCCGAGGCCGAGCTGAGGCTCGCCGGCAACGAAGCTTTCCTCGACGGTCTTGCCCAGTCCGACGATCTCAAGGAGGTGCTGGCCCTTGAAGGCATGGACCGCTTCGAGGCGCGTAAGCGCATCATTGCGATGCTGGAAGCGCGCGAAATCCTCGTCCAGATCGAGCCGCACGCCCACACCGTGCCGCATGGCGACCGCTCCAACGTGGTGATCGAGCCCTATCTCACGGATCAGTGGTATTTGAACGTGAAGCCGCTCGCGGACCGGGCGCTCGACGTGGTGCGCAAGGGCCAGACCAAGTTCGTGCCCGAGAACTGGGAGAAGACCTACTTCCAATGGCTCGAGAACATCGAGCCCTGGTGCGTCTCGCGCCAGCTCTGGTGGGGGCATCAGATTCCCGCTTGGTACGACGACCAAGGCAATGTCTATGTCGCCCTGAGCGAGGATCAGGCCAAGGCCGAGGCGCGCGAGAAGAATGGGCGGGACGTGCCGCTCAAGCGTGACGAGGACGTGCTCGACACCTGGTTCTCCTCGGCCCTGTGGCCGTTCTCGACCCTTGGCTGGCCGGACGATACGCCGGAACTCAAGCGCTACTATCCGACCAATACGCTGGTCACGGGTTTCGACATCATCTTCTTCTGGGTCGCCCGCATGATGATGATGGGCCTGCACTTCATGGACGAAGTGCCGTTCGACACGGTCTACATCCATGCCCTCGTCCGCGACGAGAAGGGCGCCAAGATGTCGAAGTCGAAAGGCAACGTCATCGACCCGCTCGACGTGGTGGAGCAGTACGGCGCGGACGCGCTGCGCATGACGCTCACCTCGATGGCCGCGCAGGGGCGCGACATCAAACTGTCGGTGCAGCGTGTCGAAAACTACCGCAACTTCGCGACCAAGATCTGGAACGCGGCGCGCTTTGCCGAGATGAACGAATGCAAGCGCGTCGCAGGTTTCGATCCTGCGTCGGTGAAGGAGACGCTCAACAAATGGGCACTCAGCGAATGCGCCAAAGCGATCAATGAGGTTGCTGCCGGCATCCAGGGCTACAAGTTCAACGAGGCGGCAGGTGCAGCCTATCGTTTCGTGTGGAACGTGTTCTGCGACTGGACGCTCGAACTCTCCAAGCCCGTTCTCCAGGGAGCGGATGCTCCCGCCAAGGATGAGACCCGCGCGACCATCGCGTTCATCCTGGATGAGATCTGCAAGCTCCTGCACCCGATCATGCCGTTCCTGACGGAGGAGTTGTGGGAGGTGAAAGGGCAGGAGGGCCCGAAGCGCGAGACCATCCTGGCGCTGGCTCCCTGGTCGAACCTCGATCATCTGATCGACCCGCAGGCCGAGGCCGAGATCGGCTGGGTGGTGGACCTCGTCAACGAGATTCGCTCCGCCCGTTCGGAGACGAACGTGCCGGCCGGTGCGCAGATTCCGCTCGTGCTCGTCGCCTCCTCCGAGGACGTGAAGGCTCGCGCCGGACGCTGGGGCGATATCGTGAAGCGCCTTGCGCGCCTGTCCGATATCTCCTTCGCCGAAGCGGCGCCCAAGAGCTCGATTCAGCTTCTCATCCGTGGCGAAGTGGCGGCCCTGCCGCTGGAAGGCGTGATCGATCTCGACGCCGAGCGCACCCGCCTCGTAAAGGAAATCCAGAAGGTCGATGCCGACGTGGCCAAGATCGACGCGAAGCTCGGGAATGCGGATTTCATCAAGCGCGCTCCCGAGGAAGTCGTCGAGGAGCAGCGCGAGCGCCGCGACGAGGCGCTGGCCCGCAAGACAAAGATGGAAGAGGCGTTGGGGCGTCTCAGGGACGCGTAACGTAGTCGTTTAATCACACGTCATCACCGGCCTCGTGCCGGTGATCTCGGTTCCGGAAGTCGCGACACTATTCCTATCGAGATGGCCGGCACAGGGCCGGCCACGACATGAGAGAGTGTTTCTGGCGGTCCGCAGGACCGAGGATGCCAACGCACGTTATCGCTCTCTATCCCAGGACGAAATCCACAAGCAGCTTCACGTTCAACGCCACGATGACGGTTGCGATGAGACCTGCGACGATCGTGAGCCAGCGCGGCGTGACGAGCTCGCCCATCTTGGCTTTCGAGGCCGTCATCGTCACGAGCGGGATGACCGCGAAGGGGAGCTGAAGGCTCAGGATCACTTGGCTCAGGATCAGGAGTTTCGCGGTGCCGCCCTCACCATAGGCAATGGTGACGCCGGCAGCGGGGATGATGGCGATACCCCGGGTGATCAGGCGGCGCAGCCAGGGCTCAATCTTGAAGTTGATGAAGCCCTCCATCACGATCTGGCCCGCCATGGTCGCCGTCACGGTGGAGTTCAGGCCACAGCAGAGGAGCGACAAACCGAAGAGCATCGGCGCGATGGCGCTGCCGAGGATCGGCTGAAGCAGGGTATGTGCCTCGCCGAGTTCGGCGATTTGGGTCCTGCCCGTGTGATGGAAGGCTGCGGCCGCCAAAATAAGCAGGGATGCGTTGATCGTCAGCGCGAACATGAGCGCGATGGTCGAGTCGAGGGTCGCAAAGCGCAGCGCCTCGCGCCGTTCCCGCACCGTATCGCCGTAGGCTCGGGTCTGTACGATGCCTGAATGCAGGTAGAGGTTATGCGGCATGACGGTCGCGCCCAGGATGCCGAGGGCGAGGTAGAGCATGTCGGGATTGGCGACGATCTCCGTCGTCGGGGCAAAGCCCGTGATCACGCCGGCCCAGTCCGGATCGGCCATGGCGATTTGAATGCCGAAGCACACCGCGATGACGCCGAGCAGCGTGATGATGAAGGCCTCGACCCAGCGGAAACCGAGATTCTGCAGATAAAGGATCAGGAACACGTCGAGCGCCGTGATGACGACACCGATTTCGAGGGGGACGCCGAAGAGCAGGTTGAGCCCGATGGCCGTGCCGATCACTTCCGCCAGGTCCGTGGCACAGATGGCGAGCTCAGCCAGGAGCCAGAGGATCCAGGAGACCGGCTTCGGATAGGCGTCCCGGCAGGCCTGGGCAAGGTCCCGGCCGGTTGCGACCGCCAGACGGGCGCAGAGGGATTGCAGGATGATCGCCATGATATTGGAGATCAGCGCCACCGAGAGCAGTGCGTAACCGTATTTCGACCCGCCAGCGATGGAAGTCGCCCAGTTGCCCGGGTCCATGTAACCCACGGCCACCAGATAGCCCGGCCCCAGGAATGCCGCAGCCCGCCGCCAGACAGATCCCGGTCGTACGGCGATCGAGCGATTGACCTCCGGCAGGGACGGCAGCTCTGAAGAATGCCGCCAGGCGGCCTTTCGCACGAGAGAGACAGGAGCGGGCTGATCCATGGAAACTTTCTGCAGTTGCAAATTATTTGCAATAAGAGGCTAGCTTGGATCAGGGGGCACGGCAAGAGGGAGGTTGCACAAAGTTGCATCTAGCGTGCCGCCTCACTCTTAAGGGCAAGCGGCCGGAGGACTCTGGATTGTTCGGGAGTGACAAGAGCCTTCAGGTTTGCTCTAGGTTTCCCAAAAACGGGACGGTAAAATCTAGTAAGGGATGGAAATGCTCGAAAGTGTCCTGATCGCCAACCGAGGCGAGATCGCATGCCGCATCATCCGCACCGCCAAGCGGCTCGGGATGCGCACCATCGCGGTCTATTCGGAGGCCGATGCCGATTCGCTCTTCGTGCAGATGGCGGACGAGGCCCATCTCATTGGCCCGCCGCCCGCGCGCGAGAGCTATCTCCGGATCGACAAGATCATTGACGTCGCAAAGCGCACGAAGGCCGCCTCCATCCATCCCGGCTACGGCTTCCTGTCCGAACGGGCCGAGTTCGCCGAGGCCTGTGCTGAAAACGGTATCGTCTTCGTGGGGCCGCCGGCCTCCGCCATCAAGGCCATGGGCCTGAAGGACGCGGCCAAGGCTCTCGTGCAGCAGGCGGGCGTGCCGGTCGTGCCTGGATACCATGGCTCCAAGCAGGATCCGGACTTCCTGCGTCAGAAGGCCTATGAAATCGGATATCCGGTTCTCATCAAGGCCGTCGCCGGTGGTGGCGGCAAGGGCATGAGACGAGTCGACAAGGCGGCCGATTTCGATGCGGCTCTCGAAAGCGCCCAACGCGAGGCGCAAAACGCCTTCGGCGATCCGCGCGTGCTGGTGGAGAAGTACATCCTCTCGCCACGTCATATTGAGATCCAGGTTTTCGCCGACGGCCACGGCAATGTGGTGCATCTCTTCGAGCGCGACTGCTCGCTCCAGCGCCGCCACCAGAAGGTGATCGAGGAGGCTCCGGCGCCGGGTATGACGCCCGAGATGCGCCAGGTGATGGGGCAGGCCGCCGTCGAGGCCGCTCGCGCGGTGGGCTACGTGAGCGCCGGCACCGTCGAGTTTATCGCCGACGGTCGCGAAGGGCTGCGTCCCGACCGCTTCTATTTCATGGAAATGAACACCCGCCTGCAGGTGGAGCATCCGGTTACGGAAGCGATCACGGGGCTCGATCTCGTGGAACTGCAGTTCCGGGTCGCTGCCGGCGAGGCGCTGCCGTTCTCTCAGGAGGATCTCGCCATTGACGGTCACGCGGTGGAGGCGCGCCTCTATGCGGAGGACCCGGAAAAGGAATTCCTGCCTTCGACGGGCAAGCTCTGGGCTCTCGAATTCCCGGAAGGCGAGGGCATTCGCATCGACACAGGCGTCGAGACCGGGGCCGAGGTGACGCCCTATTACGATCCCATGATCGCGAAGGTCATCGCCCATGGCGAAACCCGCGAGGAGGCTTTGGACAAGCTGGCGGAGGCGCTTGGTCAGACGATCGTTGCGGGCCCGAAGACCAATGCGGCCTTCCTGAAGAAGCTGTGCGAGGCTGAAGGATTCAGGGCAGGGCAGTTCGATACCGGATTCATCGACCGGAATATCGATAGTCTTGGCGTCGGGCCGCAGCCGCTGGATCATATCGCGGTTTGTATCGGCGCAGAAAATCTTTTAGATCGCGCGAGATTCCTGCTGCAGAACGCCGTGTTCGGTCGCTCTGACGAGCCACGGTCACCTTGGTCATTGCTGGACGGCTTTCAATTGCTCGGGACGAGAATGGCAGGGCTTCCGCTTCTTGTTGATGGTGAGCGCGTCGAGGCACGGGAGGTATTCAGTCGTATGAGCCCCACTATCAGTGCTGTAACGGTCAGCGACGGCGAACCATGGAGAGACACATCTGATCCCGATCGTTATGCTGAAAGGGAAATTGAGGTGCCCCACGGCGTCTACATCATCCGCAACGGACGCCAAACGCTTGTTCAGCTTTACGACCCCTTCGATGTCGACCTCGAACACATGGACGAAGGCGGCACCGTCAAGGCGCCGATGCACGGCAAGCTCATCGCCGTCTTCGTGCAACCCGGCGACCGCGTCGAGAAGGGCCAGCGGCTTGCCATCGTCGAGGCGATGAAGATGGAGCATGTGCTGGTCGCACCTTCCGATGCGGAAGTGGCGGAGATCGCCGCCGAGCCGGGCGCCCAGGTGGCGGAAGGGGCGCGCTTGATCGTATTCAAGACGGAGGAATGACCTGCGGCGCATCGCCCGGCGACGGGCCGGGTGGGCGCGTGGTTGAAATGGATATGGCACTTCATCTCATCAAACTCTGCGTCGGCTGCGACTCGATCACGGATCTCGAAGAGTGGATCGAAGAGAATCGCGCGCTGCATCGGCGGCTCGGGCGGGATTACGAGCAGACGCACACCACGCGCATGGTGCCCAAGCGCATCGACGAACTGCTGGATGGCGGCTCGCTGTTTTGGGTGATCAAGGGGCAGGTTGCGGCCCGCCAGAGGCTTCTCGCCGTCCGACCGTTCACCGATGCGGACGGGATCGGCCGCTGTCATCTGGTCCTTGAGCCGAAGGTGGTTGCCGTCGAGCCGCGCCCCTACAGGCCGTTCCAAGGCTGGCGCTACCTCGTTGCCAAGGAGGCTCCGCGTGACATCGACCTGAAAGCGGGCGATCTTGCCGTGATGCCGGAAGACATGCGTCGCGAGCTGGCCGAGCTAGGCCTCCTGTAACCTATGTGAATCATTGGGGACCGTTTCATGAGACTTCTCACTGTTACCGCTGCTCTTCTGGCTTGTGCCGGCACCCCAGTGCTTGCGAAAGAGTGCCGCATGCCCGACGTACCGCCCGGCGTGCAGGTCCAAGTCCCGCCGGAATGCCGGGACCGTCCCCAGGACCGCCGCGCGCAGGCGGAAAGGCAGAATTCCCTGAAGGCCAACCAGGGCTTCATCGACTTGGGGAATGGCACGCAGGTGCGGGTTGGAGGCGGTGTTCGAGCCGAGGCGCTCGGTCGCCGCTAGACATTTTAGCTGGCGACCCTCCCTTTGGACGGAGATCTTCTTGGAACCGCGCTGGCTCGTACAGCATTGGCTCAGCAGTTCAGTTGAGTGGAGGTTCCGATGCTGATGTGCGCATCCGAAGGCCGGCACTGGCGTTACGAAGTCTGCGAGCATGACGACGGCTATCTGGTCCAAATGCGGGACCTGACCACTGGGGAACTCGACGAGGAATTCTCCACGATCTTCCGGACCCTTCCCGTTGCCTTCGCCTATGCGGAGATGTCGGCGGCCTACGAGCGCTACGCGGCCTCGGAACTCGATCACGCCGAAGATGAGCAGATTGAAGTCGACGTGGAGGCAACGGAGCGGCACTTCATCGATCTGAGCGACAGGCTCCACGATTCCGGCATCAACGGGGTCGTCGTGCAGGCCTGGGAGCGGGAGAGCCAGCGCAGCCGAAACGCGCTCCTGCATTAACGCCAGAATTTTGACAAGCTGAGGCCTCGCACTTGCAAGCGAGGCCGCGCCCTCTAGCATCGCTCCATCGCGACTCACGCCGATGATGGAGTTTCCATGGCCGATCTCTCAGCCTTCCCGATTGCCTCCCGCTGGCCGGCCCAGCACCCCGACAGGATTCAGCTCTATTCCACGCCAACGCCGAATGGTGTCAAAGTCTCCATCATGCTGGAGGAGACCGGGCTGCCGTACGAGCCGCATTTCATCAATATCGGCCAGAACGAGACTTGGACGCCGGAATTCCTGTCTCTCAACCCGAACGGCAAGATTCCATCCATCATCGACCCCGACGGACCCGGCGGAAAGCCTCTGCCTCTGTTCGAATCCGGCGCGATTCTGCTGTACCTTGCCGAAAAGACCGGTAAGTTCCTGCCTTCTGATCCTGCTCGGCGCTACGAGACCATCCAATGGGTGTTCTTCCAGATGGCGGCAGTAGGGCCGATGTTCGGACAGCTCGGATTCTTCCACAAATTTGCTGGTCGCGAGATCGAAGACAAGCGTCCGTTGGAGCGATACCGCAACGAATCCAAACGCCTGCTGGGTGTGCTTGAGATAAGGCTCGAAGGTCGCGACTGGATCATGGGCGACGACTACACCATCGCCGACATCTCGCTTCTCGGCTGGGTGCGCAATCTCATCGGGTTCTATGGCGCGGGAGAGCTGGTGGAGTTCGACGCCCTGAAGCGTGTCCCGGCCTGGCTGGAGCGGGGCCTCGCCCGGCCCGCGGTCCAGCGCGGTCTCGAAATCCCCAAGCGGCCTGAATAGCAATCCGCCCCGACCGGCATTCTTCGAGCCGGCGATTTACAACCGCCCCATCCCGGCCCACATGTTGGGATGGGGACGAAAACAATGATGCTGCTTCTTGGAATACTGGCGGTCGCTCTTCTGTGGTGGTTGGGCAAGAATTATACGAGGGCTGATCCGAAAGTCGTCGCCAAGGGCCTCAAAACCGTGGCCGGTGTCGCGGCGCTTGGTGCGGCTGTGCTCCTTGGCATCAAAGGACGCATCGACATGGCGCTGCTGCTGGGCGGCTTCGGCGCCTGGGCGTTGGGATGGAACGCCCTGAATCTTCCTGGGCCGTGGCGGAAGTTTCAGCAGACAGGGGGGCGGTTTTCGCGCATCCGGTCGGCGATGATCGAGATGGAGATCGACCATGCGACGGGTGCCGTCGAAGGAACCATCCTGGTGGGAGCTTTCGCCGGGCGTCGGCTCTCAAGCCTTGATCCGCAGAGTCTGCGCCGTCTCTATGACGAATGCACCGCCCTTGATCCGCAGGGTGTCCCTCTCCTAGAGGCTTATCTTGACCGCCGGTTTGCCGGCTGGCGTGAAAACGCTTACGGAGATCGTGACACGCGGACGCGCACCCATGCGCATTCGGGCGTAATGACGAAAGAGGAAGCCTATCAGATCCTGGGCCTTCAGCCGGGTGCGAGCCTCGACGAGATCCGAAAATCGCATCGGACACTCATGAAGAAACTCCATCCCGACCAGGGAGGGACGGCGTACCTCGCGGCTCGCGTGAACGAGGCGAGAGAAGTCTTGCTGGGCCGACATCGCTGATACTCCACGCGCGATCCGGTTTGCTTCGAGCCGTGACGGCACAGACACACGTGCCGTCACGACAATCTCTCATCAGGTCAGCTGCGTGCGGCGAAGCAGTTCATGCCGCTCTTCTTGAGCTGCTTGCAGGCATTCGCTGCATCATCGGATTCGGCGAACCCGGAGAAACGGGCCCGATAGAGGGTGGAGCCGTCAACCGTCACCTTCTCGGTGAAAGGGGAAGCCTTGCCCAGGACCTTGCCGAACCGGCCACGGGCGGTGTCGAGCATGGCTTTCGCCTTGGCCTCGTCGTCCGTGGCACCGAGCTGGATCACCCAGCCGGTTACGGCCTTCTTCGGCTCAGCCGCTTCAGCTTTGGGCGCTTCGACCTTCGCCTCGACCTTGGCCTGCAGGGCGGCTTTCTGGGAGGCGGGCATCGGTGCCGGAGCGGGCAATGCGGCGTAGGCTTGCGCGTTCAGCGGCAGCGGCTCCGGACCCTTCTGCCACTTCACCGAAGAGGGAGTCGTGGTCGAGCTGGCGCCGGTGGCCGACGCGACAACGGGCCGCAAAGTGTTCAGATCGAGCGGCTTGCGCTCAGGAGCCGTCGGCGGCGTCGAGGCCTGGGCGACAGGAGCCTGCGGGGTGGCGGAGGCCACTCTCACGGGTGCGGCCACCGGAGCAAGCTCGACCGGACGCGGAGCTGGGGCCTCGGCCACCATTGCAGGCTGGTTCTCGACAACGGCAGGGGTCGTGCGGGCACCCGCATAGGCGCGGGGCAGATGGCTCTGGATGAGGCTGGCCATCTTCTGGTCGCGGGAAGCGCCCGAGCGGCCGCCGAGCACCACGGCGACGAGGCTGCGGTTGTCCGTGTTGACCGAGGTCAGCAGGTTGAAGCCGGACAAACGGGTATAGCCGGTCTTGATGCCATCCACGCCTTCGACCTTGCCGAGCAACCGGTTATGGCCCCGAATGGTGCGGCTGCCGTACTGGAAAGACTGGGTCTGGAAATAGGCGAAGTACTTGGGAAAGCGATCCTGGATCGCGCGGCCGAGGATGGACAGGTCGCGGGCCGTGGTGGTGTTCGGCGGCTCGTGCGGCAGGCCGTGCGGGTTATAGAATGCCGTCGAGCTCATGCCGAGCTCCTTCGCCTTGCGGGTCATCATCCGGGCGAAAGCGTCCTCGGACCCGGCGATGTTCTCAGCGACGACGACGGAGACGTCATTGGCCGACAGGGTCACCATCGCCTTGATCGCGTCGTCGACTTCGATGGTCGACCCGGGGCGGAGGCCGAGCTTGGTCGGCGGCTGGCTTGCCGCATAGGCCGAGACGCTAAGAGGCGTGTCCCCGCGCATGCGGCCGCGCTCGAGCTGCTCGAAAAGAAGATAAAGGCTCATCACCTTCGTGAGCGAGGCCGGGATGCGTGGCTCGTCGACATTCTCGCCCTGAAGGACCTTGCCGGTCTTGGCGTCGACCACGATGGAAGCGGAGAGGGGGCTGTATCCGCCTCCGGAAGGCTTGGCCCTACGTGCCGCCTCGGCCGGGGATGCGACAGCCACGGCAACCGACGCTACAATGCCAATGAGAGCCCATGTCTTTCGGTGTCCCATCCAAACCGAATTCATGCTGCAAAAATCCCTGTTTCGCTTCGTTCTAGGCCCCTGCGCCCGGTTCTCTTGAGGGAACCGTTGCCGGCACAACACATCCTCTGACGGTAAGAGGTTGCGGTTACGGGGCGGTTAACGGGGGAAATTCAATCGACGAATTTATTGTGCAATGCACAATAGAACTTGACAAAATTTGTGCACTGCACATAATGACATCGTCAGCTATCCAGCGGGCTCACCGTCATTTAACGCCTTATTGCCGAGGTTCACAATGCTTCAGCCGTTTAACCAGATCCAGAAGTTCGGCCAGGACAACCTGGATGCCACCATGAAGGCGCTCGGCGCATTCTCGAGCAACAGCCAGGTCATCGCATCCGAGACGGCGGATTTCGCCCGCAAGTCCTTCGAACAGACCTCGTCGACGCTTGAGAAGCTTCTCGGCGTCCAGACCTTCGACAAGGCCGTCGAGATCCAGACCGCCTACGTGAAGGGCGCTTACGACAACCTCGTCAGCCAGGCGACCAAGATGGGCGCGCTGTACTCCAATCTCGCCACCGAGACGATGAAGCCCTACGAAGGGCTCCTCTCCAAGGCGACGGCTGCGCGAGCCTGAGGCGCGCCAGCACCTCTCGCATGAAACGCCCGGGCCCGTCCCGGGCGTTTTGCGTTGGGGCTGTCATGCATCCAGGGCCGGGCGGGCGCGCCTGCTGGGCACGCCTGTCCGGCTCGCGCAGGAGTGACCAAGATGTCGCTCTTTTCATCAGGACTGCGACCACCCATCTGGTTGATCTGGCAAACCGAATGGAGCGACTATACATTTGGCTTGATGCTGAAGGTGCGACTGAGCTCGGGCCGGAGGCCAGAATAGAAGAAGGGGCGGTCGTCCGATTATGCTGCGGGTAGCTCAAGGTACTTTGACCCTGTCGGAGCCACGTCCGATTTCCGCTGCCGGCGGGTCACAGCCTCCTGGAGGCGACGATGGCGGTCGCTCGAATACGGCCATCATCACGAAAACTAAGCCGCGCACGAAACGGCCGAACCTTTACCGCGTTCTTCTCTTGAACGATGATTACACCCCGATGGAGTTCGTGGTGCACGTGCTGGAGCGGTTCTTCAACAAGAACCGCGAGGATGCGACCCGGATCATGTTGCATGTCCACCAGAACGGCGTTGGGGAATGTGGAGTTTTTACGTACGAAATTGCCGAGACGAAGGTGACCCAGGTGATGGATTTCGCCAGGAAACATCAGCATCCTCTGCAATGTGTCATGGAAAAGAATTAGCCGAGCCCCGTCTCATAAAAGGACAAGCCGTTGCCGAGCTTTTCTCGCAGTCTTGAACAAGCCCTACACCGAGCTCTCGCTCTTGCAGGCGAGCGCCGCCATGAATACGCAACCCTCGAACATCTTCTCCTGGCCCTGATCGACGACCAGGATGCGGCCGCCGTCATGCGCGCCTGCAATGTCGATCTCGAAATTCTCCGCCGCAACTTGGTCGATTATGTCGACAGCGAGCTTGCCAATCTCGTGGCCGACGGACGACAGGATTCCAAGCCTACGGCCGGTTTCCAGCGCGTCATTCAGCGTGCGGTGATTCATGTCCAGTCTTCCGGTCGCGACGAGGTGACCGGGGCGAACGTGCTCGTGGCGATCTTCGCCGAGCGCGAGAGCCATGCCGCCTATTTCCTGCAGGAGCAGGACATGACCCGTTACGACGCGGTCAACTACATCAGTCATGGCATTGCCAAGCGCCCCGGCCTCACCGAGAGCCGGTCTCCGCGGGGTTCCGAGGAGGAGTCCTCGGGCGAGCGTCCGACTCAGGAGGAGGGCGATGCGCGCCAGAAGAAAAAGGGCGATGCCCTCGAAGCTTACTGCGTCAACCTCAACAAGAAGGCGAAGGAAGGTCGGATCGATCCGCTGATCGGTCGCGAGTCCGAAGTCCAGCGCACTATCCAGGTCCTGTGCCGTCGTCAGAAGAACAACCCTCTTCTCGTAGGCGAACCCGGCGTCGGCAAGACTGCCATCGCGGAAGGTCTGGCCCGCAAAATCGTTCAGGGCGAGGTGCCGGAGGTCCTGAAGGGGGCCACCGTGTTCTCCCTGGACATGGGCACGCTCCTGGCCGGCACCCGCTATCGCGGCGACTTCGAAGAGCGCCTGAAGCAGGTCATGAAGGAGATCGAGGCGCATCCGAACGCCATCATGTTCATCGATGAGATTCATACGGTGATCGGCGCCGGCGCCACCTCCGGCGGCGCAATGGATGCTTCGAATCTCCTGAAGCCGGCCTTGGCTCAGGGCAGCCTGCGCTGCATCGGCTCGACCACCTACAAGGAATACCGCCAATATTTCGAGAAGGACCGGGCCCTTGTCCGGCGCTTCCAGAAGATCGACGTCAACGAGCCGTCGGTGCCGGATGCCATCGAAATCGTGAAGGGCCTGAAGCCTTATTTCGAGGACTTCCATAAGCTGAAATATACCAACGACGCCGTGAAGGCGGCGGTGGAGCTGTCCGCCCGCTACATCAACGACCGCAAGCTGCCGGACAAGGCGATCGACGTGATCGACGAGACCGGCGCGTCGCAGATGCTCCTTCCCGAAGGTCGTCGCAAGAAGACCATCGGCATCAAGGAGATCGAGGCGACCATCGCCACGATGGCCCGAATCCCGCCCAAAACCGTGTCCAAGGACGACGCGGAGGTGCTGGCGCATCTGCAGGATACCCTGAAGCGAGTGGTCTATGGCCAGGACAAGGCCATCGAGGCGCTGTCCTCGGCCATCAAGCTGGCCCGCGCCGGCCTGCGCGATGCGGAGAAGCCTATCGGCTCCTACCTGTTCGCCGGCCCGACGGGCGTCGGCAAGACTGAGGTGGCCAAGCAGCTTGCCGCGTCGCTGGGCGTCGAGCTCCTGCGTTTCGACATGTCGGAATACATGGAGCGGCACACGGTCAGCCGCCTGATCGGCGCGCCTCCCGGCTATGTGGGCTTCGACCAGGGCGGTCTCCTGACCGATGGCGTCGACCAGCACCCGCACTGCGTGCTCCTCCTCGACGAGATCGAGAAGGCCCATCCGGATCTGTTCAACATCCTGCTCCAGGTCATGGACCACGGGAAGCTGACGGATCACAACGGCAAGCAGGTCGATTTCCGAAACGTGATCATCATCATGACCACGAATGCTGGTGCCGCCGACATGGCCCGGCCGGCCTACGGCTTCACCCGCACTAAACGCGAGGGTGATGATACGGAAGCGATCAACAAGCTGTTCACGCCCGAGTTCCGCAACCGTCTGGACGCCGTGATCTCCTTCGCCCATCTGCCGAAGGAAGTGGTCCAGAAGGTCGTGGAAAAGTTCGTCATGCAGCTCGACGCGCAGCTTGCCGACCGCAATGTCTCGATCGAGCTCACCGACGAGGCGCGCGATTGGCTTGTCGAGCATGGCTATGACGAAGCCATGGGCGCCCGCCCCATGGGCCGACTGATCCAGTCGACCATCAAGACTCCGCTGGCGGACGAAGTCCTCTTCGGGCGTCTGAAGAATGGCGGAGCGGTCAAGGTCGTGGTCAAAACGGATGAGATCGGCCTGGAAAGCCTTGGCTTCGAATATGTCGAAGGACCGGTGAAGCCCAAGCCTGAGAAGGACGTGGCGAACGCCAAGAAGAAGCGCAAAACCAAGGCTTCTTCGTCGAAGGCGAAAAAGTCGGTGAAACCGAAGGGATCCGATGGTAATGGGGGCGGCGGTGTCCGCACCGTTCCAAAAGTTCCATTGGTTAGAGCATGACGAGTGAGATACACGAGGGACCCCTAGAGGCGTCCCGGACCCTGGAAGCCCCGGCGAAACTGTCGTGGCGCGAGAAGCGCTACCTCCGTCGTCGCCGGCGCGTGTGGTTCGAGGAAATCCTCGGGTGGATCCTCGTGCCGGTCATCGTCGTCGGCTGCTATTGGCTGCTGACCATCCTCCTGAACGCGGTCGGCACGTCGCCGGCCGCGATCATGGAAGGAATAGACGCGATCATCTCCAGCCTTTGAGGCTCGAGAGTGCCGCGTGATCGTTCGTCCGGTATTTCCCTTGCGGCTTTCGTGGACGTCAGCCCAGGTGGCTCAGTCGTCGTTGGCGGAATTCAGCTGATCGGGTTTCAGGCCCTCATCCACCTCGGTGTCGTGGGCTCTGACGAGCCATTCCAGTTGCTCCTGAACGAAATTGGGATCGCTGTGAAAGCGCATGGCGCAAGCTACCAGGAAGATTGCAATTTCAGGCAGATCTTCGTCGCCCAGGTCCGGAAGGATCAGCTCCAGCTCCGTCATGTTGCCGGAGGTGAGGATGGCTGCTTCGGTGGACGGAATGACGGTACCGTTGCTGTCAGAATCTTGAGCCATTGAGCTGATCGAAGCCTTTCGGGAGGAGCGTTAGAAGGAATTGGCCTCCTCAGTTCTAAGGCGTCGTCCGACGAGGTAAAGCCTCGATCCGTTCCAGAGCGGTAGGCTAAAGCAAAAGCCCTGCCGCAGCGTCTGAGGCAGGGCCGAACGAAGTGATACGCGAGGGCCGCACTTACGGATAGGTGCAGACGTACCGCATGCCGTTCGTGGCCAGGAAAGTTCCCGTCGCCGGATCGTAGGAGCGGTACTTGCGTGCGCAGTATGCCGCCATCTGAGGATCGACGGTGCCGGGAGGCGGGGGAACGGCCGGCTGTGCCTGGGCCTGGTTGGCGATTGCGCCAGCGATCAGAGCGCCCGCTGCGAGGCCAGCAACCCCGGCTGCAACGGCGGCGCCATTGCCGCCGCGGCGGTAGTAATAGCCGTCACGGTAATAGGGACGATAGTATTGGGCGTAGCTCTCGTTCGGGTATGCTTGGTCGATCCGGGGCAGGGGGCGGGCCTGCATGGGGCTGGCACTGGCGGGCAGTGCCGACACGAGCACGGCGGCGCCGACCAGGGCCGTTACGAATTTACGCATATCAAACTCCTCATTTGCGAAAGCTTCGGCAGAGGGCCTGCTGATTGTCGGTGCGGAATATAGCCTCAGCGGCCAAGCTCGCACAATCCCGATCTTCGTTGCGGTCGCGGTGCTTACCATTCCGTGGGTATTCGTAGATGCTATTCAGGTATGATCTGAAAGCAACCAGTTGAATACCATGGGTTATGCTTCCTTAGTGTTTCGAATGCCTGGATCATATAGTTCAGGTGGAAGGTTGCTCTAATCTGTCAGTCAACAAAGTGCTGGGGAATATTGATTTGGGTTTGTGGATTTCTTTCCGGGTGTGCCTCAAGGGGAGAGGGCTCTTCTTTCTCAAGGGTGGCACTGGATTTTTTGCAACAAATCGCCAATGATGTATCTGTTCTATTATAATCTCTCCCGGGTTGGGGACTTATGCTCCGTCTCACGTTCCTCGCGTTTTTGGTTGTCTTTCTCGGCGGCTTGACGTCGTCCCATGCGCTCGAACCGTTGCCGTCGGCCAAAGGTGAGATCCTGCTCACCGTTGTTGGAGAGATTGACGTTACGAATGCTCCGGGGCGGGCGGAATTCGACCGGGCTATGCTGGAGGCATTGGGACGGAAGAGCCTTGCCGCCACTTTCGTCATAAGCGGCAAGAAGCATCGTTTCGAAGGAGTCCCCCTGCGTGCCGTCCTTGATCGCGTGGGCGGCAGGGGAGGTACAATTCGAGCTTCGGCCTGGAACGATTATGAGGTCGATATCCCCTGGGATGATCTCAAATACGACCCTCTGCTGGCCATGTCGGCGGATGGCGAAGTGTTGTCGCTGCGTGACAAGGGGCCTTTGTGGATCGTCTATCCTCGGGACGATTACAGCGCATTGCGCGACGACATCCACGATTCCCGTTGGGTCTGGCAACTCAATCGGCTGCGGGTCCTACGACCATGAGGCTCAACCTTAACAACTATAAGGCTGCCCTGGTTACCCTCGCTGCGATCGCGGTGCTGGCACTTTCGCTCACGTTCACGGTCTGGCGCCTGCTCAATGTCGAGGAGGATCTTCGGACCGAAGAAACTCACGCCAATCTTTGGCAGATTTCCCAAACGCAGTTCGAAGCATCGATCCTGGCCGAAAGTCTAGCCCGCTCAGCCACGGGAGAGACCTTTTCCGATCGGGAACAAGCTCCCGAGTTCCGGTTGGCTATCCTGATCAGCCGAATGGCCGTTCTGTTGGAGGGAATGCAGGGCCAAGTCATCGAGCGGGTCGGAGCGCTTGGGGGGCTGAAGGAGGCCTACCTGCAATTGACCTATGCGGAGCCGATGCTCAAAGGTCATGTCGATCCGCAGGCAGCGCTGTTGTTGAGGGTGCAGGTTCGCGATCTCGCCTACCAGCTGCGAGACATCGCCAATAAGGTCATGCTGCTGAACCGCAGCGAGATGTCGAAAAAGCGCTCGATGTATCTGCGCTACGTCTTCGAGAGCTTCGCCTTCATTGCCGGCATCGCCATGAGTGCGGCGTTTCTTCTCCTCCGTCTATTCAGAGGCATGCAGGAAGCCAGCCAGGCCCGCCAGCTTCTCAGACAGGAGCAGGAGCTTTCCGATCTGGTCATCAACAACATCAGCAATCAAGGCATCGTGATGTTCGATGCCGAGCTGCGGTGCCTGCTCTGGAACCCGGGCATGGAGGACCTGCTGAACATCAAGCCCGAGCAGGCGGTGGGGCAGCACATGTCGGATATTGATCCGATTTTCGCCCGGGAGAATGTGATCGGCTCCCTCGTCCGCGCAACGGAGGGAATGAGTTCGATCTTCGAGAACGAGACATCCTCGTCCGACGGGCAGGAACAATGCCTGGAAATCAACTGCCTTCCCGTCTCCATGGCCGAACGGAAGCTCGGCATCGCCTTCATGCGCGACGTGACCGAGCAGTGGCTGGCCCGCAAGCAGGCGGAGCGCCAGAACTTCGATCTCGAAATCAAAGTGCTTCAGCGGACGGCCGCTCTGCGTCAGGCAGAACGCCGCCTGATCGCAGCGATCAAATCCGCATCGGAAGGGTTTGCTGCCTTCGACTGGACCGGAAAGCTCCTCTTCGCCAATGAGCAGATCTGGGCCGCCGCGCCCGTATCCTTGTGGTGCAACGATGAGATGAGTCTCACCAGCTTCCTGGGGTGTTTTGCCATGTGCGAAGGCGCCGACATGCGTCTCGTGAACGCACAGCCTCCGTTCGAGGAGATCGAGCTGGATCTCATGCTCAAAAAGGATACCTGGGCTCGTCTTTCCCTTACAAAGGCCGATGGCGCGACGATCTTCGTGCGCCTGACCGACATTTCCGGCTACAAGCAGGTTGCACGGGCTCTTGAATCGGCCCTTGATCGCGAGCGCGAGACCACCAATGCCTATCGCAACTTCGTGTCCATGGTGTCTCATCAGTTCAGGACGCCGCTCGCAATTCTGGATTCCAGTGCCCAACGTATTTTGCGGCGTGGAGCTGAACTAACGCAGGACGAGCTGGTCGCGCGCGTCCAGAAAATACGGAATGCCGGCACTCGATTGACCCGTCTCGTGGACAGCGTGCTGAACGCAGCCAAACTCGACGCCGGCACGATCGAAGTGAACCCGGATTCTTACAACCTAGTGGATCTCGTCGTGGACATCTGCGAGCGGCAGCGCGAGGTCAGTACACAGGCCGATATCCGCTTCGATGTCCCCGATGTTCCTGTTACGGTCTATTGCGACGGTATGCTCATCGAGCAGGTTGTCGTCAATCTGCTGTCAAACGCCATCAAGTATTCAGGGGATACGCCGGTCGTCGAGGTCAAGATCTGGATGGAGGGGGCCCGTGCCTTCTGCTCGGTCCGTGACTGGGGAATCGGAATTCCTGCGGATGAATTGCCGAAGATCTTCGATCGTTTCTATCGTGCCCGGACGGCATCGGGTATTGCCGGAACGGGAATTGGATTGAATTTCGCCCAAAGGATCATGCACTTGCATGGGGGAGAAATTCACGTTGAAAGCTATGAGGCGGCCGGATCGTTGTTTACCTTTGATCTGCCCATAGCCAATGCCGAACAAGCGCAACAGGCTGCATGAGTGACCGACTCCGATGAATGCTCAAAAAACAATTCTTTGTGTCGAAGACGAAGACGACCTGAGGGGTGACATCGCCGAGGAACTGGAGGCCGCCCATTACCGCGTTCTCCAGGCCGCCAACGGCAGCGAAGCGCTTATCCTTCTAGAGAAGCACCGGCCAGACCTCGTCCTCTGCGACATCACCATGCCCGGACTCGGCGGCTATGACGTGCTCAAGGCTCTACGCGAGCAAGGCACGATGTCCGATGTTCCGTTCATCTTCCTGACGGCACTCGCCGAGCGGAACGACGTCCTCACAGGCAAACAGGCGGGGGCGGACGATTACCTTGTGAAGCCGATCGATTACGAGATTCTCCTGGCGACCATTGCCGCCCGCCTCGATCAAGTCACTCGTGTTCAGACGAGTGCGGTCCATCGGGCCGAAGCATCCTGGCAGGAGATCCTGAAATCCTCCAAGGGGCGTACGGTCGACGCCCTGTACAAGGCGACCTTCGCGTTCGACCGCTTTCTCGTCGGAGTGGTGATCGTCGACGAGAACGGCGCCATTCGTGTGATGAACAAGGAGGCGCAGCGCATTCTGGCCGAGGACGACGGTTTGGTTGTCGCCCAGGGAATCCTGAAGGGGTCCGCGGCCAAACAGAACAGCAAGCTCTATTCGGCGATCGGGAAAGCTTTCGAGGAAGAATCTCTGGACGAGATCGTCTCTTTCCCGCGCGTTTCGGGCGGGCGGCCTTATCTCGTTCTGATCCAGGGACAGCGCTTCTCCGCCGAGGAGCGGCCCGAAGCCGTCGTGCTGCTCGTCATCGACACGGAGCAACGGGCCAAGGTCTCAGGCGATACGCTTGTGCGGCTCTACGGCCTGACGCCCTCGGAAACACGCGTCGCCCTGATGCTGATCGATGGCAAGCGTCTCGACCAGATCGCGGAGGAGCTCGAAGTCGCCCAGACCACGGTTGTCTTCCATCTGAAGAACCTTTTCCGGAAAACCGATACCAACCGTCAGGCAGACCTCGTTCGCGTGCTGCTTTCGGTACCGCTGCGCAGCGCCGGTGCCTGACTGAACCTGAAGAAAAGCGTTGAAGGACGGGCGCAGGTATTAAGTAATTGCTCACCATTTCGGACGAAATGACCAGAGCCCAAGCTTCGCCACAATCTGTTCAGCTTTCAGAGAGGATTGGGACAGTATATCTCACGACATGAAGAGGAGGGCACGTAGCCTTTCTTCCGTCGTAGGTGATGATCATGAAGATCTTCCGACTTGTTTCCGGTACCGCTGCGGCCCTGGCGCTGGTCACCGGCCTTGCTGCCGCTCAACCGGCTGCAGCGCGTGATCGCCTGTCTCCCGGCGCCGCCGTGGCTCTGGGAGCCCTGGGAGGTCTTGCCGTGGGCGCCGTCGTTGGTTCGGCTGTCGCCCAGCCTCAGCCTCCGGTTGTCTATCGTGCTCCGCCTCCGCTCCCGCCGCCGGTTTATGTTGAGGAAGCGGCGCCGGTCTATTACGAGCGCCCGGTGCGTGAGGTCTATGTGGAGCGCTGCACGACCGAGCGGTACCGCGAGTGGGTTCCCGGCTGGGGCTGGGAGCACCGGACCCGTCAGGTCTGCAACTGAGTTTCTGAAAAGGCCCGTCTCCGGCGGGCCTTTTCTCTGTCCGTCAGGCAACCGTGATTCCGCCTCAGCGTTGATCGCATGAAGACTTATGCGAGCTCAGCCATGGCAAACACACCGAAAGATCAGTCCCCATCCGACCACACGAACCTCAATCCCGGTGATCAGGCCGAGCCTGGAACTCCTGGAGCGGGTGAGAATATCTGTCCAGAATGCAAGGGCAGCGGCCGCATCGGCGTCACGCCTTGCCCGATCTGCGGCGGCACCGGGACGATCATTGAGGGAATCGGTGGCGCTTAGGACTTGTCCGGCTTAGCCATCCAGCGGACCAAAGGCATGAGCGGGATGATCCAGATCAGGCCGAGCACGATATAGGCCACGGTCTGGAGGAGCTTGGGCGCCTGCGTGATCCGCCCCTCCGCGACGGCCATCGCGAAGAGCGCATAGAAAATGATGAAGGCCAGCATCACCACTGTGCCGATCAGCTTGCGCAGGCGAATGCCCATGGCTGAAATCCTCAAATCATCGACGTCGCGTCGTAACGGTGCGTCACCGGCATGAATTGCCTCTCGAAGGCATAGCCTCTATGTGACGTCCGTACCCTGGGTTCAAGTCCTAATCGACAATGAGAGTGAGCATGGCTGTCGCAGCCTCCACCGAGGGCGTGCCGCTGGCGCGCGTGCCTCAAAGCCGGTCCTTGTCCGCCGTTCGCATCTGGATATATTGCCTCGCCGCGCTGGTCGTCCTGATGGTCGCGGTGGGCGGAGCCACGCGCCTGACCGGTTCTGGCCTTTCCATTACCGAATGGAAGCCCGTCACGGGTGCCATTCCGCCGCTGACCGAGCAGGCTTGGCTGGCTGAGTTCGAGAAATACCGGCAGATTTCCCAATATGAACTCGTCAACAAGGGTATGACTCTGTCGGAGTTCAAGTTCATCTATGCCTGGGAGTGGGGGCATCGACAGCTGGGCCGCCTGATCGGCTTGGTGTTCTTTCTGCCACTCGTCTGGTTCTGGGCGAGGGGAACGATCAAGGGCCGGTTGGCCCTGACTCTTCTCGGCATCGGAGCTCTGGGTGGGCTTCAAGGGGCCATCGGGTGGATCATGGTGGCCTCCGGCCTCGAGCCGGGTATGACCGCCGTCGCGCCGATCAAGCTCGCCCTTCATCTGACGGTTGCCAGCATCATCCTGGCGTGCCTCGTCTGGGTGGCGTCGGGGCTGAAGGATCGTTCCGGCTCCGTCGGGCAGGAAGCGCGGATGGGCTATGCCCCCCGCATCCTCGTCGGGCTGATCCTGTTCCAGATCGCGCTCGGCGGCCTCGTGGCCGGATCGAAGGCCGGGCTGACCTACAACACTTGGCCCTTGATGGATGGGGCCCTGATCCCGCCGGCTTCCGCCCTGTTCCTGGTGAAGCCCTGGATCGAGAATTTCGTCGATAACGTGCTGCTCGTCCAGTTCAACCACCGCCTCGTGGCCTATGCCATCGTGGCCTTCGCCGTGTGGCATGCCTGGACGATCCGCCGTCATGCTCCCGCTTCGAAAACCGCCGGTCGTGCGATGGGGATGGCCTTCCTGGTGCTGGCGCAGATGGTTCTCGGGATCGTGACGCTGTTGCTGGCAGTGCCGCTCTGGGCCGGCTTGGCGCATCAGATCTTTGCCATGGCCGTTCTTGCAATGGCCGTCGTCCATGCCCGCGTGAGCAAGTCCTGACATAAGAAAGGGCGGCCCGAACAGGCCGCCCCTAACCTCGAATGCCGCCGAGATTTAGCGGACGATCTGGACGATGCGGCGGGTGCCGGGCTCGACCAGAACCGGCGTATCGTTCACGACGGTGTAGCGATAGTTCGTGACGCCATACTCGGCCGGAACCTCATAGTACTGCACGCCGGAGGCCGGGAGAGTCGCTCCGACACGAACCTCTTCCTGGTAGCGGTAGGACGGAACGCCCTGGGTCACGACGTACTGACGGAACTGCGGCTGCTGCTGCTCGGCCAGGCCACCGACGATTGCGCCCGTCACGCCGCCGATGGCTGCGCCAACCGGGCCACCGACGATGGCACCGCCCACGGCGCCCGTGGTTGCACCTGCAGCAACGCCGCCGCCGGACTGGGCGAAAGCGCCAACCGGGGCAAGGGCCACGAGCACAGCGCCTGCAAACAAGATCTTCTTAGACATTTGTCAGCTCCTAGACTGGTGAAGTCTGGAGCTTAACGGCGAAGCGAGAGTGTGGTTCCGGCCCCGAAAAACAGTTTCAAGCGAGCAATGAGATGTGAAATCGGACAACCCGAAGGCGGATCGTCTATCTCGGCCCGTTCTTTTCACATGCACCCTGGATCAGTTTTCTGAACGAACACTTTTAGTTCCATCTGAACTTCAGAAAGTTATCTCCGATGCCCGTCGAGGCGGAATCCGTTTCAGGGCAACGGCCCGTAGTCGATCAGTCGATCCGATCGCCAGGAAAAAATCGCCGTGGGAATACGTCGCGAATTAGGAAATCAGTACTTGCTCTGACATAGGTGAACAATATTAAGATAGGTTAACCCCTAGTGCAGGGCTGTAGGAACAGGCTTATGAGGAGTCAGGCATGAATGTGCTGGTCTTTGCTTCGCGGAAAGGCGGCTCGGGTAAGAGCACGCTTGCTGCTCACCTCGCGAGTTATATCGCCAACCCTTCCCGTCCCACATTGCTGATCGACAACGATCCGCAGGGCTCCCTGTCCCTCTGGCACAAGATCCGCAACCAGGAGTTCCTGGGCCTGAAACACAATGTGCGCAACATTGAGGAGGCCATCAGGCAGGCCAAGCGTGAAGGCTACGAGTGGGTTCTCGTCGATACGCCGCCGAATAAGTCTTCCATCGTGGCCGAAGCGATCAAGCAGGCCACGCTCGTGATCGTCCCCACCCGTGCGAGCCTGTTCGACATCGCCGCCCTGCAGGATACGGTCGCCATCGCCCGCGAGCACCGCAAGCCCTATGCCGCCGTCATCAATGCCGCGCCGGCCAAGCATGGCGATACCGAGGCCCATGTGGTGGCGGACGCCCGGGGCGCCCTGAATGCTCTCCAGGTTCCGGTCTGGGCCGGCCAGATCACCCATCGTCCCGAGCTGACTCTCTCCCTCTCAACCGGCGAGGGCGCGCGGGAATACGATGCGGGTTCGCAAGGTGCCGAGGAAATCGGCCGCCTCTGGACGGCGCTGGAGCGTTCGCTCAATGCCATCCACAATACCTACAAGAAGGCCGGCTCGTCTCGCGCCGCTTAAGCATTGGCTTTCATTTCAGTAAAAAGGGCGGCACCTGAGCCGCCCTTTTTGTTCGTCGATCATTGTCTCACGATAGCTCTTTCCGTCATCACCGGCCTTGTGCCGGTGATCCCGATGGAAGAAGCGCGGCGCTTTTCAGCATCGGGATGGCCGGGACAAGCCCGGCCATGACGTGGAGAGCCGTTAAAGGAAGATCCATCTTACGCCGCGTCGAGAGCCTGATTGAGGTCGTCGATCAGGTCCTGCGTGTCTTCGAGGCCGATGGAGAGGCGCACCACCTCCGGTCCTGCTCCGGCCTGGGTCTTCTGCTCGTCGGTGAGCTGGCGATGGGTGGTCGACGCCGGGTGGATCACCAGGGAGCGGGTGTCGCCGATATTCGCCAGGTGCGAGAACAGTTTCAGGTTCGAGACGAGCTTCACGCCCGCTTCGTAGCCGCCCTTGAGGCCGAAGGTGAACACCGCGCCGGCGCCCTTGGGGCAGTACTGCTTGGCGAGGTTGTGGTAGCGGTCCGAGCGCAGGCCCGGATAGCTGACCCAGGATACCTTGCCATGGCCTTGCAGATGCTCGGCGACGGCCAGGGCATTGTCCGAGTGGCGCTGCATGCGCAGCGGCAGGGTCTCGATGCCGTTGAGGATCAGGAAGGCATTGAAGGGCGAGAGGGCAGGGCCGAGGTCGCGCAGGCCGAGCACGCGGCATGCGATGGCGAAGCCGAAATTGCCGAAGGTCTCACCCAGCACCATGCCGCCATATTCCGGTCGCGGCTTGGAGAGCATGGGATAGCGGTCGTCGCCCGCGAAGTTGAACGAGCCGCCGTCAACGATCACGCCGCCGACCGAGTTGCCGTGGCCGCCGAGGAACTTGGTGGCCGAGTGGACGATGATGTCCGCACCGTGCTCGAAGGGGCGGATCAGGTAGGGCGACGCCATCGTGTTGTCGACGATGAACGGAATGCGGTGCTTTTTGGCGATGGCCGCAATGGCCTGAAGGTCGACGATCACACCGCCCGGGTTGGCGATGGATTCGACGAAGATGGCCTTGGTCTTGGGAGTGATCGCCGCCTCGAAGGAGGACGGATCGTCCGAATCGGCCCAGACCACGTTCCAGCCGAAGTTCTTGTAGGCGTGGTTGAACTGGTTGATGGAGCCGCCGTAGAGCTTCTTGGCTGCAATGAACTCGTCGCCCGGCTGGAGCAGGGTGTGGAAGGTCAGGAACTCCGCCGCGTGGCCGGAAGCCACCGCGAGAGCCGCCGTGCCGCCTTCGAGTGCCGCGACGCGCTCTTCCAGTACCGAGCAGGTTGGGTTGCCGATGCGGGAATAGATGTTTCCGAAAGCCTGAAGGCCGAAGAGCGATGCGGCGTGGTCCACGTCGTCGAAGACGAAGGACGTGGTCTGATAGATCGGCGTCGCGCGGGCACCGGTCGCAGCATCGGGAGCCGCCCCGGCGTGGATGGCGAGCGTGTTGAAGCCTGGCAGACGGTCGGTCATGATTGGGACGTTCCTCTAGGAAATGAATTCGTTCTATTTAAAGAACGTATCGTTCTTCCGTCAAGGAGAGTTCTTGGGTAGCCATATCGTTTCGGCCTCTCCCGAAGAACAGCAGTAAGCCGGCGTTTCAGGAGGTTCAGGGCCCCGGAAAGCTCCTCGGCCACGCCCTTTGAAGCCGCCGCTCTGCTCCAGGGTATCATCCTGGGTGACGCAGACGATCCAGGATCATTTTCAAGAGATGTGCTGGGCCTCCACGCCTTGGCGAGGCAGCGGATCCGAAGACGTGGGTGGCCGGATCAAGTCCGGCCATGACGCGGCGGGTGGTGGTCCGGGATCGGGTGCCAGCTGTGGCACCGGCGCCTTGTCATTCCCGCGCAGGCGGGGATGCAGAACTGCGACGTCTCAAGACAGGGCGAGCGGCGTCGCACCTCATTCGGCATCATCAGCGGCTCTGGATCCCGGGCTCCGCTCCCGCGGCCCCGGGATGACGGGGGATGTGTCTCTGTCAAAGAGCCAGCGCCTTGGGGCCCGCAGCTTGCGCTGCGAGCCGTCAGGGTTCGAGGGTGGCGCGTCGGGCAGCCCGGCTCGCTTGTGGATGAGAGATGGAAGAGCCGGACGGCCGCTTCGCGCACGGTTCTTTTCAGGTGGACCAACTGGCAGGGCCAAGGTCGACCTCCCGCGACCACGGGCGTGCGAGGCCTGCGGCGGGACCGTGCCTGCTCCCACACTGCGACGCCTCGCGAGCGCGCCCCTCGTCAGGAGCAGATCTGTGCAATGATATAGCCAAGGTTGCACGGCCTGTCAAGAACAAAATGAGAACATAATCCCGCCTGTCCACCTGCTCGACGTCATCACCGGCCTCGTGCCGGTGATCCCGACCCGCAGAGCGCGGCGCTTCACCGTATCGGGATGGCCGGCACAAGCCCGGCCATGACGTGGAGCGGATGGAAAGGGAGCGCTCCTCTCCGACCCCTCTCCGACCTCATCCTGAGGAGCAGCGCAGCTGCGTCTCGAAGGATCGTCCAATGCGCCTTGAAACATCCTTCGAGACGGTCGCTGCGCGACCTCCTCATGATGAGGCCGGAGACGTGGAGTTGAAGACGTGGATCGCCGCGCCAGATGCGGTCATGACGCGGGCGGATCTCGTTCCGGCGAGCGTCGGCGGAGGCGGGGGACAGCCCTGTACGCTCAGCGCCGTCGGACTCGTCAAGGCCGGTTGAGGCTCAGCTTCTGGAAGCCCTTGCCGGACAGGACCGGCTTCTTGGAACTCAGCATGCGCGAGTTCACGCCCTGCCAGGAGATCTCGCCGGACAGCCGGCCGAACTCGATCTTCGGGCAGCGGTCCATCACGACCTTCAGGCCCTTGGCCTCCGCCTTGGCGGCCGCCTCGTCGTTGCGGACGGAGAGCTGCATCCACAGGACCTTCGGCAGGGGATCGAGGGACAAGGCTTCGTCGGTGATCGGGCCGGCGGCTTCCGAATTGCGGAAGACTTCGACCATGTCGATGGGGTGGGGCACGTCCTTGAGGGAGGCGTAAACCTTCTTGCCGAGAAGTTCGCCGCCGGCGAGGCCCGGATTGATCGGGATGACGTCGTAGCCCCGCTCCAGCAGGTACTTGGTGACGATCCAGCTCGGCCGCGCCGGGTTCTGCGACGCGCCGACCAGCGCGATGGTCTTCACGCTGTTGAGGATGCCGCGGATGTAATCGTTCGGATAATTGTCGTGGTTCATGAAGGGAACGTATGGGATAGGGCAGGGCAGTTCAATGAGCATTTGACGCATGGCTTCGCATCATCCGATCATGACGAAGGACGAACTGACGGCGTTCCTCGACCGGGAATTCCCGCAGATGCACGCGGGAGGGCGCAGCTATTTCGTCGATGAGATTGGGCCGCTGTCAGCCAGGATGCGCATGGAATACCACGAACGCCACTTGCGGCCCGGCGGCACCATTTCCGGCCCGGCCATGATGGCGCTGGCGGACCTCGCCCTCTATGCGGCGATCCTCGCCCATATCGGTCCCGTGGCGCTCGCCGTCACCACGAGCCTCAACTTCAATTTCCTGCGGAAGCCGGAACCCCGTGCTCTGATCGCCGATTGCCGCCTGCTGAAGCTCGGCAAGCGTCTGGCAGTCGGCGACGTGTCGATCTACTCCGCGGGGAGCCCCGATATGGTCTGCCATGCGACCGGCACCTATTCGATTCCGGAGCGCCGCTAGGCCTGTTGCCGGTCAGGTTTTCGGAGGCACAAGCGCATCATCGATCTCCCGCGCCCGCACAGCCGCCGGACGCGAGCTGATGCGCTGCCAATAAGCATCGAAGGCGGGGCGCTTTTCGAGCGTGCCGAACATCATGCCCCAGCCGATCTGCGAGCCGACATAGACGTCGGCGGCCGTGAAGCGGTCGCCTGCGATGTATTCGGATTGGGTGACGGCATATTCCAGCGCGTCGACCACACTCTCGAGACTACCATAGCCGATCGCGCGCTGCCGGTCGGCCGGGACCTCGAAGCCGAAAGCCTTGTTGCTCAAGGAGGCTTCCACCGGCCCCGCCGCAAAGAACATCCAGCGGTAATAGGCGGCCCGCTCCTGGGGTGGCGGGGCGAGCCCGGCTTCGGGAAAGGCATCGGCGAGATAGGCGCAGATCGCCGCCGCCTCGGTGACGATCTTTCCCTTGTGGAGAATCGCCGGCACCTTACCCATGGGATTGATCGCCAGATAGCCGGGCGACTTCATATCCGGGCCGAAGCCGAGGATTTCCGCCCGATAGGCGCATCCCGTCTCCTCCAGCATCCAGCGGGCGATGCGCCCACGGGACATGGGATTCGTGAAGAAGATCAGTTCGTCGGTCATCGGGAGCCTCTCCGAATCTGCGGAACGGGACGTGCCGCGCTGGCTAAGCATAACGGTATTTCGCGCGAAGCCAAAGGAGTGTGGTATTCAGATGCCGTCTATGTGGTCGTATGATACCACATAGGCGCTAACGCTTGTTTTATAAGGGTTTTGTGGAAACAACCCTGCTGAAAATGCTGTTGACTTCGGCGTCCGCTCTGACTAAACAGCCGTCACTCGCCGCCGCATCTCGCGGCGGTTTGTCGTTTTTCAGAACCTGAGCCATATGGCTCCAATGGGATACAGCGCAATGAAGACTACGACTTCGCTGAAGCCCGCCGAGGTCGAGAAGAAGTGGGTTGTGATCGACGCGAAGGGCCTCGTTGTGGGCCGTCTCGCTTCGGTTGTTGCCATGCGTTTGCGTGGCAAGCACAAGGCGAACTACACGCCCCACGTCGACTGCGGCGACAACGTCATCGTCATCAACGCCGACAAGGTGGTGTTCACCGGCCGCAAGCGCGAGCAGAAGGTGTACTATCACCACACCGGTTATCCGGGCGGCATCAAGGAGCGCACCGCGAAGTTCATTCTCGACGGCCGCTTCCCTGAGCGTGTGGTCGAGAAGGCTGTGGAGCGCATGCTCCCCCGCGGCCCGCTTTTCCGTCAGATCATGGGCAACCTGCGCGTCTATGGCGGCGCTGAGCATCCGCATACCGCTCAGCAGCCTGAGGTCCTGGACGTTGCTGCCCTCAATGCCAAGAACGTGAGGGCCTAATCCATGGCGACTCTTCAGTCTCTCGCCGATCTGGGCCAGAACGCCCAGGCCGCCGCTCCGGAAGCTCCGAAGCACGTCCAGAAGCTCGACTCGCTCGGCCGCGCTTATGCCACCGGCAAGCGTAAGGACGCCGTGGCCCGCGTGTGGATCAAGCCCGGTTCCGGCAAGATCGTCATCAACGGCCGCTCGGCCGAGGTGTACTTCGCCCGTCCCGTGCTCCGCATGATCCTCGCTCAGCCGCTCCAGATCGCCCAGCGCGAAGGCCAGTACGACATCACCGTCAACGTCGACGGTGGCGGTCTCTCCGGCCAGGCCGGTGCGGTCCGTCACGGCCTCGCCAAGGCGCTGACCTACTACGAGCCGGAGCTTCGCGGCCCGCTCAAGAAGGAAGGCTTCCTGACCCGCGATCCGCGCGTCGTCGAGCGTAAGAAGTACGGTAAGAAGAAGGCCCGCCGCAGCTTCCAGTTCTCGAAGCGCTAAGGCTTATTCAAGCGAACATTTCGGAAAGGGCGGCTCTCGGGCCGCCCTTTTTGTTTGGGTGGTTCATCCTGCCGGCTATGTCGTTACCTTTCCGGATCTGATCGGGGAGGTGCCGGCGTAAGAAAGGGCTAAGAAAGGGCACTGCCTCATTGTCATTCCGGGGCCGCACAGCGGAGCCCGGAACCCATAACCGCTGACGTTGCAGAAAGAGGCGCGACGCTGCTCACCCTTTCTTTAGGGTCGTGTTTATGGGTTCCGGGTTCGGCCTTTGGCCGCCCCGGAATGACGGGAAGGTTTATGGCGCTTTCAGACGCTCCTCGCAGACCGTCCGCACGAGATCTTGCAGCACCGCGACACGCTCGCCGAGCCATGTGAGTTCTTCCGCATCGATCTCGTAATGCTTCGAGTAGCGCGCATCGACATAGGCGCGCCTGAGCTTCTGGAAGAAGCGCCGCGCACGGCGCGTATCACGCGGCCAGGCCTCGATCAGGCGTGGGTCGAGTTTCTCGCAACGCCTGCGTAGTTCTTGAATATCGTGGAGCTTCGGCGTGTAGAGCGTCAGCACCAGCAGCGTGCAGTGATAGAGCCGCTCGGTCGCTTGGTGATATTGGAAGGCGGCTTCCTTCAAACGCCCCTGCTTAAGTGCATAGCCAGCGGTGTCGAAAAAACCGGTAGCGCTTGAGAACCATTCATCAAAATAGCTCTGTGCTTCCTCGTGCGCCGTTTCGGGCGAGAGCGGCTGCGGCTCGACGAAGGGATGGCCCTCGGCCTCGTAGAGCACGATGCCTTCGCGCACGATGTCCATGAAGAAATAGCGGCCCCGTGCCAGCTGATCGTTCATGTCCGCCAGGGAATGCACAATGAAATGGAACGGATGGCGCGAAGGATTGACCAAGCCCCGGCGAAGGAACCTGTCGTTCACGCCCTCCCAATATTCCGTGTCCGTGAACTCCTCGTTATTGACCACCACGAGCAGGTCGTAATCGGAGATGTAGCCGCCGGCCGGATCGCGCACGGCCTTGCCGCGAGCCTGCGAGCCGTAGAGGATCACCTTCAGGATGCGGCCCTGCTTGCGCTTCTCCGACAGCTTGCCTTTCAGCGCCTCCTCGAATTCGGCGAACAGCACGTCGAGAGCCCAGCGCAGGTCCGCTTGCTGACGTAACGGCAGATGATCGAGGTCGCTGCGCATGCCTTCCCGCTACATAATCCCCTTCATGCCTAAAGCATCCCCACCGAAGGATGAAGGCGTTTCTTCGCTCAAGCCTGGCCTGTTGACAGGAGAGGGGCTTGCCCACATAAGAACCTCTATGTCTACCCGCTTCGACACCCTCCGACGCCGAATGACCGCCGCCCCGGCGCGCGTGCGATGACGGCCGTCTGAGCCCGAACGCAAGCCGCGCCGATGCGCGGCTTTTTTGTTTCTGTTGAACCATATCAGCGTTACGGCTTTAGCCTCACCGGCGGCCACAGGGGACCGGATCGACCATGACAATCATGACCCATAACTCATCAGCCCTCGACCAGAAGACCAGGACCGTCTTCATCGACGGGGAGGCCGGCACGACGGGGCTCGGCATTCGCGAGCGCCTGAAGGACGTGAAGGGTGTCGCGATCCGCAGCATAGATCCCGCGCGGCGCAAGGATCCCGAGGCAAAGCGCGAGATCCTGGCCGATGTGGACCTCGTGGTGCTCTGCCTGCACGACGATGCGGCCCGCGAGACCGTGAGCCTTGTCGACGGTTTGAGCGGCAGGAAGCCCAAGATCCTCGATGCCAGCACGGCGCACCGCGTCGCGCCCGGCTGGGTCTACGGCTTTGCCGAACTCGACCCGGCTCAGCGGGAGGCGGTCGCCAAGGCGGACCGGGTGGCCAATCCGGGCTGCTATCCGACTGGCGCCATCGCGCTTTTGCGCCCGCTCGTGGATGCGGGCCTCGTTCCGGCCGATTACCCGATCAGCGTGAACGCGGTCAGCGGCTATAGCGGCGGCGGGCGCTCGATGATCGAGGCCTACGAGGCCGGCACGGCGCCGTCGTTCGAGCTCTACGGTCTCGGCTTCGAGCACAAGCATGTGCCCGAGCTTCAGAAATATACCGGCCTGACCCGGCGGCCGATCTTCATCCCGTCCGTGGGCAATTTCCGGCAGGGCATGCTGGTGAGCGTGCCGCTGCATCTCGACCTATTGCCCGGCAAGCCGAAGGCGGCGGATCTCGAGGACGCTCTTCTGAAGCACTATCGGGAAGGCGGTCTCGTCAGCGTCGTGCCGACGATCCGGGAGGCCAAGAAGATCGAGCGGATCGAGCCGGAGGCCCTGAACGACACGGACCGGCTGGAACTCTTCGTCTTCAAGCACGACAGCTACAACCACGCCGTCCTGGTGGCGAGGCTCGACAATCTCGGCAAGGGCGCGTCCGGCGCGGCGGTGCAGAACATCCAGCTGATGCTGGGGCTCGTGTAAGCTCTGTCGTCACCGGCCTCGTGCCGGTGGCCTCGATCGTACGAAGCGCCTCGCTGTTCTAGAGCCGTTTCCACTTGCGTGGAATCGTCTCTCTTCTTTGCTGGGTCGCATTTTTTGACGGTGAACCGGATCCACTTCGCCGAAAAATGCTCTAAGCTTTTGCCTTCCTGCATCTTTCCACGCAAAACCGGTTCCCACTTTTGCGTTCGATGCTCTAAACGAGATGGCCGGCACGAGGCCGGCCATGACGGGCAGGGACTGGTTTCGGGCCGTTAATGCCCCTTCCAGCTCTTGGTCGTATCCCCAGCGGGACCTTCAAAAGCCACGAAGCGCTGGCGCTGCTCGCCGAGGCCCTCGATGCCGAGAGACACCACGTCGCCGGCTTTCAGGAAGCGCTGCGGCTTCATGCCCATGCCGACACCGGGTGGGGTGCCGGTCGTGATGACGTCGCCGGGCTCCAGGATCATGAAGTGCGAGACGTATGACACGATCTGCGCCACGTTGAAGATCATCGTCTTGGTCGAGCCGTTCTGCACGCGCTCACCGTTCACGTCGAGCCACATGGAGAGGTTCTGCGGATCCGGGACCTCGTCCTTGGTGACGAGCCAGGGACCGAGAGGTCCGAAGGTCGGGCAGCCTTTGCCTTTGGTCCAGGTTCCGCCGCGCTCGATCTGGTATTCGCGCTCGGAGACGTCGTTGCAGACGCAGTAGCCGGCCACGAAATTGAGCGCCTCGTTGGCGCCGACATAGGAGGCCCGTTCACCGATCACGATGGCGAGTTCGACCTCCCAGTCTGTCTTCTGGGAACCGCGCGGGATGATCACGTCGTCATTCGGCCCGACGATGCAGGACGGAGCCTTGTTGAAGACGATGGGTTCCGCCGGAATGGGCGCCCCGGTCTCGGCCGCATGGTCGGCGTAGTTCAACCCGATGGCGATGAAATTGCGCACCTGTCCGACGCAGGCACCCAGACGCTGTCCCGACGGAGCGACGGGGAGGGTGGCGGGATCGGTCTTGCGGATGCGCTCCAGGGTCTCGGCTGACAGGGACGAGCCATTGATGTCGGGGACGATGCCTGACAGGTCCCGAATCTGGCCGCTGGAATCGATCAGCCCCGGTTTCTCGCGTCCAGCGTCCCCAAATCTCACTAGCTTCATCAAGCGCTCCTCTCGTTAAGGCACGTGCATAATTGGCGCGAATGCGCCGAGCTACAATGCATGTTCTGAACGCAAATATGTTGCTGTTTTGCCACGAAGGCTAATAAAGTGCCGGATTTCCACCTCCTCATGCATTGCCGTTCAATTCAAGATGAAAGCCGACTATACATCGGTTTACATATGAACCATCTGAGCGTACTTCCCGCTTATTCAGTTGCACCAACGTAAAGTGAAGTAGAACTTCTTGGAAACGAGTGGAGTTTAGAATTTATTAATTTCCTATTAGGCGTTCACGAAAGGATTGCGGCCGAAAATAAGCATTGGCACATTGCCCTTACGGCGGGATTCTCCCGTACAAAAATCATAAGGGCAGGAAAACTCCATGGGTCTTCTCTCTCGTTCTTTGTCGCTGGCCGCGGTTTCCGCAGCAGCACTCATCGCCGCCCAAGGCGGCGCGCAGGCTGGTGCCTTCGCGTTGCGCGAGCAGAGCGCCACGGCGCAAGGCTACTCCTTCGCAGGCGCCGCCTCGGGCTCCGGTTACCTGTCCTCCATGTTCTGGAACCCGGCCGTCATCACGATGATGCCGGGCTGGTGGAGTGAGGGACATGCCTCGCTGGTTCTCCCGCAGGTCGACATCAACCCGCTGCCCTCCGTCCCAACCTTCGTGTTCGGCAGCTCGGGCGATATCGGCGAGGACGCGCTCGTTCCCGCTGGTTACAGCTCCTTCCAGATCAACGACACGCTCTGGCTTGGTCTCTCCAGCACCTCGCCCTACGGCCTCGTGACCGATCCCCGCCAGAACTGGTCCGGTCAGCTCTACTCGCGGTCGTCCCGGATCTTCTCCGTGAACGTCAACCCGGTCCTAGGCGTGAAGGTGAACGACTGGTTCTCGTTCGCAGTCGGTCCATCGCTGCAGTATTTCGACATCCGCCTCAAGAGAGCAGTGCCGTTCCCGGGCGCTCCGGCCGCCTCCGCGACGCTGCCCGGCGCTCCGAGCGCCATCCTCGACGGCGACGACATCGGCTTCGGCTTCACGGCCGGTGTGACGATCACGCCGTTCGCCGGCACGACCATCGGTATCGGCTATCGTTCCCAGGTCGAGCATGAACTCGACGGCAGCCTGGAGGCGCCTCGCGGCTCCATCGCCGCCTTGGGTCCCTTCTCGAACGTTCCGATCACCGCCAAGCTGAAGACGCCTGATCAGCTCACCGTCGGCATTTCGCAGGTGATCACGCCGGCCATCACGGTCCATGCCGGTTTCGAATGGACGAACTGGAGCGTCCTCAAGACGCCTCTCGTGCTCGGCCCCGGCGGCGTTACCGTCACCGATATTCCGCTCAACTACAAGGACGGGTACTTCTACTCCCTCGGCGCGGACTACAAGCTGAACGATCAGTGGACCCTGCGTGCGGGTCTCGCCTACGAGCAATCTCCGATCGATACGGAAATCCGCTCCACGCGTCTTCCCGACAACGACCGCATCTGGGCATCGCTCGGTGCGAGCTACCAGTGGAACGACCGTCTGTCCTTCGACGTGGCCTACACGCACATCTTCACGATGGATACGAAAATCCGCATCCTTCCCGGACATCAGGATTTCGAGGGCCTTCCCTATCTGGCGGATGTGGATTCGTCCGTGGATATCATCTCGGCAGGCCTGCGCTATCGTTGGGACAACCCGAAGGTTGCGATCCCGGCGGTTCCGCTCGTCCGCAAGTACTGAGCTTCCAAGAGCTGACAGCAAGAAGGCCGGCAGATCTGCCGGCCTTTCGTTTTTGGGTCTACGTTCTCGCCCACGTCATGGCCGGGCTTGTCCCGGCCATCCCGATGCTGAAAAGCGCTGCGCTTCTTCCATCGGGATCACCGGCACAAGGCCGGTGATGACGCCGAGAACATCATCTTCGTTTGTTATGGCTGAACCCTTGGTCATCCCGATGCCAAGAGTATTTCTCTTTAGGCGCCGTCTGAATGCGCGCTTTAAGATTTCTCCAGAACGTAGGTGCCGGGCGCGTCGCAGAGCGGCTCCAGCTTTCCGCCTCCTGGCTCTCGCGCGGCGACCATCCTGGGCGCCTGGGTCTTGATCCACTCGAACCAGTAGGGCCACCAGGAACCCGATGTCTCGGTTGCCTGCTTCATCCAATCTTCCAATTCTCCCTCGACGGGACCGCCGGTCCAGAATTGGTATTTCGGCTTGGTGGGCGAATTGACGACGCCGGCGATATGTCCCGAGCCTGCAAGCACATAATCGACCGGCCCGCCGAACATCTTCGAGCCGACGAACACGGAGCGGGCTGGGGCGATGTGGTCTTCCTTCGTGGCCAGATTGAAGACCGGCACCTTCACCTTCTTCAGGTCCAGTTTCACTCCGGCAAGCTCCATCTCGCCCTTGGCGAGCTTGTTCTCGAGATAACAGTTGCGCAGGTAGAAGGCGTGGTTCGCCGCGGGCATGCGGGTGGAATCGGCGTTCCAGTAGAGCAGGTCGAAGGGGAAGGGCGATTGGCCCTTCATGTAAACGTTGACCACATAGGGCCAGATCAGATCGTTGGGCCGCAGCATATTGAAGGCGTTCGCCATGCGCGAGCCTTCGAGATACCCGCGCTTCTTCATGGTGGCCTCGAGGCTGCGGACCTCCTCTTCGCCGGCAAAGATCTTCAGGTCGCCCGCATGGGTGAAGTCCACCTGCGCGGTGAAGAATGTGGCGCTGTCGATCCGCTTGTCGCGCTTGGCCGCCATATAGGCGAGGGTCGTCGCCAGCAGGGTTCCGCCGACGCAATAGCCGATGGCCGTCACCTTCTTTTCGCCGGTCGCCTGCTCGATGGCGTCGAGCGCGGCGAAGATGCCGTCCACCATGTAATGCTCGAAGCCCTTCTCGGCATGCTGCTCCGCCGGATTGACCCAGGAGATGCAGAACACGGTCAGCCCCTGCGAGACCGCCCACCGGATGAAGCTCTTCTCCGGATTGAGGTCGAGAATATAGAACTTGTTGATCCAGGGCGGCACGATCAGCAGCGGCCGTTTCAGCACTTTCTCCGTTACGGGAGCATATTGGATCAGCTCGATCAGATCGTTGCGGAAAATCACTTTTCCCGGCGTGGTGGCGATGTTCACGCCCACCTTGAACCGGCTCGTGTCCGATTGCCGGATCTTCAGCTCGCCGCCGCCGGCCTCGATGTCCTCCGCCAGCATGGACATGCCGCGCACGAGATTCGCGCCATTCTCCTTGAGCGTCTCGCGGATCAGCTCCGGGTTGGTCAGGAGGAAGTTCGAAGGCGAGAGCGCGCTGGAGAGCTGCTTGAGATAGAACTGCGCCTTGTGCCGCGTGCGCTCATCGAGGCCTTCGGCATTCTCGACGAGGTCCTCCGCCCAGCGGGACGAAATGAGGTAGGCCTGTTTCAGGAAGTCGAAGATCGGGTTCTCGGACCATTCCGGGTCCTTGAAACGAGTGTCCTTGGGTTCGGGCTCGGCCACAGGGTCTGCGGGTTCGCCCTGCGCACGTTTCAGGGTCGAGGCCCAGAGGGACAGGAATTGCGTTCCGAGGCGGGACTGGGCTTCGAAGCTCTTCTGCGGATCACTCATCCAGACCTCGGCCACCCGACCGAGGGATTTGATGGCTTCCGCAGCGTCATTTGAAAGTTCGGCGGGAGCCTGGCCTTCCTGGACAGGCCTGAGGTACGCGGCTGCAGCCTTGCCGGCTCCCTCGACGAAGCGAGCCATGTTACGGGAGAGTTCCTCGAAGTCCGGGACGGGGCTTTGAGTCTTCTCCTCACCGTATGGCTTGTCCATAAGGCGATCTCCCTCTATCGCAGCAGCATTGCTCGCAAGCCGCATTTCCGACATCTTAGCGTTCGAGCTGTGGGATATGCCAGAGCCCAGTTGCAGATCTTAGGTATCACAATGCGTACGAAGGCCTTTCCGATCCCCTGCGCCGCGGCGATTGCCGTGACGATGCTTGCTGCAGGCTGCAACGGCAGCTTCAATCCCGTCCGGGATGTGGCGACCGCCGTGGGGGCAGGCCCGCAGACGGCGGCGAGTCAGGATTTCGTCGTTCAGTCGAGACCGACGAATCTGGAATATATGCCGATCGGTACACCTGTCCCGGATCGCCAGACCCCGGCAAGGACGGCTGACCAGATCAAGGCCGCCGAGGCGGAACTCGATGCCATTCGGGCCCAAAACGAGGCTGCCGGCGCTGCGGCCGCCGAGCTCGGCAAGACGCCGCCTCCCGAGCCGATCAAGCTCCCGGCCAACACGTCGCAGCAGACGCGCCAGAAGACGAATTCCAAGAGAACGCCTTAGAACCTATACCGGAATCCCGTGATTCCGCCCGAGGACGAGACCGATGCCTGATTTCTACCGGATTAAGCGCCTTCCGCCTTACGTCTTCGAGCAGGTCAACCGCATCAAGGCCGCGGCCCGCGCCAACGGAGCGGACATCATTGACCTCGGGATGGGCAATCCGGATCTGCAGGCCCCCCAGCACGTGATCGACAAGCTCGTCGAGACCGTGGGCAAGCCGCGCACGGACCGCTACTCCGCCTCCAAGGGCATCGGCGGGCTGCGCCGCGCCCAGGCCGGCTATTACGAGCGCCGCTTCGGCGTGAAGCTCAACCCCGACACCCAGGTGGTGGCGACCCTCGGCTCGAAAGAGGGCTTCGCCAACATGGCCCAGGCCATCACCGAGCCCGGCGACGTGATCCTGGTGCC
>NZ_QDGA01000035.1 GCF_003347665.1 Microvirga calopogonii
CTCGCAACACCGATGATCAACCCGCAGGCCCTAACAATCACCCCACAGGCGAGCTGACCAATGGCCACCTCAAACCGCACCCGAATTTACACTCATTGACGGACGCGACCATTGAAAGATGCGGATTGGCATCAAAACCCGATGCTGTTCTACACCCAGAGAACCAGTCAAGCGCCCTCGTCCAATCCGTCCACCACCAGGGGTCCACTCCAGAATCGAAAGCGAAGACACGAAAACTGGATGTTGTTCTACCCTCAGCCGATCCTCTATTGACGTTGGCACAGAGGGGAATTAACATTTAGAAGTAGGCTGATACGGCTGGAAAAGCTTGGGCATCATGGTCTGCACCTCGGAGGCCCGGGTCTCTCCTTTCCCACAAGGAATTCTCGAACGGAGCAGGTTTCTGGGCAATTCCGGCAAACCTTCGAAGCCGGTCAAAAAGCTAGAGATTGTGGTTCCCCGAACCTCTCACCAGTTTCCGGTTGACGCGCCGCGGTCCTCTCCTCATCGCTGCGGGCTACCCTCCGCGCTCGCATCTCCGCCGCTTCGTCGCCGGCGGCCACTTTCGGAATTCGTGCAGCGGCGAGGCCATCGATGACGGACAGCCCTGTCCGGGTTGCTTTCGTCCGGCACGGCGAAACGGAATGGAACGTCGCGGGACTGCTTCAGGGGCACGCGGGGCCGGGGCTGAGCGCCGCGGGAATCGGACAGGTGACGGCGCTGGCCGACGCGCTCTCCGCTCGTCGCCAAGTAGCGACCATTGTGAGCAGCGATCTGCCTCGAGCCTCCGAAACCGCTTCCATCCTGCAATACCGTCTTGCGCACGCATCCGTCCACCTTGACCCCGCTTGGCGTGAGGTCGACGTCGGCAGTTGGTCCGGCCGGACGATGGCGGAGATTGCGCGGGACGATCCCGGCACGCTGCGTGCTTGGCTTTCCGGCGAGGACATCCGCAGGGGCGGTGGCGAGACCCGCGCCGAAACGCTGAAGCGGGTCACCGGCGCACTCGCCGCTTTGGTGAGTGGCCCGTGCGCAGGGCGCGCCGGCACGATGGTTGTCGTCAGCCATGCTGGACCAATTCGTTTCCTCGCCGCGGCATTCCTCGGTCTGTGGCCGAACGATTACCGGCGACTGAAGCCGCCGGGGACCGCATCCGTCACCGAGCTCGAGATCGACGCGCGCAATGGAGCCATCTGCTCCGGCCGGCTCATGTCTTATGGCGTGCAGATCGGCGGAGGAGGCGACGGGTCACCGTAAGAGGAAGGCGAGATAGTCCGAGGACTGCGGCCCGAGGAAGCGCTGGATCTTTTGCGCAAGTATCGACCGGTCGAGCCCGGCACACCGGCGGGCGAGGCTAGGTGTCGCGTCGAGGAGGGGGAACGTCAGGACCATCGCGAGCGAGCAGAACAGCGGCGGGTCGACCTCGTAGCTGCGGATGCGCTCGCGTTCCCATCCCGCCATGACCGCCATCAGGCGCCTCCGCTGGAAGAGGTGCGGCACCATCAGCCGCCAGAGCGGGGCCACCACTGGCGTCAGATCGAGCGAGTTGAACTCGGCGAAGTAACCGCGCAGGAATTCAACGAAGGGATCGGTTCGCTGGAGCCGCTCGATCGACCACGGATCGAGCGTCCCGAAGTAGTGCAGGCGCCACGCAAGCTTGTGGAGCCCCGCAGATAGGTCGCGTAAGAGCTCGAGACCCTGCAGCTCCGCCGGCAGTTCGTCGAGCTTCTGCGACGAGTCGAGGTCAGTGAGGATCAGTTCGGACCGTACGCGGTCGAACTGGAAGTTCTCGAGCTGCATCGAGTAGCGGTAGTGTCCAGCTTCGGCAAACGCACGCAGCAGCGCTCCCGCACGCCGCGCGACCGCCGCCACTGCGCGCCACTGCACGATCGGAATCTCCGGATCTCCCGCCACCTCAAGGGCGCGGTAAACCTCCTCGATGAACTCTCGCTTCGTGGATCCGGGGGCGCCGACGTCGTCAACATGCGCACGGAACGGTTGCTCCTCGGGTGACAAGCTGACGACCGCGCCCATCGGCCGGTCGCGGAAATTTAACTCCGGATAGCGGACGACGAGAAGCGGAGCGATGCTCGGGACGACGTGCTCGAGCAGCGACGTCGCGTTGTCAAACTCGAGGAGGGCACGTTCGTGCAGGATCCCGCCATAAGGTGCGGGCGAGCTCGTCACCTCCGCGAACTCGCCGTCCCGCGACACACCCACGTGGCGCAGGAGCGCAGTCGATGTGTACTCGGCCGTCGATGGCGGCCGGGGTGACGCCGCGTGTTCGCTCCACTGGACTTCCGACCGCGGATCATCGGGCGGGTTCCAGGCGCCGACGCCCTTCAGCTTGGCGGCGCGGTACTCGACGCCGGGCCTGCCCGGGTAGGCGGCGGGACGGGGCAACACGTACCAAGCGCTACGCCCGGGCCGCGCGAAGGTCGGCACCGTCCGCCAGCTCACGCGCTCGAGGATAGCCTCAATCGAAGCCGCGTCGATCCGGACCTCCGCGTAGCGATGTGTAACCTCGATCTCGAGCGTCATTTTCCGAGACTGCTTGGAGGAGGAAAGGCGTCCGACTGGCAAAGGCGGAGTTCGCAAGGAAGGCCCATCGCCTGCGCACGGCGGAAGTGGACGTCCTCCTCGACGAGCCGCGTGACGAGATCCCGCTCGAATGCCATCGCCGCCTCGGGGTGGAGCTGCGGCGCGAACGAGACTCCGACCCTGAGGACGAGACGCTGCCCGCCCTCAGCCTCGACGAGACGCGCATCGAGGTAGGGCGGTCCCATTGGCAACACGTCGTACGGCGGCGTCAGTGCGTTGCCGAGCGGGCTTCGCGCCGCACCCGGCATCTCCTCGAGGATCTCACCTAGAGTCCACGGCGACAGCACGACCGACGGGCGACCGCCGAGAACGGCGACCGGTGTGACGGCGGCCCGGCCGACGAAGTCGAACCCACCGCCCTCTTCGCACTCCCTAGCGACGGCGCGTACGATGTCGCCTGTCACGTAGCGGATTAGCGGTTGCAGCTGGGAGAACGGAAAGAGCTCGGTTAGAACGAGACGTCCCGTCGCATCGGGTGCAGGTCCCTCGCCGTCGAGCGCAACAATCTCGGCCACGACGGGCGCCGCCATGTGATAGCCGCCGCAGCTGGCACACCGCTCTGCGCCGGCGACGATCTCGGATAGGCTGAAGGTATCGCGAACGGCCGCGTTCGGGAACGTCCTCTGCAGGAAGCGCCTCAGCGAACGGCTGATGCCGTACCCGACCGAGGTGACAGCCCGGACGTGCACCCGCTCCGAGATGGGGAACCGCGCGAGCTCCGTCGCGAGGATCGCAAGGTGGCGAGGCCTACCGTGAAGCTCGATCGAGGCGTCGTCGAGGCTGGGTATGATGGGGCTCCGCCGGATCAGCGTGACGGCATGGTCGATGAGCCACTTTGACGAGCACGCGATCACAACTACGTGTGCACGCGACGGCGTCGGGACGCCGCCACCGTGAATGCTCGCGCCGAGCGTCGTGAACACGACGTCGGGCTCGGCCTCCCTCACCTCCGCGAGACGGTGCGCTACGGCACGGACGGCGGCGAGCTCGGCCTCCCCCCGGAAGCGGACGAGCGGCCGTCCAGTCGTCCCGGTGCTGTGGATCAGCGTGACGGCGCGCTCGCCGTCGCGCAGCAGATCGTCGGCTTCCGACAGCTCATCTTTGGAGAGGAGCGGCAGGGACGGTAGATCACCGAGAGAGGCGACCATCGCCGCGTTCCTGCCGCGCCAGTGGCGCTGGTAGAAGGGAATTTGCAGCGCCTCGGCGATGGTGCGCGGAAGCAGCTCCTCCTGGAAGGCGCATCGATCCCGCATCCTTTGCAACCCGACCTACACGATGCGGATCCGCTCGAAGATGGCACTCTCCATTCCCGAGAACCCACTGGCAGCGAAGACCTTGGCAAGCTCCTCGTCGGAGAAACCTGCGAGGTATTTCGTGAACTCGACATCCGGCTGGAAAGTCGCCCCCTTGCCGCGCGGCAAGGCGTCGAGCGAAAGCTTGTCGGCGTTCTCCGGATCCTTGATCGCGTCGAGCGCGACTGGGCCTGCAAGCTCGTAGAGACGCAGAGCGACCTGTTGCGGGCTCATACGTGATATCAACGAAACCATGTTCCCGTCCGGATCCGAAAACCGAGCGATAGTGGATCCCCAGCACGGGCCGGGCGCCGGATCGTTGATCCCCGAGCCACCGGCCTCGACGGCTGCGCGATAGACGCTCTCGACGTCGTTGTGGACGAGGACGAGTTGCGTGTAGTTGATCGCCCCCCTTTTCTTAGCCTTGCCGAACAGCCGCTCGGCTTCCTTCATCCCGGAGATGCACAGCCGGACCGACCCGGCATCCGACCCGACACCTCCTAGGACAGTGCCGAACTCGGCGAACCCACCATCCGCCGTGTCGACGTGGAAGCGCTTGTGGAGGCCGATACTTTCGTAGAATTTCACTGAGCGGGGAACGTCTTCGACCCAGATGTTCACGTACCCAATTTCAAGGCCACGTTCTGCCTGATACATTGCGTACCTCCTCAGAGTTTTATCTGCAAGGACACCTCACATGATGACAGATTTAAACGTCTTGTCTATACTCTAACCAAACGTACACTGATCACATAGATTGATGCCGGAGAGTAATCGCCGAACCACGGTTCGTGCGATCATTCTCATTTCATATCCGTGACATCCAGACTTTTCTAGAAGCACCTGATCAATATTTAGCTGTCATGCCCGGCATGGACAGTACTGGCGCGATCCATCTGTAAAGGAGGAGGGCCAACGCGCAACGCGAGCGGGAGATATTGGGCGATTGCAGACTAGATCGGACTACCCTTGCCTCCCGCGGCCGGTCGCAAATGCTCCGAGGCATACTGGGACCTGGAAGTCGGTCATGCAGCAGGGCCCCGGGTCGATCCCCTGACGGACTGCCGTGGGGCGCTGATCCCGAAGCCGGAACTTTCTAAAATGTCGAAGAGCTTGCCTGCGACGGGCAAGCTTCCGAAATCCTTCTTGACGCGATCCACTAGGCGCTCGATGAGACGCGTGCGGCGCGATGCATGCCGGCCGCCCTCCGAAAAACGGGGCTTCTCGAACCACAGGTGCACGCAGTCGACAGCCTCCTTGCGGGGATCGAACCGGTGCCGGTCGAGCACCCAGAAGGGCGCCACGAGATCTCGGAAATCCGAGGCCGGCCTAATGCCGCCCTCGTAGTCCAGCACCTCCCACCGCTCGCCGACCGGGCCGCAGGTCCAAATGTCGTTGCGCAGCGTATCGAACGTTAGCGCGCTGCGCTGTGCCAGCATGCCGAGCAGGCGCTGGTCGGCGAAGATCGCGATCTTGTTGGCAGCAACGCCGGTCTGCTGATCGACCGCGCGCATTACATAGTCGGCAGCCATGGCGGCGTAGGCACGGAAAAAGGCTATGTCGCCGACATAGAGAAAGGCGATGTTCGGCACCAGCGACAGGTAATCGAGCCCGTCTGGAAGCGCGAAGCCCGCCGGAACGAACAACTCACTCGCCTCTGGATACCATGGCGAAGCCGGCAGCTCCCAATGGAAACAGCAGAGATCCGTTGCCGAATAAGGAAATCTGCCGTCGTCAAAGAGCACGAAATCTAGGTCGAGAGCGACGAATGGCCGTTCCATCGCGCCGAGAACGAGCATTCTGCCTAGGCACGGCGCCGCGGCTAGGTATGGCCCGAGATCCTTGCGGCGCCCATCTAGGATGGAAACGTCGATTTCGCTATAGGCGTCGCATAGTCCGCTGTCCTCGTAGAAGCGGAGGCCGCGGGGGTCGGTATGGAGGACGATCTCGCCTCCCGTGTGCCTCCAGGACAGGGCGGCCGCGACGCTGGTCAGCGCCTCCAGCGGCGACAGTGCGTACGGTTCGTCTGCCCTGAACGGCGCGGTCGAGTTGACGTGGATTGCCGGCATTCGATGATCTGCTTTACGTCGGAGGCTGCTCCGCCGCATCGTCACCGGTCTAATCCCGTCCAATAGCTGCCGTTGCGGCCAGACGCGATGACCGCCTCAACGAATTTCATGCCCTCAAGACCATCTTGCACCGTCGGCAGCAGCGCGGCGTCGGAATCGGGGGCGCGGCCCTCGATCTTTGCCCAAATTAGTTCTGCGGCGTCGTCGTAAAGGTTAGCGAACCCTTCGACGAAGCCCTCGGGGCAGCCGGGCGGGACCCGTGAAAGGCGGTCGGCGGCCGGTCCCGACGCGCGCCCCCTTTCGAGGATCTGCCGGGCTTGCCCTAGCGGGTTCAGGTAGAGTCGGTCCGCGTTCTCCTGCGCCCACTCGAGTCCGGCCGCATCGCCGAATACGCGCAGCCGGATGCCGTTGGTGGTGCCGGGCGCGACCTGGCTCGCCCAAAGCATACCCCTGACGCCTGACCCGAACCGGAGGAGGACATGCACATTATCATCAAGCCGCCGGCCGTCGACGAAGGTGTGAACGTCAGCGGCAACGGCCTCAAGCCTCAGCCCGGTGACAAACGTCGCGAGGTTCATCGCGTGCGTGCCGATGTCCGCGACGGCGCCACCGGGTCCGGAGCGAGCGGGGTCCGTGCGCCACAGCGCCTGCTTCTGGCCGGCACTCTCAAGCGGGGTCGAGAGCCAGTCCTGTGGATATTCCGCCTGCACTACCCGGAGCACTCCGAGGCGGCCGTCAGCGACGAGAGCCCTCGCGGCGCGGACCATCGGATATGACGTGTAGTTATGCGTGAGAACGAACACTACGCCGGACCGCTCGACCTGCGCGGCAAGCTCTCGCGCTTCGGCGACGCTCATCGTCATTGGCTTATCGCAGAGGACGTGGATGCCGGCCTCAACGAAGGCCTTTGCCACGGGGAAGTGGAGGTCGTTCGAAGTGACGATGACAACGACATCGATCCCGTCGTGGCGGCACCGTTCCTGTTCAGCCATTTCGGCGAACGAACCGTAGGCCCGCTCGGCACTCACGCCAATCGCGTCCGCCGACGATCTCGATCGCTCGGGCGTGCTCGCGAAACATCCCGCGACGAGTTCGTAGTGCCCGTCCATCCTGCAGGCGAGGCGATGAATGGCACCGATGAGCGCTCCCTGCCCGCCCCCCACCATGCCGAGCCGGAGCCTGCGCCGTCCTAGCGGATCGCGCATCAGAGCCTCGCTTCCACGATCGTCCCATGCGAGGGCGGGCGGCCCTGCAGACCGACAGGCATAATTGGCCCATCGGCGCGATCGACCAGAACGCGTCGACCGGTCCGACAGGATGCGATGGCGGCTTCAGCAAGCGCGAGCGCTCTGCGGCCGGCGCGGGCGTGGACCGGTGGCTCGCGCCCAGCACGGAATGCCGCGAGGAGTTCGTCGAGATGGACGTCGATCAACTTGCGGATGGTCCGGTCCGAGTCGTTGAAGTAGCCTGTTTCCCAGACCTGCCGCATCTCGGAGCCCTTCTCCTGAAAAGTAAAACGGCGGACGGTATCCTCGACGATGACGCGTCCCGTCGTGCCGTTCACCTCGAGAACCTGCGTGTTGGCGTACTCGTATGAGCTATCGTAGGAACCGATAATGCAGCCCACCGCGCCGCTCGCGAACTTCAACGACACGACGAGAGTTGTGAAGCCGCCCTGCGTCACGTCCGTCATCTCCGCCATCAGCGACTCGATCGGCCCGCAACAGTGTTCGAGCATATCGAAGCCGTGACACTGCGTCTCGATGAGGTTCGCGTGCGGATGATCGGTCGGGGATTTAGAGCCTTCAAAGCGCCAGGCGGCGAAAATGGGCTCGCCGATCCTTCCCTGCTGGATCGCCTCGTAGGCAAGCCGTACAGGGCGGGCATAGCGGTAGTTGAAGTTGATCGCAAAGAACAAGCGCCGCTCGGCGGCTTCGGCAAGCAGCATGTCCGCATCCGCGAGCGCGAACGCGAGAGGCTTCTCGACGAGGAGCGGAACTCCGGCCCGGATAAGCGCCAGCGTCGGCTCGACCTGTCGCGTGTTCGTGACGGCGAGGCTGACAAGATCGGGCCGCTCCGTGCGCAGCATCTCGTCGATATCGAGGTAGCACGGGACGCGGAACTCCCTGCCCCTCGCGTCCGCCGTTCCAGGGTCACAATCAACGACCGCGCACAGCTCCGCATCGCTGCGGTTAGAGAAGGCGCGGGCATGCACCGGTCCCCAGCCGCCGACCCCAACCACCGCGACGCGGATTCGTGTGTCCGTCACGCCGCGCTCCTCATGTCGGCCGCACAGCGATCTTGCGGTATATCCGGTCGACTGGGACCGGCACGGCGAGGCCGAAGACCCCATTAAGTACCGCGCCCAACTCGCCAGCTCCGGCGATCCGCTGTTTGGTGACTCCGCCACCTCGACTCTGCACCACAAGTTGCGTCCCCGACAAGATGTAGCGCGCGTCTTCGGTCAGCCGCTCGATGAGAAGCGAGGTCGTCGACCACATGTGCGGAGCGGTGGCGGTAAACGCGTTCGCGCGCTCGTAGTCAGAGGAGTGGCAAGTGTTGAGATCGAACGCGTACAGCCACCTCCAGTTCGACGGAGTCCGCGTGAGGATCCCGACGGCGCCGAGGTGCTCGCGAAGGACGTAGCGTCCGGCCGGAGTCTCCTGCTCGACGCCGCACGCGAACCGCAGAGGCGCGTCGAGGAGGTTCGATCCAAAGCCGACGTCTGCGACCCACGGACCGTCCGAGAGGTCCACCCGCAGCAACATATGGCTGAGCCGCCTAAGCGGACGATCGGGCGATCCGGCCCGCCTCACGCAAGCCGCGAGGCCGCTCACAGCAAATCCTACCGTGCGGAGCGCGGCGGCGAAGAGGGTGTTCTGCTCGAAGCAGTACCCGCCACGCCGACCGCGCACGAGCTTCTCCTGCAGCGCTGACTGGTCCAGCGTCACCGGAAGGCCCATCAGGGCATCGATGTTCTCGAACGGGATTGCGCGGACGTGCAGACGGTGGAGCGCATTCAGGGTAGCGGCGTCAGCCCGCGCCGGCCCCGCGAACCCGATCCTGCGGAAATATGCATCGAGGTCGAACCGATCTGGCACGAGCTGGCCCCCTTATTCGTCACTTGCCGGCGCCTCGCCACGGAATCGAGAGCCGTCGGCGCCGACTGGCGCTTGTTTCGCGTCACTTCCTTTACGTTGGCGCAACTCGGCCTCCTGGTAGAGACGTCGCGTCGCCGCCAGCAGCTCGGGGTCGCGCGGCTCGGGCCCGTAGGCTCGTGATCCAAGCTCGTGCGCGAGCGGGCGGGGCAGGATCTGCGGAAACAGCGGCCCGCCGAGGGGTGACCCCGGCCGCAGCCCGTGACGCCAGTTCAGCGGCATCGTCGCAGGACCCGGTGCGAAGCGCACGTCGTCGCCGGCCCAGCGGGTCGCGAACGCGTGCCGCGACACGATCGAGTGGTTGGCTGGCGATCCGTGCAGGACGAAGGCATCGAAGGCGAGCACGTCGCCCGGCTCCATGTCCCAGCTCACTATGTCGTAGTCGCTGCGCCGCGCTTCGACGTCTGGCGGGTCGTCGAGCGCCGATTCTAGAAGATAGGCGAGACGGTCCGGACGGACGGCCTTGTACCGCTTACCCCATCGGTGCGAGCCGCGCACGAATTCGAGCGCACTGTTGTCGCTTTTAATGTCGCCGAGCGCCATCCAGATTGTCATGATCTGCGTCCCGGATAGCGGCCAGAACGTGTGGTCGTGGTGCCATGGCGTCGCGACGGCGCATCCAGCCGGCTTGACGAAAAGTTGATCAAAGAGAAGATTAATGCGCTGCGAGCCGAGGAGCTGCTGCGCGATGTGCGCCGCGGGCGATCCGTAGGCAAAGTCGCGGCACTCGTCGAACGTCTTCCAGAGAAAGCTGTCACCGAGAAAAGTGGTCGGGGGAACGGCCGCACCTCGCAGCTGGGCCGGATCGCGGGCGATCTGCTCGACGAAACGGGCGAGCGCCTCAACCCACCGCACTTGGAACAGGCCGCGCAGACAGACGACGCCGTCCGCGTTGAAGCGGGCGATCTCCGCTGCGGAGATCGCCCGGAGCGGCGGAACCGGCGGCGTGAGGTTTGCGCACCTGTCCATTTGCTCATCCATGTCGCACGCGCGGACGGCAGCCCAGAACAGGCGAACATCGCGCTGAGCTCGCATGCCTCTCGATCACGTTTTCAACCTCTATGCATATACCGACGAGGTCGTCGGACGCGTGCCCTCGGCCGGCTTCTAGCGTAGGGCGACTTCGGCAGCTTCTCGTTGCACTAAATACGCCGTTGGACACGTTTTCTGCCGCGCCCTAATCTTATAATCCGTTGTGGACTATTGACGGAAATTAACTTCGAAAATATTATCCTATTTGACTAAATACGGTCAACAGTAAAAATCGCTCGACTGAACAAGTCTAAGTCCCGAAATTCACAGCTGTCTTCGGCAATTGCGTAAACAGGAGGACGTTTCGATGCGAACTCTCGACCGCAGGAACCTTGTCGTCATCGTTAATCTAACACCTCACTTATACAAGAATTTTCCTTAAGCGAGCGGTGCGATGCTCTTGCGCACCAGACGCGCCGTCGGCGGTGAGAGCGTGACATTCGGGCTCCTACAGGATGGTCACGACTTGCCACGGTTAGCGGTTCCGTCCTTCGCGGGCGTAGATCTGGCCGCCTGGGCCTCGGCGAACAGCGCCCGCCTCAGCCACGAGCTCGATGTGTTTGGCGCGATCCTATTTCGCGGCTTCGAGGTCAATACTCCCGAACGCCTGCAGGAGATCAGCGAACGGATGTGCGGCAGCCTTTGTGCCTACGCCGAACGACGATCTCCCCGCACCGTGCTAGCCGGCGATGTCCTGACCTCGACCCATTTTCCTGCGGACCAGTCTATCCTCTTCCACAACGAGATGTCCTTCGCACGCGAATGGCCGATGCGGCTCTTTTTCGGCTGCCTCCGTCCGGCTGACGAAGGCGGTTGGACGCCGCTCGCCGATTCCCGTCGCGTCTTCGCGCGAATCCCGGCCGCGACGCGCGCTGCCTTCCTCGAACGGGGAGTCCGCTACGTGCGCAACTATCATCGGGGTGTCGGTCTGTCGTGGCGCGAGACCTATCAGACCGAGGACGTCGCGGAGGTTGAGGCGATCTGCCAGCGGTCCGTGGTCGGGTACGCGTGGGTCGACGGCGGGCGCCTGCGAACGTGGCAGGACCGACATGCCATCGCAGCGCATCCGCGGACTGGAGAGACCGTCTGGTTCAATCAGGCGCACTTCTTCCACCTTCGTTCGCTGCCCGACGACACGGCCGCGGCGATCCGCAGGAACTATCCCGAAGAGGATCTCCCGCAGCAGACCTACTTCGCCGACGGGAGCGCCATTGCCGACGCGTCGATCGACGAGATCAACGCCGCCTATGCAGCGGAGGCAGTCGGCTTCGCGTGGGAGCGCGGCGACCTCCTCGTGCTCGACAACATGCTCGTTGCCCATGCGAGGACACCCTATCGGGGACCTCGCCTGATAGCGGTGACGCTCGGCGACCTCTACTCGCCCGGACGGGTGGAAAACGGGCGGGCGGACCCTTGATGCATGACGGTCAACGAGGCGCAGAACGCTGGTTACATGCTCTCCCGCCAGCAGCGACGGATCCAGTCGTTCGGCGCGCCTGAGACATTCAGGGCGTTATTGTCGTTCATCACTGAAGAGCCAATCCCCATCCTTGAGGTGGAGCGGAGATGGGCGGCGCTCGCGGCGCGGCACGAGATCCTAAGGACCGAGATCGTCACCTCACCGGGATTGGTCGCCGCGATGCAGCGCATCCTCCCAACAGCGCCGTGGCAGATCGAGACGCTCGCGACGCCGCTTTCGATCGCCGATCTCATACGGTTGCCGTTCGGCATCCGGATCGCTCCGCACGGCGCGGGCAGCTGCATCCAGGTTGTCCTGCCGTCGCTCGTCGCGGACGGGACGACGCTCGATCTCGTCGCCGCGGCGATCGCAGATCGGCCCACCGCGTCCTTGTGGACAACTCCTTCCGACGGCCTGCCCTGCCAATATGCGGACTACGCGGCTTGGTCCGAGGAGTCGCTCGCGGCAACTTCTGCGGCTCGGCGTGCCCTTGCGGCCGAACTCGACACAGCAATCGCGGCCTTCTGCCCACCGAGACCGGCCGCCCTTGCTCGGTTCAGGCCGAGCCGCGTCGCGACCTGTCTCGATCCGAGGCGAGCAGTCGTCTTGCGCGCATACTGCGCTGAGACCGGCAGCCGGCCGTCGGCGGTGTTCCTCGCGACATGGGTTTCGCTGCTTCGGCGCATCGAGGGTTCGCCACGCCTGCTGCTCGGACTGCTTCACTCCGGACGGACGATCCTTGCCCTCCGCGGGGCCGCCGGTCCCTACGACGCTTACCTGCCGCACGTCCTCGGCGGAAATTCCGGCGCTTCGTTCCGCGATGAGGTCGCGGCGCTCGGCCGGACGATGGAAGATGCGCAGGCTGGGGGCGTTTCGTGGGACGATCTCGCAGGACACGTCGGTGCCGCCTACCTGTTCGCCGCCGAGGACGCGGATCGCGCCGCGGAGCAGGGATTCGCCCTTGCGGAACGGTTCGTCGTCAGCGAGCCGTTCCGGCTCGCGCTTGACGTGCACGGTTCGGGATCGACGTTCCGCGTCGCCCTTGACTACGACGCTGGCCTCGTTTCCGCCGACGCTGCGTCGCGCCTCCTCACCGCCTTCACGACGCTCCTTACCGTCCTGACCGACCGCCCTGACAGCGACCCTATGGCTGCCGCTGTCAACGCGCCGGTCAACACGCAGGCGCTCGCCGCCGCGGCCGCAACGACAGCGCTGGCGCCGATCCCGCCGTGGCGGACGATCGAGCGCAATGGGGAACGTTTCGCCCAGCGCGTCGCCGTCACCGACGGGGTCCACAGCCTCAGCTACGCCGCGCTAAACTCGAGGTCGAACCGTCTCGCGCACGTCCTGCGTGCGCGGGTAGGCCGCCCCGGGGCTAGCCGCGTCGTCGTCGCGCTCGAGCGTGGCCCTGCAATGGCGTGCGCCATGCTGGCATGTCTTAAAGCCGGCGCGACTTTCGTCCCGCTCGACCCGAATCAGCCTCTCGAGCGGGCCGCCTCCATCCTCCGCCTTGTTGAGCCTGATATCGCAATCCTGGACAGCAATGACGGCATCCCGAGTTTTCGCGGCGGCGTTCCCGTCCTTGACCTCCGTCAGGATGGTGGGGAGATTGAGCGGCAGACAGACAGCACTCCTGCTAGCAATGTGTCCGACGACCGATCGGCATACATCATGTTCACGTCCGGCAGCAGCGGCACGCAAAAGGGGGTGGTCGTCGGCCGCGGCAATCTCGCGGCCTACCTCGGTGCTCTCGACGGTGTCCTGCGCCTGTCATGCGACGACGGAGTCCTGCAGACAGCCCCTGCGGGGTTCTCGTCATCGATCCGACAGTTTCTGCTGCCGCTCTGCACCGGCGCAACCTTGGTCGTCGCATCGCGGGATGAGATTCTCGATCCGCTTCTCCTCCTCCGGAAGGCGAGCGCGCACCGAGTCAGCGTTCTCGACCTGATTCCTTCTTACTGGCGGCGGGTCCTCGAAGTGGCGGAGGCATCAAAGGACGGCGGCTGGTGTCAGTTGCGCCTCGCGCTATCGGCGAGCGAGCCGCTGCCCGCAGATCTCGCACGCCGCCTCCTCGCGGCGCTTCCGCGGCAGGCGACACTCGTCAACATGTACGGCCAGACGGAGACAGCCGGTATCGTCGCTTGCCACCGCTTCGATTCCGACGCGCTGGTGCAGGATCCTGTCCCGATCGGTGAGCCGGTGCCAGGAAGTGCGATCGTCGTCGTTGACGATGCCGGTTGCCGTGCGCTTCCGTGCCAACGCGGCGAACTCGTCGTGGTGGGGCCGACCGTCGCTCACGGCTATCTCGGTGACTGCGGGCGCGACGCCGATCGCTTCGTCCCGATCGGCATTGCAGGGCAGGCAGCGGCCTTCCGAACCGGCGATATCGGCAGCGAAGCTGGACCGGACGGGCTCGTCCTGTGGGGGCGAGCCGACGACAGAGTAAAGATTCGTGGCTTTCGTGTGGAGCTCGCGCAGATCGAGCGGGAGATCGTTAGCCACCACGCCGTCGAGCAGGCGATCGTCATCACACGCGACGATCGGGGGGAGGCCGAGCTCGCGGCCCACATCGTACCGAAGCGCGGCCGGAGACTGACGCGCGCCGAAATCGTCGCCCACATCGAAAGAAGCCTTCCGCCCTACCTCGTTCCGACCCGCATCCAGTTTCACGACACGCTCCCGTCGACGCCAAACGGAAAGGTTGATCGAGGCGCGCTCTCTGGCATGAAGGCGGTTCCGGTGGCTCCGCACCCAACCAATGCGAGCGCGGCGATCGACGATCGCATGGCTGCCCTCTGGTCGACTGTCCTTCGTTGCCGGACGGTCGACCGCGACGACAACTTCTTCGCACTTGGCGGCCAGTCACTCCTCGGGATTGACCTGTTGGCGAGGGTTTCCCGAGAGTTCCAGGTCGATCTGCCGTTTCACGTCCTGTACGAGGCTCCGACAGTCGGCGAACTCGCAGCGCGGGTCGCTGCCGAGCTAGATGCAAGGGATCGACGGCCATGAACGAGGTCACTCTTTCGCCGACGCAGCGTCGCGTATGGATCGCCGATCAGCTTGCAGGCGAGATGGCGGTCTACGTCATCCCATTCGGCCTCCGTTTGCGCGGGGAACTCGACCCGCGCCGGCTGCGCCAGGCGTTGGATGCGGTTCTCGCGCGGCACCCGATGCTGTCGGCCCGCATAACGGCTGGGCCGGACGGGCCGAGGCAGTGGGTCACCGAGCCCGAGCGCGTCGATCTCCCGCTGACTGACCTGAGTGGCACGCCGGCGAGCGAGCGCGAGGCGCGCATGCGCGAGGTTGCGGAGGCAGAGGTACGGCGGACGTTTGACCTCGCTCGCGCTCCTCCGTTTAGGACGCGCCTCGTCCGCCTCGACACCGGTGACCATCTCCTCCTATGGCCAATCCATCACCTCGTGTGTGATGGCATATCCCTCCGCATCCTCGCGCGCGATCTCGGCCGCGCCTACGAGAACGCAGCGAGCGGAGAAGGCAGGAGGCTCCCGCCGCCCGCGGCGACGTTTCTCGACCTTTCGCGCGCCGAGTGGTCACCCGAGTCGGAGTTGATCGCAAGGCGCGACCTCGACTACTGGCGGGACCGGCTCGCCGGCGCGCCTGACACGCTCACGATCCCTGGCGATCGTGGCCGACCCGCGCTGCAGAGCTTCGTGGGGGTCACCGCTCATTCGGCCCTCACGGGAACGCTGGTGGCGGAGGTGGGCCGCCTAGCCCGCGCGGCGCGCACGACTCCGTTCACCGTCTACAGCGCCGCGTTCCATGCCTGGATCGCGCGCTACTCAGGGCAGGCCGAAACCGTCGTCGGATTCGCGGTCGACGGCCGCCGAGCTCAGAACAGTGAGGACGTAGTCGGCCTCTTCGCCAACCTCCTCGTGCAGCGCGCCGACACCACCGACGATCCGACCGCACGCACGCTCTTGTCGCGCGTCCACACCGATCTCGTCGGCGCACACAAGCATGATCGCCTGCGGCTCGACTGCCTAGTCGAGGATTCCGGTCGTCTCGATCGCCATCCGGTATTTCAGTGTCTCATTGACTACCACGGCTACCAACGGCCCGAGCTGCGGTTCTCCGAAGCCATCGAGGCCGAACCGCTCCTATTCGACACCGCGACCGCACGATTCGACCTCGAACTCAGCCTGCGTCAGCGGACCGGCGACGAAAGTCTTTGCGTCGCGCTGAAATGCAACGCGGATATTTTCAACGCCGAGACGGCCGCTAGGATGGCAGCACACTACAGCCATTTCCTGGCAGCGTTCGTCGCTGCGCCTGACGAGCGGGTTGCGCTGCTGCCGCTTATGCCACCGCCCGAGAGAGCCGCGATCCTCGCGCGCGCGAAAGGATCTTCGGCGCCCGAGCCACCGTGGCGGACGCTCCAGGATGCCATCGAAGGGGCGTCCCGGGCCGCGGCAAGCCGTTGCGCCGTCCGGGCCGACGGCCGCGATCACAGCTACGGAGCGCTCGCGCGCCGTAGCGCCAGCATCGCGGCGGCGCTACGGCGTCTTGGCGTCGGTCCAGACAGTATTGTCGCGGTCTGCGCGCCGCGAGGCTTCGACCTCGTCGCCGGGCTGCTTGGGGTCCTCCGCAGCGGCGGCGCGTTCCTTCCCCTTGACCCTGAGGATCCCTCCAAGCGCCTGCAGGCGCTGATCGATGATGCGCGCCCAGACCTCGTGCTCGCGGCGAGCGAGGTCGCGCGCCAGCTTGGTACCGCACGGCGGCTCGTCGAGCTCGATGAGATCGCAGAGTCACCAAGCGCGGCCGGCTTCGAAGAGCCCGACATTGCCTCCCCCGGCCCGGACCACCTCGCCTACATTCTTTATACCTCGGGCTCGACCGGCCGTCCCAAGCCCGTCGGAATCTCACACGGTGCCATCCTCAACCGTCTCGCCTGGATGCAGCGCGCCTATGCTCTCGCACCCGGCGAGACCGTCCTCCAGAAGACGCCCGTCGGGTTTGACGTGTCGGTCTGGGAGCTATTCTGGCCGCTCGCTTTTGGGGGCCAACTGGTGATGGCACCGCCCGGGATACACCGGGACGCCGACGCTCTCGCGGCACTCATAGTTCGCGAAGAGATCCGTATCGTGCATTTCGTGCCGTCGATGCTCCACGCGTTCCTAGAAAACGGCAACCTTGCGAGCCTGGCGGGGGTCCGGCTGATCGTGACGAGTGGCGAACCGCTGCCGACGAACCTCGCCGACCATCTGGTGCGCGGCTGTCGCGCAGACATCGCGAACCTCTATGGACCTACTGAGGCAGCGATTGACGTGACCGCCTTCGACGTTCGCGAGACCAGAGACAGCGCATCCGTTCCGATCGGACGGCCGATCGACAACACGCAGATCCACGTCCTCGACCAGTGGATGGAGCCGGTTCCCACCGGCGTCGTCGGCGAAATTTGGATCGGCGGCGTGCAGGTCGCCCGAGGGTACGTCGGCCGGCCCGCGCTGACTGCTGAGTGTTTCGTGGCAGACCCGTTTGGCCCCCCCGGCGCACGCCTCTACCGGACGGGTGACCTCGCGCGCGTGCGCGCCGACGGACTGATCGAGTTCGTCGGCCGGAGCGACGACCAGATCAAGATCAACGGCTGTCGCGTGGAGCCCGGAGAGATCGAGGCGGCGCTCCTCGGGATCGACGGCATCGCGCAGGCTGCCGTTCGGCTCGATGACAGCGCTCACGGTGCCCGCCTCGTCGCCGTCGTGGCGGTCCGCCTCCCTGAGCTGACGCCGGACGCGCTCCGATCGACGCTCGCCCAGCGCATCCCCTTGCCGATGATCCCGTCGGAGTTTGTCCTCGTCGACGCGATCCCGCTTCTACCAAACGGCAAGCTTGACCGCCGCGGACTGCGCGAGGTTAGATCGTACGCGCTAGACAACGCGCAATGCGACCGCGCGCGGCCGAGCACTCCAGACGAATGCCTCGTCGCGCAGGCATGGCGCGCTGTCCTCGGCACCGCCGACAACGACATCGACCGATCGTTCTTTACCGCGGGTGGCGACTCGATCCGCAGCATAGGGCTCGTCGCCGAGCTTCGCAGCCGGGGGCTCGACGTCACGGTAGCAGATGTGTTCCGCCACTCTACGATTCGCTCGCTCGCAGCGCACGCAAGCCAGTGCAAGCGCGCAAACGGACGCCAGCCGGTCGCGGCGGCGTACTCGGGGGAGACCGGCAGTGAAACGCTGCCGTTGTCGCGACTTCTCGCGCAGCTCGTGGCGGCATCGGTGAGCCGAACTGACTACCGTGCATACCTTACCGCCATCCGGCTAACAGGTCCGTTTTGCGAGTCCGCGCTGCGCCGGGCAACCGCCTTTGTAATGGCGCAACATCCCTCGCTGCGCAGCGCCATTGTGTTCGAGGCCGACGCTGCGGTCGCACAGCGAGTCCACCCCCACGTAGAACCGTCCCTAGTCGTCACCGACTGGCGTCAGCTCGATCCCTCCGCGCAGGAGCGCCGTCTCGCGCGCTGGTTCAGCGAGGAGCGCGCCCGCCGGTTCGACTGGTCGACGCCGCCCTTATGGCGCCTTATGGTGCATCGCCTTAGCGACGAGGCGTGGTCGCTGACGCTGGTGGAGCCGTTCCTCGACGGGTGGAGCGCGACCCTGCTGCTGACGCAACTCGTCACCGCATACGGCGCCTTGATCGACGGGCGTGCGGTGGCTTCATCGCAGCCCGACAGCGACGTGCAGACGACGTTCCTGCAGAACGAAATGCGGCTATTGCGTTCGGCAGACGCGCGCGTGTTCTGGCGCGCGCGCATGGAGGCGCTGCCCGCCACCCGGCTGCCCTGCCTCGCGGCGAAGCCATCGCGTGCGCCCGTCCGCCACGAGGTGGAGCTCCCGCCTGGACTATCGCATCAGCTTCTCGCGGTCGCGGACGAACTCAGCGTGTCCGTGAAGTCGGTCCTCCTCGCAGCCCACGTGAGGACGCTCGCCGCCCTCACCGGGCAAGCTGAGGTCGCCACGGCGTTGATGGCGAACGCCCGGCCTGAAACCGAGGCCGGCGGCAATGCGATTGGGCTATTCCTCAATGCCGTTCCCATTCGTGCCGCACTCGCCCGACACACGTGGCGGCGCCTGATTGAGGACATGCACGCGGCCGAGGCGGAAGCGCTGGCGTTCCGCGCCTATCCGTTCGCGCAGATGCTGGAGGACGCCGGCACAGACTTCGCCAGTGATGCTGTCTTCAACTTCACCGATTTTTACCCGTACCGCCGCTTCGGCGACGGCTCCGCGATTCAGGTCGTCGACGTGCGCGGATTCGATCAGACCTACTTTCCGCTCACCGCGCAATTTCGCCGCGACGTGGCCGAGAACACGATCCGGCTCGCGCTGGAATTCGGGCGCGAAGTGGACGACCAGGCACGTTCCGACGTAGCACGGTGCTACCGCGAGACGCTGTCGGATCTTGCGGCGCGTCCCGACGGGGCATGCGCATGGTGGCCGCGCGCGGTGCCGCCGATGGCCCCCCGACCCGCCGCCGCGGATTGCCTCCATCTCGCCTTCGCCCGGCAGGCGGCGGAGACACCCATGGCGCCTGCCATCCTCTCGGACACCGGCGACTGGACGTATGCGGACCTTCGAACGCTCGTCGATGCACTGGCCGGCCGTCTTCGCGCCGTCGGGGTAGGCAGAGGCCGGCGCGTCGCGGTCTGCATGGAGCGCTCACCCCATCTCGTCGCGTCGGCGCTGGCGATTCTTTCCGTCGGCGGCGCATACGTGCCGCTCGATCCCGCCCACCCCGATCAGCGGCTGGCCGAGCTTTACGGGCTCGCGGGATGCTCCGTCGTTCTTGCCACGCGGGCGACGGTCGGGCGCCTTCCAGGTCGACCGCTGATCTGCGCCGACGACGGAGACCATCCGGCTGTCGAAGCGCCGGAACCCGTGGCATATGACCCGGAGGCCCCGGCCTACGTCATCTTTACATCAGGCTCGACGGGCGTGCCGCGTGCTGCCATTGTCCCGCATCGAGCCGTCATGAGCCGGCTCGCGTGGCAGTGGCGAACCGACCCGTTCGAGCCGGGCGAAGTTGGCTCCATGCGCACGCCGATTGGCTTCGTGGATTCGTTCTGTGAGATGTGGGCGACCCTCCTGCGAGGCTTCCCAACCATGATAGTTGACGATAACGGTACCGATCCCGCGCGCCTGGTATCCGCGCTCGGGTCGGGCGGCGCAACGCGCGTGACGCTGACGCCATCGATGCTGTCCGAGGTTCTCCGACTGCCGATTGACCTCGCGGCCTCGCTTCCACGTCTGCGGCGATGGAGCGTCAGCGGTGAACCCTTCCCGGTGAGCCTCGCACGCGAGCTGCTCAGCCGGATCCCTGGCGTTCGGATCGTCAACCTTTACGGCTCGACCGAAGTGGCCGCGGACGTGACGTGGCATCGCGTCACCGGGACTGAGGTGGGTCCGTCGGTCCCCATCGGGCGGCCGATTGACGGCGTCCATGTTGTCGTGCTCGACGCGCTCGGCAATGCTGCGGAACCCGGGGTCGAGGGCGAGCTGGCTATTGGAGGAGCCGCCGTCGGGACCGGCTATCTCGATGATCCCGTCCTCACCGCGGAACGCTTCGTGCCGGATGCGATTGGCATGCCGGGTGCGCGACTCTACCTCACCGGCGACCTTGCTCGCGTCGAGCACGACGGAACGCTCGTATGCACCGGTCGTGCCGACCGACAGGTCAAAATCCGCGGCATTCGCGTGCACCCAATGGAAGCCGAGATCGCGTTGCGTGAACAGCCCGGCGTCCTCCGGGCTGCCGTCGTCGGCGCTCGGGACGTTAGCGGCGAGACTCGGCTTACCGCCTACGTCGAGCTTGACTCGAACTGCCACGGAGGGATCTCGCCGGATCGACTCCAGCGACGGTTGCGCGAGGCTTTGTTTGCCCGGCTTCCATCGGCGGCTGTGCCGTCCGACTACTGCATTGTCGACACATGGCCGCGCTCGCCGAACGGGAAGCTTGACACGGCCGCCCTGCCGCGCCCTTTGCCCCGATTCGGCGACGCGGCCCCGGAGACTCCGGTCGAGCGCGCGCTTGCAGACCTTTGGCAGACGTGCCTCGGCGCGGAGCGCGTCAGCCGCTACGACGACTTCTTCGCTCTTGGCGGCCATTCAATGCGTGCCATCCGCCTTTGCTCGGCAATAAGTGCACGCTTTGGGATTGAGCTTGATATCGCCGACATTTTCGACCGCGCAACACTCCTCGAACAGGCAAACCTCGTCGAGGACCGCCTTACCGTCCGCGCGTGCGAACCGGTCCCGGACGCGGAGCCGCACCTCACACATTCTCGAGACAATCTCGCACCTACCTTGGATGGAGGAACGAATGAGAACGCCGGCTACCTCTGATCCCGAGCTTGAGCGGCTCCGCGCCCGGCTGGACGCGTGTGACGACGCGCTAATGGAAGCGCTACGCGAACGCTTCGCGGTGTGTGCCGAAATCGCCGAGCACAAGCGGTCCCATGGCCTTTCTGTGATTCAGCCGGGGCGCGTCGCGGTCGTCAGGGCGCGCGCAGCTGCGTTCGCCGCCGGGGGCGGGATCGATGCGGATTTCCTGCAGCGCATATACGGCCTTGTCATCGACGAGGCATGTCGCCTCGAACAAGCCATTGTTGACGGCGGCGGTGAGTCTCCAGGCGTGAGCGCTCTCGCGTGCAATGCATCGTGCATCGACCACGTTGCAATCGCGGTCCGCGATCTTGGGGCAGCGATCGCGATGTTCCGCGACCAATACGGCTTTTATCTCGTCGAGCGCCGCACCATTGAGGGAGACGTGAGCGGGATGAATACCGCGACGATGCGAGCAGGAGGAGTAACCTTTGTCCTGTGCGAGGGCACGTCTCCGCAGTCGAACGTCAGCCGCTACATCGCCGCCTACGGACCGGGTGTCCAACATCTCGCGATCGAGGTGGAGAACCAGGATGAGGTGCTGGAAGATGTGAAGGCACGCGGCGCAGACCTCTTAACGGACATCATTCACGGTCCAGGACTTGATCAGTCCTTCAGTCGACGCGATCCGAACACCGGGATGCAGATCGAGTTTGTCACCCGCTCCGCCAACACCGGCTTCGACACGGAGAACATGCGTAAGCTATTTTCCGCGATGGAGCGCGACGAAGTCTTTTAGAAAGAGGTACCGGCGATGCAGCGCACGCGGTCGGGGCACGATGCCGGCGACGAAACGAGCGTCGCTCGAGGCGAGCGGAAACCGGGGCACGCGAGCTGCTCCAGCGGCGATCCGGGGTTGGACCCAGAGGATCGCATCGCCCCCGACGACGGCCTGACATCGGCGCAGAAACGCATGTGGTTTCTGCAGACAATGAACCCGGACAACAGCGCCTACACGATCGCGACCGCGCACCAAGTCTCCGGACCGCTATCGGTCGCTGCGCTGCGCGTCGCGCTTTCGACGCTCGCGGCGCGGCACGAGATGATGCGTTCGTCGTTTCCAAGCCGTGACGGCCATCCCTACCGCGCGCTCGGCGACGCAGTCGACATTGGACCGGAGGTTGTCGATCTTTCGGACCTCCCTGTGTCGGAACGAAGTGCCGCAGCGGCGCGCGAGATTCGGCGTGCGGCCACGACGGCCTTCGACCTGGCGATTGCACCGCTGATGCGGTTCGGTGTCGTCCGGCTGTCGGACACGGAGCACGTGCTGACCGCTGTCTTTCATCACATCATCGCCGACGGCTGGTCGCTCAGCTTGTTCCACCACGAACTAGAACAAGGCTATTCGGCCGCGCTCGACGGTCGCCCGCTGCGGTTTGCGGGAACGCCGCGACCGGCCGCCGACGCCCTACGGGAGGAACGAGCCTTTCTGTCGAGCCAACACGGACGCGCCGCACTCGACTGGTGGACGGCGTACCTCGGCGATGCACCGATGCTTGAGCTGCCGATGGCGCGCTCACGACCGCGCGTCGCACGGTTCGTCGGCGCCCGCCATGAAGCTTTGGTGACGGATGACCTTGTCATTCGGCTCGAGAAGACGGCACAAGACGCCCGCGCCTCGCTCTACATGATGCTCGCGACCGCGTTCGCGATCGTTCTCCATCGCTACTCCGGGCAGACCGACCTCGTGTTCGGATCGCCCGCCGCGAATCGTGCCGATCCCGAGGCGGAAACCTCATTCGGTCTTTACGTGAATACGATCGTGCTACGCGTTAAAGTCGACCCGACCTACACGGTCGGCGACGTCTTGCGTTGCGTACGGACCGCAACGCTCGGCGCGCTTCAGCACCAAGCCGTGCCGTTCGAGAAGATCGTTGAGCGGCTCTCCCCGCACCGCGCTCTCAGCCACACTCCGGTGATCCAGGTCATGTTTGCACTGCAGAGCGGGACCGGCACGCCGCTGCGCCTCCCTGGCCTCACCGTTAAGCAGCTCGCTGCGGGAGAGGACGTCATCCGCTTCGACCTTGAGTTCAGCATCTGGCGTACGGAGGAGGGGCTGAAGCTTCGGCTCGTCCGCAACGTCGACATCCTGGATGCCGGATCTGCGAAGCGCTTCCTCACCCACTTTACGCGCGTGCTGAAAGCCTGCGGCGGAGCTCAGGATCGGCGCGTCAGCGCCATCGAGATGCTTGGGCCGGCGGAGGCCGCAGACCTATCGGCGCGCGAGCGACAGGTGCCGCCCGCCGGCGCGAATGACTGTCTCCACCGGATCTTTGAGCGACAGTGCGCGCTCTCTCCGAACGCGGTTGCCTTCTCCGACGCCGAGAACGAGTTGACATTCGACGAGCTCGACTGGTGGGCGACCCGCCTCTCCGGCGCTCTAATCTCGCACGGCGTCGCGCCTCGAGACGTGGTCGGCATATGCACGGAACGAAGCGTTGCGCTGGTCGTCGCGACCCTCGCGGTGCTGAAGGCGGGGGCGGCGTTCCTGCCGCTCGATCCAGCTGAGCCCGTTGAGCGGCGCGCGTTCATGCTGCAGGATGCGCGCGTCGGCGTCATTGTCGTGTCGAGTCAGACCCGTCCTAGCCTTGCCGAGGCTGGGGCTGTCCTCGTCGACGTCACAGCCGCCCCGACGGGCGCCGCGCCAGCGCCCCCGGTGGCCCTCGCGTCCGACCTCGCGTACGTCATCTACACCTCCGGCAGCACGGGCCAGCCGAAGGGCGTCGAGATTGAGCATCGCAACATCGTCAATACCTTATGCGCCTGCCGCGATAGACTCGGCCTCGGCCCAGCGGACTGCGGACTCGTGCTCGCGGCGAGCACGTTTGATGTCTTCTATTACGAGCTGTTCGCCCCGATCCTGAGTGGCGGCCGAGCGCGTCTCCTCACGCGCGAGGAGACGCTCGACCCGACCCGCGTCGTTCCGCTGTTGCAGGAGGCGACCTCCTTCCAGGCGGTGCCGGGGCTGATGCAGCACCTCCTTGCAGCCCTCGCGACGCAGGGCGTCGAACGCTGCCCAGCGATGCGGCGCGTAATGACGGGGGGCGACGTCGTGCAGCCCGCTCTCCTCCGGACGCTGCACGACGTGTTCCCGGAGGCTACCGTCTGCGTGACATACGGGCCGACTGAGACGGCGATCTTCTGCACCTGTTACATCGCGGAGCGGGACGCGGCCCCATCCGGCCATCCGATCGGCGTTCCGCTGCCGGGAACGGCGGTCCGAATCGGCGACGCGGCCGGATTGCCGCTGCCGATCAACGTCAACGGCGAGATCTGGATCGGTGGCGCCGGCGTCGGTCGCGGCTATCTCAACCGCCCCAACGATACGTCCGCCCGATTCGTCACTCTCGACGGCGAGCGATTCTATCGCAGTGGCGACCGCGGACGCTTGACGCCGGAGCACGGCATTGAGTTCCTCGGTCGCGCCGACCGTCAGGTGAAGGTCCGCGGATTCCGAATCGAGCTCGCCGAAGTCGAGACTGCGCTTGAGGCGGCGCCGGGCGTCGCCCGCGGACTGGTGGTCGTCGATGGAGCGGACCCGTCCGACCAGCGGCTCAGCGCCTACGTTACCCCGTATGAGCCGTCCCTCGCGCGACGAGCGGCGGACCTTGAGGAGCGGCAGATCGGAGGCTGGCGCGATCTTTTCGAGACGACCTATTCGAGCCGACGTCGGCACATGGCCGGCGAGAACGACTTCACAGGTTGGAACAGCACGCTTACCGGTGAGCCGCTGCCCATCGACCATATGGAAGAGTGGCTCAATGGAACGCTCCAGCAAATTCTCTCCCGCGTTCCGCCCGGCGCGCTGCGCGAGCGATCGTTGAGAGTGCTCGAGATCGGTTGCGGGACAGGCCTAGTGCTGCTGAATCTCGCCGACTACTGCTCGCGCTACGCTGCCACGGACATCTCGCCGCGGGTGCTCGCCGACCTTCGTGCGCGGCTGGCGGAGCGCGCGCTGGATCAGGTTGACCTCTACGAGGTTGATACTGATCACCTCGACGTCGGGGTGGACTTCGACGTCATCATCGTTAATTCGGTCGCGCAGTACCTTGCGAGCTCGTCGCGGCTCGGCCGGCTGATCGACGACTTGCTGGGCCGCCTTAGGCCCGGCGGCTTCGTATTCCTCGGGGATTTACGTAATCTTCCCCTTCTCGAGACGTTCCATGTGGCCCTCGAGGCGGAGCGCGTCCCCGAGGCGCCCGCGGCCGACGTGCTACGGCGCGCACGTGACCGAATGGAAGCGGAGCAAGAGTTGGTATTGCATCCGCAATTTTTCGGCCCGAATTTACACAACGCGAAAAGCGTTGTGCTGATTGAGGCGGAACCGCGGCGCGGGCGGCTTCATAACGAAATGACGCGCTACCGCTTCGACGCCGTCCTCCATAAGCGGCCCGTCAAAGCGCGGATCGTCGCGGCCGACTGGCGATCTTGGAAAGCTGAGGACTGGAGCTTCGAGCGGATTCGACAGGCGCTCGAAGCGGCCGACGGGACACCGCTCGCGTTGACCGGAATACCAGACGCTCGGCTCGTCGGGGATGTGCGACGCTACGCCCTCCTCGCCACCACAGTGGGAGAGGCGGACGGAGAACGCAACGCACCAGAAGGCGAAGGCGTCGTCGTCGACGATCTGCGCCAACTCGCAGAGGCAAAGGGCTTCACGTTGCGGCTGAGCTGCCTACGCGGCTGCCCACTAGGTACGTTCGACGCCTATTTCACCCGTTCCGCCGACGCGTGGCCTAGGTGGCCCACCGCGCCAGAGTGCACGGTCCTCGCCAACGAGCCGAATCTTGCCGCCGCCCGGCGCGGTCTCGCCGTCGACGTCGCAGACGTCCTGAGGCGGCGTTTACCGGAGTATATGCAGCCCTCGAGCGTGACGGTCCTCACTGCCTTTCCGCTATCCCCGAACGGAAAGCTCGACCGAGCCGCCCTCCCGCCGCCCCACGCTGGGTCCGACCGGAGTTTCCGGCCACCGACTTCCGACGAGGAGCGTCTCGTCGCCCGTGCCTGGGACGAGGTGCTCGGCGCCCGGCAGCGTTCGACGGACGACGACTTCTTTACCAGCGGCGGGACGTCGCTCCGCGCGGTGCATGTGTCCGGCCTGCTGCGGGCGAAGGGCGCGCCCGTCTCGCCTCAGATGATCTTCGACCTTCGCACGATCGGCCACCTCGCCGCCGCGATCGCTGGACGTAGCGCCGGCGCCGGAGTGGCACCCCCAATCGCGTCGGCACCTACCGGTGGGCCTGACGTCCGACCGGCCGCTGCTGCTTCGCTGTCCGGTTGCGATCTGGTGCGGGACGCGCGCAAGATCCTTCTCACCGGGGCAACGGGCATCCTCGGCATCCATCTTCTCGAGGAGTTCGCCGCGATGACGTCGGCGCGGATCGTCTGCCCCGTCCGCGCCGCCGACGACGACGCTGCGCTGGCGCGCCTGCGCGAGCAGTATCGATGGTACTTTCCAGACCGCTCCCCGGCATTTCCCGATCGGATAAGCGTCGTCGCAGGCGACCTCGGGCACACGCGGCTCGGTCTCGGCGAGGAAGACTGGTTGGCGCTCGCGTGCGGATGCGACCTCATCGTGAACGCTGCCGCCGACGTCCGCCACGCCGGGCGGCGTGACGAGATCCTGGCGGTTAACCGCGACGGCGTCGCAGAGCTCGTCGCATTGGCGCGTGCCGGGTGCCCGGCTCGCCTCATTCATCTCTCGACCTTGGCCGTTGACGGCGAGACGGGCGCCGACGTCCGTCAGGGCGCCCTTGGCGGGGTAAAAGCTTCTTCCGATCCGGCCGTGCGGTGCGATCCCTATTCAGAAAGCAAGAGGCTTGCGGAGTCGCTGGTGCAGGGCTTCCTCGCGGCTGGTGGAAGCGGCGCGATCCTGCGCGTCGGAACCGTCGCACCGCACTCCGAGACGGGTCGCTTCCAGCGTAACATCGATGATCACTTCTTCAGCCGTTACATGCGGGCGCTGATGGAGCTCGGCGTCGCCCACGACCAACCGGATCGCGGGTTCGGCCTGATCCCCGTCGACCTGATGGCGCGCGCTGTTCGCCTCCTGTGCGGTTCGGGCGAGCCGTCGTCCGTTATCTTCCAGCTTCGCAATCCGCATCGGCTTCTACACGACCGCCTAATCACGATCCTGCGGGCGAATGGGTATCCGATCGAGGTGCTTACGCACGAGGCGTTCAAGCGCGCTATCGCGCAGATCGGGCAAGATCCGCGGTGGTCGGCGGCACTAGGCCGCCTGCTCCCCGTCGTCGACGGTGCCGAGGCGCGGACGCGCGCCAAGTATCCCGACACGTCCGAAACTGAGGCGCGGCTCAAGGCGCTCGGCTTTTCCTATCCCATCCCGAGTGAGACGTGGCTCGTGCGGTTTATCGCCTTCGGTCGCACCCTCGGATATTTCCCGCCGCCTTCAGGTCGTGCTGGCACCGCATCACCGGAGCATCATCATGAATAGCGCAATACCGCCGATGCTGTATCGACGGCTCGGCCGGACAGGGCTTGAGGTCAGCGCGATCTCGCTCGGGAGCTGGGCGACATTCGGCGAGTGCGTCGATGACGACACGACCGCCGCCGTCCTCGACCTCGCGTACGCACGCGGGGTGAACCTGTTCGACTGCGCGGAAACCTATGCGCGCGGCGCGGCCGAAGCGGCGCTCGGCCGCGCTTTTCGCCGTCTCGGCTGGCCGCGCGAAACGTTTCTCGTGTCGGGCAAAGTGTTTTGGGGCGTGCACGGGCGGCGTCCCAATACGTGGGGCCTCAGCCGCAAGCACGTGTTCGAGGGCTGCGATGCGACACTCCGACGCCTCGGACTCGATTATCTCGATCTCTTCTTCTGCCATCGCTACGACGAGAACGTGCCGCTGGTAGAGACCGTCCGCGCCATGTCCGACCTCGTCCGCCAGGGCAAGATCCTGCACTGGGGAACGTCGGAATGGTCTACGTTCCAGATCCGTGAGGCGTGCCGAATCGCCCGCGCGGATGGCTTCGTGCCGCCGCAAGTCGAGCAGGTGCAGTACAATTTCCTCACGCGCGATAAGGTTGAAGGGGAAATGAGAGAGCTAAAGGCCGACGTTGGGATTGGGCTCGCCGTCTGGTCGCCCCTCGCCTACGGGCTCTTCGCAGGGCGCTACGACGACGGCGAACCACAGAACGGCCGGCTCGACCTAAGGAAGTACGCATGGCTGCGTGAAGCTGCCCTGGGGAGCGAGGAGGCAGACGTTCTGCAGCGCGTTCGTGCTGTAAACGCCCTCGCCCGCGAAATCGGCACAACGCCGAGCCGAATGGCTCTTGCTTGGGTGCTCCGGAACCCGGACGTCGACACCGCCATCACCGGCGCATCAAGCCCAAACCAGTTGCGCGATACGCTCGGCGCGCTCGCCATCGTCGAACGGATCGATGACGGGCTGTCGCAGCGAATCGAGGTTGCGCTCGGCCGGACCGGCGGGGCGCCAGAGCGCAGTAATGCCATCCGCGAGCTCGCTGCCCCGCCCGACGTGCTCCAACAATGAGGTGCCGCCTATGATCGACACTGCGCTCAGTACTTTACCTCACGAGGTCGTCGTCAACGACGAGGAGCAGTTCTCCATTTGGCCAGCGCATCGGGAGCGGCCCGCCGGCTGGCATGCGGTCGGCGTCACCGGAACGCGCGAGGAATGCCTCCGGTGGATTGAGGCGAACTGGACCGACATGCGCCCCCGGTCGACACGCGATCGCGCCTGAGGTTGGAGGCAGGCGATGCAGTGCGGCCTCCACGTGCAGGAAATCGGCTGGATCGAACCGCAACTAGCGGCGGAGCTGCTACGGCCTCTCGGAGGCCTCGCCTTTCTGGACAGTGCGATGCAGCACCCTTCCTTAGGGCGCCACTCCTATGTGGCGGCTGACCCGTTCGGACGGCTCATCGTCGACGGAAATCGGGTCTTCCTGAACGGACGACCAGTGGCAGGGCCGCCGTTCAACGCGGTAGCAGACCTCTTGACGCGCTTCACAATGGAGAGCGCCGACGACTTACCGCAGTTTCAGACCGGTGCGATCGGCGTCTTCGGCTACGAGGCTGGACGGCTCCTCGAGCGGCTGCCGCGCCCAGAGGCGGCCGCAGTGGGGCGGATGCCCGAAATCACGCTCGGGCTCTACGACGTCGTGGTTGCCTTCGACCATGCCGTCCGGCGGGCGTGGATCGTGTCGTCCGGCCATCCCGCGACGACGGGTGAGAGGGCGAAGCGCGCGACAGCCCGAGCCGCGGCCCTCGCCGCGCGGCTCGCTCCGGCTTGGCCGATTCCGCGGCGGCACGCGCCTTCGATTGGCCGCGCGGCGTGGCGCTCCAACTTCCTTCGAAAGGATTTCGAGGCAGCTGTCATGCGAGTCAAAGAGTACATCCTTGACGGAGACATCTATCAGGCGAATATATCACAACGCTTTATATTAGAACTCCCGGCCCTGTACGATCCATGGACCTTTTATCTTAAGCTTCGACGCCGAAATGCAGCCACGTTCTGCGCGTATCTTGAGGATGGGGACTGGGCCGTGGCGTCGAGCTCGCCGGAGCGGTTCCTGAAGGTCGAGAACGGCGCCGTGGAGACTCGCCCCATCAAGGGAACGGCGCCGCGTGGCGTCGTGCCGGAAGAGGATGCGCGGAACGCCGAGCGGCTTCTCGCGTCGGAAAAGGATCGTGCGGAGAACATTATGATCGTTGATCTGCTGCGCAACGATCTCTCCCGCGTCTGCCGACCACACAGCGTAGCAACCCCGTCGCTGACAGTGCTCGAGACCTACGCCGGTGTTCATCACCTCGTATCATCGGTGACCGGACAGCTGTCGCACGGACAATCGGCGCTTGACCTTCTCGCCGCCGCGTTTCCGGGCGGCTCGGTGACGGGAGTTCCAAAGCTGCGCGCCATGGAGATTATCACTGAACTCGAACGTGAGGCGCGCGGCGTCTACTGCGGGGCGATCGGTTGCCTCGGATTCAATGGCTTCATGGACACAAGCATCGCCATTCGGACCGTTGTGTTCCAAAACGGGCTGGCCTCGTTCCACGCTGGCGGCGGCATCACCGCGTCGTCGGAGCCGGATGCGGAATACCAGGAAACGCTAGATAAGGCCGAACGCATCCTGCAGGCTTTCGAGGACGAGGAGCCGAGCCAGCCATGCTTCTCCTGATTGACAACTACGATTCGTTCGTGTTCACCGTGGCGCGTTACCTGGCCGAACTTGGCGAAACGGTTCGCGTCGTCCGCAACGACGCCATAGACGTGCGTGGCGTCCTCGCGCTCGCGCCGGGCGCCGCCGTCATCTCCCCCGGCCCATGCGGACCTCGCGATGCCGGCCAATCTATGGCGCTCGTCCGCGAACTAACGGGAACGATTCCGATCCTCGGCGTTTGCCTGGGCCACCAATGCGTTGGCGAAGTCTTTGGGGGCGTCGTGCGGCACGCCCGCGAGCCGCTGCACGGACGGGCGTCGACCATTCACCACGACGGAAGCGGCGTCTTCCATGGACTCCCGACGCCATTTCGCGCGGGACGATACCATTCGCTGGCCGTCGAGTTGCCGGAAGCGGCTCGAACTGTTCCGCTTCGCGTTACAGCGCGTAGCGACCGCGGCGAGATCATGGGGCTGGCCCACCGAACTGCGCCGACGTTTGGAGTCCAGTTCCATCCCGAGTCGGTGCTGACCGAACACGGTCATGCCCTCTTCGCCAACTTCCTAAGAATCGCTTCAGAATGGCGAGCGAGCGGCACGGTATGACGGACTCGTAGCCCGAGGAGGCGGTTTCGGGTCCGGCCGGATTCGTGTACCATACGCCGATGCCGGAGGATTCGAGATCTTTGATTGAAGCAGGCTGGGAACGGTCGGTCGCCCTTGTCGAGGTGCCGCCCGAGGAGGCGCAGCGCGCGCTCTCCGGCTGGCGTTCCGACGCTGCCGTTCGCGAAGTCGCGCCGCTCGCTGGCGGCCACCGGCACACCAATCTCCGCGTCGTCCTCGATGACGGATCCGCAGTGGTTGTACGCGTTTGTCGTTCCGGTGATTCCTGCCGTCGCGAGGCCAGTGTACTCGGCCTCGTCCGAGATAGAGCTCCCGCGCCACGCGTGCTTCATATCGCACCGGGCGGTCTCGAGGGATCGCCGCATTACCTTGTCACCGAATTCGCCGCCGGCAGACGGCTCGACGACGTGCTGATGCACGAGGGCCGGATGAGCGCGACGGCGAGAGAGCTCGGTCACACCGTCGGGCGGTCGCTCGCCTCGGTGCACGCGGTTCGTCTCGCCGAACCGGGCCTGTTCGATGCTGATCTCGCACCAGGGCCGCCTCTCGAAGACTGGTCCTCTTTCATTCTCGGAACCCTCGACACCGGGCGCGCCGAGGCAAGGCTCGGGCCGTCGCTCGCGCACCGCCTCCGGCGGCTCGTTCTCCGAGAAGCGGGCGAGATGCGCGGCATCAATCTCGCCCCTCGCCTCATCCACGGCGACTTCAAGCCGACGAACATCCTTGTCCAGGAGCGCGGTGGCCGCTGGGAGGTGTCCGCGATCCTTGATTGGGAGTTCGCCTTCTCTGGCTGTCCCCTTTTCGATGTCGGCACGATCCTGCGCTACGAGGAGCGCTTCGCTCCCGGCCTGTCGGACGGATTCTACGACGGTTATGTAGGGGGAGGCGGCGAGCTTTCCTCAGACTGGCGTCGCTTGTCGCGCCTGTCCGACCTCATCAACTTGGCGGAACTCGCCAACCGAGAGAAGGACACACCGATCATGCACCGCGACGTCCGTGAGCTCGTTGCTGGATCGGTGGCCAAGCTGGAAGCTGCATAAACTCTCTCGTTGGGGGTTGCAGAAGTTGCGGGGGACCGAACGGTGCAAGCAAATGATGTAAGCACGACGATCGTCGGCGCGGGACGCGTCGGACGAGAACTCGCGAAGCGGTTCGAGACGATCTGCGACCGAGTGCTGATGGTCGATTGCTCGCCCCGAGGAGCCGCGGACCAAGGCATTATCCTCAGCGACGCCGCCGACCTCAGCGAAGACGCAGCGCGTGCGATCGCCCGATCCGACTACGTGGTTCTCGCTCTTCCGTTCACGGTGGCGGGTGCGGCGTTCGCGGCTATCGGCCCAAAGCTGAAAGACGCGGCTCTGCTGGTCGAGACGCTATCAGTCAAGGCGCAGCCGGCCACCTGGACCGCGCGCGTGCCGGCCGGGGCCGAATTTATCGGCATCAATCCGCTCTTCAACCCGGAGCTCGCGTGGACAGATCGCCCGATTGCCGTGGTCCCTTACCGGCCGGGGCCGAGGAGCGACACCGTCCTCGACCTCCTTCGGGGCGCCGGCGCCTCCATCGTCACGCTCGACGCTGTGCATCATGATCGACTCCTCGCGGAGCGACAGCTCGCCGCGCACGCGCTGCTGCTCTCATTCTCGAGCCTCTTGCGCGACGAGAACTCCGGGATCGCGCTCGAAATCGGTCCTCTTCCTTACCACCTCCTCCTCGCCGCGCTCGGGCGGATGCTGGCCGGCGATCCGGAGACTGTTGTCGAGATCCAAACGACGAATCCGTTCGGCCCGTCGGTCCGCGCCCGCCTCATGACTGCACTGCAAGGGCTCGACGGCGACGGGGAGGCCGCTCTCGTCCGACTACAAGATGATTGGACAGCGCTCGCGCCGCGCCTCGACGCGATCAGCAAGACCTGTGAGCGTCTGTTCGCCCGCCCGCTCGTGCCGGTGACAGGGAGCCACTAATATGCTGACACGTTACTGCTGGCACAACGACGCGATTGTGCGGAGCGAGAAGGTCTCACCGTCGGTCGCGAGCATTTCGTTTCATATGGGAACCGGGGTGTTCGACGGGCTCATGGCGTACTGGAACGGAGATCACCATTATCTCCACGAGCCCGCCGCGCATCTGGAACGGCTGGTGTCCGGCGCTCAGCAGATGGGCATGACTGTACCGTGGACGGCCGCCCACCTTGAGGACGGCATCCGGGCGTTGCTCGAGCGGGAGCCGAAGCAGACTTACTACATTCGCCCGATTGTCTATCGCGGCGGCCCCGAGCTCTGGCTCACTGGTGCCGAGGGCCGCAAGGTCGACGTCACAATCTTCGGTGTCCCCGTCCGGCGTGGACCGTCCGAGGCCGTTCCCTGCCAGCTGTCGACGTTCGAGCGCATCTCCAGCCGCGCGATGCCGGTGCGCTGGAAGGTCTGCGGTCTCTACGTCAACAGCTATCTCGCCCGCCGCGAGGCTGAGAGGGGCGGCGCCCGTGACGGGCTGATGCTCGACCGTGAAGGACGCATTGCCGAAGCGTCGGCCGCGAACGTGTTCTTTATTGGGCAGGACGGCGTCGTCACGCCCCCTCTCAACGAAGACGTCTTCCCGGGCGTAACACGGCGTGTGATCCTCGACCTCTGCGAGCGCCTCGGCATCCCGCACGAGGAGCGCGATGTCGTTCCCGACGATCTGGCCGGCTTTGAGGGCGCCTTTCTGTGCTCGACCCTCATGGAGATTAGAGCGGTTCCGAGCATCGCGTCCACGGGCTACCGCACCGAGGAAAATCGTGTCTTCAAGGATATCTCGCGGGAGTTCTTCGAATTCGTGAGACAATAGTTGCCTTACACGCATTGAGGCGCAGGACGCGCGGCCGATTTGGGGATCTGCGCAAGCAGCGCCGCAAGGATCAGCCTTTCTCGACAGGACAGCTGCGCCGTCGTAACCTTCCGCGCGCCATCGCAGCGCCACACGCCCGCAGGCCGGGTCGAGGGAGCAGCGCATGAGGATCTCTATTTTCGCAGCTGATCCGTCGCTTGCGCCGGACACGCTTCCTCCGGACCTCTGGGAACTCCTCGACGCGGACGAACGCAACCGCGCAGAGCGCTTCATCCACGAACGCCATCGGCGCGAGCACGTCGTCGCACATGCGCTCAAGCGGGCGGTGATCTCTGGGGAGACGGGAGTTGCACCGCGCCTTTGTAGTTTTGCGTTGCTGGCGTACGGTAAGCCAATCCTTGTCCACCCCAACGGCCTCCATTTCAGCCTGTCCCACACAGACGGGCTCGTCGCCGTGGCAACGAGCCCCGACGGGCCTGTCGGGATTGACGTTGAGCCGACAGACCGCGAAGCCCCGCTCGGCGTCGCGGCGACGGTTTTCACCCGTGAGGAGTTGGACTGGCTGGCGGACTGCGGCTACAGCGAGCGCAACGATCGGTTCTTCCGCCTCTGGACGCTGAAGGAGGCCTACGTGAAGGCCACGGGACGGGGCCTGTCGGAGCCGTTCGACAGTTTTACAATCTCGTTCGAGCCGCCGAGCCTTTCCTGTGCCGACGCCGCAGCAGTCGGCGCGACCGCCTGGCGCTTCGCTGAGCGCCGGCTGGTGCGCCACCGCCTTGCCCTAGCCTGGCGCGGCCCGCCAGCTAGCCACCTGACTCTACGGCTCGTCGGCCTGAAGGATATCACGGCTCTTGCCCGGCGGCATGGCCGCACGACCACGGGAATTCATGCGGCCAGCAAACCGACCGCCTCAGGATCGCAGACGCCGTTCGATGTAGACTGAGCCGCACCGCCCCGGCGGCTTATCACGCTTCCTCGTGTCGCGGACGAAGTCCGTGGCAGGGTAGAGAACGCGACGTCGACAGCGGCCTCCATGCAGTGGTCGCTTTTCCATTATGCCGGAGTGCGTGGCAGCTCTCTATGAGCACCGTCATATCTGGACGGTGCCTGCCGGCAAGGGTTTTGTTGAACGTGAGTGCAAGTGGTCGGGGGCAGTCATATCTACGGCCTGTGAGTGCGGCTGGCGCGCCGCTGGCCCTGATGAAGGTCCGCGGATCAGATTCCCAACAATTTAACGAGCTAGAAGCTCTGACGGTGCCTGCTGACGACTGTTTGTGGCGATGGTCTGGCGTAAGGCGGATTTGCCTCACCTTCGGCTATTGCCGCTCCATCGCACTGCCGGTGCTTCGCTTCAGGCGGTTGGGCACGAAATGCGTCAAACCAGATCCGAGAAACCGATCCGATCTCCCGGATTGCTGTGTTTGGGAGCAGATCTTGCGCTTGCCCCAAAATGTAGCAAGTCACAAGTTATAAGTCGGCATGTACTCACCGAATTGCAGCAAGTCAAATGCCTCTTCGCTTGTACCGTCACTATCCTGGACAATATAGTTGATCACTCTTCCCTTCATGCGATCTAATTCGATCGGAAATGTCTGCGTCACCGTTCCACTCACAATCTTTGGCGTTAATTTTATCGTTATAAGCAGCACAACCTTAGGGCGTAAGAAAAAGTTGCCGCCGATATCTTCCTGAGGGCGCCACTCTTGTACATTTTTATCTACTGCAAGGTCGAGACTCACCTCAACCATACTCAGTGCGCCCCCCACCCTTCCTAAGGGCAAAGCGTTGATGTCGGACTTGCACATAATTTTCTGAAGCTGATCGACGCGCTTTTTATCTGTATCGCTCATTGCTGAATAGGTAAGATAGGAATCGTCAATCCAGCTCACATCTAAGCGACCGATAAAACCGTCTAGAACTGCACCCCCTCGAAGGTTGTCGAACCGAATAATGCGCCGATTTATATTGAATGGTGCCGGCGCCTCAAGCGATGGTGGGCTTTTGGCATATTGTGTGGCATTCGGGTATCCGGCTAGGTGAGTATAGCCGCCCACAATTTTGTCCATGTTTAAATCTGGGGCTGCAATGAATTTCGCTGTGATATTCTTAACGATTTCCACTGACATGTCGCCGACCGCCTTCACAAGAGCGGCTGCCGCCACAGGCGGCGCCGCTGACGGAAGGCCTGCCAGTGTGACATTGGGTTGAATTTTACCGCCAAGACTAGCCTTTGCTAAATCGCGCTGATCTGCCTCAGTGATTAGTCCCTTTTCGCGTGCATAGTCGATTGCGTCGAGCCGGTCGACCTGTCTGGCAGCATCGGGCTCATAAGGGGCAGTTGTTGGAGAAGGCCCACGGCTCCCGTCTGTCGCCACCGAGAGTTTCTGCTGGACTTGGCTTGCGAGCACGCGAGCTTGTTCCAATCCAACGGCCCCGCTGACTAAGCCTGACAACAACTGCCGTACCTCTGTCAGACCTGACATGTCGCGGAAGATGTTCGGCTGACTGAGAAGATTCATGGCTGCCGCCAATCCGACTGGGTCCGGTGCCGCCGGTGGCTGCATAATCTGAACGACAGGCGAAGGCAGGTTTGTAGGTTGGATATCCGGAGTCTGTCCCTTTGGACCAGGCGTGATGCCTTGAATCGTGGGCGGACGCTCGCACGGCGACTCTTCCCAGTGCCAGAAGCGCGTCACGTCGCGCTTCTCGCATGCATTGCAATGTCCTAGCTGCGCCTCGCCGAACAGGCCCCGCACCGGTAGACTGACGATATCAATGCAAGGGGCCGGTCGCGAGATCTCTGCTGGGTTCTCAGAATTGTAAGCGAAAGCAACATAGTTTCCGTTGACCCCCAATGGCGTCTCGTCGATCGTGGCGAGGACGTTTGGATGGGCCTGCAGGATCTTCTCGAGGAGCCACCGTCGATCAACCGGATCCATGCTTAGCCAAATGGCGCGGCAGTAATAGCCGGGATTGTTTTTCAGATGAGTCAATAGAACCTGTTCGGCAACAGTGTCGCTCGCTTTGGTCGGCTGAGTGGGCTTACTCGCGTCATTGCCAGGCTCCGGCTCAGGCGCTTTGCTCGGCCTTGTGACCGTGACATCAACCTCAGCGCTGCCCGAGTTGTCCGTGAGAAAGAAATCGTTGAACTGAAACCTAAGCGTCCCATCCTCAGTTGCGGAGAATGTTGCGCCGGCGCCCACCTCATGAAACGTAGAACCAACTTGCGCCAGAAGCGCATATTCATGTAGATCCTTGCCGGGGAAACGCTGGTCCGCGGTCTTTACATCGCCCCCGGGCCCGTAGCCAACACCTGCGTCGATGCTGAATTTGATTCCCTCGCTGGTCGCGACCACTTGGACCGAGCTGTCCTTCTCGATCAGCTTACCTGTGTCCATGACGGCATTGGCCTGCACAGTATCTTTGAAATTGCCGCTGAAATATGTCTCCCCCGCGCCAGTCTCTGGCTCAATAGTGGGCTTGTCTAATTTGAGCGGCGTCTCGTACGCTAAATCGCCAATCTGAAGGCGGACTAGTGCGTCGAAATGGGGCTTCAACGCCGGATCGAGCAGGGCAGCCTCGAGAGTCGTCCGAAATCGAAGCACCTCCGCCCGCTCGACTTTGAGGAATGGGTGAGGAACGAGAACGGCCGCGCGGCGGCCGACATATTCTGTTGTGATCTTGAAATTGCGGAGGACCTGATAGTACTGAATGGTAAGCGAGTGGCAATGATTGTGGTTCGTCACGGTACGTGTCTGCACCACGTTACTTTCTATCTGGGTCGCTTGGACGATGACCGTGCTTTGTAAGTTGCGTACCACTGACGAGCTCTGGACGATCGTATCGTTAAGTTCTTGAAGGTCGCTGGCGTCGAGCTCGCGATTGCCCCACGAGTTCGTGAGAGCGCCGCCTACTGCTATAGCAACCGGCGTATCAGGGATCACAGCTCCGATCCCTCCTAACAGCGACCAGCCGCCTTGCGTCTCCCTGATGCTCGCATCAATCGTTTCCTCGATGCTGCGATCGCGCCGCTGTCGATGAAGGAGCTGCTCTCTAGCGGATATGTTATCGGTGCGGACGGCAACGTCGGTCCGTGACCAATCGATTACGGCCAGATTGACGGATTCGCACGGTGCTAGCGGCAGGCTGTAGACGATCTCGCCGAGCGAGTGGCTGAGCGGAAACCAGCGCTGACGCAGATCGATGATCTCACCGAATTGGACCGGCCTTTCGAGGCCGTCCGCTGCTTGCCCGGCTTCGATGAAGTGCAAAGAGGCGTCGCCTCTCTCGCGCATTCCCTCGCTTTCTGCGGCCTTCGGGTCGCTCTTACGCACGATGCGGTAGAACCGGAACTCACGCTCGGCGATCGAAGACGGTTGCGGAGTCTGACAGCCACCTTCTCCGATGATCGCCTCCGACTTGCTAGAAAACGAATAGGGGGAGAGCTCCCAATCGGTGAGATCCGGCCTCTGGCAAGATGGAAGTTACCCGATGGTCCGGAAGTGCGAGTTTCGTATCTACCTTTAGTATGAAGAAGTAGGGCGCTTGCGTGGCCGTAACTTCTGCGCGGTTATTACCGTCACCGCTCGCTTCGACCCATAAACGTTTTAACCTAGTTGCAGCGACAGGACCTAGGTCGAACAATACGTAGCCGGCGCTGTCTGAGACCAACATTCCGAGCGGGAACTGTACATTCTCGTCTGGTTGTGCGACATCAAGAACGACGACGCCTTGCAACGGAGTGCCGGTGCTCTTGTCGACAACAAAGCCGCGGATCTTCGCGCGAGGGGTTGTGTTCACCAAGTTAGTAGCCATAGCACTTGATGACATGTCATTCCCCGCGCTTGTTGTTGCACCAGGAAATTTAGGATAACTCAGGAGAGGGCCAGAACACAACCGTAGAGCGCACAGATTGGTGTCGAGGCACCACGCGTTTGAGATCAGGCGACCATCTGCATCTGCGGGGTGAGTGGAATTTCATAAGGCTAAGCTTTGAGACGGCCTTTGACCTCAATGTATGGACCGGCCGTTCGTCCCAAGAGACTTTCGAGATGGCGATGTTGGCATTGTGCTAATGTATCCTTCCCTCGGGGCACAGCGCTCCTGGCTGTCATGGATATTCGTGCGCATCCGTTCTAATGAGCGGACCGGCCCTTCACGGCCAAGCGGGTCGCCAGAGCACCCATGCAACGGCGTAACCGTTCTCCATCTCGTCTTCCTCTCGCAGACCTCGGCGAGGTCCAAGCAGGTGATGGCGAGGCGATACCGCCCTTAACCCATTACAGCCGCGGTTCGTGGTTCATAGATCCGGTTCTGGCTCAGCACGCTTCAGGCAATCCGCGCCAGCTTATTGGCCAGAGCCGCTGCAAGCACGTTGTGGTGCAGGCGCGTTGAAAGTCCGTGAGTCATGTCCCAAAGCTGCTGCTCGGGCCATTTGGCTGGCCTGAGCAGCAGCGCGGGCGGCCTGAACCAGCAGGGAGCCGAGGTAGCGGTTGCCACGCTTTGACAGGCGGCCCAGCACGGTTCTGTTACCGGTGGAGTTGGACAGCATGAGCTTTTGTGGGGCAGTTAAGCGACGGCCCGTCTGTGGCTCCTATTGTTGTCGTTCATCATGCCGGGATACCATTGTTCGATTGCGGCACGCAGCGAGCCGTCCAGGGCTCTGGTCCGCGTCTGCAGGAGCAGGTGCGCGCCGCGCCGGCTCCATTGCATCTGTTGCTTCTTGGCAAAGCGCTTGCTGACAATCGTATTCTCCGTCGCCTTTACAAAGGCCGAGGCTATCCGCATAGTCTCCAGCGGCGTCAGACTCACCACTCTGCGGACCTGATCGGAACGATATGGTGCGCTCATTGAAGATAGTGTAGCCTAGCGATCTTGACTGGTAGCGCCACCTTGGTGCCATTGTGATCAGGATTGAGGTCTCGCGTGTCACGCTGGCGGACAATCTATCGAAATTTGCGCGAAGTGGAGCTGCTTTGGCCAACATCGTACAACGGACCTGAGCGTCAGATCTTCCGTGCGGCAATCGTGACACGTTGGAAGTCGCTCAAGAGCATAATGACTGATGCGGAACGTATCAACGTCAGTCCGCCCCACGGCTTTTGGGATGCTGTGAACGAGATACGATCTGAGCTTGAATCTGAGCTTGAGTTTGAGCAAATGGGGATCCATCCCCATGTTCCTTATGAGGACGTCTACCAAGCAGCCGTGGCATTGACGGTGGCCGCCCAGCAGTCACCGTACTGGCGCTCTGACCCAAATCTAACCCATATCTTCCGCGGTTCCAACAATCACGAGCACGCCCTCATCCCGTGGATTTTCCGCCTCAGTGATGAGGAGTCCAAGCAAGCCGAGAAGCGCTTAGGCGTTGTGGTCGCGGCGTTGCGGGCCACGCGGCCTGAACTCTCGGAGGAGCAGGCTGTCGCCTTGGTGCAGCACTATAAGGATGAGTTTGGCGTCGGCACTTGGCTGATTGACGTCACCTGGGACCTGCGGGTCGCTCTCTTCTTCGCCTCCTTCGGTGGGAGCGCTGGGAAGCTCGGCTCAGTGGTGTCACTCTCTTGCCGGGAATGGGAGCGCCTCAGCGCCAATGGTAGAAACCGACTCGGGTCCGTGTGTTTGGTTGAGGCACCCGGCATTCAGCGAATTGCTGCGCAACGGGCACTCTTTCTCCATACATCGCATCCAGAACTGTTCGAGCAGTACGTTGCCCACTCGCGATATTTCAAGCAGCATGACGGACTGATTTTTGAAGATCTTGTGGACCCGGAAGCACCTGTGTCTAGAGAGGCTCTTCTGCCGACCAAGGATGCAACGCTGGACCTGATCCTGTCGGTTCGTGAGAACCCGTTATCGCTTGGGGAGGCCGGTCCACTCGACACCGCACCAATTAAACGCGCAGATGACGACATCGGAGCCGACGACTACATGGAGATTGTCTTGAGTTGGGCCGAAGCAAAAGAATGGCGCTTCGACCAAGCTACCAAAGATGTCCTCAGGGTGCTGCGCCTTTCATGACGCCCTCCAGCGGCGGCGCGCGGAGATCAGTATCGATTATAGGTCCCTTCATGCTTTGCGAAGGATCACCGAGGATCTAGCCTGCAACCGCGTACCAGCCGGGTCGCAAGGCCTCATCGAATGGCTCATGCTCGATTACGGCGCGAGCAACTCGTCCATGAGTCCGATTTTTGAAGAGATTTTGAGCCAAGTCCTCCGCTGACGGGGTCAGCGCTAGTGTGGACTTGCTTCGGTTTAGATACTGCTGGCGAATGCCTCATGCGGTGGGTGGAAGCGTCATGATCTTGGTGAATGCGGATTGACGGGTTTGCGCGAGCGGCGTGCCCGCGAACCAGGCACCAAGCCGAATGACGTTTATGGCGGCCGCCGTCAGCACATGCTGCAGATGGGACTTGGCCAATCCGATATACCGGGAGCGCCGCAGGTGCAGGGTGCGGACACCCGCCGAGATCGTCCCCTCGATTCCAGCGCGCCCGCGCTATGAACATAAGCGTCTAGATCGTGACCTTCCCGACGAGCGGCCGTGGCTCGTAGTGGTACGCAGCAAGCTGGAAGCCGCTGCTGCGACCCTGTCCACGCTTCGAAAATTCCCGATGCATCTGTACATAGAGTGTTACCTTGATCCGGCTCTATAGCTTCTAACCGGAACCCCGCTCCGCTTATTCTACCAGACCTGCACACCAGCTTCATGCAGTTGGTGTTCGAGATACGCCAGCCCAGTCAGCAGCCACCGGTCCCGCGAGCTTCGGCTGAGGATCCTCTCCGGCATTGTTGCCGTCTCTGTCTTGTCACGATAATCGGCAGGCTCTCCCCATCACGGCAAATGGAACTCCGATGGCGGCAGAGGTTCAAAAAGAAGGATTTCACAACCCGGGCTCGCGGTTCGCCGATGAGCAAGGGCCAGGCTTGCAAGCCGTTGCGGCTGGAGAGCGCAGTGGGAAAGATACCGTTGAGCTTAGGCACTCGCAGGAGAGAGCGCTCCAGGAATCGGGAGCCGACCGTATAAGAGATGGAAGCAAGCGCGCCCAAAACGACGGGGCTTGAGTAGTGACGGTGGCGGGATTCTCAATTTGCTGCCGCTGACTTTCAATTAGCTACTTTCACCCTCGGAAATCGGTAATATTTTGAAGGCCTGCACGACGCGACCGGAAAACTCACAGTTCGTGCATCGGACCTCTACTCCTACCTTTGCCCTATGAACTGGAAGAATGTTTTGCGTTCCGCAGCCGCAGGTCCAATTTACTCGTCTTGGCTTGAGCCGCACCTTTCCATCAACGATGCTATCAAAGTAGTGTTGTGAGCCACATTGGCCACATGTGATCAAGTCACCGGGCCTTTTAAACTCAACTCGCCGAGTGATCTGAAAACCGCATTCACACTCCATCTGGAATAGAACCGGCAAGTAAATACTATGGATTGGAGAACCCAGAATAGCCTGCAGGCGATCAGCATATTCAGTGCAACGCTGGCGCTTCTCCTCATAGGTTAACCCCCTGCCCTTCCTAACATCACGAACAGTAGGAACGTGCAAAAAGTTACCCAAGGTATCATAAACCTTCGTGGCCCAACTTGGGTCCAGCTTGCGCTCGGTACTAAGAGAAACCTCCTGTCCATCGCGGCCCTTGGTCGTCATCGTCCATTCGACAAGAGCGAGTGGATCCGTTTCTAGAAGCTCTTCTAGGGCGTGAACTCATAAAAGATCTTTCCATTGCAGCGAGTTGATGATTCACCTCCCGGTCACGGGAGGATGTGATGCGTCGTCATGAGCTGACTGACTTCGAGTGGAAGATCGTCGAGCCTTTGCTGCCCAACAAGCCACGCGGCGTGCCGCGGGTGAATGACCGACGGGTGCTCAACGGTATTCTCTGGCGCTTCCGCACCGGCTCGCCCTGGCGCGACATCCCCGAGCGCTATGGCCCCTCCACGACATGCTACAATCGGTTCGTGCGCTGGCGTGAGGCCGGCGTGTGGGACCGCATTCTGGACGCGGTCTCAGCCGCTTACGACGGCGATCTCATCATGATCGACTCCTCCTGCGTTCGTGTCCATCAGCATGGCGCGACGGGTCAAAAGGGGATCGAGATGGTGGCATGGGACGTTCCCGCGGCGGCCTGACGACGAAGATCCATGCTCTGGTGGATGCCGAAGGCCGCCCGATCCGCATGGCTCTCACACCGGGCCAAGCCCATGACGGCACCACAGCCGAGGAACTGTTGGCCAACCTGACGCCGGGCGCAACCCTGCTGGCCGATAAGGCTTACGACAGCAATGCCATTCGACAGCAGGTCCAGGAGCAGGATGTCTGGGCCAACATCCCGCCCAAGAGCAACCGCAAGGGCTCGTTTGTCTTCAGCGCCTTTGTGTACCGCTACACAAATCTGGTGGAGCGCTTCTTCAACAAGCTTAAACAGTTCCGCGGCCTTGCCACCCGCTACGACAAGAACCCAGACAACTTCCGGCCGCCATCAAGCTGGTGTCAGCCCGCATTTGGATCCGCAGTTATGAGCCCACGACTTAGAATTCGTTTCGGCTGCCAAGCCTCCATGGCTGTGTTGGGCACCTCGCTCAGGTACCGCTGCAGCATCTCGTAGGTGAGGGCCTCGATACACATGCGTAACTCAAGGCAGGCTGCCCGCAACGCGGACTCGCTGCCTTGATTTAACAGACCCGCCGCCTCTTGAAGGTGGCTTCTCGCGCGTTCCCGATAACCGAGATCTGGCATCTAATCCTCGCTATTCATCACTATCCAGTGACGACCCAAGCCTACGAGGACGGGGGCAAGTCGAAGTGCATTGCATGTTAGCTTACAAGCTTGGAGGCGTAAGCCGAGAGCAAGTCCGCTCTTTCATTAGCGAAGACTGTGAAGTCATCGCTGAAAGTGCTAGCTGGCAACAAGTTCGACTCAAGAATTTCCGTGATGCCTTGAGGCAGCTTCGCTCTATAGGCGCTGGGTGCTGCCCCACTGATCGTGTTGTTATCTGATCGCGACAGGAAGCAAATATTGGCAAAGCATGTGTCATCAAACGCATCTTGATTGGAATGCTTCAGAAGTTGCCGCGGGTAAACATGATGAAATTCATTACGGTTGTACTCTTTCAACACAGCACTAAGGTTGGTCTTTACACCAGATATAAACGAACGCGGATTGAGCTGTGCAAGCATCAAGACAAATGTCTTTGAGAGAACCGAATTGGTCCGGAAACTATTATCTAGGAAAAGACGTGGCGTCACCGAGATTGGGATATTCGCGAGTGCAGATGCTTCACCGTTCTTCAGCTTAAGGATCTCGACAACGTCATCCCGGATTGTCTTGATTGGCTGACTTGCATAACGCCGACATGCGAGATCTTTTAGCCCGGCGGAATGATCTCAGTTCAGGCATGGCAAGTAGATCGTAACGGCCCAGAGGCGGCACTGTGCTTTCTTCGAGATGCATCTCTCGCTGAAAGGGACGTAGGCGCAAAACGCAAGAATGCGTGCTATTGATCCTAAGTCACTAATACCATTCACTTAAACTTCGCTAAATAGACCAAAATCAACCATAGCTTCAATCTGTCAACATGTCCTCAATAAAGCCCTCTCACTCCCGATAATTCCTGGTTATCGGGAGCGTCACACAACCCGCCCCGCCTTGGCATTGGTACCGGCGCTTGCACCAGATCCGGCTACTGGCCATGCCGATCGGCTTGCGGCTGTTTCAGCGGCCACAGCGCTAACCGGCCTCGGCGGCTGTGGTGACGACGGTGATGCCTCGCGCATAGTCTGAGCAGTCTCTCCACGCACCCTGCAGACGCTGCAGCAGCCGCGATTGTGCCTCCCAAGCTCGGTCTCCGTTCCGAGCCGTGGCGAGCCCCGACCCTACCCGGGCACAACACCTGCCTCTTATTTAGGCGGGAGCAGCGCCCCCGAGCGCCAGCCAGTTCGTGGTCCACGCCTGCCATGGAAGCAGGATTTTGGCAGGGCTACATCCGGCATCCACACTGTCTTCTTGGAATAAGAGCGGGGTGCCCCATTGCGCTCTTTCTGGAACCGGGAAGACGCTGCCCTCGGCAAGCCCGGTTTGTCGCACACGAGCACTCGATCTCTAACGTGACGCAGTGAAAGATTGTATCCTGAAATCCTTCGCTGAAGCAACATCAGTGCAGATCTCGCTCTGGCCCAGCCAAGGTGCGACTTTCGGTGAGGGAGCAAGAACCTTTTCCTCATCTATCAGCCGGGATATACAACTGGATCTAAGTTCGGGCCTATGGCCCGGGCAAGGATTGGGTTAAGGGCGGGCTAAAGCATGGCGACCGATGGCGACGATATTGTCAGTGTCTATGACTACGAGCTCGCAGGCGCTTACTTTGACGGAGGCTCGGGCCTAGACACCTTCCAACTCCTCGGCGGTGGCGGCTTCAATCTGGCAAGTGCCGCCGGTTTCAGAAACTTTGAGCAAATCTACGGGTCAGCCAGCAACGAAACCATTGTTATCACCGGCGCACAACTCGCGGGCGTCCAAACGATCGATGGCCGTGGGGGCTATGACTGGCTTTCGCTCAGTGGATCTGACATCGATCTCAGAGGCAAGGCCGTCCTGGACTTCGATCGCATCGCGATCCAGTCGGATGGCACGACTGTGAAGACCGATAGCCTTAGCCTTGCGCTAAGGTTCGAGTCCTGGAGCACCGACAATGATGCGTTAATTCTTGACGGTGTGACGCTGACAGACGAGCAGAGATTACAGCTCCGCGACCGTGGCATCGACCACGTCACGGATGCCTCTGGCGTGACAACCAGCAACGAAGCCCCTCACCTCGATGGATTAATGGGAGACCGGGTGATCATCGCAGCGGGGCAGTCCGTGCTGCTGGACGTTGGACAGAACGCAACCGTCTCTGATGATCAAGGAACACTTCACGGGCTTCAGGTTTCGATACAGGACAATTTCAGTCCGCAGCAATCACTGCGACTGACAGCTTCGGACCGTGTCACCTACAGCACGAGCGAACATTTTCGAACTGTTTACGTCGATGGGATCGCGATCGGTACATACAGTGTCTTTGGAGCGGCCACGACTCTCTCGTTTTCGTTCAACAGCAACGCCACGTCCGAGCGGGTCACCGAGGTGCTACGGGCCGTAACATACCAGAATTTGGAGACGGGTTATCTGTCCGTTGGTGAGAAGACGGTCCAAATCCGTGTCGTGGACGCCGGTGGCCGCGTCACCACGTCGTCCGTGGTGATAGAGAATGCCAACGATGCTCCCACCACGCTGACCCTCCATTGGAACAAAGTCGCCGAAGGATCCGATGCCGGAACTTACGTGGGCGCACTGACACCTGGTGATCCCAACGCGGGTGATACGCCAAATCTACGCCTCTCTCTGACGGATGACGCCGGCGGCCGCTTCAAGATCGTCAACAACACACTCGTGGTTGCCGATCCGAGCAAACTCGACTTCGAGCAGGCGCAGTCCCATCAGGTCACAATTCGGGTCACGGATCCGAAGGGGCTCTACCTGGAGAAGACCTATACGATTTTTGTCACGGACGTGACCTATGAAGATAACCCCACCCCGCCAGTAGTGACGCCGCCGATTGACCAGCGCCTGGTCGGAGGACGGGGCAAAGACACCCTGTCCGGCGGGAACGGTGATGACACTCTCATCGGAGGTGCAGGTATTGATGCGCTCCGCGGGGAGGCTGGCAAGGATGCGTTCGTTTTCAAGACCAGGCCGAGTAAGACCGATTACGATCGGATCGCTGATTTCAACGTCGCAGATGACAGCATCCACCTCGCGCGGTCGGCATTCTCCAAGATCGGCAAGGCTGGTGTCTTGAAGAAGGATGCGTTCTGGACCGGTAGCAAGGCCCATGATCGGGACGACCGTATCATCTATGACAAAGCCAAGGGCACTCTGTATTACGATCCCGATGGGACAGGCGTTTCCTCGCAGATCAAGTTCGCGACCATCAGCAAGCAACTGAAGCTGTCGTACAAGGACTTTTTCGTGATCTGACACAGACCCGAAGAGGAGGACGGAGGGACCCAACTCCTCATTGCCCTGCCGTCGAGTCGTCCGGCACCCGGTCCCAAATGGACCGCAAGTCGGTGACCACCGGCGCCTTGGTTCACATCGTCGGCACCAATTGAGCCTCGGGCCTTACTCTCAAACCCGACCGTCGCGCGGCAGTGGCGGCGATGGACAGCCGTTCGATGAGCTGACCACCGGCACCGTCCACCCCTCCGCAGCAACGGGGCTCCTGCACGGTCCTGATGTTGTTGCAGCCCGCGGCAAGATGCCAGCGCTCACCGCCCCGTCGATCAGCAATCACTCTCTAATGTCCCTCCCATTAAGGATGTTATGGTCGTCCCTCGTAGAAAGGTCATTCAGCCAGGCACATGAGGTCCATTTTTGAGCCAGTCACCGAACAATCGCCTAGACGATCCGCACCTGCGGCGCACAAATGAACTCGACGTCCTCGCCGGCATTCTTCCGGCGGACCGGCGCGAGGCACTGGCGGCCCTGCTGACGGACGAGGTTGTCGCCACCCTCAAGCACCTGGCTGAAGAGGGTATGGGTGCGAACACCCTGCGCGCCCTTGCCTCGGATCTCGGCTACCTAGAAGGCTGGGCGCTGGCCGCGACCGAGCTCTCCCTCCCCTGGCCAGCGCCCGAGGGCCTCGCCTTGAAATTCCTGGCTCATCATCTCTGGGATCCGGTCCGGCGCGAGACCGATCCGGGTCATGGCATGCCAGTGGCGGTGGCAGCGAGCCTCAAAGCCGAAGGCCTCCTGCGGGCGGACGGGCCGCACGCGCCGGGGACCGTCCGCCGGCGTCTCGCCAGCTGGGCCACCCTGCATCGCTGGCGCAGTCTTGCCCCCGCTTTCGCGACCCCAGCGTTCAAGACGGCTCTGAAGTTCGCCGTACGGGCCAGTGCCCGGTCGCCGCAGCGCAAGAGCCAGCGGGCGGTCACCCGCGAGGTGCTCGACCGGCTGCTCGCCACGTGCGTGTTGAATCGGCTTGTCGACAGGCGCGACCGCGCCCTGCTCCTGACCGCCTTTGCCTCCGGCGGCCGCCGGCGCTCGGAACTGGCGGCCTTACGGGTCGATCACATCGAGGCTCTCCCGCCGGTGCCAGCCAACCCTCGGGACCCGGAATCGGTTAAACTTCCCTGCTTTGCAATTCGTCTCGGGCGTACAAAGCGCGGCAATGCGGATGACGGGTCCCGCGTCCTTCTCATCGGACGTCCCGCCGAAGCGCTTACCATGTGGCTAGATAGGTCGGGAATTGCCGATGGAGCAGTGTTTCGGGCAATCGACCGCTGGGGACGAATGGGCCAAGGCGCGATCAGCGGGGATGCAGTCAACGACATCGTCAAGAAACGGTGCCGGCAGGCCGGGCTCGACCCGGCATTGTTCAGCGCCCATGGGTTGCGCTCAGGCTATCTGACTCAGGCCGCCCGCGCAGGAGTGCCGCTGCCCGAAGCGATGCAGCAGTCCCAGCACCGTTCCGTGCAACAGGCCGTCAGCTACTACAACGAGGTTGAGCGGCAAATGGGGAAAGCAGCACGGCTCTATTGAAGCACTAGGGAGTCCTGGCGCGCAGCGGCAGGAGAATAGCGCGACCGCGCAACCGAAGTTTGATTAGAGCATCGGACGGTTAAACGGACGCATATCCGGCGGCCTTGAGGTAGTTCCAACATTCTTGCGGCTCGAAGAGATTGCAGATGTCACCGAGCGCTCGCCAGAGCGCGTCGAACGTTCGGGCCTCGGCCTTGCGCAGGTGCGCTTTGATCTTGGCGAAGGCCTGCTCGATCGGGTTCATATCGGGCGAATAAGCGGGCAGAAACAGGAACCAGGCGCCGCGTTCTCTCAGACACTGCGCGGCCTTCTCGCTCTTGTGGACAGCCAAGTTGTCGAGGATCACCACATCGCCTTGGCGCAGGGTCGGCGCGAGTTGTGTCTCGATGTAGGCCTCGAACGCCAAGCGGGTGATCGGGCCATCGCTCACCCACGGTGCACACAGCTCGCTGCACCGCAGCCCTGCGAGACAGGTATCGGTTTTCCAGTGTCCAAAGGGGGCGCTCATCCGCAGCCGCTGCCCTTTGCGTGAGCGCCCGCGCAGGCGCGTCATCTTGGTGTTGACGAAGGTCTCGTCGAGAAACACCAAGCGGTGCGGCTGCTCGCGCATGCG
>NZ_QDGA01000036.1 GCF_003347665.1 Microvirga calopogonii
AGCGCTCCAGGCACATGGCCACGCCCATGCCGCCGCCGATGCAGAGGGTCGCGAGCCCCTTCTTGGCGTTGCGCCGGCCCATCTCGTGCAGCAGGGTCACGAGCACGCGGGCGCCCGATGCTCCGATCGGGTGGCCGATGGCGATGGCGCCGCCGTTCACGTTCACGATGGACGGATCCCAGCCCATGTCCTTGTTGACCGCGAGCGCCTGGGCGGCGAAGGCCTCGTTGGCCTCGACGAGTTCGAGGTCGGACACCTTCCAGCCGGCCTTTTCCAGCGCCTTGCGCGAGGACGGGATCGGACCCGTGCCCATGATGGCCGGATCGACGCCGGCGGTCGCCCAGGAGGCGATGCGGGCGAGCGGGGTCAGGCCGCGTTTCTCGGCTTCGGCTTCCGTCATCAGCACGACGGCGGCGGCGCCGTCATTGATGCCCGAGGCATTGCCGGCCGTGACCGTGCCCTCCTTCGAAAAGGCGGGGCGCAGCTTGGCGAGCGCTTCGAGCGTGGTGCCGGCGCGGATGTACTCGTCCTGGTCCACGATGATGTCGCCCTTGCGGGAGGCAATCGTCACGGGCGTGATCTCGTCCTTGAACCGGCCTTCCTTCTGAGCGGCCTCGGCCTTGTTCTGGGAGCTCGTGGCGAACTGGTCCTGCTCCTCGCGGGTGAGCTGCCAGCGCTGGGCCACGTTCTCGGCGGTGGTGCCCATGTGGTAGCCGTGGAACGCGTCCATCAGGCCGTCCTTGAGCATGGTGTCCGTGAGCTTGAAGTCGCCCATCTTGGTGCCGGACCTCATATGGGCCGCGTGGGGTGCGAGCGACATGGATTCCTGGCCGCCCGCCACGATGATGGCGGCATCGCCGTTGGCGATCTGCTGCATGCCGATGGCGACCGTGCGCAGGCCGGAGCCGCAGAGCTGGTTGAGGCCCCAGGCGGTCTTTTCCTGCGGCACGCCCGCCGCCATGGCGGCCTGGCGGGCCGGGTTCTGGCCCTGGGCCGCGGTGAGGATCTGGCCGAGGATCACCTCGTCCACCTCTCCGCCTTCCACCTTGGCGCGCTCGAGGGCCGCCTTGATGGCGATGGCGCCGAGCTCATGAGCCGGGGTATTGGCGAAGGCGCCGTTGAACGAGCCGACGGGGGTGCGCGCCGCGCCGACAATGACGATGCTGTCTCGGGCCATTCCTCTCTCCTCATGCTGATTATCTGATCGCAGAATGAATGTAGTGCCGGCTCGATCAAATCCCCAGGGGGTGGGATGTCAAGGACCGGATCGCGCAACCCTGCTCCGACGTGCCTTAGACTTTTGGCGCTTTGATCGTCCGGCATAAGACTTATAATCATGAATGGCTGGCAGCCCGCGGATCGGGATCGGGGATGTCGGCCATGGTGGTTTTCCCGGGAGCGTATCGGGCGAAATGGCGACGGACAAACAACCGACGGTCATCAAGAAATATGCCAACCGCCGCCTCTACCACACAGGCACCTCCACCTACGTGACGCTGGAAGATCTGGCCGGCATGGTGCGCAAGGGCGAGGACTTCGTGGTCTATGACGCGAAATCCGGCGAGGAGATCACCCGCTCGGTCCTGGCGCAGATCATCTTCGAGCAGGAAAACAAGGAGGGGCCGAACCTCCTGCCGGTCACGGTCCTCCGCCAGCTGATCCGCTTCTACGGCGACAGCATGCAGGCCCTGGTGCCGAGCTACCTCGAATTTTCCATGAACAACCTGTCCCAGGAGCAGCAGAAGCTCAGGGAGCAGATGGCTCAGGCCTTCGGTCCGGGAGCCTTCCAGGCCATGGAAGAGCAGGTGCGCAAGAACATGGGCTTCTTCACCGAAGCGATGCGCATGTTCTCGCCTTTCCCTCAACCCTCCTCGGGAACGCCCGAGACGAAACCGGCTGCCAAGAATGATGCTAAGGGCGGGGAGGCGAACGATCTCGACAGCCTGAAGCAGCAGATGGCCGACATGCAGGCCAAACTCGACAAGCTGGCGAGCAAGTAGGCAATTATTTCGATGTCATGGCCGGGCTTGTCCCGGCCATCGCGCTTCGGAAGAGCGCCGTATCTCATTCCATCGGGATCTCCGGCACAAAGCCGGCGATGACGTGGTGGTGAAGCTAGTAAGAACTCAGGCCCTGACTTTCTTCAGCATCCGCTGCAGATTCGAAGCCTGCAGCACGGCCTCAGGCTTCCCGAACAATCCGCCCTGCAGATAATCCACGCCCCACGACGTCAGAAGGCGTGCGGTAACCTCGTCCTCGACCCATTCCGCCGCCGTGGCAATGCCGAGATACTGGGCCCGGTCGATCAGGGTCCTGACGATGAGACGGTCGTCGGTCGAGCGCTTGAGCGGCTGGATGAAGACGCCGTCGATCTTGAGAAGATCGACGGGCAGCATCCGCAATTGGCCCGGCGTCACATAGCCTGCCCCGAACCCGGTGAGCGCGAGCCCGACGCCTAATGCCTTCATGGCATGGAGACGGCCCAGAATCGTCCGGCACTCGGCCAGGGCCGCCTCGGGAACCTCGAGGATGAGCCGCGACTCGATGCCGGGCCGGGCACCGAGATGGGCCGCCAGCATGGGCAGCCATTCGACATCCTGCAGGGTCCTGGCCGAGACCGGCAGCGTCAGACGCAGGCCGGGATGGTCTTTCAGGTGATCGGCCGCCAGCTCCAGCATGCGCCCGTCGACGAGGAGGGCGAGGTTCGTGTCCTTGAGCCTCGGCACCGGGCCGAGCAGGAGCGGGCGGCCTCCAGGACCCGCCAGGGAGGCACAGGCCTGCATCAGGGCCGGAGCACGGCTTTGGGCCTCTACCATCGGCTCGCAGGCGAGAATCAGGCTTCGGCTGTTGAGGGCGTCGACCCAGTCGAACGGGGCCTGATCGGCGGCCGGGGAGGGGAGCTTCGGGCGCGGGTCGTAGAGCTTGCAGGCATCGCCGTGCTCAAGACCCGAGGCCAATGCATGCTCGGCGAAGCGCAGCAGCTTGGTGGCCTTGAAGGTATGGTCCGGCGCGCAGGCCGCCCCCAGGTTCAGCGCGGCGACGGCCGGGTGATCCTTGATCAGCCCGGCGAGACGCCTCATGGCGCTCGGAGCATCGGCGGCTGGGCAGCATGTCAGGGTGAGGGCGAAGCGGTGGGGCCCAAAAACGGTGAAAAGGTCGTGGCGACGCATCATCGGGCGCACCTTCCGGGCGATCTCCGCCGTGACATCCGCCTCCCCATCGTCGAGGGTGCCGACGATCAGGGTGCAGGTCTGGGACACCCTCAGGGCTTCATTGATGCCGGTCTGGATGCTGCACAGAAGCTCCGAGCGCTGCTTCAGCATCGCGGGCAACAGGTCATGGGCTCCCGGAACCGGATCGAGCCGCAGCTGGCCGCGGGCGAAGGCCGGGCGCCCCTGGATGTCCGGCTGCCAGCGGCCCGCATCCTCGACCATCACCACCCGGTCGGGCTCGAAGCGCAGGGCGTACCGGGTTTCGTAGGGGCCGCTCGCAGCTTCCGCAGACGCGATGGCATCACGGGGGGATAGGCCGCAGCCGGGTTCGACCAGGTGAGCCAAGGCCTGGCCGGTCTTCGGCAGGTCTCTCGCCGGCAGGCCAAGGGTCTCGGCAGCGCCCGGGCCCCAGGTCAGGGCATCGGACACCATGTCCCAGGCATAGATGACGCTGACCGTCGGGCCGAGAGGGCTCCGCGAGGCTCGGCGTCGCGACCGGGAAACGCCCTTGAAAAGCCCGGTCCGGCCCTGCCCCTTCGTCGCCATCACACTCACCCTCGGAATTCGCACAACCCGGGGATGGCCCTTAGCGCCTTCACGCGCCCGACCACCCGGAAAATCAAGGGATACAGGATCCGCCCTCAGGCTTAATGAAGGGTAAAAAGCGCAGGAAATTCAGTCCCCTTGGGGATTGCGGGCATAAAAAAACCGGCGCTTGGGGCGCCGGTTCGGATCGTCGCATGTCGCGTCGATTACGCGTCGGTCTTCACCTTGAGGACCTGACGGCCACGGTACATGCCGGTCTTCAGGTCAACATGGTGAGGGCGGCGCAGCTCGCCGGAATCCTTGTCCTCGATGTAGGTCGGGGCCTGCAAGGCATCGGCGGAGCGACGCATTCCGCGCCGCGAAGGCGACGTTTTTCTTTTTGGAACGGCCATTTCTCGTCTCCGGTTAAAATAGCGGAGCGCCCGCTCAACCGGGGAACGCTCACATCTCAAACTTGATGAGGTTGCGCCTCATACAAGGTCTTTGGGGAAATATCTAGCCCTTTGACGCAATCGGAGGGGTTTTCGTTGCCGCAGGGATGTCTTCACGGCTTGAGACAATCGCTGAAGGGCGCGGCTCGCTCCATACGGGCCTGGAGCTGACCCGCCAGGGCCCGATGACCGGGCCGCGGGCGGGCCGGATTGCGCACCAGGGGATTGGGTAGGGCCCGTGCCAGAAGCGCCGCCTCCTGACGGGTCAGGCTCTTGGCCGGCTTGCGGAAATACTTTTGGGCGGCCGCCTCGGCACCGAAGACGCCGTCGCCCCATTCGGCCACGTTGAGGTAGACCTCCATCATCTTCCGCTTCGACCAGATCAGGTCGAGGTAGAGAGCGACCGGGATCTCCAGCCCCTTGCGGAAATACGAACGACTTGGCCACAGGAAGAGGTTCTTTGCCACCTGCATGGGAATGGTCGAGGCGCCACGGGACGGTCCGTCCTCATCGGCGGCCTCCACCACGTCCCAGAGTGCGTCCCAATCCACGCCGCCATGGTCGCAGAAGCGGCTGTCCTCGGAGGTCATGACGGCGAGCGGCAGGTTCGGCGAGATTTCGTTCAGGTTCACGAAGGTCCTCTCGACCGGCTGCAGGGTGAGCCAGCGGCCGAGCATCAGGGTCGAGACCGGCGGCACGGCCCAGTACAAAAGGCCTAGCCAAAAGACCGCCCCGACCCATAAGAGAATGAGACCAAGGCCGATCTGAACGAGTCGGCGGAAAAAGCGGGCGACCGTCATCGGCTTCCGCAGCCGCCCCGACCGCAGCGTCCATTTCGGCCTCGCTCGTTCATCAACGCTCCCCTCGGGCGGAGCGGCGGCTCCATCCGAATTCAGGCTCATCATGACGCCATCCACCAGCACTTTCACCACACGGCTCTCCGACGCCGCGAGGGTTGTCGAAGCAAGTCTCGAAGCCTTGCTATCAGACAAAGCCGCTCCCTGCGAGCTTGCCCGTCCGCCCCGCCTCATGGCCGCCATGCGTCACGCGGTCCTGGGAGGCGGCAAGCGCCTGCGTCCGTTCCTGACCATCGAGGCGGCACGCCTCTTCGGGGTGGAAGGGCAGGGCCCGCTCAGGGCAGGCTGCGCGGTCGAGCTCCTGCATTGCTATTCCCTGGTTCATGACGATCTGCCGTCCATGGATGACGACGACCTGCGCCGAGGGCGTCCGACCGTGCACAAGGCCTATGACGAAGCCACCGCCATCCTGGTGGGCGATGCCTTGCAGACCCTCGCCTTCGAGGTTCTCGCCGATCCGGCGACGGCCGGGGATGCGGCGGTCCGTTCCGATCTCGTGCTCGGCCTCGCCCGCGCCTCGGGGCTCGGCGGCATGGTCGGGGGACAGTTGCTCGACTTGACCGCGGAGGGGCGTTACGGGTCCGTCGCGATGGGCGAGGCCGATGTGCGGCTGCTCCAGATGATGAAGACCGGCGCCATCCTCACCTTCTCGGTCGAGGCGGGGGCTATCCTGGGCCGGGCCGATGCGGCGGCGCGCCGGAACCTCGTCGAATACGGACGGGCGCTCGGCGCGGCCTTCCAGGTCGCGGACGACATCCTCGACCGGGAAGCGACCCCGGAAGCGCTCGGCAAACGCACCGGCAAGGACCTCGAAAAGGGCAAGGCCACCCTCGTCGACCTCCTGGGGATGGAAGGCGCGCATCGCGAGTGCCGGCAGCTCGTGGAGAAGGCTGAAAGCGCTCTCGACGGGTTCGGCCCACAGGCTCAGACCCTGCGTGAAGCCGTGCGTTTCGTCGTCGAGCGGCAGGTCTAAGCAGCATGCCTCGATAGACGGACACGCGGCGGCGGATCCGAACAGAACAGGATTCGCCCACCGCTCTCCCGAGCTTATCGGTGTGCAAAGACGCCGTCGTCGTCCATCGAAGCTAAGCCGTTGAACTATTATGGATAATCGCGCGAACGCACGTTGAAAGCGTTGCAGTTGAGAGGATTGTCCAAGCTGCGATCGGGCGGACGGTTTCTGCAGTTTGTCGAGGAATCAATCCTGGCGTGTGATCACGTTCATGAATGCGGCGGATCCACAGAAATCGCTTGTGCTATGAGCGACTTCCGCTCTTCCGGCATGCCGATCGAGCATGCGAAACAATTTGGTCTCAGCAAAATGCCGCAACCGGCACCCTGCGGCTTCGCACCCGAAGATCACGCTACTCGATTACTTGCGACGAAGGCGTAACCCGGAAGCTACCGGGCCCTTTATTCCTGGGAAAATCGCGCGAGTTGCTTCACACTCTTCTCAGCCCGGCACCACCAGACGATGCAGTCACGAGGTGCATCCGATCATCGACGGAGCGCGTCAATCGGAGACAATGGGCGGGGCTTCTTACCCGGGGGTATGGATCAACGGGAGGAATAGATGGCCACAGCGTTCCGCGTAAACATGACCGGCGATCAAGTCGTGCTGCCGACGGATTCACCAGCGACCGCTGTCGGCACGGTGATCTATGACAGTCTTACTGTCACGGCAGCCTACACGTTCACCGTGACGGGACTCGACTTCGGGTCCGTCACGGGCACCGCGCCTCAGACGGACGATCCGAATGACGACGTCACGGGCTTTCACTTCCACATCGGCCCGACAGGCTTCAATGCGGATCTCGTCTTCGGTCAGATCAATCCCGACCAGGATCCCGATCTGCAGATTACCACCAACAGCGACGGATCCACGACCTTGAGCGGCGTTTGGAGCCCGACCGATCAGTCCAGCTTCTGGATCGTCGGGCTCGGCAGCATCCTCAACCTGAGCCCTCCTGGATCCGAAGCGCCCCTCTATACGGACGCCACGACCTCGGGCTTTCCGGATGGCGCGATCCGGGGGCAATGGGTCACGATCGCCAACGACAGCAGCAATACGATCAGGGGCACGGCCAGCGCCGATTTCCTGCCGGGGCTCGGTGGCGATGATCGCATCTTCGGCCAGGAGGGCGACGATCGCCTGGACGGCGGATCAGGCAACGACCGGCTGTTCGGTGAGATCGGCAACGATACCCTGATCGGTGGTTCCGGAAATGATCGGCTCGACGGAGGGATCGGCAACGATCGCCTGTCCGGAGGCAGCGGCAACGATGTCCTGAGGGGTCGCAGCGGCGATGACGTGCTCAACGGTGGCCCCGGCAACGACACCCTCAACGGCGGCCTCGGCAACGATGTGCTGATCGGCGGCAGCGGAGCCGATGCTTTCGTCTTCAACACCGCTCTGGGCAGCACCAACGTCGATACCATCCGGGGCTATAGCAGCGCTGCCGACACGATCCGGCTCGACAATGCCATCTTCGCCGGGTTGCCGACAGGCGTTCTATCGGCCGATGCGTTCCATATCGGAACGGCCGCCGCCGATGCCACCGACCGCATCATCTACGACAATGCGACGGGAGCCCTTTATTTCGATGCCGACGGCATCGGGACGGCCTCGGCGCCGATACAATTTGCGTTGATCCAGGGGGCTCCGGCCCTGACGCATTCCGACTTTCTCATCGTCTGAAACATCAGGCAGAACCTGCCGCGGGGTTGTCTCGACCCCGCGGCTTATCGCATCGTGCAGATCCGATTTTCCGCAAGGACGAGCGCTGCCCATTCTCAGGTCGTCGGCACCCAGAACTTCAGCTTGACGTGACCGGGGCGGCGGTTGTGCGCAACGGAGCCTGCAGGCACTCCGCCATTGACGAGAATGACCTTTCGCGAAGCCTCGTTGTCGTCGTCGCAGGTGATCAGCACCCGCGAGAAGCCCTCCGAGCGGCAGACCGGCAGGATCATGCGAAGCGCCTGTGTGGCGTAGCCGCGCCGCTGTTTCCAGGGCACGATTGTGTAGCCGATATGGCCGTAGATCGCGACGGGGAGATCTTCCGTTCCACGCTGGAAGCGAAAGCCGATCCTGCCGCAGAATTCCCCGTCGCTGATCCAGAAATCATGGGCCGGTAGACGCGGCACCTCGCGCCCGTCCGGCAGCAGGACCATGGGGCTGTGGTAAAGGTCGCGGAGAAAGCGCTCGGGATTGCGCCGGAGCTGGAGAAGCTGCTCGCGGCTGACATCCTGGTCCGTGTTGGGCGACCAGCCCCGCGCGAGGGCGTCAGCGTAGAATGGAAGCCAGTTCAGGCTCGGGCGGACGAGGGTGAGGTCGGTCATGGACCGACCAGACTGACATCACCCAATTGCAAGGGCAACAGGCCTACACGGTCACCTGCGTGCCGACTTCCACCACGCGTCCGGTCGGGATCTGGAAGAAGTCCGTGGCGTCGCTCGCCGACTTCGCCAGGCTGATGAAGAGCTTGTCCTGCCAGAGCGGCATGCCCGACTGGCTGGCGGGGCGGATCGAGCGGCGCGACAGGAAGAACGACGTCGCCATGATGTCGAACTTGAAGCCCTGCTTGCGCAGGATCGCAAGGCCGCGCGGGATGTTGGGCGTTTCCATGTAGCCGTAGCTCAGGCGGATGCGCCAGAACGAATCGCCCACATGCTCGAGGGTGACGCGGTCCTCGTCCTCGACACGGGGAACGTCCGCGCTGTTGACGGTGAGGATCACGTTCTTCTCGTGCAGAACCTTGTTGTGCTTGAGGTTGTGCAGGAGGGCGGCCGGTGCCGTGTCCGGGTCGCTGGTCAGGAACACGGCCGTGCCCTTCACCCGGTGCGGCGGGCTCTTCTCCAGCATCTGCACCAGCTCGAGGAACGGCACGTCGATCTTGCGGGTCTTGTCGAACAGGATCCGGGTTCCCTTCACCCAGGTCCACATGACCACGAAGAAGATGCCCGCGATGATCAGGGGGACATAGCCGCCGTCGAGAAGCTTGACCAGGTTCGACGACAGGAAGGTGAGGTCGATCAGCAGCAGGGGAATCATGACGAGACCGGTCTTCACAGGACCCCAGCCCCAGCTCCGGCTCATCACCAAACAAGCGAGCAGGGTGGTGACGACCATGGTGCCGAAGACCGCGATGCCGTAGGCGCTGGCGAGGCTGCTGGAGGAGCCGAAGAGCATCACGAGGCCGACGACGGCGGCCAGGAGAAGCCAGTTCACCCGTGGCAGGTAGATCTGCCCCTGGTGCGTCTCCGAGGTGAAGCGGACTTCCAGGCGCGGCAGCAGGCCGAGCTGCACGGCCTGCCGGGTCAAGGAAAAGGCGCCGGTGATCACGGCTTGGCTCGCCACGATGGTTGCGAGCGTCGCGAGGATCACGAGGGGCAGGAGCAGCCAGGGCGGAGCCAGCAGGAAGAACGGGTTGGTGATGGCCTCCGGGTTGGACAGGACCAGAGCGCCCTGGCCGAGGTAGTTCAGCGCCAGCGCGGGGAAGACGACGGTGCCCCAGGCCACCCGGATCGGACTACGGCCGAAATGGCCGAGATCCGCATAGAGCGCTTCGGCTCCGGTCACGGCAAGGCAGACGCTGCCGAGGATGGCGAAGGCTGTGCCCGGATGCGTCAGGAGGAACGACACGCCGTAATACGGGTTGAAGGCCAGTAACACTTCCCAATCATCGGCGATATGGATCAGGCCGAGGCCCGCCATGGAGATGAACCACAGGAGCGTGAGCGGGCCGAAGAAAGCCGCCACCTTGCCGGTGCCGCGGCTCTGGACGGTAAAGAGGGCGATGAGGATCACCAGGGCGCCGGGCAGGACATACGCGTCGAAGGCGGGCGTGACGAGCTTCAGGCCTTCGAGGGCCGACAGCACCGAAATCGCCGGCGTGATGGCGGCGTCGCCATAGAACAGGGCCGCTCCCGCCATACCCATCATGAGCACCGGCAGGCTTCGCCGTCCGAGGGCGCGCTGCGCCAAGGCCACAAGGGTCAGCGAACCGCCTTCACCCTTGTTGTCGGCCCGCAGCAGCAGACCCACGTACTTGACGGAAACCGTGAGGATCAATGCCCACAGCAGGAGTGACAGGATGCTGATCACCAGTTCGCGGGTCAGGGGAACGGGCGTTCCATGGTGCCCGCCGGTGGCGGCCATCACCGTCTCCCGCATGGCGTAAAGCGGGCTCGTGCCGATGTCGCCGTACACGACGCCGATGGCGCCAAGGGTCAGGGTCCAGAAGCTCGCCTTGGAATGGCTGTCCGGTAAGGTGGCCTCGGGGGCTGCGGAATCTGCATGTCCCGCGGCAACGGCGTGCTGTTCTGCCATGTGTGCTTTTCTTCGCGGACGTGCCCGCAGACGGCCCTTGTTGAAACACCCTGCAATCGACGAAGGGCGGCTTGATCTCCGCCCATTTCTCCAAAGAGCGCAGCGGCCGTCATTGCCGGCGCGGCGCGCTCTCTAGCACATCGCGCTTTAGCTTAAAAACGGAATTTCGCCTGAGGTTCCATGGCCCCGCTTGCTACCTCATTCGGCGGCATCGCGTCCCGGCTGGCCGTAGTTCTTCTCGATATAGTCGAGAACGATCTTCTGGAAGTCCTGAGCAAGCGTCGGACCGCGCAGGGTCATGGCCTTGCGGCCGTCGATGAAGACCGGGGCGGCCGGCTGCTCGCCGGTGCCGGGCAGCGAGATGCCGATATTGGCGTGCTTCGACTCGCCCGGCCCGTTCACGATGCAGCCCATCACGGCCACGTTCAGGTTCTCGACACCGGGATAGGTCCGGCGCCACTCGGGCATGGAGGTCGAGATCCAGCTCTGGATGTCCCGCGCCAGCTCCTGGAACACGGAAGAGGTGGTGCGTCCACAGCCAGGACAGGCGGCGACCAGCGGCACGAAGGTGCGGAACCCCATGGTCTGGAGCAGTTCCTGGGCCGTCTTGACCTCCAGGGTCCGGTCACCGCCGGGCTCCGGAGTCAGGGAATAGCGGATCGTGTCGCCGATGCCCTGCTGGAGCAGGATGCCCATGGCGGCGGACGAGGCCACGATGCCCTTCGTGCCCATGCCGGCCTCGGTCAGGCCGAGGTGGATGGCGTAATCGGACCGGCGGGCGAGATCCTGATAGACGGCGATCAGGTCCTGCACGGCCGAGACCTTTGCCGAGAGGATGATCCGATCCTTCCCCAACCCGATCTCCTCCGCGCGGGCGGCGGAGAGCAGGGCGGACTGGATCATGGCCTCGCGGGTCACCCAGCGCATGTCGCGAGGGTTCGCCGAGGCCGCGTTCTCGTTCATGAGATGGGTCAGCAATTCCTGGTCGAGCGAACCCCAGTTGGCCCCGATACGCACCGCCTTGCCGTACCGGATCGCCTGCTCGACGATGGCCCCGAATTGCCGGTCCTTCTTCTCCTTGAAGCCGACATTGCCGGGGTTGATCCGGTACTTGGCCAGCGCTTCGGCGCAGGCGGGGTGATCGGCAAGGAGCTGATGGCCGATATAGTGGAAGTCGCCGACGAGCGGCACGTCGATTCCCAGTCGGTCGAGCCTCTCGCGGATCTTGGGAACGGCAGCCGCGGCCTCGTCCCGGTCCACGGTGATCCGCACGATCTCCGAGCCGGCCCGGGCGAGCGCCGCGACCTGCTTCACGGTCGCGTCCACATCCGCCGTATCGGTGTTGGTCATCGACTGGACGACGATGGGCGCACCGCCTCCGACCACGACGGAGCCCACGCGCACGCCCACCGTGCGGTGGCGCGGGGCGGGACCGGCAAGGCTCTCAGGGGGCGAGGAGGTCTCGGGAGACGAGATGAAGGACATGCTGCAATCCACGACGGCAGCTCCGGGCTGCCGCCGTTTAGCTGATGCCAAAAGCCTTCTTCGTCAAGCGCGGCTTAATGGAGCGGAGGAGGCGCCGCTCAATGAACGTCCTGGCACTGGGTGCAGCGCCCGGTGATCTCCAGGATCCGCGTGCGGGGCTGGTAGCCCTGCTCCTGCAGGACCTTGAGCACGGTCTCGGCCACGTCCGGAGCCGTGATTTCGTTGACGTCTCCGCAGCCTTCGCAGATCAGAAAGGCCGAGGTGCCTCGACTCGCGGAGACTCCGGAGCTGGCGATGTAGGCGTTCAGGCTGGCCAGCCGATGGACCAGACCCTGCCCGATGAGGAAATCCAGGGCGCGATAGACGGTAATCGGAGCCATGCGCCTTCCATGCGATCCGAGGAGATCCACCAGATCGTAGGCGCCGAGGGGCTTGTCGGCGCCATGGAGCACTTCGAGGACACGGCGGCGGATCGGCGTCAGGCGCGCTCCCTTGGCCCGGCAGAGATCCTCCGACAGGGCCAAGGCCTGTTTCGTCTTCTCGGAAGTTCCGGAAGCGTGAACCGGTGCACTACCATAGGGGAGTTCCTGCGGGAGAGACGGTGAATGAGCCATCGGGTCGATCCTTGGTAAATCGCTGAAGTATTTCTCGCGGGCTCCGCATCCGGGACGCGGATCCACTTCATTCATATAGGTTATAACACTACTTGTTTGAAGAGGCAATCCGCTCGAGGAACCTATCGGCCCGCAGGCCCGCGATCAGGGCTGCCGGAAGCGCCAGACGTTGGATTTCTTGATATCAGCATCCTCGAGGGTACGGGTCACCGGAACTTCATAGGCGGCGAGACTCTCCAGCCGGCCCTTGGGAAGATAGCTGCGTCCCGGATCGCCGATCAGGACCGTGGCGCCCCTCCCGCTCAGGTCCGACAACCAACGGATGACCCGGTCTGCAAGATCGCGCTCGTAGCAGATGTCGCCTGCCAGCACCGTATCCCAGCCTCCGTCCTGTCCGACGATGTCCGACTGAAGCGGCGTGATCGAAACTGCATTGGCCGCGGCATTGATGCCCATGGCCGCGACGGCGAAGGGATCGATGTCGCAGGCGGTCACCTCCGCGGCGCCTGCCTTCATGGCCGCAATGGCGACGAGGCCCGAACCCGAGGCGAAATCCAGGACGCGCCGCCCTCGCACCATCTCCGGATGATCGAGGATGTAGCGGGCGAGCGCCTGTCCGCCCGCCCATGCGAACGCCCAGAAGGGCGGCGGCAGGCCGATCTCCCCCAGCTCCTCTTCGGTCTTCTGCCAAAGCTCCGTCGCCTCGTCGGCCACATGCAGGGAGATTTCCGGCGCGTGGGGTACGGGGCGGAGGCGGGTCTCGGACCGAATGAAGGCGACGGGATCGGGAATCATGAGGCCAGCATGGAGACGTAAAGCCGTTTGACGCTTTCGATCACGTCCCGTTCCGTGAAGCCGTCGAGAACCCGGGCGCGGGCAGCTTCGCCCATGCGGGCAACGCGGTCAGGCTCCCGAGCCAGGGCGACGAGCGCCTCGGCGAGGCTCCCGGCATTGCCGGGCGGGACGAGGCGTCCTTCGACACCATCCCGCACCAGGGTACGGCATCCGGAGACGTCCGTGGTGACGATGGCGCGGCCGCAGGCGGCCGCTTCCAGAAGAGTCCTCGGCAGGCCCTCGCCGCCCCGCGAGGGCAGACAGGCGACGTGGTGTTCGCGCCAGACGGAGGCCACGTCCTGCGTTGCCCCATGCCAGGAGATGCCGGGTTCGGCACTCCACTTGTTCAGGGTCTCCTCCGGGATCGCCTTCGGGTTCGAGGGGTCGGGAGCGCCGTAGAGGGAGAGTTCGACGGCCGCGCCCTGTGCCCTTGCGGCTCGCACCGCTTCCACCGCCACGTCGATCCCCTTGGACCAGAGCATGCGGGCCACCACCGCGACCTTGAGCGGCGGTTGCGGGGGGAGGGGACTGGGCCTGAGAAGGTCCGGATCGATGCCCGCACCGCCGAGGATGGTGATGCGGTCGCTCGCCGGGTCGAGGCCGAGGAGCTTGGGATCGTCCGTGTTCTCGAAGACGTAGCGGGTCTTGCCCGTCTCCAGGCCGCGCACGAGCAGGCGCACGGCCCGTTGCGACAGGCGCGCGACCATGTCCGCTCGCGCGCCCAGGAAGCCTGACCCGGTCAGCGCATAGACCCGGCGCGGGATGCCCGCCATGGCGGCGGCAAAGCCCCCGACCAGGATGCCTTTGAGAGCGATGCAATGGACGAGATCCGCCTTCTCGCTTTTGAGGATCGCTGCCAGCTGCCCGGCGGCATAGCCTGCCGCCATGGGGTTGAGGCTGCGCCGTTCGGCTTCGAGCGGGATCACCTTGGCGCCCGTGGCCTCGATCACATCCCGATGCGAGCGCACCCGGGCCACGACCGTGACGTCGAGCCCGAGCTCGCGCGCGGCCCTGGCCATGGGCAGGAAATGGGAGGCGAAGAACCAGTCCTCGGTGATCACGAAGACGAGCTTGCGGCCCTGGACGTCAGGCTTGGACAAGGAAGACAAGGTAGCATCCGGTTGAAACGGTTGCGCCCTTCTACCCTCCGCAAGGGCCAAAAGGGAACTCCCTCCATCGCGACCCGTTGCCGTCATCTTGAAACAGGGAGAAAAACAGACATGCCGGATTGGCTGCCAAATTTTCTGGCGACGATTGCGGGCATTCTCTCCACATCGAGCTTCGTCCCGCAGGTCGTCAAAGCGTGGCGGGAGCGGGATACGCGGGCGATCTCCAAGCATATGTACATCGTCACGGTCACCGCCTTCGTTCTCTGGTCGGCCTACGGGTTCATGATCGGCAGCTGGCCCATGATGGTCTTCAACCTGCTGAGCTTAGGGTTGAGCGCCACCATCCTGGTCTTCAAGATCCGCAACGACCGGCGCAGATCCCAGGGCACGCGGACGCACAGGGAACCCGAACTGGCGCGGCCCGGTTGACATCTTGCACCTGAATCAAGGCTTCCCATGCTGGACCCGAACGCCACCACCGAGAACATCGTCGATCCTCGCGATGCCGCCGAAACGGCGGGACTGCTTTACGTCTCCGACGAGGAGCCCGGCATAAGGCGCAAGAAGTCCGGCAAGGGTTTCACCTATACCAGGCCGGACGGCAAGAAGGTCGAGGACAAGGCGACGCTCGATCGCATCAGGTCGCTGGCGATCCCGCCCGCCTACACGGATGTATGGATCTGCGCGAAGGCCAACGGCCATATCCAGGCGACGGGCCGCGACGCGAAGGGCCGCAAGCAGTACCGCTACCATCCCGCCTTCCGCGAAGTCCGCGAGAGCACGAAATACGAGCACATGCTCGAATTCGCCAAGGGCCTGCCGGCAATCCGCAAGACCATCGACGAGCATATGAGCCTGCGCGGCCTGCCGCGTGAAAAGGTTCTGGCGACGGTCGTGCATCTGCTCGAGAACACGCTCATCCGCGTCGGCAATTCCGATTACGTCAAGCAGAACAAGAGCTATGGCCTCACCACCCTGCGCGACCCGCATGTGAAGGTGGAGGGCAGCGAGCTGCGCTTTCAGTTCAAGGGCAAGAGCGGCAAGACGTGGCGCCTGCAGGTCAAGGACAGGCGTATCGCCAGGATCGTGAAGGCCTGCCAGGACCTGCCCGGGCAGGATCTGTTCCAGTATCTCGACGAGACCGGCGAGCAGCAATCGATCGCCTCGGCCGATGTGAACGCCTACCTGAAGGAAATCACCGGACGCGACATCACGGCGAAGGATTTCCGCACCTGGGCCGGAACGGTGCTTGCGGCGCTCGCCCTCGCCGAATTCGAGGAATTCGACAGCGATGCGAAGGCCAAGAAGAACATCCGCGCCGCCATCGAGAAGGTCTCCTCGCGCCTCGGCAACACACCGAGCATCTGCCGCAAATGCTACGTGCACCCGGAAATCTTCGCGTCCTATCTCGACGGAGGCCTGCTTCTGGATGTCAAGGAAAAGATCGAGACGCAGCTGCGCGAGGATCTCTCCAGCCTCAAGCCCGAGGAGGCCGCCGTCCTGGCCCTGCTGGAGCAGCGCCTCTCCCGGGAAATCGAGAAGCACGAGGAGAAGAAGCCCTCGAAGAAGCGTCGGGTTTCTTCGGGACGAAAGCACAAGGCTCAGCCCGAGATGCGGGTTTGAGGAACCGGACGACTGAATGAGACCCACCCGTCATGGCCGGCCTTGTGCCGGCCATCCCGCTTTTGTGAAGCGCCGCGCCTTTCCCATCGAGATCACCGGCACGAGGTTGGTGATGACGAAGAGGGTGTTGGGCGCAGTTGTCGTGGCCTCCAAGTGACTGAAGGCAAATATACCCCAAGGCACGCACGGCCTTGACCCTTCGCGACGCGCGTGGTTGACCGCGTGACATGAGTCTACCATTGAAAACGATTGCCGCCACCGTGGCCCTCCTAGCCGGCTTTATTGCGGGCGGAGCGACACTGTCGGTCGCACAGGAGCCGCAACCTCAAAGCTGGCCCGAGGTGAAGTGCACCCGCTACCGGAAAGCGTGGTCGGATGCCCTGGCCCATCGCGGCACGAAGGGCTTGAGCCGGGAGTTCATCGATCGTCACGAAGCCTTCCTGGCTTCGGGCTGCACGGCGCAGGGCGATGTCTGCCCGCGCTCGGCGGAGGAACTCGAACTCGCCAACATGATGGTGGTGGCCGCCATGAATGCCGGGACGGCGAGCACGTTCCCGCCCTTCTCATGTCGCAAGTGACGGGAATGTCTGTCGGGATAAGCGGCGCGAACATTTCCCTGTCTCGCCCGTTAGGGCTTCGCCACCTTGATTCCAGCGAGGCCTCGCCATGCGCATCCATCACCTCAATTGCGGTTGCATGTGTCCTGTCGGGGGAAAGCTCTGGGATGGTGTCAGCCCTGGTCTCACGGGACATTTGATCTGCCATTGCCTGCTCGTCGAGACGGACAACAGCGGTCTCGTTCTTGTCGATACGGGCTTCGGCTCCAGGGACGTGGAGGATCCCTATGAGCGCATCAGCCCGCTCTTCATCCACACCAACCGGATTCAGCTGGAACATCGCTATACGGCGCTGGAACAGGTGAGGAGCCTGGGCTTCTCGCCCCGCGACGTGCGCCACATCGTGCTGACCCATCTCGATTTCGACCATGCCGGCGGCCTCGAAGATTTTCCGGAGGCGACCGTTCACATCCTGCGCGCGGAGATCGAAGAGGCGGAGGTGAGGCACGGCTTCATCCACCGCCGTCGCTACAGCCCTCGGCAATGGGATGAGGTGCGGGACTGGCGTTTCTACGACCCGACGGGTGAGGGGTGGTTCGGCTTCCGTTCCGTGCGCGACCTCGATGGATTGCCGCCCGAGATCCTGATGATCCCGCTTCCCGGTCACACCATGGGTCATGCGGGCATCGCCATCGAGACGCCGGAAGGGTGGCTTCTCAACGCGGGCGATGCCTACTTTCATCGGCACGAGATGGATGAGGACCCGTCCTGCACGCCGGGGCTTCGAGCCTATCAGAAGTTGATGGAGGAGGATCGGCCGCTGCGCCTTCACAATCAGGACCGACTGCGGGCTTTGGCAAACGACGGGCGCAGCAACGTCAAGATCTTCTGCAGCCATGATCCGGTCGAGCTTGAGGCTCTCCAGCGTCTGAGCACGGGCTGGCGGCCGATTTCCGGCCAATATCACCCCAATCTGCGGGCTCACTGAGCCACGGGAGCTTCTCGGCGAAGAGGTTCCGGCTCTCCGTTGAAGGTACGACAAGCCGAAAGGACAGCTGCTTCCGCGCCCGTGGAAAAAGCTTCTCCCTCTGGTCGCTGCCGACCATCGCCCTAAAAGCAGGCTGGTAGGCCGACGAGGGGAAGCGGAAAATGGAATTCGATGCCCTGTTGCTCTCGCGCATCCAGTTCGCGTTCACAATCGCCTTTCACATCATCTTCCCGGCCTTCACCATTGGTCTTGCCAGCTGGCTCGCGGCGCTGGAATTCAATTGGCTCCGTACGGGCGACCCGCTCTATCGCAATCTCTTCCGCTTCTGGGTCAAGGTCTTCGCCGTGTCCTTTGGGCTCGGCGTCGTGTCCGGGATCGTGATGAGCTATCAGTTCGGGACGAACTGGTCGCGCTTCTCCGAATTCACCGGCAACGTGCTCGGTCCCGTCATCGCCTACGAGGTGATCACCGCTTTCTTTCTCGAGGCGGCCTTCCTGGGCATCATGCTCTTCGGTTGGGAAAGAGTCGGCGACCGCCTGCACTTCTTCGCCACCTGCATGGTGGCCCTAGGCACCCTGATCTCGGCCTTCTGGATTCTGTCCGCCAATTCCTGGATGCAGACGCCCGACGGGTTTGCCATCGAGAACGGCAAGGCGGTGCCGGTCGACTGGTTCAAGGTCGTCTTCAACCCGTCCTTCCCGCTTCGCTATGCACATATGGTGATGGGCTGCTACCTGACCACGGCTTTCGCGGTTGCCGGCATGTCCGCCTGGATGCTGCTCCGGCATCCCCACGATGCGCCGGCCGCGAAGCTCGCCGCCTCGCGACGCTCCATGTCCATGGCGCTATGGTTTGCCACCATCTTCGTGCCCGTGCAGATCCTGATCGGGGATCTACACGGCCTCGGCGTGCTTAAATATCAGCCGACGAAACTGGCGGCCATCGAGGGTAACTGGGACAGGATGGCGAACATGCCGCTTCGCCTGTTCGCCTTGCCTGACGAGGTGGCGGAAACGAACCACTACGAAATCGCCATTCCGAAGGTCGGCAGTTGGGTTCTGACCCACGCCTTCGACGGCGTCGTGCCCGGCCTGAAGGAGGTGCCGCCGGACGAGCGCCCGCCGGTCTGGCCGGTCTTCTTCTCCTTCCGCATCATGGTCGCCATCGGTTTCGCGATGCTCGGCATCGGGCTGTGGAGCCTCTATCTGCGCTGGAAGGGCACGCTCTTCACCAACAGGACCTTCCTGACCGCAGCCATGATCATGACGCCGTCCGGATTCGGTGCCGTGCTGTTCGGCTGGTTCGTCGCGGAGATCGGCCGCCAGCCCTATGTGGTCTACGGCCATCTGCGCACGGCCGATGCGGTATCTCCCATCGCGGCCGGAGCCGTGACCGCGTCGCTCCTGATCTTCATCGTGGTCTATGCCTTCGTGTTCGGCTTCGGATCCTATTATCTCGCGAAGCTCCTTCGGCGCGGACCCGATCCCGTCGAGGACATTCGCGGAGACGATCTCAGCAAGAAGCCGAAACGTCCGTTCTCGGTGCCGGACGAGGCAGTCGAGGGACGGCCCGGCTACCGCGCGCAGCCGGCGGAATAGGAGGGCAGGGCATGTTCGGTTTCGGGACGGAACACGAAGGATTGGCTTTCTGGCTGCCGCTGATCTGGGCGGGGCTGATCGCGGTCGCCGTCGCCATGTACGTGATCGTCGACGGGTTCGATCTCGGCGTCGGCATCCTCTTCAAGGCGGCGGGCAGCGAGAACTGGCGCGACCGGATGATGTTTTCGGTGGCACCCATCTGGGACGGTAACGAGACCTGGCTCATTCTCGGCGGCGGCGGACTCTTCGCCGTGTTTCACATCGCCTATGCGGTGCTCATGCCGGCGCTCTACATTCCGATCATTCTCATGCTGATCGCGCTGATCTTTCGCGGCGTCGCCTTCGAGTTCCGATTCAAGGCGGATCGCTCCAAATTCCTGTGGGACAATGCCTTCTTCTTCGGCTCGCTGCTCGCGACCTTCTTCCAGGGCATGGTGCTGGGAGCCTTCGTGCAGGGCTTCCCCACCGATGGCCGCCAGTTCACCGGCGGCACCTTCGATTTCCTGACGCCGTTCAGCGTGCTCACCGGCATCAGCCTGATCTGCGGCTACGGGCTTCTCGGCGCGACCTGGTGCGTGATGAAGACCACGGGAGAGCTGGAGATCTGGGCGCGGCGCATGGCGGTGCGCTTTCTCCTCGCCACCATTCTCGCCATGGCCGTCGTGTCGGTGTGGGTGCCGTTCTTAGGGCGGCAGATCGAAACGCGTTGGTTCACCTGGCCGAACATCGCCCTCCTCGCGCCGATTCCGCTGATCACGGCTTATATCGCCTACAGGCTCTTCCGTGACCTTGAGGAGGGTCGGCACGTCAGGCCATTCTTCCTGTCGATTTCGCTCTTTCTGCTGGGCTATCTCGGCCTCGGCGTCAGCCTCTTTCCCTTCATCGTGCCGCCGAGCCTCACGATCTGGGACACCGCCAACACGGTTCATTCCCAGCTTTTCGCGCTGGTGGGCTTCGCCATCGTGCTGCCGATAACCTTCGCCTATACGGCCTATGCCTATTACGTCTTCCGGGGCAAAGTCGCCGAGGAGATCTCGGGCGGCGGCTACGGGTATCATTGATGCAGGTCGGAATGCAGCGCCCGCCGGAATCGCGCTCGAAACGCCTTCTCTGGTTCGTCTTCCTGTATGTCGCGAGCCTCGCGGTCTTCGCGGGACTCGTCTATGGCCTGAGGGGCATCATTCCCCATTAACGGTATGTGCCGATAAAGCCCTTGTCGGTGACGACGACCCAACGGGTGCCGCGACGCTCGATGGCCTCGATGCGGCCGACGCCGGGCAACATGCCGCCGGGCATGACCTCGTAGAGGCGTCGGCTGCGGTTCTCGACGAGGGCCGCGCCGTCATAGACTTCCCGGAGCACCCAGCCGTCGACGGGCTCGCTCTTCGCGGGCTTGGGCGCAGGGACTTCCTTGGGCGCAGGGACTTCCTTGGGCGCGGGGGCTTCCTCGCGCAAGGCCGCTTCTGTCACCGGAGGCGCGGCGGGAGCCGCCGGTTTCGTGTTCAGTTCCGCCAGGGCCGTCATGATCTGGCTTTCCATGCGCCCGAGTCTTTCCTCAAGAGAGGAGAGTTTCTTACCTGGCTCCTGCAGGCCGATGGTCAGGCGCTCGACCTTGTTCGACAATTCCGTCCGCTCCGAGGCCGACGATATGGATGCGGTGTGCTCGACGTCCTTGGACGCGACGACCGTTTCCCGAAGCGCGTCCAGCTGTGTGCTCAGCCGGGCGAGGATTTCCTGGCTACGGGCCGTTTCGGTCTCCAGGCGCCGGATGGCATCCTTGCTGGCGAGCGTTCCCATGTAGGACGCGGCCCAGCCGGCTCCGACGAGGACGAGGGCCATGGCGGCCTGTCCCAGGAACCTGGCGGGAGACGCCCGGCCCGCAGCAACCGGCCCGTCCGGTGTGGCTTTGGGAGAGGGGGCGGGCTTCAGGCCGAGCTTCGCGCTCCGGATAGCCTCTTCCAGGGCCGCGCTGGCCATAGGGTCGATCTGGGCGGGCTTGAGGAAGGACGCGCCGGTCTGCTTCGCCGCTTCGCTGCCAGCCTGAGAACGTATGTTGTTGTCCATATTCCGACCTCATTTCCAGGTCAGAGAACGTTAACCCTGAAAGTTTACCAAAGGGTTATCTTTACAGTTAAGTACTTACGTTACATGCCCTCTCGAAACGGAGAGGGTGTAATAAAATCATATTCAAATCGAACTTTTTGTTGACATAGTTACATATAATAGGGTTACAAAAGGTGGCGTAACGGAAAGTGACCATCTTAGGGGCACATCTCATACCCATAAGAGTGCTGATAAACCGGGCCTTCCAGGCCTCACTATAACGGGATACTCTTTGGGTCCATCTGCCCGCTACCGCAGCCATCGCCAGATGGCGAACATTGTGGTAAGGTATATCCTTGCACAATGGCTCTACCACCACGAAGGCGCCGGGTTAACTGGTCTGCCGATGGAAGAAGATTATGAAGCAGGCATCGAGAAATCGGGAAGAAAGCACAGAGGTCCAAGACGCTCTGAAGTCATGCCTTCCCTCCTTCACCGGGGTTGCCGTATTCTCGGCAGTGGTCAACCTTCTGGCCCTCACCGGCTCCCTTTACATGCTCCAGGTCTATGACCGGGTCCTGTCGAGCCGGAGCATCCCGACTCTGATCGGTCTGTCGCTGATCACGCTGGCGGCCTACTCCCTTTCGGGCGGCCTCGACATGCTGCGTGGCCGGATGCTGGCGCGCATCGGCGCCCGCTTCGACGAGCTGCTCTCGCACCGGGTCTTCGACCTCGTGGCCACGATGCCGCTCAAGGGCGCCAAGCAGGCCGAGAGCATGCAGCCGATCCGCGACGTCGACACCATCCGCGGCTTCCTGTCGAGCCTGGGACCGACGGCCCTGTTCGACATGCCGTTCATGCCGATCTTCCTCATCGGCTGCTTCATGATCCATCCCGGCATCGGCGTCCTGTCGGTCGTCGGCGGCGTGGTCATCATCCTCCTGACCCTCTACACGGATGCCAAGAGCAAGGCTCCCTCCTACGAGGTGACCAAGAGCGGCGCCGAGCGCCATGCCATGGCCGAGACCAGCCGCCGCAATGCGGAGACCATCCGGGCCAACGGCATGCTGGGCTTCCTGGCCAAGCGCTATGACGAGGTGCATGTCCGCCACGTCAATGACGGCCTGCGCGCCAGCGAATCCTCGGCCGGCATCAGCGCCTTCGCCAAGGTCTTCCGTATGGTGATCCAGTCGGCCGTCCTGGGCCTCGGCGCCTATTACGTGATCCAGGGACAGATGTCGGGCGGCCTGATGATCGCCGGGTCGATCCTGATGTCCCGCGCGCTCGCTCCGATCGAAATCGCGGTCGCGCACTGGAAGGGCTTCACCGCCTCCCGCCAGGCCTATCGCCGTCTCCAGCACATCATGAGCCTCGTGCCGGCCCAGGGCCAGCGCATGCCGCTTCCGGCCCCGAAGGCCGCCCTGTCGGTGGAAGAGGTCTATGTCGGAGCTCCCGGCGCCTCGCTTCCGATCGTCCAGGCCGCCTCGCTCAAGCTTCAGGCCGGCCAGGGCCTCGGCCTCATCGGACCGAGCGCTTCGGGCAAGTCGACCCTTGCCCGCGCCCTCGTCGGCGTGTGGCCGACCCTGCGCGGCGAGATCCGCCTCGACGGTGCGGCCCTCGACCAGTGGGAGCCGGACGCTCTCGGCCGCCATGTGGGCTACCTGCCGCAGGACGTGGAGCTGTTCGAAGGCACCGTTGCCGAGAACATCGCCCGCTTCCAGACGAACGCCAAGCCCGACGACATCATCGCAGCGGCGCAGACCGCCGGTGCGCATGAGCTGATCCTCAACCTGCCCGACGGCTACGATACCCGGATCGGTGAGGGCGGGGCCTCCCTGTCGGGCGGTCAGCGCCAGCGCGTGGCCCTTGCCCGGGCCCTCTACGGCAACCCGTTCCTGGTCGTGCTCGACGAGCCGAATGCCAGCCTCGACGGCGCCGGCGACGAGGCCCTGAACCAGGCCATCCTGGCGGTGCGCAAGCGCGGCGGCGTCGTCGTCGTCATCACGCACCGTCCGGCGGCTCTCGGCCAGGTCGATCAGGTCGCCATCATGGAAGAAGGCCGGATCAAGGCCATCGGACCGCGCGACGAGGTTCTGCAGTCTGTCATGAAACGCAATGCGACGCCGGCACCGGCACCGGTGCGGCCGCAGCAGGCGCCTGCCGCCCAGGCCACGAACCTGCGAGAGGTTGGTTAAATGTTGGTCATTCACGCCCCCCAAAAACCGTCCGTTCACCAGCGGATCCTGCGTCAGTCGACTATCGGCGGCGTGGCCATGATCGCCCTCTTCGCCGGGACCATCGGCCTCTGGGCAGCCACGTCGACCCTGTCCGGCGCCGTCGTTGCCGGCGGTCAGTTCGTGGTCGATACCAGCGTCAAGAAAGTCCAGCACTCGACCGGCGGAATCGTCGGCGAGCTGAAGGTCAAGGAAGGCGACCGGGTATCCCAGGGCGATCTTCTGGTCCGCCTCGACGAGACCATGACCCGCGCCAACCTTCAGGTCGTGGCCAAGCAGCTCGACGAGTATCTCGGCCGCCAGTCTCGCCTGGAGGCGGAGCGCGACGGTTCGCCCGAGGTCAAGACGCCCGAAGAGTTCGCCGCCCGTCTCAACGAGCCGGCCGTTCAGAAGATCATGTCGTCCGAGCGCACCCTCTTCACCGCGCGCGGCGCCTCCCGCGACGCGCAGAAGGATCAGCTCCGCAAGCGCATCGCGCAGTCGGAGGACGAGATCGTGGGCCTGAAGGCCCAGCAGACGGCCAAGGCCCGCGAGGCCGAGCTCATCGTGGCGGAACTCAAGGGCGTTCGCGACCTCTACGACCGGAACCTCGTTCCGATCACTCGCCTGAACGCGCTCGAGCGTGACGCCGCGAGCATCGAGGGCCAGCGCGGCCAGCTCATCGCTGCCGTCGCCCAGGCCGAGAGCCGCATTGCCGAGACCAAGTTCCAGATCATCCAGATCGACGAGCAGATGCGCGCCGAGGCGATGCAGGAGCTGCGCGAGATTCAGGGCAAGATCGCGGAATACACCGAGCGTCGCGTGGCGGCCGAGGACCAGTTGAAGCGCATCGACATCCGCGCGCCCAGCGACGGTTATGTCCACCAGCTGAACGTTCACACGATCGGCGGGGTGATCTCTCCGGCCGAGCCGGTGATGAACATCGTTCCGGTGAACGACAAGCTCGAGCTCGAAGCCAAGGTGCTGCCCAACGAGATCGACCAGGTGAAGATCGGCCAGAAGGCGACCGTGAAGGTCCATGCCTCGAACGCGCGCATGATCCCGGATCTGCACGGCTCCGTGAGCCGGATCTCGGCCGACGTGTCGCGGGATCAGCAGACCGGCGCGACCTTCTATACGATCCGGATCGATGTGCCTCAGGACGAGATCAAGAAGCTCGAGAACCTTCATCTGATCGCCGGCATGCAGGCCGAGGTTTTCGTCGAGGTGAACCAGCGCACCCCGTTCGAGTACTTCTTCAAGCCCATGGAAGAGCAGATCGCCCGCGCCTTCCGCGAGCACTGATCTCTTCTGGCCGGACGAATATCGAAAGCCGCGGTCGGGGCCATGAGCCTCGGCCGCGGCTTTCGTTTGTGGCCCCTGGCGAGCAGTGTCCAGGCTGAACGACGCGCGAGAGATCCATCCGATGCTCCACGCTTTGGCTGGCGCATCGTTCTTCGCGAACCCATAGGGCAGCGCCGGCGAAAACCGGGTCCACCTTTCCGCAGGATGCGCCAAGCCTGGAAAGTTCCGCGCGGGAACCCATAACAGGGGGCGAGGGCTGCGTTCTCCTGTGGCCCTCCATCGAGGGCAAAATCCGTGGTCCTGTTTCAGGACCGGCCCGCTTCGATGACAGTCTTGGCTTTCTTGAGGAACTTAGTGTTTTGAGGATCATCTTCCGCTTTGGCGGTATCGCAATGCTCGTCGCGGCCATCGTCATCCTGGCCGTGCTGCCCTTTGCTACATCCTTCGTGGAACAATGGTCGCGCCGCGACGTCGAGCTGCGATCCCGCCTCGTCTTCAACTCCGTCCGGGACCAGGTCAGCGGCCTCCTGGCCCGCAACGATACCCAGCAGGCCGGCATCCTGTTCGAGCGGATCGCAACCGACGAGCGGGTTCTCGCCATCGGCTATTGCGACGGGCAGGAGCTGCGCTTCCCCACCAGCAACATGCCTCCGTCCTTCTCCTGCAGCGAAGCCTCCCGGTCCGATGCGGAAAGCTTTTCCGTCGTCAGGAACCAGGATCACAACATCCTGGTCAGCTCCTTCCCGCTGACCGTCGGAGGGCGGACCGGGCATCTCGTGGTCCTGCACGACCTGAGCTATGCCGACCGCCGCGGCGGAGAGGCGCGGAATTATCTCTTCCTGGCGCTCGCGGGCGTCGCCTTCGGGGCCGCGGCCCTGGCGGCCATGATCGCGGCCATCATCATGCGCCGCTGGCTGGCCTCCATCCGGCAGGCCCTCGAGAGCGCCCGCGCGGGCAACGCGAACCCGCCCACGGAGGAGAACATCATCCCGCTCGGGCAGGAAATCCGCGACGTGCTCCAGGAGCTGGAAGCTTCGCGGCGGACCATCGATGCCGCACATACCGACTGGAGCCCCGAGACCCTGAGGGCGGCGCTCTCCAATGAGCTGTCGGGGTCGGAAGTCATCGTGGTGTCGAATCGCGAGCCCTACATCCACAACCGGACGGAGAGCGGCGAGATCACCCTGCAGATTCCGGCGAGCGGCCTCGTCTCGGCCCTGGAGCCGGTGGTGCGCGCCTGCGGCGGCACCTGGGTCGCCCATGGCAGCGGCACGGCCGACCGGGAGACGGTCGATGCCAACGACCGAGTGCCCGTGCCCCCGAATCACCCGTCCTACACCCTCCGCCGGGTCTGGCTCACGGACGAGGAGCAGGACGGGTATTACTACGGCGCGGCGAACGAGGGGCTCTGGCCCCTGTGCCACATCGCCTTCGTGCGGCCGATCTTCCGGGAGCCGGACTGGCAGTACTACCGGTCCGTCAACGAGAAGTTCGCCGAGGCGATCGTGGCCGAGGCCAAGCGCGAGGACCCGATCATCCTCGTGCAGGATTACCACTTCGCCCTGCTGCCGCGCATGATCCGCGACCGGCTGCCCCGGGCCACCATCGTGACCTTCTGGCACATCCCCTGGCCGAATGCGGAGACCTTCGGCATCTGTCCCTGGCGCGAGGAGATCATCGACGGGCTCCTGGGTTCCTCGATCCTCGGCTTCCACACGCAGGCGCATTGCAACAACTTCATGGACGCGGTCGATTCCTACGTGGAAAGCCGCATCGACCGGGAGAAGGATTCGGTGATCTTCGGCGGCGAGGAAACCATGATCCGGCCCTATCCGATCTCCATCGAGTGGCCGCCCACGGCCATGGAAGGCCAGAAGCCCGTGGAGGAATGCCGCAGGATCGTGCGCGAGCGTCTGGGGTTGCCCTCCGACATGCGCATCGGCGTCGGCATCGAGCGCTTCGATTACACGAAGGGCATTCTCGATCGCATGCAGGCCATCGATGCCCTGCTGACGGAGCATCCGGAATGGCACGGAAATTTTGCTTTCGTTCAGGTGGCGGCGCCTACCAGAAGCAAGCTTTCCAATTACCGGCAGCTCCAGGAAGAGGCCGAAGCCTTGGCACGGGACATCAATGAACGACATGGCGGCAATGGTTACGAGCCCATCAAGCTCCTCATTCGCCATCACGAGCCCGATCAGGTCTTCGAACTCTTCCGCGCGGCGGATCTGTGCATCGTGTCGAGCCTGCACGACGGCATGAATCTCGTGGCCAAGGAATTCGTGGCTGCGCGGGACGACGAGCAGGGCGTGCTCATCCTGTCGGCCTTTGCCGGCGCATCCCGCGAGCTGTCCGAAGCGTTGATCGTGAACCCCTATAATGCCCACGCCATGGGCGAGGCCATCAACCGCGCACTCACCATGCCGCAGCCCGAACAGCGCGAGCGGATGCGGTTGATGCGCGATCAGGTCAAGGAGAGAAACGTCTATCGCTGGGCGGGCCAGATGCTGCTGGCCGCTTCCCGCCTGCGCAAGCAGCAGCGGATCAGGCGATTGATCGCCAGGGGGCGGAAGCTTGCACCGGCCAATGCGTGAAACTCCTGCGAGACCCCATTCGATGCATGATGCGAACAACGACTATGCGCTTTTTCTCGATTTCGATGGAACCCTCGTCGACATCGTCGAACGGCCCGATGCGGTGGCCATAGACCCGGCCTTGCCGGATTTCCTCACCCGGCTGCAGGAAAGGCTCGACGGCGCGCTCGCGATCATCAGCGGGCGTCCGGTCGAGTTCCTCGATGCGCGCCTCGCGCCTCATGTCTTCGACATGGCCGGACTTCACGGGCTGGAGCACCGCATCGCCGGTCGCCTCTCCATGTGCGACCCCGACGAGCATCCCGCCCTGCGCGAGATGGTCGAGCGCCTGTGCAAGATTGTTGCGGACAAGGATGGCGTCCTGATCGAGGACAAGGGTTGCTCCGTCGCCATTCACTGGCGCCTTGCTCCGCACGAGAAGGATTTCGCGCTCGCTACGGCTCGCGCGGCCGTCGAGGCGCTGGGCTCGGATTACCGTGTTCAACACGGGAAAGCTGTGGCAGAAATCCTTCCCTCGGCAGCCGGGAAGGGCAAGGTGATCGAGAGATTTCTGCAGGAAGCTCCCTACAAGGGTCGGCGCCCGATCTTCATCGGCGACGATCTCACCGATGAGCACGGGTTCAAGACCGTCAATGCTCATGACGGAATGTCCGTGCGCATCGGTGCGGGGGACACCATTGCCAAGGTCCGCCTTGGAACGCCTGCGGATCTGCGACATTGCCTGTCCACGTGGGCTTACGAAGGGACGCTGCCTTTCAAAGGGGATGAATGCTGATATGAGTTCGCTAGATCTTGCCGTCATCGGCAACTGCACGATCTCGGCCCTTGTGGATCGCCGGGCGCAGATCGTCTGGAGCTGCTTTCCCCGCTTCGACGGCGACCCGGTTTTTTCCGCCCTGCTCGACAGCCCCGAGGACCGGACCGACGCGGAGCAGAAGGGAATCTTCGCCATCGACATGGTCGGCATGGTCTCTTGCGAGCAGACCTATCTCGAGAACACGGCCGTTCTCGTGTCGCGCATGACGGATTCTTTCGGCAACATTCTCGAGGTCACGGACTTCGCCCCGCGCTTCAAGCATTACGACCGCACCTTCCGCCCGCCGATGCTGATCCGCCGGGTCTATCCGGTGAAGGGCCGTCCGCGCATCCGCGTGCGCCTGAGGCCCCATTACGACTGGGGCGGCTGCCCGCCCAGCCTGACCCGCGGCAGCAATCACCTGCGTTTCGTCGGGCCGGCCTATTCGCTGCGTCTCACCACGGACGCCTCCGTGTCCTATGTGCAGGACGAGCGGCCCTTCGTGGTGGACCGGCCCCTGTCGTTCTTCTTCGGCGAGGACGAGCCGCTCCGGTCCGAGACGGATTCCACGGCCCGGGCCTTCCTCGACAGCACGGTCGATTTCTGGCGCGACTGGGTCCGCTCGCTCTCCATCCCGTTCGACTGGCAGGAGGCGGTGATCCGCGCGGCCATCACGCTCAAGCTCTGCAATTACGAGGAGACGGGCGCCATCGTGGCGGCGCTCACCACCTCGGTGCCGGAAGCGCCGCATACGAAGCGCAATTGGGACTACCGCTATTGCTGGCTGCGCGACGCCTATTTCGTCATCCAGGCGCTGAACAGGCTCGGCACCACCAAGACGATGGAGGAATACCTCACCTACATCACCAACATCGTCGACGACATGGAGGCGATTCCCGATCAGAAGGACATGCCGCCGCTCTTCAGCATCACGCGCTCGCCGGATCTGGAGGAGCGGGAAGCGACGGCGCTCGCGGGCTATCGCGGCATGGGTCCCGTGCGCGTGGGCAACGCGGCCTATACGCAAATCCAGAACGATGCCTATGGCAGCATCGTCCTGGCATCCGTTCACGCCTTCCTCGACAAGCGCCTGATCCGCACCGGAAACAGGGCCCTGTTCTCCCATCTGGAGAAGCTGGGGCAGCGCGCCATCGAGGTGTTCGACCAGCCTGACGCCGGTCCCTGGGAGCTTCGCACCAAGGCGGCCGTGCACACCTTTCCGAGCGTGATGTGCTGGGCGGCCTGCGACCGACTGATCAAGATCGCCGAGGCCATGGGCCGTGAGGATCGGGCCGCGTTCTGGCGCGAGAACGCCGAGCACATGCACAGGGTCATCAACGAGCGCGCCTACAATCCCGAGAAGGGGACCTTCGTTTCGTCGTTCGGCGGCGAGGATCTCGACGCGACGCTTCTCCTTCTGGCCGAGCTCGATTTCGTGAAGGCCGACGATCCGCGCTTCATCGCGACCGTGGAGGCCGTCGGCGCGAAGCTGCGGCGCGGCGACCTTCTCCTGCGTTATGATGTGGAAGACGATTTCGGCCTCATGCATACGGCTTTCATGATCTGCGGCTTCTGGTACGTGGATGCGCTGAGCGCCATCGGGCGCAAGGACGAGGCGAAGGAATTGTTCGAGCACATCCTGAGCTTGCGCAATTCCTTCGGGCTCTTCTCGGAGGATGCGGATTTCACGACCGGGGAATTGTGGGGGAATTTCCCGCAGACCTATTCCATGGTCGGCCTCGTCAACTCCGCCGTGCGCCTGAGCCGGAGTTGGGAGGAGGCGTTCTGATCGCAGTCGCGGGGCGTATCGTGCGAAAAAGTGGATCCTTTTTTCGCGTCGAACGATATGCCAATCGGGAACTGAGCACCGGATCGATCCCGAAAGTGCAAATCGCCTTTCGGGATCGACGCTCAAGCGCGTAAGAGGCAGAAAGGACGATAGGCTTCGATGTTTGCATTTCCTGTTCTGCTCGGGGACATCGGCGGGACCAATGCCCGCTTCGCCGTGCTGCCCGCGCCTGGTGCGGCTGTTCAGCTTCTGCCGCGCACGCTGACGGCGCAGACGCCCGACCCGGTCGGAGCGATCAGGACCGCCCTCGAAGCCTATGAGGGACCAGCGCCGCGCTCGGCCATCATCGCGGTGGCGACCCGCGTGGATGCGCCCGCGATCCGCCTCACCAATGCCCATTGGGTGATCGACGCGGAAGCCATCGGCAAGGCACTGAACCTGGGGCGCGTCACCCTCGTCAACGATTACACGCCGGTCGCCGCTTCGGTGACGGTGCTCGACGAGGCCAAGGGCGATCTTGCCCCCATCGGCAGCGGGCGCCCGGAATCGGGCGCTCCTCTCGTGGTCCTTGGACCGGGCACCGGCCTCGGCGTGGGTGCCCTCGTTCCGGTGGAGGATCGCTGGGCGATCGTGGCGACCGAGGCGGGGCATATCGCTTTCGGTCCTGCGACGGAGGCGGAAGCAGATCTTTGGCCGCATCTGGAAAGGGTCGGCGGACGTGTTTCCGCCGAAGTCGTTCTCTCCGGTCCCGGCCTGTTCCGCATCGCAAGAGCGATTGCCGCCCATCGTTGCGTGAGCTGCCCCTATACCAAGCCGAACGATGTTCTCGCCTCGGCCCGTGAGGGGGACGAACTGGCCCAGGCCGCCCTTGATCTCTTTGCCCGGTGGCTGGGACGCTACGCGGGCGACATGGCGCTGACCTTCGAATCCTCCGGCGGCGTGTTCATCGCTGGCGGCATCGCGCCGCGCATGGTGGATATCCTTCAGAACGGCGGCTTCCGGGAGGCCTTCGACGAGAAAGCACCACATGACGCCTGGGCCCGGAAGGTGCCGGTCTACGCCATCGTCAATCCGGAGCCGGCCCTGCAGGGACTGGCCGCGATCGTGTCGAATCCGCAGCGTTTCATCTTCCAATCGCAAGGGTGGCAGGCTACCTGAGGGACCTATCGAAGACGCAACGGAACGCCTGAGTGTCTCCTGCGTCGGAACCTCTTGGTTGCAAATGAAAACAGAACAGATTGCTCTTTCGCCCCTCGCGCCCGGTGTCGACCTTTCCCTGACGGTTCAGCGCTTCGGACAGGAGGGGGCACGTCCCCGCATCTACATCCAGGCTTCGCTCCATGCCGACGAGATCCCCGGCATGATCGCGGCCCACCATCTGCGCGAGCGCCTGGGGGCTCTCGAGGCCGAGGGGAGGATCAAGGGCGAGATCATCCTCGTGCCGGCCGCCAATCCCATCGGCCTCGCCCAGCGGGTCATGGGCGACCATATCGGCCGCTTCCACCTCGCCGACGGCATCAACTTCAACCGCGGCTATCCGCACCTGGTCCCGAAGGTGGCCGAGCGGATCGAGGGCAAGCTCACCCAGGACGGGGACGAGAATGTCCGCCTGATCCGGGAGGCCCTGCGGGCCGAGCTGGAGGCCTGGCAGCCGTCCAATGCCGCCGAGGTCATGAAGAAGGCCCTGCTGGGCCTCGCCCAGGAGGCGGACATCGTCCTCGACCTGCACTGCGACTCGGAAGCCGTGGTGCATCTCTACACCCATACCCGCTCGGCGGAGGAATTCGCCCCGCTCTCGGCGCTCCTCGGCTCCCATGCCTATCTCATCGCCGATGTCTCCGGCGACGAGCCCTTCGATGAGGCCTGCAGCCGCCCCTGGGCGGAGCTGGCGGAGCGGTTTCCCGATCACCCGATTCCGTTCGCGTGTCACTCCACCACGCTGGAGTTCCGGGGCGAGCGTGACGTGACTCATGAGACGGGCCGGGCCGACGCGGCCGCCATGGTCGATTACCTGGTCCTGCGCGGCGCCATCGCTGGCGATGCGCCGCAGGTGCCCGAGGCTCTCTGCCAGGCCACCCCTCTGGCGGCCTCCGAGCCGGTCCAGGCTCCGGAGAACGGCATCCTGGTGTTCAGGGCCGAGATCGGCACGAAGGTGAAGGAGGGTGACGTCCTGGCGGAGGTGATCGATCCGCTGACCGGCGCCGTGACCCCAGCCAAGGCGCCCACCGACGGCGTGATGTTCGCCCGGGTCGCCGTGCGCTTCGTCACGAAAGGTATGCGCATCGCCAAGGTGGCCGGAACCACGGCCAAGCGGACGGGCAAACTGCTCGGGGCGTAAAGTTCGTCGAATCAAAAAGAAAGGCCGCCCCTCGGGGCGGCCTTTCCATTGTCGGTTCCACGGCCCATAAGGAGCCGCTCCTTGACGTGCGTTACGCACCGATCTCGGCAGAGGCCAAGATCCAGGTCACGGCAACCGGGGACCGTAGGGTATGACAATGAGACACTGGATCACCTCCTTTCGCTGTTGACGGGAAACCCCCATATGGGGTGAGAAGAGGCCAGCAAAAGGGCGGGGCGCTGCGGCGTTCTGTCCCCACCGTCGTTCCCAGAGAATTTTTGACCGCCATGACCGATCTCCCGGCCCCCGTGGGCCGCCGCCGCACCTTTGCGATCATCTCCCACCCCGACGCGGGTAAGACCACGCTGACCGAAAAGCTCCTGCTGTTCGGCGGCGCGATCCAGCTCGCCGGCGAGGTGAAGGCCAAGAAGAACCGCGTTTCCACCCGGTCCGACTGGATGGGCATCGAGAAGGAGCGCGGCATCTCGGTCGTGACCTCGGTGATGACCTTCGAGTACGGCGGCTGCGTCTTCAACCTGCTCGACACGCCGGGCCACGAAGACTTCTCCGAGGATACCTACCGGACGCTGACGGCGGTGGATTCCGCCATCATGGTGATCGACGCCGCGAAGGGCATCGAGGCGCGCACGCGCAAGCTCTTCGAGGTGTGCCGCATGCGCGATATCCCCATCGTGACCTTCATCAACAAGATGGACCGCGAGGCGCGCAGCCCCTTCGACCTCCTCGACGAGATCGAGAAGACGCTGGCGCTGGACACCGCACCCGTCACCTGGCCGATCAGCCAGGGCAAGAGCTTCGCCGGCACCTTCGACCTGCGTCGCAATATGGTCCGGCGCATCGATACGGACGAGGAGCCGACGGAGGTGTCGGGTCCGGAGGATCCGAGGCTGATGAGCCTGCTGCCACTGGGCGAGGCGGATGCGTGGCAGGAGGAGGTCATGCTGGCGCAGGAAGCCTGCAAGCCTTTCGACCTGCAGGCCTTCCGCGAAGGCCATCTCACGCCCGTGTTCTTCGGCAGCGCCCTGCGCAATTTCGGCGTGCGCGATCTCATCGACGCGCTGGCCTCCTATGCGCCGCCGCCGCGCGGCCAGGAGGCGGACAAGCGCCTCGTCGAAGCGGGCGAGCCCAAGATGTCGGGCTTCGTGTTCAAGATCCAGGCCAACATGGATCCGAACCACCGTGACCGCATCGCCTTCATGCGCATCTGCTCGGGAAAACTTCAGCGCGGCATGAAGGTGAAGCTGGTGCGCACGGGCAAGCCCATGAGCCTGAACTCGCCGCAATTCTTCTTCGCCCAGGACCGCGCCATCGCGGACGAAGCCTGGGCCGGCGACGTGGTCGGCATCCCGAACCACGGGACGCTGCGCATCGGCGATACGCTGACCGAAGGCGAGGACATCGTGTTCCGCGGCGTGCCGAGCTTCGCGCCGGAAATCCTGCGCCGCATCAAGCTGCAGGACGCCATGAAGGCGAAGAAGCTGCGCGAAGCGCTGCAGCAGATGGCGGAAGAGGGCGTCGTGCAGCTCTTCGTGCCGCAGGACGGCTCCGGCGCCATCGTCGGCGTCGTCGGCGCGCTGCAGCTAGATGTGCTGAAAGAACGGCTCGCAGCCGAGTACGGCCTGCCCATCGATTACGAGCCGACCCGCTTCTCCATCTGCCGCTGGATCACGGCGGACGATCCGCGCGAGCTCGACAAGTTCATCGAGAGCCACCTGTCGTCCATGGCGCGGGATCTCGACGAGGCGCCGGTCTTCATGGCGCCGAACATGTTCAATCTTCAATACGAGGTCGACCGCTACAAAGCGATCCAGTTCTCGGACGTGAAGGATTATCAGAAGAAGGCGGCCTGACGGCCGCCAGCAACAAGGAGGCGTCCGGCCGCAAGTTTGCGGCAGGGCGCCTCGTTTTGTATAAGGTCGCCGGACGCCCGAGAGGCGTTTGTTTCGACAGGATGTGTGCCGCAATGGATTTCAACCGGACAGCAATGCCGACCTGCCTTGCCACCGGGGACATCCATATCCATGCCTGCTTCGATCACTCTCTCCCATCTCTCATGGTCCGCGCCTGACGGGCGTACTCTTCTTTCCGATCTCGATCTGAATTTCGGTCCGGAGCGCACAGGGCTTGTCGGACGCAACGGCGTCGGAAAGACCACGCTCCTTCGGCTGATCGCCGGCGCGCTGCAACCCCATTCCGGTAGCGTCACCGTTCACGGCAGCCTGGGTCTTCTGCGCCAGACGGTGCAGGTCGATCCGGCCGGGACCATCGCGTCCCTGTTCGGTGCCGTCGATGCGCTGGCGCTCCTGCGCCGCGCCGAGGCCGGCGACGCGTCGGCCGAGGAACTGGCCAACGCCGACTGGACGCTGGAGGCGCGAATGTCCTCCTGCCTCGCGGAAGTCGGTCTCCACGTGCCGCCGGACACGCCTCTGTCGAGCCTGTCGGGCGGGCAGAACACGCGGGCCCGCCTTGCGGCGCTCATCTTCTCGGAGCCCGATTTCCTGCTCCTCGACGAGCCGACGAACAACCTCGACCGGGACGGGCGCGACGCGGTGCTCGACCTCCTCGCCAGCTGGCGGGGAGGGGCGATTGTCGTCAGCCATGACCGCGAACTGCTCGACACCATGGATGTCATCGTCGAGCTGACTTCGCTCGGAGCCACACGCTACGGCGGCGGCTGGAGTCGCTATCGTGAGCGCAAGGCGCTGGAACTCGCGGCGGTTCGGCGCGATCTGGCGGATGCGGAAAAGCGCGTGGCCGAGGTCGACCGCAAAGCGCAGGACACCGCCGAGCGGAAGGCGCGCAAGGATGGGACAGCCAAGAGAAAGCGCGCCAAGGGAGACATGCCGCGCATTCTCATGAACGGGCTGAAGAACCGCAGCGAGGAAACGGCTGCCAGCAATGCGCGTCTTGCCGAGCGCCGCCGCGTGCAGGCTCACGAGGAGGCCGCTTCCGCGCGTGAGCGCATCGAGGTCCTTCTGCCGTTCTCCGTGGTGCTTCCGCCGACGCATCTGCCGGCCGGCAAGACGGCTCTCTCCATCGACGGCGCGAGCGTCGGCTACGGGCCGGGACGGCCGATCCTGCGCGACATCTCGTTCGCCATCGTCGGTCCGGAGCGGATCGCCGTCACCGGGCCGAACGGCTCGGGCAAAACCACGTTGCTGGCGCTGATCACCGGGCAGCTGCAGCCCTGGAGCGGGAATGTGAAGGTCATGACGGAGTTCGCGCTGTTCGACCAGCAGGTTAGCCTGCTCGATCCGTCCCTCACGATCCGCGACAACTTCCGCCGCATCAATCCGGACGCGAACGAGAATGCCTGCCGGGCGGCCCTGGCCCGGTTCATGTTTCGGGCCGATGCGGCTTTGCAGCTCGTCTCAACGCTGAGCGGCGGGCAAGTGCTGCGCGCGGGCCTCGCCTGCGTGCTGGGCGGGCCGAGGCCGCCGGCTCTCCTGATTCTGGACGAGCCGACGAACCATCTCGATATCGATTCCATCGAGGCCGTCGAGGCGGGGCTGCGGGCCTATGACGGCGCGCTGCTGATCGTCAGCCACGACGAAGCCTTCTTCGATGCCGTCGGCATCACGCGTAGGTTGGATCTCACGGAGCATCGGACTTGAAGGCGGATCGTCACTGTGCGGCCGATGCTCTCGCGTATCACGCGGAAAACCCGACATGGCTTTCCGCGTGAAGGATGCGACCCAGCAAAGAACGGCGACGATCCGATGCGAGTGCAAGCGGTTCCAGTACTCGCACCTGTCGAGCGGCCATGATCAGGCGCTGTGCCGCACGACCCGCGCAACCCGATGTGAGGCTGGGTTGACGATCACGAGCCGATCATCGGGCGAGACGAAATAGCCGTAATGCCCGTAATGCCGAAGCCGGCGAATGGAGACATTCCTCATGGGCGACGTTTCCACCCAATTCGGGATCACGCTGCCGCGTCCGATGCGCACGCCACTCGGCTCATCGTACCTCTCGCCTGTCGTCCAGAGATCACTTACCGGGACGCGCTCCCATGTTCCTTCGCGATCCGTGAAGACCCTTGGTGCGCTCGGACTCACTCTCAAGGTGAGCGGTTGCGCGGAGGCGTTCAAACCTGTGCAGCAAACGGAGGCGAGCCCGATCAACAGGGTTGCACTGAGGTTTCGAGGTATATTGAGCATGTGCCTCTCCCTTCAGCGATCAAAGGGTATTAGGCCGCAGACCGACACATTCCGTGTTGATTTATGTCAAGTCTGGCGCATCGCTGACCCAAGGCCGCGCCAGCGACTCGAAGGGTTACGTCCGTGGAGACGGACCCAGTTCTGCGTGAGCAGTCAAGCGAAACGAAAACTTAAGAGCATCGGACGCAGCTGCGAAGTGACGTCCGATGCCTAAGCCCGGAGAAGGGGGTAGCGCTCAAGCCGCCAGCTTGCGCTCGGTGTAGCGCTCCTGCACCTGTGAGATGTCCTCGATACTCGGCAGGCTCGCCTCGTTGCCGAGGTGCTGGATCGCATGGGCGGACGCTGCGCGGGCGAAGATGAAATGCTCGCGCCAGGGCAGGTCGGGGCGGGCCATGGCGGAATAGACATAGGCGCCGTGGAAGATGTCGCCGGCGCCGTTGGTGTCCACCACGGCTTCGCCGGGAACGTTCAGGGCCGGCAGGACGCTTTCCTGCCCGGTCTCGTCGTACCAGACGAGACCGCGCTCGCCCAAGGTCACGCCGCCGATCTTGCAGCCGCGGCTCTTGAGGTACTCCAGCATCCCTGACGGGCTGAGATCCATCTGCTCGCAGAGACGTTCGGCCACGATGGCCACGTCGATGAACTCCAGGAGCTCATGGGTGTTGGAGCGCAGGCCGCCGCCGTCGAGCGAGGTGAGGATGCCGGCTTCGCGGCAGATCTTGGCGTAATGCATGGCCGCATCCGCCTGGTGGCCGTCGAGGTGCAGGGCCTTGCAGCCCTGGATGTTCAGCGGCGGCACCGGATGCAGGTAATGGTCGTCGCGGCAGCGGACGATGGCGCGCTTGCCGCCCCTGGGCATGATGAAGGACAGGGACGATTCGTGGACCTTCCGGTGGTGGACCGAGATGCCGTATTTCGCCGCCATGTCGATGAACATGCGGCCAAGCCAGTCATCGGCGATGGAGGTCAGCAGGTCGGGGGCGATTCCGAGCTTGGCGCACGCGAAGGCGGCCGTGACCGCATTGCCGCCGAACGAGATCGCATAATCCCGCGCCACGGTTTTCTCATCCCCCGTCGGAAGCTCGTCCGCCAGGAAGGTCACGTCGATATAGGTCTGGCCCACGAAGAGAGCATGCATCGCTGAAATCGTCTCGGATCTGGATACGATGCCGGAAGTCTTGGACGAGCAGGGCCGATTAGGCAAGCTCTTCCGGGCTAGGGGCACGAGGAGGCAGGCTTGCGCGACGGACTGTAAGAGGCGGGAGGCTCGCCCTTCCACGTCATCACCGGCCTTGTGCCGGTGATCTCGATTGGAGAGACACGACGCTTTTCCTTATCGGGATGGCCGGCACAAGGCCGGCCATGACATTGGAGGGTGTCACTTCAAAAGACTAATGCGAAGGGGCAGCCAGTCCGTGAAGGCCATCACATCCTGTTGATCGTCGCCGCCAGTCGGGCCGCCGTGAGGGCCGCGTCCAGGTCGGTGGCAATGAACTCGACCGGGGCCACCAGCTGCTTCCGGAAGGCGTCGGACAGGACTGGGTGGAGCCGCGCCGAGCCGCCCACCAGGGCCACGGGCCGGGGGCCGAGGCGCTTGATCAGCGCATTGGCGAGGCGGGCCAGCTCCTCGCCCGCGTCTTTCAGGATCCCCAGGGCGGTTCCGTCGCCGGTCTGGGCCGCTTCGCCCACGGCGCGGGCGAGCGACCCGATCTTGCCGCGGTCGCCGCCATAGACGAAGGATCGCACGATGTTCCAGTCCGTGCCGCCTAGGGCCTTGGCGAGGCAGGTGCCGAGAATCGTCGTCCAGCCCGCGCCGGGGCTCTCCTCCTCGGCCCGCAGCACGGCCTTGAGGGCCTCGCGGGCGATCCAGAAGCCGGAGCCGCCGTCGTCGATCAGGTTGCCGCGCCCGCCGACCCGGATGACCTCCTTGTCCTCCGACAGGTAATAGCCGATGGAGCCGGTGCCGCTATAGACCAGGATGCCTTCGCCCAGGGCGAAATAGGACAGGTAGGCGATCCACATGTCCTCCGCGACGAAGACCTTGTCGGGCGCGAGCTCGAAGGTCTCCGCGAACAGGGCCCGCATGGTCGCCTCGGCGGGGGTGTCGCGGGTCAGCCCCGTGATGCCCGCGATGATGCCCAGCGGCCGGCCCTGCTTCATCACCGCCTGGGCCATGTCGAGGACGATCTGGCGGGCGCGCTCTTCGGCGGCGGCGGAGAAGAGGTGGCCGGTCAGGGGAGCGACGGAGCCTTGGGCCACGCATTGACCGCTCGTATCCGCCAGCCGCCAGCGCGTGGCGGTGCCGCCCGCGTCGATGCCAAGCCCCAGCCCCATGACCCGTTGCCTCTTTTTTCAGCCGGATGACCGGCTGACTCGTTATTCTGTCTTGGTGAAGTCTGCCAGGGCTTTGCGCAGATTGCCACCGTTTCGCTCGAGCGCACCGCGCGCCTCGGTCGGACTTGCGCCGAGCGCGATGAGAACAGCCGTTTTCAGGTCGCCGTCCGATTGCCGGATCGCCTCGACGGCGGTGGCGTCGTCGCAATCGGTGATCTGCGAGACCATGATCTCGCTGCGGCGGCGCAGCTTGGCGTTCGTCGCGCGCATGTTGACCATCAGGCCGCGATAGACCCGGTCCATCCTGACCATGATCAGGGTGGACAGGAGGTTGAGGATGACCTTCTGCGCGGTGCCCGCCTTCATGCGGGTCGAGCCGGCGATCACCTCCTCGCCCGTATCGGCGAGAATCGGATGGGAGCAGGCGTCCAGAATGGGCGTGTCGGGATTGTTGGAGATGCCGATGGTCTGCGCGCCGCGCGAGGCCGCCTCCTTCAGGGCCGCGATGGTGAAGGGCGTCCGGCCACTGGCGGCGACCCCGATCACCACGTCGTCCGGGCCGATGCCGTTGTCGCGGATTCCCGCGATGCCTTCCTCGACCGAATCCTCCGCGTTCTCGACCGCCTGCATGATGGCGCCCGTGCCGCCGGCGATCAGATAGACCACCCGGTCGTCTGGCCAGTTGAAGGTCGGCGGCAATTCCGTTCCGTCCTGGACGCCGATGCGGCCCGAGGTGCCGGCCCCCGCATAGACGAGCCGCCCACCCCGGCGTAGGCGCTTCACCGCCTCTTCCGCCGCGGCCGCGATGGCCGGAAGGGAGGGCCGGACGGCGGCCACCGCCGCGAGCTGGCCTTCATAGAAGGCCGAGAGGACGTCGAGGCTCGGCCAGGTGTCGAGATCCTGGTAACGGGTGCTGAAATGTTCTGTCGCCATTGTGCCAACTTTCTTCCAGACCAGTATAGGACCAGTTGACGATGCTTCACAACGACCCGAATGAACCCGGATCGGAGCGGCGATCAACTTTCTGTTGGCATCCTTAAAGTCGCGCGGTTTGGTCGAACAACGCGATCACCTGCTCGCCCGTTGCACGGCGGAGGGCCAGAATCCCGCTGTCCGTGTGACGGCTCGGGTGAACGCGATTTGTGAGCAGCGACCAGGCGAGGCCGCGCTCGAAATCGAGCCATAACCCGGTGCCTGTGAAACCCGTGTGACCGATGGTGCCGGGGGAACAGGAATCGCCGCCATGCCAGCCGGGATGAAAGCCTTCCCATCCGACCGTGCGCTTCTCCGATTCGCGCGTGCGGATGGCCTTGATGGACTCGGGCGAAAGGACGGAGCCGTTGAGAATCGACCGGGCGAAATCGAGCACGCCGTCGATGGTGCCGAACAATCCCGCATGGCCCGAAGCCCCGCCGAGGGCGAAGGCGTTCTCGTCATGCACTTCGCCACGAACGACGCGCCCGCGCCATGTGTCCTTTTCGGTTGCCGCGCAAAGCTTCGGGTCGGGCCGGAACGAGAAGCGTTCAGGCAGCGGCTGATCGATCAGCGCCTGTCCGGTGATGCGCTCGATGGCGATGCCGAGCAGCATGAAGTTGATGTCGGAATAGACCGGAGGCCCGCTTTGCCAGACGCGCTGCAGGATGAAGGCGCGCAAGGTGTTCGGATCCTGGCCGTAGGTGTAGAGCGGCTCGACGGCGGGCAGATGCGTCTGGTGCGCGAGGCATTGGCGGAAGGTGAGCCGTCGCTCCGCCGCGTTCATGTCGTATTGGCGAAGGTCCGGGATGACGGTCACGAGGGGATCGTCGAGCGCGATCCTGCCTGCTTCCACGAGATGCAGGATGCGTGTCGTGGTGAAGATGACCTTGGTCAGGGACGCGAGATCGAACCATGTTTCACGAGAAACGCTTTCGCGTTCCGGCTCGATCTGTGCATGGCCGGCCCATTGCACGGCCCGCTCGCCGTCGGCGGTGACGATGCCGAGCACGGCACCGGGAATCCTGCCGTCGCGAACGGATGCGGCGGCAGGCGCGAAGGCCCGTTCGATCGTTGCTGTCAGGGGCATGGCAGGTTCACGCGGCGCGGTGCAGTTCGCCGCCGGGCATGGGATGTGGCACGCCGGTCGTCGTGGGAAGGCTCAGGGGCAGGCCGAGCGTGGAGCGCACGGCCAGATACCCGAAGGCCTGCGCCTCCAGGAAATCGCCGTCCCATCCCACGGCCTCGACGGGATCGACGGGCACTCCCAATTCCTCGTGCAGGCGCTTCATGAAATGCGCGTTGCGCCGTCCGCCGCCGGTGACGAGCCAGCGCTGCGGCGCGCGCGGAACGTGGCGCAGGGAGGCAATGACGGACTGGATCGTGAACTCCGCCAGAGTCGCGGCGCCATCCGCATCGGACAGCGCCTCCACGCCCTTGGCGCGGGCATGGAAGTCCTGACGGTCGAGGGATTTCGGGGCGGGGCGGTCGAAGAACGGGTTGAGCATGAACTCCGCAACGAGGTTCGCGTCCGCCTTTCCGGAGGCCGCGAGCTGTCCGTTCTCGTCGAAGCTCAGACCGCGGCGGCGCAGGATGAAATCATCGAGCAGCGCGCTCGCGGGGCCGGTGTCGAAGGCGATCACCGTATCGCGGTCGATATAGGTCACGTTCCCGACGCCGCCGAGATTGAGGATCATGACCGGCTGTGACAGCTCGCTCGCCAGGGCCCGGTGATAGAGCGGCACGAAAGGCGCGCCTTCGCCGCCCGAGGCCACATCCGCATGACGGAAGCGATAGACGGTGTCGATGCCGAGCGCCGCTGCCACCCGGTCGCCGAGGCCGAGCTGGCGCGTGAAGCGAACCTCCGGCCGGTGATAGACGGTCTGGCCGTGGAAGCCGATCAGGCTCACGTCAGCGGCGGGGATGCCGGTTTCCGTCATGAAACGCCGGATCGCCGCGATATGCGCGTCCGTCACTGCCCGCTCGAGATCCTCCAGCGGCTCGCTCTGCGCCCGTGCCGGCTCGGCGATCAGCGCCTGGAGCGTCTTCCTCAGATCCTCCGGATAGGAGAAGGTCCGTCCCGGCCCCAGCTTCACGACGGTGTCGCCGTCCGTTTCCACGATGGAGACGTCGATCCCGTCCATGGACGTGCCGCTGATCACGCCGATGGCTTTGACGAGGGGGCGTTGCGACATGGGCTGCTCCGGGATGCTTCGATTGTGCGAGAGACCATAGCACAGGCGCTGAACTGGTCCAGAGTGGTATGAGATTGGACCATGACAGGCTCCCGGCGATGGCCTATAAATCCTCGGCGGCTTCCAAGGGAGAAAAGACGCATGGTCAGGTCAGCACTGCGCAGCGCAATCGGTGCAGGTTTCATGGTGGCGGCGATGGCCTCCGCCTCGGCTCAGGTTCTGGAGATCGGAGCGGACAATGGCCCCACGGGCCTCGATCCGCATCTCATCACGGCTTTCCCGAGCTTCATGGTGGTGAACGGCAACATCTATGAAGGTCTGACGGCCGTCGACAAGGACCTGAAGATCGTCCCGGGCCTCGCCGAATCCTGGACCGTCGCCCCGGATGGCAAGGCCTATACCTTCAAGCTGCGCTCGGGCGTGAAATTCCATGACGGCTCCGCCATGGAGGCCAAGGACGTGGTCGCCTCGATCAACCGCGTGCTGAGCAAGGATATCGCTTCACCGCTCGCAAGCCGCCTCTCGGCTGTCGAGAAAGCCAACGCGGTGGATGCCACGACCGTGGAACTGAGGCTCAAGGAGCCGTCCGCCGCGCTCCTCAGCTCGCTCGCCACCATCGCCATCGTGCCGGGAAGCATGGAGGCGAACAAGGACGCCCTGCAGAAGGCTCCCGTCGGCACGGGACCGTTCAAGTTCCAGGAATGGCAGCCGAACGGCTTCATTCTTCTGACCAAGAACGAGGCCTATTGGGACAAGGGCATGCCGAAGCTCGCAGGCCTCAAGTTCAACATCGTGCCGGAATCGGCGACCCGTCAGGTGGGTCTGAGCAACGGGCAATATGCGCTTCTGCCCAACATCGATGCGGCCACCGCCCTGCAGCTCAAGGGCAAGCCGAACGTGAAGCTCTCCGAGACCATGGATCTCGCCTACACGCTCATCGGCATGAACGTGTCGAAGCCGCCCTTCGACAATCCGAAGGTGCGCGAGGCCGTGAACTACGCCATCAACCGCCAGGAGATCGTCGACGCGGCCCTCTTCGGCGCCGGCGTGCCCGGCGGTCCGCTGTCGCCGGCCCTGAAGAACTGGGCGCTCGATGTGAACCAGTTCGCCTGCTACAAGCCCGACCCCGCCAAGGCGCAGGCGCTGTTGAAGGAAGCGGGCGTCGCCACGCCGGTCGCCGTCACCATGAAGGTCCTGCCGCGCCAGGACATCAAGGACGTCGCCCAGGTGGTACAGGAGCAGCTGAACAAGGCCGGCTTCAAGGTCGAACTCGTCAACCAGGAGCAGGGCCAGTTCATCCAGGATTGGCGCAACAGCAACTTCGACCTGTTCGCTTCGATCAATGCCGGCCAGCCCGATCCGGACGACTACTTCTACCGCACGTTCCGCACCGGCGGATCGACCAACGTGTTCAAGTATTCGGATGCCGAGATCGATGGGCTGCTCGACCAGGCGCGCACCCAGCAGGACCAGGCGGCGCGGAAAGCCGCCTATGACAAGGTGCAGCAGAAGCTCGCCTGCTCGGGTCCGGTGGCGCACCTGACCTACGGCACCCTGTTCTCGGCCATGAACAGCAAGCTGCAGGGCTTCGAGACAATGCCGAACCGCTCGCTCCTGATGCTGCGCAACGCGTCCTACTGATCATCTGCCGCCATCCCGGCGCCGCTCTCGCGCGGCGCCGGGATGCTCATTTGAAGAGAGCCCGTCCGTATGAACCGCGTCCTGCTCGCACGCCTCATCGATCTCGTCATCGTCCTCTTCGGCGTGTCTGTCATCGTGTTCCTGATGATCCGGATGATCCCCGGCGACGCGGTTGCGATCATGCTCGGAGCGAATACCGAGATCACGCCCGAGCGCATGGCTGAGCTCAACCGCCGCGTCGGCCTCGACCGTCCGATCATCGAGCAGTACCTGCTCTGGGCCGGATCGGCGCTTCGTGGTGATTTCGGCACCTCGCTCTGGACGGGCCGGCCGGTCTCGACCGAGATCCTCCTGCATCTGTGGCCGACGCTTGAGCTCACCTTCCTGTCTCTCCTCGTCGGGGCCGTTCTCGCCGTCCCGGTCGGCTGCCTGATGGCGCAGACGCGCGGCGGCGCGGCAGACGTGGCCATGCGCGTTTCCGCCATCGCGGGCCTGACGATCCCGTCCTTCTGGCTCGGGATCGTGCTGATCCTTCTTCTTTCCAGCTGGGCCCCGGGGTTCGCGTCGCTCGGCTACGTGCCCTTCTCGGAGGATCCCGTCGGCAATCTCCAGCGCATGGTGCTGCCCGCCTTCGCCCTGGCGCTGCCGATCCTCGCCAATCTCTCCCGCCTCGTGCGCTCGGCCATGCTCGATGCGCTGGGGCAGGATTACGTGCGCACCGCCCGGGCCAAGGGGCTGCCGGAGCGGCGCGTGGTCTATAAGCACGCCCTGCGCAACGCGCTGATCCCGTTTCTCACCAGCGTCGGCATCATGACCGGCTATCTGCTCGGCGGCGCCATCGTGGTCGAGCAGGTCTTCGCCATTCCGGGTCTCGGCCGCCTGATCCTCGGGGCCATCGCCGAGCGCAATTATCCGCTGATCCAGGCCACCATCCTGGTGGTGACGGCAGGCTTCGTGTTCGTGAACTTTCTCGTCGACTTCCTCTACATCGTCGTCGATCCCCGTGTGAGGGCCTGAGCCGTGAAGCAGCTGGCCAAGAACAAGCTTCTGACCTTTGCCGTCATCCTGGTGGCGATCCAGCTCATCCTCGCCATCGGGGCGCCGCTCTTTGCTCCCTACGACCCCATGGCGCAGAGCGTCGCGCGGCGCCTGCGCCCCCCGTCCGAACTCAACTGGTTCGGCACGGATCAGCTCGGCCGGGACGTGCTGACGCGTATCCTCTACGGCTATCGTACCTCGCTCATCGCGTGCCTGCTCGCCGTGGGCATCGCGCTGCTCGCCGGCGGTGCGCTCGGCCTCATCGCCGCCTATTACCGCGGCTGGCTCGACCGCATCATCATGCGCGTCATGGACGTGCTCTTCGCCTTCCCGGTGATGCTGCTCGCCATCGGCATCATCGCCGTCCTGGGACCTCACACCTACAGCGCGGCCGCCGCCATCGCGGTCGTCTACACGCCGATCTTCGCCCGCCTCCTGCGCGGCCCGGCGCTCGTTCTGTGCGAAAGCGAATATGTGGCGGGCGCGAAGGCGATCGGCGCGTCGGACGCGCGCATCATCTTCCTGCACATCCTGCCGAACCTCGCTTCCGTGATCCTGGTTCAGACGAGCCTGCTGCTCTCCGCCGCCATCCTGGTCGAAGCCTCGCTCTCGTTCCTCGGCCTCGGCACGCAGCCGCCCACGCCGTCGCTGGGCCTGATGCTGTCGGAGGGCCGCAACTTCCTCATGCTCTCGCCATGGAGCGCGATCTTCGCCGGCTTCGCCATCCTGTTCCTGTCCTTCGGGTTCAATCTCCTGGGTGACGCCCTGCGCGACACGCTCGATCCGCGCCTGCGGGGCCAATCGTGATCGCGCGGCCTGCCGGGGCCGATGATATTCCGGCTCTGGCAGCCATCGCCGAGCGGTCCTATCGGGCGGCCTTCGCGGATATTCTGGAGCCGGACGTGCTCGTGGGCCGGGACGCCGCCTTCTTCGCCGAGCGGTTCACCGCTTCATGGGAACGCATGCTGGTCGCGGTCTCCGACGGAAGCCCGGTCGGATTCCTGCTCATGACGGACCACCACATCGACATGCTGTTCATGGATCCCGTCGCCAGCGGCAGGGGCGGCGGTGCGCTTCTGTTGCGTGAAGCCGAAGCACAGGGCGCGAAGAGCCTCGAATGCTTTCGCGACAATCACGCCGCGCGCCGGTTCTACGAGCGGCATGGCTGGCGGATCGGGCGGGAATACGAACGTGAGTTCGCAGGGCGAAGCCGCCACTTCGTGCTTTATGCCAAAGACTGAATCTTCGGCGGGCGCTGCCATCGCCCTGAATATACGGCTCTCGCGGGAATTCCGGTGGCCTCCGACCCGACCCGCTCAAGTCTTCCGACCAATCTGGCAAGCATCCAACGGGGCTGATCCATTGTCAGGCCGATGTGATCCATTTGACAGACCGAAGATGTTGCCCCGCATAAACATGATCAAGCAGCTGAATGACAGAACAGATCTTTTTGGAAGCTGGACATAGGTAGCTGCAAACATGGCATGTTCAAGAATCTAAGGTCTTGGACAAGACCTAATAGTAAGTACATAAAGTACTAGCCAATTTTATATAGATCTATGTTAATTTTTCTTATCATTGCAGGCATGACTTCCAAGTTTTCGCCATTTTTCACGGGAAAATCCATGTAAATTGAGAATCTGCCCACAATATCAAAGTCTGGGGAGAGAGCTCATGTTTCCACAAATTTTGCTAGACAGAATTATGGTCGACCCAGTGGCGACCTTAAAGTCAAGCCTGATCATCGGTCATCTTATCGGATTGGTGTTTGGGCTTGGAACAGCAACATTGCTCGATATATTCATACTTAGATTTGTTATCCCCCATAAGGTCAGCAAAGATCATTACGACGTTATTCATCTATTTTCCAGGATCGTTGCCTTCGGCTTGCTTCTTCTCTGGATAACAGGGTTGGGATTCCTCGTCTTCTACAGCTATTTTGACCCCATCAAGCTGTCGAACCAGAAAGTCTGGGCCAAGCTGATTGTCGTCAGTGTCCTGACCCTGAACGGAATTTTCATCCACCGAACCGTCTTGCCCCTGATCCATGATCACATCGGGCGCCCTCTGTTCGATGGCTTGGGCCCAAGCCAGCGCTTCCTGCTGCTCACATCCGGTGCCATTTCCGGAACGTCTTGGTATGTGCCGTTCGTCCTCGGCGCATTTCCTCAATTCAACTTCCTGCCGGCGCTACCGCTCGTGCTGACCTATTTGTTCGTCCTGGCGGCGACGATCGTGACAACGCAGATCTTTACACTGGCGGTCACACCTTCTGAGCCCACGCGGACGTCCACGCGCGCGGAGGACACCGACCGGAAGCCTTTGGCATCCTTTTCCGGAGGTGATCCTGCCGTACTCACTTCGCAGGTTTAGCCGTTCCTATTCACCAGAGTTTGCTGCATTGACCTGATTTGCGGCGAGGCGAGCCAATCCGTTGCGTCTCTTTCACCGCAGCGAGGTCTGGCACGTGGGGAACGCGTTGGCAGGGGCAGGATAGAGCGATCAGGGCGATGGCGGCCCCGTCTCTCAGGGCGAGGCTGCTCGCGGGCTGGGCAGGAGTGTCGCCGCTACGGCGCGGAAGAGGTCAGCGTCCGGGCAGCCGGAGGCGAAGGCCAGTCGGATGCGGCTCGCCGTTTCCTGCACCCGCACGGCGATCTTGAGCAGGCGCAACCGCAGCGTGGCGAACTCAGCCCGGGCGAGATCGCGTGCAGCCGGGATCGCCTCCCGCACCGCCAGCATCAGCCAGTAGGCGGCCGTGTGCAGCACCAGCCGAACTTGGTTGGCCACCGCGCGCCGGCACGAGGTTCGGTCGGACGCGAGGTGCGCCTTGTGGAACTTGATCCAGTTCTCGGCTTGGCCCCTGGCACAATATAGGCTCTCATAGATGACCCGCGCGCTGGTCCCGATCAGGTTGGTGACCACACAGCGGATGTCGAGCCCCAGGCGGGTGGCTTCGATGCGGGCGATCGCGCGACGCTCGCACGACCAACTCTTGGCCCGGTGTGTCGTCTCGGCAAAGCCACGCACGACCTCGCAGTCGTCCACCGCCCGCTGGGTGCGCACCGCATCCGCCTCGTTCTGGACTTTGGCGGTGAGCGGCCGGGTGCCGGCCAGCCCGAACAGATAGCTGACGCCGTTCTGCTCGCAGAAGTCCATGGCCTCGGGGCGGGCATAGTGACTGTCGCCGCGGATCGTGATCTGCGTGAGAGGCCAACGTGTGCGGATGCGGCGCACGAGGCGTCGCAAGTAAGCCCGCACCTCACGGCCGGAGGGCGTCTTGCCCGGCCGCAGCACGATCGCCACCGGGCGGCCGGTGCTGTCATAGACATGGATCGGCAGAAAGCAGCGCTCGTCATAGTGCGCGTTGAACAAGGACAGTTGCTGGTGCCTATGCACCACGTCGCAGGTGTCGTCGATGTCCAGCACCACTCCGTCAGGGGGCGTGACATAGCTGTCCATCCACTGATCGACCAGAGCATAGGTCAACCGGATCGCATCGCGGATCGTCGGCGCATTCTCCAGCCGCGAGAGGGTCGGCTGCGAGGCCAGATCCGCTCCAGTCTCCGGCAGGTGCCCGCAGGCGAGCTTGAACGCCGGATCGGCGCGCAGCGGGCCGAAGTCATTGCAGTCCTCATAGCCACACGCGATGGCGAAGATGCGGGCGCGGAGCATGTCTGTGATCGCGTGCGTCACGCGGACGGGATCGCGCCGATCCGGGATGAAGCCGGCGAGCCGCTCGGCGATGCCAAGGCGGCGCTCGGCCTGGGCCAGAAGCATGACGCCGCCGTCGGACGACAAGCGCCCGCCGTCGAACGCGGCGGTGATCTTCTTGCGGGACACGGCTGGAAACGGGAAGGTGGCAGGTGTATCGTCCGGCATGGCGGGTGTGGCAGCCTCGAACGGAGAGCAGGATCGGCTTCAGCAACCAAATCCTACGCTGCTTCAAGTGCTTAAGCTACATCCGCCAGCCCTCATCCCTCTTCCGATGCATAAGAACGG
>NZ_QDGA01000037.1 GCF_003347665.1 Microvirga calopogonii
CCGAAGGAGCGCCAGGCCTCGAAGGTCCAAGGCGGCCAGGCCCGAAGAACCCCGCCGCCGATGCAGAGGATCTACCCGAACCCCTGCCGAAGGTCAACACCTGTTTCGAAGATTTTCTCTCGAAACCGGCGCCGCCGCCGTCGTCCATAGTATTCGGACAAGCTTCATCGCTCGCAGAAGCGTATTCGCCTCCGCGTGATCATCATCCGGACCAGCCGATGCCAGCCGAATGCTTCCCAGTGTCGTCAGAGGAGCCCTGGAACCTGGCCAGATACTGGCCGCCCCGGCTCGTGGCGCCGATCGGGATCCCGCAGGATCCGCAATCCCGACCCGACCCAGCGGCCGGATCCAACGATCCCGCCCCGGCCCGCGTCGCTCGTGCTTGAAGCCCGCCCGAACCAGCCGTCCGGCGGGGCTGCCGATATGTCCAGTCCAATCCCGTTTGTCAATAGCCGGATGACCGATCGATGCCAAACGTCCTGCCGGAGCGTGAGAACCCTACCGTTAAGACCAACGCGCCGGCGCGGAATGAGGAGCCCTGCCCTCCTTGAGGAACAGGTTTCTATCCGGATGCGTGCTTAAAGAAAGTTGGAGCGGGCGATGGGAATCGAACCCACGACATTCAGCTTGGGAAGCTGACGTTCTACCTCTGAACTACACCCGCGCGTACTAAGCATTTCAAGCACTTAGAGCCTCCAGCGTTCTGGCCGAGGGCTCGGTGTGCCGCCTGTACACTGTCGTTTTTAGCAAGGTGGCAGTGTCGACGTCAAACGCCTTCTTGTGATCCTTACCCCGGATCGGTTCCCGCATGACGCGAGTAGGCTTTTCTGATCATGGCACGGTGCGATGGCCGGGCGATCATGCCGATTGAGGACGTGCCGCGGGACTACCTCTCCAGGCTCTCCCCGAAGACAAGTGCGTTATTCGGCTGGTGCGATGGAAGCTCTGTAAGGAACTTACCTCGTCCATTGGGTTTGATTTCTCCGAAGAGAGGAGCAAACCCGATGAAAGCACGTATTTTGTTCGCCGCGATTGGCCTCACCGTTCTTTCCGTCCCTGCTGCCGTTCAGGCGCAAGGAATCGTGCGCGGTGCCGAACAGGGAGCTGCCGTCGGCAACCGTGCCGCCGGTCCGGTCGGCGGAGCCGTCGGGGGCGCGGTTGGCGGCGTCACCGGCGGTGTTGTTGGCGGGGTCAAGGGTGTGCTTGGCATCCCTCAGAGCACCGGCAGCGTCAAGCAGCATCACAATTCCCGCAAGAAGCGGCCAGCTCACCACTAGAGCGCTTTTCGGCGCAGTGGATCCGGCTCGCCGTTCAAAAGTTCGCCCCAACGAAGAGAGCCGTTTCCGCTTGGCTGAAAACAGCTCCAAGCCAGCACTGAAGCATCGGCCTAAAGGTGGACCCGCGCTTTAGGCCGACGCTCCTTTTCTAGGCCGGCGCACCATTCGCAGCTGGCCGAAAGGACAAGAGTTCTGGGATGGTCAGCGGAAATGCTTCGAGAGCTTCAGCCCTTGAGCCTGATAGTTCGATCCTGCGCCTGAGCCGTAGAGCACTCTCGGCCGCTCGGCCATGCGCTCGTAGACGAGGCGCCCGACGATCTGCCCGTCTTCGAGAATGAAGGGAACGTCGCGGGAGCGCACCTCGAGGACCGCGCGGGCCCCCTCCCCTCCTGCCCCCGCATGGCCGAAACCCGGATCGAAGAAGCCCGCGTAATGGACCCGAAATTCCCCCACGAGGGGGTCGAAGGGCACCATCTCGGCCGCATAATCCGGCGGCACGTGCACGGCCTCTTTGGAAGCCAGGATATAGAACTGCCCCGGATCCAGGATCAGGGTCCGGCTGGAATCCGCATAGAGCGGCTCCCAGAAATCCGCGACGCGGCAGGAACCGGGCTTGTCCACGTCGACGAGGCCGGTATGGCGCTTGGCGCGGTAACCGATGAGGTTGTCGGGGCCGAAGCCCGACAGGTCCACGCTCACGGCGACGCCATCCTGGATGGACGGCTCGGCGGAGGTCACGACCCGTTCCCGCTCATGGACCGACAGGAGTTCGGCGTCGCTCAGGCGCACATCGCCCTTGCGCAGGCGCAGCTGCGACAGGCGCGTGCCGGTTCGCACCAGGACGGGGAAGGTGCGCGGGGAGATTTCGGCGTAGAGACGTCCGTGATAGCCGGTCCCGATGGTGTCGAACTCCTGGCTGCGGTCGGTGATGACCCGGGTGAACACATCGATGCGGCCTGTGGAGCTCTTGGGATTGGCGGCGGCCGACAGGTCCTCCGGCAGAGCCAGTTCTTCCTGCAGTTCTGCGATATAGACGCTGCCGGTCTCCAGGATCGCCCCTTTGGCGAGATCGATCTCATGGAAACTCAACTGGTCGAGCCGGTCCCGAACCGTATGGTTGCGACCCGGCAGGAAGCTGGCGCGGACCCGGTAGGCGCGGCGCCCGAGCCGCAGATCGAGACTGGCCGGCTGGATCTGGTCGGAGGCAAAGGGAGTCTCCGGTTTGATGGCTCCCGCCTCGGCAAGGCGCATGATGGCATCAGCCGATTGTATCCCGTCCTTCAACGCAACCATGTCTGTCTTCCGAGGGGCATAGCCCTCATTGAGTTGTTGAGCCTGACAGTATCTGTAAGGCTTGTTCCGGAATTCTCAATCGCTTTCACGCCCGGGACGTGCCACGAACAAGGAAACCCCTCCCCGCTCGCTCGATTGACGGGACCCGAAGGCCGCCGTACCACGGGCCCATGGAACTCTTCGACCGGCGTGAGGCAGGCTCATGTACAAAGCTGTGACCCGCGGCATCTCCGTGACGGTGACGCCCCGCTACATGCCCGAAGAATCCTCGCCCGAGCAGGGCCGCTACTTCTTCGCCTATACGGTCGAGATCATCAACACCAGCCCGGAGCGGGTCCAGCTCCGTGCCCGTCACTGGACGATCACCGACGAGCACGGCCTCGTGCAGGAGGTGCGCGGCGCGGGCGTCGTCGGGGAGGAGCCCGTCCTGGGGCCCGGCGAGAGCTTCAGCTATACGAGCGGCTGCCCATTGCCGACGCCGAGCGGCACCATGCAGGGCACCTATCTGATGGAGACCGCCACCGGCGAAACCTTCAACGCCGAAATCCCCGCCTTCTCACTCGACATTCCCCGCGCCAAGCGCGTGCTGCATTAGGCTCACGGATACCAAGCGTAGACAAAAGCCGTTTGGCTTTTGTCTACGCCACAACTCCCCGTCAAATAATGAAGAAGTCGGCAGCAGTCATTTTGAGCCCCTTCTTGAGGGTAGCGATCTCGACTGCTTTGTACTTGGAGCCCGAACCATCGGCATCGTAGGACAGGACACCGGTTTTCTTGTTGTAGGTCAGGTAGTCGTCTTTGTCCTGGGCCTTGTCGCTGATCTTGAAGAACGACTTGTTCAGCTTCGCGGGATTGGTCTCGGAGCCCTTCTTACCAAGTTTGGTGAAGACCTTGTTGTCGAGCCAGATCGAGTCGTCCTTCACGTCGAAGTCCGTGATCTTGTCCAAGTTGGTCTTGCTCGGTTTGGTATTGAACACGAAAGTGTCGCTTCCGCCGCCGCCATTGAGCACATCATTGCCAGCTCCGCCCTTGATGATGTTGTTGCCACTGTTTCCGACAATAATGTTCGCCAAACTATTGCCGGTAAGAGCGAGTGCATCGGAGCCCGTCGCCGTCAGATTCTCGATATAATTCCCGAGTGTCCAGCTGACGGACGTCACGACCCTATCAGTACCTCCATCCGCAGCTTCGATGCATTTATCCAGAGCGTTGTCGACATAATAAGTCGTGTTGCTGGTGGTCCAGAAATCGCCGCCACCAACCATGGTGTCGGCGCCCGCTCCCCCGTCGATGGCATCACTGCCGCCGTTGCCATCGAGATAATCGTTGCCAGCGCCCCCGGACAGCGTGTCGCCATATTTCGTTCCAAGATAATCATCATCAGCGTTGGTTCCGGTGACGCTCACGGCTGTCGTGCGCTCGTCCAGAACCAGCGTTCTCAGCAAAGAGCTTGAATTACTCTGTTCGATCCATGTGAGGATGTGGCGTCCATCCCGCAACACGGCGAGAGAAGGATCGAACTGAGTGCCAAGCGCTGCGGCGTCGGCTTCATCGGCAGACAGGGAAGCATATTCATTGCGCGCAAAGCCTAGAAACACGCTCATATTGCTCGCCGTGCCGTGGGTAAAAGCATAGGCGTACCCGCCGCCCGGCAACGCTTGCAGAACAGGATGATCGTATGCCTGGGCTACGGAAGTGGGGGTAAAATCGGACGCAGTGCCGATAATGATGCCACCGCTCCGGTAGCTCTGGAAAATGGCGGCCTGCTTCCCATTCACCTCACCTTCCCATGACACCACGAACGCGCCATTGGCCAATCCCGCCACGGTCGGGTGGGGAACCCATGGCTCGTGCCGGATGGCAAGAATCTTGGACATCGTGATCTGGCCATCGGGTCCTTGCGCGACGCCGGCAATCTCATACCCGCCTCCGTCGGCGGCAACAGCTGCAACCGTTATGACGCTGCCGTCCTGCAGGACGGTTACGGAGGGATTAAGACCCTCGTCCATCAACAGTTTCGGAGCGGATTGTACCCCGGAAGCATCGACACCGACTCTCGACACGCTTGCGCCATCGGTCGCGACGACGGAGAAACCACCCACGCGATCTGCAATGACATTTGGCGAGGTTCGATTTGCCGAGCTAGCCCCGATTTCAAAGACATTTGAAGCCGGCACCGCATCTCGCCCAAAGAGTCGGGCCTGGATCGTGTGCTTGCCCGAACCGTCAGTCTCTTCCCATACGACAACGAAGCGCCCATCGCTGAGTTCTGTCGCCGAGAGATGCGACACTGTCGACCCCTTCGCGGGAGCAATCGAAAAAACTTGGCCTATTCCCGGGGTCCGGGCCTTGCTGATCTGGCCCCATATGGCATTTGAATCCAGGGTCCATACCGAGAGATAGGAGCCGTTGGCGAGTGCCGTGAGTGCGCTGTCGGGCGTGCTGGTCATGGTCAATCCTTTGTTTGTTATTTCGTTACATGAGCAATTTTCCTATTGCAACCCTGAGCTGGCTAGGCACTCGCCATGCGCGAATTTCCCGTTGGAAAATTGACGCTGGATCCCGTGGCGACTAACACCGTTGCCGTTCCGGGTCACATGGACCTGACACAACCACCCGAGGACCTCATGCCCTCCCAAGGCCAGCGGCTCACGCCGCTCGATTTGCTGGCGAAGCTGGTTTCGTTCGATACCGTGAGTTCGAAGTCGAACCTGCCCCTGATCGAATTCGTCGAAAGTTATCTGCGGAGCTGGGACGTGCCTTACGTGCGCGTGCTCGACGACACGGGTGAGAAGGCTGCGCTCTATGCCACCATCGGCCCGCAGGATCGGGGCGGGATCGTGCTGTCCGGCCATACGGACGTGGTGCCGGTGACCGGCCAGTCCTGGACCTCCGACCCCTTCACCCTTCGCGTGGAGAACGGGCGCGCCTACGGACGCGGCGCCGTGGACATGAAGGCCTTCGATGCGCTGGCGCTTGCGATGGTGCCGGAGTTTCTGGCCGCCAATCTGACGACGCCGATCCACATCATGCTTTCCTACGACGAGGAGACGACCTGCCTCGGCGTCGTCGACACCATCCGCCGCCTCGGGCACGATCTGCCGTTGCCGAAGGCCGCCATCGTCGGCGAGCCGACGATGCTGGAGGTTGTTGACGCACACAAAAGCGTCGTGACCTTCTCCACCACGGTGCACGGTTTCGAGGCGCATTCGTCGAAACCCTATCTCGGCGCCAGCGCCGTCATGACGGCCGCCGAACTGATCGCGGAGCTGAACCGCATCGGCGACGAGATGATCGAGCGCGGCGACTCGAGCGGGCGCTTCGATCCGCCCTACACGACCGTACATGTGGGCACGATTGCGGGCGGCACGGCGCGCAACATCCTCTCGAAGAGCTGCACCTTCCATTGGGAGTTCCGGGGCCTGCCGAGCCTCGACCCGCAGGAGATCCCCGACCGTCTCAACCGCTTCGTCGAGGAGGTGGCCTTGAAGCGCCTCAACCGCTTCGGCGAGTTCGGACGGATCGAGACCGTTCTCCACGCCGACGTGCCGGGCCTCGCGCCCGATCCGGGTTCGGCTGCGGAAGTCCTGGCGCTTCGCATCGCAGGCAAGAACCACACGCAGACGGTGCCCTTCGGCACGGAAGCAGGCCATTATCAGGCGGCGGGCATTCCCACCGTCGTGTGCGGCCCCGGCTCGATCAACCAGGCGCATCAGCCGGACGAGTACATCACGCTGGAGCAGCTCGACGCGGGACTGGCTTTCATGCGCCGGCTCGCAGCGACGTGCGCAAGTTCTTGAATAATACCTCACGTCATGGCCGGGCTCGTCCCGGCCATCTCGATAAGGTGAGGCTCTGCGCTTTCAGATCGGGACCACCGGCACAAGGCCGGTGATGACGACAGCTCCGTGCACTGCCTTTATGCTTCCGACCTGGCGATCTCGGCTTCCACATCCGCCGGATCGAGATCGTAGAAGCGCGAGCAGAACTCGCACGTGATGCCGATGCGGCCGTTGTCGCCGACCATGTCGCGACGATCTTCCGCCGAGAAGCGACGCATCATTCCCATGATGCGCTCGTGCGAGCAGGTGCATTCCTCGTGCACGTGCTGACCTTCGAAGACGCGCACGCCGCGCTCATGGAAAAGACGATAGAGAAGCGTCTCGCTGGAAACAGTCGGGTCGACCAGTTCGTGATCCTCAATCGTGCCGACCAGGGACTTGGCTTCGAGCCAGGCATCGTCTTCGGAGGGCGCAGTCAGATCGTTCGAGGGATGGCCCTCCGGGATGTCGCCCGGATGAAGATCCGCCTGCCGCAGGCGCTCCGACGAGGAAGGCAGGAACTGGATCATCAGGCCGCCGGCGCGATAGGTATGGCGGCCCTCCTCGAACTGCTCGGCGACGGCGAGGCGAACCTGCGTCGGGATCTGTTCGGACTGGCGGAAATACTGATGTGCGGCTTCCTCGAAGCCCTGGCCTTCGAGAGCGACGACGCCCTGATAGCGGCTGCGCTCGGAACCCTGATCGATGGTCATGGCGAGATAGCCGGACCCGAGGAGTTCGCCCGTTCCCGGCGACGTGGCTCCGAGCGCTTCAAGCCTGTCCTTGTCGAAGCGGGCCGTGGCGCGCAGGCGATCCGGTGCATTGAAATCGACCACCACCATGTCGATGATGCCGTCGGTCTTCGTCTGTAGCTGGAAGCGCCCCTCGAGCTTGAGGGACGCGCCGAGCATAACCGTCAATGCCGCCGCCTCGCCGATGACGCGGGCCACCCGGTCGGGATAACCGTGACGGGCCAGGATGGTGTCGATGGAGGCTCCGAGACGGACCACGCGTCCGCGCACATCGAGAGGCTCGACCGCGAACGGCAGGACGACGTCGTCGTTTCCTTCAAGCGAAGCTGAACTCATGCGTTTGCTGCTCCGAGGCACCACGCCAGGATGCCCTTCTGTGCATGAAGCCGGTTCTCGGCCTCGTCGAAGACCACAGATTGCGGACCGTCCATGACCTCATCCGTCACCTCTTCGCCGCGATGGGCGGGGAGGCAATGCATGAAGATCGCGTCCTTGTCGGCCACGCCCATGAGCCTGCCGTTGATCTGGTAGGGCTTGAGCAGGTTCTGACGGCGGAACTCGTCGTCGTCGCCCATGGACACCCAGCAATCGGTGATGACCGCGTGGGCGCCCTCGGCGGCCTCGAAGGCATCGGTGGTCACGCTGATCTTGGCCCCTTCCTGTTTCGCCCAGGACAAAAGCTCCGGGCGCGGAGCAAGTTCCGGCGGAGATGCGATCTTAAGCGTGAAATCAAGACGCGCCGCCGCATGGACCCAGGAGGCCAGCACGTTGTTGGCATCGCCCGTCCAGGCGATCGTCCGGCCTTCGATGGAGCCGCGATGCTCCTCGAAGGTCATGATGTCGGCCATGATCTGGCACGGATGCGTCGTCTTGGTCAGGCCGTTGATCACCGGGATCGAGGCGTACTGGGCGAGCTCCGTCACCATGGCATGGTCCAGGGTGCGGATCATGATGGCATCCACGTAGCGGGAGAGCACGCGCGCCGTATCGGCGATGCTCTCGCCGCGGCCGAGCTGCATCTCCTTGCCCGTGAGCATCAGGGTCTCGCCGCCAAGCTCGCGCATGCCGACATCGAAGGAGACGCGGGTGCGGGTGGACGGCTTGTCGAACACCATCGCCAGGACCTTGCCTTCGAGCGGGCGGTCCTTGGGCTTCTCGCCCCGGCGGCGCTTGGACTTGATCTCCAGACCGATATTCAGGAGGTGCCGGATCTCCGCGCCGGAAAAGTCGCTGAGATCGAGAAAATGGCGGGTCTTCATTGAATTGCTCCCGGCTGAGAGGCGTTCTTCTGCTCAGCTTCGATGGCCGTGCAGGCGGCATCCAGACGATCGATGGCTTCCCCGAGATCGGCTTCCGTGATGATCAGCGGCGGCAGGAGCCGGACGACATTGTCGCCGGCCCCGATCACGATGAGCTTCTGTTCGCGGGCGGCGTTGACGAATTCCGTGTTGGGAACGACGGTGCGCAGGCCCATCATGAGTCCCTGCCCCCTCACCTCGGCGATGACGTTCGGATGGCGGTCCTTCAGCTCGGCAAGGCGCTGCTTGAGCAGCAGGCCCTTGCGTTCGACGCTCTCCAGGAAGCCGGGTTCCAGGATGACGTCGAGCACGGCGTTGCCGACCGCCATGGCGAGCGGATTGCCGCCGAAGGTCGTCCCGTGGGTGCCGAGCGTCAGCCCCTTGCCAGCCTCCGCCGTGGCGAGGCAGGCGCCCAGCGGAAAGCCGCCGCCGATGCCCTTGGCGACCGTCATGATGTCGGGCGTCACGCCGCTCCATTCATAGGCGAAAAGCTTGCCGGTGCGGCCGACGCCGGTCTGGATCTCGTCGAAGATCAGGAGCAGTCCCTGGCTGTCGCACAGGGCGCGCAGCTCGCGCAGGAAGGCGGGCGACACGCTCCTGACCCCGCCCTCGCCCTGGATCGGCTCGATCATCAGCGCCGCCGTCTGCGGGCCGATGACGGCCTTCAGGGCTTCTAGGTCCTCGACGGGCACCTGGTCGAAGCCCTGCACCTTGGGACCGAAGCCCTCGAGGTACTTGGCCTGTCCGCCGGCCGCGATGGTGCCGAGGGTGCGTCCATGGAAGGCGCCCTCGAAGGTGACGATGTGGAAGCGCTCGGGGTTGCCGTTCACGTAATGATAGCGGCGGGCCATCTTGATGGCAGCCTCGTTCGCCTCGGCGCCGGAATTGGCGAAGAAGACGAAATCCGCGAAGGTGTTGTCGACGAGGCGCTGGGCGAGGCGCTCGCCCTCCGGGATCTGGAACAGGTTGGAGCTGTGCCAGATCTTGGAGGCCTGCTCGGACAGGGCCTTCACCAGATGCGGGTGCGCGTGGCCCAGGGCGTTCACCGCAATGCCGGCGCCGAAATCCAGATATCGCTCGCCATCTCGGCCGTAGAGCCAGGGACCCTCTCCCTTCTCGAAGGAAAGCTCGGCACGGGCAAAAGTCGGCAGCAAGGGCGATGTCACGGGTTGTCTCCGCCTAGAGAGGCCCAAGGTCGCACCCGGGCCCGAAAAAGAAAGCGCCGCCCCAGCGGGGGCGGCACGGCGGGGATTCTAACGAGGTGCGAGACCCTGTCAATTCAAGAGAAATGAAGTCACCCATCACAAGGAATTTTTGCCTGGGGCGAGTTCCTTGGGGAAAACGACATGGCCTGTTCAGGGACTCTTGCGCCGGAGTCCACCCATCCTGTAACTTCAGGTCAGTCGAGTACAGCATTCGTGCGGCGGCATTCACCCTCAGGAGCGACCCTCGCAACGCGGTCGGACATCAAAACCTGTCCGCGAGGCATCTGGGATTCTGAGCCTGAAAGCCCCTCACGATGGAGGCGAGTTTAAAAATGATGGATGCGGGCGGAACTTGGACGGATGAGCGGGTTGAGCTTCTCAAGAAGCTCTGGACCGATGGTTTGAGCGCGAGCCAGATCGCCGCCGAGCTTGGCAACGTCACCCGCAATGCGGTGATCGGCAAGGTTCACCGCCTCGGCCTGTCCGGCCGCGCCAAGGATGCGAAGCCTGCCGCTTCCGTCGCCGCGCGCCCGCGCAAGGCGACCCGCGCGCCGAGCCCCCCGACCCCGATTGCGCCGCAGCCGCACAACAACAACGTGGTGCTGGCCCCGATCCCGCTGCAGCCGGTGGCCGAGGAGCCCGTGGCCTTCGTCGAGGACGACATTGCCATTCCGATGTCCGAGCGCGTGACCATCATGGACCTGCGCGAGTCCATGTGCCGCTGGCCCATGGGCGACCCGACGAAACCGGAGTTCCGCTTCTGCGGCGCCCGCTCGATCACGGGCCTGCCCTATTGCACCCACCACGCTCGCATCGCCTACCAACCGGTGGCCGACCGCAAGCGCGAACGGAAGCTGGCGCGCGCTTAAAATCGAACTCTTTCAACGAGAAAAGGGCCGCGCTGATCGACCTCAGCGCGGCCCTTTTCACATTCCTCTCTCACGTCATCACCGGCCTTGTGCCGGTGATCTCCCGACTGATTGAGGCGCAGCACCTCCCGTATCGAGATGGCCGGGACAAGCCCGGCCATGACATGGAGAGGTTATACGCGCCCTCGAGCAACCGGTACGGATCCGAAGGATCGCACTTCAAGACGCTTCAGGCGTTCACCGCCTGCTCCTCGCGGGCGAAGGTCTCGTCGAAGGAATAGCCGGCACCACGCACGGTGCGGATCGGGTCAGGCCGGCGCGGCAGGTTGATGGCCTTGCGCAGGCGGCCCACGTGCACGTCCACGGTGCGCTCGTCGATATAGACGTCATGGCCCCAGACGGCATTGAGCAGATGCTCGCGGGAAAAGACGCGGCCGGGGCTCTGCATCAGGAATTCGAGGAGACGGAACTCCGTCGGCCCGAGATGCAGCTCCTGCCCGGCACGACGGACGCGATGGGTCTCGCGGTCGAGTTCGATATCACCAGCGCGGAGAAGGGTCGCGATATGTGCGGGCTTCGCCCGGCGAAGGAGCGCGCGGACCCGCGCCAGCAGCTCAGGCACCGAGAACGGCTTGACGATGTAATCGTCGGCACCGGTCGACAGACCGCGGATGCGGTCGCCCTCCTCGCCCCGCGCCGTGAGCATGATCACCGGCAGACGCTCGGTTTCCGTACGGGCACGGATGCGGCGGCAGAGCTCGATTCCGGACAGGCCGGGCAGCATCCAGTCGAGCAGCACGATATCGGGAACCTGCTCGCGCAGGCGGATTTCCGCTTCGTCGCCGCGCGAGACGCTGTCGACCTCGTAGCCTTCGGCTTCGAGGTTGTAGCGCAGGAGCAGCATCAAGGGTTCTTCGTCCTCGACGATCAGAACGCGAGGTCCCATGGTCATGCTCCGGGTGCGACCGTCGCGTCGATGGAGCGGTCGTTCTTGGGCCGGTCGATGGCCAGCGTCTCGCCGGTGACGAGATAATGGACCGTCTCGGCGATGTTGGTGGTGTGGTCGCCGATGCGCTCGATGTTCTTGGCGCAGAAGAGAAGATGCGTGCAGAACGAGATGTTGCGCGGATCTTCCATCATGTAGGTGAGAAGCTCGCGGAACAGAGAGGTGTAGAGCGCGTCGATGGCGCCGTCCCGCTTCCACACGTCGAGCGCCTTCGCGGTATCCTTCTGCGCATAGGCGTCGAGCACGTCCTTGAGCTGCCCGAGCACGAGATCGCTCATGTGCTGGAGGCCGACGACGATCTTCTGCGGCTGGAAATCGTCGCCGATGGCGAGCGCCCGCTTGCCGATGTTCTTCGCCATGTCGCCAATGCGTTCGACGTCGCCGGAGATGCGGATCGCCGAGATGGTCTCGCGCAGATCGACCGCAAGCGGCTGGCGCCGGGCAATGGTGAGGATGGCGTTCTCTTCCACCTCGCGCTGCAGCATGTCGAGGCGCTTGTCGGAGGTCACGACCACCTGAGCGAGCGCCTTGTCGTGGCGCACAAGGGCCACGATGGAATCGACCAGCATCTTCTCGGCGATGCCGCCCATCTCGGAGATGCGCTGCCGGAGACCCTGCAGGTCGTTGTCGTAGGAGCTGACGATATGCTCCGCCATGGGATAGGCCTCCCTTGAAGCGCTTCGGTCAGCCGAAGCGGCCCGTGATGTAATCCTGAGTTTGTTTCTTGGTCGGGTTCATGAACATCTTGGTCGTAGGCCCGAACTCGATGAGCTCGCCGAGATACATGAATGCCGTGAACTGCGAGATGCGCGCCGCCTGCTGCATGTTGTGCGTGACGATCACGATGGTGAATTCCGAGCGCAGTTGTTCGATCAGCTCCTCGATCTTGCCCGTCGAGATCGGATCGAGCGCCGAGGTCGGCTCATCGAGCAGGATCACCTCCGGCCTCTGCGCGATGGTGCGCGCGATGCACAGGCGCTGCTGCTGACCGCCCGACAGGCCCATGCCCGACTGGCGCAGCTTGTCCTTCGCCTCGTCCCACAGAGCCGCCTTGCGCAGGGCCTCCTCGACACGCCCGTCGAGTTCGGATTTCGGCAGCTTCTCATAGAGTTTAATTCCGAACGCGATGTTGTCGTAGATCGACATGGGGAACGGCGTCGGCTTCTGGAACACCATGCCGACACGGGCGCGCAGCTCGTTCACATCGATGTTGGATGAGAGCACGTTCTGCCCATCGAGCAGGATCTGGCCGTCGGCGCGTTGTTCCGGGTACAGGCTGTAGATGCGGTTGAAGGTGCGCAGCAGCGTCGACTTCCCGCAGCCGGACGGGCCGATGAGGGCCGTCACCTGCCGGTCGTAGAAGTCGATCGATATGTCCTTCAGGCTGCGGAAATCGCCGTAGTAGAAATTGAGGTTCTTGACGGCGATGCGAACCGGCGCGCCCGTGTCCGCAGCGGCCGCGTTGCCGATGGCGCTGCTCGTGTTGAGGGCAATCGTGCTCATCGGACTTTATCCTTCTTCAGGAGCAGGCGCGCCACGATGGACAGCGCCAGGATCGACATGGTGATGATGAGGGCGCCGGCCCAGGCGAGTTCACGCCAGTTCTCGTAAGGCGCGAGCGCAAACTGATAAATCGTAACGGGCAGGTTCGAGACGCCGCCCATCAGGGTCGGGCTGAACCAGAAGTTGTTGTTGAGGGCCGTGAAGAGCAGCGGCGCGGTCTCACCCGCGATACGCGCGGTCGCCAGAATCACGCCCGTCACCATGCCGGCGCGTGCCGCCTTCCAGCTGATCTTCATGATCACTTTGGACATGGGAGCGCCAAGAGCCGCACCGGCTTCTCGCAGCGATCCCGGCACGAGGCGGAGCATGTCCTCCGTCGAGCGGACGATGACCGGAATGGCGATGATCGCTAAGGCGACGCCACCGGCCCAGCCCGAGTAGCCGCCCATCGGCTGCACCATGAGGATGTAGACGAAGAGACCGATGAGGATGCTGGGCGCAGCGAGCAGAATATCGTTCACGAAGCGGATGACCGTCGCCAGAACCGAGCCCTTGCCGTATTCGGCCAGATAGGTCCCGGCGAGCACGCCGATGGGCGTCGCCACCACGATTCCGAGCGTGGTGAGCACGAGACTGCCGACGATGGCGTTGGCGATGCCGCCTCCCTGTGTCCCAGGACCCGGGGTCGTCTCCGTGAACACTGCGGGCGAGAGACCACCGATGCCCTCATAGAGAAGCATCAGCAGGATCCAACCGAGAACGAAGGCCCCCAGCAGGGTGAACAGGGTGCAGGCGACCTTGAGCACGCGGTCGGCCAGATAGCGGCTGCGGCGCACGCGACCCCAGGGCGCGGGTGCCGCGGTCGGGGCCTGGTTATAGACGGCGGTATCCATCCTTCACCTCTCAAGGAGTCTTGACGCGGGCGATCAGAAGACGCGCGAGAGCAAGAACAATGAACGTGACCACGAACAGAATGCAGCCGAGAGCCAGCAGGGCACTCATGTGCATGCCCGATGCTTCGTTGAACTCGTTCGCGATACGGGATGCGATCGTCGAACTTGGATCGAAGAGCGACAAGGACAGGCGGTTCGCGTTTCCGATCACGAAGGTCACCGCCATCGTCTCGCCCAGAGCACGTCCCAGGCCGAGCATGACGGCTCCGATGATGCTGACACCCGCCTGGGGGAGCAGGACGTAACGCACCACTTCCCAGGTGGTGCAGCCGATGCCGTAGGCGCTCTCACGAAGAATGCTGGGGATCTGGTCCAGCATGTCGCGTGTGATCGACGCGATGAAGGGAATGATCATGATTGCCAGAATGATCCCCGCCGTCAGCATGCCGACGCCGGACGGCACGCGCGCATAGAGAACGGTCCCGAGGATCGGCATGCCCTCCACGATCGTCGTGAGGGGAATCTGCACGTAGTTGGCGAAGAGCGGAGCGAAGACGAAAAGGCCCCACATACCGTAGATGATGCTGGGAACGGCAGCCAGCAGCTCGATGACGGTCGAGACCGGACGCCGGAGCCACGGCGGGCAGAGCTGCGTGAGGAAGATCGCGATCCCGATGGAGATCGGCACGCCGATCACGAGAGCGATCAGGGCCGACGTCAACGTGCCGGTGATGGCGACCCAGGCGCCGAACTGCTCGCCTCCCACGTTCCAGATGCTGGACGTGATGAACCCGACGCCGAACTCCTGGAAGGCGGGCCAGCCTCCATAAATCATCGTTCCGATGATGCCGGCCAGGACCGCAAGAACGATCAGGGCCGAGCCGTAGCTCGCCCAGCGAAAGCCTCGATCGAAGACAGGTGAAGAACGGCGGCGGATGGACTGCATGTTGCTCGACACAAGGATCTCATCAGACATAACAGCCATCCGCCTTACTCCATCAACAGATCAGGGACCAGCTTACATCTTGTAGACGGGCTCACCGGCGCTGGTCTTGATGTCCTTCGACCAGGTCGAGCGGATCTGCTCGACGACGTTGTCCGGCAGCGGGACGTAGTCCAGGTCGGAGGCGAGCTTGTCGCCGTTCTTGAAGGACCAGTCGAAGAACTTCAGCACCTCGGCGGTCTGCTCCGGCTTCTCGGCCGTCTTGTAGACCAGGATGAAGGTGGGGTTCGTGATCGGCCAAGCTTCTTCGCCGGCCTGGTTGGTCAGCGAGATGCCGAAGCCGGGAGCCGACGACCAGTCGGCGCTGGCGGCAGCGGCTTGGAACGACTTGATCTCGGGCTGCGGATACTTGCCGGCCTTGTTCTGGAGCAGGGTGTAGGGAATGTTGTTCTGCTTGGCATAGGCGTACTCGACGTAGCCGATCGAGTTCGGAACCTGCTTCACCGTCGCGGCGACGCCCTCGTTGCCCTTGCCGCCTTGACCGATCGGCCAATTGACCGTGGTGCCGGCGCCGAGCTCGCCCTTCCAGGCGTCGGAAACCTGGGACAGGTAGGTGGTGAACACGCTGGTCGTGCCCGAGGAGTCCGAGCGATAGACCGGGGTGATGTTGGCGTTGGGCAGATTCACGCCGGCGTTCAGCTGGGCGATCTTGGGATCGTTCCACTTGGCGATCTTGCCCTGGAAGATGTCGGCCAGGACCTGTCCCGTCAGCTTGATCTGACCGGATTGAACGCCCTGAATATTCACGACGGGAACGACGGCGCCCATCACGGTCGGGAACTGCAGAAGACCGTTCTTGTCGAGGTCCGCGCCCTTCATCGGGGCGTCGGTGGCGCCGAAATCGACCGTCTTGGCCTGGATCTGCTTGATGCCACCGCCGGAACCGATCGACTGGTAGTTCATGCCGTTGCCCGTCTCCTTCTTGTAGGCTTCAGCCCACTTCGAATAGACCGGGAACGGGAAGGTCGCGCCTGCGCCGGTGATGTCGGCCGCAGATGCCGTGGTCGTAAGGCTCGCGACGGCAAGGCCGGCCGCAATGGCGTAGGACAAAATCTTCACGGTAAGTCTCCTGTTCATAAGCGCGACAGGCAGCCCGAGCATCGGACCCAAAAGTGGATTGCACTTTTGGGAGCCATCCGATGCTCCAGCTTTACCGGCGCATCGCCGATGCGGAAAACCGGTTTCCACTTTTCCGCACGATGCGCCCAATGCCTGGGCCGCGTCACGCGATGGGACTGCTAGGCCCGACGGATGTCTCCTCTACGACAGTTGGATGACAATTAAATGACACCCCCAAAGGATCCCTTGGGAGGGGAGAAACTGCCCGCTACGAGCGAGGCCCCGCCTCCGGGAACCGGACCGTGAAGCGGGCGCCCTGCCCCGGCTCGCTGGCGATGTCGAGCTGGGCGCGATGGCGGTTGACGATGTGCTTGACGATGGCGAGCCCGAGACCGGTTCCGCCCTTGTCCCGGCTCTGCACCACGTCGACCCGGTAGAACCGCTCGGTCAGGCGCGGCAGGTGCTCGGGCCCGATGCCCGGGCCATAATCCTTCACCGAGAAGGCGACCTGCGGCACCGGCTCTCCGGTCCGGACGACCTCCACATCCACCCTCCCGCCGCTCTCGCCGTATTTCACCGCGTTCTCGATCAGGTTCTCCGCCACGCGCAGGAGCTCGTCCCGGTCGCCGAGGACGAGGACGGGCCGGTCCGGCAGAGTCGCCCGGATGGCCACGCCCCTTTCCTGCGCCAAGGGCGAGAGGGTTTCGACCATCTGTGAGGCGATGGAGGCGAGATCGAGGGTCTGGGTGGGCGACAGGTGGGCGCGCATCTCGATGCGGGACAGGGACAGGAGATCGTCGATCAGGCGCTTCATGCGCTGCGCCTGGCCCTTCATGATGTCGAGGAATCTCTCCCTGGCCTTGGCATCGTCGCGGGCGGGCCCCTGAAGAGTTTCGACGAATCCCAGAAGCGAGGCCAGGGGCGTGCGCAGCTCATGGCTCGCATTGGCGACGAAATCGGCCCGCATGGCCTCCAGCCGCCGGGCCGATGTGAGATCGCGGAAGAACAGGACGACGCCCGCCTTCACCTCCGCATCCGCGACGTCCGCCTGCAGGGGGCCGATATGGACCTCGAAGGTCCGCTCCGTCGGGATGCGCTCCGAATACTCGACCTTGAGGGCCTGGCCGCTGTCCAGCACCTCCTGGATGCCGTCGAGCACGTCCGGGGTACGCAGGGCAAAGGACAGGGGGTGTCCGGCCTTCAGGCCCGCCAGAAGATCGTAGGCGGCCCGGTTCGCCTCGATCACCACGGCCCGCTGATCCACCAGAATGACCGGATCGGGGATCTGGGCCAGAACCGCCTCGGCCACGCTGGAGCGGGAATTCGCCTTCGGCGTCAGGGTGATCCTGGTTCCGAGCCCGAGACTGCGCTTGGGGGCGGCGACGAGAAATCCCGCGAGAACGGCAACCGCGGCCCAGACCAGGAGCCATCCGTCCCCTTGGCCCCGCACCAGTGAAACGAGGACCAGCACGAAACAGGTCACGACCGTCCCGCGCAGGGCGACGTCACGGATGGCAGAGGCTCCCTGTCGGAGGGTGTCCGGCGAGAGGTCGTCGGGATCGCTCATGGGGGGTGTCTCGGAGGCGCGGTCTACCTTCTTTAGGAGAGGCAGGCCCAGGTGTCATCTCCCGCCGAGTTCGACCTCGCCCGCAAGTTCCTCGTCATCCGGCTTGAAGGACAGCCGGGCGGCCCGGATGCGATTGCGGATCTCGTAGGCCCCGAGGATCGCAAGGGCGATCACGAAGGGGATGAGGTAATAGCAAAGGCGGTAGAGGAGCAGCGCTCCCAGGACCTGCTCCCGGGGATAGTTCGACAGGGCCAGAAGAATGGTGGCCTCGAAGACCCCGAGCCCGCCCGGTGCATGGCTCGCCACGCCGAGCATGACGGCGAAGATGTAGACCGCCAGAAAGGTCTCGAAACTGAGATTGTGGCCCCCGGGCAGCAATACGAAGAGAACCCCTGCGCCGGCGCAGACGTCGCCGGCGCCGATCAGGATCTGGGCCAGGGACAGGCGAAAGCCCGGCAGTTCCAGCTTCCAGCCCTGGATCCTCACGGCGCGGCGCTTGATCGAGACCCAGACCATATAGCCGATGACGAAGATCGCCGCGCCCAGGCCCGCCAGCTGGTTCATCCAGATATGGGTGTAGACGAGGCTTGCCAGCTCGTCAGCCTTGCTGATCAGGCTCAAGGCGAGGACGAGCGCCATGCCGAGCCAGAAGGTCACACCGGCGATCACGGTGAGGCTCGCCACCCGTCCCGGGCTGACGCCCTTGGGGGAATAGATCCAGTAGCGGACCGTGCCGGCCGTCAGCAGGGGAAACCCGAGCGTGAAGCTCACCGCGTAACTCGTGAAGGAGGCGAGCGCGGTCGTCCGATAGGGGATCTGCAGCTTGAGCTGCCGCAGGGCAATGGCATCGTAGCAGGTCAACAGGCTGTAGCTGATGGCGGTGAGGAGGACCGCGAGCCCGATCTGGCGCAGGCTTGCGGCCGTGAAGGCCGCTTTCAGCTCGTTGACATCGATTTCCGATACGATGTGCCAGAGAACGACCAGCGAAGCACCGAACAGGAGAATGCTCGCCGCCATCCCGATCCAGGCGAACCGGCGGGAACGGCGCTCCTTCGGATGAAGGGCTTCGGCAGAGGACATCTCCGGCTGGGGCGCCGGGCGGGGGCTCAAATCATTCATGAAAACGGTCTATCAGCCTCAGCGTGGAAAAGATCGCATCGGGTACGAGGGCTGTCCTGCATCTATGCTCTGGCCGAAGGAACCGCCAGACGTCGGCCGCCTTTTAGATCATCGGACCCAAAAGTGAAATGCACTTTCGGGATCCATCCGATGCTCCACCTTTTGAAGAGCGCATCGGTTTCGACAGGCTGGCGCTACGCTTTCGCCGGAGAAATCGCTGCGGACGACCGATGTGGGTTGTCAGCCCCGAAAAAGGCCTACAACAATGGTTCCGCTGCATCGGAGACTTGGCTGCAGGGTCGGTCCTCAGGAGTTTTGAGTGGATTTCAAGGAAACGGAAACGCAATTTGCTGTTCTGGCGGAGTCGCTGCCTCAACTCGTCTGGTCGTCCCGCCCCGATGGATCTGTTGATTACGTGAATCGCCGGTGGCGTGAGTTCACAGGGCTTTCCAGCGAGCAGCTTTTTGGGAACGGCTGGGAAGCGGCCATTCACCCCGACGACCTGCCTGAAGTCCTGCAGCATTGGCACAGATCCCTGGAAGCCGGGCAGGATTATGAACGGGAGTACCGTGTCAGGACGGCTGCTGGCGACTACGAATGGTTTCTCACCCGGGCCATTCCGATCCAGGACCTGACGGGAAAGATCACCCGCTGGTTCGGCACGAGCACCAACATCAATGCCCAGAAGAAGGCCGACGAGACCATCCGCATGCTCGAGAGCCAGTACCGCCTTGCTCTGGAGGCCGCCGATCTCGGGACATGGCAGATCGACCTGGAAAAGCAGCTAATCACCTGGGACGAGGGCTCATGCGCTCTCTACCACATTCCCCACAACGGATTTTACAGCATGACCCTGGAAGACGCCTGGGCAATGATCCACCCGGAGGATGTGGAAGGCGTCAAAGAGCGGATCGCAGCAGCGGCTGCCTCCGGATCCGACGGCAAGTACGACAACGAGTATCGCGCCATCCTACCCGATGGGAAACTTCGCTGGTTCCGCTCGCATGGACAGGCCGTTTACGCGAACGAGGACAAGAATCGTCGTGCCATCAGCATTTGTGGCGTCGTCAGCGACATTACGGAACATCACGCTCTAGAGGAGGCCCAAAAGCTTCTGACACGGGAGCTCAACCACCGGGTGAAGAACCTGTTTGCCATCGCCAACGGCATGGTCTCGATGACCGCCCGCACGGCGAAGGACACGAAGGACATGGCCAATGCCCTGCGCGGGCGCCTGAGTGCCCTGTCGCGGGCCCACGAACTGGTGCAGCCCGTCACGGCAGGTGAGCCGGGCAAAGGTTCGGACGTGGAGCTTGCGCGGCTGATCGAGGCGGTTCTGGAACCCTACCGGCAGGCCGGCCAGAACAAGATCACCATCGAGGGACCGAGCGTTCTCGTCGGGTCCAACACGACCACGAGCCTTGCCCTCGTCCTGCACGAACTCGCGACGAACGCCGCCAAATACGGCTGCCTGTCCTGCCAGGAGGGCGTATTGGCCATCCGGTGGAGCTTGCAGGATGAGAATGTCGATTTTCACTGGACCGAGACCGGCGGCCCCCGCATCGAGACACCCCCGACCTTTGAAGGGTTCGGCACCCAGCTGTCGCAGCGAAGCATCACGGGGCAGCTCGGCGGCACGCTCGATCGGGACTGGCGTCCGGAAGGCTTGTGCGTTCATATGGTCCTGCCGCTCAACCGCCTGACCGCCTGATCGACCATGTCCACCTATCGCCGCGTCCTGGTCCTGGGCGGAGCCCGCTCCGGAAAAAGCCGCACCGCGCTGCAGCTCGCCGAGAGCACGTCCACGGAGCGGACCTACATCGCTACGGCCCAGGCCTATGACGAGGAAATGCGCGAGCGGATCGCGCAGCATCGCACCGAGCGCGACGGATCGTGGCGAACGGTCGACGCACCCCTCGATCTCGTGGAAGCCGTGCGGACGCAGACCGCACCCGGGCGAGCCGTGCTGGTCGATTGCCTGACCCTGTGGCTGTCCAACATCATCCTGGCCGAGCGCGACCCGATCCATGAGGCTGACCGGCTGGTTCAGGCCGTTCAGGACGCGGGAGGGCCGCTGATCCTCGTGTCGAACGAGGTCGGTCAGAGCATCGTGCCCGCGACGCCTTTGGGACGGCGGTTCCGTGACGAGCAGGGCCGCCTCAACCAGAGAATCGCGGAGGCCTGCGAGGCCGTTGTCTTCGTCGCGGCCGGCTGCCCGATCCTGCTCAAGCCGGCCCCTCCCCTGCAGCTGAGGCTGGAATAACGCCGTCGGTCACCGGATCCTGGCCCGCACCTCGGCGCCCAAGGCATCGATGGCGGCGGGCGTCGAGGGGCCGCCGCAGATGGTGAGCCGGCCGGGAAGCGCCAGGCGCCGGTTGGAGGGTAACGCCTTAGTCAGGGCCGGGTGAGCGAAAAGCGCCGTGCCGTTGTCGACCGCCTGGCTCGACGCCTCATCGACAAGCATGAAATCCGGTGGCGTCGTTACAAGGGCCTCGAGCCTCGCCACGCCGCCGTGAGTCAGCCCCAGCGCCTCCTGATGCAGCCTGAAACCCATATGGACCAGGATCTCGCCGAGTAACGACCGGGCTCCCATGACCCAACCGCCTCGCTCATAGACGAGGATGCTGGGGCCCCTTGGAACAATGGCCTTCACCCGATCCAAGCTTGCGTCGATCTGAGCGATCAAGTCCTCGCCGCGCTCCGGATGCCCGAGCCTTCGGGCCAAGGCGCGGATCTGCCCGCGCCCGTCCTCCAGGCTCGTCCAGGGCCCGAAGGTCAGAACCTCCAGCCCCTGCCGCCTCAAGAGGGCGACCTGCTCCTGCTGGCCGTAGGTGCCCGTCAGCACGAGATCAGGATTGGCGAAGAGGACGGCCTCGGCGCCGCCGTCGCTCCGGGACACCCCAGCGGCCTTTCCGGCCAGAAACGAGAGAGACATGTCCGCGGCGAGACGGCTGACAGACAAGATCTGGCTCCGGTCGGCCAGAGCCAGAAGAAGCTGGTCGGTGCAAAGGTTGAGGGAGGCGACTCGAACAGGCCTTGTCTGAGCCTGCGCACCCGCGGAGAAGAGCGTCAGGCACGACAGCAGAACCAATGCTGCGCGGCAGCTGACAGAGCGGTGGAGCATTGTGGGTGTTTCGATCCCCGGCACGCAAGTTCTCTATCATGCAGGACATATCGGCGGAAACGCTCGTCTATCCAGCAGGCCGGCAGGGCGCAAATTGGCCCTTCAACAGAAGGCCCGGACGGGAACATGGCACAGCCACCATGCTAGGCCGCGTGACCTGAGGATGCTCGAGCCTTTCAGTATTACCTTACCTTCGGTTAAGTTTATTAAGCTATTGTCATCTCATCACATCGTATTATTCACCCTGCGTCATCTCGCCATCAGTCATGTCTTCCGTCAACAAAGCTTTTCGTTGAAAAACAAGGCTTATTCGAAGATGAACGTCTATTAATAAACCAACACAAATCGTCGCACCCTGGAACATTTTCGGATTTTTACCGCCAAGCTGACCTATTCTGGACATATCAGGCCATCACATACTTTCCCCGTCGAACGAAGAACGACCGTACACCCGCCTCGGTGGAGAAACGGTGCATTTGTGGGGACTTATCCATATGCAAATCGCTCTGACAGCGTCTCAGGACGCATGCCAGCAGACGGCTATTTGCCTTGAGAACGAGAGGAAGACCGGTTTCCGGTCCCTTGTTGACGCTTGCCGCTCACCCTCGCAGGGAGGGAAAACCCTGCTGGATCTCACCAAGTGCTTCGGGCTCAGCGCATGCCTGACGATTGGCATCGGCACGGCGATCCACACGCATTCCGCCTCGGCGGCCGAGGCATGGACGGCATTGCCGCCGAGCCTCGACGCCGGTCCGAATGCCATCCGGCTGCCGCCCGCCCCTTCGACGGCGCCATTCTCCATGTCCAGCCAGGAAGCAGCATCAGCCGATCCGCTCGAAGCCATCGTTCCGGCCGCGGCAGCGGAAGCGACGACGGCGGAACTGCAGAGGCAGATCATCCTGTCCATTCCTCTGACGGAAGAACCAGCTTCGGCGGGTTCCAAGGATGGGGAGACTGTTTCCCGCGAACTTACGGAATTCATGGAGTTCGAGGAGATGCGCGTTCCCGTCTGGATCGTCGACACGATCCTGCGGGCATCCAAGGCCACCGGCGCCGATCCGGTCTACATGATGGCGCTTGCCGACAAGGAATCGAGCTTTCTGCCCGGCAACAAGGCCTCGACTTCTTCCGCCGTCGGCCTGTTCCAGTTCATCACCAGCACCTGGCTCGATGCGGTACGCTCGTTCGGTCCCCTGCATGGACTGACGGCTGAAGCCGAGGCAATCTCGGGCGCGGGAGCCAAGATCGACGTGGCGGACGCCACGATGCGCGAGCACATTCTCGGACTGCGCCGGAACCCTTACATTTCAGCCCTCATGGCGGCCGAGATGATGAAGCGTGACAAGGCCAAGATCGAAGGCAAGCTCGGGCGGCAGCTGAGCCGGTCGGAGTTCTATCTTTCCCATTTCTTCGGCGTCGACAGCGCGAGCAGGTTCATCGCCCTGGTGGACGACACACCGAAGAAGAGCGCGCCGGACGCCTTCCCGGCAGCCGCCAAGTCCAACAAGTCGCTGTTCTTCACCAAGGACGGCAAGAAGACCCGCCAGCTCAGCGTGGCCGAGGTCTATGACAAGATCGACGGGATGATCGACAAACGCCTCAACCGCTACGAGGCCGTATCGGCCCGTGCCACGGCTGACGCTTCACCCTTCTGATCGGACTCGTCCGCTCCGCGTCGGCTGTCCGCCGCAGGAGCCTGACCGTCGACGGCCTGGATGTCCGCACGGGGTGTCAGGCTTGCCGTGGCGGAGCTGGTGGGTGCGATATCGGCAAAGCCTCCCTTGGCCGGAGAGCGCTCCACCTGAAGAATCCGTACCACGATGAACGCGACGAGCCCGAGCGAGGCCACGCCCGAGTAGATGAACAGACCCTTCGGCCCCATCATCTCCATGGCCGCCGCGCCGAACAGAGGGCCGACGGTGACGCCGGCCGCCCAGGAAAACAGCAGCGTCCCGACCGTGGACACGATCTGCCCCGGATCGACGATATCGCACGCATGGGCCACGCAGACCGAGTAGATGCATAGGGCCAAGCCGCCCCAGGCTGCGAACGACCAAAGGATCAGCAGGTTGGCACCCTGCGCACTGGCCCAGAGGATCAGAAGCGACACGAGGCTCGTCCCTGCGGCCAATCCCGCGATCACGTAACGCCGGTCCGCCCTGTCGGAGAGCCACCCGAGCGGCCATTGCATGGCCAGGCTGCCGGCCTGGAGAGCGAAGAGAAGGGCTGCGGCCTGGTCCTGGCTCAATCCGATGCTGACGCCGAAGACGGGCGTAATGGCGATGACCGGGCCGTTGACCAACCCGACCACGAAGGCGCCCACTACGGCAGATGGCGCGGTGGCGAACAGCTTCCGAACCTCGATCCGCACGCCCTGCGGGGCGGCAGGCTCCGTTGTCGTCGTTGCGGCAATCGGCAGGAGCGAGAGCGTGATCAGAGCGCTCACGGTCATGAACAGGCCGTCCGTACGGATATCGCCGAAGCCGATCCCGAGGGGAGACAGCATCAGGGCGACCTTGGTGCAGATCATGTAGATCGACAGGATCCGCCCGCGATGGCTCGACGTGGCGCGGGCGCTGATCCAACCGTCCGTCACGGTGAAGATGCAGGCAAGCGTGACGCCGGTCAGCCCGCGCAGAACGATCCAGGCCAAGGTCGAGTGCGCCTGTGTCATGGCGAGGATCAGGACGGCCACCATCGCTGCGAGGCTGGCGAAGGCCCGAATGTAACCCACATGCCTGATGAAGCTCGGAGCCAGGAAACAGCCCGTCGAGAAGCCGAGTCCGTAGGCGGCCGCCACGACGCCGATGGAGGCGACCGAAATCCCCTCGGCTTGCATGCGCAGGGGCATGAGCGCCTGAAGCAGACCGTTGCCAGCTTGCAGCAGGGTGGTTGCGGCCGTGATGGTCCAGATAAGGGCGAGGGAGGCGTTCACAATCGAATCGGGATGAAAGGCGGCGGGCGCGAAAGTCAGTCAGATAGAAGACAGGTGCCGCTTAAGATCAAGTTTCGATCGGAATGGACGGGGGTGTTCTTTAGTCGGTTCGGCATGCCCGGCCGGATCAGCCGGACATGCAGGAAAGCCGCCGGACCTCAATGGCCCGGCCGGTCCTTCTGAAAGCTCGCAAAAAGATAGAAACCGTTGAAGCGCACGCCTTCCATGGCCGCCTTCCGGTCGAACCCGAGCGGCGCGTCCTGGCTCTCGAGCCGCCCACCGAATTGCCAATGCGGTTCGACGACGAATGAAGGGACGGAGCGCTCTTCCGGCACGGCACAAACCAGCCCGTCCGGTTTCGTGCTTCGGAACAGATTATATGAGTACATGTCCTGCTCCCTTATTCGCATCACGAATCGCACCCTGCCGGAAAAGAATGACAGGAGTGTGTTGTTGCATCGCAGCAAGTGCGGATTTTCTTCTTTTCGTCGGCCCGATGGAAGTGGCGCAAAGGGATGATCCTTTGTTAGGCTGACCCTCTCCATGGGACCGAAGAACCAGAGAGGAAGCACGCTGCATGATCACTCACAACGCTCTTCGACGAAACCTTCTGAGCATCGGCCTTCTCGCGGGTATTGCCCTGCCCGGCCCGGTTTTCGCGCAGGCTCTCGCCCCTGCGCCCGAGGCTCCCACCGGGCGCACGACCAAGTCGGTCGGAACGGCGACGAAAGACATGGTTGCCGCCGCCAATCCCCTGGCCGCGCAGGCAGGCCGGGAGATCCTGGCTGCCGGTGGAAGCGCCGTCGATGCGGCGATTGCGGTTCAGCTCGTTCTCAATCTCGTCGAGCCTCAGAGCTCCGGCATCGGTGGCGGTGCCTTCATGGTTTTCTGGGATGGGAAGACCATGACCACCCTCGACGGCCGGGAGACCGCCCCGGCCGCAGCCAAGCCCGAACGCTTTCTCGGGCCCGACGGCAAGCCAATGAAATTCTATGATGCCGTGGTCGGCGGCCGTTCGGTCGGCGTGCCGGGCACGCTGCGCCTGCTTGAAGCGGCTCACAGGAACTGGGGCAAGCTCTCATGGCAGCAGGTGATCGAGCCGGCTGCTCGCCTCGCCGAGGAAGGCTTTGCGATTTCGCCGCGCCTCAACGGGCTCCTAACCCAGGAGAAATATCTCCAGAACGATCCCGTGGCACGGGCCTATTTCTACGAAGCGGACGGTACGCCGAAAGCCGTGGGAACGGTTCTCAAGAACCCGGCCTTCGCCAAGACCCTGCGGACGATCGCCGAGAAAGGCGCCGATGCCTTCTACACGGGCGAGATCGCGCAGGACATCGTGAGCACCGTGACGGGCCACGCGACGAATCCCGGCGACATGACCCTGGACGATCTCAAGAGCTACAAGGTCCAGGAGCGCGACGCGCTCTGCGGGAACTACCGGACCTACAGGATCTGCGGCATGGGTCCGCCGAGCTCGGGACAGGTCGCCGTGCAGCAGATCATGGGTATCCTGGAAACGCAGGACATGGCCTCCCTGAAGCCCGGACCGGATGCGGTGCACTGGGTCGCCGAGGCAGGCCGCCTGGCCTATGCCGACCGGGCACTTTTCCTGGCCGATCCCGCCTTCGTGAACGTGCCGGTCAAGGGCCTGACCGATCCCGGCTATCTCAAGAGCCGGGCCGCACTGATCGATCCCAACAAGTCCATGGGCAAGGCGAAGCCGGGCGATCCGCCCTTCCAGAAGACCTTCCTGTGGGGCCCGTCCGAGGGAATCGAATTCGGCACGAGCCACATGTCCATCGTGGATCGCAACGGCAATGCGGTATCGATGACGACGACCATCGAGGATGGCTTCGGATCGCGGCTGATGACGAAGAGTGGATTCCTGCTCAACAACGAGCTGACGGACTTCTCCTTCGCCACGATGGAGGACGACAAGCCCGTCGCCAATCGCGTCGAGCCCGGCAAACGCCCTCGCTCCTCCATGGCGCCGACCATCGTGCTCGACGGCAGCGGCAAGCTCTACGCGGTCGTGGGTTCGCCGGGCGGCAGCCTGATCATCAACTACGTGGCCAAGACCCTCGTGGGCCTTCTCGACTGGAAGCTCGATCCTCAGGTGGCCGCCGACCTTCCCAACGTGGGCAGCCGCAACGGTCCGACGGAACTCGAGGCCGGAACGGAGGCCGAAGGGTGGAAGGCCGCCCTCGAAGCCAAGGGCCATGAGGTCAAGCTGATCGACCAGAATTCAGGCATCCATGCTATCGTCGTGACGCCCGAGGGACTGGTCGGCGGCGCCGACAGCCGCCGCGAAGGCGTTGCCATCGGCAACAACTGATCTTGCTTGGGCGGCCCTGTTGCGACAGGGTCGCCTTCATCATCGAAGGGGATTGCGGGTGTCCATGCGTATCATCGTCGTCGGCAAGGAAGGTCAGGTCGCGCGCGCCCTGGCGGAGCGGGCGCGGGCCCATGGTGCACAGGCTGTACTCGTCGGACGTCCCAAGCTCGATCTTGCCGATCCGTCGGGCATTGAGGACGCCCTGATCGATACCGGGGGCGACGTGATCGTGAATGCCGCCGCCTACACGGCCGTGGACCAGGCCGAATCCGACCGGGAACTGGCGGAGGCCATCAACGGCATCGGCGCCGGCGTCGTAGCCGGCGCCGCGACGGCCATGAACGTGCCCATCATCCATCTGTCCACAGATTATGTCTTCGACGGCACGGCCGACCGCCCCTACCGCGAGGATGATCCGGTCTCGCCGCTCGGAGCCTACGGCGCCTCGAAGCTACTGGGCGAGGAAGCCGTGGCGGCGGAGGCGGAGAACCATGTCATCCTGCGCACCGCCTGGGTCTACAGCCCCTTCGGAAAGAACTTCGTCAAAACCATGCTGCGCCTCGCGGCCGACCGCGACGAGCTCGGGGTGGTCGGAGACCAGTTTGGATCGCCCACGAGCGCCCTCGATATCGCCGACGGGATTTTCGCAGTGAGCCGCAACCTTCTCGAAAGGCCGGAGGACGGGAGCCTGCGCGGGCTGTTTCACATGACCGGGACAGGCTTTGCGAGCTGGTCGGACTTTGCCGCGGAGATCTTCGCACTGTCCGCCCGGTTCGGCGGTCCCTCTGCCAGGGTCCGGCCGATTGCGACAGCGGATTATCCGACGCCGGCCAAGCGCCCCGCCAATTCCAGGCTCGATTGCACCAAGCTGAAGGATGTTCATGGAGTGGAGCTTCCGCCCTGGCGCAATTCGTTGGAGCCTTGCGTCAAGCGGCTGATCGAGGAAGCGCGCAAGGAAGTCCTGCGCTGACGAGGGCCCGGAGAAGGATATTATGAAATTTTCCGCGAAAGAAGACGATTGTTCTTTTTAAAGAACAATCGTAGGATCGCTCCATGACCTCGCCGCAGCACCCCGATTACCGCCTGGAAACCCGCCTCGTTCATGAAGGCCATCAACGCACGCCCTTCGGCGAGACGTCCGAGGCGCTCTTTCTGACACAAGGCTTCGTGTATGAAAGCGCCGAAAGTGCCGAGCGGCGGTTCCTGAACGAGGAACCCGGCTACAGCTACAGCCGCTATTCCAACCCCACGATCGACGCCTTCGAGCAGCGCATCGCCTCCCTTGAAGGAGCCGAGGCGGCCCGGGCGACGGCGAGCGGGATGGCCGCGGTGACGGCCGCCATGGTCGGGCAGGTTCAGGCTGGCGACCATGTGGTGGCGGCGCGCGCGCTCTTCGGTTCCTGCCGGTGGGTGGTAGAGGATTTCCTGCCCCGCTTCGGCGTCGGCTGCACCCTCGTCGACGGTGCGGACCTCGACCAGTGGCGGGCCGCCGTCCGGCCGGAGACGAAGGCCTTTCTGCTCGAAACGCCAACCAATCCGGGCCTGGACATCATCGATATCGCGGCCGTGGCCGCCATCGCGCACGAGGCCGGTGCGACGCTGACCGTCGACAACGTCTTTGCCACGCCCCTCTTCCAGAAGCCCCTCGCCCTCGGGGCCGATTGCGTGGTCTATTCCGCCACCAAGCACATCGACGGGCAGGGCCGGTGCCTGGGCGGCGTGATCCTGGCCTCGACCGAGTTCATCGAGACGAAGGTGCAGCAATTCCTGCGCATGACAGGACCTTCCATATCGCCTTTCAATGCCTGGGTGCTCCTGAAGGGCCTCGAGACGCTCCCCTTGCGGGTCGAGAAGCAGACGGCGACGGCGGGCTATCTCGCGGATGCGCTTCATGGCCATCCCAGGCTCCAGCGGCTGATTTATCCGGGACGCCCCGACCATCCCCAGGCCGAGCTGATCCGGCGCCAGATGAGCGGCGCCTCCACGATGATCGCCCTCGACGTCAAAGGTGGAAAGGCCGGTGCTTTCCGCTTCCTGAACGCGCTCAGGCTCATCCGGATCTCGAACAACCTGGGCGATGCGAAGAGCCTCGTCACCCATCCGGCGACGACGACCCACCAGCGCTTCACCCCTGAGCAACGTGTGGAGATGAACATTCCGGACGGACTCGTGCGCCTGTCCGTCGGGCTGGAGCATCGTGATGATTTATTGGCAGATCTTACCACTGCCCTTGAGAGCGTCTGACTTCAAACCGGGAAACGGTCTCGCGCCGACCTGAGCGGAGAAGGAGCCAGCCGCCGACCAGCATGGCCGCGCCCCAGATCAGGAAGCCGACATCCCAGGTGATCCATTGCTCCCGCGGCATGGTTTCGTTGACGTGATGGATTCCGAGGAGCTGACTCGAGACGTCTCACCGTCCATGATGCATCAAACCCTTGACCAGCATCATTGAGGCGGCTGGGTTGGAGCGGGAGCCGAGGGAGTTCTCGTCGCCGCTCCCTGCTGGGACTGCATGCGGTCGAACAGCCGCAAGGCCGCGTCGACGCAGGCCTGCGTGGATTCGCGACTGCCGCAGACAACGCGAAGCTGCGTGTCGCCGCTGCGGAGGAAGAAGCGGGCGCCCTGCGCGTCAGGGCGGCCCCAATCCTCATCGTCGTCCCGCATCATCGGGCCACGACTGCGATCCCTGGCGCGATCCCATTCGTCGTGCCTGCCGCTCCAGCCGCCGCGACCCGAATCATCGCGATCTCGCGACGATTCCTGACTCACGGCGCCCGTCGCGAAGAAGGCGAGACCGACCGCCAGAATCAAAGCATTTTTCATCGGAACCTCTACGAATGGATGTGAACAGGCCACGGGCCTCTTGGTTCCTGATTGCAGACTGCAAGTGACGCATCGAACAACGCCTGTCGTGCGCGGCACGAAGCGGCTTCTGAGCGGAACCCTGAGATCGCCTTCACGTTGGCCCACTGCTCATGCTGCAAAGGAGGCGATCATGAGATGCCAGTTCTGCCATCAGGACGTCGAGAACCCTTGCCATACCACTCAGGAGATGCAGCGGCGCGCGGAAAGCCATGTGGAGCGTTGCGAACATGCTCTCCAGGATCGGCAGGGCATGAGATCCGGCACCCACCGCAGCGATGTCCAAAGCAACGGATGAGCCGATGTCCGGCAAAGCTGAAGACCGGACTCGTGGATTGGCGGAGCGGAGCGTGAACACCAGCATCGTGCATCCGACCGAGAGCAATCCCGGGCATCGGATCCGAAACGTCCGCTCCGCAGCCGACCGTCGTCTGGAGGAGAACGACCAGCGCGAGGGCATGGACAAGACTCGTCGCGATATCAGGAAAGCCGGTGACACTGACCAGTAACCGACCCGTAGGAGTGGAGCGATGGCACGGAAAGCCCGGATGAGACCATCCTGGAAGAAGGCGAAAGCCCGAAAGCAGAAGATTTCGGATTCCCGCAAGGAGCGGGTGACCCAGCGCAGCTGATCCCAATGAGAGTGGTTTCGACGGCCCGCCATCTGCGGGCCGTTCTTTTTTGCCCGATTGAACCAGCCTGCCGAGCTCGGACACGTAACCGTATTTACATTACCTTACGAAATAACATATATATTCGTTATCGTTATCGAATCACTGTTGTGATTTTCCACACATCGGACATTCTGCTCACCGGTGTAGTGGAAACAAAAGCAAACCACCCGGGAATACTTTCAGGAGGACCTCATGACTGCGTCGTCGCTCAGCTTCAAACTTGCCGTACTCTTCGTCATCGCAGGCATGGCGATGGGAATTGGCATGGCTGCGTCTCAGGATCATTCGATCATGCCCGCCCATGCACATCTGAACCTGCTCGGGTGGGTGTCACTGTTCCTCTTCGGAATCTACTACGAGCGCCGTCCCGCCCTCGATAAGAGCCGACTGGCCCTGGTCCAGGTGATCGTCTGGTCGGTCGGGACCGTCCTGCTGACCGTCGCCGTTGCGGCCCTTCACCTCGGATACATGGCTTTCGACCCGGTCGCCGCCATCGCGTCCCTGATCGTGCTCGCCGCCATGGTCCTGTTCGCCTATTTCGTCTTCAAGCCGGCCCGAGACGTCGCTTCGTCGCCGACGCCTCACCTGACGCCAGCCGAGTGATCGGAAGCCTTACGGGGCGGCAGGAGCCGCCCCGATATCCAGACTGCTTCCGCCTCGACGACGCATATGCAACGACGGTCAGCTGCAACGACGGTCAGCGCACCTTGTTGAGCGTCTGGCTTGGCGTCACGCCGAAAACGCGGCGATAAGCGATTCCGAACTCACCCACATGCCTGAAACCGCAGGCCAGGGCGACCTGCGTCACCGTCACGAGCGCGGGATCGGCCACTCGCAATGCTTCGTGCGCTCGCTGCAGCCGAACGGAACGCAGGAACATCATGGGCGTGATGTGGCGGAAGCTCTGAAACCCCGTCTGCAGGCTGCGCGCGCTCACCCCCGCCTGCGCGGCGATATCGGCCAAGGACAGCGGTTGGGCGAAATGAGCCTCGATATACGCCTCCGCCCGCCTGACATAGAACGGCACGGCCGCCGCCTGCGGCGCCAGCAAAGCCCGCGTATACTCATGCTGCTGGGACAGCAGGAAACCGGTGAGCAGCTGCTGCTCGAACTGGCGCCAGGCGGCCGGCGAGTGCCGGATGAAGGAGTACGGATCGGAGAGTTCGGCCTCCGCATAATTGAGCAGCCGCAGCCAGCTGCGGCCGGGAGCGGTGTCGAGATCGGCCTGAACATCGAAGTTGACGAAGCCGGGAATGTCGTAGCCCAGAAGCTTGGCGCAACACTCTGCAACCTTCAGGCGCTCCAAAAGGAAGACTCTGACTTCCGTCGATTGATCGAACCTCACGATTCTCTGTGGGCCGGACGGGAAGATGACACCTTTGTCCGACGAGTGAGAAAAGGTCTTGCCATTTAAGAGGAACTCTCCGGTTCCCGAAGCCGTCATGACGAAGGCCATTCTGTCGTTTGCTTCCTCGGGCTCCAGGATGACGTCAAGGTCACGCCCGATCCGCAACTGGAATATCCCGAAGGAGTCTTGGCCGCGGTATGCGAGCATTCCGTTGGCTTGATCTCCGGCCGTGGCATTCGCAAACTTCTGCGGGGAGACCTGCGCATTGAGCACATTCTCCAGCTCATCGAGCCGCTTCGTGTGGAACGTATGGTCGATGATCAGGCTGGTCGGCGGCGCATGGACCTGCAAAGCCCGGTTCTCGCCGAACATATCCCCTGGAACGACGGCAGGCATATCTCGGCTCATGGGCAGAACCGGCAGGGCAGGCGGTCGGACGCGTGATTGAACCCTCGGCGGATCGCCATCAGGAGAATGTTATGTTGAATATTTTCTACCGGGAAATCACGCCCACGATTGTGAATACAAGTCCCGAAATGTTGTTTCTCGAAACAGATGGAAGTGTTCGCGCGCTCAGCCGAGCGCAATACTTCTTGACAACCTAGAGTAGCGCCCCTCAATTCCATTTGTGCTTGCTGCCGAACCCGCCAGATCTCGCGATCATAGAAGACCGCCGGATTATCCACAAGCAATACCTACGGCTAGAAGCGTTGTACTGGTCGACACCGGGGCGCAGGAGAGCCGGGCAAGAGGCAGGCCCCCTGCCCGGCTTTACGACATCAAGGGTGGTCTTCAGGCTTCAAGCCGTGAGATCCGCATCGCCACGCCCGTACGGGGCTGCGGCGCCTTAGTGAAGGCTGACCGTCGTCAGGTCGTGCGCCCAGGCATTGGCGACTGCCGCGTCGTGGTTGTCGGTGAGCAGGATGGGCTCGCCGCTGGCGGACAGGAGCGCGAAGAGCCGCATGCCGGGCTGGAGCTTCGGCGCCTGCGGAAACAGCCTTGCGACCTCGTCGGACCCGATCGGCTTCACGTAAGCCATCTGCCCCACGCCCAGGGTTGCCAGTTCGGCAACGTCAAGGACCGGCTCGCCATTATTTCTGATTTCGAAGTTCATGGACATCTCCTTGTTTGCGGATGCCGTCACACCTTGTCCGATGCGATGATGTCGATCTTGCGGATGATCCGCTCCGGCTCGGGCCGGACGAGATCGATCGACAACAGGCCGTTGGACAGGTCTGCCCCCATGACCTCCATGCCGTCGACAAGGAGGAAGGTACGCTGGAACTGACGGGCGGCGATGCCGCGATGAAGGAAGTGCCTTGTCTTGTCGTCGGACTGACGCCCCCGGATGACGAGCTGGTTCTCCTCCAGGGTCACTTCCAGCTGGTCCCGGGTAAATCCGGCGACGGCCAGGGTGATGCGGAGGCGCTCGGGAGCGTGTTCGGTGCGAGCCAGGCGCTCGATATTATAGGGCGGATAGCCATCTCCTGCCGCTTTGGCGACACGGTCGAGCGCCTGCTCGATCTCGTCGAAGCCTAACAGGAACGGATGCCCAAAGGGCGACTGACGCGACATGTTCGAAGCCCAAGGTTGGAGGCACTTCGGTTGTTTTGAGCCCGCTCATGCGGCGCTCAAGTGGCCCCGGAAAGAGCCGCTGTCGGCAATATGGCGATGGCATCCAGGCCTATCAAGACCCTGCCAAGTCGTGCCGGGAGGGGCCAGGATCGAAGGTTAACGGGACATCTCAGACCCGCTCCCGCCACCAGGCGACCTGCTCGGCCACGCGGACGGGCGACGTTCCGCCAAAACTCGTGCGGGAACGGACGGAGTTCTCGACACCCAGCACGTCGTAGATGCCCTGGTGGATCCTCGGTTCGACGGCCTGCATGGCCTCCAGGGGAAGCTCCTCCAGGGTGCAGCCCCGCTTCTCCGCCTCCGAGACGATCCGGCCGGTGATGTGGTGGGCATCGCGGAAGGGGACGTTGAGACTGCGCACCAGCCAGTCGGCGAGGTCGGTCGCCGTGGAGAAGCCGGCGCCCGCCACGGCCGCCATGCGCTCCGGCACCGGCTCCAGGTCCTGGATCATGCCCGTCATGGCGGCGAGCACGATCTCGATCGTGTCGGCCGCGTCGAAGAGCGGCTCCTTGTCCTCCTGCGTGTCCTTCGCATAGGCGAGCGGCAGGCCCTTCATGACGGTCAGCAGGGCCACCAGCGAACCGATGACCCGGCCGCTCTTGCCGCGCACCAGCTCGGCGGCATCGGGATTGCGCTTCTGCGGCATCATGCTGGACCCGGTGGTCCAGCGGTCGGGAAGCTTCACGAAGCCGAAGGGCGCCGACATCCAGATGATGATCTCTTCCGCAAGGCGCGACAGGTGCATGGCGCAGATGGAGGCTGCCGCCATGAACTCCAGGAGGCTGTCCCGGTCGGACACGGTATCGAGCGAATTGCGGGTCGGACCGTCGAAGCCGAGCGCCCTAGCGGTCATGTGCCGGTCGATGGGGAAGGACGTACCGGCGAGCGCACCGGCGCCCAAGGGGCACTCGTTCAGGCGCTGGCGGGAATCGCGGAAGCGGCTGCGGTCGCGGCCGAACATCTCCACATAGGCCATGAGGTGGTGCCCGAAGGTCACCGGCTGGGCGCTCTGAAGGTGGGTGAAACCCGGCATCACCGTGGCGGCATGGGCCTCGGCCTTGTCGAGGAGCGCCTTGATCAGGATCGTCAGCTGCTCGTCCGTCCGGTCATGGGCCTCGCGCACCCAGAGACGGGTGTCCGTGGCGACCTGGTCGTTGCGGCTGCGGGCCGTGTGCAGGCGGGCCGCCGGATCGCCCACGATCTCGCGCAGGCGGCTTTCCACGTTCATGTGGATGTCTTCGAGCGCGGTCGAGAAGGTGAAGGAGCCGGACTCGATCTCGCCCAGGACCCGCTGCAACCCCTGATGGATCGCGTCCCGGTCGCTCTCGGCGATGATGCCTTGCTTCGCCAGCATGGCGCTGTGGGCGATGGAGCCCTGGATGTCCTGGGAAGCCAGTCGCTTGTCGAAGTCGATGGAAGCGTTGATGGCTTCCATGAGCGCGCTGGGCGAGGACGAGAAACGCCCGCCCCACATGGTGTTGGCACCTGACTTTTTGGCTTCTTCAGACACGGTCGTTCATCCGATCAAGAGGGTCCGGGTGCCTTTGCCACAAATTGCCGGTTCAGGCCACCCGGGAGGATCGCTTGCACGCCCATTAAGCACGCTGCGCAATGTTTGCCAGTTTAAAACCAGTTGCTAGACTCGACAGCGCTTGTGTGATTTGCATTCATACTGGCGCAACAACAGGCGCTCTAAGCGCTCTAAGGGAATGGCCAATGAAGCGACTTCCGAAATTCCTCCTATCCGCAGCCCTAGTTGCCACGATGGCGACCTCCTTCTCCGCCGTCATGGCGGCAACGCCGCCGGACACCCTCGTCCAGGCCTGGCAGATGGACGACATCATCTCGCTCGATCCCGCCGAGATCTTCGAGTTGAGCGCGTCCGAGATCAACGGCAACACCTATGAGCGCCTGATCACCTACGACATCAAGGATGTCTCGAAGATCTCCGGCCAAGTCGCCGAGTCCTGGACAGTCTCGCCGGACGGCAAGACCTACACGTTCAAGATCAAGCCGAACCGCAAATTTGCCTCCGGAAACCCGATCACCGCCGAAGACGTGGTCTACTCGATCCAGCGCGCCGTGGCGCTCGACAAGTCCCCGGCCTTCATCCTCGGCCAGTTCGGCCTCGACAAGAACAACGTCAAGGACAAGGTCAAGCAGACCGGTCCGCTCGAGATGACCTTCGAGGTCGACAAGCCCTACGCTCCGACGCTCGTTCTCTACTGCCTCGGCAACTCGGTTGCCTCCATCGTTGACAAGAAGCTTCTCACACAGAACGAGAAGGACGGCGACTACGGCTATAACTGGCTGAAGACCCACTATGCCGGTTCCGGCCCCTACATCATGCGCGACTGGAAGGCCAACGAGGTTCTCGTTCTGGAGCGCAACCCGAACTACGAGAAGAAGACGCCGCTTGCCCGCGTGATCTACCGCCACATCAAGGAAACGGCGAACCAGCGCCTGCTCCTCGAGAAGGGCGACATCGACGTGGCCCGCAGCCTGAATCCGGAAGAGATCACCGCCGTCTCGAACAACAAGGACATCACGGTCCAGAGCGCTCCCAAGGGCACGATCTATTATCTCGGCCTGAACCAGAAGAACCCGAATCTGGCGAAGCCTGAGGTTCGCCAGGCCCTGAAATGGCTCGTGGACTATCAGGCGATCGCCGACACGATCATGAAGTACAAGGGCGACGTTCATCAGAACTTCCTGCCCAAGGGCTTCCTCGGCGCAGAGACCAACAATCCCTACAAGCTCGACGTCGCCAAGGCGAAGGAACTACTCGCCAAGGCCGGCCTGAAGGACGGCTTCTCGGTCACCATGGACACCCGCTCCACGCCCGAGATCATGGGCGTCGCCCAGGCCATGCAGGCCACCTTCGCGCAGGCCGGCATCAAGCTAGAGATCCTGCCGATGGATTCGAAGCAGGCCCTGACCAAGTACCGCGCCCGCCAGCAGGACATCTATATCGGCAACTGGGGCTCGGACTATCAGGACCCGAACTCCAACGCCGACACCTTCGCGGCGAACGACGACAACTCGGATAACGCCAAGGCGAAGCCGCTGGCATGGCGCAATGCCTGGGATCCGGGCCCGCTGACCGCCAAGACCCGCGCGGCCGTGATGGAGCGTGACGCCGAGAAGCGTGCACAGATGTACAAGGAGCTGCAGAAGGCGGTTCTCGACGACGGTCCGTTCGTGATCTTCCTGCAGCAGACTGAAGTCGCGGCCGTGCGCAAGAACGTGGACAACTTCGTTCTCGGCCCGTCCTTCAGCGACAACGACATCTCGCAGGCGAAGAAGAACTAAACCTGCAATGGCATCATCGATCGCAACCGGAGGCGGAGGGCACGATGCCCTCCGCTTCTACCTTACAAAGACCGCTCAATTCATCCTTGTGCTGGCGACGACCCTGCTCGGGCTCATTGCCGTCACCTTTTTCATCGGCCGCGTCGTTCCCATCGATCCCGTCATCGCCATCGTCGGCGACAGGGCTCCGCCGCAGGTTTATGCCCGCGTGCGTCAGGAACTCGGCCTCGATCTGCCGCTCATCGAGCAGTTCTGGATCTACCTGAAGAAAGCCGTCGTCGGCGATTTCGGCAATTCGGTTCTCACCACGAATCCCGTGATGACCGATATCAAGAACGCCTTTCCGGCGACCTTCGAGCTCGCGACGCTCGGCACGCTCATCGGCACCCTCATCGGCATCCCGCTCGGTGTTCTGGCGGCCGTGAAGCGCGGCAGCCTTCTCGATCAGGTCGTCCGTTTCATCGGCCTTGCCGGCTATTCCATTCCGATCTTCTGGCTTGGCCTCATGAGCCTGCTGCTGTTCTACGCCAAGCTCGGCTGGGTTCCGGGACCGGGCCGCATCGACGTGGCCTATTCCTATCTCTACACGCCGGTCACCAACATCGTGCTGCTCGACACGGCGATGCAGGGCCAATGGGATGCGTTCTGGGATGCGGCCTCGCACATCGTCCTGCCGGCCTGTCTGCTCGGCTATTTCTCCCTCGCCTATATCAGCCGCATGACGCGCTCGTTCATGCTGAATGAGCTGGCGCAGGAATACGTGATCGCCGCGCGCGTCAAAGGTCTGTCCGAAATGCGCGTGATCTGGCGTCATGCCCTGCGCAACGCGGCCGTTCCCCTCATCACGGTGATCGCCCTATCCTATGCCAACCTGCTCGAAGGCTCCGTGCTCACCGAGACGGTCTTCGCATGGCCGGGCCTCGGCCAGTACATTACCAACTCCCTGCAGAATGCGGACATGAACGCGGTGCTGGGTGGAACGCTGGTGATCGGCACCGCCTTCGTGGTGCTCAATCTCATCTCCGACCTGCTCTACCGTCTGCTCGATCCGAGGACCCGCTGATGGCCGGCTCCCCTGCTCTTTCCCAACCGACCGGCTGGCGGGCCTGGCTGCTCTCGCCGGAGCCGCATTCCCGCTGGCAGGCCCGCCTCGGCCGTTTCTATCTCGGCTGGCGCTCGTTCACCAAGAATCCGCTTGCGGTGGTCGGTCTTGCCATCGTGCTTCTGCTCATCCTCGTGGCGCTCTTCGCGGATTTCATCGCGCCCTATTCGCCGATCGTCGGCGGCGACCTGCGCACCCAGCGCCTCCTGCCCCCGAGCGAGACCTTCTGGCTCGGCACGGACGACCAGGCGCGGGACATTTTCTCGCGCATCATCTACGGCTCCCGCATCACCCTGTTCGTCGTGGTGCTGGTGTCGATCATCGCCACTCCCATCGGCCTCCTGGTCGGCACGGTCTCGGGATATCTCGGCGGCTGGGTGGACACGGTGCTGATGCGCATCACCGACATCTTCCTCGCCTTCCCGCGCCTCGTCCTGGCGCTCGCCTTCGTGGCGGCCCTCGGGCCGGGCATCGAGAACGCCGTCATCGCGATCGCCATCACGTCCTGGCCACCCTACGCACGCATCGCCCGCGCCGAAACCCTGATGATCCGCAACAGCGACTTCATCGCCGCCGTGAAGCTGCAGGGTGCTTCGACGCCGCGCATCATCCTGGGCCATGTGGTGCCACTCTGCCTGTCCTCCGTCATCGTCCGTGTGACGCTCGACATGGCCGGCATCATCCTCACCGCCGCGGGCCTCGGTTTCCTCGGCCTCGGCGCGCAGCCGCCGTCCCCCGAATGGGGCGCAATGGTCGCCACGGGCCGCAACTATCTCATCGACCAATGGTGGGTCGCCGCCATGCCGGGTCTGGCCATCTTCGTGGTGAGCCTCGGCTTCAACCTGCTGGGCGACGGCCTGCGTGACGTTCTCGATCCGAAGGCAGCCAAATGACCAAGCCGCTTCTCGACGTCGAAGACCTGCGCGTCCGCTTCCATCTGCGCACCGGCACCGTGGACGCGGTGCGCGGCGTGACCTTCCAGCTCGGCCGCGAGCGCCTCGGCATCGTGGGCGAGTCCGGTTCCGGCAAGTCGCAGACGGGGCGCGCCATCCTCGGTCTCACCCCTCCTCCGGGCGAAGTGACGGCCAAGCGCCTTGCCTTCGACGGGATCGATCTGCAGACCGCCTCGAAGCGTACCCTGCGCCAATTGCGCGGCGGGCGCATCAGCATGGTGATGCAGGATCCGAAATACTCGCTGAACCCGGTCATGACCATCGGCGAGCAGATCATCGAGGCCTATCAGGCCCACGCCAAGGCCGGCCGCGGGGAAGCCCGCGACAAGGCGCTCGCCATGCTGGAGGCGGTGAAGATGCGCGATCCGGCCCGTATCTTCTCGCTCTACCCGCACGAGGTGTCGGGCGGCATGGGACAACGCGCCATGATCGCCATGATGCTCGTGACCGATCCCGACCTGCTCATCGCCGACGAGCCGACATCGGCCCTCGACGTGACCGTGTCGATGGAGGTCCTGCGTATCCTCGACGAGCTCGTCACCGAGCGCGGCATGGGGCTCATCTTCATCTCGCACGACCTCAAGCTCGTCTCCTCCTTCTGCGACCGGGTGCTGGTGATGTATGCCGGGCGCGTGGTCGAGGAGCTGGAGGCGAAGAACCTGCGCGAGGCGAAGCATCCCTATACCCAGGGGCTCATGCGCTGCCTGCCGACGCTCGCCGACGACGTCCGTCCGCTTCCCACCCTGAACCGCGACCCCGCCTGGGCGCTGTGACAGGTGAAAGATCCGATGCTCGATATTCAGAATCTTCAAGTCGTCTTCGGCACCGGTCGCCTCAGGGTCGATGCGGTCAAGGACGTGAACTTCCACGTGGAGCCCGGCGAGGCCTACGGGCTCGTCGGCGAATCCGGCTCCGGCAAGTCGACGGTGCTGCGCGCCATTTGCGGCCTGGCGCCGATCACGCGCGGGCGCGTCCTCGTCGAGGGCAAGGAAGTCACCACGCCGCGCTCGAAAGCCTTCTACCGCACAATGCAGATGGTCTTCCAGGACCCCTATGCCTCGCTCCATCCGCGCCACACGGTCGACCGCACCCTGTCCGAGCCGCTCGCGATCCACGGCGAGAAGGACGTGGAGACGCGAATCCTTCAAGCCCTGCGCGAGGTAGGCCTTGGCCCCTCCTTCCGCTTCCGCTACCCGCACCAGCTCTCGGGCGGCCAGCGCCAGCGCATCGCCATCGCCCGCGCGCTGATCCTGCGCCCGAAGGTTCTGCTGCTCGACGAGCCGACCTCGGCGCTCGACGCGTCCGTGCAGGCGGAAATCCTGAACCTGCTCGACGACCTGCGCCGCAAGATGGGGCTGACTTATATCCTGGTGAGCCACGACCTCGCCGTCGTCGCGCATCTGTGCGAGCGGCTCCTGGTCATGCGCCACGGCGAAGCCGTCGAGGAAACCACCTCCGCGGCACTGCGCACAGGCGCGGCCTCCAACGAGTATACCCGATCCCTGATCCAGGCGAGCCAGGGCTTTACGAGGAAAGAGAAACAGCCGACCCGGTCTCTGGCCGGCTAGAGCATCGGACGAGCCCGGAGGGCCGCAGTGAACGATGCGCCAGTCAAAGAGAGGAGCATTTTTCGGCGAAGCATCTCCGGTTTGCCAGAAAATGCGACGAGGCAAAGAAGGGAGCTGCTTCCACGTCAACGGAAACAGCTCTAAACCTGATTTTTTCAATTCCAACCGCTTGGCACGAAACCATGTCCTCCTCTTCCCCGATGCCCATCTTCGACGGCCATAACGACGTCCTTCTCCGCCTGATGCGCGGCAAGCTCCAGCCGGAGAAGGCATTCCTGGAAGGCGACAATATCGGGCATCTCGATTGGCCGCGCATGAAGCAGGGCGGCCTCATGGGCGGGTTCTTCGCCGTCTACGTGCCGTCGGACAGCGACAGCGTCGGTATCGATGTGGACGCGCTGATGACGCAGTCGCGCTATGACGTACCCCTGCCGTCGCAACTGGCGCTCGCGACGAGCCAGCAGGTCACCGTTCACATGGCCTCGCTCCTCATCCGCATCGAGCGTGCCTCGAAGGGCGAGGTGAAGATCTGCCGCACGGCCGCCGATATCCGCCAGTGCCTCGACAACGGCCGACTCGCGACCATCCTGCATATCGAGGGCGCCGAGGGCATCGACCCCGACCTGCACATGCTGGACGTGCTCTACGAGAGCGGCCTGCGCTCCATCGGCCCTGTCTGGAGCCGCCCGAACATCTTCGGCCACGGCGTGCCGTTCCGCTATCCCTCGACGCCGGACACCGGCCCCGGCCTGACGGATCGCGGCATCGATCTGGTGCGCGCCTGCAACCGCCTGAAGATCATGATCGACCTCTCGCACCTCAACGAGAAGGGGTTCTGGGACGTGGCGCGCCTCTCCGACGCGCCGCTCGTCGCCACCCATTCCAACGCGTGGGAGATCTGCCAGCACTCGCGCAACCTGACCGACAAGCAGCTCGCGGCCATCCGCGAGAGCCGCGGCATGGTCGGCGTGAACTTCGCCACCTCGTTCATCCGCCCGGACGGACAGCGCAACGACGACACGCCGCTGGAGGAGATGATCCGTCACATGGATCACCTGATCAAGCATGTGGGCGTAGACGGCGTCGGCCTCGGCTCCGATTTCGACGGCGCCACCATCCCGGCCGAGATCGGCGATGCCCGCGGCCTGCCCCGCCTCGTCGACGCCATGCGCCGCCACGGCTACGACGAAGCGACCCTGCGCAAGCTCTGCCATGAGAATTGGGTGAACGTCCTGGAGCGCACCTGGGGGCAGTGAGCTTTCCGGGATTGCCGGCTCTCCTCCATATCATTCCCGGCTGGAGTGTGAGCGGAGGGGAAGGGAATCTGCTCACACGCTCCGCACTATGGATCCCCTTCCCGCACTTCGTGCGCCGGGGATCACACCCACCACGTCATGGCCGGCCTTGTGCCGGCCATCCCGATAAGAAAAGGCACGGCGCCTTATAGAAGCGAGATCACCGGCACGAGGCCGGTGATGACGTGGCGTGAAAGCTAACGCTCCGCCTTCGACGTGAGCGCGAAAATGCTCGCGATCCCACCGACGCCCAGCATCAGAAGAAGGCTCACCGCATTGATCGCCGGGGTCGCGCCCTCGCGCATCTGACCGTACATGGTGATCGGCAGCGGCGCGTCGGAGCCGACGAGCATCAGGGTCGTGTTGAAATTCTCGAACGACATGAGCAGAGCCACGAGTCCGGCACCGATGAGCGCAGGACTTAAGAAAGGCAGCGTGACGGTGCGCAGCACGCGCAGCCGGCTCGCGCCGAGGTCGAAGGCCGCTTCCTCCAGCGAACGATCGAACTTGCGCAGCCGCGCGGCGATGATGAGGGTCGAGATCGTGAGGATGAAGGACAGCTGTCCCAGGATCACGAGGGTCAGTCCAGGCCGCAGGAAGTCGAGATCGGTCTGAAGCCACTCCTCGAGCCCGTTCGCCAGCCGTGAGAAGAAGGCGAGGATCGAGATGCCGAGCACCACGCCGGGGATGACGAGCGGCCAGAGCATCATCATGGCCAGGAAGGTCTTGCCGCGGAATTCGGCCCGCTCCAGCACCCAGGCATTGACCGTGCCGAGGAGAACGGCCAGCAACGCCACGGGTACAGCGACCTTGAAGCTGTTGCCGATGCTGCTCAACCAGATCGGATCCGCCAGCACGCCGGGCTTGCCGAAAACGGCGCCCATGCCGGTGAACCATTCGAGCGTGAAGCCACGCCAAGGCGGCGATGGGAACGGGCTCGCGTTGAACGCGAAGATCGCCACGATGAGCAGCGGCGCGAACAGGAAGACGTAGAACGCCGCGATGTAGAGTTTCCAGGCGATGGACGGGCGGTTCATGGTCTTCAGGCCTGTTTCAGGGTGGTGCCAAGGCTCTGGCCGGTGAGGCGCAGGCCCAGCCACACGATGGCCGAGGAGAGCAGCAGAAGCAGCATGCCGAAGGCCGCGCCCTGAGGCCAGTTGAAGCGCGTGATGAACTGCGCGTAGATCTGCTCGGTGAACCACAGGCCGTTCTTGCCGCCGAGCAGCACGGGCGTGGCGAAATTGCCGACGGTCAGCATGAACACAATGATCGAGCCCGCGACGATGCCCGGCATCGCATGGGGAATGACGATCCGGCGCAGAACCGTCCAGCGGCTGCCGCCGAGATCGAAGCCCGCCTCGACCACGGATGGCTCCAGGCTTTCCAGCGCGTTGGCCAATGGCACGATCATGAACAGAAGGCCGCCATAGACGAGACCCAGGATCACCGCGCCGTCGTTGTAGAGAAGCTCCACCGGCTGGTCGGCAAGACCGATCGCCCTCAGCACGTAGGAGATCACGCCCGTTTCGCGCAGCAGCATCATCCAGCCGAGCGTGCGCACGAGTTCCGACACCCAGAACGGCAAGAGGCAGAGGAGCAGCAGCATCGCCTTCACGCGGCCCTGAGCCACGCGGGCGATGTAGAGCGCGATGGGGAAGGCGAGCACGAGGGTCAGTGCTGTCACCAGGATCGACATGAAGGCCGTGCGCGCGAAGGTGCGCCAGTAGAGCGGTTCGGTGAAGAACTCGAGATAACTGCCGAACCCGAAGGCATAGACCCGCGGCGCCACGCGCTCGCTGAAGGAGAGGACGAGGATCTCCACATGCGGCAGCACGATGAGAAGCCCGAGCCACAGGATCGCGGGAGCGAGCAGCAGAAAGAGCGTGAGGCGCGATGCCTGTTTCGTCATCATGCGGCGAAGACCTTCATGGCGTCCGCCGTCCAGCCCACGTGGATCGGCGCGCCGACCTCGATGCCGGCAAGCGGCCCAGCCTGGGGCAGCACGGCGCGCACCGGCTGCTCGAAGCCTGCCGTGTCGATCAGCAGGCTCGAAGCGGCGCCGTCGAAGAGCACAGCCGAGACGCGGCCCGCGAAGCGGTTGGGCAGGTTGCCCAAGGACGAGGGATCCTGCGCGAGCGCCACGGCCTCGGGCCGCACGAAGGCAAGCGCCCCTTGGGCCGCCGCGCTCCCCTGCCCCTGCACGACAGCCCCCGATGGCAGGCGGACGGCGATGGCGCCATTGGAAGAAGCTGCCGCCTGTCCCTGCCAGCGATTCGTCTCACCAACGAAGCTTGCGACGAAGGGTGTGGCCGGGTTGTGATAAAGCTCGCGCGGGCTTCCAACCTGCTCGAACTTGCCCTGGTTCATCACGGCGATGCGGTCGGACATGACGAGCGCTTCGGACTGGTCGTGCGTGATGTACACGAAGGTGGTGTTGAAGGTGCCCTGCAGCTGCTTCAGCTCGATTTTCATGTGCTCGCGCAGCTTCAGGTCCAGCGCACCAAGCGGCTCGTCGAGGAGCACGAGCGTGGGCTCCAGCACGAGGCAGCGGGCGATGGCGACGCGCTGGCGCTGGCCACCGGACAAGGCCGTCACGCGGCGCTCGCCGAAACCCTTGAGGCCGACGCGCTCCAGCATCCGGTTGGCGCGCTCCTCCGCCTCCGCCCGGGACACGCCGCGGCAGGTGAGCCCATAGGCTACGTTCTCGCCCACGCTCATCATGGGAAAGAGCGCGAGGCTCTGGAATACCATGTTGACGGGGCGCTTGTTGGCCGGAACGCCGATCATCGATTGCCCGCGAATGCGGATGTCGCCCGAGGTCGGATGCTCGAACCCGGCGATCATGCGCATCAGGGTGGTCTTGCCGCAGCCGGAGGGGCCGAGGATCGAGAAGAACTCGCCGGGAGCGACGCTGAAGGTCACGTCATCGACGGCCGCATGGCTGCCGAAACGCTTGGTGACGTTGACGATGTCGAGATCGGTGGAATGGGCCATGACGCTGCCACGCAAAAAGTCATCCCCCAGACCAGCTGGGGGATGATGATACAACACATTGGGCTTTTACGAACCGGCCTTCAGACGGTCGAGGACCTTGCCCTCGATCTCCTCGATGCCGGCCGGCACGGCCGGATACCACTTGATGTTGTCGATGGCGGCCTTCGGGAAGCTCTCGGCGAACTGGTCCTTCAGCTTGCCCTGCATGAGCTTGTCGGCGCCGTTCGAGGCCGTGAAGTTGCCTGCCGACGCTGCGACCTTCGCGGCGATTTCGGGCTTCATGTTGAAGTTGATCCACTTGTAGGCGGCATCGTCATTGCGGCCCTTGGCGGGAATCGCGAAGGTGTCGACCCAGCCCAGCGCGCCCGACTTCGGCGCAATGAACTTGATGTCGGGGTTCTCGGAGTTGAGCTTCCAGCCGCCCGTGTCCCAGGCCATGGCCGCCACCACTTCGCCGGAGCGCAAGGCGTTGAGGAGCTGGTCCTTGCCGTCCCAGAAGAACTTCACGTTCTTCTTGCACTCCGCGAGCTTGGCGCCGACCTTGTCCATCATGGCCGCATAGGCCTTGGCGTCGCCGTAGGACGCAAAGGGATCCATGCCGTTGGCGAAGGCAAAGGCGATGAGCGCGGGACGCTTGGCGCGGAAGCTGGCCTTGCCGGCAATCGCGGCATCGCAAAGGTCGTTGTAGTCGGCGACTTTCGGGGCCGCCTTGGTGTTCACGATCAGGCCGTCGGTGCCCCAGATGTGGGGTACGCCATAGACCTTGCCGCCGACCGTGGTGTTCTTCTTGGTCGCTTCCAGCATGGAGGCGATGAATTGATCGGACTTGAGCTTCGAGAGGTCGAGCGGCTTGTAGATGCCGAACTCCGCCTGCGGGCCGGCGATGCGATCCTGACTCGGCTGAACGAGGTCGAAGCCTGCGCCCTGCGTGGCGCGCAGCTTGGAGATCATCTCCTCGTTGTTCGAGAGAGTAACCTCGACTTCGATCCCGGTTTCCTTCGTGAACTGGTCAATCACGTCCTTCGGAGCGTAATCGGCCCAGGTCAGAAGCCGTAGCTTCTCGGCGGCATGCGCCGATCCGACGACCATGAGAGCAGCGAGGGCCGTAGCCAGCTTCAGGCTGGCGCGTTTGGTCAACATCTTCATCCTCCAATGTGGCTGGGCTTTTACCCATGTTCCCCAGTTGCAAAACTATATGACAGTTGAACGACGCGCTAGTGGGTTCGAAGCCGGCTCAACAATTGTCGGATGGCTGACAGCCCTGCCCTGTCTCGCTATGGATAGGCTTCCCTTGATGGAGCTCTCGCAATGCGCACCTTCTACCCCGAAATAGAACCCTACGATCACGGCATGCTCGACGTCGGCGACGGTCATTGGGTCTATTGGGAGATGTGCGGCAACCCGCAGGGGAAACCTGTGGTCTTCCTTCATGGCGGCCCGGGCGGCGGCTGCACGCCGACTCAGCGCCGACTGTTCGATCCGGAGAAGTACCGCATCCTGCTCTTCGACCAGCGCGGCTGCGGGCGCTCGACGCCCTATGCGAGCCTCGAGGCCAACACCACCTGGCATCTCGTGGCCGATATCGAGCGCCTGCGCATCATGATGGGTGTGGACAAGTGGATGGTGTTCGGCGGCTCCTGGGGCTCGACGCTCGCCCTTGCCTATGCGGAAACGCATCCGGAGCGCGTGACCGAGTTGGTGCTGCGCGGGATCTTCACTCTCCGCCGCTCGGAGCTGCTCTGGTATTACCAGGAAGGCGCGTCCTGGATCTTCCCTGACAAGTGGGAAGGCTTCCTCGCTCCGATCCCGGAGGAGGAGCGCGGCGACCTGATGGCGGCCTACCGCAAGCGCCTGGTCGATCCCGATCCTGCGGTCCAAGCGAAGGCGGCGAGGGCTTGGAGCCTGTGGGAGGGCGAGACGATCACGCTCCTGCACAACCAGGAATACAGCAACCAGTTCGGCGACGAGCATTACGCCATCGCCTTCGCCCGGATCGAGAACCACTATTTCGTCAATGAGGGCTGGTTCGAGGAGGGCCAGCTCATCCGCAACGCCCATCGCCTGAAGGACATCCCCGGCGTGATCATCCAGGGCCGCTACGACATCGCCACGCCGCCGAAGACGGCCTGGGAGCTGCACAAGGCTTGGCCCGAGGCGAAGTTCATCATGGTGCCGGATGCGGGCCATGCCGTGAGCGAGCCGGGCATCACGCATCATCTCATCGAGGCGACGGACGCGTTTGCGCGCGGGTGATGTTTGTCCAGGCAGCTCTCTGGGACAGCGTAAGTGTATCGGAGATTGCTTCCATAGCCCCACACGTCATGGCCGGGCTCGGCTCGGCCGTCTCGATTGAAAAGCGCTGCGCTTCAATCGATCGAGATCACCGGCACAAGGCCGGTGATGACGTGCCAGGGAGACATTCCGGATGGCATATGTCGATCTAGGATGAGGGTTGGTGCTTCACTTCGCGGTCCAGCCGCCATCCATCGAGATGTTCGCGCCCGAGATCTGGCTCGCCGCGTCCGAGCACAGGAACACGGCCAGCGCCGCGACCTGATCGACGGTCACGAACTGCTTGGTGGGCTGCGCCTCCAGCAGCACGTCGTTGATCACCTGCTCCTTGGTCAGCCCGCGCGCCTTCATGGTGTCGGGGATCTGCTTTTCGACCAGCGGCGTCCAGACATAGCCGGGGCTGATGCAGTTGACCGTGATCCCGTCGGTCGCCACCTCGAGCGCCACCGTCTTGGTGAGGCCGGCGATGCCGTGCTTGGCCGCCACATAGGCCGACTTGAACGGCGAGGCCACGAGCGAATGGGCCGAGGCCGTGTTGATGATGCGGCCCCATTGGCGCGCCTTCATGCCCGGCACCGCGGCGCGGATCGCGTGGAACGCGGACGACAGGTTGATGGCGATGATCTGGTCCCATTTCTCGACCGGGAAGTTCTCCACCGGCGAGACGAACTGGATGCCCGCGTTGTTGACGAGGATGTCGACGCCCCCGAAGGTGCGCTCGGCCAGGCGGATCATCTCCTCGATCTCGTGCGGCTTCGACATGTCGGCCGGCGAATGGATCGCCTTGACGCCGAACTCGCTCTCGATGGCGGCACGCTCCTTCTCGATGGCGTCCGCATCGCCGAAGCCGTTGATGACCACATTGGCGCCCTCCTTGGCGAGAGCGCGGGCGATGGCGAGGCCGATGCCGCTGGTCGAGCCTGTCACGACAGCAGT
>NZ_QDGA01000038.1 GCF_003347665.1 Microvirga calopogonii
CGGCTCTTCTGCCAGCTCAGGCCCGCCTCGTGCAGGGTGCGCGCGATGGTGAACCGGCTCACCTGCGGCAGGCCGTCCGGGGCTTGGCGCAAGGCCTTCTGCAGCAGGCTCAGCGACCAGGTCGCGGTGCCGTCCTGCTCGCGCTGCGGCGCTCGCGCCCATTCGGCCAGGATGCGCTGCTGCGCGTGAGCCCCATAGCGGATCCGTGGCCCGCCACCGTGGTGCGGGCGCACGGCGGCCAGGCCCTCGCGGTTGAAGCGACTGACCCAGGCCGAGATGGTCTCGTTGTGGCCGCGCCCGACGAGATGGGCGGCGGCGGTGTAGCTGGCGCCTTCGGCAATCGCCAGCAGGGCACGGGCACGGTCGACTTCAGCGGCAGGGGTACTCTGGGAGCGGCTCAGGCGGGTGAGTTCTTTGCGCTCGTCTACGGTGAGCGGGCGTAGTGGATCTTTCTGGTGGCGCGACATGGGGCACCTCGCAACACGAGGATCACCATGCCACTATACCATATCCGACGGCAGACGACCCACTAGTAGCGAGTTGAGCGAAATCTTGCGTGTTACCATGGTAGGCCCCCAGACAAAATTACTACCATAGGTATAATTTGCAACCCAAAAACATTAGATCCAATGGACGAGCAGCTGACACAATGTTCTCACTTTGTTCTTGACAGATGGCGCAACCTTGGCTATATCATTGCACAGCCTGATCCGACGAGGGGCGTGCTTCGCGAGGCGTCGCAAGTTGTGGGAGCAGGCACGGTCCTGCCAGACGGTATACGCAGCCGCCTGACAGGAGGCCCTTGGTGCCTGCGGGCTGCCAAGTCTAAACGCCTAAAAGAACCGTGCGTGACGAGCAGTTCGGCTCTCACAACCATCATTAGACATCGAGCCGGGCTGCCCATCGCGCCACCCTCGATTGCCTTCGACCTCCGGGCTCTCGCAGCCCGGAGACGAGGGCGCATGCCCTGTCCCTGTTTCATCTCCCGTCCGATTGCCGAAAGATCATTCCATGACACGCTTTCACCCCATCCTGTCCGACCTGCCCGATTGCGACGATACTCTGCGCCGCCTCGCCGACGTGCTGCAGATGCCGGTCACCTGCCGCAGGAGCCGCTGCCGGCGCAGGGGCTCGTGCCAAGGCGGCTACGGGCCGCCCTGCTATCTGGATGACCGCCAGGCCTTCATGAAAGGCGTGGGTGAGCAGATGCAGGAATACCGGGAGTACTGGCACGACCGGTACCGATCGATCCAGGCGGAGGAGCGGCGGCGGTGATCCCTTCCCTCCGGAAAAAGGCACTCGAGCATCGGACTCAACAGTGGATTTGCGCTTTCGGGTCCGATCCGATGCTTTGTCTCCGATCAGTGCATCGTCCTGGGCCAAAAACCGGGTCCACTTTTTTGCACGATCCTCTAGGCGCATGGCCATTCGGCCATTATGGTGCGCGCAAATTTCACGGGTTAGAGCAACGGCAATGGCTGACAAAGGCACACCCCACTTCCACAACGATCCGGGCGTTCCCGTCATTCACGTGGGCTCGAAGGAGTTCATGTGCATCGGCGCGACGCCTCCCTTCGATCACCCCCATATCTTCATCGACATGGGCTATGACAGCGAGACCGTCTGCTCCTATTGCTCGACGCTGTTCAAGTACGACCCCAGCCTGAAGGCCGACGAGGCCCGCCCGGCCGAGTGCGTCTGGGAGCCCGACTTCGCGACCGATCCCGCCTCGCGCTAACGCATCGTGCGGACCCAGCGGGCCGCGCAGCGAAAAGTGGCCCCGGTTTTCCGTCCCCAACGATGCGCTGCTTAAGAAAAGGTGCATCGGATCAATCCCGAAAGTGGAAGCCACTTTCGGGTCCGAGGCTCTAGTGCAGAAACTCTCCATCGCCATCATCGGCGCCGGCATCGGCGGTCTCACGGCGGCCCTGGCGCTGGCCCGGCAGGGCCATGCGGTGACCCTCGTCGAGCGCCGGACCGGATTCAGCGAAGTCGGCGCCGGGCTCCAGCTTTCGCCCAATGCGAGCCGGATCCTGCTCGGTCTCGGGCTCGGCGCCGCCCTGCGCCGGGTCGTGACGGAGCCCCGAAGGGTCGTCGTGCGCGCCATCCGCTCGGGCAAGCCCATCGGGCAAGTCGCCCTCGGAGCCTTCATGCGCGAGCGGTTCGAGGCGCCCTATTGGGTCGTGCACCGGGCCGACCTCCAGACGATTCTCCTCGACGCCGTGCGCTCCGAACCGGCGATCCGGCTCGTCATGGGCCGGACAGTCGACGAGGTGACGGACGGGCCCGGTCGCGCGGGCCTGACCTGGACTTCCGCCGGCGGTGCGCGGGAGAGCATCGAGGCCGACCTGATCATCGGGGCCGACGGCATCTGGTCGAAGGTCCGGCAGGCCCTGGGCGACGGGACGCCACCGGCTTTTCGCGGCACCATCGCCTGGCGCGCCACCTTCGAGCGCGCCTTGGCGCCGGCCGAACTCGCCGGCGACGAGACCGGCCTCTGGCTCGGCACGCGGGGCCATGTGGTGCATTACCCGATCGCCGGCGGCAGGCTCGTCAACGTGGTGGCGATCCAGAGGAGCCCTGCCCCCGTGGAAGGCTGGGCCGCGCCGGGCGACCGGGACGAACTTCTCGGACACTACGCGTCGGCCGCCCCTGCCCTGCGCAATCTCCTGTCGCAGCCTCGGGAATGGCTGCGCTGGTCCCTGTTCGATCATCCAGCCGAGCGTCTCGCCAAGGGCCGGATCGCCCTTCTCGGCGACGCCGCCCATCCCGTTCTCCCCTTCCTGGCGCAGGGCGCGGCCCTTGCCATAGAAGAAGCCGCCACCCTCGCCGCCCTCCTGGGCCGGGACGGACCGGACATCGCCCGGGCCCTGTCCAGCTACGAGACGCAACGTCTTCCACGAGCACGCCGGGTGCAGAACGAGGCCCGCAGGAACGGTCGCATCTATCATGCGGGCGGCCTCATCGGCTTCGGGCGCAATCAGGTCATGCGCCATCTCGGACCCGAGGGCATGACCCGGCGTTACGACTGGCTCTACGGCTTCCGTGTCCCTGAGTAATGCCGGGAGAGGCGAAGTCTTGGCCCTTGCACTCCGCCCTCCGGCCCGATAACCCTCATTGCGATGCGGACGTGGCGAAACCGGTAGACGCAAGGGACTTAAAATCCCTCGGGCACTGCCCGTGCGGGTTCGACCCCCGCCGTCCGCACCAAACCGACCGGGTCTTTCTCGGCTTCCTCAATCATTCACCTGAACGAGCACATGCCGTTTCTTGCCGGCCGTCAGCTTCAAGGCGCCGGCGGCGAGATCGCCTGCACCGATGCGCGCATCCGCGTCCTGAACCACATTGCCGTTGAGCCGTGCTCCGCTGTTGAGCACCAGACGGCGCGCCTCGCTCTTGGAGCTTGAGAAGCCCGCGAGCACAAGAAGCTGCGCAACGGTAACGCCGGCATCGAGGTCCGCCAATGAGAGACCGAAAGTCGGAAGACCGGATGCATTCTCCCCCTCCTCGAAGGTCCGTCGCGCGATGTCGGCAGCCTTGCTCGCGGCTTCCTCGCCATGCGCGAGACGGGTGGCCTCATGGGCGAGAATGTGTTTCGCCTCGTTGATCTCGGAGCCTTTCAGCTGGCCGAGGCGATGGACCTCGTCGAGCGGCAATTCCGTGAACAGGCGCAGGAAGCGCGCGACATCGTCATCCTCGGTGTTGCGCCAGAACTGCCAGAATTCGTAAGCACTCAGCTTCTCGGCGTTGAGCCACACCGCGCCGCTCGCCGTCTTGCCCATCTTGGCGCCGGCGGATGTGGTGAGCAGCGGTGTCGTCAGCCCGAAGAGCTGGCGCCGGTCGATCCGGCGCGCGAGTTCGATGCCATTGACGATGTTGCCCCATTGATCGGATCCGCCCATCTGCAGCACGCAGCCGTGATGGCGCGACAGCTCCAGAAAATCGAACGCCTGGAGGACCATGTAGTTGAACTCGAGCAGCGTCAGCGGCTGCTCGCGTTCCAGCCGCTGGCGCACGCTGTCGAAGCTCAGCATCCGGTTGATCGTGAAATGAGTTCCGAAATCGCGCAGGAACGGCAGGTACCGCAGCGGGTCGAGCCAAACGGCATTGTCCACCATAACTGCGTCGGTCGGCCCGTCGCCGAAGGCGAGGTAGCGGGAGAATACCTGCTTGAGTCCCGATGCGTTCCTGGCGATCTGCTCATCGTCGAGCAGAGGCCGGCTCGAATCGCGGAAGCTCGGATCTCCGATCTGCGTGGTGCCGCCGCCGATGAGCACGACGGGCTTGTGACCGCACTTCTGGAGCCAGCGCAGGGTCATGATCTGCACGAGGCTGCCGACATGCAGGCTGTCGGCAGTGGCGTCGAAACCGATGTAGGCCGGGACGGAGGCGTCCGAGAGCCGCGCATCGAGGCCGCTCAAATCCGTGCATTGGTGAATGAAGCCGCGTTCGGCAAGAATCTTCAGGAAGTCAGATTTCGGAGTGCTCATGTCATGTCTCCTTGGGACTGGCGGGAGCCGCTGCCCGGAGACCTGATCATCAAATGAAGATGCCGCCGGAGAGCGGCGGCATCGAACGTCTGGTCGCAACCGAACGGAGCCGCCCTATGGGGACGGCGTAAAATAATTCGTGAAAGTTGTGCGACCGGTGATCATGGGCACGATCTTATGAGTACGGGCCAGGATCGTCAATCCGCCTTCGCATGGCATCGGACCGATCGCGCATCGTGCGGAAAAGTGGACCGGTTTGTCGCAAGAATGATGCGCTGTCCGAGGAGCGGAGCGACGGATGGGATCCCAAAGGTGCAAATCCATTGTCGGGTCCGATGCTGTAGCGGGAATTCCGCAGGCAGGGGGACGGGCACGATCGGAGTTTTATCCCATCCATAGGGAGTAATTCGCGCTGTCCAGCCGCGCTAATCCATCAGCGCCGTTCTCTACCCAACAGTTGAACAATACAATTATAATCTTATCCCTTTATCCCAGCGTATATATCCATCCACCAAGGTATTAGCCCCGGATAGAAAGAAGACATATCCGAACTGATCCTATGATGAAGATGTTATCTGCTCAAGAATGTGTTCTGAAAAATACTTCAGTGAGCAGGAGCATCCATGTCAGTTCGCCTTTGCGTTGGAATTCTCGCCCTATTATCCTCTACAAGCGCATTCGCTTCCGATCAACCAACCCGAAATACTAAGCGTATTACTTCCTATGAAGCGTACACTTCTTCGGCAGCGCGGCAGTCAGTAACTGGAGACGCAAGGCGAGCAGAAGCTTCGAACGCAAGATCCGTGAGGCCCGCGACGAACCGGAGCGCGGCCGCGCCAGTCTATACTGAAAACGTTGATGCCTCGTTCCGACAATACTGCCGGCCCGTCACGATCCGCGGCCTGCTTGGACCGCGCCAAGTATGGGAATGCCCGACAGCTCCAAGCGCGCAATTCGCGCCCGACTTCATCAACACCTACCGCGACAGAGGTGAAAGCCCACAGGCAAGCGCCAGCCTCGCCGGGTCGTCGCCATCCGGTCCGACCACCGGCGGTCCGAGCAATCCGCCGGCCGCGGGAGGCGGATCCTCGGGAGGCGGATCAGGGGGCGGCAACAACCCGCCGCAGAGCAGTGGAGGCGGCCAATCGTCCGGCAGCGGTTCCAGTCCCGCCAGCGGCACGGGCCCCAGCGCAGGCGGGGGAACATCACCAGACCAGGGTAGCGGCACAACCAATCCGGGCGGAGGGACCAATCCCGGTGGCGGCACGAACCCGGGTGGCGGCACCGAGCCAGGCGGCGGTACCAATCCGGGCGGAGGCACGAACCCGGGTGGCGGGACAAATCCCGGTGGCGGCACGAATCCTGGTGGCGGGAATCCTGGTGGGGGACACCATGGCGGTGGTCACCAGGGAGGCGGTCACCATGGCGGCAAGGATGGCCATCACGGCGGCGGGTGGTCGGGTGATCACGGTGGTAAGCCGGATCGGGACCATCATGGTGGCGGTCGCGGTGGAAAAGGCCGTGACGGCGATCATCATGGCGACAAAGACCACGACGGCAGGGATCACGGAGGTAGAGACCACGGCGGCAAAGGGCCCGGCGACGACCGCGACGGGCATCACGGCGGTGGATGGTCCAGCGATCACGGCGGAAAACCCGATCGCGATGGTCATGGCGGCGGTCGCGGCGGCAAAGGTCACGACGGCGGTGATCGTAACGGCGGCAGAGGAAACGATGGCGGCGGTCGCGGTGGACACGAAGGCGGCTGGTCTGGAGACCATGGTGGCAAGCCGGATCGTGACGATCATGGTGGCCGCGGCGGCAAAGGTCGCGACGGTGGCGATCGCAACGGCGGCAAGGATTCCAGCGGCAAGGACTCCGACGGTAAGGGATCCGATAGCGACAAGGGATCCAATGGCGGCGGGAAAGGTGGTGACCGAGACGGTGGACGCGGTGGCCGCGACGGCGGTGACCGTGGCGGAAACAGCAGCGGCAGCCAAGGCGGCGATCGCGGTGGAAATACCGGCGGCGGAAGCAGCGGCGGCCAGGGCGGCGATCGCGGCAATAATAACGGCGGCGGTCAGGGCGGGGGCGAGCGCGGCGGAAACGGCGGTGGAGGTCAAGGCGGTGGCAAGCGCTGACCCGATCCGGTTCAACATCAAAAGGGGCGCTTCCGCGCCCCTTTTCGTTCCTGGTTCGATATCCCGATCAAACCGTCATGGACTGACGTCGGGCTATCAGAAATAAGCCTTCAAGCTCTTGCGCACCCGCTCCAGCACCGGAACGTCTCTCGGCGGCAAAGCGAAGGTTTGGCCGGTGATGCGTTCGAAGGCATCGATGTAGACGCGCGAGGTCTCCAGCACCACGTCCTGCGGGATCTCAGGGATTTCGTCCTTGTAAGGATCGCAGCGGGCGACAACCCAGGTGCGGATAAAATCCTTGTCGAAGCTCTCCGGCCGCTCGCCGGCCTCGAAGCGGCTCTGGTAGCTGTCCAGGAACCAGTAGCGGCTGCTGTCAGGCGTGTGGATCTCGTCGGCGATCATAATCCTTCCGGTCTTGTCGATGCCGAACTCATACTTGGTATCGACGAGAATGAGGCCGCGCTCGCGGGCCATTTCCCTGCCCTTCGCGAAGAGCGCGAAAGCGTAATCGCAAACCGTCTGCCACTGCTCTGCCGTAAGAAGGCCGCGCTCGACGATCTCCTGCGCGGTCAGGGGCTCGTCGTGCCCACCGTCGAACGCCTTGGTGGTGGGTGTGATGATGGTCTGCGGCAGCTTCTCGTTGTCGCGCATGCCGTCGGGCAGGCGGATGCCGTACATCTCGCGCTCTCCGGCCTTGTAGAGGGAGAGGATCGAGGTTCCCGTCGTGCCGGCGAGATAGTCCCGAACCACGATCTCGACAGGCAGGATGGTGAGCCTGCGGCCGACCAGCACGTTCGGATCTGGATATTCGATCACGTGGTTAGGGCAGATATCCGCCGTCGCTTCGAACCAGAATTTGGCGGTCTGCGTCAGCACCTGACCCTTCAAGGGAATGGCCGCGAGGTTGCGATCGAAAGCGCTGATGCGGTCCGACGCGATGATGATGCGCCGTCCGTCCGGTAGGTCGTAATTGTCGCGCACCTTGCCGCGATAATGGTTTGGCAGTTCCGGGATGGTCGCGTCCTCGAGGACGTAACCGGCATAGGCACCAAGGGCTGCTTTATCCACCATGCTCACCTGCCAAGAATTTCGGATGCCGCGCTCCAGTCGCGGTTGCGCGGAGTTCTAAACCGAAATCCACGTCATGCTAGATCAAAACCGGCAAAAAGCGGCTCTTTCCACGAAGACGGCCAGCCAGCGCCTTACTGACCAGCCTTGGCGTCCCGGCGATAGGTTGCATTGAGGCCTGACAGGGTCACGGAGGTCTCGTAGCCCTGGGCATCGATGATGGTCCACTGCTTCAGGGCATTGGCTCGGCTGTCGAAGCGCAGGGTGATCTTGGAGGTGCCGCCGAGGGTCGCGTTGTCGTCGAACCGAACCGTGACCATGCCGTCGCGCCCGACCTGCACGTCACGAACCTTGGTGTCCCGCGACAGGTCGATGTTGTCCTGGACCAGGAACTTCAGGGGCGTCTGGCTGACGGGATAGACATCGTTCGTGCCGAGCTTCTTGTCGCGGATCGCCACGTTGCGCCCGTCCGAGATCACCTCGAGGGTGCTCGGAGGGGAATAGGCGAAGTGGAACTGGCCGGGGCGCCGCATGGAGAGCGTGCCTTCGGCCTGCTGGCCGTTCGGATTCTTCTGAACGAAATAGGCCGACATCACGTCGATGCTGTTGAAGTAGGCATTGACCCGGTCGAGGGCCTCCTCGGGCGTGCGCGGGCCCGGAGGCGATGTCGGCGTCGGGGATGAGGAGGGCGCGGCCACCGAGGTCGGAGCGGGCGCCGCAGGCTGGGCCGGAGTGGCACGGGCCGGCTTGGGCGGCTCCGCCACCTTGGCCGGAGGCGGCGCGGCAGGCTTGGGCGGTTCGGCCGCCGCTTGCACGGGCGTTTCGGGAGCAGGCTTCTGAGGTTCCGGGGCGGCGGGCTTCGCTTCCACCTTTGCGGGAGCTGGTGCAGGCTTCACCTCGGGCTTCGCCGCCGTCTGGGGAGCAGCCTGCGGCTGTGGTTTTGCGGCTTTTTGAGGCTGGGCCTGAGGCTTTTGAGCTGTCGCGCTCGGCTTAGAGGAAGGCTGCGGGCGCGTTTGCGGCTGCGCCTGAGGGCGCGAAGCGGCAGGCGCCGGAGGAGTGGGAGCAGCCTGGGGGGCAGTCGGTTGGGGCGCAGTCTCCACCGGAGCCGCCGGCTTCTTGAAGACGCCGTCGAGAAAGCGGGTCAGCGGATCCGATGCCTGTTGGGCAGCAGCGGGAGACAGGCACGCAAGGACGACAGCCAGACCGAGAATGCAACGCGAGGACGAATGGAGCATGACGCCAGAGCTAACCTGAAAAATCACCGATGCACGTGCGCAAAAGCACGATGCAGCAATGCTTTATGGCCGGGATAAGAGGCTGAATGAAGGCAGGAGCCTTGCAGGCAAAAGCGAGTCGTGTCCAGAGCGGGGGTCCATTCTGGTTCCATTAAGCGGCGTCCGCCAGCTCGTCCTCGTCCGCTACGGGACGGGCGGGCGCCGGCCGGGGCTTGGGCGTCCGCGGGCGGGACGGCTGCTTCTTCTTGCCCTTGGCAGGCTTTGCCTTGCCGTTCAGCCCTCTCCACCACCCCTGCCAGCTCCAAGCGCCGGGGCCCATCAGCCCATAAAAGAGGAGACCAGCAAGAACGCCTAGATGGGACAGGAATATCGCCTGCTCTGCCTGACGGTTCAACCCGCCATAATCCCAGAAGCGATGCATGGTCCCCGTCGTCACCACCAGGGCGGCGATGAGGACGGAGGCGCTCAGGCGCGGCGCGAAACCGAAAATGAGGGCCAGAGGCCCGAAGACCTCGGCCAGAACGATCAGGGTCGCCACCACATCTCCATAGGGCATGCCCTTAAGAGTCAGCGCGGCGGCAAGCCCGGAAATGTTCGACAGACGCCCAATGGCGACCGGCAGGAAGCAGCCCGCCAGCAGCAGGCGGTTCAGCAGCAGAATTCCATTGATGCCCGCTCCCCTGCCCTCGCCCATGCCTTTGTCCTCCATCTCGCCAATTCCTCTGGCGCCGGGAATCGTCCGGACGCCAGATGAGCATTTGAGGCAGAGGTTCTTAACCCGCCCTTATCGGGAACCGGCAATTCACCGGACTTCAGAGCTTCAGGTTCCGCTCCCGCAGCATACTCTCCCAACGCAACGAGTGATCCACGATCGTGGCGAGGTCGTCATGGCGAGGTTCCCAGCCGAGTCTTGATCGGATGCGGGTCGAATCGGCCACGATGCGCACGGGATCGCCCGCGCGCCGCGGTCCGATCCGCGCCTCGACCGGCTTGCCGGACACCTTCCGGACGGTCTCGATCACCTCGGACACGGAATAGCCGTGCCCATATCCGCAGTTCATGACGAGGCTCTCGCCGCCCCCATCGAGATGGGTCAGCGCCTGCAAATGGGCCGCGATCAGGTCGCTTACATGGATGTAGTCGCGAATGCAGGTGCCGTCCGGCGTGGGGTAATCCGTGCCGTAGACCTCCATGTGGGAGCGCATGCCGAGCGCCGTCTGTACGGCCACCTTGATCAGATGAGTGGCATTCGCCGTCGATTGGCCGTGGCGCATCAACGGATCGGCTCCCGCGACGTTGAAATAGCGCAGGACCACGTAGCGCATATCATGGGCGGCCGCGACGTCGCGCAGCATGATCTCCGTCAATTGCTTCGAACTGCCGTAGGGTGACAGGGGCCCCAAGGGGGCATTCTCGTCAATGGGCTTGTCGGAGGTGTCGCCGTAAACAGCCGCTGTCGACGAGAACACGAATTTCTTGACGCCGGCGGCAACGGCTGCCGCCATCAGGGACCGGCTTTTAACGGTGTTGTTCAGATAATATCCCAACGGGTCGGAGACGGATTCCGGCACGATGAGCTTGGCTGCGAAATGGGCGATGGCATCGACCCGATGCTGTTGGAGCGTACGAAGGACGAGCTCGAAATCGCCCACGTCGCCGACGACAAGGGGCACCCCTTCCGGCACCGACCAGCGGAACCCCGTCGACAGATTGTCGAACACGATTGGATTATGGCCCGCATCGAGCAGCGCGAGGACCATATGGCCACCGATATATCCTGCTCCGCCTGTGACGAGAACGTTCATGAAATCTCCTGGAAGCCCAGCTCGAATGTCCACATGCTGGCGATATTTGTTTAAAGTTTCTAGATCGAGATGATCCCGATGACAGGAAGGCTAGGGCATCGCGCGGAAAAGTGTATCGGGCTTCCCGCTGACGCGACCTTTGCGCCGGTCCGAATGATGCGTCAGACAGGAAAAGCGAGCATCAGGCCCAAAGGTAGCTTCCCCCTTTGGGCCTGATGCTCCGGCGATTTGTTAATGAAAGAGTGCAGGATGGATGATCGTTGGGAATATTGGTGGGTCAGCTATGATTCCAGAGTCCAGCCTGCCGAGGTCGAGTTCGTCGGGGGCATTCCCGTAAGTTTCAGGTTCATCGGCATGGGCGGCAATGTCACCGCCACTTCGGCCGAACTGATTGAGCGACTGCCGGCTCCTCCGGTCCCCGTCATACGCCCTTCCGCGCCCCAGCCGACCGCAGCCCAGCCGCAGCGGCGCGGCTCCTGGCTCTGGTTCATCGGCATACTTCTGCTGATTCTCGTCGCGCAGTGCTCGGGCCCGCTTTTCGATCTCATCAAGTGACGGGAGATCGAGGCGCGTCATCCCCCTTCGAATCGGTATCAGCGCACGGCCGCGAGCCGCACCGGTTCACGGCTACGGGTCTGCGCGACGCGCTGGCCCAGAACGGCCGAGAGTTGCGCGGCAGCCGCTGAGGCGCGTTCCCGCACGGCGACATCCACGAGCGTACCGTCGATGAAGTTGCTCTCGCTCGCATAGACGGCGGTCGGGATCGTGAGCGCCTCGAAGAAGCCGAACAGCGGGCGCAGGTAATGCTCGACCACAAGCGCGTGGCGTAAGCCCCCGCCCGTGGCGGTCAGCAGCACAGGCACGTCCCTCAGGGCATCGGGCTCGACGAGGTCGAAGAGGTGCTTGAAGAGGCCCGTATAGGACCCCTTGAAGACCGGCGTTCCCACGATCAGGGCATCGGCGGTCTCGATGTCTCTGAGGACGCGCGCAGCCTCCGGCGACAATTGCGTGCGCGAGTATGCGCCGCCGAGACCGGCCCCGATTTCCACCAGATCGTGTACGATGAAATCGACCGGGGTCAATCGCCCGACCTCGGCCCCGATGGTTTCGACGAGAGATCGTGTCTTGGAGGGGCGGCGAAAGCTGCCGGCGATGCCGACAATCCTTGGTAGCGCCATGGAGAACCCTTTCTGATGCGATGGGGCAAGGCTTCATTACGGCGACGGGTGGGACCATTCTTCACCGACCTGCTCCTGCCACGGAATTCCCGGAAGGTTCTGCCGCTGAATCCGCTCTGTCAATTGGGTTGTTCTTTTAAAAGAACAGAAAAGAAGGATTTTCTCTTTCAGGCGCCGCCAGGAGATTTTGGTTGTCGGAAGCGCTTACGGCACGTCGCGGAAATCTGAAACGCGAAATCCCTGGGACTAAAGGTATTAGATAGCCGTTGAGGGTGAGAACGGCAGGTGACAATCCATCGAAGGCTCGGTAAGGACTACCCAGTTTCACATCAGAAAAGAAACAAATAATCTATTCTACATCAGAAAGATGCAAAATGGCTGCCCATGGTGCCCTTGACCTGATCGGCAAAACTCCCCTCGTCGAGGTGACGAGTCTGGACACCGGTCCATGCAAGCTCTTCCTCAAGCTTGAGAGCGCCAATCCGAGCGGCTCTATCAAGGATCGTCCCGCCCGCGCGATGATCGAGGCGGCTGAAGCCGACGGGCGCCTGAAGCCGGGCGGCACCATCGTCGAGGCAACGGCGGGCAATACCGGTGTCGGACTGGCCCTCGTCGGCGCCAGCAAGGGGTATCGCACCCTCCTCGTGGTGCCGGACAAGATGTCCCGGGAAAAGGTTCTTCATGCCAAGGCCCTGGGGGCCGAAGTCGTCATCACCCGGTCCGATGTGGGCAAGGGCCACCCCGATTATTACCAGGACCTCGCCCAGGCGATCACAAGCAGGACTCCCGGCGCGGTCTACATCAACCAGTTCGAGAACCCGGCCAATCCGGCGGCCCACGAGGCGAGCACCGGCCCGGAGATCCTGGAGGGGATGGACGGCGACGTCGATGCCGTCGTTGTCGGCGTCGGCTCGGGCGGTACCCTCACCGGCATCGGGCGGTATCTCAGGAAGGCCTCGCCCAAGACCGTGATGGTGCTGGCCGATCCGGCGGGCTCGATCCTCGCCCCTCTGGTCGAGACGGGAGAGATGACGGAGGCGGGATCCTGGGCCGTCGAGGGAATCGGTGAGGATTTCGTGCCTCCGAACTGCGATCTCTCCCTGGTGAAGAAGGCGTATTCGATCGGCGACAAGGAAAGCTTCTCGGCAGCACGCGAGTTGCTTCGCAAGGAAGGCATCCTGGCCGGCTCCTCATCAGGCACGCTTCTGGCAGCCGCCCTGCGCTATTGCCGCGAGCAGACCGAGCCGAAGCGGGTCGTCACCCTCGTCTGCGATACCGGCGCCAAGTACCTGTCGAAGGTGTTCAACGATGCCTTCATCGCGCAGGAGGGCTGGCTCGATCGCAAGACGACCGGTACCGCGCGCGACGTGGTTATCAATCCCTTCGGTGAAGGTGCCACGATCTTCGTGTCTCCCAAGGAGACCCTGCGCTCCGCCTTCGCCCGCATGCGCTCCTCCGACATCTCGCAATTGCCGGTGATCGAGGATGGCCGTGTGGTTGGACTCGTCGACGAGAGCGATATTCTCGACGCCCTCGTGGCCAACGAGGGTGCTCCCCAAAGCGTCTTCGACAAGCCGGTGCGCGACGTGATGGTGACGCGCCTTCAGACGATTTCCGCCGATGCTCCCGTCAAGGAGCTTCTGCCTCTCTTCGCCGCCGGCCTCGTGCCGGTGATCATGGACGGCGATTCCTTCGTCGGTCTCGCCACCCGCATCGACCTCATCAACTACTACCGGATCCACCCATAATGATCGCCCGCAACCAGCTCGATTTCGCCACCCGCTGCATTCATGCGGGCCAATCGCCGGATCCCACCACGGGCGCGGTGATGATGCCGATCTATGCCACCTCGACCTTCGCGCAGGAGAGCCCGGGCGTTCACAAGGGCTTCGAATACGCCCGCTCGCAGAACCCGACCCGCATGGCCTTCGAGCGCTGCATCGCGGATCTCGAGGGTGGCGCCGCGGCCTTCGCCTTCTCGTCGGGTCTTGCGGCGAGCGCCACCGTGCTCGACATGCTGGAGCACGGATCCCACATCGTCGCCTCCGACGATCTCTACGGCGGCACGCGTCGCCTCTTCGAGCGCGTGCGCAGGAAATCGGCTGGGCTCGACATCACTTATGTCGATCTCGGAAACCCCGACGCCGTGAAGGCGGCTCTGCGCCCCAACACCAAACTCGTCTGGGTTGAGACTCCCACCAATCCGCTCCTGAAGCTCGCCGATCTCGAAGCGATTGCCGCAGCAACACGCGGACACGGCACCTGGCTTGTGGCCGACAACACCTTCGCCAGTCCCTATGTGCAGCGTCCGCTCGAATTCGGCTTCGACATCGTGGTGCATTCCACGACGAAATACCTCAACGGCCATTCCGACATGGTCGGCGGCGTGGTGATCGTGGGCCAGAATCAGGAGGTTCGCGAGAAGATCGCGTTCCTGCAGAACGCGGTGGGCTCCGTCTCCGGCCCCTTCGACAGCTTCCTGGCGCTGCGCGGCCTCAAGACCCTGTCGCTGCGCATGGAACGGCACTGCACCTCGGCGCTTAAGATCGCTCAATTCCTCGAATCCCATCCGGGTGTCAACGGCGTGATCTATCCGGGCCTTGCGTCGCACCCGCAGCACGAATTGGCCAAGCGACAGATGCGCGGCTTCGGCGGCATCATTACGGCCCGTATCGCGGGTGGTCTCGATGGCGCGACACGCTTCCTGGAGCGCTGCCAGCTCTTCACGCTGGCGGAAAGCCTGGGCGGCGTGGAGAGCCTGATCGAGCATCCGGCAATCATGACCCATGCCTCCGTGCCAGCGGAAGTCCGGGCCGAACTCGGCATCGACGACGGCCTGGTGCGCCTGTCGGTCGGCATCGAGGATGCGGACGATCTGATAGACGACCTGCGCTCGGCGTTGGCGTAAGTATTACTTAAACGCAATCGATCTCCTCGTCATCACCGGCCTCGTGCCGGTGATCTCGTTTGGAAAGGCGCGATGCCTACCCGGATCGGTGTCATCGGAGATTGACAGGTCATGTCACGCAACGGGCGAGAAGCGTCCCACGAGCTGATGCCGGTCGCCAGGATAGGTGATACGCGCCTCGGTCACGAAGGCGCCCGCCTGCCAAGTTCTGCGTTCCAGAACGAGGCAGGCCGATCCGGATTGGATCTGCAACCGCTTTGCCATCGCGCTGTCCGCATTGACCGCGCGCACGATGTGCTCCGCATCCGTCCACGGCACGCGCCGCAGGAGCCATGTGCCCGGAGGATCATCCGTGAATGGCTCCTCACCGGCCTCGGGCACCGTGGCGAGGTTGATCAGGCGCTGCTCAAAGGCCTGTGGAATGTTGTCCATGACGTGAAGTGTGGACAGGCAGAGCATCTTCGTCCCTGCCGATAGCCCGATCCGTTGCGCTGCGGCGGCGTCGATGGGCTCGACGCCACGGTGCAGGATCTTGAAGTGGTAGTCGATGCCGGCGCGAACCGCCTCCAGGGCAAAATCCTGTATCTGCAGAACGGCCTGCTGGTTGCTCGGCTCCGCCACCACCGTCCCGGCGCGGCGGCGACGGGTGATGAGGCCGTTGGCCGCGAGCGTCGAGAGCACCTTGTTCACGGTCATGCGTGAACAGCCGTATTCGGCCATCAGCTCGTGCTCGTAGGGAATGCGGTGGCCCGGCGGCCACTCGCCGGACATGATCTTGGCCTCGATATCGTCGCGGATGCGTTGGTGCAGATGTTTCATGCCGGACGACATTTCTCTCAGGACAGGATGCGCGCCATGGCACGTGAATAGCGGGCGCGGATCGCCTCTCGGTTCGCATGCCGGCCACCTTCTACCACAGCCTTGCCTGCAACGAACACTGTATCGATGGCAGCCTTGCCCGCGACGAACACATAAGAATCGATCCAACGATCTCCCGACACAGAGGCGAGGTCGGGATGGCTGGCATCAAGCACCACGAAATCGGCGCGATGACCTGCCGCGATGGCACCGATGCGGCGGCCGAGCGCTTGAGCGCCACCCGCTAGGGCCTTGTCGTAGAGGCTGCGTCCGGTCGATTGCCCCTCCTGCTCGGCCAGGACGTTGCGGGCGCGGTGTTTGAGACGCTGGCTGTATTCGAATTGCTTGAGTTCTGCGGGTGCAGAAATCTCGATATTGGAATCGGAGCCGACACCGAAACGACCTTTCGCCGCAAGGTAATCGGCCCCCTCGAAGATGCCGTCGCCGAGATTGGCCTCCGTGATCGGGCACAAGCCCGCCACGGCGCCGCTCATCGCGATACCTTGGACCTCCTGCGCATCGAGATGAGTCGCGTGGATCAGGCACCAGCGTTGATCCACAGGCGCATGATCGAGCAGCCAGGAAACCGGACGTTGCCCCGACCATGCGAGGCAATCCTCGACCTCCTTCACCTGCTCGGCGATGTGAATATGGATCGGTCCTTCGCCTGCCAGCGCAATCACGTCGCGCAGGCTCTCGGGCGTGACGGCGCGCAGGCTGTGCGGCGCGGTTCCGATGACCGCGTCATCGAGACCAGCCACCACCTTGCGCGCCCCTTCGAGAAGGCGTGCGTAGCTCTCGATGTCATTGATGAAGCGCCGCTGCCCTTCCGTCGGCGCAGCGCCACCGAATCCCCCCTGCGCATAGAAGACCGGTAGAAGCGTCAGACCCATGCCGGTTTCCCGCGCGGCGACCACGATTCGGTCCGAAAGCTCCGCGACGTCGGCATAGGTGCGGCCGCCAGCATCGTGGTGCAGGTAATGGAATTCGGCGAGCGCAGTGAAGCCGCCTTCGAGCATTTCCATCATGGCGAAAGCCGCGATGGCTTCCACATCGTCCGGCGTGAGGGAGCCGAGGAAGCGGTACATCACCTGCCGCCAGGTCCAGAAGCTGTCTCCGACCGGACCGCGCGTTTCGGCAAGTCCCGCCATGCCGCGCTGGAAGGTGTGACTGTGCAGGTTCGGCAATCCGGGAAGCGCAATCCCGGCAATCCGCTCGCGTCCCTCGGCAGCTGAATGCGGATGGACGGCGACAATCGCCCCGCTCTCGATGTCAATCCCGACATTCTCCGCCCAGCCATCCGGTAGCAGAGCGTGATCGAGAATGAGCCTGCGCATGCTGACACCTTCACTGTTGATGGCTCTGGAGGACAGCCGCCAAAAAGCCATGCCGCCACCTGATCATCTGAACCGATCGAATAAGTCTAGACAATACCGATCTTTCACGATTATGTATAGACATTATCGCAACCTCACCGGAGCAGGAACATGCGCTTCGATCGGGTCTGGTTCAACGCTCGCCTTGCTACGCTGAACGGCGACGATCTCGGGATCGTCGAGAGCGGAGCCGTTGCCGCCATAGGTGGCCGGATTGCCTTCGCCGGACCGGCGGAGGATCTTCCAGGCGTTTGGGACGCCGTCGAGCGGATCGACTGCGAGGGCCGATGGATCACCCCCGGCCTCGTCGATTGCCATACTCATCTGGTCTATGGCGGCGACCGGGCGCACGAGTTCGAGCTGCGCCTGAAGGGCGCCAGCTACGAGGAGATTGCGAGGGCCGGTGGCGGCATCATCTCCACCGTGAAGGCGACCCGTGCAGCGAGTGAAGACGAGCTCGTGGCGGGCGCCCTGCCCCGCCTCGATCACCTCATCGCCGAGGGCTGCACCACCATCGAGATCAAGTCGGGTTACGGACTCGATCTGGACACCGAAGCCCGGTCATTGCGCGCCGCGCGCCGTCTCGCCAAGGAACGCCCCGTCTCCGTCATCACCACCTTCCTAGGCGCCCATGCCCTCCCGCCCGAGGCGAACGGCGACAAGGATGCCTTCATCGACAAGGTCTGCCACGAGATGCTGCCGGCACTTGCCCGCGAAGGACTGGCCGATGCAGTCGACGCCTTCTGCGAAGGCATCGCCTTTTCTCCCGAGCAGACCGCGCGTGTGTTCGACGCCGCCAGGGCGCATGGCTTGAACGTCAAGCTTCATGCCGACCAGCTTTCCAACCTGCACGGGGCAAAACTCGCCGCCGAGTACGGCGCTCTCTCCGCCGATCACCTGGAATACACGGACGAGGAAGGCGCGGCCGCGATGGCAAAGGCTGGCACCGTCGCCGTGCTGCTGCCGGGCGCCTTCTACATGCTGCGCGAGACGAAGGTGCCTCCGGTTGCCGCCTTCCGCAACGCAGGCACGCGCATGGCGCTGGCGACCGACTGCAACCCCGGCACTTCGCCGCTGACTTCGCTCCTGCTCACCATGAACATGGGCGCGACGCTGTTCCGCATGACGGTCGAGGAATGCATCGCCGGCGTCACGCGCGAGGCCGCGCGGGCCCTGGGGCGTCTCGGCGAGGTCGGCACGCTGGAGCCCGGCAAGTCCTGCGATCTCGCGATTTGGGACATCGAACGCCCGGCGGAACTCGTCTACCGCATCGGCTTCAACCCGCTTCACTCCCGTGTCTGGAGGGGACAGTGACCAAGGAAGTAATGCTTCACCCCGGCTCCGTCGCACTCGCTGATTGGGCCAAAGTCTATTTCGGCGCCGGAGTCGCGCTCGATCAGGATTGCCGCGCTGCCGTCGAGGCCGGCGCCAGGACCATCGAAACCATCGTGGCAAAAGGCGAGCCGGTCTATGGCATCAATACCGGCTTCGGAAAACTCGCGAGCGTGCGCATCGGCTCCGCCGATCTCGCGACGCTTCAGCGCAACATCGTGCTCTCGCATGCGGCCGGGGTCGGTGACCCGCTGCCGCAGGCAGTCGTGCGGCTCGTCATGGCTCTCAAGCTCGCGAGCCTCGCCCAAGGCGCATCCGGCGTGCGCTGGTCCACTATCGAGCATCTGACGGCATGCCTGCGCGCGAACCTCATTCCCGTCATACCAGGTCAAGGGTCGGTCGGCGCCTCCGGTGACCTCGCACCCCTCTCCCACATGACGGCAGCCCTCATGGGCGTCGGCGAGTTCATCGTCGACGGCATGCGTGAGCCTGCCGAAGCTGCGCTCGCACGGGCAGGACTCAAGCCGCTCTCGCTCGGCCCCAAGGAAGGCCTGGCGCTTCTCAACGGCACGCAGGTTTCAACGGCTCTGGCGCTCGCAGGATTGTTCGAAGCGGAACGCGTGTTTCAGGCGGCTCTGGTCACGGGAGCGCTGGCAACCGATGCCGCCAAGGGTTCGGATGGTCCCTTCGATGAGCGCATTCAGAAGCTCCGGCGCCACCGCGGTCAGATCGAGGTCGCCGCATCCCTGCGTGCCCTGATGCAGGGCAGCGCGATCCGCGCCTCTCACCTCACCAACGACGACCGCGTGCAGGATCCCTATTGCCTTCGCTGCCAGCCGCAGGTGATGGGCGCGGTGCTCGATCTGCTGCGCCAGGCCGCCGAGACGCTCGGCACGGAGGCGAACGGCGTTTCCGACAACCCGCTCGTGTTCTCGGAAGCGGGTGAGGTCATCTCGGGCGGCAACTTCCACGCGGAGCCGGTGGCCTTCGCCGCCGACATGATCGCCATGGCTCTCTGCGAGATCGGTTCGCTGGCCGAGCGGCGCATCGCCATGCTGGTCGACCCGGCCCTGTCGGGCCTGCCCGCGTTCCTCACGCCGAAGCCGGGGCTCAATTCCGGCTTCATGATCCCGCAGGTGACGGCAGCGGCTCTGGTGTCCGAAAACAAGCAGCGCGCCTACCCGGCGAGCGTGGACTCGATCCCGACCTCCGCCAACCAGGAAGACCATGTGTCCATGGCGACCCATGGCGCACGCCGTCTCCTGCCGATGGCGGCAAACGCTGCCAACGTGATCGGCATCGAATTGCTGGCCGCGGTCCAAGGCTGCGACTTTCACGCCCCCATGAAATCCAGCGAACGCCTGGAGCGTGCCCGCACGCTGCTGCGCGCAAAGGTCCCGCATCTCGATGACGACCGGCACATGGCGCCCGACATGGAACGGGCCACGGCTCTCGTCGTTTCCGGCGCGCTCGCGGGAACGGCCGGTGCAGACGTACTGCCGGTGGTGACGAGTGAGGTTCGAGCATGAGCGAGCATCCCGACTGGCTCACCGTCACCCGCGGCGACGCACCGCTCGTCGTGAGCCTGCCGCATACAGGCACGGAGATCCCTGCCGAATACGAACGAAACCTCGTCTCGCCGTGGCTTGCGCGCAAGGATGCGGATTGGTGGATCGAACGGCTCTACGATTTCGCCGCCGGTCTCGGCGCCACCGTGATCCGCACCACGATCTCCCGCACGGTGATCGACGTGAACCGCGACCCGTCCGGCATCTCGCTCTATCCGGGACAGGCGACCACGGAGCTGTGCCCGACGACGACCTTCGACGGCGAGCCGCTCTATGCGCCGGGAACCGAGCCGACGGCTGAGCAGATCGCCGAGCGCCGCGCCTGCTTCTTCGACCCCTATCACGCGACGCTTCGCGCCGAGATCGAACGTCTGCGCGCCCGGCACGACACGATCGTCATCTACGATTGCCACTCCATCCGCTCGGTGATTCCGCGCCTTTTCGAAGGCACCCTGCCCCATTTCAATGTCGGCACCAATGGCGGCACCACCTGCGCACCATCCTTGAGCGAAGCCATCGAGAAGATCTGCCTCGGCAGCGGCTTCAGCCATGTGGTCAATGGCCGCTTCAAGGGCGGCTACATCACCCGCAGCCTCGGCAGGCCCGATGCGGGTGTGCATGCGGTCCAGATGGAACTCGCCTGCCGCGGCTACATGAATGAGCTGCTCGGTCCCGTATCCGAGGGTGAATGGCCGACGTCCTACGACGAGGATTACGCCGCGCCCATGCGGACAGCGCTCACTCTCATTCTCCAGACCTGTCTCACCTTCGCCCATTCCAAAGCTTGAACCGAGGATCCGTTTCATGACCCGCATCGACAACGCTCGCGTGATCCGCGCCGCCCACGGCACCGAATTGTCGGCCAAGAGCTGGCTGACTGAGGCGCCCCTTCGCATGCTGATGAACAATCTCGATCCGGACGTGGCCGAAAAGCCGGGTGAGCTCGTCGTCTATGGCGGCATCGGCCGCGCCGCACGCGATTGGGAGAGCTTCGACCGCATCGTGGCGGCGCTGAAGAACCTGAACGATGACGAGACGCTGCTCGTGCAATCGGGCAAGCCGGTCGGCGTGTTCCGCACCCATGCGGATGCGCCGCGCGTGCTGATCGCCAATTCCAACCTCGTGCCGCACTGGGCCACCTGGGACAAGTTCCATGAGCTCGATCGCAAGGGGCTCATGATGTACGGTCAGATGACGGCCGGCTCCTGGATCTATATCGGCACGCAGGGCATCGTGCAGGGCACATACGAGACCTTCGTGGAGGTGGGCCGCCAGCACTATAACGGTGATCTCTCCGGCCGCTGGATCCTCACCGGCGGGCTCGGCGGCATGGGCGGCGCACAGCCGCTCGCTGCCACCATGGCCGGCGCCTCCTGCCTTGCGGTCGAGTGCCAGCCGAGCCGCATCGAGATGCGCCTGCGCACCGGCTATCTCGACCGGCGCGCCGACACGCTCGATGAGGCGCTTGCCATCATCGAGCAATCCTGCCGCGACAGGAAGCCGGTTTCGGTCGGTCTTCTCGGCAACGCCGCCGAGATCTTTCCGGAGATCTACCGGCGCGGCATCCGTCCCGATGCAGTGACGGACCAGACCTCCGCCCATGATCCGATCAACGGCTATCTGCCGAAGGGATGGACGCTTAGCCAATGGGAAGCCAAGCGTGAGAGCGACCCAAAAGCCGTGGAGCATGCCGCAAAGCAATCCATGGCCGAGCACGTGCGCGCCATGCTCGATTTCTACAAGGCGGGCGTGCCGACCCTCGATTACGGCAACAACATCCGCCAGATGGCGAAGGAGGAAGGCGTCGACAACGCCTTCGACTTCCCGGGCTTCGTGCCGGCCTATATCCGCCCGCTCTTCTGCCGGGGCATCGGACCGTTCCGCTGGGCCGCGCTCTCGGGTGATCCGGAAGACATCTTCAGGACCGATGCCAAGGTGAAGGAGCTGCTGCCCGACAACAAGCACCTGCACAACTGGCTCGACATGGCCAAGGAACGCATCAAGTTCCAAGGCCTGCCCGCGCGCATCTGCTGGGTCGGCCTCGGCGACCGCCACCGCCTCGGCCTCGCCTTCAACGAGATGGTGGCTAAAGGTGAGCTGAAGGCTCCCATCGTGATCGGCCGCGATCATCTTGATTCCGGTTCGGTCGCGAGCCCGAACAGGGAGACGGAAGCCATGAAGGACGGGTCGGATGCGGTGTCCGACTGGCCGCTTCTCAACGCGCTGCTCAATTGCGCCTCCGGCGCCACCTGGGTGTCGCTTCATCACGGCGGGGGCGTCGGCATGGGCTTCTCGCAGCATTCGGGCATGGTCATCGTGTGCGACGGCACGCCGGAAGCGGCCAAACGCATCGAGCGCGTGCTCTGGAACGATCCGGCGACCGGCGTGATGCGCCATGCGGACGCGGGCTACGACATCGCCATCGACTGCGCCCGTGAGCACGGTCTCAACCTGCCGAGCCTGCGGTGATGCAAGCGCGCGTCATCCGCAACGAGGAACTCATCCGCGTCCCCTGGAAGAACGGCGGCGGCACCACCGCAGAGGTCGCCGCCTTTCCGGAGGGATCGACATTCGAAACCTTCGGCTGGCGGATCAGCATGGCGGATGTGGCCTCCGACGGCCCCTTCTCCATGTTTTCCGGAATTGACCGAACGCTGATCGTGGTCGAGGGCGACGGCATCGAGCTCGATGTGGAGGGCATCGCCTATCCGTTGGACCGGGTCTCCCCCAAGCTCTCATTCTCGGGCGACGATATCACCATCGGGCGGCTCCTTTCGGGCCCGATCCGCGACCTCAACGTGATGACCCGGCGCGGCCAGTTCCGTCACCGGACGCGGTTCGTCGAATCCGGCGTTGCGCTGCTGTCGGAGGATACCAGCGTCGCCTTTCTCATCGCGGTAGATGGTCCGTTCGACGTGACGCTCGATTCGACGATCCATTCACTTCATGCTCTCGACACACTGATGCTGGAAGCAACGCAGGATCTTATCCTGCTGGCGGGGGACGGTCGTGCGATCCTCGTCGAGATTGGGCCTGACCAGACATAGGAGCGCAAATTTTGGCGTCCGATGCCCAAAAGGGTGGCAGATATAAATGTCTATACATTTGACATTGCTGCTCTGGCATGGTGCCATTCGCCCGCTCGCAAAAGAACGCCGGCCGCAAGGCAATTCCTCAAGAGGCACGGCAAACGGTACGAGCCAGGGATTGAAATCAACGGAGGCTGCAATGAAGGCGGTATTGGGTGGTTTGGCCGTTTTGGCGCTGGCGGTCGGAAGCGCCTCTGCGCAGGAGACGAAGGTGGCTATCGGCATCTCGGGTTGGACGGGCTTCGCGCCCCTGACGCTCGCGAAGGAAGCCGGCATCTTCAAGAAGAACGGCCTCGACGTCACGATCAAGAAGGTGCCGCAAGCGAGCCGCCACCTCGCCATCCAGTCCGGCGACATCCAATGCGCGGCAACGACCGTCGAGACCTGGATCGTGTGGAATGCCAACGGCGTTCCCACCAAGCAGATCTTCCAGCTCGACAAGAGCTACGGCGCGGACGGCATGGTCGTGAAAAACGACATCGCCTCAATCAAGGACATCAAGGGCAAGCAGGTCGCCGCCTCAGCGCCAGGCACCTCGCCCTATTTTGCGCTCTCCTGGATGCTCAAGAAGAACGGCCTCTCCGTGAAGGACGTGACCGTGGTCAACATGGAGCCGGGCCCTGCGGCCCAGGCCTTCATCGCCGGGCAGAACGATGCTGCCATGACTTACGAACCATATCTCTCCTCCGTGCGGGCCGCCCCGCAGGCCGGCAAAATCATCGCCACGACGCTCGACTATCCCATGGTAATGGACACCTTCGGCTGCACGCCGAAATTCCTCGCCGACAATCCCAAGGCCGCCAAGGCCTTCGCTGACAGCTATTTCGAGGCGCTCGACATGATCGCCAAGGATCAGGCCAAGGCATACGAGATCATGGGTGCGGACGTGAAGCAGACGGGCGAAGCCTTCGGCAAGTCGGCCCAGTTCCTGCGCTGGCAGGACCGCGAAGCCAACAAGAAGTTCTTCTCGAGCGAATTCAAAACCTTCTCGGCTGAAGCCGCCGACCTGCTGCTCGAGACCGGCATCATCAAGCAGAAGCCGGATATGGAAGCGCTGGCAGACACCAGCTTCATCCAGTAACGCCTTTGCCGGTGCCATGGTCCGCTTTTGCGCGGACCATGGCTTCTTCTTTTCCTCAAGAACACCATCCGGCGCACAACGCCAGGATGGCCAGAACAGATTCTTCATGCCCCGACCTCTAGAACCCGTAAGCCAGGGCACGCGCATCACGCTCGGCATTTCCTTCTTCGTGCTCTTCTTCGCAGCCTGGGCCTTTGCGACGCTGGGCGGCTTCGTCTCGCGCACGTTTCTCGCCGATCCGATCACCATGGTTCAGGACGGCTGGCTTCTGCTCACCCGCTTCGGTTTCATGAACGATATCGGCGTCACGGTGTGGCGCGTGGTCGGCGGCTTCATCCTGGCCGCTCTCGTGGCAGTGCCGCTCGGCATCATGATGGGCGCATACAAGTCCTTCGAAGCTTTCCTCGAACCCTTCGTGTCCTTTGCCCGCTATCTTCCGGCATCCGCCTTCGTGCCGCTTCTCATCCTCTGGGCCGGCATCGGCGAGATGCAGAAGCTCCTTGTCATTTTCATCGGCTCCGTCTTCCAGATAATCCTGATGGTGGCGGTAGCGGTCGGCAACACGCGCCGCGATCTGGTCGAGGCGGCCTATACGCTGGGCTCGAAGGATCGGGGCGTGGTGAAGCGCGTGCTCATCCCGGCCAACGCCCCCGAGATCGCCGAAATCCTGCGGCTCGTGCTCGGCTGGGCCTGGACCTATGTGATCGTCGCAGAGCTCATCGGGTCATCCTCCGGCATCGGGCACATGATCATCGACAGTCAGGCGCTCCTCGCCACGGGACAGATGATCTTCGGCATCATCGTCATCGGCATCATCGGCCTCATCTCGGATTTCCTGTTCAAGGCTCTCAACCGCTCGCTCTTCCCGTGGAGGCTCGCATGACCAGCTCGATCCTCCAGATCGACAACGTCTCGCGCGTGTTTCCCGGCGTACGCGGCGGAGCGCCCGTGCGGGCGCTCGAGCCCACGAACCTACAGGTGGCGCAGAACGATTTCATCACCATCCTCGGTCCTTCCGGCTGCGGAAAATCCACGCTCCTGCGCATCGTGGCAGGACTTGACCGCCCGAGCGGCGGACGCGTGCTGCTCAATGGCCGCGAGATTAAGGGCCCGGGCGCGGACAGGGGCATGGTGTTCCAGTCCTATACGCTGTTCCCTTGGCTCACGATTGCCGAGAACATCGCCTACGGACTGCGCGAGAAGGGAATGCCGAAAGCAGAGCGCCAGGAGATCGTCGCGTCATATACCGAGAAGGTGGGCCTGCGCGGTTTCGAGAACCATTATCCGAAGCAGCTCTCCGGCGGCATGCAGCAGCGCACGGCCATTGCCCGCGCGCTCGCCAACGATCCGGAAATCCTGCTCCTCGACGAGCCGTTCGGTGCCCTCGACAACCAGACCCGCGGCCTGATGCAGGAGCTGCTGCTCGGCATCTGGGAGCGCGAGCGCAAGACCGTGCTCTTCGTGACCCACGACATCGAGGAGGCGATCTTCCTCGCCTCGCGCGTCATCGTCATGTCGGCACGCCCCGGCCGCATCAAGGCCGACATCCCGGTCGACCTGCCGCATCCGCGCCACTACAGAATGAAGACCACGCCGGAATTCTCGAGCCTCAAAGCCCAGTTGACAGAGGAAATCCGCGTAGAGGCGATGCAGGCGGAAGGCGTTCATTGACGCGGTCCGAGATTGCCAGGATACGCTCCTCGAATGGATCATCGAGGAACACCCATCAAGGCGGAAGGAGTGACGAACCGCACCCATCGACCTGCAGCGTCGAATGGTCCAGCCTAACCATTGCAAGTTATACCGCGGGCTGTCGCATCGCAGGCGGCGGCCCTATCGTATCGTCCAACTCGTGTACGCTGGCTATAAAGGCTGGGTACGACCAAGCTCTGTGGCATTTGCAGTACCCTTCCGGGTGAATTGACGCTTCAGCCTCCTTCAGGCGACGCTCAACGTCTCCGAAGTGGGAAGGCACGATGCTCAAACGCCTGTTAGCCGGATCCATCCTGATCGCCAGCGGCATGCCTGCCATGGCGGACATCCTCATCGATCAGGCTATGATCACTGCAGGCGAATTGCGTGTCGTCGGTCGATTAAGCAAGCCGCGGCAGGTATCGATCTTCCTCGACGAGCGATTCGAGACGAAGGCGGATGCCAGCGGCAGGTTTACTTTCCGGATCCCTTATCATCCCGCCACCTGCATCGTGAACCTTCAGGTGGAGAACGAGCAGCGGCAGGCCGTTATCGGATTCTGCGGGCAGCGTGGTCCGGAAGGCTCGGGAGCGGCCCAGCAGGAGGCGGCTATTGCCCCGACGCAACCCGGGCCTGCGGGTCCGCCCGGTCCTCAAGGGGAGTCCGGTCGTGACGGAGCGCCTGGTCCCCAAGGACCCGTCGGTCCTGAGGGCCCTCCGGGCCCGCAAGGGCCTGCCGGTTTGCCTGGTCCGCGCGGTGAGATCGGCCCTGTCGGTCCGGTTGGGCCACAAGGACCCGCTGGACCACCGGGACCGGTCGGGAATACGGAAGCGCAAGCCACCCCAGGAGGGCAGTCGGGTCCTGCGGGACCAATCGGTCCGGAAGGGCCGGCAGGACCGCCGGGACCGCAGGGGCCCCAGGGTCTAGCGGGCCATCAGGGACCGCAGGGCCCTCAAGGCACGCCAGGGCCGCGAGGCGAGCCTGGCCCAATTGGCCCGGCCGGGCCCGTGGGTCCGCCCGGCCCCATAGGCGCTGTAGGTCCCGCAGGACCTCCAGGTCCGCAGGGTATCGCTGGTGAGATCGGCCCGATCGGGCCTCCTGGTCCCGTCGGGCCGATTGGCCCGGCCGGCCTGACAGGTCCTGTCGGACCTCCCGGCCCGGAAGGAAGAATGGGGCCAGAAGGCAAACCGGGTATCGCCGGCACGCTCCTCAGGGTGTTCGTACAGGAATGCACAGCACAAGGACGATGCATGGCGCGCTGTGCCGAAGATGAATATCCCATCAGCGGCACGTGCAATCGGGGCGACCGTTTCGATATGGATGAAGCGAGCGTCTACTGCTTCTCTACGAGCGACAGCGCAAAAGGCATGATCGCCCGGGCGATCTGCGCAAAGAAATGAAGGTAAGCGGATCGCCAGATCGGTTATCGCACATGGCTAATTCCGCGCGATCCATCGTTCAGGATCATGTCGCAAACTTAGCAGCGGCATGCCGGTACTCATCAGAAGCCTTGGAACATGCCCTCCATCTGCATTCCTTATAGGAAGTGCGGACTACAAGCACAGGCAGAATAGGTGGATGAGGCCCGCCTGCAGAATATCCCTGGAAAGAGTCCTAGACCCCTTTGTGTCCGAAAGGGGTATCGACCTCAAGATTCTCAACGACTTGATCCCATTCTTAGGTATTAATACCAGAGAGTGAGGGAACGAATACCTCCTTTGTTACCTATCTGGTTAATAGGTGCAGGGAGACTTGCATGACGCCGAACCAGGTTGAATTTGTCGCGCAGGCGTTTTACGCCACCGAGCATTCAGGCGACTGGGACGCTGCTCCCGGGGTCTTGCAGGAGGAGTTCAGGGATCTGGCGCGCGTCGCGATCTCGCTCCTCGATCAGCAGACCTCCGACAGCCGATCATCCCTCACACCGAAAGCTTCCGAAATCGCTCGTGAGGTAGAAACCGCCAGGCAACAATGGCGACACTCGCGTGTAATGACCCGTTCGGACTGAACTTGGATCCACCTCGACTTGCGCTTCCCTCCTTGAGGCAGGCGACGCCCTCTACTCAACTCCGCACGATGACGTGCTACGATCATCGCGAACAACCGTATGGTAACCCTAGACCTACCGAAGAATGAGCGATGATACAGGATCCGACCAAAACTCACCTCGACTGGCGCCAGCTGCCGCTGATCATCATAACCGGGCTAATCATCGGGGCGCTTTTCGGCCAGGTCGGTGCCGCGCTTGCGCAATATGAGCATAGCAAGCTCGAAAACTTGAAGCTGCACAAGGCTGCGAAGAGGGCCGGATAGCAGCGGGCCCACGTGACGTGAGGCACCCGAATGCTCGCGAGCGGACCCAAGCACGCCGAGCATTCAAACCGCTGATATGCAGTGGGAAGAAGTGGTGCCCAGGGGCGGAATCGAACCACCGACACTGCGATTTTCAGTCGCATGCTCTACCAACTGAGCTACCTGGGCATCCGATGCGCGGCGAAGCCGTGCGCGTCGTGGAGGGGTGTATAGTCAGACCTGAGCCGCATGTCCAGCGGTTCGGACGACAAAAATTCCGGAAATTGATTCAGGCTTCTCGGTCGTCCGCATCGCTGTCGTCTTCCTCGCTTTCGACAGCCGGAATTGCGTAGCCGCCGGACAGCCAGCGGTTCAGATCCACATCGGCGCAACGCTTCGAGCAAAAGGGCCGGTACTCGGGCTGGGTGGGCTTTCCGCAGATCGGGCATTTGCCGGCTGAAGCGAGGGGCTTGTTTTCGTTGGCGGCGTTCATCGCGCACCTCCTTTCCTGCTGAACGGCAACGTGGTTGCCGGCGCCCGAACACGCAAGACAGCTCTCACATCAAAGGAACGGACTCAGGCCGCGTCGAGCCAACTGGAGCGGACGGGATAGCCCTCCCCGTCGAGCAGGGCCGCAGCCTCGTAGAGGGGCAAGCCCACGACGTTGGAATAGGATCCGACCAGCTTGACCACGAAGGTTCCCGCGCGGCCCTGGATGGCATAGCCGCCCGCCTTGCCGCGCCACTCGCCGGAGGCGAGGTAGCGCTCGAACTCGTCGCGGGAGAGGCGCTTGAAACGGACCCGGGTTTCCACCAAGCGCTCGCGAATGGAATCCTTCGGCGTGATCAGACAAATGGAGGTGTAGACCCGGTGGGCGCGGCCGGAGAGCAACCTCAGGCAGCCTGCCGCCTCATCCACGAGCTCCGCCTTGGGCAGGACTCGCTTGCCGACGACCACGACGGTATCGGCGGAGAGGATATAGGCATCCTTCAGGTCGTCGCGAACACGGGCGACCTTCCGGGCCACCTCGGCCTTCGAGCGGGCCAGGCGCTTGGCCAAGTCCTTGGCGCTCTCGTTCTTCAAGGGCGTCTCATCCACATCGGCGGGCAAAAGGGCATCGGGCTCGATGCCGGCCTGCTGCAGAAGGCCAAGCCTGCGCGGCGAGGCGGACGCGAGCACGAGTCTCGGACGCCCGCTGGAATTCGACACCTCTGAAGACGACGCCACTTTTCTCTCCACGCTTCGGGACCCCGCAGGATCCTTCCAGGACACTCATGAACGCAAACGGCCACGCTGGGTGCAACATGGCACCGGGCAGGCTTGAATCAAGTCGATCAAGCAACGGGAGGCGGCTCGACACCGGATGGAGACGGGCTGACCGCGGCAGCACCCGCGTTCTCCTGCCGGTCCAGCTTGCGGTACCGCATCACGCTGATCGGGATCGTCACCAGGAAGGCAACCGTGATCAGGCTCAGCATCTCCCACGGAAAGCTGATGAGCAGGCCGAACGCCGCGACGGACAGGACGAAGATCGGCAGGACCCACTGGCGCGGGACATATTTGCCCATGGTCTTTCCCGAATAGGTCGGGATGGTCGAGACCATGAGAAAGGCGACCCCGACCACGTAGACGAGAACGATGGGCCCTACGGAGGATTCCTGGATAGGGATGCCGAGGAACGAAAGGTAAAGCGGCAGCAAGGCGCACATGGCTCCCATGGGCGCCGCCATTCCCACGAAGAAGTTCTTCTTCCATTCGGGCCGGTTCGGATCGTCGATCATGACGTTGAACCTCGCCAAGCGAAGAGCCGCCGCGATGGCGAGCACGATGGAGCCGATCCACCCCACCCGTCCCAGCTCGTGCAGGACGAAACTGTAGATGATCAGGGCCGGGGTGACGCCGAAGTTCAGGAAGTCGGCCAGTGAATCGAGTTCCGCGCCGAAGCGGGAGGTCCCCTTCAGCAGGCGGGCGATCCGCCCATCGACCCCATCCAGGAAGGCGGCCACGATCACCGCCACGACGGCCTTTTCATATTGCCCGTCGAAGGCCAGCCGGATGGCCCAGAGCCCCAGGCAAAGGGCTATCAGGGTAATGATGTTGGGGGCGATCATCCGGAACGGAACCGGCTTGAAGAGCCGCTTGCGCGGCTCGTTCGGGTCCGGAGCGAAGGGGGGGAAAAGGTCACTCATGGCACCAACCTAGCGTATCGTGCGGGAAAGTGGATCCGGTTTTCCACCTTGAGCGATATGCTCATCAAGAGGAGAGCGGCAAGCAGAGCTGGGCCGTTTGCGCGTGATGGAAAAGCACAAGCCGCGTAAACGGTTCCGCCCGAATGCCCGCCGAGAAGGCCTTCCTCCCGGCAGGAATGGGCATCAGCCCACGCGGTACTGACGCGCTGGTTCGTTGGCTGTGAGGTCCGCGAGCACGGTCTCGCCCGCCACCGCCGTCTGGCCAAGGCCCACAAGAACCTGGGCGTTGAGCGGCACGAAGATGTCGAGGCGCGACCCGAACCTGATGAGGCCGAAGCGCTCGCCGGTGCTCAGGTGGTCGCCCACCTTCACGAAGGACACGATGCGCCGGGCCACGAGTCCGGCGATCTGGACCACGCCGATCTTGGCGCCCGCCGTCTCGATAACGAGGGCATTGCGTTCGTTGTCCTCGCTCGCCTTGTCCAGTTCGGCATTCAGGAAGAGGCCTGGCGTGTAGAGAATCTGGGCAATCCGGCCCGTGACCGGCGAGCGGTTCACGTGGCAGTCGAACACGTTCATGAAGACCGAGATGCGGGTCATCGGCTCGGGCGGCAGGTCGAGCTCGGCCGGCGGCACCGCAGTGGTGATGAGGTTCACCCGGCCGTCGGCGGGGGAAACCACGAGGCCTTCCCGGATCGGCGTCACGCGCGGGGGATCGCGGAAGAAGTAGCAGACCCAAACGGTCAGGATCGCGCCGATCCAGCCGAGGGGCGACCAGAGCCACGCCAGGACGATCGTCGCAAACAGCGCGATCAGGATGAAGGGATAGCCCTCCTTGTGGATCGGCACGAAGATACGGCGCATCGATTCCAGGATATCGGTCATATTTTCTCAAGCCTTAAGAGCATTTGATTGGGGGATGGCAGGCGAAGGAGCTTTTTGTCAACCTGCCACGCTCTCCGGGCTGCGCTCTTCCTCCTCGGCCCGCTTGAGGGTTTCGCGGGCCTGGTCCGCCTCGCGCTGACGATTCCACATGGCGGCATAGACCCCGCCACGGGCAAGCAGACTCGCGTGGTCGCCGCGCTCGACCACGCGTCCCTGATCGAGAACGATGATCTCGTCGGCGCCGATGACTGTGGACAACCGATGGGCGATCACCAGGGTGGTCCGTCCTCGGCTCACCCGGTCGAGGGCGTCCTGGATTTCCTTTTCGGTGAAGGTGTCCAGGGCCGAGGTCGCCTCGTCGAGCACGAGGATCGGGGGGCTCTTGAGGATCGTACGGGCGATCGCAACGCGCTGCTTCTCACCCCCGGAGAGCTTCAGGCCGCGCTCGCCCACTGGGGTGTCGTAGCCCTCCGGCAGGAGGCCGATGAAGCGGTCGATCTGGGCGAGACGCGCGGCCTCCCTCACCTCCTCGGGAGTCGCATCCCAGCGGCCGTACTGGATGTTGTAGCCGATGGTGTCGTTGAACAGCACCGTGTCCTGCGGAACCATGCCAATGACCTTACGCAAGCTCGCCTGCTGCACCTCGGCAACATTCTGCCCATCGATGAGGATCCGCCCGCTGGTGGGCTCGTAGAAGCGGAACAGGAGGCGCGAGATGGTCGATTTGCCCGCGCCCGAAGGACCGACGATGGCCACCGTATGGCCCGCCGGCACCTCGAAGCTCACGCCCTTGAGGATGGGGCGCTCGGGGATATAGGCGAAATGCACGTCCTCGAATCGCACGACGCCCTCGGCCACCTGGAGCGGCTTGGCGCCAGGCTTGTCCTGGATCTCGGGGTTGCGCTCGATGATCGCGAACATGTCGTCGATGTCGATGAGGGCCTGTTTGATCTCGCGATAGAGCATGCCCATGAAGTTCAGCGGGATATAGAGCTGCACCAGCATGGCGTTGACGAGGACGAAGCTGCCGATGGAGGCGCGCCCGGCCATGATGTCCCGGGCGGCCAGGACCATGACGATGGCCATGCCGATGGAGAAGATCACGGCCTGACCGGCATTGAGAACGGCAAGCGACGTATAGGTCTGGGTCGAAGCCTTCTCGTAGCGCTCCATGGAGCGGTCGTACCGGGCGGTCTCCCGCTGTTCGGCGCCGAAATACTTCACCGTCTCGTAATTCAGGAGGGAGTCGACCGCCTTGGTATTCGCATCCGTGTCGGAGTCGTTCATCTGCTTGCGGATCGAGATCCGCCATTGGGTCGCCTTGTAGGTATACGCGAGATAGACGACGACCATTACGAAGACGACGGCGGAGTAGAGCCAGTTGAACTCCCAGGCGAGCAGCCCCAGCACGAGGATGAATTCGAGGATCGTCGGGACGAGGGTGAGCACCACGAGGCGCGACAGCTCCTCGATGCCTTCACGGCCGCGCTCCAGCACGCGGGTCAGGCCGCCGGTCTTGCGCTCCAGGTGGAAGCGCAGGGACAGCCGGTGCATGTGTTCGAAGGCCTGCAGCGCGAGATTGCGCACCGCGTGCATGGCGACCTTGGCAAAGAGACCGTCACGCATCTGGGTCAGGACCGCCATGAGGATGCGCGTTACGCCATAGATCGCAGTCAGCAGGATCGGCGCCTTCCAGAGCCAGGAGCCCGAGGTCGCGGCGGCCTCGGCGCCCTGGCCGCCACTGCCCGTGACCGCCACAAGGGCGTCCGTCGCCCATTTGAAGGCGAAAGGCGTGACCATGGTGACGCCCTTCGCCACCAGCAGGAGACCGAAGGCGAGGAAGACCCGTCGCTGGAGATCGGGCCTGCCGTGGGGCCAGAGATAGGGCCAGAGCTTCGTCCAGGTGGCCGCCAAGCCGTTAGGCTTTGGCGCAGCAGCGCTCGTCGTCGGGACGGCGGTGGAGGGAGGCATACGCGAGAATCCAATCGAAATACAGGACCTCGATATAGGCGATCATCGGGATGAATTCACCCCGAGTCTGTCACAGTTCCAATTTAGCTGTTGGAGTGAGCGCTTCAGTTGCTCTTCGGGCCCTGATCGCCCGGCAGAACGAAAACCTGCCCCGGATAGATCAGGTTCGGATTTCTGATCTGCTCCTGGTTCGCACCGTAGATCACCGTATAGCGCAATCCCTTGCCGTAGATCCTCTGGCTGATGCGCCAGAGATTGTCGCCCCGCGACACGATGGTTGTGCTGATGTTCGGAACCACAACCGTTCCGGCGCTCGCCATCTGCCCTTCAGGCAAAGCGGAGGCCACTTCTCGGGACGACTGGATCCGGGCGGATGGTTGGACCGATGCCGGGGCCTGAGGCTGTCCGGAAGCCACTTGGACCGGTACGTTGAAACCCACTTCGGCCCGTGACCTGACCTGCCCCGAAACCGGATCCACGTCGTCGAGCCGGATCCGGTAATCGCCGGGCTTCACGCCATTCGCGATCGAGAAGGACACCTTGCCGTCGCCGCCGGCCCCGCCCGGGGCGATGAAGCTCTCGTTGAGGTAGAGGCGCACGGTCGCACCCGGCGCCGACTGGCCGGATACGAAGAGCTTTCCCTCCTCTGCCTCGACGGTCACGATCTTGATCTCGGGCCGCGGGGCCGGCTGCGCGGGGGCACTCGATGGAGAAGCCGTCGATGGCGCAATGCCTGCCTCCTGCTGCGGCCCGGGCTGAGAGGGTTGCTGCGCTGCCGGAGGGGCTTCGGCCGTGTTCGTCTCAGGCTTGGTCTCCTCGGTCGCCTTGGCGGGCGGCTCGGGATTCGAGAGGACCACCGTCGGCTTGTCCGGAGCCGTCAGGGTCACGAGCGGCCGCGTCTTGGCATCTGTGATGACGACCGTCACGCTCTGGGACGAGCGCTGGCGGGTGCCGTCCGGCGCAATGGATTGCAGCACCACCAGATGGGAGCCAGGCGGCAGAGGCGGAGGAACGATGGCGAACAGGCCCGAAGCGTCGGCCGCCGCACGGGCATGAACCTGATCGCCTCTCAACAACTCGATTGTGGCCCCGGGCGCAGCGCGACCCGCGATCACGCTCTCGCCGTCCGGCTCAACCCGCACCAGATCGAAGGACGGCGCAACCGACCCATCCTTGGGTTTCGCCCCGGGTGCCTCGGAAGGGTTAGCCGGCTTGGCGGCAGCCTGCTGGCCAGGAACCGCCTGGGATGCGGGGGTTGGTTGGGCAGGCATTGCGCTCTGCGTAGGATCGGACCTGCCAGTCCAGGACCAGTAAAGCACCCCGAGAAGGACTGCGACAACGGCTGCAGCGGCGACGCCGAGCAACGCGATTGTACCCTTGATTTCCTTCGGATCCGCCATGGTGCTTTTCTCGAACGCGGCACTTTCGTGCATTTAAACCGTTTATCTTTCAAAAGGCTACGGCCATAAAGGACAATTAATGCTCCACGACTCAGCGCGGAAGGCTCCCCGCCTCCCCAGAATAGACATGTCACCCATCAGACCGATCAAATCCATTTGCGTTTATTGCGGCTCCGGCTTCGGAGACGACCCCGTTTTCGCTGAGAATGCGGCCGTATTGGGCCGCTCCATGGCCGAAGAGGGGATCAATCTGGTCTATGGAGGCGGGAATGTGGGCCTCATGGGCACCGTGGCCCAGTCCGTGCTCGATCACGGCGGTTATGTCACAGGGATCATCCCTGACTTCCTGAAATCCCGCGAAAAACTCCTCGACGATGTCCAGGAAACCATCGTCGTGCCCGACATGCACACCCGAAAGCGCTTGATGTTCGAAAAGGCCGATGCCTTCGTGGCCCTGCCCGGCGGGATCGGGACCCTCGAAGAACTCGTCGAGCAGATGACCTGGTCGCAGCTCGGCCAGCACACCAAGCCCATCCTGATGCTCAGCACCAAGGGCTTCTGGAAACCCCTTCTCACCCTGATCGCCCACATGCGCGAACAAGGTTTCATCCGTCCGGGGCTCGAGCTCAATTACCTGGTCGCCGAGCGGGTGGAAGAGGTCATTCCCATGCTCGAGAATGCTGCGCGGCGCGTCGGGATCATCAGCAACGAAGACGAGATCGAGTCTCGGTTTTAAAACTCATCATCCTGCACGGGACAGAACCAGCCCGCCTAGGATCATGCCCGCCGCGAGAAGCCGTTGCCAGGTGATGGCCTGAACGGGAAGGCCGAAGGCTCCGACGGCATCGAGCACCAACGCGGCCGCCACCTGCCCGAAGACCAGGGCCGCCACGGTGCTGACCACGCCCAGCTGGGGCACGCCCCAGATCACGATGGCAACGTAGAAGGCTCCAAGAAGGCCCCCGAGCCAGGACCACCAGGGTGCCGCCGCCATGGCGCTGCCGGACGGCCAGGAGCCCCTCACGGCACTGATCGCCGCGAGGATGACGAAGCCGATTCCAAATGAAATGCATGCGGCGAGGATCGGATCGCCGAGAGACCGCGCGAGGGCGGCGTTGATGGGGGCCTGGGAAGCGAGAAATACACCGCCGAGAAGGATGCCGAGGAGCGGCAGCAGGATCGAGATGTTCATGGGAATTCCGCTGGGAAGAACGACTGCCTGTGTACCGCGGCTTCGGATGCAATCATTGGAATGCAGGCTCCGACATTCACCGGTGATGTGACCTGAATGCATGATCAGGCTGGCTCTTAAAGAGATTCGAAACAAACGAATATCGCAAATGTGATTTCCGGCCCCGTATTTGGACCAAACTCGAGTAGCACACTTCCCGCTGCTAACAATCTCCGACCCCATCGACAGGAGATAGCCGTGAAGAAGTCTCTCTTCCTTATCGCCGCCTGCGGCTTGATATCCGGATATTTTTCTTCCGCACAAGCCCAGGACATAAACCTTGACTGTACGACCAATCAGGATGCCCTGACTTATTACTGCAACCACCGGGACCAGTTCGGCAAGAACGGTCCGACAACCACCATGAACCCGTATGACCCCGATGTTCCGGGTATTGCTGCCCCCATGTCGACCGGCAGCGTCGCAGGCGCCATGCCGCAGGCGGGTCCGGCACAAGCGCACGCGTCCTATTGCACCCAGAGATTCCGGACCTACGACCCGAGCTCGAACACCTACATGGGCAGCGACGGCCGTCGGCACGTTTGCCGCTGAGTGGCAGGAATGGGAGCCTTAACCAAGCTCCCCATCGTCACAGCGATGCCTTGCTCCTCAACAGCTTGTAGACCATCGAGTCCGTCAGCGCCTGGAACGAGGCATCGATGATGTTGGCCGATACGCCGATCGTGGTCCAGCGGTCGCCGGAGCCATCCGTGAACTCGATGAGGACGCGCGTCACGGCATCCGAGCCGCCCTGATAGATGCGGACCTTGTAATCCACCAGCTCCAGATCCTGGATCAGGTGCTGGTACTTGCCCAGATCCTTGCGCAATGCGACATCGAGCGCGTTCACAGGGCCATTGCCTTCTGCGGCGGAAATCAGCACCTCGTCGCCCACGCGTACCTTCACGATGGCTTCCGAGGCGGTGACGAGTTCGCCGACCGCATTGAAGCGGCGCTCCACATTGACGGAGAAGCGCTCCACATCGAAGAAGGCCGGCACTTCGCCGAGCATGCGTTTGACCAGCACGTAGAAAGACGCGTCTGCGCCCTCGAATGCGAAGCCCTGTGCTTCCTTTCGTTTCACCTCGTCGAGCACCCGCGCGACGCGCGGGTCGCCCTTTTCGAGTTCGAAGCCGCAGCGCTTCAGCTCGGCGAGAATGTTCGATTGGCCGCCTTGGTCCGACACAAGGAGTTTTCGCGCATTGCCGATAACTTCCGGCTCCACGTGCTCATAGGTGCGCGGATCCTTCAGCACGGCCGAGGCATGGATGCCCGCTTTCGTCGCGAAGGCACTCGAACCTACGAAGGGCGCATGGCGGTTCGGCTGGCGGTTGAGGATCTCGTCGACCTGTCGCGACACGTGGGTGAGCTGGCTCAAGGCATCGTCCGTGACGCCGAGATCGAAGCGGGACGCATAGCCGTCCTTCAGCTTCAGCGCGCCGATGAGAGTGATGAGATTGGCGTTGCCGCAGCGCTCGCCGAGTCCGTTCAGCGTGCCCTGGATCTGGCGTGCGCCCGCCTCCACCGCCGCAAGGGAATTCGCAACGGCGCAGCCGCAATCGTCATGGGCATGGATGCCGATATGCGCTCCCGGCACGACCGACGTCACCGCCGTGACGATCTCGCGCACCTCGTGAGGAAGCGTGCCGCCGTTGGTATCACAGAGCACGACCCACCGCGCTCCGGCCTCGTACGCCGTCTTGACGCAGGACAGGGCGTATTCGGGATTAGCCTTGTAGCCGTCGAAGAAATGCTCGCAATCGACGAGAACCTCCCGGCCTTTCGCGCGGGCGGCCTCAACGCTTTCGTGGATGCCCGTAAGGTTTTCCTCGGGCGTTGTCTCGAGAGCCACGCGCACATGGTAGTCCCAGGATTTCGCCACGAAGCAGATCGCGTCGGCCTGCGCCTCCAACAGGGCCGCAACGCCCGGATCATTGGAGACGGAGCGCCCTGCCCTCTTGGTCATGCCGAACGCCGTGAACTTGGCGCTCTTCGTGCGTTTCTCGGCAAAGAAGGTCGTGTCGAGCGGGTTCGCCCCCGGATAGCCGCCTTCCACGTAGTCGATGCCGAGTTTGTCGAGGAGCGCGGCAATCGCCTTCTTGTCCTCCAAAGAGAAGTCCACGCCGGTGGTCTGCGCCCCGTCGCGCAGGGTCGTGTCGAAGAGGGTGATGTGTTCGCGGCTCATGACGACAACTTCCTGTCTTCCTGCGGCGCCAGGCGCTTTTCCATGGTCGTGGTGCCAAGCCATTCATCGCCGAGCGGCATCGTGTTGCGGCGCTGTGGCTGGAAACCGTGCTTCTGGAAGAACGGGAGCGCATTGTCGCTGACCTCCGCCACGAGACGCGGCGCGCCGCGTGCGCCGGCAAGCTTCTCTACCGCATCGTAGAGCATCGTGCCGATCCCCTGCCCGGCGGCGGCTGGATGCACGTAGAACAAGTCGATCAGCTCGTTGTCCTTCAGGGCGATGAAGCCGACCGGAGAGCCCTCGACGGTTGCGACCAGCGTGAGGCTCTGCGTCAGCCTCTGGGCGAACGCATCGTCCTCAGCGCGGGCGATCCAGGCTTCCTGCTGGCTCTCGCTGTAATCCTCGCCGGTCAACTCCGCGATGCTCTCCTCGTAGATATCGACGAGAACCGGAAGGTCTGCCGGCAGGAAGGGACGAAGTCCCGGTTTAGGCAAAGCCTGTCCCATCAGCGTGCAACCTCCCAGGTGGTCGTGCCGTCCTTGTTGTCCTTCACGACCACGTTGAGCGCAGCAAGCTCGTCGCGGATGCGATCGGACTCGGCCCAGTTCTTGGCGGCGCGTGCTTCCTTGCGAGCGGCAATCAGCGCTTCGACCTGCGCAGGATCGACGCTCAGCGAAGCCTGCCTGCGAGCCTTCCAGCCCTCGGCTCCTTCGAGCAGGAAGCCGAGCGCACGAAGGTTCGCGCCGAGTTCCTCATGGGCCCCTTGCCCGTCGAGGGCATGAAGCTCCGCCAGCATCTTCGGAGTGTTGAGATCATCCGCGAGCGCATCGACGATGTGGTCTGACAAATACGCACTCTCGCCCCGGCCCGACAGCTCGTACCAGCGGTCGAGGGTCTTCTCGCTTTCTTCGAGTCCCTTCACCGTCCAGTCGATGGGCTGGCGGTAATGGGTGCGCAGCATGTTGAAGCGCAAGACCTCGCCGGGCCAATCCTGCAGGAGTTCGTTGATGGTGAAGAAGTTGCCGAGGGATTTCGACATCTTCTCCCCTTCCACCTGCAGGAAGCCGTTGTGCATCCACACATTGGCCATGCGCGGGGTGTCGAAGGCGCAGCAGGATTGGGCGATCTCGTTCTCGTGGTGCGGGAAGACGAGGTCGATCCCGCCGCCATGGATGTCGAAGATTTCCCGCTCCGTCGGATCCGAGCAGGAAAGCCGCGTCTCGAAGGCCTGAACCAAGTGCTTCCAGGACATGGCCGAGCACTCGATGTGCCAGCCGGGACGGCCCGGCGTCGCGATGCCCGCCGGTGACCGCCAGGCAGGGTCCTGCGGACCAGAGGGCTTCCAGAGCACGAAATCCATCGCGTCGCGCTTGTACGGCGCCACGTCCACGCGGGCCCCGGAGAGCAGTTCGTCGAGGGAGCGCTTCGAGAAGGCGCCGTACGGGGGGACGTTCGGCAGCTTCTGCATGGCGGAGACGGAGAAGAGCACGTGCTCCTCGGCCACATAGGCTGCCCCGCGGGCGATCAGCCGCTCGATGATCATGCGCATTTCGTCGATGTGCTCGGTCGCCCGGGGCTCGACGAAGCGAGGAGCCCTGCCCGCCTCGTTCACGTCCTCCGGCATGAGCACGCCCAGCGCCCGAATGTCGGCGTGGAACTGCTCTTCCGTCTTCTGGGTGACGACGCGGATGGCCTCGTTATGGGGCAAGTCCGGGTAATCCCGGGCGGCCCGGGCATTAATCTTGTCGTCCACATCGGTGATATTGCGCACATACGTGACGGCTTCCTTACCGTAAACATATCTCAGCAGACGGAAGAGAAGGTCAAAGACGATGATCGGGCGGGCATTGCCGATGTGGGCGTAGTCGTAAACGGTGGGTCCGCAGACGTAGAGGCGCACGTTCCCAGGGTCGATCGGGACGAAAGCGTCTTTCGACCGAGTCAGCGTGTTGTAGAGCCTCAAGCTTGCCGCCATGAAACCAAATCCCTGTCAGGCCGCAGGCCGGAGGGTGGTTTCGATCTTGGAATGAGAACGAGACGGCTCCAGCCAGCGAAATGCGCTAGCCGCAAATAATCCCGGAAATGAGGATCGTTGCCGTGTTCATGAAGCCATCAATGCCTTTTCGTCCCTGGGACGTCAAGGTTTCCAATTTGGTAAGCATGTTTTATTTGCACGCCCGCATGAAACGGGTTCCAGCAAAGCGCGTTAGAGGTTTATTCACGCACACTCGTGGCATAATAGCCCGAGTTCAAACAATGAGGTCTTCGATGCGCCGCGCATTCACCATGCTCGGAATGGGTACTGTTGTGTTTCTTGCAGCCGCGTCCCTGACGCTGCTTCCCAACGGCACCAAGGCCTCTTCGACCCAAGCGACCTTCATGGTCCCCGCCGCCGACGGCTACGGCGTCGCGGAATGCCTGATCTCAAACCAGGCATGTGGCCAAGTTGTGGCAACCGCTTGGTGCGAGGCCCATGGCTACACCAAAGCGGTTTCCTATCGGCAGATTGCCCCCGACGAGGTGACGGGCACCATCCAGAAGGCTGCCCTCAGCCCTGAGGAGCGCCCGGTCTCCGTAACCTGCTCCAATTAAGTCGTCACGGGAGCGAGCATGGTCCGGGCGGTCTCGACGACGGCCCGGGTCAGGTCTCCCAGCAGGGGACCGACAATCCGGCTCTGCTGCCAGAACAGGGGCACCTCCAGAGGTTCGGAGGGCTCCAAGGTCACCAGGTGACCGGCACGGATGTGCTCCTGAACCATCATTTCCAGGTTCATCCCCCATCCTAATCCCGCCAGGGCGGCATCGACGAAAGCCTGCGATGACGGCAGCCAGTGGGCAGGCGGCGTGACATCTGTGCCGAGGACCCGCCGCAGCCAGAGCGCCTGAAGCTGGTCTTTCCGGTTGAAGACGAGGCATGGCGCGCGAGCGGCCGAATGCCCATTCAACCCTTCCCGCAACCATCGGTCGATGAACGCAGGGCTGGCCGTCGCGAGATACCGCAAGCTGCCGAGGAAATGGCTGTTGCAGCCCTGAATCGGCTTTCCATGCGCGGTCACGGCGGCCACGACTTCCCCTCGCCTCAGCCACTCGGCACTATGGTCCTGATCGTCGACCACGAGGTCGAAGAGAAAGCCCTCCGTCTGGGCCATGGCCGGAATGAACCAGGTGGCGAGGCTGTCCGCATTGACGGCGATGCGCAGGGTAACCGGGTGGCTCTCGGGCTGCAGCCCTGGCAGGTTGTAGCGCAACGAGCTTTCAAGCAGAGCAACCTGTTCCACGTGCTGGCAAAGTCGCTCGCCGGCCACCGTGGCTGTGCAAGGCTGCCCCCTGACCACGAGAACAGCCCCGATTCGCTCCTCCAGAAGCTTGATCCGTTGGGAAACGGCTGAAGGCGTGACGTTGAGCTGGTCCGCAGCCCGCTCGAAGCTGCCGGTGCGCACGACCGCCGCAAGGGCCGCAAGAAGAGCGTAATCCAGCATCGGATTAGTTTTTCTTAATAAGGATCAGATTGTTTAACTTCTCTAATCCTAGGACGAGACTTAGGACACGTCGACTCCTTCTCGGATCATCGACATGAATGCACCCCTGCTCGCCGGCTTCCTCCTAGGCCTCAGCCTCATTCTTCCCATCGGGGCGCAGAACGCTTTCGTTCTCCGAGTCGGGCTGCGCGGCGAACATGTCTTCGCCGTATGTCTGACCTGCGCGCTGTCGGACGCTGCACTTATCCTAGCCGGAGTGTCCGGCTTCGCGCAGGTCAGCGCACGAGTTCCCTGGGTGGAGACGGTCCTGCTTTACGGGGGCGCCGCATTCCTTCTCGTATATGGCGCACGCAGTTTCATGGCCGCATTCGGAACGGCCTCTTTACGACCATCCGAAGCAACGCCGGAAAGCCTTGGCCGGGTCGTCCTCGCCTGCCTCGCCTTCACCTGGCTCAACCCGCACGTCTATCTCGACACGGTGGTCCTGATCGGCTCGATCTCGACCCAGTTCAATCAGGGCAAGGGATCATTCGCTGCGGGCGCCATGCTGGCCTCCTTCACGTTCTTCTTTTCCCTCGGCTTTGGAGCCCGTCTCCTGAAGCCTTTCTTTGCCCGGCCTGTCACTTGGCGGATCCTCGACGTCGCTATCGGGCTGATCATGTGGGTGACGGCCGCACGGCTGCTGCTCGGCGAAGGGGCGGCCTGACGTCCGCCCCCCGACCTATTTCAGCCACTCCCCGCATTTGGGCGGAGCCTCGGTTCCCCAAGGCATCAGCGGGACGGTCGAGGTCGAATTCTTGGGCGAGCCTTCGATGGGTCGGTCCGAATAGACCATATAAACCAGGGTATTGCGCTTGGCGTCGCAGCCGCGGACGATCTGCATCTTCTTGAAGATCAGAGACCGGCGCTCACTGAACACCACATCGCCCTGGCCAAACTTCTGCTTGAACTTCACCGGACCCACCTGCCGGCAGGACAGGGAAATGTCGGAGACCTCCTCGGCGACGCCGAAGGTGCCGGAGATGCCGCCGCGCTCCGGGGTCGTATAATGGCAGGCCACGCCTTCCACCACGGGATCGTCGATCCCATAGACGGCGAGCTTGTCGTCCGGGGTGAGCGCCCGCCAGACCGTGGATTTCTTGAAGATCAGGTCGGGCTCCTGGGCCGCGGCACCGGTCACGGCAGCCATCGTCACAGCCAAGGCCAAAGCAAATCGCGCAAGCATCTTACCAGTCATCTCCCACGGTTACGCTGTCATGTGGGGATGGCTTGGGCCTTTGACGAGGGGCTATTCCCGGTCATGGCAGACGACGCAGATCTTGTTGCCGTCGAGGTCGCGGAAATAGGCCCCGTAATAGTTGCGGTGGTATTGCGGCCTTAGGCCCGGCAGGCCTTCGTCCGCTCCGCCCTGTTCCAGGGCGGCCGCATGACAGGCGTCGACCAGGCTGCGCCGGGACGCCAGCAGCGCGATCATGGAGCCGTTGCCCACGCTCGGCCTGCCCCCGTCGAACGGGCGCACGACCAGGAATTGCGGCCGCCCCCCGGGCACGCCCCAGCCGACCATGCTGTCGTCCGCGAAGCGGACTTCCAGTCCGAGGGGAGCCAGAACCGCATCGTAGAAGGTTCTCGCCCGGGCGAGGTCATTTGCTCCGATCGTCGTATGGGAGTACATGCGGGATCACTTTTCGGAGTCGCTGTTCGGGATCAGCTAGACAGCTTCCCTCGAAGGGGGCAAGGCGTTAATCACAATAGGGTCAAATTCCAGCGGCACATGACCTGCCTGACCCAGGCATTCGATGCCGCAACGGACCGGTTCTGCGATAAGCTCTATGGCAAAGATATCTTTTCTCCGCTCCCTCATCACCATGACGGCCTTTCTGGCCGCCGGCCAGGCCGCTTATGCCCAATCGGCGCAGTGCCAGCGGTTCCAGGCTGAACTCGCGGCCCTGGACCGCAGCGGCGGGAGCGCACCGACCGGACAGATGCAGGCCCAGCGGATGGAGATCAACCGCCTCGTCGGCTACTACCGCAGCATCGGCTGCGAGCGCGGCCCGCTGGGCTTCCTGTCGGGCCCGGCCCCGGCCGAATGCGGCTCCATCGCCCAGCAGATTCGCCAGCTCGAGGCCGGCTATGCCCGACTTGCCTCGCAGGCCGTCGACCAGAGCCAGATCGAAGCGCGTCGCCGGCAGCTGCAGGTAGCGGTTCAGCAGACCTGCTCCACCGAGCAGCCCCGTGGCTTCTTCGAATCGCTGTTCGGCGCTCCGCGTCAGCAACAGCAGCAGGAGATCATGCCCGAGGGTCAGCCCATCATCGCCGATGATGGACCGCCCTCCATGGGCGGCGGACGCCTGATCTGCGTGAAGACCTGCGACGGGTCCTTCTTCCCGCTGACCACTCCTCCGGGCGGCGGACAGAGCGCCAACGAGATGTGCCAGTCCCTCTGCCCCGGCACGGAAACCCTGGCGTTCGCCTATCCGGGCGGGGATCAGGGCCTCAACCGGGCCGCCTCGCTTTCGTCGAACCAGCCTTACACGTCGCTGGCGAATGCGTTCAAATTCCGCAAGACCTTCGACGAGAGCTGTGCCTGCAAGAAGCAGGGCGAGAGCTGGGCCGTGGTCCTGCGCAAGGCCGAGAGCATGCTGGAGCAGCGCAAGGGCGACGTGATCGTCACCGCCGAGAAGGCCGAGGAACTCTCCAGGCCGAAGGTGCAGGCCGCCCGCAAGGCCGCCGACAAGAAGGCCGACGAAGAAACCAAGGAAGCCGCCGAGATCGCCGCTGCCGCTCCGACGGCCAGCAAGGAATCAGCCGGTATCGGGCCTCAATCCATCGAGACCAATGCCGTCGTCGGCCAGGGCGAGGGCTCGAAGCAGGAAGTCGTCGCGGGCAACGGCCAGAAGAAGACCGTACGCGTGATCGCCCCCAACATCATCCCGGTTCCGCACGCGCAGAACTGATGATCTTGGCACGGTGTTGAAGATGACGCCCTCTGCCGTCATTCCGGGGCCGCACAGCGGAACCCGGAACCCATAGCCGCTGACGTTTCAGGAAGAGGTGTGAAGCCGCTCGCCTTTTTCCTGCGACCTCGGCGGCTATAGGTTCCGGGTTCGCCTTCGGCGTCCCGGAATGACAGGAACGGCATCGGAAGAGCTTTTCGCATCCATTCCGCCCCGCCTCCCGTCATGCTATCACGCCGGCATGAAACCGCTCGATTCCCCTGAGATGCTGCAACCCGCGGGCGTCTCCGATCCCATCATCTCCGTGTCCGGCCTGACCAAGACCTATGCATCGGGCTTCCAGGCCCTGAAGAAGGTCGATCTGGGCATCCGCCGGGGCGAGATCTTCGCGCTGCTCGGGCCCAATGGCGCCGGCAAGACGACCCTGATCAGCATCATCTGCGGGATCGTCAATCCGAGCACGGGCACCGTGACGGCGGACGGACAAGACATCATTCGCGACTACCGGGCGGCCCGCACCAAGATCGGCCTCGTGCCACAGGAGCTCACCACCGACGCGTTCGAGAGCGTGTGGGCGACGGTGACGTTCAGCCGGGGGCTTTTCGGCAAGCCGCCCAATCCTGCCTATATCGAGAAGATCCTGAAGGACCTGTCCCTGTGGGAGAAGCGGGACAGCAAGATCATGGCACTTTCCGGCGGCATGAAACGCCGTGTCATGATCGCCAAGGCCCTGTCGCACGAGCCCAAGATCCTCTTCCTCGACGAACCGACCGCCGGCGTCGACGTGGAGTTGCGGCGGGACATGTGGAACATGGTCCGCACCCTGCGGGAGAGCGGCGTCACCATCATCCTGACCACCCATTATATCGAGGAGGCCGAGGAGATGGCCGACCGGATCGGGGTGATCAGCAAGGGCGAGATTATCCTGGTCGAGGACAAGAACGTCCTGATGCAGAAGCTCGGCAAGAAGCAGCTCACCCTGCACCTGCAGAGCCCTCTCGCCGCCCTGCCGCCCGAGCTGCAATCCGACAATCTGCAGCTTTCCGCCGACGGCAGCGAACTCGTCTACACGTTCGACACGCAGACGCAGGAAACCGGCATCGCGGGCCTTCTGCGCCGCCTGAACGAACACGGCATCGACTTCAAGGATCTTCAGACTTCGGAATCCTCTCTCGAGGAGATCTTCGTCAGCCTTGTCAGGGGGCGCCCATGAATCTCTACGGCATCAAGGCCATCTATCTCTTCGAGATGGCACGCACCTGGCGCACGTTGATGCAGAGCATCGCGTCTCCGGTGATCTCGACCTCGCTCTATTTCATCGTCTTCGGCTCCGCCATCGGTTCGCGCATGGCCAATATCGATGGCGTGAGCTACGGCGCCTTCATCGTGCCGGGGCTGATCATGCTCTCCATCCTGACGGAGAGCATCTCGAACGCCTCGTTCGGCATCTACATGCCGAAGTTCTCCGGCACGATCTACGAGCTCCTGTCGGCCCCCATCTCGGCGCTGGAGACCGTGATCGGCTATGTGGGAGCGGCCGCCACCAAATCGGTGATCATCGGCACCATCATCCTGGTCACGGCGCGGCTCTTCGTCGATTTCTCGATCGCACATCCCGTCTGGATGATCGGCTTCCTGGTGCTGACCTCCATTACCTTCAGCCTCTTCGGCTTCATCATCGGCATCTGGGCCGACAGCTTCCAGAAGCTGCAGGTCGTCCCGCTGATGATCGTCACCCCCCTCGCCTTCCTCGGCGGCAGCTTCTATTCGATCAACATGCTGCCGCCCTTCTGGCAGACCGTGGCCCTGTTCAACCCGGTGGTCTATCTGGTGAGCGGGTTCCGCTGGAGCTTCTACGGCGTCGCCGACGTGGGCGTGGGCTTGAGTCTCGCCATGACCATGGTCTTCATGCTGATCTGCCTTACCGCCGTCTGGTGGATCTTCAGGACGGGGTACAAGATCAAGGCCTAGAATTCCCATCCGTCATGCTTGGCCTTGGTGCCGGGCATCCATGTCTTGGCAGCGTTGCCGTTCCGACGACGTGGGTGGCCGGATCAAGTCCGGCCATGACGCGGCGGGTGGTGGTCCGGGATCGGGTGCCAGCTGTGGCACCGGCACCTGCGCCTTGTCATTCCCGCGAAGGCGGGAACCCATGACCGCCATGTCTCAAGACAGGGCGAGCCGCGTCGCGTCTCCTCCTGCATCGTCGGCGGCTCTGGATCCCGGATCTCCGCTGCGCTTCGTCCGGGATGACATTTCATGTCAAAGAGCCAGCACCTGCGGGCCCGCAGCTTGCGCTGCGGGCCGTCAGGGTTCGAGGGTGGCGCGTCGGGCAGCCCGGCTCGCTACTGGTGTGTTGATGGAAG
>NZ_QDGA01000039.1 GCF_003347665.1 Microvirga calopogonii
ATGAAGCCGAGCTCGTTCATGGCCGCGATCACCAGCTCCGCACGGGCCTGCGCGCGCTCGGGATTGCGGTTGGGCGCAAGACGCGAGGGCGACTGGACCAAGCCCGCCAGCACGGCCGCTTCCGAGAGCGAGATGTTGCGGGCCGATTTGCCGTAATAACGCTGGGAGGCGGCCTCGACGCCGTAGGCGCCGGCGCCGAAATAGACCCGGTTGAGATAGAGTTCGAGGATCTGGTCCTTCGAGTAGTTGCGCTCGAGCCAGAGCGCCAGGATCGCCTCCTGGATCTTGCGCGAGGCGGTGCGCTCCTGGGTCAGGAAGAGGTTCTTGGCGAGCTGCTGGGTCAGGGTCGAGCCGCCCTGCAGGCCGCCCTTATGGGCCAGGTTGCGGTAGACCGCGCGGGCAATGCCGACGGGATCGATGCCCCAATGGTCGTAGAAGCGCCGGTCCTCGATCGCCACGAAGGCCTTGGGCAGGTAGGGCGGAAGTTCTTTCAGCGAGACGGTGCGTCCGCCGGTCTCGCCGCGATTGGCCAGAAGGGAGCCGTCGCTCGCCATGATGGCGATGTTCGGCGGGCGTTTCGGCACCGTAAGCTGGTCGATAGGTGGCAGCTGGGAGGCGTAATAGGCCACCACGCCGCCGACGGCGATCACACCCCAGAGGCAGAGCACGAGACCGGTATAGACGAGCTTGCTGAAGAGGGAACGTCCACCCTTGCGCTTGGATTTCTTGAGCTTGGCCGGGCGACGCGGTCCGCCCCCGCCGTTTGAAGAAGCCCGTCTGCGCGCCATGGTCCCCCCTGCCCGGTCCTCGGGCGAGAGGTGAAAGTCCAGCTCCCCCGCTTCCCCAGCGGTCGCATCGAAGACCGGCTCGCGCCGGTCGCGTCCGTTCGCCACTTTTGAATAACCCCGCATCGATGTGGCCGGTATATCGTCCGGCCTTCCATGCTCTCGGAGCACCCTAATTGTGGCGGTTTAAGGGGCGGTTAACGGGGATTAACCCCTCCCGAACCGGATCTGCCAGGGCGTGGTTTTCGTGCCACGAACCCTATTCCGCCGCCAGCGGCAGCTCCCCGGTTTCCAGGTCCGCCTGAGCGAGATCGCGGATACGGCGCAGGTCGTTCAGGAACGCCTCATAGGCCTCCCGCTTGGTAGCCTCGTCAGGCAGGCGCAGCAGATAGGACGGGTGCACTGTGACGTAACCTTCGTACGGACCAAACCGGGCTCGCCCGCGCGAGCGGGTGATCGGCGTCGCCTTGCCGGTCAGAGCCAGTACAGCTGTCGCTCCGAGCGCTACCACGAGCTTGGGCCTTACCAGCTCAAGCTCCTTCATGAGCCAGGGCCGGTAATGCTTCACCTCTCCGGCCGTGGGCTTGGAATGGATACGCCGGTGCCCGCGCTGCTCGAATTTGAAATGCTTGACCGCATTGGTGAGGTAGGCCTGCTCGCGATCGATGCCGGCTTCCTTCATGGCCTTGGTCAGGAGCTTGCCGGCGGGCCCCACGAAGGGGCGGCCCTGCAGATCCTCCTGGTCGCCCGGCTGCTCGCCGACGAAAACGATCTCGGCATGGGCGGGGCCCTCGCCGAACACCGCCTGGGTCGCTCCCGGCACGAGCGGGCCGGCCTTGGCGATGATGGCGTTGAGCTCCTTCAGGTTCTTCGGCTCCTGATCCCACATGGCCTCAAGAGCACGCTCGGGGGTGCGTTTGGCGGGCATCGTCGCCTCCTGTTCGATCATCCGTTCAACGCGCCGGGAGGCGGTTTGGATCAGGCCGGGGATCGCGGCGGTCTCGGGCATGTTGCGCCAGTATTTCTTCGGCATCTCGGCCCGCATGGCATTGGGGTTCACCCGGGCCGGGTTGAACACGCTCTCGTAGTAGCCGCGCCAGCCCTCCTCGAAACTGTCCTCTGCAGGGGCATCCTCGCGTTGCGCCGGCGGCCCGAAGGTCAGGGTCCGGCGATCCCAGCGCACCGAGCCGATGGGCGTGAGGATCGTCCAGTCCATGGAGCGGAAGCGGTCGACGAAGAAGGGAGCCGCCGCCTCCAGGATGAAATGCTCGGGCTCGAACCAGGCGGCGAAGCGCTCGAGATCTTCGCCGGTCATCCGCCTGAAGCGCACGAAGGCATGCATCTTGTGCAGGTCGCGTCGCACGGATCGCGCCATCAGGTCGATGCGGTGCACGAGAGGATCGCTCGCCACCTCGAGCAGATCGCGCTCGCCGTTCAGCACCCGCCAGACGAGCTGGTAGAGCAGGGCGTAGCGCTCCGGGTCGCTGTGGCAGACCACATGCTCGATCAGTCGCGCCACTCCCTTCGGAACCGTGACTGGCGGTGCATCCCCCGTGGATTCCTGGCCGAACAGGCCAGGCGCGTCATCGATGGCGAAGACCACATGCTGCGGCGCCAGTTCCTCGGCGATCAGCCGCCGCACCGCTTGGCGGAAGCCATCGAGATCAGCGCCGGTTCTGAGCGTGATGCGGTGGAGGGTCATGTCTTAGCTCCATGGTCATTCCGGGGCGGCCAGAGGCCGAGCCCGGAACCCATAACCGCTGACGATGCAGGAATACGCATAACGGTAATCGTGCTTTCTTGAGCCGTCGTGTTCATGGATTCCGGGTTCGCCTGCGGCGCCCCGGAATGACAGCTTGATGGCGGGCTCATCCGAACAGGCTCAACTGCTCAGGCTTCTCGATCAGCCGTTCGCGCAGGCCGAGAGAGTCGAGCCTGGCTTTCGGGTGGTGGTCGGCCGTGATGAGGAAAGGCTTGGCGCGCTTGAGCCCCGAGGTGAGGCGGGCGACATCCTCCAGGCGCAAGGTCGTGTGCTTTCGCGCCACCACGATCTTGTCGACCGCCCGGGCGCCGAGGCCGGGGACGCGCAGCAGCATCTCGCGCTCGGCGCTGTTCACGTTGACGGGGAAGCGGTGGCGGTTCTTCAGCGCCCAGGCGAGCTTCGGGTCGACGTCGAGGTCGAGCATGCCCTTGTCGGTCCCGGCCGCGATCTCGTCCACGTCGAAGCCGTAATAGCGCAGCAGCCAGTCGGCCTGGTAGAGCCTGCTTTCGCGCATCAGCGGCGGCGATTTCAGGGGCAGGATGGCGCTCGAATCCGGGATCGGGCTGAAGGCGGAGTAATAGACGCGCTTCATAGCGTAGTGGCCATAGAGCTTGGCGGATGTGCGCAGCACGTCCGCATCCGTGGTGTCGTCCGCGCCGACGATCATCTGCGTGGTCTGGCCGGCCGGCGAGAAATGGCGGCGCTCCTCGCGGGCCTCCTCGATGCGCTCGAACATCTGCGCCATCGCGGTCTCGATGGAGGCGCCGTCCTTCTCCGGCGCCAGCCGCTCAAGGCTCTTTTCCGTCGGCAGTTCTAGGTTGATCGACAGCCGGTCGGCCCACAGCCCCGCTTCCTCGATGAGCCAGGGGCTCGCTTCGGGAATGGTTTTCAAGTGGATGTAGCCCCGGAAGCCGTGATTGCGGCGCAGCTTCTTCGCCACCAGCAGCATCTGCTCCATGGTGTAGTCCGGCGAGCGGATGATGCCGGAGGACAGGAACAGGCCCTCGATGTAGTTGCGCTTGTAGAACTCGACCGTGAGCGTCACCACTTCGTCGACCGAGAACTTCGCCCGTTTCACGTTCGACGACCGCCGGTTCACGCAATAGGCGCAGTCGAACAGGCAGTAATTGGTGAGCAGGATCTTCAACAGCGAGACGCAGCGCCCGTCCGGCGTGTAGGCGTGGCAGATGCCATTTCCGTCCGTCGAGCCCAAACCTCCCACGTCGGCCTTGCGCTTGGGCGCGCCGGAGGAGGAGCAGGAGGCATCGTATTTGGCCGCGTCCGCCAGGATGCGCAGCTTCTTGGCAAGCTTCTCGTCCATGGACCTTCCGCAGATTTGTTCATGATTTGTTCTACCACGGAGGCCGGCTGTTGGCGAGGCCCGGAACAGGGACGGGAGGTCGCATCGGTCTCGATCCAGAGGGGCACGGCGAGAAAAGACATGCGGGCGGCACCGATGCTCCGCGGGACCTGCGTCTGGAAGTGCGCAAGGACGGCTCGCTCCAGCCTAACTGTGCTCTAATTCTCTCCTCTGATGATGCCGGGTGAAGGATTCCGGGAACAACCCGGCCGTCAAAGGAGGATACGATGCGCTTATCTCATCTCGGGGCTTTGATCGCTCTCGGCTCCCTGCTCGTCTCGCCGGCTTTCGCCCAAACCGCCGCTCCGGGAACCGCCACTCCCGGCACGGCCGCGAAACCGCCGATGACCGGGACGGCCCCGGCGACGGGCGCCGCCAAGCCGATGCCGAGCACCACATCGTCCACGAGCGCGCTCATCGATATCAACACCGCGTCCAAGGACCAGCTCGACAAGCTGCCTCAGATCGGCTCGGCCCGGGCAGATGCGATCATCAAGGGCCGCCCCTACAAGGCCAAGAACGAGCTCGTGGACAAGAAGATCATTCCACAGAACGCCTATGATGCGATCAAGGATCGGATCATCGCCCATCAGAAATCATGAGCAGCCAACAAAAAAAAAGGGGCCCGACGGGCCCCTTTCTCTTATCCGCTGGAAGCGGCTTAGCGGCTGTACTTGAACTCCGGAGCAGCCTTCAGCTGGTCCTTGGTCATGTCCAGCAGGGCATGATCGGGAGCGGACCGTTTCATGTTGTCGGTGGTCGTCGTGGTCGTGGTCGTGGTCGACCCCGTCGTTGCCGGCGCAGTCGAGGTGGTGTTCGTCGTACCGGCCGTGCCGGTCGTGGTGTTCGCAGCGGTCGTGTTCGCGCGCGGCTCGGTGACGAACTTGATCTGGTCGAAGGGAACGGCGACGTCATGCTCGCCCATGCCGAGGAAACCGCCGACGCCGATCACAACGGCCTCGACCTTGCCGCTCTGATCCACGAGCAGCTCGCTGATGTCGCCGATCTTCTCGTTGTTGTTGTTATAGACGTTCAGGCCTTCGATCTTCGATGCACGCCACTGGCCGGCACGCTCCTGGGTCATCCAGTTGCCGCTGGACACGGATCCGGCCGACGCAGCGGCGTTCGGGCTTGTCGACGAAGTCGCTGGCTGATTCTGGGCGAGAGCCGGGGCCGACAGAAGAGCCGTTCCGAGAAGCGCCATCATGAGATGCTTTGAAGCCATGTATTCCTCCTGAATATGGGTGACGCACTGTCACGTCTGATCTCTCAACGGCGGAGGGGGAGATTGGTTCTGTCAAGAAGATGGGCAGTCTCCCAAGTTTTGCTCAACCCCTGCGCAGCGGCACGGCAAGGAACCGCTTGCTCCTTCGGAGAATGCTCCTAAACTCGGCCAAGCTTCCTCGCCGAGCCTCCGAAACGGAACGCATGATCCGAACCCTCCTCGATGGCCTTTATCGCCTCGCCGGCTATCTCGCAGGCGTCTTCCTCCTCGTGATCTTTCTCCTGATGATGGGCCTGTCCCTGGGGCGAGGCCTCGGCATCAACATCCCGGCCGGCGACGATCTCGCCTCCTGGTCCATGGCCGCGATGGCGTTCCTGGGGCTGGCACACACCTTCCGCTCCGGCGAGATGATTCGGGTCGGCCTCCTCACTGATCGCCTTCAGGGTCGCACCCGCTGGTGGTTCGAGATGTTCTCCCTCGTGATCGGCCTCGGGTTCGTGGGCTTCTTCGCTTGGCATGCGGTGTTCCTGACCTATGACAGCTGGCGCTTCAACGACATGGCCCAGGGCGTCCTGGCGATCCCGCTCTGGATTCCGCAGATCGGCTATGCGGCCGGCCTCGTGATCCTGTTCATCGCCTTCGTCGACGAGTTCATCCATGTGCTGCGCGGGGGCGACCCGCGCTACGAGAAGCCGCCCGCCACCACGGCCGAAGAGGTGGTGGAGCGCGCGATCCAGAGTGGAGTTTGAGGCGTCATGGAACTCATCGAGATTTCAGGCCTGCTTCTCCTGCTGCTCGCGGTGCTTCTCGCCGGCGGCGTATGGATCGCCATCGCGCTCATGGCCTGCGGCTGGGTCGGCATGCAGTTCGTCGGTGGCGGCATCCCGGCAGGTTCAGTGCTCGCCACCACGATCTGGGGCAATTCCGCCTCCTGGACGCTCGCCGCATTGCCGCTCTTCATCTGGATGGGCGAGATCCTGTTCCGCACACGGTTGTCGGAAGAGATGTTTCGCGGATTGGCGCCCTGGCTCAACTGGCTGCCGGGAAGATTGATGCACGTGAACGTGCTCGCCTGCGGCATCTTCGGGTCGGTTTCCGGTTCGTCCGCCGCCACCTGCGCGACGGTCGCCAAGATCGCGTTGCCGGAGCTGAAGAAGCGCGGCTACGACGACATGGTGAGCCTCGGCTCGCTTGCGGGTGCGGGCACGCTGGGCATCCTCATTCCGCCCTCGATCACCATGGTGGTCTATGCGGTGGCTGCCAACGTGTCGATCATCCAGATCTTCCTCGCGGGCTTCCTGCCGGGCCTGCTCGTGATGGCGCTCTATTCCGGCTACATCGCCGTATGGTCGGTGCTCAATCCGGCGAAGTCGCCTCCCCCTGAGCCGACCATGTCGTTCCGCGAGAAGCTGAGGGAATCGACCAATCTCATCCCCGTGGCGCTTCTGATCGCGCTCGTCTTCCTGACCCTCATGCTCGGCTGGGCCACGGCGACCGAATGCGCCGCCTGGGGCGTGCTCGGTTCGCTCGCCATCGCCTGGTGGTCGGGCTCGCTGTCCTGGGAATCCTTCTGGGCCAGCGTCATGGGAACGACGCGCATTACCTGCATGATCATGCTGATCCTGGCGGGCGCCTCCTTCATGTCCACCTCGATGGCCTATACGGGCATCCCCCAGGCTCTCGCCTCCTGGGTCGACAGCCTGCACCTCTCGCCCTATGCGCTGATCGCCGCGCTCACGCTCATGTACATCCTGCTCGGTACGGCGCTCGACGGCATCTCGATGATCGTGCTGACCACCGCCGTGGTGATCCCCATGGTGAAGACTGCGGGCTTCGACTTGGTCTGGTTCGGCATCTTCCTGATCCTGGTGGTCGAGATGGCGGAGGTCTCGCCCCCGGTCGGGTTCAACCTCTTCGTGCTGCAGACCATGTCGGGCAAGGATTCGAACACGGTGGCGCTCGCCTCGCTGCCCTTCTTCTTCCTGCTCGTGGTGGCGGTCGCCATCATCACGGTCTTTCCCAGCATCGTGATGATCCTGCCGCAGATCGCCTTTCCGGACTAAACCGTTCCATAAAAACCAGTGGGAGAACGACAATGAAACACATGACACGCTTCGGCTTGAGCCTCGCGGGAGCCCTGCTCCTGGCAGCGCCCGCGATGGCGCAGACCAAGTGGAACCTGCCCGCCGCCTATCCGCCGGACAACTTCCACACCGAGAACCTGAACGCCTTCGCCAAGGATGTCACTGAGGCGACCGGCGGCAAGCTGCAGATCACGGTCCACGGCAATGCCTCGCTCTTCAAGGCTCCGGAGATCAAGCGCGCGGTGCAGACCGGTCAGACCCAGGCCGGAGAGGTGCTGATGTCGCTGCACGAGAACGAGGATCCGGTCTACGGCCTCGACGTGGTGCCCTTCCTCGCCACCTCGTTCGACCAGGCGAAAAAGCTCTGGGACGTGCAGAAGCCCGCGATCGAGAAGAAGTTCGCAAGCCAGGGCCTGATGCTGCTGTTCGCGGTACCGTGGCCGCCGCAGGGCATTTTCGCCAAGAAGGACATCAACACCGTCGACGATCTGAAGGGCGTGAAGTGGCGCTCCTACAATCCCGGCACGGCCCGCATCGCGGAACTCGTCGGCGCACAACCGGTCACCGTGCAGGCCGCGGACCTGCCGCAGGCGCTTGCCACCGGGGTGGTCACGACCTTCATGACCTCGGGAGCCACCGGCTACGATTCGAAGGTGTGGGAATCGCTGTCCCACTTCTACGACACGCAGGCCTGGATCCCGAAGAACCTGACCTTCGTCAACAAGGCGGCTTTCGACGCGCTCGACAAGCCGACCCAGGAAGCGGTGCTCAAAGCCGCCAAGACGGCAGAGGAGCGCGGCTGGAAGACCGCTCAGGAAAAGACCAAGTGGTACACCGACCAAATGGCCGGGAAAGGCATGAAGGTCCAGCCGCCGAGCGCCGAGCTCAAGGCGGGCCTGCAGAAGGTCGGCGAGCAGTTGACGCAGGACTGGTTGAAGAAGGCCGGCCCTGACGGACAGGCCATCGTCGACAGCTACAAGAAGGCGGCGATGTAGAGCATCCCTGCCCTCTCACGTCATGGCCGGGCTTGTCCCGGCCATCTCGATTGGAAAAGCGCCGCACTCTCCGGAAGCGAGATCACCGGCACAAGGCCGGTGATGACGGCGTGATTCTCACGCCAGCGTGAAATCCATCGTGATTTCGGCGTTGAGAACCTTGGAGACCGGGCAGTTCTTCTCTGCCGCGCGGGCGAGTTCCTCGAACTTGGCCCGGTCGATGCCCGGCACGTTGGCGCTGAGCGTCAGAGCCGACTTCTTGATCGCGAAGCCGCTGCCCTCCTGTTCGAGGGAGACGACCGCCTCGGTGGCGAGCTCGGTCGGCGTGAAGCCCGCGCCCTGGAGCTGGAAGGCAAGGGCCATGGTGAAGCAGCCGGCATGGGCGGCGGCGATCAGTTCCTCCGGGTTCGTGCCCTTCTCGTTCTCGAAACGGGTCTTGAAGGAATAGGGCGTCGAGGACAAAACGCCGGAATCCGACGTGAGATGGCCGCTGCCATCCTTGCCCGTCCCCTGCCAAACGGCTCTTGCCTTGCGGTTCATTGTGATCTCCTTTTGCGGATAGGCTTGGAGCATCGGACCCAAAAGTGGGATGCACTTTTGGGTCCGATGCTCCGCTCTTAGAAGAGCGCATCGTTCGGGGCGGAAAACCGAGTCCACTTTTCCGCACGATGCGCTAGTGATCTAGGACAGTTTGCGCCAAGCTCCAGAGTCTCTCCCTTGTTCGAGTTGCAGGTTTGCGATGTCGATTATCAACCAGGTCCGTCTGCGCCCTCGGCTTCTCGGAGCCGCTCTCGTTGTCCTTCTGGTCTTCGCCGTCCTGCCATCTTCCTGGGAAATCAATTCACGTCTGCTTGTGGCCTGGGATCTCGGCGTGGTGGTCTATCTCGTGCTGGCGGGAGCCATGGCGGCCCATTCCTCGACGGCCATGATGCAGGACCGCGCCGCTCAGGAGGACGAGGCCGCCGTCGTCGTGCTCGCCCTGACGCTCGCGGCGTCCATCGCAAGCCTCGCCGCCATCGCCATGGAACTCGCCGGCATCCGCGACGGCGGCACCGACGGGAAAGGCTTCCATCTGGCCATTGCAGGGATCACGATTCTTTGTTCCTGGTTCTTCGTGCATACGATCTACGCCATCCATTACGCCCATGAATACTACGGCGATAAAGGCGAGCGGCAAGGCCTCGCCTTTCCGCACAAAGACCGGCCCGATTATTGGGACTTTCTCTATTTTGCGTTCAACCTCGGGGCCGCGGCACAGACGTCGGACGTGGTCATCGTGTCCAAGCGCATGCGACGTCTGGCACTCGCCCACACGATCCTGTCCTTCCTGTTCAACACCACGATCCTCGCGCTGGCCGTGAACGTCGGGGCAGGAATGCTTTAAGCCGGAGTGCTTTCAGGCTCGGGCCTTGCATGACCATGATCGTTATGCAGAAGTCTTCGGCGAAAACACATGTTGCCAGCAATGGGGAGCGGATTTCATCGTCCCGATGAAATTCCTCAGGGCATGTGTTCACACCTGCCGAATGAACCGATGCTCATCGTCCCCGCGACCGCCGCTTCCGTCCCCATCCTCGAAACCGAGCGCCTCGTCCTGCGCGGCCATCGGGTGGACGATTTCGCCGATTGCTTCGCTCTCTGGACCGATCCGGACGTAACGCGGTTTATCGGCGGCAAACCCTCCACGCAGGAGGAGGTCTGGGGGCGGTTGCTGCGCTATGTGGGGCACTGGTCGCTGCTCGGCTTCGGCTACTGGGTCATCATGGAAAAGGAAACCGGCCGCTTCATGGGGGAGGTCGGGTTCGCCGATTTCAGGCGCGAGATCGACCCGTCCCTCGAAGGGATACCGGAAATCGGCTGGGTTCTCGCGCCCGATTGCCAGGGCAAGGGCTATGCGACCGAGGCCGCACGGGCCGCCATCCTGTGGGGCGAGGAACATTTCGGCCCCGCGCGCACCGCCTGCATCATCGCGCCGGAGAACGAGGCCTCGATCCGGGTCGCGGAACGATGCGGCTACCGGGAGTTCCGGCGCACCACCTACAGGGATCATCCGACGATCATGTTCGTGCGGGAAAAGGCCGTTCCTTAAGGTTCGTCCGCAAAAGCGGGACCGGCGAGTCTCTCGGCATAGGCGCGAAGATCCTTCGGCCAGAGCTGGATCAAAGCCATGAACAGCTTCCGATCCCCTGCGAAGAGCGCTCGCGAGGCCTCCTCGAAACCGACCTCGTCGCCCGCCAGGGCAGACATGAACCGATAGAGTGCCTCCTGCGCCTGCCGCACGCGGTCCTTCGACCCATTGCCACGCCGTGCTTCCTCGACAAGCTTGCGCAAGGCAACCGATGCGCCGCCCGGTTGCGCGTTGAGCCACTCCCAGTGACGCGGCAGCAGAGTCACCTCCCGGGCGATCACACCGAGTTTGGGCCGGCCGGGGCCACGCGGTTCAGGCCTGTCGGGCACGGGATCGGAGCTATCGCCCAGCCGCTTCAACACATCCTCAAGGGTGCCGCGGAAATCCACTTCGACGATACGGCAGGTCTCGTCGTCGAGAATGAGGACGGGCGTGCCTTCGTCGCGATCGAGCCATTCCTTGGCCGCTTCGGCCACTGATGAAAGGGAGCCCGATGCGATCAGGCGGTGGCCTGTGAAAGCCGTAAATGTCCTGGGAACGTCACTCATCGTGTCCTCGCCGTCATAGAAGATGGCGGGTTTTATCCGGGTTAAATCTGGATGTCAATTATACCCGGGTAAATCCATGTTCTACATTCCGGTCAGCTCATCGTCCTTCTCTCCGTCGATCACATGCCGGGCCACGTCGAACCGGAAGCCGGCGCGCGCCATGGCGGCGAGGTCCTTGTCGCGATAGGGCGCTCGCTCCCCGGACCGGAACGGCCCGAGCTTGCGGCGGCGGGCGAAGGCGCGGGCGGCCTGCTCCTCGTTCCCGTCGTCCTGCTCCAGCACGGCCGCGATGGTCGCGCGGTCCACGCCCTTGGCGGAAAGCTTGGCCTGGATGGCGCGGGCTGAGCCACCCCGGCGGCGCAGGGTGGCGACCCGGGCCTCAGCATAGCGGGTGTCGTCGATGAGGCCGCTTCTGAGGCTCTTCGCCACCACCTCGTCGATCATGTCCTGGAAGGCAGCGGGATCCTCGCCGCGCAGGCGACAGCGCTTGTCCACCTTGCGCCGCAGCACGCGGCGCAGGTTCTCGGCCGAGGAGGCATAGCGTTCGAGATAGGCCAGCGCCGCCCGCTGCAGGTAGGCGGCCGTCACCTGTCGCGGCGGCTTGCGGAGCGGCTTATCGGCCTCGTCCGTCATTCCGGCTTCGCATCCGAGGGCGGTGCGGCCTCGCCCGGCTTTTCAACCTGCCCCCGCCGTTGCAACTGCAGCGCCACGAACCAGCACAGGGACGCCCAGGCGGCGCCCACCGCCCAGCCGGCGAGCACGTCGCTCGGCCAGTGCACGCCGAGATAGACCCGGCTGATGCCGACCAGCAGGGTCGTGGTGATGGCCAGACCCATGATGAACGTGCTGACGCGCCGGCTCTTCTCCACACGGGCGAGCAGGGCTCCCAGGGTCAGATAGGTAATGGCCGACAGCATGGCATGTCCGCTCGGGAAGCTCGCGGTATAAACCCGGGCTGCATGAGGCACGAGGTCCGGTCGCGGGCGTTCGAAGCCCATCTTGAGCCCCGTGGAGATCAGCATGCCGCCCACGATGGCAACGAGCACCAGAAGCGCTGCGCTCTGCTTCCTGGTCATGAGCAGGTAGATCCATGTGGCCAGCGTGATCATGGTCAGGATGGCGTAGCCGCCGAGGCCGGTGATGTCCCGCGCGGCTTCCTCGACCCATGAGGGCCCAAGCGGATTGGCCGGGTTCTGTGGATCGCGCAGCGCTAACAGCAGGTAGCTGTCGAGGGCATGGGTTTCCCCTTCCCGCACTTCGTCGGCCAGCGCGATGAACGCCCAGGCGAAGAATCCACAGGCGGACAACGATAGAAGCGGACCGACCTCGTTGAGGCGCAGACGAAGCCACAGGCGCGTGGCGGGGGCGAGAAGCGTGTTCATGGCCCCCTGAGATAGGAGAGTTCAAAGCGTCTGGCGAGGGGAGAGCGCATTGCTCTCACACCTCCAGCTGCTTCCGCCATTCCTTCGGTGCCGTGATGCTGCCGAGGTTGAGCCACTCGGCCATCAGGCGAAGCTCTTCTCCGAGGGCGGGAGCGATCTCTTCCGGAGCAACGGAGGTTTCCGGGTGGATCGAGTGTACGATGAGATTGCCTGCGGCCCGGTCGGCCTTGAGGTCCACGCGGGCCACGATCTTTTCGCCCAGCACGAAGGGTAGGCAGTAATAGCCGAATTCCCGCTTCTCGGCCGGCGTGTAGATCTCGATCCGGTAGCGGAAATCGAACAGGCGCTCCGTGCGGGTGCGCTCCCAGACGATCGGGTCGAAGGGCGACACGAGGGCTCTGGCTTCGACGCGGCGCGGGATTTTGGCCTGTGGGTCGAGATAGACCGGCCCGTTCCAGCCCTCGACCGTGACGGGGACGAGATCACCAGCCTCCACCAGTTCGGGAATGCGGGCCTTCGCGTCCTGCGGCTCCAGGCGGAAATAGTCGCGCAGACAGCGCTCGGACGCGATGCCGAGCGCCCTGATGGAGTGCCGCAGCAGCTCGCGCTGCGCCTCGTCGGCCGAGGGTGTTTCGGCATTCAGGATGTCCGAGGGCAGAACGCGCTCGGGCAGATCGTAGATGCGCTCGAAGCCGCGCCGCGTGGCGGTGGTGACCTCGCCGGCCCAGAACAGCCATTCCAGAGCCCGCTTGCCGTCGCTCCAGCCCCACCACGAGCCCTGGCCCTTATGTCCGCCGGAAAGCTCGCCCGCGGCCATCGGGCCATGCGTGGCGATCTCGCGGCGTACCTCCTCGATGAAGGCGCGCTTTTCCTGCCCGAACCTGGCGAGACCGCCATAGATGCCCTCGCCCCGCCTGGCGCGCTCCATCCGCCAGCGGAAGAGAGGATGCAGGTCGAGCCGGATCAGCGAGGCCTCGTGGCCCCAGTACTCGAAGGTCTCGCGCTTCCGGGCGTGATAGGCGGCCTTCTCGAGAAGGTTGCGGTCATAGGCGCCGATCCGCGAGAAGAGCGGCATGTAATGGGCCCGGACCAGCACGTTGACCGAATCGATCTGGAGCAGGTGCGAACGCTGCAGCACGCGGCTCAGGTGCCGCCTCGTCGCGGCTGCAGGCCGAGCTTCGTGGAGGCCCTGAGCGGCGAGCGCAATGCGCCGCGCTTGGGCGGGGTTGAGTTTGGTGCGCGATGTCATGGGCGAACAATACCGGAACGTTGTCCCAGAGCGCCAGAGCCGTGGTCCTCTGCAAGCCTGGAACGACGCGGAACCTGTGGATCGCATTCCCGCCTCATCCGTGCGGCCTGAGGATCGCGCCCTGAAGACAGGAGAGCCAAGGCCTTGTGACCGGCATCTTTTCCGTTCTGCAAGAATACCCAGTCCTGGCTCGGCCATCCTTGCATTTCAGCAAGACCGGCTTGGCGTTCCGCAGGGTCGCAACGGCACTGTCCCGCGTCTATCTTCGTTGCAACATTGATGGAGACAGCACCATGAAGCTGACCGGAATTCACCATTTGACCGCCGTCACCGCGGACGCGCCGGGCAACCACGCCTTCTACACGCAGACTTTGGGTCTGCGCCTCGTCAAGAAGACCGTAAATCAGGACGATGTGAGCGCCTACCATCTGTTCTATGCGGACGGAAAGGCTTCCCCCGGAACCGACATCACCTTCTTCGACTGGCCGGTCGCGCGCGAGCGGCGCGGCACGCACAGCATCTCCCAGACGGCCCTGCGCGTGAACGGCGAGAAGGCGCTGCAATGGTGGAAGGATCGCTTCGGCAGCCTCGGCGTCCGCAGCGAGTCCATCGTGGAACGTGATGGACGACTCAGCCTCGACTTCGAGGATTTCGAGGGCCAGCGCCTCAGCCTCGTCGATGACGGAGGGCAGGGCGAGGTGCATCCGTGGGAGCGTAGCCCCGTGCCGATCGAGTACCAGATCCGTGGCCTCGGCCCGATCCGGATCAGCGTGCCGAAGCTCGATCGCACGGCTCGCGTCCTGACGGATGCGATGGATATGCGCGCCGCCCGCGAATACCGCGTCGGCGACACGCCGGTTCACGTCTTCGAGATGGGAGAGGGCGGTCCAGCGGCGGAACTGCATGTGGCGGTGGAGCCCGGCCTTTCTCCAGCCCAGCCTGGAGCAGGCGGCGTGCACCACGTGGCCTTCCGCACGCCGAACGAGCAGACCTATCAGGAATGCTGGGAGCGGCTGCAGTCTCTGAGGGCGCCCTCCAGCGGCCCGGTCGACCGCTATTACTTCCAGAGCCTGTACTTCCGCGAGCCGAACGGAATCCTGTTCGAGATCGCCACGGACGGTCCGGGCTTTGCCACGGACGAACCCATGGAGAAGCTCGGCGAGCGCCTGGCCCTGCCGCCCTTCCTGGAGCCGCGCCGGGCACAGATCGAGGCAGGTCTCAAGCCGCTCTGATGCGGGCGCCCACGTCGGAATAGAACGCAAAAGTTGCAAGCCGCCTCGCCCTGGTTGCGAGGCGGTTTTGCTTTAAGAGAACCGATAGGATTTGATGCTGCTACGATTGACTAACCATTACAAGATAACGCTGGCGGTTTCGCCGCTTTTACTTCCGTAGCGGAGTTGTGTAACGTTTTGATCAAATTTATGTGTTTCTATCGCTTATATTTGATGTTCCGTAGGGGATCTGCATGCTCGGCGCCAAGATGAGAATGGGCCTGCTGGGAACGCTTGTTGCGTTCCTGGGAATCGTGGGCGCGGCTTATGCCGCATCGCTGCCCGCTCCGAAAGAGCGGCCGATCCTCACGATCTCCGGAAAGATCGACGTCACGAACAAGGACGGTACGGCCCAGTTCGACCGCGCGATGCTGGAGGCTCTTGGGCTTGTCACGATCGAGACGACGACGCCTTGGTATGAAGGGAAGGTCAAATTCGAAGGCGTTCCTCTCGACAAGCTGATGAAGCAGGTCGGAGCCAAGGGAGAGCGCGTGTCCGTCGTCGCGCTCAACGATTACGCGACCGAGATCCCGATCGCGGACTTCGCGAAATACAATGTCATTCTCGCCATCAAGCGCGACGGCGAATATATGCCTGTGCGAGACAAAGGTCCTCTGTTCATCGTTTATCCATACGACAGCAACCCCGAGCTCAAGAGCCAGACCTATTATGCTCGCTCGGCTTGGCAGGTTGCCAGGATCGAAGTGAAGTAGCAGCAGACCGGTAGGTCTCGGAGGCCTTACGCATTTGTCCTTGCGCAGCTTCAAAGCGATTATTGCGATCGTCATCGGCGGCTTTCTGATCGCCGGCATCTACATTTCGGTGCTGGTCGTCCAGCGCCAGGGTGCCTTGCAACAGATCTCCGTTTACAACCCGGCCTGGGAAGCGGGACAAGCCGCCTCCGAATTCATCCGTCTCGAGCACCGCCTGTCCGAGTTCGGCAAGCCTGGAACGGATATCGACAAGGACGAAGTCGATCTGCGCTTCGATATCCTGCTCGGCAGGGCGCAGATGCTGAACGAGGGAAGTTTTCAGGATCTTCTCCAGCGCAATCCCGAGCATCACGCGACCCTCCGGGACTTCCAGGACACGCTTGCCGCAGCCCAGCCCCTGATCGCGCAGATCGACACGAACCCGGCGGCGGCGAGACAGGCTCTCGACCTTCTGCGTCCTTTGGAAGGCAAGCTCGCGCAGCTTGCATCCGTGGCGCACAACCATGGCGCGGCGCTCGTTCAAAGGGACCAGCAGGAGCTGATCCGGCTTCACTGGGCCTTCTCCGGCATCGCGGCAAGCCTGATCCTCGTCGGGGTCGTCCTGATTTTCCTCCTCGACAAGCATAACCGCCTTCTCGGGCGCGCCCATGAGGAGCTGCATGTCCTGGCCCATCAGGATGCTCTCACGGGCCTGCCCAATCGCGTGGTGCTTCGCAGCGAGCTGGAGAACGCGCTCGTACGTCAGAAGCCGAACGGTCGCATGGTGTCCGTTTCCTATCTCGACCTGGATCACTTCAAGGACGTGAACGACTCCTTCGGCCACGAAACGGGCGACGAGCTGCTCAAGGCCGTGGCCGAGCGTCTGCGCGCCTGCATTCCGGCCACCGAAGGCCAAGTGCGCAATCTGATTTCCCGCTTCGGCGGCGACGAGTTTGCCATCCTCCAGACCGGCATCCGTCGCCCCGAGGAATGCGCCGCGCTTGCATCGCGCATTGTCGAAGCGTTGCGCGAGCCGTTCAGCGTGAACGGGCAGGAGCTTTTCATCGGCACCAGCATCGGCATCGCGCTGGCTCAGAGAAACATGACCTCGAGCCAGATCCTGAAACATGCGGACATGGCGCTCTATCATGCCAAGGCCGACGGACGGGGCACGTTCCGCTTCTTCGAGCCGGATATGGACGAGCAGCTTCAGGCGCGTCGCGCCCTGGAGGTCGATCTGCGCAAGGCGATGACCAACGGTGAGTTCGAGCTGTTCTATCAGCCGCAGATCAATATCCAGAAAAGCGAGATCGGCGGGTTCGAGGCTCTTCTGCGCTGGCACCACCCCGAGCGCGGTCTCGTTCCACCGGGCGAGTTCATCCCGGTAATCGAAGATACCGGCCTCATCTCGCCTCTGGGCGATTGGATCATCGAACAGGCCTGCAAGGAGGCCGCCACTTGGCCGGGCGAGATGCATGTGGCCGTCAATCTCTCGCCGATTCAGTTCCGCAACCGCGGTCTCGTCCAGAGCGTCAGCAACGCCTTGGCTTCGTCCGGGCTCTCTCCGCACCGGTTGGAGCTGGAGATCACAGAGTCGGTCCTGCTGCAGGACAACGAAATGACCGTCTCGACGCTCCATCAGCTGCGCCGGCTCGGCGTGCGCATTGCGATGGACGATTTCGGAACCGGCTACTCGTCCCTGAGCTATCTTCGCAGCTTTCCCTTCGACAAGATCAAGATCGACCAGTCTTTCGTGCGGGAAATGTCCCAGCGGGCGGATTGCCTGGCCATCGTGCAATCCGTCGCCAACCTCGGCGCCAGCTTAGGCATGCCGACCGTGGCCGAGGGCATCGAGACGGAAGATCAGCTTCGGCAGGTTCAGGCGGCCGGATGTACCGATGCACAGGGCTATTATTTCGGGCGCCCCAAGCCTGCGCGGGAACTGGTTCATACGCTGGATGCTCTCAAGCACAAGGTCAGAGTTGCTTAGATCCGGTTCTGTTTCCGGCATTGAAGATGAATGTCCAGAGCCTTCACGGTTTTATGAGTGAAGCGAACTGTGTTAGGTACATTTTCCATTGCCTAAACGCGAAAACTCCGCATGAATCAATGTTCGGTAAGCTGAGCCTCTAGGTCAGCGTCAGACAGGAATCGACGACGGGAGCAAGTTGCATGAAGACATACTGCGAATTTACGTTCGAAGCCGCGCACTCGGTGGCTCCCTATTCCGGGCTGCATGGACATACCTTCATCGTCAAGCTCACCTTCGGCGGCGCCGTCGACGAGATTTACGGCTGGCCGGTCAACCTCTACGAGGTCGAGAACTACATCAAGGAAATCAAGGGCGAGCACGGCTCGGGCCTTGACCACGGCAACCTCGATCTCAACCCCGAGATCGGAATCGCCTCGCTCGAGAACGTGACGACTTATATCTGGCGCTTGGTGAAACAACGATTCCCGAACCTCGAAGAGGTCGAGCTCAAGCGCGGCATGCCCGGCTCTACGGAAGGCTGCATCTACCGTGGCGAAACGGCGGATGGCAGCCGTCTCGCAGCCTGACGAACATTCGGGATCCTCAAAATGAAAGAGCCGCCCTTGTGTGGGCGGCTCTTTCATTTTGGATGCAGTCTGGCCTCAAGGCGTATAGCCGAACGAATAGGATATCGTCAGTCCGGCGCCGAACTGATTCTCCGAGCCGAACCGCTTGACGATCGGGCTGTCGGCCGCGTCTCCAACCAGACGCTTGTAGGTCACGAAGGCGGTGGTCGACCATTGCTGGGACCAGTCGTAGCTGATGGCTCCCGTCGCCCCCACCGAGGTGATGCCGCCCGAGGGCCGGTAGGGCGTGACCCGTCCGTTCAGCGCCGCCTCGGCCGGCGTCACGCCGAAATAGGTTTGCATGAACTCGCTGTCGCCGAGTGCGAGGCGGGGACCGACCGAGACCGTGAAGGCCCCGAACCTCTGAACCGCATCGAGGCCGAAATCAGCCACGAAGCCCTCATGTCCGCCAAAGCCGCGCCGGATCTCGGCGCGGGCGCGCAGGAAATCGAGAGGCCAGTATTCCACGAAAACGCCGGGCTCCACCGCCCAGTCGATCTTCTCCAGGCCGAAGAGTTCCCGATTGTCCTGATAGTAGCGACCGCCCACAAAGCGGCCCACGACACCGACACGGACGGCGGAATCCTCAAGGAACGAGAAGCTCAGACCGTCGTCGGGAGCACTGAAGCGTTCGACCGTGCCGGCCCGGCGGAAGCTCAAGGATGGATAGCCGATGAAGCTGAACTCGTCCGAACCCGGATAGGACGGTCCGACCCGCAGGTTGCCCTTCACGGTGACGATCCAGCCCGTGGATTGCTGCATCGGCTCGGGCGAAAAGAAGAGATCGGCGGCCTGAGCCGTGGTCGTGCCCAGCATGAGGGCGGCGAGAACGGCAAGGGATGGGGCTGCGCGCATGGCTCTTCCGATTGCAATTTCCATCCTGCCGTCGTGGCCGCAAACGGCCGTAACGTCAAGCCTCCGGTTGGTTCTATGGTTTCGCGTTCGTGACAGGCCGGCGCGTGGGAGAACTTTCGCGAGCTTGGGCGGTTGATGGAGAGACAGAATGTTGCAAGGGAGAAGTTCTTGTCCGTGTTAAGCGCCAGCAGCCGTCCGCAGCCGGATGAGTTCTACCCCAAGCCGCCGCCGACCGAGCCGGTTCCCGGCGTGCCGGCTCCTTCCGAGACGCCTCAACCCGTTCTCCCCGGTGCTCCGTCTCCCCTTCCGGAGCAGCCGCCGGAACCCGAGAAGCCGGTCACCCATCCGATGCCGCCGCCCGAGGTTCCGTAAGAGGGCTGAGCCGGAGACGTATCTCCGTCCTGTTCAGGCTCCTTCGACGCGAAGGTTGTTCTGCACGTGCGTGATGCCGGAGGCTAGCTCCGCCAGATCTTCGGCCCGGCGCTTGAGGCCGCGGCTCGAAACGGTTCCGTTGAGCGTGACCTCGCCTTCCCTCACCAACACCTCGATGTTCGACGCATCGATGAACGGGTCTTGTGTCAGGCGCTCGCACACGTCCTCATGGATGCGCTCGTCGGAACGCTTGTAACCCTTGGGACCGCGCCCGCGGTGGCCGCCGCTGGAGCGCCCGCCTTCTCGGCCCGAGCCGACGTCAGGATCGTTCGGATCGCGCGACCCGAAGGCTCCGAGGCCGGAACGATCGCCGCTGTAGCCCGGATCGAAACCTTCGTCGTCCGGAGGTCCACCACGCCCGTCGTCGATCACGCCGCCTGCAAACTCGTTGGTATCGCTGCCGTAGCCGCCCGGATATTCCCGCCCTTCGCCGCGAAAGCCGACGGCGCCACGTGGAGGCAGGTCACCATAGCCGTTGTCGTCGTTGAAAGGGTTCCGATTCCTGCGACGGACATCTACCATCGTTCTGCTCCTTCTCATTTGCAGGAGCAACCACCCGGCTTCTCTCCGGTTCCACTTAAAAGGAATGCAGGTTTTCTCGGCATGAAGGCAGCTCAGCGCATCACGTTTTTCAACGATATCTTTGCCCGTGACCAGGGACGATGCGTCTATTGCGGCATTCCGGCGAGGCGCCCGGGGCGCGGCGTCAGGCGTGCTCCCGATCTCGCAACCCTCGACCACGTTCGGCCCAAAGCCTTCGGCGGGCCGCTCGACCGCGACAATATCGTGCTGGCCTGCGCCGCCTGCAACAACGAACGCGGCACGATGGACGCCCAGGCGTTCCGAGACCTGAAGGGGCGGAAGAAACCAGCGGACGCTTAATGTCGTATGGACGTGGAACAGGGCTCTCCGTCCCGACGTTCGTCAGCCACAAGCGCCACGGCGAAAGGACAGGATCGATGAACATCGAGGATCAGGTGCGCGAGGCCATCATCGCCGAGCTGAAGCGTCAGTCCGATGCGGGTCAGCAGGGCCTTCGCGTCAAGTCGGGCGACGCCGAGATGATCACCATCGAAGGTCGCGTCAACCTCGATGAACTGACGATGGCGGTCGTGGGCTCCTTGGCGGGCGGCCCCTGACATTCACGCTCTCGCCGTAGCGGCTCCGAGTTGCGCCGACATCGCTTCCTGCTGCGGATCCAGTGTGAGGTAACGCAGGCGTCGGTGGTCTTGCGGCGCATTGGTCAGGAGCAACAGAGCCTTCTCCATGTCACGCTTCCCGGCGGCCCAACGATCTCGTATCGAGGAGGGAGAGTAGTCGAAGGTCTTTCCGGCGCGCTCGTCGCTTCCCGCATAATAGGCCAAGTGCAGCAGCGTGGCCCTGGGGCCTTCAGGCTCCCATCGGTCACGGAGGGCGTATTCCCGCTCGAGCGCCTTCAGGCTCCGCCGCGTGGCACTGGCGAAGATGAGATCGTTCGCTCGTTCCGCCGTTGAATCGAGCGACGCCGGACGTGATGCATGCAGGCTGAAAAGCTCGACGGCGATGCAGGTGAAGTCCCGATCCATCGGTTCGGCGAAGGGCACGTCGAGGGGCAGATTGTTGGTATAGCCCGGATCGCACAGCAACCGGCCGCCGATCTCGACCGGCGGAAAGATCGGCGTGATGGCGGCGCTCGCCAGGAAGTGCTCGGGCGTGAGGGTGTCGCGGGTCGTATCGAACAGGACCTCGTCGCCGGATTCCAGGTCGACGCAGCCGATGGTGAGCCTGATGTCGCCCCGGTTCAGCCGGTCGAAGTCGATGAGCCTTTCAAGGGTCTGGCGCAGAGGCGCATGGTCGTAAAGCGCGACATCGTTCGGCATCCAGGGCAGCATGGACAGCATCCCTGGAAAGCGATGTCCGAACAGTCCTGGCCGGCCGAACAGGAGTGCCGTGATCGTATGCAGCTCGTTGTAGGTGTGCCGGATCCTCGTGCCGCGTCCCAGCAGGCCTGGCGAATGGATCATCGCTTCGTCCCAGAATGCTTTGAGTCGATCCAGGCGATCCTCAGGCGCATTCCCGGCGATGATCCCGCCCGTGACCGCGCCGATGGAGCCGCCGACGATCCATTGCGGTTCGATAGCCTGCCGCAGAAGAGACTCGTATGCACCGGCCAGATAGGAGCCGAGCGCATTGCCGCCGCCGAGCACCAGGACCGGCGTCTGCTCCTTGCCCAACTTCTCCCGACCTGATTTCGGCGAAGGGTTCATCGTCACCGCCTTGGCAAATCACCGTACGCCGCCAGGTTTGAAATGGCGCTCCTATGCGGTCATAGGAGACGGCAGGAAACGCTCGCCTCTCGTGAGGGTTCCGGGCACAAGCAGAGCAGATACGAGGATATGATCGTGGCGAAGCAGGATATTTCCATCCGGACTGAAGACGGGAACGCCAAGGCGGGATTGTTCCGCTCGAGCGGTCAACGTGCGGCAGGCGTCATCCTCTACATGGATGCGTTCGGACCGCGTCCCGCGCTCGATGCGATGGCCGAGCGCCTCGCGGGCGAGGGCTATCTGGTTCTCGTTCCCGATCTCTTCTATCGCTTCGGCGATTATGGTCCCCTGGATGCCAAGACGGCCTTTTCCGTGGAGCCGACCCGCAGTGCGTTGAGGAGCATGATTGAGGGCACGAGCCAGGACATGACCCGGCGGGACACGGCTGCGTTCATTGCCGCTTTGACGGAGGCCGGCGCCACGGGCTCGATCGGCACGGTCGGCTATTGCATGGGCGGAAGCCGCGCCATCCATGCCGCTGCCGCCTATCCCGACCGCATTGCGGCCGCGGCGAGCTTCCATGGCGGGCGCCTCGCAAGCGATGTCCCCGACAGCCCGCATCGTCACGTGTCGACGATCAAGGGCCGCGTCTATGTGGGCAGCGCCGGGGTCGACGGCAGTTTCCCGCCCGAACAATCGGCTCTCCTGGCGGAGTCATTGCGGCGGGCCGAGATCGATCACATCATCGAAAACTATGTCGGCATGGCCCATGGCTGGGCCGTATCCGATCACAGTGTCTATGACGAGCGCGGTGCCGAGCGGCACTGGAAGCGGCTGCTCACCTTCTTTGACGAAACGCTGCGGTAACACTTACGCTCGTTTCGACGCCTTCGGCGGCAGCGGGAACAGGCTTACGAACCGCTGGGCGAGGGATCGGTCGCCCTCGATCGTCAATGCACCCGCCTGTTCCAGCATCTCCAGGGGTTGGCCACCATAGATCGCTGCGGCCAGCATCGGTGGCGCTCCTGCAAAGATCACGTCAGCCTGATCGAGCGACGCGCGGACGATCTCGATCCGGCCATCGGCGACACGCGCGACAAAGGTTTCCTCGCCGATGCGGAAGCCGATCCGCGCATCCGATCCCGCTGCGCGCTTCGCGTCGAACATCGTCCGCATGGACAGCACCAGGGACGCGGTGCTGAATGGCAGGGTCGGATCGTGCGACGGCGAGCGCGCGGCCCAGCGGCCCATCGCCTGGAAGATCGGCTCGCTTTCATAACCCCATTCCGTCAGCTCGTAGACCTGTGCCGCGGCGGGCGGAGGCAGCTTGCGCCGCACGAGGATGCCTGCGGCTTCGAGTCCTTCGAGGCGCTGGGTCAGGACGTTGGCACTGATCCCGGGCAGGCTTTCGCGCAGGTCGCTGAACCGCTTCGGACCCAGCATGAGCTCGCGCATCACCAGAAGGGCCCAACGCTCGCCGACGAGATCGAGCGCGTGGGCGGTCGCACAAGCGTCATCGTACTGGCGCTTGGAGCGACTTTCCGGCTTATCAGTTATTTTTTCTAACTTCATAGTTGCTATTTATAACTAAGCGTGGAATCAATGTCAAACCGCAAGCCAAAAGGGAGCGACCCAATGCCCAAGCTGATCTTCGTGAACCTGCCCGTCAGTGACCTGCCCAAATCCATTGCCTTCTACGAGGCCTTGGGAGCGGTGAAGAACGAGCAGTTCACGGACCATACCGCCGCCTGCATGGTGTTCTCCGAGACCATCCACGTGATGCTCCTGACGCACGAGAAGTTCCGTCAGTTCACGCCCAAGACGATCGCCAACGCCAAGGACAGCACCGAGGTGCTGATCTGCATGTCCGCCGACAGCCGCGATGATGTCGACACGACCCTCGCAAAGGCTGCAGCGGCAGGTGGTACGGTCGATCCCGGCCCGAAGCAGGATTACGGCTTCATGTATGGCCGTAGCTTCGAGGATCTCGACGGGCACATCTGGGAAGTGATGTGGATGGATCTCGCGGCCGCCCAGGAAGCCATGAGTGCACCCGCGTTGGCGTAAGTGCGAAAAATCCAAAAGGGCGAAATCCAAAAGGGGAGTGAGGACGATGTCCGACCGGAATTCTGCTACGCATGAACTCTCGATCACACGGCTGATCGATGCCTCGCCCGAGGCCGTCTACAAGGTCTGGACCGAACGGGCCGGCGAATGGTGGGCACCACGTCCCTACACCACACCGGTGGTCGACTGGGACCTTCGTCCCGGAGGGCGGGCCTATACGATGATGCGCTCGCCCGATGGCACGGACATGCCCCATGAAGGCGTGTTCCTGGAGGTCGTGCCCCACCGCAAGATCGTCGTGACCGACGCCTTCAGGCCGGACTGGATCCCGCAGAATGCCTTCATGGTCGCCGTCTTCACCTTCGAGCCCGAAGGTTCCGGTACCCGCTACACGGCCCGTGTGCGTCATTGGAGCGAAGAGGCGGTGAAACGGCACGAGCAGATGGGCTTCCATGAAGGCTGGGGCATCGTGGCGGGCCAACTGGCCGAGCTGGTGGAAGGCCGGACCGTGGCCTCTGCGGCATGATTCATCGAGGGGATGAGGGCGCCTTTGCCGATACTCCTCCCGCACCGTCGCGCTCCCCATGCTCTTCCGCATAGGATTGTAAAAGCCATCCAGGCCATGCAAGCTCAGGCAAGCAGCAGGGGAGAGCGATGGTCGTCTATGTCTTGGCACTCCTGATCGGAGTGATTGCGGGTCTGCGCGCGATGACGGCTCCGGCTGCTGTCAGCTGGGCAGCCTCTCTCGGCCTCATCAATCTCGAGGGAACCTGGCTCGCCTTCCTGGGCTATCGTTTCACGCCCTGGATCATGACGGTTCTCGCCATCGGCGAACTGATCGGCGATCAGCTTCCCACCACGCCCAGCCGCAAGACGCTGCTTCCTTTCGCGACCCGGATCATCGTCGGCGGTCTATGCGGGGGCGCGATCGCTGCGCAAGGTGGTTCCTTCCTCGGCGGGCTTGTCGCCGGAGCCGTGGGTGGGGTCATCGGAACCCTCGGAGGTGCCGAAGGCCGGGCGCGCCTCGCCGCCGCCTTCGGCAAGGATCGTCCCGCGGCCTTGATCGAGGATGTCATCGCGATCCTGGGAGCGGCCTTGATCATGGGAGCGGTGCCATGACGAAAAACTTCGATGCCATCGTGGTCGGAGCCGGACAGGCAGGACCTTCGCTTGCCGGGCGGCTGACCGCAGCGGGGATGAAGGTCGCCATCGTCGAGCGCAAGCTCTTCGGTGGAACCTGCGTCAACACCGGCTGCATGCCGACGAAAACCCTCGTGGCGAGCGCCTATGCGGCGCATCTGGCGCGCCGGGGAGCGGATTTCGGCGTTTCCATTGCGGGGCCCGTCGCGGTCGACATGAAGCGAGTCAAGGCTCGGGCCGAGACCGTCTCGACCAATGCGCGCACGAATGTCGAGACCTGGCTGCGCGGCATGGATGGCCTGACGGTGCTCGAAGGTCATGCCCGATTCGAGGGGGCGGATACGATCCGTGTCGGCGAGGAGCTGCTGAAGGCGCCGCGCATCTTCCTCAATGTGGGCGGCCGCGCGAGCGTTCCCGACATGCCGGGCGTCGACACGGTGTCCTATCTCACCAACACGTCGATTCTCCAGCTCGATACCCTTCCAGGCCACCTGGTGGTGGTCGGCGGCAGCTATATCGGGCTCGAATTCGCCCAGATGTATCGACGTTTCGGCACGCAGGTAACCGTCGTCGAGAAAGGGCCGCGCCTGATCGCCCGCGAAGACGAGGATGTGTCGGAAGCCATTCGCGATATTCTGACCGCCGAGGGGATCACCGTTCGCACCAACGCCACCTGCATCGGATTCAAGCCGCATGCCGATGGCGTGGCGGTCGATGTCGACTGCACCTCCGGCGAGCCGGTCGTGGTCGGCTCGCATGTGCTGCTCGCCGTCGGACGCCGTCCCAACACGGACGATCTCGGCCTCGACAAGGCCGGCGTCGCGCTCGATGCGCGAGGCTACATCGAAGTCGACGATACCCTTGCAACGAGCGTCCCGGGCATTTGGGCGCTGGGTGATTGCAATGGTCGCGGCGCCTTCACGCACACGGCCTATAACGATTACGAGATCGTGGCGGCCAATCTGCTCGATGGCGCGTCACGGCGGGTCAGCGAGCGGCTGCTGGGCTATGCGCTCTACATGGATCCGCCGCTCGGCCGGGTCGGCATGACGGAAACGGAGGCGCGCAAATCGGGCCGCAAGCTTCTTGTTTCCAAACGTCCCATGACGCGGGTCGGACGCGCGATCGAGAAAGACGAGACGAAGGGCTTCATGAAGATCGTCGCCGATGCCGAGACCCGGAAAATCCTCGGGGCTGCCATTCTCGGGACCGGTGGCGACGAAGCGATCCACGGAATCCTGGACATGATGAACGCCGAGGCGGATTACACCACCCTGCAATGGGCCGTGCCGATCCACCCGACGGTCTCCGAACTGATACCAACCGTTCTCGGCGATTTGAAGCCTGTCGTTTGAGGTCATCTCGGGTACGTCCGTTCCGATGCTGCCGGCCGCATTACGGAATTGTAATCCTCCCGCAATGCAGCGAACAAACAGCCACGCCTACCGTGATCCCCGTCGGTTCGGACGGAGGACCATCCATGACTTCGAATCAGGAGCACGATGGGCACGGGAAAGCCAAGCTATCGCCTCTCGATCTGAAACAGATCAGGGACGCCGTCAGCCAGTTGCGCGCGGCGAGTCCGAAAAGCGTCTTGGCCGATCTGGTCGAGGAAAAAATCCGGGCGCTTGAGAATGACGATCCAACCTATGCCCTGGATGGACATCATCCGCAGGCATGGCGGATCTTCGGTTAAGGGAGGGCAGACAGCGTACGCCGCTCGCGTTTAGAGCATCGGACGCAAATTCGAACTCACGTCCGATGCTCTAAGCTATTGTTTTCCTGCATCTTTACACGCAAAACCGGTTCCCACTTTTGCGTTTGATGCTCTAGTCAAAATAAGGGGCGCCCTCTTGCGAAGGCGCCCTTTGGCATTCGAGTTTCAGGAAAATCACACGTCCAGGTTTGCGACCGAGAGGGCGTTTTCCTGGATGAACTCGCGGCGCGGTTCCACCACGTCGCCCATGAGCTTGACGAAGAGATCGTCGGCGTCGGTCGTATCCTTCACCTTCACCTGCAGCAGCGAGCGCACGTCGCGGTCGAGCGTCGTCTCCCAGAGCTGCTGGGCGGTCATCTCGCCGAGACCCTTGTAGCGCTGGAGCTGCAGGCCCTTGCGGCCGGAGGCGATGACGGCGTTGAACAGCGAGAGCGGACCGTCGATCTGTATTTCGTCGTTCTTGCGCACGAGCTTCGCAGGCTTCGCATAGACGTCCTGCAGAGTCGTGGCGCGCTCGTCGAGCTTCTTGGCTTCCTGGCTGGCAATGAGGGCCTGGTCGAGCGTCGCGGTCTGCGTCACACCGCGCACGGTGCGCGAGAAGACATAACCACCTTCGCGAACCTCGCCGGTCCAGCCGCGTTCGAGTTCTTCCGAAATCGCGTCGAGACGCTGCGCGATATAGGCCGCAGCGGCAGGACCCTTCTGCGGATCCTCGACGACATCGGGACGCAGCGCGCCGGCAATCGCCGCCTGCTCCACGGCCTTGCGGTCGTAGCGGGTGTGCAGGCTGTTCAGCACCTGGCGCACGAGGCGGGCCTCATCGATCAGGCCCTTCAGCTGATCGCCTTGGAAAGCCACGCCGGTTTCCAGCTGCAGCGCGGCGTTCTCGACACCTTCGCCGATGAGGTAATCTTCCAGCGCACGCTCGTCCTTCAGGTAGATCGAGGACTTGCCGCGGGTCGCCTTGTAGAGCGGCGGCTGCGCGATGTAGAGGTGCCCGCGCTCGATCAGCTCCGGCATCTGCCGGAAGAAGAAGGTAAGCAGCAGGGTGCGGATGTGCGAGCCGTCCACGTCCGCGTCGGTCATGATGATGATGCGGTGGTAGCGCAGCTTGTCGAGGTTGAACTCCTCGCGGCCGATGCCGGTGCCGAGCGCGGTGATCAGCGTGCCGATTTCCTGGCTCGACAGCATCTTGTCGAAGCGTGCGCGCTCAACATTGAGGATCTTGCCGCGCAGGGGAAGAACGGCCTGGAAGGCGCGGTCGCGGCCCTGCTTGGCGGAGCCGCCGGCCGAGTCGCCCTCGACGAGCAGCAACTCGCATTTCGACGGATCGCGCTCCTGGCAATCGGCGAGCTTGCCGGGAAGCGACGCGATGTCGAGCGCGCCTTTCCGGCGGGTGAGCTCACGCGCCTTGCGGGCGGCCTCGCGGGCGGCGGCGGCTTCCACCACCTTGCCGACGAGGGTGCGGGCCTCCTGCGGGTGCTCCTCGAGCCAGTTGTTGAGCGCCTCGTTCATGACGTTCTCGACGGCGGGGCGCACCTCGGAGGAAACGAGCTTGTCCTTCGTCTGCGAGGAGAACTTCGGATCCGGTACCTTCACGGAGACGACGGCGGTCAGACCCTCGCGGCAATCGTCGCCGGTGAGCGAGACCTTTTCCTTCTTCGTCAGACCCGAGGATTCCGCATAGCCGTTCACTTGGCGCGTCAGCGCCGCGCGGAAGCCCGCGAGGTGCGTGCCGCCATCGCGCTGCGGGATGTTGTTGGTGAAGCAGAGCACGTTCTCGTGATACGAGTCGTTCCACCACAGGGCCACTTCGACGCCGATGCCGTCCTTCTCGGAGCGGATCATGACTGGCTGTTGGATCAGCGGGGTCTTGGCGCGATCGAGATAGCGCACGAAGGCTTCGACGCCGCCCTCGTACATCAGCTCCTCGCGCTTGTGCTCCGCATGGCGCTTGTCGGTGAGGATGATGCGCACGCCCGAGTTCAGGAACGCCAGCTCGCGCAGGCGGTGCTCGAGGGTCGCGTAGTCGAACTCCACCATGGTGAAGGTCTCGGGTGAAGGCGTGAAGGTCACTTCCGTGCCGCGCTTGCCCGGCGCGTCGCCGACGACCGCCAGGGGGGCCACGGCATCGCCGTGGCGGAACTCCATGAAGTGTTCCTTGCCGTTGCGGTAGATGCGCAATTTCAGGGAGGTGGAAAGCGCGTTCACCACGGAGACGCCCACGCCGTGCAGGCCGCCGGAGACCTTGTAGGAGTTCTGGTCGAACTTACCGCCCGCGTGCAGCTGGGTCATGATGACCTCGGCCGCCGAGACGCCTTCACCCGGATGGATGTCGGTGGGAATGCCGCGGCCGTTGTCGGTGACGGTCACAGAGCCGTCCGCGTTGAGCGTGACCGTGACTTCCGTTGCGTGACCGGCGAGCGCCTCGTCGATGGCGTTGTCCACCACCTCGTAGACCATGTGGTGCAGGCCCGAGCCGTCATCGGTATCGCCGATATACATGCCCGGCCGCTTGCGTACCGCATCAAGGCCCTTGAGGACCTTGATCGATTCCGCGCCATAGGCGTCGGCATTCACGTTGATAGCAGATTCGGCCATTTGGGATCCTTCAAGACGCGCGGAAAGGACAGGCGCGCCAGGGTTTTGATTCGTCAGATCAGATATTTAGTGACGAATGGTTGAAATTTCACCCCCGCGCGCATATGCGCGCGTGAAAACGGGCGGAAAAATCCACGAAAAACTGCCGAATCGGGTTGCCGAAGGGGTGGTTCTTTGCCTCAGCCCACCGGCCGATCAGCGTGACGCAACGGCAGTCGCGGCACCGGCCAGGAGCGCACCGGTGGTGCGGTTGAGCATTCGGATCGCCTTCGGCGTCGTGAAAAGCTGCCGGGCTCGGGCGGCAAGCACGATGTAGCCGGCAAAGACCACGCCCAGCACGCTCAAGGTCGCCACCACCAGTTCCGCATAGCCCAGCACCGTGATCCGCGTGAGATCGAGGATCGTCGGCAGGAGGGCGAGGTAGAACACGATGGTCTTCGGGTTGCCCAGGGTCAGGGCAAGGCCGGCGAGAAGAAGCTTGGCCGGGTGCTCGGGTTTCGTGTCCGCCTTCACGTCCTTGGCGAGCGCCGGCGCCGTCCAGATCTTGTAGGCGATGTAGAGCAGATAGGCTGCGCCGGCATATTTGATGACCAGGAACACCTCGTGGAAGGCCTGGGCGAGGGCGGCCAAGCCGAGGATCGCGAAGGTCAGCCAGACCACGTCCCCCAGCGCCACGCCGATGCTGAACGCCACGGCTTCCCTCGGTCCGCGGCCGAGAACCCGCCCGACAATGGCGGCGATGCCCGGGCCGGGCGAGGCGGCGGCGATGAAAAGAGCGGAGGAGAAGAGCAGCAGGCCCGCGAGATCCATGGGTTTTGAACCGAAGGAGACAATGTTGCCCCTACCATATGGCCAAAGGGCCTTCCGGACCATCAAGGAATTGTGATGGGTTCGATCACTCCGGGCGACACCTGCAGCAGGTCGGCCCGGCCTTGCAGCTCGGCAAAGAGGCCCGGATCCGCGCCCGTCATCCAGACCTGTCCGCCCAGGGATTCCAGGGCATCGTAGAGCCCGGCCCGGCGGCGGGGGTCGAGATGGGCGGCGACCTCGTCGAGGAGCACAAAGGGGGCGATGCCGCTCATGCTGGCGACGAGCCGGGCATGGGCGAGCACGAGGCCGATCAGCAGAGCCTTCTGCTCGCCCGTGGAGGCCGTGTTGGCCGGAATGTCCTTCGGGCCGTGACGCACCAGAAGGTCCGAGGCCTGGGGGCCGACGAGGGTGCGTCCGGCCGCCCGGTCGCGGGCGCGCGAGTCGCGCAGGATCGCCCGGTAGCGGTCCTCCGCATCGACGGCGGGCAGGGTGGCGACAAGCGTGTCGAGATCGCCTTCCAGGCCCATCGTGGCGAAGGGGAAGGGCGATTCCTCCTCGCGGGTTTCGAGGATGAGGGAGGCGAGCCGCTCCACGGTCTCGCGGCGGGCGGCGGCGACCGCGATGGCGAGTTCCGCCACCTCCCGTTCGAGCGCGTCGAGCCAGAGCCGGTCGTCGGGATTCTCCTCGAGCACGCGGTTGCGCGAGCGCAGAGCCCGCTCCAGCGCGTTCACCCGCGAGCCATGCTCCGCATCGACCGCGAGCACGAGTCGGTCGAGAAAGCGCCGCCGGTCGCCGGCGGGACCGCGGAACAGGGCGTCGAGATCCGGTGTGAGCCAGACGATACGCAGGAACTCGGCGAAAGCCGTGGGCGAGGAGGCGGGCATGCCGTCGATGCGGCAGACCCGTGAGGCACGGGCCCCTTCCCGCGAGGCGCGGGAGCCTTCCCCTTGATGCTCGATGCCGGTGCCGAGACGGTGCTCGCCGTAAGGAGCATCGAGGGTCACGGAGATAGCGAAGGAGCCCGGTCCGTCCTGGCGCGCCATCTCGCCCAGCTCCGCGCGTCTCAAGCCGCGACCGGGCATGAAGAGAGAGATCGCCTCCAGCACATTGGTCTTGCCGGCCCCGTTCTCGCCCACCAGCGCCACCAGCGGGCGCGAGACGGTGAGATCCAGGCTCGCATAGGTGCGGAAATCCTGGAGAATCAAACGGACGATTCGGGAAGCGGCGATGGGCGAGGAGGACATGCGCCCCCTTCATTCAGGAGCGGGCGCGAAAGATCAAGCGTTGGCGGCGACGGAAAAAGGTCATCCCGGGGCTGCGCAGCAGAACCCGGAATCGCAAAACAGGAATGGCGCCTCATCCTGCATACGATCCCGGATCGCCGATGGCGTCCGGGATGACCAGCACTGAAGCGGCTTACACCCGCATCGGCATCAGGACGTAGAGCGCGGAGGCGCCTTCGCGGTCCTGGACGATGGTGGGAGAGCCGGGATCGGCGAGCTTGAACAGGGCGGTGTCGCCGTCGAGCTGGGACGTGATGTCGAGGAGATAGCGGGCGTTGAAGCCGATATCGATCGGCGCGGCATCGTAATCGACCTCGATCTCTTCCGTCGCGCTGCCCGAATCCGGGTTGTTGACGGTGAGCGTCAGGCGGCCGTCGCCCAGCGCGAGCTTCACCGCGCGGCCGCGTTCCGACGAGATGGTGGAGACGCGATCGACGGCCTTGGAGAAATCGGCGCGCTCGACCACGAGGACCTTGTCGTTCCCGGCGGGGATGACGCGCTGGTAATCGGGGAAGGTGCCGTCGATGAGCTTGGAGGTCAGCACCACGCCGTCGAAGGTCAGGCGCACCTTGGCGGAGGACAGTTCGATGGTGACGTTCTCGGAGCCGTCCTCCACGAGCTTAACGATCTCGGCCACGGCCTTGCGCGGCACGATCACGCCGGGCATGCCTTCCGAGCCCGTGGGTGCCGGAATCTCGACCCGGGCGAGGCGGTGGCCATCGGTGGCGACCGCCCGCATGACAATGGCGCCGCCCGCGTCGATGGTGTGGAGATAGATGCCATTGAGGTAGTAACGCGTCTCTTCCGTCGAGATCGCGAACTGCGTCTTCTCGATCAGCCGCTTGAGATCGCTCGCGGCCAGCGTGAAGCGGTGTGGCAGGTCGCCGGCGGCGAGATCCGGGAAGTCGCTTTCCGGCAGGGCCTGCAGCATGAAGCGCGACCGGCCGGACCGGATCTGCATCTGGCCCATATCGGGCGTCATCTCGAGCGACACCTGGGCGCCGTCGGAGAGCTTGCGCACGATGTCGTAGATCATGTAGGCCGGAACGGTGGTCGAACCGGCGTCCGTGATCTCGGCCGGGATCGTCTCCGTCACCTCGATGTCGAGGTCGGTGGCCTTGAGGCGAAGCGATCCTTCGTCCGCGCGCAGCAGGACGTTCGACAGGATCGGAATGGTGTTGCGGCGCTCGACGACGCGGTGCACATGCCCCAGCGCCTTCAGCAGAGCGGCGCGCTCAACGGTAACTCTCATAACCCAGCACCCGATTTCGGTGAAATTCTTGGCCCGATCCCGCCAAGGATGGGCCTTGAGCGGGACAAGCAGGGCAGCAATGTTGGCTTTTGTCGCCTGAGAAAGCAAGGCCGGGGGATCCCCGGCCGGTCTCCGCCAGCAGCGGTCAATCCCTCAGGCTTACTCCTGCAGCATACGCTTGAGGAGTTCGACCTCGTCGGAGAGGGCGTGGTCTTCCCCCAGGGCCTTCTCGATCTTGCGCACCGCATGGAGCACCGTGGTGTGATCGCGCCCGCCGAAGCGGCGGCCGATCTCGGGCAGGGAGCGCAGGGTGAGCACCTTGGACAGGTACATGGCGATCTGGCGTGGGCGCACCACGGCGGCGGTGCGGCGCTCGGACAGGATGTCGGAGCGGGAGACGTTGTAGCGGGAGGCCACCAGCTTCTGGATGTCCTCGATCTTGACCCGCTTCGGCTCGCGGTTGCGCACGAGATCGCGGATCGCCGTCTCGGCGGTTTCCAGCGTGATGGAGGAGCCGGTGAGCGTCGCATGGGCGAGCAGGCGGTTCACGGCGCCCTCGAGATCGCGCCCGTTGGCCGTGATGGCGCGGGCCACATAGGCGATCACGTTGGGGCCCACCTCGAAGGTGGGGTGGATCGTCTTCAGCGCCTCGACGCGGGTGGTGAGGATGGAGGTGCGCAGCGCTTCGTCGAGGGCACTGACCTCGACCACGAGACCACCGGCGAGACGCGAGCGCACGCGCTCGTCCAGGTTCTCCAGATCGGCCGGCGGGCGGTCGGCGGCGATCACGATCTGGCGGCCCGCATCGATGAGGGCGTTCAGGGTGTGGCCGAATTCCTGCTGGATCTGCTTGCCCTGGATGAACTGCACGTCGTCGATGATGAGCAGGTCGATGCCTCGAAGACGCTCCTTGAATGCCAGCGAGGTCTGCGCCTTCAGGGAGGCCACGAAGCCGTACATGAAGCGGTCGGCCGTCAGATAGATGACGCGGCGGCCTTGCGCGCGCACCTCATGGCCGATGGCATGGAGAAGATGGGTCTTGCCGAGGCCGACGCCCGCATGGAGATAAAGCGGGTTGTAGATCGCCTGGCCGTTTTGTGCATGGGCGACACGATCCGCCGCCGCATGGGCGAGCGCGTTGGAGCGGCCGACGATGAAGCTTTCGAAGGTGAGGCGGGAATCGAGAGGCGCACCGCCGAGATCGCCGCTTTCGCCGCGCTCTTCCTGGGGAGCCGCAATGGACGGGGTCTTGAGCTCTCCCGGGGCGCTCGGGAGCGCCATGGAGGCGGCCGGTGTCGGACGAGGAGCATCGCTCACCCGACGCTGGGCCGCCGGATCGCGCCCAAGGGTGCTGCGCACCCCGATGGAGACGCGCTCCACGTCGCCGCTCTCGGACCGGTAAACGGCCAGCACCCGATCGGCATAATGGGACTCGATCCAGCTCTTCAGGAAACGGGTGGGAACGGTGAGATAGGCGCAGCCCTCGATCACCGAATCCAGCTCGAGACGCCCGAACCAGCTCGCGAAGATATCCTCCCCCAGCTCGGCCCGGAGACGGCGCTTGACCCGGGTCCAGACATCCGATGCCGATTGCTCGCCCGGGGCCTCCATGCCGTTCTCGCTGGGAGCGGCAAAGGTGCGGTGATCTTCGCTGCGGTACATCAATATCCCTCCACGAGGTTCCGCCTTCTTTAAGGTCGGAAACCCCCACGCATGACCCGTTTCGAACACCAAGGCACAAAGGCCTCACAGGTTATCCAAAACGTGGCGCCCCCAATTGTACTAAAGATTGTTTGAATGCTTTTAAGTCGAGGCGGTCGCTGACTGCCGCCTCCTTCGTCTTCACTCAAGGTCTACCAAGTCTACCCCTTGGTAAAGGATGAGCCTTCGCTTGCTTCTTGAGAGAATGAAACAACGACTTATCCCCGCACATGGTGAATTTAGTTCGAACTTTGAGTGAATGACTTCACGGCGAGCCGTTGAAGCAAATTGACCTTACACAGGGTGCGGGACGGGGTGCAATACGGCCGAGTCGAGTCGCAGGCGCTCGCAAGCCTCATCTTGCGTTCACAGCCTCGTCCACAGGTTTTGAATCTGGGCTTTAAAGTCCTGACTCTTCAACTGATTCACAGTTCCATCACAGCCTGTCCGAAGGCATGAAAAAAGAGTCTTTTCGCAACCTTGATTCAGAACCGATTCGTCCAGACTCGTGGGTGATTCTGATGCTTCGCGATGCTTTGCCTGCTAAGCTATTGAATAAAATGGATGTTTTATGTGCAATTTGAATCCGGGTTGTGGAGCTTCCAACCTGTCTAACGGGGATAAAGTCAAGCTGTCGTGTGGATAAATTTTGGGGCCCGAATCCGACCCTAGACATGAAAAAAACCCGGCCGCGAGGCCGGGTTTGATCGACGATGAAAAGACAGCTGTAAGGGCTGCTTTTTAAGCGCTCAGCGTCTTGATACGGCTCGCGAGGCGCGAGACCTTCCGCGACGCGGTGTTCTTGTGCACGATGCCCTTCTGAGCGGCGCGCATCATCTCCGGCTCGGCAGCGCGCAGGGCGGCGACAGCCTCGGTCTGATTGCCGGCGGCAATCGCCTCTTCGACCTTGCGGACGAAGGTCCGCATCCGGCTGCGACGCGACTTGTTGATCGCGGTGCGCTTCGCGATCTTGCGGGTCATCTTCTTGGCGGACACGGTGTTGGCCATGGCCCATCCTCGTTCTTGTTAAAATCCCGATGCGCCAAGCTCGAGCTCGTCGAGAGCTCCGGCAGCGACCGGTTGATTGCATGGAAACCGAAGAGCCCGCGGGACGCGCGGGCTCATGTGAGGCGGCTTATAGACGCGAAGGCTGCGAACGTCAACGACCATAGCCCTTTGCGCGTCAAAAAAGCGCCAGGGACACCTTCTGAAGGGCTTGCCGCCAGGGGTTGGACGGGTCGAGCAGGAGCCTGAGCGCCATGAGGCCCGAGACCAGAACCAGGAGCGGGCGAATGATCCGGGACCCCAGATGCATGGCAAGCCGCGATCCGGCCTGGGCGCCGAGAAAGGAGGCTCCGGCCATGGCCAGCCCGACCGGCCAGACCACCGCGCCGGTCGATGCATAGAGAAGAAGGCTGCCGAAATTGCTCGCGAAATTGACAAGCTTGGTATGGGCCGTCGCCTTGACCACGCCGTAGCCGAGGAGCGTCACGAAGGCCAACATATAGAAGGAGCCTGCGCCGGGCCCGAAAATGCCGTCGTAGAAGCCGATGGCGACCGGCGCGGTGAGGCCGAAGGCGAGGGCCGTCATGCGGGCATGGGCATCCTCGTCCTTCATCTTGCGCGAGAGGGCGAAGTAGATGGCCATGGCGATGAGCAGCACGGGGATCAGCACCTCGAGCACGGCGCGTGGCAGGAACTGCACGCACAGGGCCCCGGCGATGCTGCTCGCGAATGCCACCAGGGTGAAGCCCCAGGCCTTGCGCCACTCGATCAGTCCCTTGCGACCGAAGGTATAGGTGGCGGAGGCAGCGGCCACCGAGCCCTGCACCTTGTTGGTGGCGATGGCCTGGGCCGGATCGAGGCCCGCGAGCAGGAGGGCGGGCACGGTCAGAAGCCCGCCGCCTCCGGCAATGGAATCCACGAAGCCCGCAAGGAAGGAAACCGCGGCGAGAGCCGCGATCATGTCGAAGCCGATGTCGGTCACGTCTACTGGTTCTTGAACTCGGGTGCGCGCTTCCCGACGAAGGCCGCCATGCCTTCCTTCTGGTCGGCGGTGGCGAACATGGCGTGGAACAGGCGCCGCTCGAATCGGATACCCTCGGAGAGCGAGACCTCGTCGGCGCGGTTGATGGTTTCCTTGGTCATCATGGCGATGGGCAGCGACATGGACGCGATGGTCTCCGCCGTCTTCATGGCCTCGCCGATGAGATCGGCCAGCGGCACCACACGGGCCACCAGCCCGGAGCGCTCGGCCTCCTCGGCGCCCATCAGGCGGCCCGTCAGGCACATCTCCATGGCCTTGGCCTTGCCGATGAGCCGGGTCAGGCGCTGTGTGCCGCCCATGCCGGGCATCACGCCGAGCTTGATTTCCGGCTGGCCGAACTTGGCGTTGTCCGCCGCGATGATGAAGTCGCACATCATGGCGAACTCGCAGCCGCCGCCGAGGGCAAAGCCTGCCACTGCGGCGATCATCGGCTTGCGTCGGCCCGACACCTTCTCCCAGCCCGAGAAGAAATCGGCCATGTAGGTGTGCGGATAGGTGAGCTCGGCCATTTCCTTGATGTCCGCGCCCGCCGCGAAGGCCTTCTCCGAACCGGTGATGACGATGCAGCCGATCGTCTGATCCGCCTCGAAGGCGTCGAGCGCCTGGTTCACCTCGTTCAGCAGAGCCGAATTGAGGGCGTTCAGGGCCTGGGGCCGATTGAGGGTGATCAGCCCCACCTTATCGCGCGTCTCAACGAGAATCGTCTCAAAAGCCATGCCGGCATCTCCTCATCGTCGAATGGGACACCGGTAGGCGAGGCTTCCAGGGACGGCAAGCAGAAATCGGGACGCAGCGTGTCCGCCTTAAGACGAGGATCGCTTCTGGCATTCGGGACAATAGAAGGTGGAGCGTCCGGACTGCACGAGCCGCGTCACCGTGCCGGTGCAATCAGGGGTCACGCACGCTTCTCCCTCCCGGTCGTAAACCCGGAAGGAGTGCTGGAAGTAGCCCAGCGAGCCGTCCACCTGCGCGTGGTCGCGCAGGGTCGACCCGCCGGCCTCGACGGCCTCGGCGAGCACGTCCCGAATGACATCGGCCAATTGGTATGCCTTGTCGGTCGGCTTTCCCTTCTTCGTCGCGAGCGAGCCGGCTGGTGCCTCCGGGTGGAGGCCGGTGCGGAACAGGGCCTCGCAGACATAGATGTTGCCCAGGCCGGCGATCAGGCGCTGGTCGAGGAGAGCCGCCTTCAGCGGCGTGCGCTTGCCCGCGAAGAGCTTGGCTATGGTCTTACCCGATAGCTCGTTGCCGAGGGGCTCGATGCCCATGCCGGCGAAGTGCTTCGAGGTCTCGATGGCCGATCGGGGAACGAGATCCATGAAGCCGAAGCGGCGGGCGTCGTTGTAGGTGACGATCGCTCCGTTGGAGAGCTGGAATACCACGTGATCGTGGGCACCCAAGGACCCGTGCTCATGATGGAATTCCCCGGGCATGCGGGTAGTCCCGCCCTTCGTCACGAGAAAGCGCCCCGACATGCCCAGATGCATCACGAGCACCTCGCCCGAAGCGAGATCGGCGAGGAGATACTTGGCCCGGCGGCCCAAAGCCGTGATCTCCTGGCCTTCCAGGCGCTCGGCAAATCGTTCCGGGAAGGGAAAGCGCAGGTCCGGCCGGCGCTGGGTCACCTTGGTGAAGCGGGCGCCGACCATGGCGGGTTCGAGGCCGCGGCGCACGGTTTCGACTTCGGGCAATTCGGGCATCAACCATCTCTCGGCTTCTTGAGACCTCTTACATAGCCATCCGGTCCCGCTTCCGCTATGGATCGCGACAACAGGTGAAGGGTTTGGTGAGGATCATGACCGACGAGAACACCCATTTCGGGTTCCAGTCCGTGCCGCTCGGCGAGAAGCAGGGCAAGGTCAACGAGGTCTTCCGCTCCGTGGCGAGCCGCTACGACATCATGAACGACCTCATGTCGGCCGGGCTCCACCGCTTGTGGAAAGACGCCCTCGTCTCGACCCTGCGCCCCCCGCGCGACCGGCCGTTCCGCCATCTCGACGTGGCAGGCGGCACCGGCGACGTGGCCTTCCGCATCCTGGACGAGAGCGGCCCGCAGACCCGGGTGACCGTGCTCGACATCAATGGTGAAATGCTCAAGGTCGGGGCGGAGCGGGCCGGCCATCGCTATGAAGGCCGCATCGACTTCGTCGAGGCCAATGCGGAGGAACTGCCGCTCGAGTCCAAGACCTATGACGCCTACACCATCGCCTTCGGGATCCGGAACGTGCCGCGCATCGATGCGGCGCTGCGCGAGGCGCATCGGGTGCTCAAGCCCGGTGGACGATTCCTGTGCCTCGAATTCTCCAAGGTCGACGTGCCGGTCCTCGACAGGATCTACGACGCCTATTCCTTCAACGTCATCCCGAAGCTCGGAGGCATGGTGACGGGCGATGCCGAGTCCTACCAGTACTTGGTGGAGTCGATCCGCCGCTTCCCACCGCCGGCCGCCTTTGCCCGGATGATCGAGGACGCAGGATTCAAACGTGTCACGCACCGGACATTGACGGCGGGCGTCGTCGCCATTCATTCCGGCTGGAAGATCTGACACGTGATCGGCAGCCTCGTCCATTTCACCCGGAACCTGCATGCAGGCTTCGTTCTGGCCCGCGAAGGCGCGCTCGCGCTCGTCGATCCGAGCGCCCTGCCGCCTGCCGCCCGTCTGGGTTTGCGCGTCGCGCGTCTGATCGAGCGGCCGCAGGCGGGCGACGGTGCCGCGCGCCTTTCCAAGGCGCTGACGCGGCTCGGGCCCTCATACGTGAAATTCGGCCAGTTCCTGGCGACCCGTCCCGACATCGTCGGCGTAGCCGCCGCGCGCGACCTGGAGCGGCTGCAGGACCGCATGCCGCCTTTCCCCCGTGCGGAAGCGGTGCGCATGGTGGAAGCCGCGCTCGGCCGTCCCATCGAAGCGTTGTTTCTGGAATTCAGCGAGCCGATCGCGGCCGCTTCGATCGCTCAGGTCCACAAGGCCCGCATCCGCACTGCCGACGGGGAGGAAACCGTCGCCGTGAAGGTGGTGCGGCCCGGCGTGCGCGAGGGCTTCGCCCGTGACCTCCAGGCCATGCGCGCGGCCGCCCGCCTGTTCGAGCGCTTGGTTCCCGATGCGCGCCGCCTGAAGCCGCTGGAGATCGTGGAGGCGCTCGCCCGTTCCGTCGCGGTCGAGATGGATCTGCGCCTCGAAGCGGCCGCCGTCTCCGAACTCGCGGAAAACACCAAGGACGATCCCGATTTCCGCGTGCCGAAGCCGGAATGGGATCTCACCGCCCGGGACGTGCTCACCACCACCTGGATCGAGGGCATCCGCCTCAACGACCTGGCGGGGATCGAGGCGGCGGGCCTCGACCGGGTGGCCCTGGGCCGCACGGTGATCCAGTCCTTCCTGCGCCATGCCATCCGCGACGGCTACTTTCACGCCGACATGCATCCCGGAAACCTGTTCGTGGATGCGGAAGGCCGTCTCGTCGCCGTCGATTTCGGCATCATGGGCCGGCTCGGCATGAAGGAACGGCGCTTCCTGGCCGAGATCCTGCTCGGCTTCATCCGCCGCGACTACCTGCGCGTGGCGCAGGTTCACTTCGAGGCCGGGTACGTGCCGCCACACCATTCGGTGGAGGATTTCGCGCAGGCCATCCGGGCCATCGGCGAACCCATCCACGACCGACGAGCCGATGAGATCTCGATGGCGAAGCTCCTGACGCTTCTTTTCGAAATCACGGCCCTCTTCGACATGGCGACCCGCATCGAGCTCGTCATGTTGCAGAAGACCATGGTCGTGGTGGAAGGCGTGGCCCGCAATCTCGATCCGAAACTCGACATGTGGACCACCTCCGAGCCCGTGGTCCGCGACTGGATCGAACGGAACCTCGGTCCGCTCGGCCGCGCCGAGCAGGCGGGGCGCGGTCTGTGGACGCTCGCCGGCGTCATCGGCGACCTGCCGGAGCTGGCGCTCCGGGCCGAGCGCGTGCTCAACCAGCTCGAGGACGTAACCGCGAAGGGCGTCGCCCTCGACCAGGACAGCGTTGCCGCCATCGGCCGCGCCGAGGCCCGGGGCAACCGCTGGGGCGTGGCGGCCTTGTGGATCATCGCCGCCTCCCTGATGATCATGCTGTTCAGGGGCTTCGCATGACGGCGCTTTCAGGCAAACGCATCCTCCTCGTCATCGGCGGCGGCATCGCGGCCTACAAGTCGCTCGACCTTATCCGCCGCCTGCGCGAGCGCGGCGCCTCCGTCCGGTGTGTTCTCACCAACGGGGCACAGCAATTCATCACGCCGCTCGCGGCTTCCGCGCTGACCGGCCAGCGGTCGCACACTGAGCTTTTCGACCGCGAGGACGAGGCCGATATCGGCCACATCCGCTTGGCCCGCGATGCCGATCTCGTGGTCGTCGCACCGGCCACCGCCAATCTCATGGCGAAGATGGCGGGCGGCCATGCTGACGATCTCGCCTCCACGGTCCTTCTTGCCACCACGCTGCCGATCCTGATCGCGCCAGCCATGAACGTGCGCATGTGGCTGCATCCGGCAACGCAACGAAATCTGAAAGCGCTTGAGGACGACGGCGTTCATGTGGTCGGGCCCAATGACGGTGCCATGGCGGAAGTCGAGTTCGGCCCCGGCCGCATGGCCGAGCCCCTGGAGATCGTGGCGTCGGCGGAACGCCTGCTCGCGCCGTCCGGGCCGCTCGCCGGCAAGCACGTGATCGTCACCTCCGGTCCGACGCACGAGCCCATCGATCCGGTGCGCTACATCGCCAACCGCTCCTCCGGCAAGCAGGGCCACGCCATCGCGAAGGCGGCGGCCGAAGCCGGTGCGCGCGTGACGCTGATCTCAGGCCCCGTGACGCTGCCGGACCCTTCAGGCGTGACGACGGTGCACGTGGAAAGCGCCCGCGAGATGCTGCAGGCGGTGGAAATGGCTCTGCCGGCCGATATCGGCATCTTCGCGGCCGCCGTCGCCGACTGGCGTGTGGCCAATGCGGGCGAGCAGAAGATCAAGAAGAAGGACGGCGCGCTGCCGAACCTGTCGCTGACGGAAAATCCCGACATTCTCGCCACCATCTCGCATCTGACCGAGAACCGCCCGCCGCTCATGGTGGGCTTCGCGGCCGAGACCGAGCATGTGATCGAGCACGCCAAGCAGAAGCTCGCCAAGAAGGGCTGCGATCTCATCGTCGCCAACGATGTGTCCGCCGCTGCGGGCGTCATGGGCGGCGACAGCAACAAAGTGCATCTCGTCACCGCCTCGGACGTGGAGACCTGGCCGACCCTGGCGAAAACCGATGTGGCAACGAGGCTCGTCGAGCGCCTGGGCGCCATGGTGGGAGACGCAAAGCCATGAGCCGCCGCCTTCCGATTCAGCGTCTCGCCCATGCCGCCGATCTGCCACTGCCGCGCTATGAGACGGCAGGCGCCGCAGGCATGGATCTTGTCGCGGCCAATCCTGCCGACGGACCGATTGTCCTGCAGCCGATGCAGCGCACGCTCGTCCCGACCGGCCTCGTGTTCCAGCTCGAGCCCGGCTTCGAGGCGCAGGTGCGTCCCCGTTCGGGCCTTGCCTTCAAGCATGGCGTCACCGTGCTCAATGCGCCCGGCACCATCGATGCGGATTATCGCGGCGAGGTGCAGGTGCTTCTCGTCAATCTCGGTTCCGAGCCATTCATCATCTCGCGTGGCATGCGCATCGCCCAAATGGTGATCGCGCCGGTAACCGTGGTAGAACCCGTCGCGGTGGGAGAGGTCGACGAGACCGACCGGGCCGCAGGCGGTTTCGGGTCGACGGGGCTGGGATAAGGGAGCTCTCGCATGAACTTTCTCTCGCGCCGCTCGCTTCTCGCTATCGCAGCCGTCACCGACATCGCCCTTCATGCTCGGCCGATGCCGGTCTCGGCGAAGGCGCTGGCCGCCCGTCACAACCTGCCTCCGCGCTATCTGGAACCGGTCCTGCAAGCCCTCGTTCGCCAAGGCATCCTGAAGGGCGTGCGCGGCCCCCGTGGCGGCTACGAACTCGCCCGCGAACGGCGGAGGATCACGGCGGGCGATATCGTGCGCATCGCCATGTCGGCCCTGGAGGAGGACGGCTCCTCGCCGATGCCGGAATCCCGTCTGGCCGAGGCCGTCGTTTCGCCGCTGGTCCAGCACGGAACCGAAGCGTTCCTGGCTGAGCTCGACAAGGTGACGGTGGAGGATCTGTGCCAGAAGGCACAGGTCGAAGCCGTTGTAGAAGCGATCCCTCCTGTCGATTTCACAATATGATATGTAAATTCTGAGAAATATCGACACACCTTGCGGGAAAGGTTAAGTTTCCTCTGACCTAAGGAGGAAACTCATGGCTGACACTCTCAATCCGCTGGATGCCAAGCCTGGACGCGGCTGCATCTACGGCTCCATCACCGAGACCATCGGCAACACCCCGCTTGTGCGCCTGAACCGGCTGCCCAAGGAACATGGGATCGATGCCGAGATCCTCGTGAAACTCGAGTTCTTCAACCCGATTTCGAGCGTGAAGGACCGCATCGGCGTCAGCATGATCGAGGCCATGGAGGCTGCCGGGAAGATCAATCCCGACACGACGCTGATCGAACCGACCTCGGGCAATACCGGCATCGCGCTTGCCTTCGTGGCGGCGGCGCGCGGCTATCGGTTGATCCTCGTGATGCCCGAGACCATGTCCATCGAGCGTCGCAAGATGCTGGCCTATCTCGGGGCGGAACTGGTGCTCACCCCAGGCCCCATGGGCATGAAGGGAGCCGTGGCCAAGGCGGAAGAGCTCCTGAACGAGATCCCCAATTCGGTCATCCCGCAGCAGTTCAAGAACCCGGCCAATCCGGAGATCCATCGCAAGACCACCGCGGAGGAGATCTGGAACGACACTAAGGGCCAGCTCGACGCCTTCGTGGCGGGCGTGGGCACCGGCGGCACCATCACGGGCGTTGCCCAGGTTATCAAGCCGCGTCTGCCGAACATGAAGGTGATCGCCGTGGAGCCCGAGGATTCTCCCGTCCTCTCCGGTGGCCAGCCCGGCCCGCACAAGATCCAGGGCATCGGCGCGGGATTTGTCCCCGACGTGCTCGACCGTTCGCTCATCGACGACGTGGTGACGGTGGGCAACCAGACGGCCTTCGATACGGCGCGCCGGCTCGCCCGGCTCGAGGGCATTCCCGGAGGCATCTCGACCGGCGCCAACGTGGCGGCGGCGCTCGAAGTCGCCGCGCGTCCCGAATTCAAGGGCAAGCGCATCGTCACCGTCGCGCCCTCCTTCGCCGAACGCTATCTTTCGACGGCGTTGTTCGAGGGGCTCTGATCGTCACCTTGCGCATCGTCACAAAAGGGCGGCTTCACGGCCGCCCTTTTTGTTTGCCGCTATGCCAAGCGTAGCCAGAACTTCGCTTGTCCGGTCGGGTTCTCCTTGCTGCACATGAATTCAAACGATGTCTCGAGGAGTTCGACATGGCGGAGCGCAAAGCGCCTCACTCATTGAAGGAGCAGACGGCGGACCAGATCCGCAACGAGCAGCGCGGGGGCATCGACAGCCCCGTCGATCCGAACCGGGACGGCGGCATCGAGGGCAATGCCACCATGCGCAAGGTGTGGAGCGAGCCCGGCGGCGAGGCCTACAACTACCGCCAGGGTCAGACCGGCCAGACGAGCCAAGCCGGCATGGACGGTCACGACGAACTCACCGCCGCCGAAACGCCCGAGGCCACCAAGCACCTGAGCGACGCCAGCCTCTCGCCCGAGGACAAGGATGCGACCGCGGAAGCGATCGAGCGGGCGACGGCCGTCAACGGCAAGCAGCAAGACTGAGAGGCAAGACTGAGAGGATAGTGGCATGGGCAATGCAGGCTACGGCAACCACACCGAGGATAGGGCGAAGGAAGTCGCCTCCACTAAGCAGGCTCCGCAGTCAGGATCCGACAAACCTTCCGGCAATAAGATTCCCGCGGCAGGGCCGCACGACCAGCCGCATCTGACCAATCCCGACTCGACGCCCGGAACCGGCTCGCTGCCGGAATCGGGCGACCACGATGCCACGGACTCGACGAGTTCATAACGATCGCGAGAGGAGACGAGCATGGCTCAACCGGAAAGCAAGAAGCCCGGTCAAGCGACCGAAGAGGATATCAGCGCGCCCCGGCTGACGCCGCAGGGCCGCGAGAACCCGGAGGCCTCCGGAGAGGATTCGACGAATCCCATGGGCGAGGGTGCGAAGAAGGGGCAGGGCAGCAAGGCGGAAGGGTAAATCCACGTCGTCCCGTCATGGCTGGCCATGCGCCGATGATGACGAGAATACCAAAGAAAAAGGCCGCCCAATGGGGCGGCCCTTCGATTTCACTCACAACGCGGCGTTTTAAGCGCTCAGCGCTTCCTTCTGCTTCTCGGCGCGCTTGCGGTCGTTCGGGTCGAGGATCGCCTTGCGGATGCGGATCGACTTCGGCGTCACCTCGACGAGCTCGTCGTCCTCGATCCAGGCGAGCGAGCGCTCGAGGGTCATGCGGATCGGCGGCGTCAGGCGCACCGCTTCGTCCTTCGAGGTCGTGCGGATGTTGGTGAGCTTCTTGCCCTTCAGCACGTTCACTTCGAGGTCGTTCTCGCGGTTGTGCTCGCCGACGATCATGCCCTGATAGACCTTCCAGCCGGGCTCGATCATCATCGGTCCGCGATCCTCCAGGTTCCACAGGGCGTAGGCCACGGCCTCGCCCGCATCGTTGGAGATCAGCACGCCGTTGCGCCGTCCCGCGATCTCGCCCTTGTAGGGCTCGTAGGCGTGGAACAGGCGGTTCATGATCGCGGTGCCGCGGGTGTCGGTCAGAAGCTCGCTCTGGTAGCCGATGAGGCCACGGGTCGGAGCGTAGAACACGAGACGCTGGCGGTTGCCGCCCGACGGCTTCATCTCGACCATCTCGGCGCGGCGCTCGGACATCTTCTGCACTACGACGCCGGAATGCTCCTCGTCCACGTCGATGACCACTTCCTCGATGGGCTCGAGCAGCTGGCCGTTCTCGTCCTTCTCGAACACCACGCGGGGACGCGACACGGCGAGCTCGAAGCCTTCGCGGCGCATGGTCTCGATGAGGATCGCGAGCTGCAATTCGCCACGGCCGGAGACGTAGAACGAATCCTTGTCGGCCGCTTCCTCGATCTTGAGGGTCACGTTGCCTTCCGCTTCCTTGAACAGGCGGTCGCGGATCATGCGGCTCGTCACCTTGTCGCCCTCGGTGCCCGCCAGCGGGCTGTCGTTGACGATGAAGGACATGGTCACGGTCGGCGGGTCGATGGGCTGCGCCTGGATCGGAATGTCGTTCTCAGGGGCGCAGAACGTGTCGGCCACCGAGCCCTTCACGAGACCCGCGATGGACACGATGTCGCCGGCCTCGCCCACCTCGATCGGCTGGCGCTCGAGGCCACGAAAGGCCAGGATCTTGGACACGCGGCCGTTCTCGACCAGGTTGCCGTTGCGGTCGATCACCTTGATCGTCTGGTTCGGCTTCACCGTGCCCGAGGCGATGCGGCCCGTGACGATGCGGCCCAGGAAGGGATTGGCTTCGAGCAGCGTTCCGAGCATGCGGAACGGACCTTCCTCGGTCTTGGCCGGGGGCACGTGCTCGAGCACGAGGTCGAAGAGCGGGGCGAGACCCTGATCGCTCGGGCCTTCCGGCGACTTCGCCATCCAGCCGTTGCGGCCGGATCCGTAGAGGATCGGGAAGTCGAGCTGCTCGTCGGTGGCGTCGAGCGCCGCGAAGAGGTCGAACACCTCGTTGATCACTTCCTGATGGCGGGCATCGGGACGGTCGATCTTGTTGATGGCCACGATGGGACGCAGGCCGATCTTGAGGGCCTTGGAGACCACGAACTTGGTCTGCGGCATCGGGCCTTCGGCCGCGTCCACCAGCACGATGGCGCCGTCGACCATGCTCAGGATGCGCTCCACCTCGCCGCCGAAATCGGCGTGGCCGGGGGTGTCGACGATGTTGATGCGGGTATCCTTCCAGACCACCGAGGTGGCCTTCGCCAGGATCGTGATGCCGCGCTCCTTTTCCAGGTCGTTCGAATCCATGGCGCGCTCTTCCACGCGCTGGTTCTCACGGAAGCTGCCGGATTGCTGGAGCAGCTTGTCGACCAGGGTCGTCTTGCCGTGGTCGACGTGGGCGATGATGGCGATATTGCGTAGTTTCATGGGGGTCTTTCAAAGCAAAGCGGCCCGGCACGCGGCAAGCTTGGCCGCGCCCCTGGCTCGTACCGGGCGAAAATCTGATGCGCTGCAATATAATGATAAGAGAGCGGCGGCAATAGGGCACGGTGGCGTGTTTCTGGGCATGGGAATGGTCAGCACCTGCGGGCCCGCAGCGTGAGCTGCGAGCCTGGTGAGTGTTCGAGGGTGGCGCGACGGGCAGCCCGGCTCGCTACTGTGTGTTGGATGGAAGAGCCGGACG
>NZ_QDGA01000004.1 GCF_003347665.1 Microvirga calopogonii
GTCTGCCGCACCTGCAGGCCCTCGTCGAGGAGAACGAGATCGGCGCGATAGCCGGGCGCGATGCGGCCCAGTTCGTGATCGAGCTTCAGGAATTGAGCGGGGATCAGCGATGCCATTCGCAGCACGTCCGGCAGGGCAAGCCCCAGCCGCTCGACGCTGTTGCGCACCGCGCTCGCCATGTCGAGGTCGGAGCCTGCAAGCGTTCCGTCCTCCGTGGTGAGCCTGCCGTCCCGGCGATAGATCGTGCGGCCGTGCAGGTCGAAGCTCGTCAGGTCCGTGCCGGTCACCGACATGGCGTCGGTGACGAGCATCATCCGCTCCGTGCCCTTGGCGGCAATCGCCACGCGCAGAGCCGCATCGCTCACGTGGTGCCCGTCGACGATGAGCCCGCACCAGGTGTCCGGGCTGTCGAGCGCCGCGCCCACGGGGCCCGGATCGCGCCCGGCCATGGGCGGCATCGCGTTGTAGAGATGCGTGAAACCCCGCAGCCCGTGGCGCGCCGCTTCCATGATGGTCGCGTAATCGCCGGCGGTATGCCCGGCGCAGACCAGCACGCCTGAAGCGGCCAAGCGGGCAATCGCCTCCATGCCGGTGCGCTCGGGCGCCAGCGTCACGAGCGTGCGGCCCTCGGTGAGTGAGGTCAGGATCGCGATGTCCTCATCCTCGATCGGGCGAATGAAGGCGGGGTTGTGCACGCCCTTGCGTTCGGGGCTGATGAAGGGGCCCTCGAGATGGATGCCGAGAACGCCGGGCACGCGGGCGGCCAGGGCCGCGCGCATGGCCTCCACGGCTTCCGCCATGGTCTCGCGGGTATCGGTGATGAAGGTCGGCAGAAGGCCGGTGGTGCCATAAGTCCTGTGGGCCTCGGCAATCGTCCGGATGCCCTCAACGCTGCGCACGTCGTTGTAGAGCACGCCGCCGCCGCCATTGACCTGCACGTCGATGAAGCCCGGGGCGAGCAGGCCCTCGATCCGGTGGCGCTCGATGCCGGTGCCCAGATCCTGCTCGTGCGGCAGGCCGAGGATGCGGCCGTTCTCGATCACGACGGCGCGGCCGGCGAGCATGTGCGCGCCATCGAACAGGCGGGCTCCCACGAGGGCGATCGGCATCAGACGGTCTCCGTCACCTTGCGCAGGCGCGGCGGGTTGTCGGGATTGCGGCCGCGCGCCAAGGCAATGGCATTCACGAGGGGGTAGAAGCTCTGGATGAGCGCGATGGGCGCCAGATAGGGATGCGCATCCTCGATCCCCGGCAGGGCGACGCTCGCCCGGCCCTCCGCGGCACCGGCGACGATGACGGGAACGCCCTGCTCGTGCAGCTTCGTCACGAGATCATTGACGCCGCTCAGGGTCTCGTCGCGCTGGCTGAGCACCAGGATCGGGAAGTGGTCGCCCGCCAGCGTCCAGGGGCCGTGCATCAGCTCGGCGGCGCTCATCGCCTCCGCGTGGACGCCGGAGGTCTCCTTGAGCTTGAGGGCGGCTTCCTGCGCGACGGCGAAGCCCACGCCGCGCCCGACGACGAACAGGTTGTTCGCGTCCGACAACTCGGGAAGCGCCGCCGACCAATCGGTCGCGGACGCGCGGGCCAGCACATCCGGCAGGGTGTCGAGGGCCGCCAGCAATTCCTGATCCTGCGACCAGTGCGCCACGAGCTGCAATCCTGCCGCGAGCGCCGCGATGAAGGATTTCGTGGCCGCGACGCTCTTCTCGGGGCCTGCATGCAACGGCAGCACGACCTCGCAGGTGGAGGCGAGCGGCGATGTCGTGTCGTTCACGAGCGCCACCGTCAGGGCGCCGTCGTCACGCCCAGCCTGGGCGAGGTTGAGGATGTCCGGGCTGCGGCCCGATTGCGACACGGCGAGGAACAGGGCGTCGCGCATGCGCGGGCGCGCCTCGTAGACGGAGGTCACGGACGGGCCGACGGACGCGGTGACGAGGCCGGAATGAATCTCGAGCAGGTATTTGACGAAGGTCGCCGCGTTGTCGGAGCTGCCGCGCGCGCAGGTCACGGCGAAGGGCGGCGGCGAGGCGCGCAGGCGCTCGCCGAGCTCGCGGCACAGGGGCGCGTTGCTCTCGAGGAGACGCGCGACCACCTGCGGCGCCTCCTGCGCCTCGCGCAGCATGGCCGTCGGGGAAGAAGCATTCGTGTCAGGTGTCATCATTGTGCATCCGTTCGGGCTGGCTGATGGTCAGCTCGGCCACGAAATCATAGGCATCGCCCCGGTAATAGGACGAGGTGAACTCGACGACCTCGCCCGTGGCTGTGAACGAGCGACGTTCGATGTAGAGCGCGGGACTCTGAGGCGGAACGCCGAGCAGCGAGGCCTGTTCCTCGTTCAACAGAACCGCGTGGAGGCGCTGCAGGGCGCGGGTCGGCATGAAGCCCTGCTCGTGCAGCACCGCATAGAGCGATTGCCTGACGAGGGAGGGATCGGGCAAGACCTTCGAGGGGATGACCGCGTTCTCGATCGCCATGGGAATGCCGTTGGCGAGGCGCAGGCGGTTGACGCGGCTCACCAGATCTCCCGGCGAGAGGCCGAGCGCCATCAGCTCGTCCGTGGAGGCCGGTCCGGTCGAGCGGCTCAGCATCACGGCCGATGAGCTCAGGCCGCGCGCCGACATGTCGTCGGTGAAGCTCGACAGGCGGGACAGCGGTTGTTCGAGGCGCATCTGCGGGGCGATGAAGGTGCCCGATCCCCAGCGCTGGACGAGCACGCCCTTCTGCACCAGCCCGGTGATGGCCTTGCGCACCGTGACGCGCGAAATGCCGAGCTGCTTGGCCAGGTCCCGCTCGCCCGGAAGCGCCGCATCCGCCTTGAGTGCTCCCTTGCGGACCGCCTCCTCGATGGATTGCTGAAGCTGGAGATAGAGCGGCGTGGGGTTGCCTTCATCGAGGGGTACGAAGGCGAGCGGCTCGCTGGATTGCTCGTTCATGGCCGAGGCTCCTGGAGAGCCGTGCGGGCCAGCAGGATGGCCCCGTCGAGCGCGTCGGCCATGGGTTCCGTGATGGTTCGCTGGATGGGAGGCGACAGCCAGGGGCGGAGCGGCTCCGACAATCCGCCGAAAAGGCAGATGGCGGGGGCGCCGAGGTCGAGCAGGCGCATGCCGATCGCGCTCAAGCCGGCGGCCGCATTCTCGATGATGGCGATGCCGAGAGGGTCGCGCTTCTCCGCATGCTGCAGGACGAGCGGCGCATAGCGCCCGTAATCGGCCGGGCGGGCCTTGCCGACCCAGTCGATCAGGATCTCGAGGTCGTTCTTGAACTCGGCCAGGACCGTATCGGAGAGCGGCGTCGAGGCGATGCGGCCATCATGGGCCCAGATGCAGCGGCGCAGCAATTCCCTCCCGATGGCGGCGCCGCTGCCTTCGTCGGATATCTCGTAGCCCCAGCCGCCGACATAATGGCACTGGCCGCTGGTGCCGCCATAGCCGCAGGAGCCGGTGCCGACGATCAGGATGGCGCCGTCGCCGCCCTTGAAGGCACCGAGCCAGGCCGTGTGGGCATCCGTCTCGATCTCGAAGGAGGCGAATGGGTGGGCGCGCGACAGAAGGCGCTCGACCGCGCTGGTCTGCCCGGCGCCGGCCGCCCCCATGCCGGCGTGAATGCGCTCGAGATCGCTCTCCTGAAGCCCCGCCTGTGCAAGCGCCTCGCGGCAGGCGGTCAGGAGCGAGGTCCAGACCAGATCGGGATCGAGGCGGATGTTGGACGGCCCGCCCGTTCCCTCGCCCAGGAGCGTTCCTTTCGCATCGCGCAGCCGCGCCTGGCACTTGGTGCCGCCGCCGTCAATGCCAAGGAACAACAGGTCGGTCATGCAAAGGGATCTCTGAAAGGGATCTCGGAGTCGATCTTACGGACAGGCACCATGCCACTTAATGTCCAGTTCGGGAAGAGGCGCCGGCATGGAAACTCCGGCCGTGTTGTCCACAGCCCTGAGGGTGATCATCCGGCCAGAGTGCAAAGCGTCGAAAATGCAGAGCCGGCAAATTGTGCGTGGTGTCCGCAAAGAGGAGTTGTCTTTGCATTTTGCCGATACCAATATGAGGTCACTTGTCCAAAGGGCTTTCCGGTGGAACAGTCAGACTAGACCGTGGGAAAGCACAAGAATGCGATAAAATCGGCACGGGACAATCAGAGGGCCATCAATTCGGGGGCGTTCGGAACGCCTCTCGGTCACGGAGGACGAAAACGATGAAGAAACTCCACTCGAAAGCTTTCCTGCGCCGTGCAGGGCGGTTGCTCGCGGGCGCCTCGGTGGCCGCGACGGCTCTTGCTTTCGCCCATGCCGCGTCGGCCCAGACGCTCACCATCGAGAGCTGGCGCAACGACGACGCGGATGTCTGGAACACCAAGATCATTCCGGCCTTCAACAAGAAGCATCCCGACATCAAGGTGCAGTTCAAGGCCGATCCGCCGACCGAGTACAACGCCGCCCTCAACGCGCGCCTCGCCGGCGGCACGGCGGGCGACCTCATCACCTGCCGCCCGTTCGATGCCTCCCTGGACCTGTTCAAGAAGGGCAACCTGGTTTCCGTCAACGACGTAAAGGGCATCGAGAACTTTTCCGACGTGGCCAAGAGCGCCTGGTCCACGGACGACGGCAAGACCACCTTCTGCATGCCGATGGCCTCGGTCATCCACGGCTTCGTCTACAACAAGGAAATCTTCGACGAGCTCAAGCTCACGCCGCCGAAGACCATGGCCGAGTTCCACGCGGTGCTCGACAAGATCAAGGCCGACGGCAAGTACACGCCGATCGCCATGGGCACGGCCGACCAATGGGAAGCCGCCACCATGGGCTTCCAGAACATCGGCGTGAACTACTGGAAGGGCGAGGAGGGCCGCAAGGCGCTCATCGAGGGCAAGCAGAAATTCACCGACCCGGCCTATGTGGACGTGTTCAAGGAATTGGCGAGCTGGGCTCCCTACATGGGCGACGGCTACAAGTCGCAGAAATATCCGGACACGCAGAACCTGTTCACGCTGGGCCGCGCGGCGATCTACCCGGCCGGCTCCTGGGACGTTCCGATCTTCCGCAAGCAGGCCGATTTCCAGTTCGACGCCTTCCCGCCGCCCGTCGTAAAGGCCGGTGACAAGTGCTACATCAGCGACCACACCGACATTGCGATTGGTATCAATGCCAAATCGAAGAATGTCGAGGCGGCCAAGACCTTCCTGTCCTGGGTGGCATCCCCTGAATTCGCCGAGATCTACGCCAACGAGCTGCCGGGCTTCTTCCCGCTCTCCAACGCGAAGGTCGAGGTGAAGGACCCGGTCGCGGCGAAGTTCGTCGGCTGGCGCGGCACCTGCGAAAGCTCGATCCGCAACTCCTACCAGATCCTGGCCCGCGGCACGCCGAGTCTCGAGAACGAGCTCTGGAACGTGAGCGCCCAGGTGATGAACGGCAGCATGAAGCCGGAGGAGGCCGCCAAGAAGGCCGAGGACGGCCTTGCCAGCTGGTACGAGCCGCACAAGAAGTAAGCGCCGACAACGACAGGGCGGGCCGCTTCCGAAAGGCGGCCCGCTTTTCCTTCTCCTTCGGCCCGGAGCAGCATGACGGATCTCACGGCTTCACAGGTTCAGTCGACGGGCGCGGTGCCGGCTCGCTCGCGCTTTCCCGTCCACATCGCGGTCTTCCTCGCGCCGGCGGTTGCGATCTACACGCTGTTCTCGATCTATCCCCTGATCGACACGATCCGCCTGAGCCTTTACGCGGGCGACGAGGCCGGGATCCGCAGCTTCGTCGGCCTGCAGAACTTCCGGACCCTTCTGGCCGATCCCAACTGGTCGGGCCAGTTCTGGAACGCGCTGCGCAACAACCTGATCTTTTTCGCCATTCACATGGTGGTGCAGAACGGCATCGGCCTGGGGCTCGCCATGCTGCTCAGCCTGCCGCGGCTCACCGGCGGCAGCGTCTACCGCACGCTCATCTTCCTGCCGACCATGCTGTCCGTCGTCATCATCGGCTTCATCTGGCAGCTCATCCTCAATCCGCTCTGGGGCATCGCGCCGAGCCTCCTGAAAGCCGTGGGCCTGGGAAGTCTCTTCGGCCCATGGCTCGGCCAGGAATCGACGGCCCTGCTCACCGTCTCCCTCATCTCGGTCTGGCAGTTCGTCGGCATTCCTATGATGCTGATCTATGCCGCGCTCCTGAACATTCCCGACGATCTGCTCGATGCCGCCACCGTCGACGGGGCAGGGCCCTTCAGCGTGTTCTGGTTCGTGCGCCTGCCCCTGATCCTGCCGACGCTCGGCGTCGTGTCGATCCTGACCTTCGTGGCCAACTTCAATGCGTTCGACCTGATCTACGCGATCAAGGGCGCGCTCGCGGGTCCGAATTTCTCGACCGACATTCTCGGCACGTTCTTCTACCGCACCTTCTTCGGCTTCCAGCTTCAGGTCGGCAGCCCGACCATGGGGGCGGCGGTGGCCACCGCCATGCTCGTCATCATCCTGATCGGCGTGCTGATCTATCTGTTCGGCGTGCAGCGGCGGCTGCAGCGGCACACGTTCTGAGGGCGCCATGGGACCAACCGTCAGAGGAACAATTGTCAGGCCCGGTCGCATCGCCGTCCACATCGCCCTGATCCTCTACACGATCCTGGCGCTGGGACCGATCCTGCTCATCCTGGTCAACGCCTTCAAGACGCGGCGCGCGATCTTCGCCGATCCGCTCGGGCTTCCCAACGGCCAGACATTCACGACCATCGGGTTCGACCGGGTCTTCGCCAATGCGGATTTCGGTCTCTATTTCTTCAACAGCCTGACGGTCACGCTGGTCTCCCTCGTGCTGATCGTGCTCATCGGCGCCATGGCCGCCTGGGCGCTGACGGAATACAGGTTTCCCGGCAACACCCTGCTCAGCCTCTATCTTGCCATCGGCATCATGGTGCCGATCCGCCTCGGGAGCGTCAGCATCCTGCGCATGATGGTGGAGCTTAATCTCGTCAACACGCTCACCGCGCTCATCCTCGTCTATGTGGCGCAAGGATTGCCGCTCGCCATCCTGATCCTCGGCGAGTTCATCCAGCAGATTCCGAAGGACCTGCGCGATGCCGCGCGCTGCGACGGGGTGAGCGAGTACAGGATCTTCTTCAGCATCATCCTGCCGCTCATCAGCCCGGCCGTCGCAACGGTCGCCGTCTTCACCATGGTGCCGGTCTGGAACGATCTCTGGTTCCCGCTGATCCTGGCGCCCGGCGATGGCAAGCAGACGATCACCCTGGGCGTCCAGCAATTCATCGGCCAATACGTGACGGACTGGAACGCCGTGCTGGCGTCGCTGACCCTGGCGATCGCTCCCGTCCTCGTCCTCTATCTTGTCTTCTCGCGCTATCTCGTGCGCGGCCTCACGGCCGGCGCCGTGAAATGACGCCTCATGGTTGGAATTGAACGCGATGGCTGATGTTTCCCTGCACGGTGTTGCCAAGTCCTTCGGCGCGACGGAGATCCTGCGCGACATCGATCTCTCGGTCGATGACGGGGAGTTCGTCGTCTTCGTCGGCCCGTCCGGCTGCGGCAAGTCCACGCTGCTGCGCATCATCGCGGGCCTTGAGACGGTGAGCGGCGGCGAGATCAGGATCGACAGCCGGCGGGTGAACGAGCTGCCGCCGGCGGACCGCAAGATCGCGATGGTGTTCCAATCCTACGCGCTCTACCCGCATATGAACGTCTACAAGAACATGGCCTTCGGGTTGAAGTTCGCCAAGACGAACAAGGCGGAGGTGGACCGCCGCGTGCGGCAGGCGGCGGAAATTCTGAAGCTCACTCCGCTCCTCGACCGTAAGCCGCGGGAGCTGTCGGGCGGCCAGCGCCAGCGCGTCGCCATCGGCCGGGCCATCGTGCGCAACCCGAGCGTCTTCCTGTTCGATGAACCGCTCTCCAATCTCGACGCAGCGCTGCGCGTCAACACGCGGCTCGAGATCGCCAAGCTGCATCGCGACCTCGGCGCCACGATGATCTACGTCACCCACGATCAGGTCGAGGCCATGACGCTCGCGTCGAAGATCGTGGTGATGAACCATGGCCGGATCGAGCAGGTGGGTGCGCCGCTGGAACTCTACCGCTATCCGCGCAACCTGTTCGTCGCCGGCTTCATCGGCTCGCCACGGATGAATTTCATCAAGGGGCAGGTCCTGCGTGTCGAGGGGAGCAGCGCCATTGTCGGCTTCGCCGGTACGGAGACGTCAGTCGATGTGAAGGCAGGCAGCCTGTCGGCCGGCGACCATGTCACGATCGGCATCAGGCCCGAGCACATGGAAGAGGGCGGAGGCGACGCAGCCTCGCTGCGCGGCACCATCGACGCGGTCGAGCAGTTGGGCGAGTCGAGCTATGTCTACATGAAGCTCGCGAGCGGCGACGACGTGATCGTCCGCGCCCCGGGTGAGACCGATGCGGCGCCCGGCGGTTCCTACACGGCCCACGTGCCGCGCCGGGCCCTGCACGTGTTCGATGCGTCGGGCGTGTCGGTTCTCGCCGGGCGGGGGTGAGTGCTTCGTAGAGCCGAGCTTGATCCGAAAGGATGCACCGAGGGCGGCTGTTCCCGATCCAACAAGCCTCTTCCTCATCTGTCCGCCAAGCTATTCGCCGTGACTATGCTGGAACGTATGTCAGCCTGATCACGTCCTCGCCGATACGATCGCTCGCCAGGAGGCGAAGTCGAGGGCGCGGCCCGGCGAAGAGCGGCTTGCCGCCGCCGAGCACGACGGGATGGAGGTACAATCGGTACTCGTCGACAAGGCCCAGGTCGGTCAGAAATCCCGCGAGCTCCGGACCGGAAACTTCAATCTCTCCATCGAACTGAGCTTTGAACCGGCGTATCGTCGTCTCCACATCATCCTTGATAAGAGTGGCGTTCGGGCCAACCGACCCCAACGAGCGCGACACGACCCACTTTGGTTGGCTCCGCCACGCCGTCGCATAATCACGCTCGGCCTCGTCCCACTCGGAGCGATCCTCGTCCCAATACCGCATCACCTCGTACATGCGGCGACCGTATACGGTGCCGGCGACGCTGCGCACGTCATCGATGAAATGACGGAAAACCGCAGGATCAGGCGAAAATGCATCGTGGTCGACATAGCCGTCCAGCGACTGATTCAATGCAAAGACGAGCCTCGCCATGCAGGATCCTCTCTCGCTACGTCCTCGAAGTCTGCCGAAGGTACGTGGAAATGCAGCGGCCTACAATCCAGCCACCCACTTGCAGCCATTTCCAGGAAGCGCTCCGTCGTCATCCCCGGCGGTCCAAAGGACCGGGAAGGGGATCTACGATCACACTCAGCGCTATGGATTCCCTTCCCCTGCGCTCCGGCCGGGAATGACACCTTAGAGCATCGGACGCAAATTCGAACTCACGTCCAATGCTCTAAGCTTTTGTTTCCCTGCATCTTTGCACGCAAAACCGGTTCCCACTTTTGCGTTCGAAGCTCTAGCGCCTCACATGATCGAGATCACCAGCACAAGGCCAGTGATGACGAGCGAAGGTGTCTATCTCAATAGCATGAGAGAACGAGGGTGCTCGGTATGCACTTTCACGAATCCGACACAGCCGACGCGATCCTTGGGGCAAGCGCGCTGGTGAGAATATCAGTGGGCTTTCCCGACGCCACGACCTGCCCGTCGGCCACGAAGGCCATCTGGTCGGCCACATCGGCCACGTCCTCGGGTGTGTGGATCGTCATGAGGATGGTGACGGGGCGTTTGCGCCGCAATGCGTCGACGAGCAGGATCATGTCGCGGCGGAGCGCCGGATCGAGGCTGCTGAAAGGTTCGTCGAGAAGAATGAGCGGGCGTCCCGAGACCAGCGCGCGCGCCAGCGCCACGCGCTGCCGCTGCCCGCCCGACATCTCGCCGGGCCTGCGATCCTCGAAGCCATCGAGGCCGACCGCGTCCAGTATCTCGCTGACGAGGCGCTTCTCATCCGCGCTCAATCGCAGAGACGGGCGCAGGCCCAGGGCGACGTTCTGCGCCGCGCTTAGGTGCGGGAACAGGTTGTGGTCCTGGAACACGATGGCCGCCGGGCGCTTGGCCGGTTCCAGCGGAAGGAGGTCCCGGCCGTCGAAAGTCAGGGTGCCGCTCTCAGGGACCTCGAACCCGGCGATCATGTGGAGCAGGGTGGTCTTGCCGCCGCCCGACGGGCCGATGACGGCGCAGAGCTGTCCCGCCTGCACAGTCAGCGTGTAATCGGCCGCAAAATCGGGCCAGGTCAGGCGGCACTTCTCAATCACCAGCATGGGACAATCGACCGGACACGTGAGCGAGCAGAACGGCGAAAAGGACGATGACGAGGCCGATGCTCGACGCTTCGTCGAGCCGGTAGGCTCCGAGGCGTTCATAGAGAAGATAGGGCAGGGTTACCAGTTCCGTGCCGCCGAAGAGAGCGATGATGCCGAAATCGCCGAAGGACAGGGCCATGGCGAGCGCAAAACCCGCCGCGAGCGGGCGCTTGAGGGCGGGCCAGTCCATGATGGTCAGCTTCGACCAGCCGGTGAGGCCGAGAGATGCCGCAACGCGGCCGTAGCGTTCCTCGATGGTGAGGAGATGCGGCGCCACATAGCGATAGGCGAAGGGCACGGCGGCGAGGCCGTTGATGAGCGGCAAGAGGATGAGGCCCGCCATCGAGGGATCGCCGAAGCGTCGGATCAGCAGGAACAGGCCGGCGGTCAGGGCGAAGGGTGGAACGGCGAGAAGCGTGTCGGGCAGGAGATCGTAGAAGGCGGCGATCCGCGGCGAGCGCAGGGCGATGCGCCTCCGCCGCGCGGCGGAAGCGAGCGCATAAGCGAGGAGGCATGCCAGGATGGCGGCCGCACTCGCAATCGTCAGGCTCGTGACGAAGGCGCGGAGGAGATCCGCATCGAGCACGGCGGGCAGGCTGCGAAAGCCCGTCAGCACGCTGAACGCGAGCAGTCCGATGAACAGGGCGCTGACAACGAGCACGATGGCGTCGAGGGTCTTGAGGCGTTGGTTCTTCGCATCGGGGCGACGAACGAGGCTGCGGATCGTATGGCCGACCGGAGGGCGCGTGAAGGCCCAGTGGAGCAGACCCGTCATCGAGAGGCAAATCACGAGCTGGATCAGGGCGAGCCAGGCGACGCGGCCGAAATCGAGATCGATCTTGAGCGCCTCGTAGATCGCCACTTCGAGCGTGGAGCGGCTGGGACCTCCGCCGAGCGCCAGCACGATGGCGAAGCTCTTGAAGCACATCAGGAAGATGAGGCCCGCGATGCCGGGCAGCTCCGCCCGCAGCACCGGCCAGTCGAGATGGCGGAAGATCTGGAACGGCGTGAAGCCGAAAGCGCCGGCAAGCCGCCAGTGCTCGGCAGGCACCTGATTCAATCCGTCGAGGGTGATCCGCGCCACGAAGGGTCCGTTCAGGAACACATGGGCGATCAGGATTCCCGGATAGCCGAAGATGCTGAAACTGCTGCTGTGTCCGAAGAAGGCCAGCATGTCGGCAAGCCATCCGCTGCGGCCATAGACGGCGAAGACCGCGAACACGGCCACGATGGTCGGCAGCACCATCGTGGTGCTCAACGTTGCCAGGACGAGATCGCGTCCCGGAAACCGACGGCGTGCGAGCGCGAGCGCCAGGCCGATCCCGAGAGCAAGCGACAGCGCGGTCGAGAGCAGCGCCTGAACGATGGAGAAGGCGAGAACGCGCCCGAGATAGGGGCCGATGGAGAGAAGCGCGGGTGTCCCTCCGTCGACCGTGGCCAGAGCGACGAAGCCGCCCGCGACCAGACACACGATGGCGAAGGCCACCAGGCTTCCGGGATGGGGCAGCTTCAGAACCATGATCGGCGATCAGCGCGCCGTGGCGTTGAGCCAGGCATCCGTGAAGGCACGGCGGTTCTGCTGCACCTCCTCGGGGGTGAAGAGAAGCGCCTTGTCCGGCTGCACGAGGTTCTTGAAGGCATCGGGCAGGCCGGAAGCGGGCGTCTTGGCCGGCATCATCCAGTTGCCCTCGGGCATGGCCGACTGGAACGGCTCGCTGAGGATAAAGGCCATGAACGTCTTGGCAAGATCCGGCTGCTTCGTCGTGCGGGTCATGCCGGCCAGTTCCACGTGAAGGTAATGTCCCTCCGCGAAGGCGGCGGCCTTGTAGTTGTCCTTCTTCTCCGCGACGACGTGATAGGCCGGAGAGGTGGTGTAGGACATCACCATGTCGGCCTCGCCCTTCAGGAACAGGCCATAGGCCTCGGACCAGCCCTTGGTGAAGGTGACGATGCGTGGCTTGAGCTTGCCCCAGGCCTCACCGGCCTGGTCGCCATAGACCTTCTGCATCCAGAGCAGCAGGCCGAGCCCCGGCGCGCTGGTGCGGGGATCCTGCAGGACCACTTTCGGCCCGTTGGGGTTGTCGACCAGCTCCTTCAGGCTCTTGGGCGGATTGGCGAGCTTGTTGGCATCGTAGACGAAGGCGTAATAGCCCCAGTCGAATGGAAGGAAGGTGTCGTCACTCCATGTGATAGGAAGTGTCAGATCCCTACCATTCACGCCGTGGGGCGCGAAGAGGTTGAGCGACTTGGCCTCCGCCATGAGATTCATGTCGAGACCGACCACCACGTCGGCCTTGGTGTTCTCGCCTTCGAGCCGCAGCCGCCCGAGCAGGCTCCCGGCATCCTCGGCCGTGACCCAGTTCAGCTCGCAGCCGCAGGTCGCCTCGAAGCGCTCCTTGACGGTCTTGCCGGGACCGTATTTCCCGGCAAACGAGCTGTAGGTGTAGACGGTGAGCGTCGGTTTGGTCTGGGCCTGGGCAAGGCTTGTCGCGAGCACAAATGTCGCGAGGGTGAGAAACAGTCGGCGTAACATCAGGAGCGCTCCCATGCATGAGGCAGGCCGAACCGGCGGCGCAGATTGCACGGGGCATGGCTTTTCTGGCGATGTCGCATGCTCATTCCCTCCGCCGGCATGACCCGGATCAGGTTCGACGGGTCGGCGGCCTTGCCACCTCTCAGCCCTGGATGGGCTCCCCGTGAGACGCTTTGCTTCTAGAGCATCGGACCCAAAAGTGGAAGCCACTTTTGGGATCCGCACAATGCGCTTGGCAATTCAGGGGCGGCCACAAGCCGCCCCGGTCGCGCTTATTTCCGGCTGCCCTTGTCCTTGCCGCCGGCCATTGCGGCCCGGCGCAGGGCATCGGCCAAAGCGCCGCCTGAGGCTGAAGCCTGCGGGGCCGGTTTCCGTTCGTTCTGGGAGCGGTGCTTCTGGAACGCCGACCGGTTGTCGTCCTGGCGGCCCTGAGGCCGCTTCTCGGCAGGATCGCTCATGCGCATGGAAAGCGAGATGCGCTTCCTCGAAACGTCGACTTCAAGCACCTTGACCTTCACGATGTCGCCCGGCTTCACGACGGTGCGCGGATCCTTCACGAAGGTGTCGGCCAGTGCCGAGATATGCACGAGCCCGTCCTGGTGCACGCCCACATCGACGAAGGCGCCGAAGGCGGCCACGTTCGTGACGACGCCCTCCAGCACCATGCCGGGCTTCAGGTCGCTGATCTTCTCCACGCCTTCCATGAAGGTGGCGGTCTTGAATTCGGGACGCGGGTCGCGACCGGGCTTCTCGAGTTCGCTCAGGATGTCCTTCACGGTCGGCACGCCGAACTTCTCGTCCGTGAAGGCCTGCGGGTTGAGCTTCTTCAGGACGGCCCCGTTGCCGATCACGACCTTGATGTCGCTCTTCGTGGCTTCGAGAATGCGGCGCACGACCGGATAGGCTTCCGGATGAACACCGGAGGCATCGAGCGGGTCGTCGCCGTTCGGAATGCGCAGGAAGCCCGCGGCCTGTTCGAAGGTCTTGGGGCCCAGACCCGAAACCTTGGTCAGCGCCTTGCGGGTCTTGAACGGCCCGTTGGCATCGCGGTGCTCGACGATGTTCTTCGCCACCCACTCGCCGAGGCCCGACACGCGGGAGAGGAGCGGCGCGGAGGCAGTGTTGAGGTCGACGCCGACCGCGTTCACGCAATCCTCCACCACTGCATCGAGGGAGCGGGAGAGCTTGTATTCCGCGAGGTCGTGCTGGTACTGCCCGACGCCGATGGACTTCGGGTCGATCTTCACGAGCTCCGCCAGCGGATCCTGCAGGCGGCGCGCGATGGAGACGGCGCCGCGCAGGGACACGTCGAGATCCGGCAGCTCCTGGCTGGCAAAGGCAGAGGCGGAATAGACCGAGGCTCCCGCCTCTGAGACCATGATCTTGGTGAGCTTCAGGTCCGGGTGCTTCGACACCAGCTCGGCCGCGAGCTTGTCGGTCTCGCGCGAGGCCGTGCCGTTGCCGATGGCGACGAGTTCGACCTTGTGCACGCGGCAGAGCCGCGCCAGCGTCGCGATGGACTCATCCCATTGGCGCTTCGGCTCGTGCGGGTAGATGGTATCGGTTGCCACGACCTTTCCAGTCGCATCCACCACGGCCACTTTCACGCCGGTGCGGAAGCCTGGATCGAGGCCGAGTGTCGGGCGCGCGCCGGCGGGAGCCGCGAGCAGCAGGTCGCGCAGGTTGCCCGCGAATACCTTCACCGCCTCGTCTTCCGCGAGTTGCCAGAGCTTCATCTTCATGTCGAGTTCGATGGAGAACCGCAGCTTCGTACGCCAGGCCCAGCGCACGGTTTCCAGGAGCCATTTGTCGCCCGGACGGCCCTGGTCGACGATGCCGAAGGCGAGCGCGGTGCGGCCCTCATACCGGCTGACGTAGCCGGGCTCGGCAGCATCCTTGTCCTCCTCCATGCGAAGATCGAGGATCTCTTCCTTCTCACCACGAAACAGCGCGAGGATGCGGTGGGAAGGAAGCTTCGTCAGTGGCTCGGCAAAATCGAAGTAATCGGAGAACTTCGCCCCGTCCGTCTGCTTGCCGTCGCGGACCTTGGAGGTGAGGCTGCCGCGCTCCCAATAGATGTCGCGCAAGGAGCCCAGCAGCTCGGCGTTTTCCGAGAAGCGCTCGACGAGAATCGAACGAGCCCCTTCCAGCGCAGCCTCGGGCGTGGCGACCTCCTTCTCGGCGTTCACGAAGGCAGCGGCCGCGTCCTTCGGATCGCGGGCGGGCTCGCTCAGGAGGAGATCGGCCAAGGGTTCCAGCCCCGCCTCCTTGGCGATCTGCGCCTTCGTGCGCCGCTTGGGCTTGTAGGGCAGGTAGAGATCTTCGAGGCGTGCCTTGGTGTCGGCATTGTTGATCTGGAGTGCCAGCTCGTCGTTAAGCTTGCCCTGCTCGCGGATGCTGTCGAGGATCGTCTTGCGGCGGTCCTCCATCTCGCGCAGGTAGCGCAGGCGCTCCTCCAGTGTGCGCAGCTGGGCATCGTCCAGGGTGCCGGTGACTTCCTTGCGGTAGCGCGCGATGAAGGGAACGGTGGAGCCGCCGTCGAGCAGCTCGACGGCTGCCTTGACCTGCCATTCCTGAACATTCAGTTCGTTCGCAATGCGCTGACCGATGGATAGCATGAAAGTCTCCGAAAAAGCATAAGGCGCGGCTTCTACGGTGCCGGGCGCCTCCCGGTCAACGGGCCGTCCACAGCCCCGGGGTCGCAGTGCCGTTAGGGAATGAGGTGTTTGACTTTTCCCCTTGGCTTGTCTGGCCTTGGCGTATAGACCGTCCGGCCCTTCAAGCCGTCCTCCGAGGTGCCCATGCCCCCATCCCCTGATTTTTCCATCGGCATCGATTTCGGAACCAGCAACACGGTCGTGGCCATCGCGGATCCGGACGGGAATGTGGAGGCGCTCACCTTCGAGCATGGGGGAGAACGCCTCAAGGTTTATGTCACGGCGCTCTGCTTCTGGGACGAGCGGCACGGCAACGGCCTGCGCACGGAAGTGGAGGGCGGTCCCTGGGCCATCGAGCAGTTCCTCGAGGGGCTCCATGCCCACCGTTTCATTCAGTCCTTCAAGACCTTCGCGGCCAGCGCCACCTTCAAGGAAACCCGCATCTTCCGGGAGCGCTACGCTTTCGAGGACCTGCTGAGCGCATTCCTGCGCACGCTCGCGCATCACGGCGGCTCCCGGCTGGACTGGGGTGCCGGCAATGTCGTCATCGGCCGGCCGGTCCAGTTCGCGGGCTACAATCCGGACGACGATCTCGCCATGCGGCGCTACCGGACCGCCTTCGGACGGCTGGGGGCCGAGCAGGCCCGCTATGTCTATGAGCCGGTCGGTGCGGCCTTCTTCTATGCACGACAGCTCGATCACGACGCCACCGTCCTCGTGGCGGATTTCGGCGGAGGCACCAGCGATTTTTCGGTGATGCGGTTCTCGAAGGCCGGCGGCGCGCTGCGCGCCGAGCCGCTGGGACATGCAGGCATCGGCCTTGCGGGCGATGCCTTCGATTACCGGATCGTCGACAGGGTCGTGTCGCCGCGTCTCGGCAAGGGCGGGCTTTATCGCTCCATGGACAAGATCCTGTCGATCCCCAACCATTACTACGCCAACTTCGCCCGCTGGAACCAGCTCGCGATGATGAAGGGCAGCGGCGATCTGAAGGAGCTTCGGGAACTCGCCCGCGTCGCCCTGGAGCCGGAGCCGCTAGAGAAATTCATCGATATTATCGAATACGATTTGGGCTTTGCCCTCTATCGAGCGGTATCTTCCGCCAAGGTGGCGCTCTCCAACCATGAGGAGACGGATTTCCGCTTCCAAGGCGAGGGTGTCGACATACAGGCAAGGATCTCCCGGGCCGATTTCGAGTCCTGGATCGCCGAGGATGTCGGCCGGATTGCCCAGACGGTCGACGAGGCGCTTGCCAAAGCCGGTGTGAAGCCCGGTGAGATCGAACGGGTCTTCCTCACCGGCGGTACGTCTTTCGTCCCAGCGATCCGCCGCCTGTTCGTCGACCGATTCGGCGAGACGAGGCTGACATCCGCGGACCAGTTCGAGTCGATCGCCTATGGGCTGGCTCTCATCGGCCAATCGGAGGCGCCAGACCGCTGGGCAGTTGGAAACTAGGTCGAATTTAGAATAAAATTACGCTTGCAGTGGGGTATCAAAGGGTTTTATTTCGCAGTGCAACATATGCACATGAAGCGGGAGCTTTCCCATGTCCCTGATCAATCGCGACGTCACGCCCGAGAAGGACTTTCCCCTTCGCGACGACATCCGGCTTCTGGGGCGCATCCTCGGCGACACGATCCGAGAGCAGGAAGGCGAAGCGGCCTACGAGATCGTGGAGCGCATCCGCCAGACTTCGATCCGCTTCCATCGTGATGAGGATGAAATCGCCCGCCGCGAGCTCGAGACGATCCTGAACAGCCTCTCTCGGGGGCGTTCCAATCAGATCATTCGGGCCTACAGCTATTTCTCGCATCTGGCGAACATCGCCGAGGACCAGCACCATGTTCGCCGCTCCCGTGCCCATGCGATGGCCGGTGCGCACGCCATGGAGGCGTCGGCGCCGCGCGAGGGAACATTGGCACGGGCCCTCAAGCTCATCCGGGAGTCGGGCATCAGCCACAACGCGCTGCAGGCCTTCTTCGGCTCCGCACTCGTTTGTCCCGTCCTGACCGCGCATCCGACCGAGGTGCGCCGCAAGAGCACCATCGATCGGGAGATGGAGATCTCTCAGATCCTGGCGCAACGCGACCGGCAGCATCTGACGCCGGACGAGGAGGCGACCTGCCAGGAGGGCCTCCGCCGCGCCATCCTCACCCTCTGGCAGACGAGCATCCTGCGCCGGAACAGGCTCAAGGTGATCGACGAGGTCAACAATGGCCTCTCCTATTACGACTACACGTTCTTCAAGGAGCTGCCCCGTGTCTATGCGGCCCTGGAGGATCAGCTCGCGGCCATGGATCCGGTCTGGGAAAGCGTGGAGCTTCCCTCCTTCCTGAGGATGGGGAGCTGGATCGGAGGCGACCGTGACGGCAATCCCTTCGTGACGGCGGACGCTCTGCGTCAGGCTCTGCTGCTGCAGAGCAAGCATGCGCTCGGCTTCTATCTCGAAGAACTCCATTGCCTGGGCGCCGAGTTGTCGCTTGATGGGCGCTATGTGAACGTTTCCGATGAGGTTCAGGAACTCGCCAAAGCGTCTCCCGATCCATCGCCCCATCGCCAGGACGAGCCTTATCGCCGGGCTATCACGGGCATCTATGCGCGCCTCGCTTCAACCGCCGCCCGGCTCGGACATGGCGACGTGGCGCGTCACGCGGTGGGCGATGCGCCGGCCTATGGCGATGTCGAGGAATTCGAAGGCGATCTGTCGATCCTGCACCGCTCCCTGCGGGCGAACGGATCGGGTTCCCTGTCGCGTGGGCGCCTGCGCAAACTGCGCCGCGCCGTCGACGTGTTCGGCTTCCATCTGGCAAGCCTCGACATGCGGCAGAACTCCGACGTTCATCAACGCGTGGTCGCGGAACTCTTCGAGAAGGCGATTCCCGGCACCGATTACGAAGGACTGACTGAGGACAAACGTGTCGCCCTTCTCCTGGAAGAGCTCGCGACACCGCGCCCCCTGACCTCGCCCTATCTCGACTACTCGCCGGAAACCTCGTCCGAACTCGCCATCGTTCACGAGGCTTCCGAAGCGCACCGGCGCTACGGCCGCGCGGCCGTGCCGAACTACGTCATCTCCAAGGCGAGCGATCCGTCAGACATTCTGGAAGTGGCTCTTCTCCTGAAGGAAGCGGGTCTCTTGCGTCCACGCGACGGCGAGATGGACGTGAATATCATTCCGCTTTTCGAGACCATAGCGGACCTGCGCCATTGCAGCGGCGTGATGGATGCGCTCTTTGCGCTGCCCGATTACATGCGCCTGTTGCGCAGCCGAGATCAGGCGCAGGAGGTGATGCTCGGCTATTCCGACAGCAACAAGGATGGCGGCTTCCTCACGTCCGGCTGGGAACTCTACAAGGCGGAAATCGAGCTGATCGAGGTGTTCAAGCGCCATGGCGTGGCTCTCCGGCTCTTTCACGGTCGCGGCGGGTCGGTGGGCCGTGGCGGCGGGCCGAGCTATCAGGCAATCCTCGCGCAGCCCGGGGGCGCCGTGCAGGGCGCCATCCGCATCACGGAACAGGGTGAGGTGATCGCGGGCAAATACTCCAATCCGGATCTGGGGCGACGCAATCTCGAGATCCTGGCTGCCGCGACGCTTGAAGCGTCACTGCTGCATTCCGGGCAATCCGCTCCGCGCGAGGAATACCTGAATGCCATGGAGGAACTGTCGGACAGCGCTTTCAAGGCCTACCGGGCGCTCGTCTACGAGACCGAAGGATTCGAGCGCTATTTCTGGGAATCGACGGTGATCGGTGAGATCGCCAACCTGAACATCGGCAGCCGGCCCGCCTCGCGTACCAATTCACGGCGCATCGAGGATCTGCGCGCCATTCCCTGGGTGTTCGGCTGGGCGCAATGCCGCCTCATGCTGCCGGGCTGGTACGGCTTCGGTTCGGCTGTCAACGAGTGGCTCGAAAAGCGGCCCGACACCGGCTTGGCGCTGCTGCAGGAGATGTATCGCGAGTGGCCATTCTTCCAGGCGCTTCTGTCGAACATGGACATGGTGCTCGCGAAGAGCAATATCGCCATCGCGTCGCGCTACGCGAAGCTCGTCGAGGAGGACAGTTTGCGCGAGGCCATCTTCCCGCGCCTGCGCCACGAATGGGAGGATTCGATCAAGCAGCTGCTCGCCATCATGCAGCAGCAATCCCTGCTCGACGGCAATCCGCTTCTCGCCCGCTCGATCCGCAATCGCTTCCCCTATCTCGATCTGCTGAATCACCTGCAGATCGAATTGCTGAAGCGTCACCGTTCAGGCGATGCGGACGAGCAGGTCGTTCAGGGTATTCACCTGTCCATCAACGGCATTGCGGCCGGTCTGCGCAACAGCGGATAGGAAACAGAGTTTCGGAACCTGGTCGAACCTACTCGGTTTTAGTCCTTGGGCGCATCCCGGCAGGGTGCGCGACTGGATTTAAGCGTGAGAGGAGAAATTCATGTCCCGCGGTGACAAGTCCGCCTATACCGACAAGCAGAAGCGCAAGGCCGAACATATCGAGGAAGGTTACGAAAACCGCGGCGTCTCGGAGAAGGAAGCCGAGCGGCGTGCCTGGGCCACCGTCAACAAGCAGGACGGCGGCGGCAAGAAGGGCGGTTCCGGCCACCGCTAAAGGTATGAGGGCCGGCTGCAGCTAAGGTAGTGCACCAGGCGGAAAGCGGGTGTATGGAGGGACCCTGATCTCTCCTGCCCCATCCTGCCATGGAGGAAGCCTTGCTCACGAGTTCTGCCGCCGGCGTCTATGTCATCTGTCCCACGCCTTTCGAGAGCGATGGGCGTGTAGACGTCGCCTCGACCGACCGGATGGTCGAGGCATACCTGAAAGCCGGCGCCACCGGGTTGACGATTCTCGGCATCATGGGCGAAGCGCCCAAGCTGGCGGCTGATGAAGCTCTTGCCTTTGCCCGTCAGGTCATCGCCACGGTGGCCGGGCGCGTTCCTGTCATCGTCGGCGTTTCGGCCGCGGGCTTCGCCGCCATGTCGGGCCTGTCCTCCAAGGTGATGGACGCGGGCGCAGCCGGCGTCATGATTGCTCCACCCTCGACCCTCAAGACCGACGACCAGATTGTCTCCTACTATGCCGATGCGGTGGAAGCCATCGGGGCGAACGTGCCGTGGGTGATCCAGGATTACCCGCTCACGACCAATGTTGTCATGACGCCCAAGGTGATTATGCGGATCATCGAACAGAGCCCCTCCTGCGTGATGCTCAAGCACGAGGATTGGCCGGGCCTCGACAAAATCACGACGCTGCGCCGCGCGAGCGACGCCGGTCAGGTGCGCCGCGTGTCCATTCTCTGCGGCAATGGCGGCATGTTCCTTCCCTTCGAGATGGAGCGCGGCGCCGACGGCGCCATGACGGGCTATGCCTATCCGGAGATGCTGGTCGGCGTGGTCGATCTCATCAACCAGGGCAAGCGGAAGGAGGCGCACGATCTCTTCGACCGCCACCTGCCGCTGGTGCGTTACGAAACGCAGCCCGGCGTGGGGCTCGCCGTGCGCAAATACGTGCTGAAGCGACGCGGCATCATCGCGTCCGACACGCTGCGCAAGCCAGGGCCGAAGCTGAGCCCGGAAACCATTGCCGAAATCGAATGGCTGATGGAGCGCATCGAGCGCTCGTAATCTAAACAAGGGGAGTTTCACGAATGGAAACAGCGTTGAAAGGAAAGCGCGCGCTCGTTCTCGGCGCGAGCAAGGGGCTGGGCTTCGGCATCGCTCAAGGGTTGGCGGAGGAGGGCGCGCGCGTCGCCATCGCCAGCCGAACGATGGAAGGCTCGAAGGCGGCGGCCGATAAGATCGGCAGGGACGTTCTTCCCTTCATCTGCGACACCGGCAAGGTCGATCAGGTCGACGCGCTGGTGAAGGATGTAACGGCCGCGCTCGGTGGCGTGGATATTCTCGTGCTTAACAGTGGCGGCCCGCCGCCCGGCAAGGCGCAGGGCGTTTCGTCCGACCAGTGGCGCCAGTCGTTCGATGCCATGTTCGTCAATCTCGTGCGGATTGCCGATCAGCTGCTTCCCGGCATGATCGAGCGCAAGTTCGGCCGCATCATCTCCGTGATCTCCTCCGGGGTGATCCAGCCGATCCCGAATCTCGCCATCTCGAATGCCATCCGGCCCGCGCTGGTGGGCTGGGGCAAGACGCTCGCAAGCGAAGTGGCATCTTCGGGCGTGACAGTAAACGCCATCGCGCCGGGCCGCATCGCTACCGATCGCCTGAAGCAGCTCGATACCGCAAATGCGGAGCGCACCGGCCGCTCAGTCGAGGATGTGGCGGCTGCTGCGCGTGCCGGCATTCCGGCAGGCCGCTACGGTGAGATCGAGGAGTTCGCAGCCGCGGCCGTCTTCCTCGCGAGTGAGAAGGCCTCGTTCATGACGGGCTCGATTCTGCGCGTCGACGGTGGGCAGATTTCGTCCACGACCTGAAGCCGAAAAAATTCGAAGGTGAGGCGGCCTCCCGCCTCACCTCACTCAAGCGATGATCCCCGCCCAATAAATGGCGATTCCCGCCGCCGATGTCGCGGCAAGCGTCGGCAGCATCCCGGCGTGGAAGCGGAACATGGCCAGGATTGCAGCACCCGAGAGCACCAGCGCCCAAAGGTTGACGCTGTCCCACATTGGTGCGGCGAAACGGAACGGCCCCCATTCCACGGTCTGAACATTGCCGAAGATCGTGTGAATGCCGAACCAGATCGCTAGGTTCAGGATCACGCCGACGACGGCGGCCGTGATGGCCGAGAGGGCTCCGCCCAGAGCCCGGTTGCCGCGCAGGACCTCGATGTAGGGGGCGCCGAGAAAGATCCAGAGAAAGCAGGGCGTGAAGGTCACCCAGGTGGCGAGAAGACCGCCCAAGGTCCCGGCCAGCAGCGGATTGAGCGCATTAGCCTCCCGGAAGGCCGCCATGAAGCCCACGAATTGCAGCACCATGATCAACGGTCCGGGCGTCGTCTCGGCCATGCCGAGACCATCGAGCATCTCGCCGGGGCGCAGCCAGCCATAAGTGTCCACCGCCTGCTGCGCCACATAGGCCAGAACCGCGTAAGCGCCGCCGAAGGTGACCATCGCCATCTTGGAGAAGAAGATCGCGATCTGGCTGAAGACGTCGCCTCTGCCGAAGATCAGGACGAGCATCAGAACGGGCGCGAGCCAGAGAGCCAGCCAGATCGCCGCCACATACACGCTTCGTCTCACGTTCGGGGACGCGTGGGCCGGAAGATGCTCGCCCAGGAGATTGCCTCGTTCCCCTGCGCCGTTGTCCTGCCCACCCGATTGGAACTGCGGAAGGCCTGCTCGCCCGCCGAGAAGGCCGATCAGACCGGCTGCGAACACGATCAGCGGGAAGGGTGCACCGAGGAAGAAGATCGCCACGAAGGCTGCCGCCGCGAGGCCGATCAGAATGCGGTTCTTGAGGGCCCGCCTGCCGATCCGCAGCACCGCTTCGAGCACGATGGCGAGCACGGCTGCCTTCAGGCCGAAGAAGAGCGCCGCAACGATGCCGACCTTGCCGTAGAGGGCATAGATCCAGCTCAGTCCCATGATGGCCACGATGCCGGGCAGGATGAACAATCCGCCCGCCATGAGGCCGCCGAGGGTGCGATGCATGAGCCAGCCCACATAGGTGGCCAGCTGCTGCGCCTCCGGGCCCGGCAGCAGCATGCAGTAGTTGAGGGCATGGAGAAACCGGTTCTCGGAAATCCAGCGTTTCTCCTCGACCAGGATCCGGTGCATCACCGCGATCTGCCCGGCAGGCCCGCCGAAACTCAAGGCCGCGACGCGCAGCCAGACGCGGAAAGCCTCGCCGAGCGAGACGCCATGCTCCGCTGGAACCTGATCGACACGCTTGTCCGAGTTCTGAGCGATGTCCGTCACGTCAGATCTCCAGCTTCTTCGAGGGCCAGTTATGGGTTTCATCAGTTGCATCCCGACACCAGCGATAGAAGGCATCGTAGAGCAGAAGCCCGGCTTCGAGCTGGGCAAGATCGTCCGCATACATCCGCGACAGGCCTAAAGAGGCGGCGAGCAGGCCGGGCACCTCCGGAGCCAGATCGAGCCGTGCCGTATCGGCTCCCCTGACGATGGTTGCGAGGTGCTTCAGAGGCTCGGTGGAAAGGCCGAATTCTTCGACCATGATGTCGAAGGTGCAAAGTTCGCCACGATGGCTCCAGAATACTCCTTCGCCTTCGATGTCGAACGGTGTGGCCGAAAAGCGTTCCGCCACGCCCTGGACTTCGGAGGTCGGGACGAACAAGAAAACGGCATCGGGGTCGACGAAGCGGCGGATCAACCAGGGGCAGGCGATCCGGTCGATCTTGGGCCGCGACCGCGTCACCCAGATGGTTCGCCCTTGGCAATCACGTGGTGGAACCCGGTCGGCCGGTACCATAGGCAGACCGGCCTGCGCCCAGGCCAACGTTCCGCCTTCAAGGGAGTCTGCCGCCGATCCGGCATGGCGCAGCCAGGCGGCCGCCCCATGGCTGAGCTTCAGGCCTTTTTGGCAGATCACGACAGCAGGCTGTCCATCAAGCTCATGAGACCAATCGGTGACGGCGTCGAATGATCTGCGCCTGGAGCCGGGGATCAGGCGGGGATCGTCATCGAAGTCCTCATCAGTGCGCACATCGATGAGGAGAGGGCATTTGGGCGTGCCGATGAGACGCGCAAGTTTTTCAGGCGAGATGGTGTTGAATGACGACATGGTTGCATCCGTAAAGGTTCAGAGCGGATGCGATGCTTGGGCATGTCGCCTCGTGGGGAGATCGCGGTCCCCATGAGACCAATCACAATTCAAGCCCCGGTTTTTGTCAAATCAATTCGACAGGATGCCCAACCTTGCTAGAGCTCCGCATCAGGCTTCCGTTCCAGAGTCTGCACGATGAGGCCGTTATCGATGAGGGTTTGCCACACATCCTCCGCGGTCTCGGCAAAGTTCACGAGCCTGCGGTCACTCTCACTCACCATGCCGTGTTCGAGCAGCGCATCGAACTTGATCACCGATTGCCAATAGGCTCGGTCGAAGAGGACGATCGGCAGGGGAGGCGCCTTGCCGGTCTGGCGCAAGGTCAGGAGCTCGAACAATTCATCGAGGGTGCCGAATCCGCCGGGGAACACCACCAGGGCATTGGCCCGCATCGCCAGATGCATCTTGCGCATGGCGAAGTAGTGGAAACGGAACGTCAGGTCCGGGGTCGAATAGGCATTGGGCTCCTGCTCGTGGGGCAGGGTGATGTTGAAGCCGATGGAGGGAGCACCGACGTCGAATGCTCCCCTGTTGGCCGCCTCCATGATGCCCGGGCCGCCGCCGGTGGCGATCACGTTGTCCCGCTTGCCGCCGTTGTCGGTCAGGGCACCGCCGCGCTGTGATGCAAGGGCCCCGAAGGCGCGAGCCTGTCCGTACCAGAACGGATGCTTTCCAGGACCGTTCTCCCGCACGCGGGCGCTGCCGAAAACGACGATGGTCGAGCGCACCCCCCAGATCCGCAGGCTGTCCTCCGCCTTGGCGTATTCCAGCATGAACCGGACACCCCGCATGGAATCACCCAGGAGAAAATCCTGATCCATCGCGGCCAGCCTGTAGGACGGCGAGGCGATATTGGCCGCGTTCGAAGGCTTGTCGTCGTTCATGAAGGAAACTCCTTGGGCCCAGGCCCCGCACAAAGCACACTTTCAAGGCCGGGTTAACTCTCCTTTTTCCGGACGGATCCGCAAATGGCTCTCAGGGGGCTGACGGCTCCGCGGGCTCGAACGTCGTGACCAGGATGCGAAATGGGTGAGAGCGCGGGGTTACTCTTTCCCCGCCCGAAGACGGAGAATGTCATTTTCCCTATGGCCCCTTGCGCCCCGACGGTTATATCAAGGACGCAAAGCGCGTCGTGCGGACCCCGGTTCCGCACCGAACCATGCGCAATGACAAGGGGGCATCGGACCCGTTGGGCCGGTGCTCTGGGGAAACGACGCTGAACAGCGAAACGGAAAGCGAGCGCCAGCCGATGGATCACCTGTCTTCGACGAACATAGCCCGTATTCTGCCGACGGATGGGTTCCAAGGCGCCCTTGTCGGACGTGTGTGGCGTCCCGGCATAGGACCCTCGGTCGTGGCGGTGAGGAAGGACGGCCTCTTCGACATCTCCGCCACCTGCTCCACGGTCAGCGGCCTGGCCGCCCTGGACGATCCGGCGGGCGTCCTGAAGGCCGCCAAAGGCGAGCGTGTCGGGTCTCTGGAAGAGATTGCCGGCAATACGTCCCCCGATCGTCGGGATCCGTCGAAGCCGTGGCTGCTCGCCCCCATCGACCTCCAGGTCGTCAAGGCGGCCGGCGTCACCTTCGCGGTTTCCATGCTGGAGCGTGTCATCGAGGAACGGGCCCGGGGCGATGCCAGCGCGGCCGCGGCCATTCGGGCCGAGGTTCTGCGCCTCGTCGGCGACGACCTGAGCCGTCTCAAGCCGGGCTCGCCCGAAGCCATGGCCCTGAAGGAGGTTCTCGTCGCCCAGGGAGCCTGGAGCCAGTATCTGGAGGTGGGCATCGGACCTGATGCGGAGGTCTTCACCAAGGCTCCGACCCTCTCGGCCGTGGGGGCGTTCATGGATGCGGGCCTGCATCCCAAATCCACCTGGAACAATCCCGAACCCGAGGTGGTGATCATCGTTACCGCCGAAGGCAAGATCGTCGGCGCGACGTTGGGCAACGACGTGAACCTTCGCGATTTCGAGGGCCGCTCGGCGCTGCTCCTCTCGAAGGCGAAGGACAACAACGCGTCCTGCTCGGTCGGTCCGTTCATCCGGTTCTTCGACGAGACCTTCTCCCTCGACGATGTCCGCCGGACCGACGTGACGCTGACCGTGGAGGGCGAGGACGGGTTCAGGCTCGAAGGTTCGTCCTCGATCACCAAGATCAGCCGCGATCCCGAGGATCTCGTCGCGCAGACGGTCGGCACTCACCATCAGTATCCGGACGGGTTCGCCCTGTTCCTTGGAACGATGTTCGCTCCCACGCAGGACCGGGACGATGCCGGCATGGGCTTCACGCATAAGCGCGGCGACATCGTCACCATTGCGGCGCCCAAGCTTGGGGCGCTCGTGAACCGCATGAAGCCGAGCTCCGAATGCGAGCCGTGGACCTTCGGCCTTGCAGCTTTCATGTCGAACCTGGCCCAGCGGGGCCTTCTCAACACCAGACAGGCAGGTTAACGATGACGAAGAACTATATTGCCGGCGAGTGGATCTCAGCCACGGACGCCTCGGCGAACATCAACCCGTCCAACACGACCGACGTGGTCGGCGAGTACGCCCGCGCGTCCGCGGCCGAGGCGGAGCGTGCCATTGCCGCCGCCTACGATGCCTTCCCGGCCTGGTCGCGCTCCACGATCCAGCAGCGTCACGATATCCTCAAGGCTGTCGGGGACGAGATCCTGGCCCGCAAGGAAGAGCTTGGCCGCCTGCTCTCCCGCGAGGAGGGCAAAACCCTGCCGGAGGGCATCGGCGAGGTCACCCGCGCGGCGCAGATCTTCCTGTTCTTCTCCGGCGAGTGCCTGCGCATGGCCGGCGAGAAGGTGCCGTCCGTGCGGCCCTTCATCGACGTGGAGATCACCCGTGAGCCGGTGGGCGTCGTCGGCCTGATCACGCCCTGGAACTTCCCCATCGCCATTCCGGCCTGGAAGATCGCTCCGGCGCTCGCCTACGGCAACACGGTGGTGTTCAAGCCGGCCGACCTCGTCCCGGGCTCAGCCCATGCGCTGTCCGAGATCATCATCCGCGCCGGCGTGCCGGCGGGCGTGTTCAACCTGGTGATGGGCCGCGGTTCGGTGGTCGGCGAAGCGATGCTCAACAGCCCGAAGGTGTCCGCCATCTCGTTCACCGGTTCGGTGCCGACCGGCCGCAAGGTGGCCCAGACCTGCATCACGGCTGATCCGATGAAGAAGGTTCAGCTCGAGATGGGCGGCAAGAACCCGATGGTCGTGCTCGACGACGCCGACCTGAAGGTGGCGGTGGAATGCGCGGTCAACAGCGCCTTCTTCTCCACCGGCCAGCGCTGCACGGCCTCCTCGCGCCTGATCGTCACCGAGGGCATTCACGACGCGTTCGTCGCCGCCATGCAGGAGCGCATGCAGGGACTGGTCATCGACGATGCCTTGAAGGCCGGCACGCATATCGGCCCGGTCGTCGACCAGAGCCAGCTCGATCAGGATCTCAAGTACATCCGCATCGGCCAGGAGGAAGGCGCCAAGCTGGTCGCCGGCGGCGAGCTGCTGAAGCGCGACACGCCCGGCTTCTACCTGGCGCCGGCTCTGTTCACCGAGGTGAGCAACGAGATGCGCGTGGCCCGCGAGGAGATCTTCGGACCGGTGGCGACCGTTACCCGCGCGAAGAATTATGATGAGGCTCTGGAACTCGCCAACGATACAGAGTTCGGCCTGTCGTCCGGCATCTGCACCACGAGCCTGAAATATGCCTCGCACTTCAAGCGCAATGCGGAAGCCGGCATGGTGATGGTGAACCTGCCGACGGCGGGCGTGGACTACCATGTGCCGTTCGGTGGCCGGAAGGGCTCGTCCTACGGTCCGCGTGAGCAGGGCCGCTACGCGCAGGAGTTCTACACCACGGTGAAGACCGCCTACACATTCGACGGCAACGGCCCTTACGTGCCGAAGACGAAGTCCAGCGAGTAACGCGGTTTCCAGCATGCGTCGCATGGCCCCGGCATCTCGTCGATCGAGATGCCGGGGCCATTAACTTATGTGATAGTTCAACGCGCATAATTGCCGCCTCGCTTCTGCCGGGGCGGCAATCGTGTTTTCGATTTCCGTGGTATCGTCCGAGCTGCTCCGGAGCAGCGTTAACTTTATCGACAAAACTCAGGCAGCTTTTGGTACCATGCATTGAACTTTGCCATGGGAACGCCATCATAGGCTATCAAGAGAACCGGTACTTACAGGCTCGAAATCCTGCAGTGGTAAACGTTGTTGCATTCAAATCGAAGCTTAACGGCGTAGAGATTTGAATTGCAGTTTCGTTCTATTGAAAATGGATGCTGCTAGTTCTGCGAGCCGGTGAGCGGCACTCCATCAATAGTAGAGAACTTAATATGGTTACTTCCAGACGTTATCTCATTGCTTCTTCGCTTGCGCGTCTGATCCGCAAGGAGAGGGGAGGCAATCGTGTCACGGAAGGCCACTTCCCCAATCAGGCCGATCGCAGCTCCTTCGTGGTGGTGGAAGGCGACAAGGGTAGCCTTGTTCTGCTTCATTCGGGGTCAAACGGGCCGATCGAAGAGCGCACCGAAGTGCCGCGAGCCCACGCCGAGGCTCTTCTCGACGTGACGCCCGGCAAGCTCGACTACCTGCTCACCCATCTCACCGTCGGCACGCGCGACATCCAGATCGTCCGCTTCGTCACACCGGGACCGCTGGACCTGATCTCCGTTCCGTTCGAGAGTGAGGAAGAGGCCAGAGATTTCCGTCCCCTGTCGTGGTTCGGCTCGGATGTCACGACGGAAGTGGCTTACCAGAATCGGTCCATCGCCCTGGAAGGAGCGCCTCAAGCTCCCGATGTCCCGATGTCGAACGCCGCCCTCAACAGCCTGCTCGACACGCTTGAGAATCGCTATTCCACGCCACGTGGTTATACACCGCACGCACCTGCGCGAAGCCCGGTTGAAGCCGGAGCTGGACAGCGCAATGCGCCGCCGGCTCCCGCGCAGAGTGGTGAAAGAACGGCGCAGCCGCAACGGGGCGTTCTGTCCAGGCCTGCTGCCGCGGCCGATGCGGATCTCGGGGATGACGAAGCTGGCGATGACAATGATCTGAACCTCAACATCGAGGACAATGTCATCCGCGAGCTGGCCCGTTCGCTGCGGCCTCAGCGTCGCTGATCGTCGCTCCAGACGGATTTACGTTCAAGAGCCTGCATCATTCCCGTGGTGCAGGCTTTTTCAGCTCGGCAGGACGATGCAGCTGCCGCCTGCCGTGCGAATGTTGCGGCACAATTGCTCGGCCGCCTGCCGCGTTTCAGCCGGCGCACGGACGCGATAGAAAGTGCGCGTCCCGCGATAACGTAGCCGCGTTCCGATGATCATCGGGCGGACGTCCTTCAGGAGAGAAGCATAGGCTTGGCTCGTTCGCCTGAAAGTGGCGAGAGCCTGCTCCTTCGAGAAGTTTCCTGCGAGCTGAACGCCCCAAGGAGCGAAGGGAGCCTCGATGGTGTCGCTACGTCCGGGAATGCGCAGAGTGGCGACGATCTGCTGGCAGGTCTGCCCTGATGAATCCCAATCGGCCTTCTTACGCTCCTTGGCATCGGCGGCCCAATCCTCGGCGGATCGGCCCGTGACGGCAATGACGTAGTTTCTGGTCTCGATGGGCAACCCTCCCTGGCCGGCGAGCCATGAGGTCACCCGCGCAGGTCCTCCATTATAGGCGGCTGCCGCGAGGCCCAGATTGCCGAACTGCTCCGACAGATGCGCGATGAACTCGGCGGCCTTGGGAATTGCCTGTTCGGGGTCGAAAGGGTCGGTCAATCCCCGTTCCCGGGCGGTTCCAGGCATGAACTGGGCGATACCTTGTGCGCCCGCAGGGCTGACGACATTGGGTCGGAACGAGCTTTCCTGCCAGATCAGTTTGGTGAGGAGATCGTGGGGGATTCGCTGATTGCGCGCGGCGCCCTCGATCAACCGGCAGAGGGCCTGCCCGACACTCTCGGACGATGTTCCAGGATTGGCCATCGCGGTGCCGCAGCAGAGAAAAATTCCGCAAAGCGCCAGCCGGAAGCGCATGAAGGACCCCGCTCGGAAAACTGAGAAGCAAACGAATGAAAGCGACGTGCCAAGCTAGAGATAGGCGATCATTCGTCCTGCCAAGAGCACAATGATCCAGGCGATGAGAGAAACAATCGCGTAGATGCGAGCCTCCGTCGGTAGAGCGGCCGTCCGCAGCACCTTTCCGAAACGGAGATGAAAGAGCGCGACATTGGCGAGCCCCAGCGCAATGAAGCCGAGCTTCACGTAGAAGGCAGGATTGACGCCGAGCGAACGCGCCTCTGCCGCGAGGAGAATGGCCCCGGTCGGGAGCTGGAGTGCCAACCCGGCGGCGGCGAGCGGAATGGCATAGCGTCCGACCTCCCATGCACGCTTGCCGTGCTCTGCTAGAACCTTCAGGTCGAAGACTGCAATGCCGCCGACCACGAAGGCAGAACCGAGAACGTGGAGGAGATTAGCGACCGTATAGAGCCAAGCGGAATGACGCCCTGCATGGCCAAGCCAGGAGCTCTCCAACGCGGCAAGCAGATCGAGATACATAACGGCCTACCGCAGTTCGTATGTCTTGCCGCTGACGACGATCCTCTCGGCTCTCAGCTCCGTCTCGTTGCGCGTGGATGGATAGCCGTCAAGCCTGACCTGGGTTCCGGGCTTGATCATGTCGGGGCTCAGGCCGCGTGCGCTCATCCGGAATGGAGGCGCGAGCACCGCCTCCCAGCTCTTTCCCTGAAACGGGATGACCATCATGACATGCGGGTTCTCCCACTCGACCCGCTCGACAGTTCCGGTGATCGTCATGGGGCGGCTCGCATCGTAGCCGCCCCAACCGTGATGGGCGTAGGCGACGCCGCCGGTCAGGAGAGCTCCGGAGATGCATAGTCCGAACAGAGGAAATCTCATGGTGGGGTCCTGTATCTTCAGCCGGAGCATGCGGTCAGATTTCGCCGCAGGAGGCGGGGCGTCAAGCTGCCTGAAGACGGGATTGGTCCCGATCATCGGATCGTGATGGAAGTCCCGAAGATTCGCTCCCCCGCCGTGTCCCGGCTATGCTTCGTCCTTCGAATCAACCCTTGTTCAGGGACAGCGATGGCATCGATCTTGAAGGACCTTTGGAACCGCCTGTCGGGCGGAGGCAATACAGGCGAGCGTGAGGAGCCTGCCGCCGAGGCGGTGGAGTACAAGGGATTTCGCATCCGGCCGGCGCCCTATTCCGCCAAGGGGGGATATCAGACCGCCGGCGTGATCGAGAAGGATTTCGATACCGGCATGAAGGAACACCGGTTCGTGCGGGCCGAGACGCATCCCAGCAAGGATGAAGCCGCCGCGTTCGCGATTGCCAAGGGCAAGCAGATCATCGACGAACAGGGCGACCGGGTCTTCCGTTGAGTAGCGCGGCATCTGCCCGCGTGAAATCGGCTCCCGCGCAACCATTGCGACTTCCGGATGTTGCCTCCGGCAACGTGCTCCCGCCGCAAGCAGCGTTCAATCAGATAATCTGATCATGCCGGTCAGGAATATCGATTGGCGCTGATTGCCCTTCGTCCGTACGATCCGAGTTGGGGGCGTGTCGCTATCAACCGGTCATTCAAGGGAGATCGCCATGGCCAAGAACCCTCACGCGCCGTCGGGAACGTCGGATCAGGTCCTGACGAACAGGCAGGGCCATCCTATCACCAACAACCAGTCCCAGCGCACCGTGGGCAGCCGTGGCCCGGCCACGCTGGAGAACTATCAGTTCCTCGAAAAGATCACCCATTTCGACCGCGAGCGCATCCCGGAGCGGGTTGTCCATGCCCGCGGCTTCGTGTGCTATGGCGAACTCGAGGTGACCGGCAAGATCGGCGACGAGCCGGCGTCGAAATATACCCGCGCCAAGCTGTTCCAGACTGCCGGCAAGAAGACGCCGCTGGCCATCCGCTTCTCGACCGTGATCGGTGGTCGTGATTCCTCGGAAGTGGCACGTGATCCGCGCGGCTTCGCAGTGAAATTCTATACCGAGGACGGCAACTGGGATCTCGTCGGCAACAATCTGGCAGTCTTCTTCATACGCGATGCCGTCAAGTTTCCAGATGTCATCCACTCCCTGAAGCCGGATCCCGTCACCTTCCGCCAGGAGCCGAACCGCATCTTCGACTTCATGAGCCAGACGCCCGAATCCATGCACATGCTGACCCATCTGTTCAGCCCACGCGGCATTCCGGCGAGCTATCGGCATATGGAGGGCTTTGGCGTCAACACCTACAAGATGGTCAATGCCCAAGGCGAGACCGTGCTGGTCAAGTACCACTTCCATCCCCGCTGCGGATTGGCGAGCCTGACGGCGGAGGAGGCCGCCAAGGTGCAGGGGCAGGATCTCGGCTCGGCCTCGAAGGATCTCTACGAAGCCATCGAGCGCGGCGAGCATCCCCAATGGGACATGTACGTGCAGATCATGGAAGACCATGATCATCCGGAACTCGACTGGGACCCGTTGGACGACACCAAGATCTGGCCGGAGAAGGATTTCCCCCTGCGGCACGTGGGCGTCATGACCCTGAATCGCAATGTGGAGGATCACTTCAACGAGAACGAACAGATCGCCATGGGTACCGGCGTTCTTGTGGACGGGCTCGATTTCTCGGACGACAAGATGCTGGTGGGCCGGACCTTTTCCTATTCCGATACCCAGCGCTACCGCGTCGGCACGAACTACCTGCAACTGCCGGTGAACCAGGCCAAGAATGCCAAGGTCTCGACCAACCTGAATGGCGGGCAGATGTCCTACCGCCGCGATCTCGCCCCTGGCCAGAACCCGCACATCAACTTCGAACCGTCGATCCATAACGGCCTGCATGAATCGCCCCGCGAGGAGCCCAACAATCCTCCGGAGATCCGCGGTCGGCTGACACGCAGCGTGATCGAACGGCGCAACGACTACATCCACGCCCGGGGCCGCTACTGCACCATGATGGATTGGGAGCGCGACGATCTCGTCCTCAACCTGGGCGCGCTTCTGGGCCAGTGCGAGCGGGACGTGCAGGAGCGCATGGTGTGGCATCTTCTCCTGATCCATGACGATTACGGAACCCGTGTCGGCGAGATGCTGGGCATCAAGCCTGAAGACGTGAAGCATCTCCAGCCGCTGTCGAAGCAGGTCCTCACCGACGAGGACAAGCGCCGCCTGCAGAATCTCGGCAGGAACGGCGACAAGATCGACCCGACCGTATGGGGTCAGTGGACGAGCTCCGTAAAGAACTACAAGGCCTCGGCCGAGGAGGTGCTGGGCGGCATGCGCGACGTGCCGACGGAGCCGGCAGCGCGTCAGGCGGCCGAATAGGCTCAGGCCATGGTCGAAGGGGAACGGGTCGGGACCTCCCGGCCCGTTTCCGTTTCGAGTTCCGGGGACCGCCCCTGACCCCGGCTTCCACGGCTCTCGGCATAGGCCTTCGTGAATTCGGCCCCGAAGAGCAAGATCAGGGACGAGTAGTAGATCCAGAGCAGGATCGTGATGATGGAGGCGGCGGCGCCGTAGCTCGACGCGACGTTGCTCTTGCCGAGATAGTACCCGATCAGGAACTTGCCGATGGTGAACAGGAGGGCGGTCACCAGGGAGCCGGTCCACACGTCGCTCCATCTCAGGTCCACGGCCGGCAGCATCTTGAACATCATCGCGAACAGGAGCGTCGCGATGGCGAATGCCACGAGGCTGTTCAGGAAGCGCAGGATGATCGTCGCGCCCGAGAAATTGGACTCGAGATAATGTCCGATCGCCGTCAATCCCGTGTCGATGACCAGCGACACGAGCAGCAGGAAGCCGATCCCCAGAATCAACGCGAGGCTGACGAGCCGCGTGCGGACGAAGTCCAGGATCCCGTAGCTCGCGGGCGGTTTCGCCTTCCAGATGATGTTCAGGTCGTCCTGGAGCTCGACGACAGCGCCAGTTACCAGGAGAAGAAACGTCACGATGCCGATCGTACTGCCGATGAGGCCTGAGCCCACATTGCTGGCGCTCGCGATCATGGCCTCGAGAGCGGAAGCCTCTTTGCTCCCGATCAACCCCCCAAGCTCCCCGACGATGGCGCCCTGCGCGGCCTCACGCCCGAAGGCCAGCCCGGCAACGGCAATGGCGGCGAGCAGCATCGGGGCGAGGGAGAAGACGGTGAAGAAGGCAATGGACGCGCCGAGGCTCATGGCGCGGTCGTTCCACCAGCCCGCGAATGCCACCTTCAAGAGCCGCCAAGTGTCGGAGAACATCCAGGGACCGATTCTGCCGGGCGGGCCGGCATGGTGAATGTGTTGCCTTGGCCGTTAACGGACAGGAACTTTCCCTTGTTCCTGTTAAGATTGAAATCCGAGGCCCAAGCTTTGATGTCGCCGCAGAAGCTGTCCATAGCGGCCTGCCGCCCTGCGCAGACGGGCCTCTTCCCCGCCCCCGAGCGAGCCTGCGGCCATGAGGTGGGCGCCCAGGTGGAAGGCGCAATAGCAGGGAAGCAGAAATGCCAGCAGTTCGTGGGAAACAGGATGCCCGCTCTCCCGTTCGACAGCGGCGCAGAGCCGGGCGGTTTCCGGTCCAGACAGCTCCAATTCGACGACTGCTCCGGCGATATCCCAGGCGATGTCCTGATGACCGATCAGATCGTGGGCGGCGCTGTGGTCCAGGGCATCGGCCTTAATGAGACGGTTGCCGGATACCAGCCATTCCCACGCATGCATCCGGTTGTCGGACCAGACCCGGCGGACCTTGCCTTCGAGGCCGCTCGCAGGCGGCAGGGACAGGTCCAGGATCGCCCCGGCGTCGTCTCCTAAGGCCTGCTGAGCATTGTAGACTGCCATGTGGCGCAATTCGTCCAACGAGGCGCCCGGATGTCCTGCGGCAGGATAGTGGCGTGCGCGATAGCCCAGATAGGCTCCCATCCGCTCGATCAGGAGGTCTCGGTCGAAGGCTATCTGATCGAGGCCTCGCGCATCCTCATGCCAGCCTTGCACGAGAAAGCCATGGCGCAAGCCCACGGCAGCCGGCGCGAACCCCGCCTCGTGCAGATGCCGGGCCATCCGGAGTTTCCTGGCTCCGATCTCTCCCAGGCCTGTGAATCTTACCAGCCAGGATGCGCCCTTGGCCCGTGCCAGGAATTTCCTACGCTCCTGCTGGAGATTGGACGGCGGCCAGCACGCTTCGTCCTGGTAGCGACGCCGACGCCATTCCCCGCCCGATATATCCTCGAGAGGGCCATCCAGCGGTCCGACGAGGTCTTCCACCCAGGCCTCAAGGCGATGAGGGGGCCCCCCGCCAAGCAGGAGGCTGTCCATGGTGCGGACGTGGCGCGGAGCCTCGCTCCATCGCTCCCGGTGACGGAGGCTGGCCTGAGGCCCGAGCGTGCCCTCGTGACTTGGGAAGAAGTGAATCCTCCTGCGTGGAACGCCGGCCTCCTCCAGCCAGTCGGCAATGGCCCCGAACGAACTCCCGGACAGGCCGGGACCTTCGTCGACGATGGCGAACGCCCCGTTCCGATCTGTCAGTTTCTTCGCAAGCCCCGGGTCCACCTTCACCTCCCGCCGGAAAGGATGGCCCGTGGGACGAAGGGTGAAAGGTGGGGAAGCCCCGATGGCGGCCGCCACGAGGGCGCTGAGGCCCGTGCCGATGCTGCGGATGCCGATGACCTGGGTATCGGCGCCCAACCCCGAAGCTCTGGCGGCTTCCAGATAGCTTTCCGGATAAAGGGCGTAGAATGCGTAGCCTTCCGCCTGCTTGACGTGGATCCTCCGCGAGGGATCGAAGCTGAGAAGCTTATCGAGGAGTTCACGTGGCAGGGAGCCGTCCCTGAACCCACTTCGCCATGATCGATCGACAGCTTCGGCCAGAAGAGAAAGGCATTGCATGCCGTTCCGATGGACGGTCGAAAGCGTATCGACGCGGAGCTCATGAAACTCGGCGTCGATAAGCCCCTGGACCAGTTCACCGGTGTCGACGAAAGCCGTCACCAATGTCCCATGCCGCGCGATTCCGGGCGGCATGGAATTGATCTCCGACAGGGTGTCCGCGATAGCGGCCTGCTTGGCGCCTACCGTTACGGAATGTTCCACGTCGCCGTAGACCAGCATGGTGATGCGCGCTGCCCCGCTTACGCTGCCGCCTCCTGCTTCAGCGAGGCCATGTCGATGACGAAGCGGTATCTCACGTCGCTTTTCAGCATCCGCTCATAGGCCTCGTTGATCTTCTGGATCGGGATGATCTCGATCTCGGAGGTGATGCCGTGCTGGGCGCAGAAATCGAGCATCTCCTGGGTCTCGGCGATGCCGCCGATCAAGGAGCCGGCAAGCTGGCGCCGCTTCATGATCAGGTTGAATACGGTCGTGGCCGGATGCGGCTCTGCCGGGGCGCCGACGAGCACCATGGCGCCATCGCGGGCGAGCAGCACGAGGTAGCTGTCCAGGTCATGCGGGGCGGCGACGGTGTCGAGGATGAAATCGAAGCTGTTCACGTGCTCCTGCATGGCTTCGGGATCCCGTGAGACGACCACTTCGTGGGCTCCCAGGGCGAGCGCGTCCTCCCGCTTGTTGGGCGAGGTGGTGAACAGCACCACGTGCGCGCCCATGGCCCGTGCGAGCTTGACGGCCATGTGGCCCAGGCCGCCGAGGCCGACAACGCCCACCTTGTGTCCGGGCTGCACACGCCAGCGGCGCAGGGGGGAATAGGTGGTAATCCCTGCACATAAAAGAGGCGCCGCGGCGGCGAGGTCCATGCCCTCGGGCACCTTCAGGACGAAGCTCTCATCGACGACGATGCTGTCGGAATAGCCGCCATAGGTATTGGCACCCGTGCCCTGCTCGGGGCCGTTATAGGTGCCGGTGAAGCCGACCTCGCAGTACTGCTCCAAGCCTTCGCGGCAGCTGCGGCAGGTGCGGCAGGAATCGACCATGCAGCCTACGCCGACAAGGTCGCCTTCCTTGAATTTCTGTACGCCCGGTCCGACGCGCGTGACGCGGCCGACGATCTCGTGGCCTGGCACACAGGGATAGAGAGTGCCACCCCATTCTTCACGCGCGGTGTGCAGATCGGAGTGACAGACGCCGCAATAGAGAATTTCGATCTGGACGTCGTTTTCGCGGGGCTCCCGGCGCTCGAAGCTGAAGGGGGCAAGTGGGGTGGCCGCATCCTGGGCGGCATAGCCGAAAGCTTTGATCACGGGAAAGTTCTCCGAGTTCTCGATCGTCGAAAAGAGCAGGTCCTGCCACGGCGCAAGGACACCGAAATGCACTCAAGCGCAACAGACGATAGGTTCGACCGAGCCCGCGTCAACCGATGAACGAGATGTTTGTTCGAGACGTTCTCCCGGCCAGAGACATGGATGCTGTGCCGCTCGTGGATCGGAAGCGGATTCAGCCTCGGTTAAGAACCACCGCGATTAAATGACGGTAACGCTCAATTGATGGGCTGCCTGCGGTTGAAAGCCTTGCAGGAATGCATGGCCGACCACCACATCATGTGCAGGTGGGAATGCGGCACAGTGGATTTTCGGATGGCTGCCAGAAACTTTAGCTTGCTGTCCTGCCCGCAATCCGCGAGGCTAGATGTCGAGGGCGGGCCTATCTTCAAGTCGAACGGGTTGACCCGGACAGAGCCGAACCTGTCACGACCTGCTTTTTATCCCGCCATGACAAAAGGAGTACGCCGCATCATTTGACCGCATCGCGAGTATCGCTGGTCTGAGCAACCTTAGCGGTGCACAATAGTTGTCTCTGAGAGGGATTGGATTTCGGTGGCGCCATGCTTCATTCCGACGACCTGTTCTCGAGTTTCCTGAAGACCTATGAAACCCGCCGCGAGGCGGAGATGTCTCTGGCGGACTACCTGGAAGGGTGCCGCACCGATCCCATGATGTATGCGAGCGCTCCCGAGCGCATCCTGGCGGCCATAGGCGAGCCCCGGCTTGTCGATACGTCGAAGGATGCCCGCCTCGGCCGCATCTTCATGAACCGCACGATCCGGGTTTACCCGGCCTTTTCCGAATTCTACGGCATGGAAGAGACGATCGAGATGATCGTGAGCTTCTTCCGCCATGCCGCCCAAGGACTGGAGGAGCGCAAGCAGATCCTCTACCTGCTCGGCCCCGTTGGAGGCGGAAAATCCTCCCTTGCCGAGCGCCTGAAAGCGCTCATGGAAGTCAACCCGATTTACGTGCTCAAGGCGGGCGACGAGATCAGCCCCGTCTTCGAGAGCCCGCTCGGCCTCTTCGACTCCGAACAGATGGGGCCTATGCTCGAGGAGCGGTACGGCATTCCGCGCCGGCGCCTGACCAACCTGCTCAGCCCCTGGGCGATCAAGCGGCTCGACGAGTTCAAGGGCGACATTTCCAAGTTCCGGGTGGTGAAGATCAGCCCGTCCCGCCTGCGGCAGATCGCCATCGCCAAGACGGAGCCCGGCGACGAGAACAATCAGGACATTTCGTCCCTCGTGGGTAAAGTCGATATCCGCAAGCTCGAGACCCTGTCCCAGGCCGACCCCGACGCCTACAGCTATTCCGGCGGCCTCAACCGCGCCAATCAGGGCATTCTCGAATTCGTCGAGATGTTCAAGGCGCCGATCAAGATGCTGCACCCCCTGCTCACTGCCACGCAGGAGGGGAATTATGTCGGTACCGAGAATATCGGTTCCATCCCGTTCAGCGGCATCATCCTGGCGCATTCCAACGAGGCGGAGTGGCAAACCTTCCGCACCAACAAAAACAACGAGGCCTTCATCGATCGCATCTACGTGATCAAGGTGCCGTACTGCCTGCGGGTCACGGAGGAGCAGAAGATCTATGAGAAGCTGATCCGAGGCTCGGAACTCGCAGGGGCGCCCTGCGCCCCGGCCACGCTGGAAATGCTGGCCCGGTTTTCGGTCCTGTCGCGGTTGCGGGCACACGAGAACTCGAATTTCTACTCGAAGATGCGCGTCTATGATGGCGAGAGCCTGCGCGAAGTCGATCCTCGGGCGCGCAGCCTGCAGGAATACAAGGATTCGGCCGGAGTCGACGAAGGCATGGACGGCGTCTCGACCCGCTTCGCCTTCAAGGTCCTGTCCGCCACGTTCAACCACGATACCATCGAGGTTGCCGCGGATCCGGTCCATCTCATGTACGTGCTCGAACAATCCCTGCGGCGCGAGCAACTGCCGCAGGACATGGAGCGGCGCTATCTGGAGTTCATCAAGGCCGAGCTGGCGCCGCGCTATGCGGATTTCATCGGTCACGAGATCCAGAAGGCCTATCTCGAATCCTACCACGATTACGGCCAGAATCTCTTCGACCGCTATGTCGCCTATGCGGATGCCTGGATCGAGGATCAGGACTTCAAGGATCCCGATACCGGCCAGCTCCTGAACCGGGAGCTCCTGAACCAGGAGCTGACCAAGATCGAGAAGCCCGCCGGCATCGCCAATCCGAAGGATTTCCGCAACGAAGTGGTCAAGTTCTCTCTCCGTGCGCGGGCCGGCAATCAGGGCCGTAACCCGTCCTGGACGAGTTATGAGAAGATCCGGGACGTGATCGAGCGCCGCATGTTCTCGCAGGTGGAGGAGTTGCTGCCCGTGATCAGCTTCGGCTCCAAGAAGGACAGCGAGACCGAGAAGAAGCACGGAGAATTCGTGGAGCGGATGATGGAGCGCGGATACACCGAGCGCCAAGTACGGCGTCTGGTGGAATGGTACATGCGCGTGAAGCAGGCGGGCTGACGGAAGACGGAGGCATATCAGGCGTTCCTATGTACATCATCGACCGGCGCCTCAACCCAGGGGGCAAGAGTCTGGCCAACCGCCAACGTTTTCTGCGCCGAGCCAAGGCGCAGATCCAGCGGGCCGTACGCCAGACCGCAGGCGATCGGGACATCACCGATCTCGAACGGGGAGGGGAGGTCTCGATCCCGGCTGATGGTGTGCGCGAGCCCAGCTTCCGGCGATCCGGTGAGGGCGGAGTGCACGATCACATCCTACCAGGCAACAAGCGCTTCGTGGAAGGCGATACCATCGAACGGCCGCCTGGAGGGGGCGGCAGCGCGGCGGGCGGCGACAGCGGCGAGGGCGAGGACGATTTCCGCTTCGTCCTAACCCGCGACGAGTTTCTCGACCTTTTCCTCGACGATCTGGAATTGCCGGATCTTGCCAAGCGGCGCGTCGCGACGGTGGAGACGCAAGGGGTGCGGCGGGCCGGATATACGGTCACCGGATCCCCCGTAAACCTCGCACTGCTGCGCTCCATGCGCAACGCTCTCTCCCGTCGCATCGCCATGCGGCGGCCGAAATCCGAGGACCTGATCCGCCTTCAGGAGGAGATCGCCCGGCTCGAGGAGCAGGAAGGCCCGTCCGAGCGGCTGACCGCCCTGCGCGAGGAGCTGGAGCAGCTGCAACTGCGGACCAAGCGCTTCCCCTACATCGATCCCATCGACCTGCGCTATCGCCGTTTCGAGCCGGTCTCGAAACCCGTCGCCCAGGCCGTCATGTTCTGCCTCATGGACGTCTCGGGCTCCATGACCGAGCACATGAAGGACCTCGCCAAGCGCTTCTACATGCTGCTCTACATTTTCCTGACGCGGCGCTACAAGCACGTGGAGATCGTCTTCATCCGCCACACCCACGAGGCCAAGGAGGTGGACGAGGAGACCTTCTTCAACAGCCCCGAGACCGGCGGAACAGTGGTGTCCTCGGCCCTGCGCGAAATGCAGCGGATCGTGGAGGAACGCTATTCGCCGGACGCGTGGAACATCTACGCGGCCCAGGCTTCCGACGGCGACAACTCGCCCAACGACGGCACCACCAGCGCCGCCCTGCTGCGGGACGTGATCCTGCCGGTCTGCCAGTACTACGCCTATCTCGAGGTCGGCAGCGACAGCGACCGGATGCAGACCGGGTTCATCAACCATAAGACGTCCCTGTGGCAGACCTACGAGGCGCTCCTGGAGGAGGGAGCGAACCTCGCCATGCGCAAGGTGAACCACCGCCGCGAGATCTATCCGGTCTTCCGCGAGCTCTTCCGCCGGCGCGATGCGGAAGCAGGAGCGAGGGTTCCATGAGCGTGACCCTGCACGATAACCTGCTTTTCCATGGAGCCGACTGGGATTTCGGCACGATCCAGCGCATCCATGACGCCGTCGAGGCCGTCGGAGTCGGCGAGCTGGGGCTCGACGTCTATCCGAACCAGATCGAGGTCATCACCGCCGAGCAGATGCTCGACGCCTATGCGTCGATCGGCATGCCCCTGTTCTACAAGCACTGGTCCTTCGGCAAACGCTTTGCCCTGCATGAATCGAGCTATCGTCAAGGGCTCATGGGCCTAGCCTATGAGATCGTCATCAACTCGAACCCGTGCATCTCCTACATCATGGAGGAGAACTCGGCGACGATGCAGACCCTCGTCATTGCCCACGCGGCCTTCGGCCACAACCATTTCTTCAAGAACAACTACCTGTTCAAGGAATGGACCGACGCGGACGGGATCCTCGATTATCTCGAATTCGCCAAGGGCTACATCACGCGCTGCGAGGAGCGCTACGGACATGCGGCCGTAGAGCGCGTTCTCGATGCTGCCCATGCCCTGATGTCCCACGGCGTGCACCGCTATCCACGCAAGAAGCGCCCTGACCTTCGCTCGGAGGAGCGCCGGGAGCGGGAGCGCCATCTTCACCAGGAGCAGACCTTCAACGACCTGTGGCGCACGGTGCCGACCAAGGGGGCGGCCGCCAAGCCGCAGCTCAGTGAGGAGCGTCGCCGTGCCCTGCTCGAATTGCCGCAGGAAAACATCCTGTATTTTCTGGAAAAGTCGGCGCCGCGCCTACAGCCCTGGCAGCGCGAGATCCTGCGCATCGTGCGCCAGATTGCGCAGTATTTCTACCCGCAGCGCCAGACCAAGGTGATGAACGAGGGCTGCGCCACCTATTGCCATTACCGCATCATGACCCGCCTGCACGAGACGGGGCAGATCAGCGACGGTTCGTTCCTGGAATTCCTGCAGTCGCACACGAACGTGACCCGGCAGCCGGAATTCGACGATCCGCATTACGGCGGCATCAACCCTTATGCCCTCGGCTTCGGCATGATGCAGGACATCGAGCGCATCTGTACCGAGCCGACGGCGGAGGATCGGGACTGGTTCCCCGATATCGCGGGCAGCGGTGACGCCATGGCGGTGCTGCGCGACGTCTGGGCGAACTACCGGGACGAGAGCTTCATCTCGCAATTTCTGAGCCCGCATCTGATCCGGCAATGGCGGATGTTCCATCTCGTCGATGACCCGGAGCGGCCTGAGCTCATGATCGAGGCGATTCATGACGAGCGGGGTTATCGGCGCCTGCGGCGCTCGCTCTCTCGCCATTACGACGTCGGCTGGAGCGATCCCGACATCCAGGTGGTCGATGTGGATCTCGCCGGAGACAGGCGCCTGATCCTGCACCATCACGTCCTCAACCGGACCCTGCTCCACAAGGACGACGCCCAGCGGGTTCTTCAGATGGTGGCCAATCTCTGGGGCTATGCGGTGGTGCTGAAAGAGGTGGAGCCGGCCACCGGGGCGATCTTCCAGGAGCACGTGGCGCACCCACACGAGACCCTCTTCTAAAAAAGATACTTTGACGCAAAAAAGCCTGGGACTCACGCGACCATAGGGTTCCCTGGGCTCGGCCCTGGTTTCGAGGGTCGGCTCCCTTGCAGGAGAATACCTATGGAACACAAGCCTGTAGAGAAGCTGCGTAGCGTCGCTGAAGTGCATGAGTTGAGCCAAGGTTTCCTGTCGCGGCGCGAACGCCTCGAGCGTTGGGCCGAAGTGTTGGAGCGCCAGCCGAAACGGCGCTTGAGGTCGCTGGGTGAGATCGAATTCGTCCCGAAGGACAAGCGGCCGGAGATGAGGTCGGACGAATCCCCCATCACGGTCGCGTTCGAAGATCCGGTCTTGCGCGCTGCCGGCCTGAAGGGCGACACGCTCGGGGACGCCATGGACTTTTTCGAATTGTCGGAGGGCGCCTCCCATCGCCTTCTCTGCTCCTGCATGAACGGCTGGAGCATGGAAGCTGGCTCCACGGCACGGAAGGTCCATCGCATCGCGAACCCCGATCATCGGCTCATGCTGTTCACGACAGCCGGGTTGCTCACAGCCGCCCCGGCAGTGTTCTACCTGCTGAGCTGAAAGAATCCTGCGGCACCGAGCCTCCTGATCAGCGGGCCCGGTGCCGATCGTTCGGAGATTGGATGAATGACGGATGCGCCGCCTCGCCGGATCGGACTGCCCTGGTACAGCCGGGAGGACTATCCTCGCATCCGCGCTATGATGACCGACCGGCACAATCTCGCCTCGACCTATGAGGCCTGGCTGGCCTCGGCCGTGAACAACGAGCTCGTCGGTCAGCAGGCGGGACTTCGGATTGAACGCATCATGATCGAGCCCGATGTGTTCGCGACGTGGTGCGAGGAACAGGGCCTGGAGCCCGACAGCAAGGCGCGCACGACATACGCCACGGAAATATGCGCCCGGATATCAGCGTGAGCCGGAAGCGCCCGCCACAAATAGCCAAGCCTTGAAGTCTCCTCCCCCGTCTCTAGTTGCTCGGGCGGTATGGTGGAGGGAGAAAATTGCTGAACGAGAATGGTGCCAGCAGCGATATTTCCGCTTCTTTGACAAAGGGGAGCGATGAGCGATCCAGGGCTCCAGGAACCATGCGGGCCGCCATCCTCACGGGACCCGGGCAGATCGAGATCAGCGACGTTGCACGTCCGGTGCCGGGGCGGGGACAGGTGCGGCTCCGCCTGGAAGGCTGCGGCGTGTGCGCTTCGAACCTGACCCCGTGGGCTGGCCCTGAATGGATGCAGTACCCTACCGAGCCGGGCGCACTCGGACATGAGGCCTGGGGCTTCGTCGACGCTGTCGGCGAGGGCGTGGAAGGCTTGTCGGTCGGAGACCGGGTCGCGGCTCTCTCTTACAAATCCTATGCGGAATACGATCTGGCGGAGGCCGAGGCCGTCGTGCCCCTGCCGGACGCCCTGGCGGGCCAGCCCTTTCCCGGCGAGCCGCTCGGCTGCGCCATGAACATCTTTCAACGCAGCGATATCGAGCCCGGGCAGATGATCGCCATCATCGGCATCGGCTTTCTCGGCGCCATTCTCACCAAGCTCGCCTCCGATGCCGGTGCGCGGGTCATCGCGATCTCGCGACGGCCATTCTCGCTCGACCTCGCGCGCCGCATGGGCGCGGCCGAGACGATCCCCATGGAGGATCACCAAGGGATCATCGAGCGGGTCAAGGAACTGACCGGCGGTACGTTATGCGATCGGGTGATCGAGGCGGTCGGCAAGCAATGGCCGCTCGATCTCGCAGGCGAACTGACCCGCGAGCGTGGCAAGCTGATCGTCGCCGGCTACCACCAGGACGGTCCGCGGCAGGTCAATATGTGGCTCTGGAACTGGCGCGGCATCGATGTGATCAACGCGCATGAACGTGATCCGAAGATTTACGTGCAGGGATTGCGCGAGGCCGTGGACGCCATCGCGTCGGGGCGCCTCGATCCGAGCTTTCTTTACACCCACACCTACCCTTTGGACCGGCTCGACGAAGCGCTCAACGCCACCCGTGACCGCCCCGACGGTTTTCTCAAGGCCCTGGTGACGTATTGATGGTGCGACAGGCTGTGCTCAAGACGAATTCCGAAACCTCACTCGCACGCCCGCGTATCGGTTTTCTCGGTGTCGGCTGGATCGGCCGGCATCGCATGCAGGCGATTCTCGGCACCGGAGCCACCGAAGTCGTAGCGATCGCAGATCCGTCGCCGGAAACGGCCGCCGAGGCCGGGAAGTTGGCGCCCGACGCGCAGCTGGTTTCCAGTCTTGATGATATCCTTGCCCTCGGTGTCGATGGCGTCGTGATTGCAACTCCCAGTGCCATGCATGCCGAACAGTCGATCCAGGCCCTCGAGCGCGGTGTTGCCGTGTTCTGCCAGAAGCCGCTTGGGCGAACGGCGGCAGAGGTAGAGTCGGTGGTCGATGCAGCGCGAAGGGCCGACCGGCTGCTGAGCGTCGATCTCTCCTACCGCTTCACCGAGGGCATGCAGCGCATTCGCGATATCATCGATTCGGGCGAACTTGGACACATCTATGCCGTGGATCTCGTTTTTCACAACGCTTATGGCCCGGACAAGCCATGGTTTTACGATCCAGCACTGTCCGGCGGCGGCTGCGTGATGGATCTCGGCGTGCATCTGGTCGATCTCGCCCTTTGGACATTGAACAACCCCGGCATCGGGAGCGTCACGGGCAAGCTCTTTGCCGGTGGCGCTCCACTCAAGGACTCTGCGTCGCAGGTGGAGGATTATGCCGTCGCGACCGTCGAGCTGGAGACAGGCACCGTGGTGCAGCTCGCCTGTTCCTGGCGCCTCCAGGCAGGATGCGACGCCATCATCTCCGCCACGTTCTACGGAACACAGGGCGGCCTGTCCCTGCGCAACGTCAACGGCTCGTTCTATGATTTTACGGCCGAGCGGTATTGGGGCACGTCGCGCGAGACGTTGACCGTGCCGCCGGATGAATGGGGCGGGCGCGCGGCGGCCGACTGGGCCTCACGCCTGGCGGCGGGGGAGCGTTTCGATCCTGCCGCGGAGCAACTGGTCGACGTCGCAAAGGTGCTCGATCGGATTTATGGCCGATAAAATCAGATAGAGAATTGCGCTGTCGTCATCGGCGGTTCGGACGATCCCACCCCACGTCATGGCCGGCACAAGCCCGCCATGACGTGGGAGAGCGTCATCTCCGAAAACAAATTCCGCCTCAGAGAACCTCTAGAACCTTGCTCGCTTGAACAGATGGGCTTGCAGGTGCATAGCGGCGGATCATGCTGGCGCAGAACTCCGCGAACTCCTCCTTCACCTGAGGCGCACTGGTATGGTGCGGCGCAATCCCGCGATGCTCCGGCGTGAAGCAGAAGGTCACCGTCACGTCGAAATCCGCGAGCGCCTCCATCTGCCGGTCGAACCAATCCAACGCATTCGGGCGGAAGCTGTCGGCCCATGACAAGCCGGTGCGGAGGTACTTGACGCCCAGGCGCTTCATCCATGCCACGGCATCGTCGAGTCGGTGGTCCTCATAATGGAACCACTGGCACAGGCCCATCTGCGGCGTGTACTTGGCGAATTCCTCGAGAGAAGGCTTCGGCGTGCCGTCCTCACGCAGGAGGCCCATGTAGAAGTGCCGGTAATAGGACGAGCCCTCGGCTTCCCTGTGCCGCGTCGTGGCTTCCCAGGCACGGGGAAGATCGTAGAGGCTGTACCAATGGATCTTCGGCACCTTGCCGATCAGGAGCTCGGCGGTCCTATTCAAGCCCCAGACTTGCACTTCCTCGGCTCCGAAGGTCGAGATGCCGACTTCGCTGACCCAGATGGGCTTGTCCGTCACGGCGCGGATCTCGTCGATCTTCGTGGGCCATTCATGGATCTGCCACAGGTTCCAATCCAGAGGGAAGCCATGAACGGCTACGACATCCAGGTGATCGAGAGCGCCGTGTTCTTCCAGCTTCCTGATGAAGCCGGGGTCGATGGGCGAGATGCCACCGAGGACGCGCGGAAGGTTTGGATTCTCGGCCTTGATCGCCTGACCGGCGGCAATCACCATGTCGGAGAAGAGCTTCCAATCCGGATCGATTTCCGGGTCCCAATGAGACTTGTTATTGGGCTCGTTCCAGATCATTGCGGCTTCGATCATGCATGTCTCCCTTGCGCCGGGTAGACCGCACCCGCACCGGGTGGAGCATCGACACGGCGACAGATGTAAACTTCGGTTTCAGGATGCTGGACAATCTCGAACCCGGCACTGCGGAGCATGGCCTCGACGCAGGCGGAATTCGGCGCCCACCAGTTGGTGGGATCGTCGGCATAGCGATGTTCGATGAAGTGCATCTTCGGGTAGCGCGGGTCATCGAAGTGATCTGTCTGCCAGAAGGTGTAGTTTTCCTCGACAGGCATGACCTCCGTGGACCCACGCTGCATCGACTGGAACACGAGGAGATCCTTGGCGACGTGCTCGTGAATGAGATCGAGTGCCAGCAAGGGGTGTCGCAGGTGATAGAGCACGCCCATGAAGAGCACGACATCGAAGCGCTCGCCGAGCTGTCCCAGGTCGTAGACGGATAATTTGCGGAACTCGATGTCGTAGCCCATCGTCTGCGCGGCAAAGCGCGCCTGAGCGAGATAGGTCTCGTCGAAGTCGACCCCGAGCACGCGCTCCGCGCCGCGCTTCTTCATCTCCATGGAGTAGAAGCCGCCGTTGCAGCCGATATCGAGCACGCTCTTTCCTGTGAGGTCGTGCGGTATCGCGTCGGAAAATCGCTGCCATTTAACGGCAGGGTAATTGCCGAGAAAATGGTTCGGCGCAGTCCAGACGCCGCCCTTCAGCTCGATATTGTGAAACCAGGGTCCGAGCGCTTCGGCCTTACGGCGGATTTCGTCAGGTGGAATGGGATCGATGGCATTCATCGTGACGATTACTCCCTGTTCAAGTCATGAAGTCCACGTGGCAGCCGACCAGCCGGCCAGCCGAGAGCGACGCGTGCACCGGTAACGGTTTCATGCTGGGCCGCATCGCTCAGCAGGCCGATGGCGGCGCGATAGCCGTGCAAGGTCCCCACATCGACATAGGATTCACCTGCTCTCACGCCGATGGCCTTGCCGCCCTTGGCCAAATAGGCATTCACGAGCGTGCCGAAATATTCATCGTCGCGATTGCGCGATATCCAGAGCTGGTGCAGCGCCTTCAGGACGTGGCCCGGCATCTTGAACGCGCCCCAGATCCAGTGCGAAGCGGCATCGGCCTGTTTCACCTGGATCTGCTGAACCTGCATCGTCTCGTCCAGGATCACCGCGTCGAAGACTTCCGGATTGTCCACGGGAAAGAGTAGGAATGAGAGAGAGCCATTCGGCAGTTCCGCCAGAGCCTTCTCGGGAAACCAGACCGTATCCGGCAGGCCGACGATCACGCTCTCATCGGCTGGAATGAGCGGAACCGCCTGGAAAATCGCATCGCACAGGCCACGAGCCGCCGGCTGAACCACATAGGCGATGGAAGCGCTGCCATAGCTCGCACCGTAATATTCCATGATGTCCGACTTACCGGGAGAGATGACGAAGCAGATCTTGTCCGCTCCACCGTGAATCATCCGCTCGACGAGATATTCGCTGACGGCACAGGGGCGCTCGATACCGTTATCGAGGCGGCTTCCCACGGGCAGAAGCTCTTTCGAGAAGGCGAGGGGTTGGATGCGGCTGCCAATGCCCGCAGCAGGTATGATTCCCCACATGGTCAGGCCTCCATCATGGCAGCGGAGCCGCCGGTCGAGGGCATAGAGGAAGTGGAGCCCTCAAGCAGGATCTCAAGCTCCTTCGCCCTGTGCTCCGACGTGTGCTCCGCGAGTGTCCTCTCACGACCCGCCTTGGCAATTCGGGTCAACTCGGCGTCCGTCAGATCGAGGGCCGCGACGGCTTCATCCGCGTGTCCTGCAATCAGGATGTCCCTGCCGGGCGCGAAGAAACTATCGAGTCCTTCCCACCAATCCGAGAGAATGGGCGCGCCGCAGGCTGCCGCCTCGAACAGGCGTCCCGAGGGGCACCATCCCATCTCGGCCATGGCTTGCCGCGTGATGTTGAGCGTGAGGCGCGAGGATGAGAAGAACGCGGGGTGCTCCTGCGGCGGCAGGTGCCGGACGAAATGAATGTTGGGTCGCCATGGAAAATCCGCCGGATACTGTGCACCGCCGATCAGGAAGCGCCGATCTTGACGGCAAGCGGCAGGCTCGATGAAGAGGCGCTGCAGAGCATCCTGGCGGTCCTCCGCATAGGTGCCGAGATAGGACAGATCGGAAACATAATGTCGGATGGAAGGCACAGGCCGGTGCACATCAGGATCAACGTGACCATAGAGGGAAGCAGTGCGTCTTGCGCCGAGGTCCGTGCGCAGCCTCTCAAGAGCCCGGCCGCCTGTATAACTCAGGACGATGTCGAAATCTCCGAGCCCTCGTGAGCCGATGTAGCTGATCGGCTCGCCTGCATCGAGGCGCGAGAAGGTGACCGGCGTGTCGAGATCGTAGAATGCGCGAACGGCGCGCGGTGCAGAAAGCAGGAGATCGCCGGCCGCGATGCCGTCGGGGCAGTAGGACGTGACGAGTGCTACGTCCGCATCGTCGAGTTCCACTTTGGCGCGAGCGCGAACACCCTCCCAGTCCTTGTAGAGAACGAGATCGCCGCCGGGGATTCCGGCAAGGTCCCGGTTCTCAGCGTAGTAGAGCACGTCCTTCTCGAAGAACACAATTCTGTGCCCTCGTTTGGTGAGCGCCCGGCACAGACCGCGCCACAAGGTTGCGTGGCCGTTGCCCCAGGATGAGGAGATGGTCAGGCCGAATATGACGATCTTCATGCGGCCACCACTTCGTTCAATCGGAGAAGCTTTGAGCCCCATTCGCCCACGACGAGAGTACTGACCGAGGCGGGCTCCACCTCGATGCGGGCATAGGCGTCGATAGGCATGCCGAGGTAAAAGAGGAGCGCAGCCTTGATGACGTCGCTGTGGCTTACGAGAACGATCGAACAATCCACATAACGGCCGCGCATCCGTTCCATCGCTCCGACAATGCGCCCCTGAACCTCCAGCATCGTCTCGCCTTCGGGAGCGCGATTGGTGCCACGCGAAGCGTTCCAGGAAGACCAGAGCGGATCTCGGCCCAGAGCTTCAAAGTTCATGCCGGACCAGCGGCCGAATTCGATTTCGCTGATCGCATCGCAAACTTGAAAAGGTTGTTCGAGGCGGGATGCAATAGGCTGCGCCGTTTCCAAGGCACGCTCAAGAGGACTTGTGTAAATGCCGGCGACACTCTCGTCGGCAAAGCGATGGGCCAGACGCTCCGCCTGGGCTCTCCCTGCGGATCCGAGATGGACGCCAGCCATGCGGCCGCAGAGAACGGTTCCCACCCGATCATGGATCGCATGGCGCACAAGAAAGAACGTGGTGGTCACCTCGGCCCTCCCGCGCCCTATTCCTCATCACCGTTGACGAAACGGATCGTCCTCTCGCGGGCCTCGTTGTCGGTGAATTGCTGCGGCGGCGACTTCATGAAGTAGCTGGACGGACCGGTGAGGGCGCCCCCGATCTTACGATCCATGGCGAGCTTCGCGCAGCGCACCGCATCGATCACAATGCCGGCGGAGTTCGGCGAATCCCAGACCTCGAGCTTCACTTCCATGTTCAGCGGAACGCCGCCGAAGGTAGTCCCCTCCAAGCGGATGTAGGCCCATTTGCGGTCGGTAAGCCACGGAACATGGTCGCTTGGCCCCACATGGATATCGCCTGCGGGAAGGGGGATATCCAACTGGCTCGAGACGGCTTGCGTCTTGGAGATCTTCTTCGATTCGAGACGCTCGCGCTCCAGCATGTTCTGGAAGTCGGTATTGCCGCCGAAATTCAGCTGATAGGTGCGGTCGAGACGCACGCCACGCTCACGAAAGAGATTGGCGAGGACCCGATGAACAATGGTGGCGCCCACCTGGCTCTTGATGTCGTCGCCCACGATGGGCAGGCCACGCTCTTCGAACCGCCTGCGCCATTCCGGGTCCGACGCGATGAAGACGGGGATGCAGTTCACGAAGGCGCAGCCGGCTTCGAGTGCGCGCTCGGCGTACCATTCCGTTGCCTTCTGCGAGCCGACAGGCAAATAGGAGACGAGAACATCCGTCTTCGATTGGCGCAGAATCTCCGTCACGTCGGCTTCGTCATCGGGAGATTCATCGATCACGTCGTGGAGATATTTACCAAGCCCATCGAGTGTCTTGCCTCGATGGACAATAATCCCGCTCGAGGGAACGGCAGCGAAACGTTGCGTATTGTTCGGCTGGGCAAAAATTGCCTCGGAGACGTCGCGTCCCACTTTCGAGACGTTCACGTCGAAGGCAGCGGAAACTTCAATGTCGCTGACATGATAACCGCCCAGCTCGGCGTTCATCAGGCCGGGCACCGGCTCATTGCCTTTTGCATCCTTGTAATAAGAGAGGCCCTGCACGAAGGACGAGGCACAGTTGCCGACGCCCACGATGCCGACGCGGACCTTCCTCGTACCCATGATTAAACTCCCTTGTATGGCCCGCTGGGTGTTTTCTTTTCAGGCAAAGCGCATCTGCCGGCCGCAGGCATCCGGCCTCGACCATTTTCCAAAGCGTGGCTTTCAACGTTTGAAGAAGGTTTGTTGTTCCGCCCGGATTCCGGGTCTGTGACTCTTGTCTTCCCCGCCAGGCGCCTAAACTACTGTGTTCAACTCAGGAACAAAGATGAAGATGCGTAGTTTCCTCTACGCAAACTCAAGCTTTCGAAGGGGATATATAGCGCAGGCCTCGTTTGGCGAGGTCCGCTTCAGGGCCTGTTCCCAATCTGGAAGATGTGAATGTTTCGCGTCGCATTTCCAGTTTGGGGATGGGCTGCCGTCTCCTGTCTGATCCATCGGCGCTTAGACCAGAAACCAATCTGGAGACATCTTGTGACGGATACGATCCTCATTACGGGCGGTGCAGGCTTCATCGGACGCTATGTTGCGCAGGCGTGCTTGGAGCGCGGCCACAAGGTGCGCGTACTCGATAGCCTCATCGAGCAGGTTCACGGCAACAGAACTCAGAGCGAGGGTCTCGATCCTGATGTGGAGGTTATCGTCGGCGACGTGCGTGATGAGGCTGCGCTTCTTCGAGCTTTGAAGGGGGCCACGAAAGTCGTCCACCTTGCTGCCGAGGTTGGTGTCGGCCAGAGCATGTATGCTGTAGATCGCTATGTCTCCGTTAATGACTACGGCACGGCCGTGCTTTTTCAGCAACTTATCGACAATCCGGTGCAGCGGGTGGTCGTTGCTTCATCCATGAGCATCTACGGCGAAGGTCTGTATAAGGACGCGGAAGGTGGAATCCATGAGGATGTCGTTCGGACGCCTCGCAGGAGCGAGAACGATCCTTGGGATCCGCTGGACGAGCACGGACGGCCGCTCATTCCTGTTCCGACGCCCGAGTGGAAGAAGCCCGCGTTGGCCTCGGTCTACGCACTGTCAAAATATGTCCAGGAGCGGCTGACACTGACCCTGTGTCCGGCTTACGGAATGGAGGGCGTGGCGCTTCGATTGTGGAATGCCTATGGTCCTGGACAGGCCCTGTCCAATCCCTACACCGGCGTCCTCGCGATCTTCGCATCGAGGCTTCACAACGGGCAGCCGCCGATGATTTTCGAGGATGGCCAGCAACGGCGCGATTTCGTCCATGTGGAAGATGTGGCGCAGGCATTCGTTCTGGCGCTTGAACATGAGAACGCTCCAGGCGGAGTCTACAATGTCGGAAGCGGGCAGGACCGTACCGTATCCGAAGTGGCGGAACTTCTATCCCGGGCGATGAACCGCCCGATGGCGCCGGAGATCGCCGGCAAGGCTCGCATCGGCGATATTCGCCATTGCATCGCCGACATCGGGAAGATCCAGCAGGAACTGGGTTACAAGCCGAGGAGGGATTTTGCGGAGGGCTTGGCAGAACTCGCCGAATGGGTTGCCAAGCAGGAAGCCAAGGATCTCGTCAACGAGGCTCGGAAGGAGCTCGAAGCCCGAGGCTTGGTGGCATGACGGCGTCTGACGCATCGGCGGCCGCGCCGGCCGTGCTCCGTCGCCGCCCCGTCCTGGTGACAGGAGGCGCGGGCTTCATCGGCTCCAACCTCGCCGATCGTTTCGCGAGCGAGGGCCACGATGTCTTGATCTATGACGCTCTGGCACGCTCCGGCGTCGACCGGAATCTCGAATGGCTCAAAAGACGCCATCCCAACAAGATTACCAGCGTTGTCGGTGACATCCGCGACGAGGCGGCCGTCGGCGATGCCGTTCGGGACGCACAGGCCGTGTTCCACATGGCCGCGCAGGTCGCCGTGACGACCAGTCTCGTCGACCCTCGCGAGGATTTCGAGATCAATATTCGCGGGACGCTGAACGTGCTCGATGCGCTCCGACAGCGCGGCGAGCGGGTTCCGTTGATCTTCGCTTCCACGAACAAGGTCTATGGCGATCTCGCGGACGTGGAATTGGAGAAGACCAACGACGCCTACAAGCCGCGCGATCCTACGATCAGAAGTGCCGGGATCGGCGAGGACCGTCCTCTCGACTTTCACACGCCCTATGGGTGTTCGAAAGGCGCAGCCGATCAGTACGTGCTGGATTATGCCCGCTCGTTCGGAATTCCGACCTGCGTGATGCGGATGAGCTGCATCTACGGCCAGCGACAGATGGGAACCGAGGATCAGGGGTGGGTGGCTCATTTCCTGATCCGTGCTCTTCACGGTGAACCCATCACCATATACGGCGATGGCTGCCAAGTTCGCGACGTGCTCGATATATCCGATGCCGTTTCCGCCTATGCCTCCGCATGGAAGCGCATCGATGCAGTCCAAGGCAGGGCCTTCAATCTTGGCGGCGGTCCGTCCAATGCCATCAGCCTGCGCCAGCTCATCACTCACATCGAAGAGGTCGTTGGCCATCCAGTCGAGACGATCTACAACGACTGGCGCGCCGGCGATCAGCGGTACTATGTTTCCGATGCGCGCCTCGCAACCCGAGAACTCGGGTTGAAGCAGCCGATCAGCTGGCTCAAGGGCGTTGCTGCTTTGGCACAGTGGCTGCAGGAGGAGCGGGGGCTCGCACGTTCGGGCGCGTTGCCTTCACGTCTGCAGAACGCAGAGGCCTTGTGATGAGAGGTCATGGCGCCTCCGCGTTGCGGAGAATCGAGGTCAGCCATGGAATGGTCTGACAAAGCCGCAGGTCTGCATGTGCTCATGACGGCAGATGCGGTCGGCGGAGTCTGGCAATACGCGCTGGATCTCGCGAAAGGCCTGCGCTCGGAGGGCGTCAGGACGACCATGGCAGTGCTGGGGCCGTCTCCCTCGGCAGACCAGCAGGCCATGGCCGATGCCATTGGTGCAAGGCTTATCCTGACAGGTCTTCCTCTCGATTGGACGGCTGGCAATGCGCGCGAGGTCGAGGAGACCGGGCTGGCAATCGCTCGCATCGCGGCACAGATCAGGCCGGACATCATTCATCTCAATTCTCCGGCACTTGCAGCCCATACCTCGTTCGACATCCCTGTCGTGGCGGTCTGTCATTCCTGCGTCGCGACGTGGTGGCAGGCCGTCAAGGGTGGACCTTTGCCGGAGGAGTTCGTGTGGCGTACGGAACTCGTGGCAGAAAGTTATGCTTCCGCGGACCGTTTGCTCGCGCCGACCCTGGCCTTCGCGCAGGCGACGGCTCAGGTCTATGGTCTCGTTCAGGCGCCGCATGTCGTCAGGAACGGCAGACGCTCCGTGATGGCGAGCAAATCGGCACCCGGTGAAGACTTCGTTTTCACGGCAGGCCGCCTCTGGGACGAGGGCAAGAATTTCGCCGCCATCGACCGGATCGCATCCCGGCTCACGGTGCCGGTCCTTGCGGCCGGTCCGCTCGACGGTCCGAACGGAACGCACGTTGACGTGTCTCATGCGAGGCCACTTGGCCGTTTGAGCGATTCAGAGGTTGCCCGGCACCTGAACAGGGAGCCGATCTTTCTCTCGATGGCCCGATATGAGCCTTTCGGCCTTGCGGTCCTTGAAGCCGCGCAACGGGGATGCGCGCTTGTTCTATCCGATATCCCGACATTCCGTGAATTGTGGGGGGGCGCCGCATCGTTCGTTGCGCCCGATGATGAGAGGGCGGCGGCTGCGGAGATCGACCGGCTTCTGCAGGACCGGGAATCCCGCGCCGCAATGGGGCGCGCCGCGCAAGAGCGGGCCGCTGCTTACACCGTCGATGCCATGAGCGCGGGCGTTCTGAGCGCCTACCATTCCGTCCTGCCTATGAAATCTCAGGGATCATCCCTCGAGGGAGCCGCTGCATGAAGTTCATCTATTTCACGCATTCCCTCGCCTCCTGCTGGAATCACGGCAATGCGCATTTCCTGCGTGGAGTCCTGCGCGAGCTCGTTCACCGCGGCCATGAGGTCATGGCGTATGAGCCACGCGGCGCCTGGAGCCTGGAAAATCTCCTGAGGGATCACGGAGAGGCCGGGCTGGACGCTTATCGTGGCCTTTACCCAGAACTGTCCTCAACGGTCTTCGATCCGGATATCGACCTTGGAGAGACCCTCTCCGATGCGGATGTGGTGATCGTCCACGAATGGAACGATCCCTGGCTCGTTGCCGCCATCGGCAAGGTGCGGCGACAGGGTGGGCGGTTCATGCTTCTTTTCCATGACACGCACCACAGGGCGGTGAGCGATCCCGATGCCATCCGCCAGTTCGATCTCGACGGTTATGACGGCGTCCTCGCCTTTGGTGAGACGCTCGCGGAGGTCTATCGCCGCTGGGGCTGGGGCACGCGAGTTCACGTCTGGCACGAAGCTGCCGATACGCGGCTTTTCCATCCTCCGATTCAAGAAACGGATCGGGAGGGACTCGTTTGGATCGGCAATTGGGGGGACGACGAAAGAAGCGCAGAACTGGAAAGCTTTCTCCTTCGCCCCGCGCAGACGGTCGGCCTTCCTCTCGACATCTATGGTGTCCGTTACCCGGAAACAGCCCTTGATATGCTTGCCCGCTATCGCGTGACCTATCGCGGCTGGTTGCCGAATGCCCGCGCGCCCGAGGTGTTCGCGAAGCATCTTGCGACCGTGCACGTGCCGAGGCGGTTTTATGTCGATATGCTCCCCGGCATTCCCACGATCCGGGTCTTCGAGGCTCTCGCCTGCGGCATCCCGCTGATCTCCGCGCCCTGGAACGACTCGGAGGGGCTTTTCAATCCGGGGATGGATTATTTGGTCGCTCAGGACGAGGCGCAGATGGAGCGCCATATGACGGTCATCCTCAACGATGCCGATCTGCGCCGCTCCTTGGTGAAGAACGGTCTTGAGGCAATTCGCACCCGCCACTCCTGCTTCCATCGGGCCGATCAGCTCCTCGCCATTCTTGAAAGTCACGGCGCTTCAGTGCCGATGGAGATGTCTGCATGAAGATCGCCTTCTATGGTTCCAGCCTTCTGTCTTCGTACTGGAATGGGGCCGCCACCTATTATCGCGGCCTGCTGAGCGATCTGGCGCGCCGCGGGTACAGCATCACCTTCTATGAGCCGGATGCTTTCGATCGTCAGAAACACCGGGATATCGATCCGCCGGATTGGGCCGAGGTGAAGGTCTATCCGGCGACGGAAGAGGCCATGCGCGGCGTCGTGGCCGAGGCAGCGAAGGCCGACATCGTGGTGAAAGCTTCCGGTGTCGGTGTGTTCGACAACGAACTGCTGGAAGGAATCATGGCGGCCTCGCGTAGCGATGCCGTTCGGATTTTCTGGGACGTGGACGCACCTGCCACCCTGGCCGAGTTGCGCGAGAGTCCCGACCATCCGCTTCATCGCACCATGCAGGCACTCGATCTCGTGCTTACCTATGGCGGCGGCCCTCCGGTGATCGAAGCCTATGAGGGTTTTGGCGCGCGTCGCTGCGTCCCGATCTACAATGCCTGCGATCCGACGACCCACCATCCTGTTCCGGCCGATGGACGCTTCAGGGCCGATCTGTCCTTCCTCGGCAATCGCCTGCCTGACCGCGAGGCGCGAGTGGAGCAGTTCTTTCTGGAGCCGGCCGGGCGTTTGCCGAACCGCAGTTTCCTGATCGGCGGCAACGGTTGGGAGACGAAAGGCATGCCGTCGAACGTGCGGCATATCGGCCATGTCTACACGCGCGACCATAATGCCTTCAACACGAGCCCGCTGGCCGTTCTCAACATCGCGCGCGATTCCATGGCAAGCACCGGGTACTCGCCCGCGACCCGCGTTTTCGAGGCTGCAGGAGCAGGCGCGTGTCTCATTACCGATGCCTGGATCGGCCTCGAGCTGTTCCTGAAGGAGGATGAGGAGGTTTTGGTGGCACGCGACGGCAAGGATGTCGCCGACCATGTCGAGGCGCTGACTCCCGGACGTGCCCGCGCCATCGGCGATGCCGCACGTGCACGGATCATGGCCGAGCACACCTATACAAGGCGCGGCGCAGAGGTGGATGTCATCCTGCGGGAGGAAGCTTCTCAGAAACGTGAGAGGAGCGTGGCGTGACCAAGCTCCGTGTCGTTGTCCTGGGATTGAGTCTGTCCTCTTCGTGGGGAAACGGTCACGCGACGACCTTTCGCGCCTTGCTGAGGGCCTTTGCGGACCGTGGGCATGACGTCACATTCCTCGAGCGCGACGTGCCCTGGTACGCCGCTCATCGCGATCTCAAGCATCCCGGCTACTGCCGCCTGGAATTCTATTCCGATCTGGAGGATCTGGACCGGTTTAGAGACACGATCAGGAACGCCGATGCCGTGATCGTCGGCTCCTACGTGCCCGAGGGGGTCGAGGTCGGTCGCTACGTTCAGCGGGTGGCAAATGGCGTCGTGGCATTCTACGACATCGATACACCGGTCACGCTCGCAAAACTCGAGCGGGGTGATTACGAATATCTGTCTCCGGGTCTCATTCCTGATTACGACGTCTACTTTTCTTTCACCGGCGGCCCGACACTCGAAGTGATCATGGGGCGGTATGGATCGCCGGCCGCGAGAGCTCTGTATTGCTCCGTCGACCCGGAGGCCTATCCGGTTCTTGACCGGGAGAAGCGCTGGGATCTCAGTTATCTTGGCACCTACAGTGCTGACAGGCAGCCGACGCTGGAGCGCCTTCTGATCGAACCCGCTCGCCGAGCGCCTCATCTGCGTTTCGCGGTAGCCGGACCGCAGTATCCGGAGGGGATAGAGTGGCCGGAGAATGTCGAGCGTATCGATCATGTTCCTCCGGACGATCATCCGGCCTTCTACGCCCAGAGTCGATATACGCTCAATGTCACCCGCGCCGACATGGTCCGGGCCGGATACAGTCCGAGCGTTCGCCTGTTCGAGGCAGCCGCGTGCGGGACGCCGATCATTTCCGACATTTGGGACGGTATCGAGACGCTTCTTGAGCCGGGACACGAGATCATTCTGGCCTCTCGGGCCGAAGAGGTCCTCGATGCGCTCGCGACCCGGCCCGAAGATCAGAGAAGAGCTCTGGGCGATCGAGCACGGCGCCGCATTCTCTCGGAGCACACCGCAGCACATCGGGCCGCATCAATGGAGCAGGATCTCCATGAGGCCGTTCGGCATCGGCGCCAGGAACAGCCGTTCGTTTTGGCGGTTGAGTCCTAGCTTCATGAATTCATTCTAATAAGGCATTGGGAAAATGCCGCGTGTGGTTTTGGGGTAAGGCAAGTTTGTACCTTTGGATCCGTCAGGATCTGAAAAGGAGAGCGTTCTCATGAAGAATGGCAAAAGTAGGCATGTTCTCGTAGCAGGTGGTGCCGGATTTCTCGGGTCCCATCTCTGCGATGCTCTTCTCAGTGAAGGCGCTCACGTGATCGCCCTTGACAACTTTCAAACGGGACGAAAACAGAATCTTCGGCACCTCGAGCGTGAACCGCGCTTCGATATCATTGACAGCGACATCATCAAGCCATTGCCGGCCCGGCTGCGCTCCAAGCGCCTGAAGATCGACGAGGTTTTCAATCTTGCCTGTGCGGCGTCTCCTCCGCATTACCAAGCGGACCCAGAACATACCATGCTGACGAGCGTCGTCGGAACGCACAATCTTCTCACCTTCGCTGAATCGGTCCATGCACGTTTCTTTCTCGCCTCGACAAGCGAGATCTACGGCGATCCCGAGGTCCATCCGCAGACGGAAAGCTATTGGGGAAATGTCAACCCGACCGGTCCAAGGGCCTGCTATGATGAGGGAAAGCGGGCTGCGGAAACGCTTACATTCGACTTTGATCGTGCAGGGCGAGCCGATGTACGCGTGGCACGGATCTTCAATACCTATGGCCCGCGCATGCGGGCCGATGATGGCCGCGTCGTCTCGAATGTCATTTGCCAGGCTCTCGCGGGCGAGGAAATCACGGTTTACGGCGATGGAAGTCAGACGCGCTCGTTCTGCTACGTGTCCGATCTCGTCGAAGGATTCCTACGCCTCATGGCCTATGATGGACCGTTCCCAGGAGCGGTGAATCTCGGAAATCCGGTGGAGCTGACAGTCGGCGACTTGGCTGAAAAGGTCCTGGCAATGACGGGATCGTCCTCCCGAGTTGTCAAACGGCCGCTCCCTGTGGACGATCCGCGTCGCCGGCGCCCTGACATCACCCTTGCGAAGAAACTTCTCGGCTGGTCGCCGCGGACATCTCTCGATGCAGGTCTGAAGTCGACGATCGCGTGGTTCTCGGAAGATCATGCCGATGATGGTCGGGCTCACAAGATGCCCAATATGGGTGATGCGATCTCGGCCGGATAAGTCTGAGGCTTACACTCTCCCTGGCGAACTGAAATGCGCCGGCACTCGCCGGCGCATTTTTCTTTGCTTGTCGGGGCAAGCGCGCAAAGAAAAAGGCGCTCGTTGGGAGCGCCTTTCCTGTGTTCGAGAACGGAGCATTCAGCTCTTGGCAACGCCTATCGTATCGGCCATCTCAGCACCACGAGTCCCCATGGGTTGATCGGTGCCTTCGGTCGTGTCCTTGGCCGTCTGATGCTCCATCTCGGCGTTGATCTCGGCACCGAGCAGAACCACGGTCGTCGACAGCCAAATCCACGTCATGAAGCCGATCACCGCGCCAAGAGAGCCATAAGTTTCGTTGTAGCTGCCGAAATTCGCCACGTACCATGAGAAGAGCATGGAGACGGCAAGCCACAGGACGGCGGCGATAAGTCCGCCAGGCGTCACCCAGCGCCATTCCGCCTTGTCGCGGCTGGGGCCGAAGCGATAGATCAGTGACAATCCGAATGTGACCCCGATCAGCAGGATCGGCCATCGCGCAAGCGACACAAGCCACTCCGTCCTCGAACCCAAGCCGATGTAGTTCAGAACGATTGGGAGAACGATGATTGCCGCGAGAGCGAAGAGAATGAAAACGATGGCACCCAGGGTGAAGGAGAGAGACAGCACGTTCAGTTGAACGAAGCTTCTCTTCTCGTCCTCGCCATAGACGATGTTGAGGGCGTCGAAGAGCGCCTTCATTCCGGCATTGGCGCTCCAGAGAGATAAGACCAAGCCGAATATGAACCCGAAGCCGAGCGTCCCACCTCCCTGCGAGGCGATGCGCGTCACCTGTTCGCGAATGATATCGAGTGCGCCGCTAGGCAGGACTCCGGACAAAGTGTTCAGATGATCCTGGATCGTGGCCGGATCCGCAAAGAGGCCGTAGATTGAGACCAGGGCGGCAATGGCCGGGAAAACGGCTAGCAGGGCGTAATAGGTCACCCCTGCGGCGACAGACAGAACGCGATCCTTGTTGAACTCTTCATAGGTGCGCCACAAAATATCCTTCCATCCCTGTGCCGGGATCTCGGTCGGCGTGTCGGCGCTGCGGCCGCGGCCTTTTTCGGCGGCCGCCTGGGGTGGAGCATGCTGCTTCTCGCCGACATCCGAACCGGTATTCCGCCTTTGTGCCGTGGCCCGCGCCGGAGCCGAGGAGGAGCGTCCAGTTCGGGGTGAGGAGGGAGCGGAGCGCTCCCCGCTCACGACAAGGCGCACCAGGGCCCATCCGAGAACCACAGCCCACATGGTCGTGACAGTCGAAGAGGAGGAGGATTGCCGCGTTCCAGGTTGCTGGATAGCCGGATTGTCTGCCATAGTCGGACACAGCCTCATTGATCGGTTGCCGGCCTGACGGCCTGGTTCAACCGTAAACCTCCCGAATAACGCAGCGGTTCCACGCACTTATCCGGCCCGGGAGCCCGAGGGGTTTTCATGCCGCTGTGTAATCTCATCGGCTGGGGCGCTTGAGAGGACTGTGCACGCCTGCAATTTGGGTGGTGCCTTTAACCCGGATGCAAGATTCTATGGACCAGTGTCTCTCCCAATCCACGAGGAGGGTCTGAGATGGACGATTGGTCAGGACGCAAGTGGGAGCCGGTGACCGAGGAGCGCCTGCTCCGGGCGATCGATGTGCTTGTCGAGATTGCCAAGGAGCACGGGCCGGCCTTCGATCCCGTTCTTGAGACGGTTCGGCAAGAGCTGCACCAGTTTCGCAGCCGGAACATGCCTGCGGTCAAGCCGGTCGATGAAAACCCGCTTCGCAAAGCAAGCTGAGCAAGCCATCCTTAGGCTGCGTGAAAAAAGGCATCGCCTGTGATGAGTTCACTAGGCGATGCCTGCATCTTGATCTCCGCTTCTGGTTCAGGCGAATTGGAGCTGCTCTTCCCGAACAAGGCGCTCCGGGCCCATCTGATCGCCCTTGATATGGTATTGGAAGCCGTTCCTGTCGGCGGGAAGAAGGCGCGTGATTTCCCATACGTCCTGTGAACGGGTGACATCGATGGCAGTCACGAGGTTGAGAAACGCCTCAACGGTATTCGTGCTCGCAAGCTTGACCAGTCGCACCTGATCCCCAACCTTGAACTTGTGCGACGCCATAGCCTGTCTCTCCCCTTTAAAAGACACCTGAGCAGTAGGAACTAACATAAGTTAGTTTCGTTCCATCGCTCATGATGAACAATTATTCAGACGATACGCCGGTGGTTCTCCTCGTCGAGGATGAGCTTCTCGTGCGGATGGCGGCGGCAGAAGATCTGCAGGATGCCGGCTTCCACGTGCTGGAGGCTGCCAATGCGGATGTAGCCTTGGCCGTATTGGAAGCCTGTTCCCGTGACGTGCAGGTGCTCTTCACGGATATCGATATGCCAGGATCCATGAACGGATTGGATCTGGCCGAGAGCGTCCAGCAGCGCTGGCCGCATATCTCGCTCCTGATTTCGTCCGCCTACCACAAGCCGCTGCCTGAACAGATCCCGGATGACGGACGCTTCGTACCGAAACCCTATTCAAGCGAGGATGTGGTGAGGTGTATCCGTGAACTCGTGACGAGCCATTGACGGTCGGCAGGCTCCGCGCACCCTGCTCGAACGGGTACCGCCAGGTCTAAAGTCCGGCGCTGCTGATTGTGATGGCCATTGCGAAGTTTCGCGTTTCGCCCGGGCGAACGAGAACAACACCGGGCTTGGCGGCAAATTCCCCATCGAATCCTTCGGGGTCGGCATGGCCCTGCCAAGGTTCGATACAGATGAAACCCGCTCCAGGCTTGGTCCAGATGCCCAGATGCGGCATGTCCGGAAAGTCGACCTGGATCGAACCGCCAGCGGGCGCTCCATAGGTAACGGACCTGCTCTCAAGACGGTCGAAGACAAGAGCATCCGTCTCGAAATATCGATCCTGCAAGCGAAGCATTCGCCCTTGAACCGGGCTTGCCTCGACATCCCGGCTGATGAGTCCGTCCACAGGACGACGGATCGGCGCCGTCTCTTCGCGCTCGAAACGGATTGCGTGCGCCTCCCGCGGTGCTCCGTAGGGCAAGGGCCAGCGAAAAGCCGGATGGAAGCCGAAGGAGACCGGCATGACCGAGGGCCCCGCATTGTTCACGGCAGCCGTGATCGTCAGCGTAGCGTCCTTGATCCTATAGGAAACATCAAGTTCGAATGGGAACGGGTATTGTTGAAGCGTGGTCTTGTCGGAAGTCAGGCCAAATCGGCATTGAGACGCTTCGACCTCTCTGACCTCGAAGAGGGAGGTGCGGGCAAATCCGTGCTTCGGCAGTCCGTATTCCGATCCATCGACTCTGATGCGATCGTTCCTCACGCGCCCGACGACGGGAAACAACAAGGGGGAGCGGCCGGTCCAGAAGGCCGGATCGCCGTCCCATAAGAGATCCTTGCCGTGCACATCTTGAAGCCGCACGAGCTCAGCGCCCTTTTCCGACACCTGAGCCTGAAGATGGGGACTCGAAATATTGACGCTCATTCGGCAACTCCTTGCCATATACCCCTATTCTGAAAGGTGTATCGCCTAAAGGCCGTGCAAGCTAGAGCGTGAGAGACTCACCGGGGCAGGCTTCATCTGCCCCGGTGAGCAGCGCGGTTCATAAGAGCGCCCCGGTCCAGCGAAGCATCGCTTGCCGTCACCGTGCCGCCGTATCGCCGGTCGATGGGCAGGACCCCCCGTTCACGAAAGGGAGATTTGTCCGCTTAGCAGCTTATCGAGACGCGCCTGGCGCGGCTTTATGAGCATGGCGTTCCAGCGTTTCACAAGATCCGGGATGTTTAAAGCAGCCATCGGCTTCGCATAAAGATAGCCTTGGGCATGGTCGCACCCCAACTCACGCAAACGCCGCGCTTGGCCATGTGTTTCCACCCCTTCTGCCGTCACTTGGAGCTGGAGGCTTCTGCCCAGGCTGATCACCGCAGTGATGATCGCCTCATCGTCGGAATCCTGCTCCAGATCTCGCACGAAGCTGCGGTCGATCTTGATGTGATCGACCGGGAATTGCTTCAGGTGGGTCAATGAAGCATAGCCGGTGCCGAAATCGTCGAGTGCAATCTGGATACCGTTGTCGCGGAACTGTGCAAGAGTCGAGGAGACGTTGTCGGAGTTTCTGCCGAGAAGAACAGTCTCCGTGACCTCCACCTCGAAGGAAGTCGGCGGAACCTTAAGCCAGTCGAAGGTCCGAAGCATGCTGTCGACGAGGTTTGAATGGCTGAACTCGGCCGCAGACAAATTGAGTGCGACGCGCCCGAACGGAAGATCCTGATCGATCCATTGACGCACGTCGGCGGCAACCTTCGAGGTCAGGAGTTTGCCGATGGAGACCGCAATTTCATGGTCGTCGAAAACGGCTCCGAAGAAGCCCGGCGTCAGAAGACCTTTGGTGGGATGCCGCCAACGCGCGAGCGCTTCGAGGCCCACGATCTCACCTGTCGCAAGACTTACCTTCGGCTGGTAGAATGGGATGATCTCGTCGTTGGCGATTGCCTCACGCATACCTCGTCCGAGGGAGACACGCTGCTCGATGACGTCGCGCATTTCAGGCGAGTAGGTAATGACCCGGTTACGCCCCTGGGACTTTGCCTGGTACATTGCGATGTCTGCGTCCTTGACCAGCTCCGCAGGCGTTCCGTCGTGGTCCGGAAAGGCCGCGATGCCGATGCTCACCCGACTTACAAGTGACCGTTTCTGATAAGTGAAAGGCTGGCGCAGCATCTCGGCGATCAGGATGCCAAGACGTGTGGCATTCTCAAGCTTCAGTGGGTCGATGACCAACACGGCGAATTCATCGCCGCCGATCCTGGCTACTGTATCGCAGCTGCGGACCATTGCGGATAGGCGACGTGCCGTTTCCTGCAGCAAGGCATCTCCAGCGTCGTGGCCGAGAGTATCATTGATGTCCTTGAAATCATCTAGGTCGATCAGCAACAGGCTTACGCATGTGCCGTTCTGCTTGGCTGCTGTAAGAGCCGCCTCAAGCCGGCGCTGGAAGAGATTTCGGTTGGGAAGACGTGTCAGCGCATCGTGATTGGCCGAACGCCAGATCTCTTCCTCCGCCTCCTTCTGCTCGCTGATGTCGAAAGTCACTCCAACGATCCGATCAGGTCCGGCTCTCTCTGCGCGTGCGCGCAGCCAGCGGATCGCACCGCTCGGCATGACATATCGGCATTCGATGGAGTCTGACCCGCTTACTTGGATCCGCTGCAGAAAAGCTTCCACCTTCTGATGATCATCCGGGTGGAGCCCGGTCAGGAAGGTCTTGTCGGTTCCAGGTCGGACACCCAGGAGCGCTAGCGAATTCTCGGATCGTGTCGTGGTTCCTGTCTGCGGGTTGAACTCCCATGCGATCATTCGGGCTGCCTTCAATGCAAGTTGAAGGCGCTCCTCGCTCTCGGTCAGGGCCTGCTCGGACTGCTTACGTTCATGGATATCCAGGGCTATGCCGAACCATTGTTCAACCTTGCCTTGCTCATTCTTGAGCGGCTCTCCTCTGACGATGAACCAGCGGTGCATCCCATCGGACGCGCGACGAAATGGCATTTCGATTTCGAAGGGTACACCGCGCCTCATGGAGCCCGCCCACAGCTCCAGGATCCTTTCACGGTGGAGGGGTTGGATGAGCGAGCGCCACTCCTTGCATCCTAAACCGTCCCTTAATCCGGTATAATCATACCAAACGTCGCTGCAGTATGTGAACTCGCCATCCGTGTCGCTGAACCAGACGATCTGCGGTGACGTGAAAGAGAGCGGCATGGCCTCGACGAGCGCACGGAGACGCCTTTCGCTTTCGCGCAGGCTCTGCTCCGTCCGTCGAAACTCTGTCATGTCGCGAGAGACGCATAGGCACCCTTGAGGGAGCCCGTCCCGTCCCATGATGGAGGTTACGATGACATCCCACCATTTTTGTCTTCCCGTCGCCGTTGCGCAGGGGGCCTGAAAACGTCCGGTCCCTCCGGCTTTGGCCTTCTCAATCGCTTCAGCTGCGTCCTTCGTGGCGACGCTGCTCCACAACGATGTCCAGTCGAGCCCTTCCATCGAGCCGAAGTCCGCGACCTCCATTGCGCGCAACCCGGCTTGGCTCATGAAGCGGAGGCGCCCCTGAAGGTCGAAGACTGTGATGCAGTCGTCTGAACTTGCCAGCAGGCGTCGTGTGAATTCCTCGCCGTCGGCTGCGATCCTTGTCGCGAGCTTAAGCTCGAGTTGGGTCATGACGGTATCGGCGAGAGCCGTCAGAGCCTCTTCCTGCCTCTTGCTCAAGCCGGAGGGGCGAGCCTTGCGATCCAGCACGCAGAGCATCCCAAGCGGCAATCCGCCTTTCGTCGTTAGAGGTGCTCCGGCATAGAACGACGGCATTGGATGATCGTGGGTGGCGAGGTTGCCCCCGAACCGAGGATCGGCCGCAATGTCGGGAACAATGAACACCCCCGTCTGACGAATTGCGTGGTTGCAAATGGAGAATTCGCGAGGCGTCTCGGCGATATCAAATCCGATCTTGGACTTGAACCATTGCCTGCGCTCATCGAGAAAGGAAATGAATGCAATCGGTGTATCGCAAACCTGGGCCGCAATCTTGGCAATGCTGTCGAACTCAATCTCCGGCGCCGTATCCAGAATATCGTACTTCTGGAGCGCAGCGAGACGGTCGACCTCCTCCCAGGGCGGCAGATTGCCGGGACCAAGACATTCCATCATTTGAAAGTTCATCCGCTCGGAGCGTCTGGGTTGTGTGGGGCATGTCGGAATCTAACCGACGCAACGGAACAGCATCATGCATCGAGAGAAACTCGATCCGTTGCTCACAGAACATCCGGGCTCTCAACCGGTAAAATGGCAGAGCGTCATGCCGCCCTAAAAATTAGGGCGCGCCATAGTGCTGACCGACCTGTTGTCCGCAATCATCTGAACTATAGTCGACCCATGGCATAACTTTCTCTCCTGAGAGGGGTCAAGAAGCGAAAAATCTCTCGAGAAGTTACGGTTAACAATCTTATAACTGGGCGAGTGGCGATCCTCGAGGAAAGCATCCCTTAGGGGGGGCGGTATCGCAGAGGGATTTTCGAAGTCGACTCACGGATGAAGGTATGCCTCGCGCAATCTTCATGCGGCAGAACGCCCTACGCGAGTGATTGGCCCTCAAGCGTCGATTCGAGAAGCCGATGCAGTTCGGTCTCAGCTCGGAGGGCTGAAGGGCGCTCGATATTCCGGCGCCGAAGTCGCGGGATTCGTGCAAACCAGCTCCTTGTTCCGGAGATGGGAGCATGACGGGATAGGTGGTTATACGTACGGCCGATCTGCGGAAACTACGTAGTGATAATCTTGCAAATGTAGTTCTAGGCCGAAGCTGTTCGTAACTCTGAAACGCATTCTCCGGAAAAATGCTCGCTTTATCAGCTTGTTGGTTCGGCGGTCCACGACAGCTTCCCGCGATTGAGCAGCCGAAAATCGAGCTTAACGACGGCTTAAGGTTAGTTAAGAGGCATTAACCATAACGTCGCGAGCGCTCCCATTATTTACGTATTGTCCGCGCAACCGCCAAAATATAGTTTCTGGACGTGGCCGCAAAGCATGAATGAGTTGAGTAAAATATTCAAAGCGGCATGTAAAAATACGTAAAACGCTCTTAATTATTAAGGCGGGGCAGAATAACATGTATATCGTCGTCGATGACCGGCAGATGGTTACGTCCGGATATGTTGCGAGCTTCAAGCGTGAAGGCATATCCTCCCTTGGCTTATATGCAGATGAATTTACCGATTGGTTGGAATCGGCGTCCGATGCAGATCTCGAGGCGGTTCAAGGCTTCGTCCTAGGCAGCTTCGAAGAGCGGGTTCACTCCGCTGAAAGCATTCGCCGCTATTCCAAGGCACCTATCATTGCGTTGAGCGATGTTCGCTCCCTGGAAGAGACACTGGAACTCTTCACGGCGAAGTTCGATGACGTCGTTCGCAAGCCCGTCCATGTCCGGGAAATCCTGGCCCGTTCGGAAGCCATATGGAGACGGGTCAATGCGAGCGCCGGAAAGAAAACGCAGAACGATACGGATCGCCTCAAGGTTTTCTTCGATGGTCGCGATCCGGAAATCGACGGGCTGCCGCTGTCGCTCCCGCGCCGCGAGCGGCACATTCTCGAGTATCTCGTCCGCAAGAGAGGGCATCGTCTGACCAAGAAGCAGATCTTCGATGCCGTATATGGAATCTACAGTGACGATGTGGAAGATAGCGTCGTCGAGGGGCATATCAGCAAGCTTCGCAAGAAGCTCCGGCAGCGCCTTGGCTATGACCCGATCGATGCGAAGCGGTACATCGGGTACTCCTACGTCGGGGCGTCCTCCTAAGTCGACCATTTGAGGGGGCGTCAGATATGGCGCGAACCCTCAGGTCAGAGACAAGCATCGAAACAGCAGCGCGGTCACCACTGAAGGATAATCCTTCACGGTGACCGTTCGTCTTTAGCGCCTCAAATAAATCTCAATCCCCTTCACCGCGTTAACTTTATTGCAGGAAACGTAGATCTATTCTTCCTCAGCGTCATGATCAAAGCTGTCACGATAGGGCAAGCGCTCCGGAACAATGCTCGCGACCGACACAGGCCGCTGGGCGGGCCCAGGCCATCCCTCCAAAGAGCAGCAGCGAAGAGTCTGACGCAGTGAAAGGCGTATCGGGGCGGGGTATGACAATAAGAACGGTGCCGATCTCAATTTCGGAAACATTCGCGATCGTACGAAATGTTTCCAGCGCATTGTGCGGATCCGAAGGGCCGCGCCAGCGGAAAGCGGACCCCGTTTTCTGCGCCGTACGATGCACCGCTTGAGGAAATGAGCATCGGGTCAGTCCCGAAAGCAAGTCCGCTTTTGGGGCCGATGCTCCAGGCCGCTGAGTGCGGATCCGGGATGCTCCCCCGCATTCGTGAGCGTGGACATGAAGTTCAGCGCTTTATTGCCGGCGTGAAGGCCGCGCGTTTCTCCATCTGAAACGGCTTGATGATCAATGCCGATCAGTTCGCGTAGTAAGAGTTGAGACACGGCAATGGACGACCTTCTTCTTGAGTTTCTCACCGAGACCAACGAGCATCTCGAGACGGTCGATGTGGAGATGGTCCGCTTCGAGCAGGACCCGAACAACGAAGCGATTCTCAGCAACATCTTCCGCCTGGTTCATACGATCAAGGGAACCTGCGGCTTCCTCGGCTTGCCCCGCCTCGAGGCACTCGCGCACGCCGCCGAGACCCTGATGGGAAAATTTCGCGACGGCATGCCGGTTACGACTCCTGCCGTTTCGCTGATCCTGGCCACTCTCGACCGGATCAAGGAAATCCTGGGTGAACTGGAGCGCCAGGGCGCTGAGCCGGAAGGGTCTGACAACGATCTGATCGAGCAGTTGGAAAGGATGGCCTCACAGGAGGCCCCCGCTCCCGAAGCTGCTCCTCAGCCGACCCCACCGCAGACATCGGGGCAGATGGCCTATCAGGTCCTCGAACGGGAGCTGCGGCCGGGTGAGGTCTCGCTCGATGAACTCGAGCGGGCTTTCCAGGAAGCCCCAGGTCCCGAGAAGGCTTCGACAGCCGGAAGCTTGACATACCAAGTGCTCGAACGAGCCCTGAAGCCGGGCGAAGTGTCGCTCGATGAACTTGAGCGCGCTTTCCGTGAGGCACCGGGGCCGGCCCCGCTCGTCATCGAGAAGCCGGCTGCGCTCTCTGCGAAGAAGGCAGAGGCACCGGCGCCGCAAGCTCCCAAGAAGAATGCCGAGGCTTCGGAGGCGAGCGAGGGCGGCGAAGGGATTGCGGGGAAGGTTCAAACCATCCGCGTCAATGTCGATACGCTCGAGCACCTGATGACGATGGTGTCGGAACTCGTTCTGACCCGCAACCAGCTGCTCGAGATCGCCCGGAGGAGCTCAGAGGACCACGGATACAAGGTGCCCTTGCAGCGCCTCTCGCAAGTCACGGCCGAGTTGCAGGACGGTGTCATGAAGACCCGCATGCAGCCCATCGGCAACGCATGGCAGAAGCTTCCGCGTGTCGTCCGGGACCTCTCCAACGAGCTTTCGAAGAAGATCGAACTCGTGATGCAGGGGGCCGATACCGAGCTCGACCGGCAAGTGCTCGAGGTCATCAAGGATCCCCTGACGCATATGGTCCGCAACTCCGCAGACCATGGCATCGAGAGTCCGGCAGATCGCAAGGCGGCCGGAAAGCCCGAGAAGGGAACAATCCGTCTCAATGCGTATCATGAGGGTGGATCGATCACCATCGAGATCGCCGATGACGGCAAGGGGCTGAACTTCGCGGCGATCCGCAAGAAGGCTGTCGAACGCGGCATTGCGGGCGATGCCGAGGTGGAGCGGATGAGCGATGCCCAAGTGGCCAAGTTCATCTTCCATCCCGGTTTCTCGACCGCCGCGAAGGTCACGTCGGTGTCGGGTCGTGGCGTCGGCATGGATGTCGTCAAGACCAATATCGAACTGATCGGCGGAACCGTCGACATCCGCTCCGAACAGGGGCGGGGAACGACGTTTACGATCAAGATCCCGCTGACTCTTGCCATCGTCGCGGCGCTCATCGTGGCCTCCAAGGATCAGCGCTTCGCCATTCCGCAAGTCGCGGTGTCCGAACTCGTCAGGGTTTCTCCCTCCTCGGAGCATTCCATCGAACGCATCAACGGCACCCCCATCCTTCGGTTGCGCGACCGGCTTCTGCCGATTGTCCCGCTTTCGAAGGTCATGGGCCTCTCCGGGAATGAAGATGCGAACCATGGCTTTGTGGTCGTGACGCAGGTTGCCCATCAGCGCTTCGGCATTCTGGTGGACGGCGTCTTCCATACCGAGGAGATCGTCGTAAAGCCGATGTCGTCGAAGCTGAGGCATATTCAGCTCTTCTCCGGCAACACCATTCTCGGCGACGGGGCCGTGGTGCTCATCATCGATCCCAATGGACTGGCCAGGATGGTCGGATCCGGTGCCGACACCAACGAGTTCCAGACCGACGCGGGCCTTGAACAGACGGTCGCGGCGGCGGAGGAATTGACGAGCCTTCTCGTCTTCCGTGGCGGAGGCGAGAGCCTCAAGGCAGTGCCGCTGTCTCTGGTGACGCGTCTCGAGGAAATCGACGCTTCCACGATCGAGTGGTCGAGCGGACGTCCGGTCGTTCAGTACCGCGGACGCTTGATGCCCTTGGTCTCTTGCGACGAGGAACTCGCCATCAAGCGGCAGGGCATGCAATCCCTGCTGGTATTCTCCGACGGAGAAGTCTCGATGGGTTTGGCGGTCGCCGAGATTGTCGACATTGTCGAAGACAAGCTCGATGTGGAGTTGCTTGCAGAGCGCTCGGATCTTGTCGGATCCGCCGTCGTTCGCGGTCGCACCACGGAGATCGTCAACATTGCTCACTATCTCCCCATGGTGCTCGAGACATGGTCCCGCAAGGACCGGCGCGATGGGCCGGACAGGTCTCTGCTCCTGGTCGACAGCTCGACTTTCTTCCGTGACATGCTCGTTCCGGTCCTCAAGGCCTCGGGCTACCGTGTTCAGACGGCCGCGACGGCCCAGGAGGCCGTTCGCCTGCTGTCCAACGGATTGCAGGTCGATGTGGTCGTGACGGATCTGGAGCTTTCGGGCCATTCGGGCTTCGCCCTCGTTGCTTCTCTGAGAGCGGACCCGCATCACAGCGCAACGCCCGTCATCGGCATGACGGTCAAGCCCGAACCGCAGCAGATTGCCTTGGCGAGGAAGCTGCGCATTGCAGAAATCGTTTCGAAGATCGACCGGCGGGGACTGCTCTCCGCATTGGCTGAGCTCAACGCATCGCTTGAAGAGGCTGCATGACCATGAAACCGATCGAATCGATCACTTCTACCGTGACCAAAGGAGCCTCCAAGCAGATGGAGTTCGTGACGGTCTCGGTTGCGGGGCAGCTGCTCGGCCTCCCGATAAGCCGAGTTCACGATGTTTTCGTCGTCAGCGAGATGACGACCGTGCCGCTAGCGCCCGGAGAGATTGCAGGTCTCCTGAATCTGCGCGGCCGAGTGGTCACTGCGGTCTCGCTGCGCCGGCGTCTGGGCTTGGGAGATTCCACCGGGACGGAACGGCGCATGGCGGTAGGCCTGGAAAATCATGGCGAGGCTTACGGTTTGCTGGTGGACGAGGTCGGAGAGGTCCTCAAGCTTGATCCAGATGAGATGCAACCTAACCCGGTCCACATGGACCGAGGCTGGGTCGGGCTGTCGCAGGGCGTGCATCAGCTGCACGATAAGCTGCTGATCGTCCTCGACGTCGATGCCGTCCTGGCATTCGAGACCGAGCGGGAAGCTGCGTAAGCTACTCGAGATTCAAGCCCGCACCGGGCCCTCTAAGGATCTAATATCGTGAGCCTTGACCTTTCTACGCCTGTTCTCGTCGTCGATGATTATCAGACGATGGTTCGAATCCTTCGCAATCTCCTCAAACAAATCGGCTTCAACGACGTAGACGATGCCTCGGATGGGCAAGCGGCATTGGAGAAGCTGCGGGCCAGGAAGTACGGCCTCGTGATTTCAGACTGGAATATGGCTCCGATGACAGGCTACGAGTTGCTGCAGCAAGTGCGTGCCGACGCTGAGCTGAACGCTCTGCCGTTTATCATGGTCACGGCCGAAGCGAAGACGGAAAACGTCGTTGCGGCCAAGAAGGCCGGCGTCAACAACTACATAGTCAAGCCATTCAATGCCGAAACGCTGCGGACAAAGATCAGCGCCGTTTTCAACGGGTAACTGACTGTGGGCAGGACCATGAATCCACGTAAAAGCTATCGCATCGAAGCGAGCATGGGTGCACTTCCCCCCGATGAAGGGGTTCAGGAGCGGCATTCCGAGATCATGAGCATGCTCGGCACGATCAAGGAATCCATCGTGCCCGCGCGCGAGATCTCGGCATCCTTGCTCGAGGAGCATCGGCGCGACATGCAGGAGGCTCTTCGCCTGAAGGTGGAGCTCGATTCCATCTACGAGGCGATTGAACGCACCAAGCGAGAGATTGCAACACTTCGCTATGCAGGCGCTCAGGGTCAGGAAATTACGAGGGTGACCGATGAACTCGGGGCCATTGTTCTCGGGACCGAAACGGCGACCAATAACATCCTGGCGGCGGCGGAGAAAATCGACGATTTGTCCAGCAACCTGTCATCGCGGCTGACCGGGGGAGATCAGGAGATCGCCCGGGAGATCCTGGATCACGTGATCGGCATTTTCGAGGCTTGCAACTTTCAGGACATTACAGGCCAGAGGATCAGCAAGGTCGTCAATGCGATGAAGTTCGTCGAGGAGCGGGTCCACCACATGATCGACATCTGGGGTGGTCTTGAAAGCTTCAAGGATATCGAGCCCGTCGACGAAGCAGGCCGAAAGGGGGAGGAAGCGCTCCTGAACGGCCCCGCTCTCGCAAGCGACAAGGGCGTGACCTCCCAGGATGCCATCGACGCACTCTTCGGCTGATGCGTCCACATTCGTCGCCTTAAGCGCCCCCGGCCTCTCGGCGGCCGGGGGGTATATCAGGAGATCGTCGAGAGCAGCGGCGCAACCGGGCTTTCATTTTCCGGCATCCGCAGCACTTCCTTGATCTCCGGTGTCGCCAGGAGATCCATGATCCGACGGAAACTTTGGTCGTTGATCGTGAGAATAACTCCTCCACAGATATCACCCGAACCCGAGAACTTATAGGTCAAGACATTGGCCGGGCGCAGGCCCCCCTGTGCATGGGAGACAAAGCCCTGTAATGATCCACGACGATCATTGCATCCGTTATGAACCGCCATGCCGCCGGACTCGCCTGCTATTGCGTACGGGACGATGCGCAGCCGGTTCTTATCGCGAAAGCCGACTGCCAGGTTCGAGCTCGTCAAAGCAACCGCGACGTTCTCGTCGAAGTGAAGGTGACCATCAATTGAAATGGATGCACTGGAGCCTCGGAAGCTATCGAAAATGGCAATCGCGCTGAGATTATCCAGACATAGGAAAATGCGAGCGTGTTCGTAGCTAGGGCCGTAGACGTTCGTCCCGATACGAATGATATTCGCATTCTTGAGCGACGTTCTGGCCTCGATCCATCCCTGACCGGCTGATTGAGCACGCCCGTCGGGACTGGTGATGTTATGGGCTCGGGACGATGTCAGATAATGTCGGACCGAACCCGTGTCATGGATGCTCAATCCTCCGGGATCTGTGATCCATCGGGTGCCGCGGGCCGTGTACACAAACGATGAGCAGTTGAAATGGCCGTTCTCGCGGCGCTGCTCGCCGAAGGAAGCGAACAAGTAGCTCCAGTGTGGTTTGCGCTCATAATCCCTGAAGACGACGATGCCGTCTCCTTCTGACGCAAACATCCGTGGACCCGTCGGATAGGACAACTCCTCTGCCAATTCAGCGTCCGCCAGGAGAGACCGGCCGTATCCGGAGATCAGTCGTCTCAGCCAGGATGCATGATGGTAGCCGCGCGGCGTATCACCCAAAGGCGGAAGCATTCCGCCAGGATCCGTCATTCCAACGATGACTTTGAGCCCGGTTCTCAGGCGGGCCGTCAGGCGCTCCCGAAGATCCTTTGCCTCGGGCTCGTCCTCGAGGCTGTGCGTCAGGAGCAGCCCAACGGAGATGATCTCAAGCCGGTCATGAAGAGATTGCTCGACGGACGAGCCGTCGGCTCCGATCAAGTGCTCAAGTCCGCTGCGGAGTTGGGCAAGAGCTATGGATTTCCAGTATGAGGCTAAAGGAAAAAGAGGATTGGCGCGACCAACAGCAAGCAATGCGCATGCGGCACGCAGCTGAATGATGGAGGGCGAGAAGATATTCTGACTTACGATCTCGGAAAGAGCGAAACCGTATCGAATGATCTCGGCGAAGAGCGCTTGCCGATGCTTGATGTCCCTGCCGTTTTTCGAACTCGCTGTCAGCGCGAGGAGATGCAGCAGCACCTCGGCGCGGGTAGCCATCGACAGTGGGTATGTGCTCAGGGTGTCTTTGGGCTCATCCCACGGATTGGACTGCGCCCACGACAGCGCGAAGTCTACGGCTCTCGCGGGGCCGCCGAGTTCCGGTCGGGCGGCGAGGTCGAGAACCCACGAAAGAGACTGGAACTCCATACGCCATGCCGGCGACTTGTAGGGATCTTCCGTCCACTGGATGACTTCGGGAAGAGGCCATGGCTCAAAGCCACATAAGGTCAAATGGTCGTCGACGACCGCGAGTGCTTCTCCGAGCTGGATGTCTTTGAGACGATCATGGAAGGTGAACAGAGGCCCAAGATTCTCTGGATCGATAAGCTGATCGACCGGGCTCGCGCGCAACCGCTGAATGTCGGAATGCAGTTGCAGGCGAGCGCATGCCCTCTCCACGAAGCTAAGCGGATTTGAAGTGTCGTCTCCTAGAAGGTTTTCAAGAAGGAGATCGTCGCCGATGGAAACTTCAAGAGGGGTGACCAAACTGATCCGCGAGTCGTCCTCCAGGACTTGGAAGCCGAGTTCGACGGATGCAGCCCTTGATGGAGGCGTCAATTCAAGCGTGAAGCGCCTTGCTTGTCGGTGGATCGGAATGTCGAGGAAGGATCCGAAAGCCGGCGATGACGATACCCCTTCATACGGGGGCGGCAGTTGCTTGCCCTTCTCGTCCCGGAAGATCACCCTGGCCAAGGCTCCATCGCTCGCTTTGCCTGCGTTGATCAGTTGCCCGCGGACGAGGAGCGGATGACCAGGAGCGACACCGTAGTTCAACCATTGCGGTGTCTTGCTCAGCTCCCACCAAGCGCGGCGCGAAGCCGGAACCAGCCTCTCGTCCGACCGAGAATCGGTTTGTTCTACAGGGGGTGGCAGTGGTGTTTGAATACTTTGCTGAATGCTAAGGTTGCTGATCCTAAACGGGTGCGAGTTGCGCCAGCTGCGGACCGTGAGAGTCAGGTGACGCGCCGGAGCCGGAACGAAGAAATTGAACAGCACTCGGGCTGAATGGGAGTGATCGCTGCTTCGATCGTAGTAGGCAGGTCCAGCAATGTGATGGCTATGAGGATCGATCTGCGCCCTTGATAGTCCTGGGACATAGGCGAAGTCGATATTTGACCCATCCTCCGCCAGGAAGTCGATGCCGACCGACGCGAAGTCGTGAACGGTCCTGGCTTCCTCCTCAGGATGCCAAGTGATCTGAAATCCGACCTCACACCAAGCGTCGCCGGAAACGTCCTTGACGTCAAAAATGATCCGCGACCAGCGGTTATGGTTCGCGACAACATAAGTGTCGCCATTGGAGTCTTCTGCAGCCTGGTCTCGTGGAACCGAGGAAATTCGTCTGACTTCAGGCATGCGGGTCTTAAAGCCTTATTGAGGGGTATCATGAGTCCGGAGCGCGTCGCGTTCCATCAAGCCAGACCTGAGCTGCAGGACAGCTATGGATGAGCATGACACATCAGCAGCAAATCCGGCCGAAGGCGTCTATGCAGCCGTACACGCTTAACTGCCGGTAGCGACTTCGAGAAACAAAGCCATACGGATCAGCTCGGACAGGCTCTTTGCTTCCATCTTCGACATCACATTGGATCGATGGATTTCCACTGTACGGATGCTGATATTCAGTTCGTGGGCAATCATCTTATTGGCTTTTCCGGCGACAAGCCCATCGAGCACCTGTCGCTCCCGCTGGGATAGCGACTGCAGTCTGGCTTGAGTGCGAAGAAGCTCCTGGTTCTTACGGACGCTCTTTTCATCGCAGACCAATGCGAAGCGCACCACTTCCAAGAAGCGATCTTCCCGGAAGGGTTTCTCGAGGAAATCGATAGCCCCTACCTTCATAGCCTCGACCGCGAGAGGGATGTCCGCGTGCCCTGTCATGACGACAACCGGAACATTGAGACCACGACCATTCAGGCGGCGAATGAACTCCAGCCCGTCGATGCCCGGCATGCGCACATCTGTAACAATGCAGCATCTTCCCGGATCTTGAACGTCATCGAGGAATGCTTTCGCGGACTCGTAGAGGCGGACATTCAGGCCGGCCGATACCAGCAGAAACGAAAGAGCCTTTCGCACTCCAATGTCATCATCCACCACATACACGATCGGCGTGTTCGACACTGGCCATGTCCTCCCTATCGATAGTTCTAAGAGTGAAGTGGAAGGTTGTTCCCTCGCCGGGAACGGATTCCGCCCAGATCTTGCCGCCGTGAGATTCCACGATCGTCCGGCTGATCGAGAGACCGACCCCCATGCCACTCTGTTTCGTGGTGGTAAACGGCTTAAACAGGTTCATCAAGATCTCCGGCGGTATACCTGACCCTGTATCCTGTACACTGATCTGAACGAGAGCTTCGGTCGCTAAGGTCTTGGCCCTGATCCTCAGCTCGCGCTGGCTCACGTCCTGCATGGCCTCGATTGCATTGCGGATGAGATTGAGCAGAACCTGCTGGATCTGAACGCGGTTCACGAAAACCAACGGGCTGTCCGAGGGAAGGTCGAACTCGACCTTCACTTCCTGCTCCTTGGCGCCGACTAACGCCAAGGCGCCGGCCTCCTCGACGAGCCTCTGCAGCCCTTCGATCTGGTGCTCACTGCCTCCACGAGCCACGAACTCGCGCAGCTGCCGGATGACCTCGCCGGCCCGCAGGGCCTCTTCGGCCGCTTCGTTCACCGCATGCCGGACGAGCGTGATTTTATCACCTTCCATGCCGCTCAGGATCATTCCGCATCCCTTGAGATAGCTGGTGATCGCCGTCAGGGGCTGGTTGATTTCATGGGCCAGAGTCGATCCCATTTCTCCCAATGCCGTGAAGCGCGACATATAGGCAAGCTCGGATTGCAATTCCTGCATCCGTGTTTCGGTTCTCTGGCGCTCGGTCAGGTCGCGAATGAAGGCCGTGAAGAAACGTTCTCCGTCGGACTTCATTTCGCCGACTTGAACTTCCATGGGAAAGGTCGAGCCGTCCTTGCGCTGCGCAACGGCCACTCGACCGCTTCCGATGATCCGGCGCTCGCCTGTTTCACGATAACGGCGGATATAGCCGTCATGCTGCTCCCTGTAGGGGAGGGGCATCAGAAACTTGACGTTGGTCCCAATGACCTCATCGGGATGATAGCCGAACATCTGCACCGCAGTGGCGCTGAAGGAGCGGATAATGCCGCCCTCGTCCGCGACGATCATGGCATCGGGAACGGTTTCGAGAATGGATCTGAGGTGAGCCTCCCTCGTGCGCAACCGCTCCTCGCTGGAGCGCAGGGCGTTCTCCGCGAGCTTGCGTTCCGTGATGTCCTGGATCGTCCCGATCTTGCGAATGGGCCGGCCGCTTTCGTCGACCATCGTGCGGCCGATCGCCGTCACCCAGCGCTCATCGCCGGTGTCCGCGCGAAACACCCGGAACGTGCCGCTATAGGTCAGGCTGGCTCCGGCCTCAGTGGCATAGAATGTTTCTTCCAAATCGTCGCGGTCATCGGGATGGACGCATCCGAGGACGATCTCACGCGTGACATCGACGTTCGACCCGAGGCCGAGGATCTGGCGGGCTTCCGGTGTCCATTGGCGACGACCGGTGACAAGGTCCTGATCCCAGATGCCGAGGGCAGTGGTTTCAATGGCGAGCCGCAGGCGCTCCTCGCTGCTGCGAAGTTTCATTTCCGCCAGGCGCTGGTTGTGAATGTCAGTGACGGTGCCCACCCATTCCTGGACCGCGCCGTCTTCACTCAGGAGTGGTACGGCTCTTGTCAGCACCCAGCGGTATGCCCCGTCCAAGCGCCGAACACGATACTCGAACATGCCGGGTTCCTGGGAACTGCGAACAGCCTGCCATTGCGCGAGCAGCTTCTCTCGATCACCGGGATGAACAGTATCCAAAAATCCGAAGCCCATATAGGCGTCCCGGGATTCGCCGCTGAACGCCTCCCAGCCCCAGACCTTGCTGATGGATCCATCGGTCGTGGCGCGCCAAACGATTGCAGCGCTCGCTTCGATCAGGGCGCGATACTGTTCTTCACTTTGACGGAGGCGTTCGGCGGCGGATTTCTGCTCGTGAATATCCGTGACCGTGCCGACCCATTCCTGCACCGCGCCGCGGGCATCCCGGAGGGGAACGGCCCGCATGAGAACCCACCGATAGTCCCCACTGGGTTGGCGGACACGATACTCGCTTGTTCCGGGCTGTTCGGACGCGAGCGTCTTCAACCAAGACGACGTCGCACGTTCACGATCATCGGGGTGAACATGGTCCAGCCATGCAAAATCCTTGAGATCACTTGCGGAGTTGCCGTGCGAGGTTCCCCAGCCCAATATGCCGTCGATGATCGAGCCATTCGGCGACGCTCGCCAGACCATGGCGGCGCTCGCTTCGATCAAGGCCCGGTATCGCTCCTCTTGCGTCTTGAGAGCAGCCTCCGCGGCCATGAAACGACTGATGTCTCGCGACGTCAGAACAAAGTTGCATATGGTCCCCGTTTCATCCTTGACGGCGTCAATCGTGACCCGGCACAGGAGATGAACGCCTTGCTTCGTTCTGCATCGCGCCTGATCTGCATAATAGCCGAGGTTCTCGGCAACTCTCAGATCTTGCGCGGATTTGCTGTGGCTCGGACCATCCGATGGATAAAGAACTGAGAAATGGGAACCTAGAACCTCCTCGGAGTTCCAGCCGTAGATCTGCTCCGCGCCGCTACTCCATGATATAATGTGTCCATCAGGATCAAGCGTGATCAGCGCGAAATCGCGAACGGCGTTGAGAACGCGGCCGGCATCGACGATCCCCCGAGCATCCTGCCCGGATCGCGCAGCCAACCTCTTGTTTAACGCAGAAGTATGAGTCATTCCCCCCAACCCACGTGCTGCGTCGCAATCAGGATCTAAACTTACTGGCGAAGAATCGCCTCGAGCAATACTATTGATATGCTCTGACGGCTATCAATGTCACCGTCGCGATTGCATCAGTCGGCCAAAATCGGCAATCGAAAATTTCGACCGACACCGCTGCTATATTGTCGCGCCAAAAACCGCATCGAATAAATTTGAAACGTTGAATCGTTTCGTAGAAAGCGGTCCCGACCTGTAGCTCCTCCGGAGAGCACAAGCTCGGCTCCCCGTCGGGGAGGCTATCCACCTAAAGCGAGCTTTGTGCTGTGCACCGCCCACAGGTCAGCCTCGTGCAAGGTTGGCGGGTTAAACGCCTCTTTACCATATTCGCCTGGAGATTCCTGTGACGGCACCTGTCTATCTGTTCGATTTGGCATCGCGACAGGCTCAATGGCTCGCCGCCCGCCAAACCACGATTTCCGGAAATGTCGCCAACGCCAACACCCCGGGCTATCGGGCCAGGGATGTAGAGCCATTCGCGGACGTTCTGGACAAAACCAAGCTGACCATGGCTGCGACAAACGCCAGCCATATCGGGTTCACTCCGTCCAAGGCTGAAGCGAGCAAGGTCAAGAAGGCGGATAGCTGGGACACGGTCTATTCCAAGAACTCCGTCAGCCTCGAGCAGGAACTCATCAAGGCTGGCGAGGTCAACCGGCAGCATTCGTTGAACACGAGCATCGTCAAGTCATTCCATCGGATGCTGATGTCAAGCGTGAGGACTTCGTCATGATCGACCCGTTGGTTGCATCCAGCAAATTATCGAGTTCCGGCCTTGAGGCTCAATCGGCTCGTCTCCGGGTCATTTCGGAGAATGTTGCGAACGCCCAGTCGACAGGGCGCACGCCGGGTTCCGATCCCTACACGCGCAAGACGATCACCTTCAAATCCGAGCTCGACCGCACGCTCGGTGCAGCCTCGGTCGCCGTCAAGGATATCGGGCAAGACGATTCCGCTTTTCCGGTCGAGTACGATCCCGGCAATCCGGCTGCGGACGAAAACGGCATGGTCAAGAAGCCGAACGTGAACATGCTGATCGAAATGGCGGACATGCGCGAAGCCAACCGATCCTACCAGGCCAACCTGCAGATGATGAAGCAGGCCAGAGCCATGATTACTGCAACAATCGATCTCATGAGAGGCTGATATGGTCAGCGCAGTTTCCTCGATCTCGTCAATGATCGATCGCCCATCGGCGGTCGCAGCCATTCCCACCTTCGGTGGAACGCCAGCCGCAGGAGCCGTCTCCGGGGCATCTCAGGTGAGCTTCGGCGACATGATGAGCCAAGTCGCCAACTCGGCCATCGATACCATGAAGGCTGGCGAAGCAGCGTCGATTGCAGGCATCCAAGGAAAAGCCTCGGTGCAGCAGGTCGTCGAGGCGGTGATGTCGGCGGAGCAGACGCTTCAGACAGCCATTGCGATCCGCGACAAGGTCGTCGCGGCGTATCAAGAAATCGCCAGGATGACGATTTAAGGGGATTGAAATGAGAGCGCTCGCGATCGCTGCCACCGGCATGAATGCACAGCAGCTGAATGTCGAAGTCATTGCAAACAACATCTCGAACGTGAACACCACCGCCTTCAAGGGCGCGCGGGCCGAGTTCACGGATCTGCTCTACCAAGCCGAGCGGTCTCAGGCCATTCCCAATCAGGCTGGATCGAGCCCGGTCCCGGAAGGTGCCATGCTGGGGCTCGGCGTCCGCACGGCGGCGATCCGAAATCTGCATCGTCAGGGATCGCTGACGAATACGTCGAACCAGTTCGACCTTGCTTTGAACGGCCGTGGCTGGTTCCAGGTCAATGCTCCCAGCGGCGAGATCGTCTACACCCGTGCAGGATCGTTCAACAAGGATGGCAACGGGCAACTCGTCACCCTCGACGGGTACACCCTTAACCCGCCGATCATCGTCCCGGCGAACACCCTCGACGTGACCATCAATGAATCCGGTGAGGTGTTCGCAAAGATCGACGGGCAGGCCCAGCCTCAGAACCTCGGTCAGCTGACGCTCGCGAACTTCGCCAACGATGCGGGTCTCGAGCCGATCGGCAGCAACTACTACCGCGAGACCCTCGCTTCCGGCGCGCCGGTCGTGGGCATGCCGTCGGATCCAGGGTTCGGGAAGATCCATCAGGGTTATCTCGAGGCTTCCAACGTCGATCCGATCAAGGAGATTACGAACCTGATCTCCGCGCAGCGCGCCTTCGAGATGAACTCGAAGGTCATTCAGGCTGCCGACGACATGGCCGGAACGGTCTCGAAGGGCATCCGCTAAGAGCGAAAGCCGGGTGAAAGATTCATGAAGCATCTCTTCCATATTGCTCTTGCGGCGAGCGTCGCGGCGCTGGCGGTCTCCCAGGCAGCCGTGGCTGAAGAGCGAATTCTCCCGGTTCCCTCGGTTACCATTTATCCTGGCGACACGATCAACGAGTCGATGCTCAAGGACCGGGCATTCCCGGAGAACTACCGCTATCGGACGGCCGTCATCGAGTCTCCGCGGGTTCTAGCCGGCAAGATGGCCCGTCGGACTCTTCTGCCCGGCGAGCCGATTCCGATGAATGCCGTCGATGACCCGAAGCTCGTGACGCGCGGCACGCAAACCCAGATCGTGTTCGAGGAAGGTGGGCTGTCGATCATGGGGATCGGTATCCCGCTTCAGTCCGGGACGTTGGGCGAAACCATTCAGGTCAAGAATGTCGACAGCGGTCGAATCATCACTGGCCGCGTTCAGCCCGACGGACGGGTTCGGATCGGATTCTGATGATGCTCCGTGCGATCCTTATCCTTTTCACCGTTCTTGTCTCGTTTCAGTGCCAGGCTGCGACGCGCATCAAGGACGTCGCCTCCGTTCAAGGGGTGCGCGACAACCAGCTCATCGGGTACGGCCTTGTCATGGGCCTTCAGGGAACGGGTGATACGCTTCGCAACTCGCAATTCACCGAGCAGTCCCTTCAGTCGATGCTGGATCGGATGGGCGTCAACGTTCGCGACATTAACTTGCGGACGCGCAATGTCGCGGCCGTCATCGTCACGGCGGATCTGCCTCCCTTCGTGGGATCGGGCTCCCGCATCGACGTGACGGTCACGTCCATGGGCGATGCCACCTCCCTGAAGGGCGGCACTCTGATGCTGACGGCCCTGCAAGGCGGCGATGGACAGGTTTATGCCGTCGCGCAAGGCGCCATCGCCGTTTCCGGCTTCTCCGCCCAGGGGCAGGCCGAGACGCTGACCTCGGGCGTTGCGACCGCGGGACGAATCCCAAATGGTGCCCTGATCGAGCGGGAAGTTCAGGGCGGGTTCAATGCCATGGGGCCACTGGCCTTCGAACTCAAGAATCCCGATTACAAGACAGCGACGCTCATCACGGACGCGATCAACCTTTATGCCCAGGAGCGCTACGGCGTTCGGGTCGCATCTCCACGCGACTTCCGCACGGTCCTTCTGCAGAAGCCGAAGAACGTGGCGGCGACGCGTTTCATCGCCGAGTTGGGCGACCTTGAGATCCGGCCGGATACGCCGGCCCGGATCGTCGTGGATCAGCGGACGGGCACGGTCGTGATCGGAAAGAACGTCCAGATCTCCACGGTGGCGATCACTCATGGCGCCTTGACGATTCGAGTGACGGAAACGCCTGAAGTGTCCCAGCCCGATCCTTTCTCCATGGGCCAGACCGTTGTCGTGCCCCGCACCCAGATTACGGCTGCCGAGGAGAGGGTGCCGCTTGCGATCGTTCGAGGATCGGACCTCCAAACCCTCGTCAAGGGACTCAACCAGATGGGCCTCAAGCCGTCCGATGTCATCGCCATTCTCCAAGCCGTGAAAACGGCCGGAGCCCTTCAAGCGGAACTGGTGATCCAATGACCGAATCCACGATCATCAAATCTCTCAGGCAGATGGCCCTCGCTGCCGGCTTGATCATCGCGACAGCCGCACATCATGCTGCCGTGGCGCAGGAAGCGAAGACGGACGCCAAGAACAACCAGTACTGTGCCAACATTGCGGATGCGGCCTCCGACGCACGGTTCGCGCTCCAGAAGCAGGCTCTCGCCGACATGGAGAAGGAGATCGAGGGCCGAATCAAGGTACTCGAAGCCAAGCGCGCCGAATATGAGGAGTGGCTGCGCCGCCGGAACGAAGTCCTGACGAAGGCCGACGAGACCATCGTCATGATCTATTCGCGGATGCGCCCGGATGCGGCGGCCTTGCAGCTCACCAACATGGATGAAGAGATTGCGGCGGCTGTCATCGCGAGGCTCAATCCCCGCGTAGCCAGTGCCGTGCTGAACGAAATGGAACCGGCCCGCGCCGCGCAGCTGGCAAATGTCATCACCGATGCCCCCAAGCGGGACAAGAACACCGTGAGGCAGAATTGAAACATCTTACTCTTATCGCCGGCTTGTGCTTCCTCGGCGCGTGCGCGACGCGGCCGGAGGAAATCGGACGCGAACCGGGAATGACGCCGGTCGGGTCGGGGGTGGTCGTCGACCGCGAGCCACTTCCCCATCTCTTCAAGGCCAACGGGCCGACGGCGGCGAATTCCACCTGGAGCAACGCCAGCGCCGACCTGTTCACGAGTCCGCGCGCCAGACAGGTCGGAGATATCGTCACCGTCAACATCCAGATCGACGACAAGGCCCAATTCGACAACGCGAGCGACCGCTCGAGAAAGTCCGCGATCAATGCGGGCCTGGATTATGCGTTCCATTTCAAGGGGTGGAATGCGGACGGGACCGGCGATTTCGGCGTCAATTCTTCATCGTCTTCGACGGGGCAGGGGACCATCGACCGGTCGGAGAAGCTGCGCCTGTCCGTAGCCGCCGTCGTCAACGAGGTTCTGCCGAACGGAAACGTCGTCATCAGCGGATCGCAGGAGGTGCGCGTGAACTACGAACTCCGCATCCTGAACATCGCCGGGATCGTTCGGCCGAGGGACATCTCGCCGAAGAACACGATCAGCTACGACAAGATTGCCGAAGCCAGGGTTTCCTACGGTGGCCGCGGACGTCTGATGGAGGTCCAGCAGCCTGCCTACGGACAACAGATCTACGACGTGGTGGCGCCTTTCTAGGCAGAATATCGAGACGAGAGAAGAATGGCCAAGGCCCTAGAACTTCCTGCGCCCGCCGGCAGCGCACCGAGCAAGGAGGGATCGCTCCGATGGCTCCTGACGCTCGGTCTGCTCACCCTCCTGTCCGCTGCCGTCGGGGGTGGATTCGGCTTGGTCATGGTCTCGGGGATCGAGCGTCAGGTCGAAGAAAAGTATAAGGCCTTGCCGCAGAAGCCCGAGGTCGTCAGTCCCTACAAGGGCAACATCGCAGTCAAGAAGCTCGCCGCCGTCGTAACCAATCTGGCAGGCTCGGAGAGCGACTGGGTCCGGTTGGAGGCATCCATCGTTTACAAGCCAGGTGAGGAACAGCACCCGGACGTGTTGGCATCCGAGACGAGACAGGACATCCTGTCCTATATGCGCACCGTGTCGCTGGCGCAGATCCAGGGACCGAGCGGGCTCCTCCATTTGCGTGAGGATCTCAACGAGCGTGCAAGGTTGCGCTCGAAGGGGGTGATTCAGGAGCTGGTGCTTGAAACCCTGGTCGTACAATAGGACCAAGCCTTTACCGCATTCGCGGGACCTTTTCGCGGATGCCTTTCCATTTTCTTGAAAGACATAGTGACAATGCCCCTTCGTTTCATATTCACCGGTGCATTCCTCCTGGCGGCAACGAGTGCCCAGGCGCAGATCGCCGGCCTCGAATCGCTCATCCCCGCCGGTGACGGCGCCGTCAGCGGACGGATCATTCAGCTCGTCGTTCTTCTGACCGTTCTGTCCTTGGCGCCCGGTTTGCTGATCATGGTGACCAGCTTCACCCGTTTCGTCGTCGCCTTCTCGTTCCTGCGCTCGGGGCTGGGGCTCCAGAGCACTCCCGCCAATCTCTTCCTGATCAGCCTGTCTCTCTTCATGACCTTCTTCGTCATGGGGCCGACCTTCGATCGGGCCTGGAACGATGGGGTCAGGCCGTTGACGGAAAACCAGATTTCCGAGGCAGAGGCGTTTACCAGAACGACGGAGCCCTTCCGCGAGTTCATGATGACCCACGTGCGGCCCAAGGATCTCCAGATGTTCAGCGATCTGGCCGCGGTCAACTATCCGCGGCCGAGCGAGGGCGAGAAGATCGACCTCCGGATCCTGATCCCGGCCTTCATGATCTCCGAGCTGCGCCGAGGATTCGAGATCGGCTTCCTGATCGCCTTGCCCTTCCTGGTCATCGACATGATCGTGGCAACCCTCGTGATGTCCATGGGCATGATGATGATGCCCCCGACCGTTTTGGCCCTGCCGTTCAAGATCCTGTTTTTCGTCCTGATCGACGGCTGGAACATCCTCGTAAGCGGCCTGGTGCGGTCATATTTCTGACCGGTCGTATTTCCTGCAACGGACGAAAACGGACTCCCGGCGGAGGCGCAGCAACCTTCGCACAAGGTTGACGACGCACAAGTGATCTCGACACCTCTTACCAGTACCGAGATTCTCTATGCCTGGTCGTCAGCAAGCCGAAAGATTGTGGAGTAGTTTGATGCAGCTGGGCGCCCGCCGCCTGGCTGCCTTGGCCGCGATCGGCCTTGCCGTTTTCCTGTCCGTCGGCATCGGCACCTATTACCTCAGCCGGCCGGCTCAGGAGATGCTCTACACCGGCCTCGACCGCGAGGATGTCGGGCGGATGGGAGCGGTCCTGAAGGATGCGGGCATTCCCTTCGACGTGAGCACCGACGGAACGGCGCTCCTGGTCAGCTACGGCAATACCGCCCAGGCCCGCATGCTGCTCGCCGAGAAGGGGCTGCCGCACAGCACGAAGTCCGGCTACGAGCTCTTCAATGATCTCGGCTCGCTGGGCCTCACCTCCTTCATGCAGGAGGTGACAAAGGTCCGGGCTCTCGAAGGCGAGCTGGCTCGGACCATTCAGGGCATGAAGGGCATCAAGGCGGCGCGTGTCCATATCGTCCTGCCGGATCGCGGATCGTTCCGCCGCGAGCAGCAGCCGCCATCGGCCTCCGTGGTCATTCGCACGGTGCCCTCCGACGATGCATCGTCCGCGCAGGCCATCAGGCATCTCGTCGCGGCGGCGATTCCGGGCATGGCCGTCGACAAGGTCACCGTCATGAACACGGACGGGACGCTCCTGATGTCCGGCGACGATGCGGCCAATGCCTCGACGGGCAAGATGGCGCGCCTCGAGAAGACGGTCGGCCTCGAAATTCAGGACAATGTGCGCCGCACGCTCGCGCCCTATCTCGGATCCGGTAATTTCGAAGTCAGCGTGGCCGCACGCCTGAGCACAGACAAGGTCAGCACCAACGAGACGATCTTCAATCCCGAATCGAAAGTCGAACGTTCGACCCGGACGATCAAGGAAACAGAGGTCTCGCAGAACAAGAGCGGTCAAAAGCCCACGACCGTCCAGCAGAACCTGCCGGACGAGAATGTTCGGAGTGAATCGGGCGACAGCTCGAGCGAGGACAACCAGCGGCGCGAAGAGCTGACGAACTACGAGATTTCGTCGAAGACGATCCAGACGATCAGCGATGGATACCAGATCAAGAACCTTTCCGTCGCCGTTCTGGTGAACAGGTCTCGCATCACGTCGCTCCTCGGGGAGAATGCAACGCCTGCCGAGATGGATGCCAAGGTTGCCGAGATCGAGCAGCTCGTGTCCTCGGCCGCAGGCTTCAGCAAGGGGCGTGGTGATCAGATCAAGGTTGCGGCCGTCAGCTTCGTCGACGACGGCGGAATGCTCCAGCCGGTCCAAGGTCCGTCTCTGACCGAGATCCTCATGCGTCAGTTCGGAACGGTCGTGAACGCCCTGACGATCCTCGCCCTGTGCGCCATGATGATCTGGTTCGGTTTGCGTCCTGCCGTCCGGATGCTCATGGCCCGCCACCAGGCCGAACTCGAACTCCAGCGCGAGCAGGCGGCCGCACTGGCCGCGGCGGAGGCTGAAGAAGCTCTCGAAGCAAGCCGTGAGACTGCCCTGCAGGTGGCATCCGAGCTGGACGAGCAGAACCTGATCGAGATGCCGAGGACGCCGCAGCGCAAGCTGGAGCAGATCATCGAGCTGAGTGAAGAGCAGGCGGCTGCCGTTCTGAAGCAATGGCTCGGGCGGGAGGCCGCGTAATGGCCGGAACGCTAGCCAGTCTCCTGGCGGATTTCTCAAGTCCGGCCGCAGGCGCTTCCTCGGGGATCAGCCTTCTGCGCACCGTCAAGATCGCGCCTGAACCGAGCCCGGAGCCCTCACCATCGCCCGTCGTCGACCGCCACGCGGAAATCGTCGCGTCTATTGAGGCGAGAGTCCGGGCCGAAGAGCGAGAAGCGGCGCGCAGGGGAATCGAGGACGCCATAGCGGCCGAGAAGGCCCGTCATATGGATGATCTGAGCGAGCAGAGGACGATCTGGGTCGAGGAGCAGGCCCAGCAGCTTTCAGCCCAACTCGCGGCGGCCGTCGATTGCCTTGAGGCCAACCTCTCGGAGAAGGTCGCCAACATCCTCAGGCCGTTCGTTGCAGAGGCCTTCCGGCAGCAAACCCTCACCGAATTCAAGGAGGTGCTTGCGACATTGCTGTCCGGCAACGAGGCGCGCCTTTTGAAAGTCTCCGGCCCGGAGGATCTTCTCATGGCATTGCAGGACCGTCTCGGCTCCTCCAGGAGCCTAATCGAGTTTTCGCCCGGCGAGCACGTCGAGGTGAGCGTGACGGCGCAGGATACGCTTGCTCAAACGCAACTGAATGCCTGGACGGCCCGGCTGTCCCAGGCGCTGGAAGGCTGACGACCGATGGCGAGTTCAGACAAGCAGGAGATCGTCATCGTCCGCAGGGGTGACGATGGTGAGGATGTCGTCAAGGGTGGTGCATGGAAGATCGCGCATGCGGATTTCATGACGGCGATGATGGCGTTCTTTCTCGTCATGTGGCTCATCGGCATGACCGATGAGAAGACCCGAAGCGGCGTCGCCAACTATTTCAATCCCGTGCAACTGGCGGAGTCGACCCCGAACAAGAAGGGGCTCGACGACCCTCAGAACGTGCCGCCGGACAACAAGACGGACAACGACAAGGACGGCAAGGAGAAGGGGAGCGGCGAGGGCACGGGCGGAAAATCCCACCAGCTGCGCAAGCCACGGTTCAAGGAGGGAGCCCTCTTCCAGGATCCCTACGCGGTTTTGGCCCGGATTGCCGATGAGCCTGAGGTGACCCCGTATGACACGCTCGGCGCGGACGCGACGCCGGGCGATACGGAGGTGCCCGGGCTCAAGGCTGGCGAAGCCTTCAGGGATCCCTTCGATCCACTGTATTGGCAGGTCGCGCCGGTCGAGGAGCTGAAGACGGACACGCCGCCGAAGCCCGGAACCGCGTCGCCTGCCCCTTCGAAGGCCATCATGGATGTGGTCGCCGCTTTGAGCCAGAAGGCGCCGGCCGGGAGCCGGCCCGAGCCGAAGGCACCTGCGCCTTCGCCAGCATCGAACGGCACGACGCCTGATGCGGCCGGGCAGTCCTCGAGCAGCGATCCGCGCGCAGCCAACGCGGCCGACCAGAAGGCGGCGGAGCTCAAGCGGGACATCATGAAAGCCGTTCAACCGACCAACGATGCGTCGCCGAAGCCGCATATCGAAGTGCGCCGGACCGGCGCCGGCACGTTGATCAGCCTGACGGATGATTTCGACTTCACGATGTTTGCCGTGGGTTCTGCCGAGCCCCACGCCAAAGTCGTGCGCGCCATGGCCGAGATCGCAAGAATTTTGCAGTCGCGCCCGGGCAAGATCGTCATCCGCGGTCACACGGATGCCCGGCCGTTCAAATCGGCAAATTACGACAACTGGCGGCTCTCCCAGGCTCGAGCTCAGATGGCACTGTATATGCTCGTTCGCGGCGGGCTGAACGAGAGCCGGATCGTTCGGGTCGAGGGACATGCGGACCGGGATCCGAAGATCCCGAGCGATCCGAATGCGGATCAGAACCGCCGGGTCGAGATCCTTCTGCAGGAGTGATCACGATGAAAGGTCGTTCATTGCCTCTCATTGCGATATCCGTATTCCTTGGCGCTGGCGCGGCCCTGGCCGAGAGCGGAGGGCATTCGGAGACCATCGCGGAACAGAAGGTCGAGGCCATCGCAGTTCCCGTCCCGGTGCAGCTCGTGAGAACGTTGCATCTGATGCAGGACCAGATCGCGGTCGGTTCGACGGAGGCTCATGCTGCCCAGCGCGGCCTGCTGGGAATTCTGGATGACAGGTTCATGAACCTGGAGCCGGACACCTGGCGGACCAGCAAGAACGTGCAGGCTGCCGTGTCCTTGGTGCTCAGTGGCGGAAACCCGAGCATTCTGAGGAAGCTTCTGGAGCTCGGCTCCTCCGTGGTTGCAGACAGCGACAGGCCGCTGATCGAAGGCGCCCTCGCCTATGTCGAGGGAAGGGAGGAAGCGGCGCAAGGCCTGCTTGCATCCCTGGATCCTCGCTCCCTTCCTCCCATGCTGGGAGCGCAGCTGGCTCTGGCTCAATCGGCACTCGTCGTGCGCAAGAATGCTGCGAAGTCCGACGAATTGCTGGATTTCGTCAGGCTTCAGGCGCCCGGCACCCTGTTGGAAGAGGCAGCCCTGCGCAGGCAGGTCTTCGTCGCAAGCCAGACCGACAAGATGGAGAAGTTCCAGGCGCTCGCCACCGATTATCTGCGCCGTTACCGCCACTCGATTTATGCCGGCAATTTCCGTCAGCGCTTGGCTTCCGCCCTTACCAGGGTTGATTTTGGCAAGGAGGCGTCGCGCTTCGACGGTCTCGTGGCCATGATGGCCGAACTCGAACCCGAGGCAAGGCGCGACCTGTATCTTCTGGCTTCGCGGTCGTCGATCGAACAGGGCTTTACCACATCGGCCCAATTGCTGGCCGACAAGGCGCGGGAACTGGCCGGATCGGATCAGGCGAGCGGGGCGAGGGCAACGCTTTATCGGGCGGCTTCGCTGATCACGTCACCGCAGTTTATCGATGGCGCGGTCAGTGACCTCCGCAGCATCGACAGGTCAATTCTCGCAGCCGGCGACGTGAGCCTGCTGGATTCCGCGCTCGCGATGGCGGATCAGATTCGCAGAGTGCCTGAAGCTCAGTCCCGGCAGGCTTCCTCGGCGAAGCCGGAGGTGGCGAGGGTCGCGACCGGGGTACCGGCGACCGCTTCCGCTCCTGCGCAAGGGCTGGAACAGCTTCAGGCCCTATCCAAGGCACGTGACGCCCTGAGCCGCGTCGACAAGTTGATCAAGAACTAGGCATTAGCAAGCAGATGAGCCGATTAGACCTTCTGTCACAGACAACGCCGAGGCTTGTGGACGCTCCGTCGCGCAATCCTTCTCCAGGTTCGGACAACCAAGGCGGCAAAGGCAATGGCACGATGTCCGACTTCGGCGCGCTTCTGGATGGATTCTCCGGAAGGCAGCCGAGCGAAGGTATAGGGGCATCTCAGCTTGAAGCAGTCCTGATGGGTGCGGAGGGAGAAAAGACTGTTTCGATGGCCGGAGGAGCCGACCCGGATCCGTTGCAGGATCTTCTGCCCGAGGCGCCATCGCGCGACGGTTGCGAGGACGGGTCGGCCCTTGAGGCCGGAAGTTCCGCCTATGCGATTCTCGAAAATCTTCTTCCCCGTATTCTATCGCGAACCGCCAATGGAAACCATCCCGATTCAGGGCGTTCTGGCGCATCCTTCGCGTCGCCCTCCCTTCCCATGATGCAACAGGATCTGGAAGACTTGAGTCCGGCCAACACCGGATTGGGATCGAAGCTCGCCGTGTCGGTTCAGAATCAGGAGGCCCATTTCAAGCCCATCATCGAGGGCCTGAGTGGCTCTCCAGCGGAGCCGGGAATGCCTCTTCCCATTGAGGAAGCCGGGCAGGCACCCGTGAACATGCTTCAGGAGAAGCTCAAGAGCAACGGAGTGAAGGGCCTGCATCCCGACGCCGATCAGGCATTCCAGGCATCAGCCGAGATAGCCGCCGATATAGAGGCCGCAGAGAATGGTGAAGACCGCGGACCCGTCAGAGCCGCATCCCCGGATCGCATGATCGATCGCTCGGACGTCCAAAAACAGGCGCCGATGACTGGGGTGAAGGCCGAACCGGGCTCTCTTCCGTCCTCCACGCTTCAGCATCTTGCAGGATCCATTATCGAGGATGCCAAGGCATCATCCGAGATACAGCAACCCTCCTTCCAGCATGACGGCTTGAACCGGGTTGCCACGGCAAGAGCCTCCGCCGGGGTACTCAGGGTCTTGGATCTCCAGCTGAAGCCGGCCGAGCTCGGCCTCGTGACCATCAGAATGCGCCTCTCGGGCGACAGCATCGAAATGGAGATCCAGGCTCAGCACGAGGACACCGCCGAGCTTCTGCGAAACGATGCGGACAAGCTGTCCAGCCTCCTCAAAGTGTCCGGCTATCGTCCGGACGTGATCACCATCCAATCTGCTGAAACCGCCTCCCATGACCGCTCATCGTTCCACCGTCCGCAACAGGGAAGCATGGCGCAGGGCCAGTCCTTCGATCAGGGTGCCGCCACGGGGCAGGGCCAATCGTCCCGTCATCAGGGAGACCGTTATGGCGGCAGCGGACCCGAGATCCATCCGGACGGGGGCGAGGGTTCGGCTTCTGGCGGCAGCCGCACTGGCGGGATTTACCTTTAACGCCTGGATGACGGCCTCGGCCGTTGCTCAGTCCCCGTCTGGACTGTGCGAACGGGAGATGATGCGCGCTTCGGCGAAGTACGGTGTGCCGATCGGCATGCTCTACTCGGTCGGATTGACTGAAACGGGACGACGCGGCAGCCTGCAACCTTACGCGATGAATGTGGAAGGCAAGGCAGTGTTCTCCAACAGCGCGGCGGAGGCGATGCAGCGATTCGAGGAGGCGAGCCGCAGCGGCGCGAAGCTGATCGATCTCGGCTGCATGCAGATCAACCATCTCTATCATCGCGAGAACTTCGCGTCTCTGGCGAGCATGCTCGATCCCCGCATGAACGTGGAATATGCGGCCCGCTTTCTCAGGGACCTCAAGACCCGTCACGAGACATGGACGATGGCCGTCGCGCGCTATCACGCCGGCCCGAACAACGATCCGGCCCAGAAGCGCTATGTTTGCCGCGTGATCGCCAACATGGTCGCGACCGGGTTCGGTCAATGGACCCCGGCAGCCAAGACCTTCTGTGAGGACGCGCCGGGCCTGAGCAGAGGGCAGACGGCTTCGGACGGTTGACGCTTCAGGTGCAAAAAAGGGACCCTCTTTCGGGATCCCGCCCCATGCCACTTCTTTTTCGCCGGCGCATCGAGCCGATGCAGCTCTCTGCGCTGGCTCGATGCGCCAAACGGCGAGCTGCTATCTCGTCATTCTGATCTCGGATCCTGAGCCGCTCAGGATTCCGGCAAGCGCTGCTTCCGCTCCGGATAAGCGGCCGACGACGGTCCCTCGCGAGAAGAGTACCACCTGGTTCTCGCGGAAGCTCCACCCATTGACGCTGCGGACGGCCTCGTCCTTGCATCCCTGTGCCGATGCTTTGTAGAGATCGAGGGAAGGGACGCTGGTGAGTTGTACCTTGCAGGAGGTTGCACCGACATTGGCATTCCAGGTCCCGGCATAGGAGGTGGCGCGTTGCGGCGCGGTGAAAACCCCCGGAGGATTTGATTGGGGTTCAGCGCGGGCTGAGCCTGCCGCAAATGACGGCTGGTTCGGTGCAGCCGGAAGCGGCGTCGCGAAAGACTCGGGCTCGGGAGGCGTCACGACAGAGATGTCCGGCGACGGGGGAAGCGGCCCCATATCCGGTTCGAAGCGATGCTCCCGGCGACTCCCAGGCCGTGCGCCGGGGATCTCGACGATTTCCATCGGGGGCACGTCAGGTTCCGCAACCATATAGACCGGCGAGGCGGTAAGCTGCCGGCCCCAAGGCGCGGCGTATTCCGGGTAAGCTCTGCGGACATATCCTTGTCCCCATGGCCCCGGGCGGTAGGACGTGTCGGTGGAACTGCAGGCCGAGATCGCGGCCGTAATCGTCAGCGGACCCGCAACGTTGAAGAATTTGTGCAGCATCGGAGCGCGTTTTCTGATGCTCAGTGGCGCATGGCGCTGGCAGAGCAGTACGGCGACTTGAACCGGGCCGGCAGCGGCCTCAGGCGGGCGGACGAGAGAATTCTTCCGAACGATGCCGGGTCGAAATCCGCTTTGCGGAGAGCCGCTTCCAGAAGGACCTCGCTGATTTTGACGCCGATGTAATAGGCGCCGAAAATCAGCTGGAAGAAGACCGTAACCGACTCGTGATTGAATTCCATGTCGAGAACGATGCAGGACGCTTCCTCGCGGCTGGAGCAGACATGGGCGACATAGCCGTACGACAACGTTCTGCCCTTGAAATAGAGCTCGGCCGATGAGGTCAGCATCTCGTCCATGTTTCCATGAAGCTGATTGTCGGCATAGAAACGGATGATCTCAGGATCCGTGAGGCAGAAGTCGGCGATGACATCCTTGAGGTTGCAGGCGAGCACCTCCTCGAACGCTTGAATATCCCAATGCTCTCTCGACGGCGCAGCGGCTTCGACGGGGCGAAGGCTTCTCATTTAGACCTCGTGAGGATGTAGAACAGGATCTGAGCGACGGCCTTGTAGAAGTCGGGAGGAATCATCCGGTCGACTTCTACATGATCATACATGGACCTTGCGAGAGGCTTGTCTTCGATGACGGGCACGCCGTTCTTTTCAGCGATCTCGCGGATTTTCAGAGCGATGAGGTCCTTGCCCTTGGCGACGACGATCGGAGCGTTGGCCTCGCTTCGTTCGTAGCGCATGGCGATGGCGAAATGGGTCGGGTTGGCGATCACGAAGGTGGCTTTGGGCACGGCAGCCAGCATGCGCTTGCGGCTTCGATCCTGGGCCAGGGAGCGCATGCGCGCCTTGACCATGGGATCTCCCTCCATCTGCTTGTACTCTTCCTTGACCTCCTGCTTGGTCATCTTCAGGTCGCTGTGCCATTTGAAGCGCGCCCAGAGCAGGTCCGCGGCGACAAGGACGATCGTCGCGATGGCGATGGCGGAGACGAGCCGCATGGCCATGGTCAGCATCAGCTCCGGAAGGAGGGAGGGATCGGTGAACATGGCATTCAGGACCTTGTATTGCTCCGACTTCAGAAGCAGGAGGCTGACGAGCGTCATCGTCGCGAACTTGAACAACGATTTCGCAAACTCCACTAACCCCTGCCGGCCGAAAATCCGCTTCCAGCCGCTCACGGGCGAAATTCTGTTCCATTGCGGCCTAATCCGCTCCGTGACGAGTGACGGCACATTCTGCAGAATCGACGCCGCAAGGCTGCAAGCTGCCAGAATGATGATCGTCGGGATCAGGAACTGACCGGCTTCGAGCGCGACGGCGTGAATCAGCGCGATGGCGTCCGTACCGGAATCGAGCCGGAAGTCCTGCGGGCGGTTGACGAAGAGCGACAGATTTTCCGTCAGCGTCTTGGTGGTGCCGCGGACGGCGAATGCCAGGACGATCAGGATCCCCACGATGGAAGCGAACAGGGGTGCTTCTCTCGAGAAGGGGATGTTCCCCTTCTCGATGGCGTCCCTGACCTTCTTATCGGAAGGCGCTTCTGTTTTACTGTCCTGGTCGTCCGTGTCAGACATGATCCGAGGTTCGGCCGCTAGAGTATCGGGCCCGGAAGCGGAATACGCCTCCGGGAAAGTATCCGATGCTCAATCCCTAAAGCAGTGCATCGTTCGGGCGATCCGTCGGATCTGCGCGATTCGCTAGAAGTACGCTTCATCCTCGTTCTCTGAGTTGATGACGATCTCTCCGCGACCGGCCATCTCCAGCGCGAGATCCGTGATGGTGCGTCGGGCCTCGGCGATGTCGCGATGAGCCGAGGGCTCCTTGCTGTTGAGTTCGTGCTCGATCATGCGGCGGACGCGCGAGGACAGGGCCGACAGCACCACCTTGCGGAACTCGTCGTTCGTGCCCTTCAGGGCGAGGACGACCCGATCCGGCGGAACCTGATCGAAGAGGGTCGTACGATCCTTCGGCGTCAGCTTCACGATATCATCGAAGGTGAAGAGCAGGCCTCTGAGAATTTCGGCCGATTTCGGGCGAACGGACGAGAGGTTGCTCAGCACATCCTCCATGTGATCCCGTTCCATCTTGTTGATGATGTCGGCGATCTTCGCGTGCGTGTCGGAGCCCGCATTCTTCGAGAAGTTCGCCATGAAATCGTCGTGCAGCGTCTTCTCGATGTTCTTCATCGTCTCGTCGACGATGGGCTTCATGCTCAGCATGCGCCGCATGAGATTGTTCCGCAACGGCTGCGGCAGCTGGGTCATCACCTTCGCGGCGCAGGACGGCTTGACCTTCGACAGAATGAGAGCCGCCGTCTGCGGGTGCTCCTTCATGAGATAGGACGCGATCGCGCCTTCACTGACTGTCGAAATGCGTTCCCAGATGCTCCGGTTCGCATTGCCGACGACCTCGCTCATGATGCTGGAGATCTGCTCCGGGCTCAGAATCCCGGTCAGCAGCTTCTCGATATGGGCGGCACCGCCGATCAGGTCCGCCCCGTCGGAGAAATTCGACGCGAATTCCTCGACGAGCTGCTCGATCTGGGTCGGGGAGACTGGCCCGAGTTGCGCGGCGGATTTCGTGACGAGACGAATCTCCTCTTCGCTGAAATGCTTGAGGATCCTGCTCGCGGCAGGCTTCCCCATGGCGAAGAGAAGTGTTGCGACGCGCTCGGGCCCTTTCAGGACCTTCGTGCCATTCGACTTCATGGGAATGTGAGCGACCATGCGGTAAAGCCGATTCAGCCGTTAAGATCGTTGGTGGGAGGTCCGACGATTTCGGTCAAGGAGATGCCGAATCGGGAGTTGTCGTCTTCGACGACCACGACCTCGCCACGGGCGATGATGCGTCCGTTCACGACCACATCGACCGGCTCGCCGACCCGATGGTCGAGAGGAACGATCGCGCCGCGTCCGAGCTTCATCAGGTTGGCGACCGGCATGGTCGCAGAGCCGAGGACGACCTGGATCGTCACGGGAATACGCAGGATCGAGTCGAGATTTTTCCCGCCTCCCAGCTTGTCGTCGTTCAGGCCTGCGCCCTCGAAGGCATTTTCCTGCTGCCACACGGCTTTGTCTTGCTTGGGTTCGAATGGATTCGTCATGGGAGCGGACCTTACGAGTTGATGGTGCCGGGGCGCGGCTGTGATTGCTGACGTGCGTCTCGAATGAGGCCTTCGAGGCGCTCGGACATGGCCCGCGCCTCTTCGATGCGCTGGCTGAGGAGAACGAGGGTTTCCTTGCCTTCCCTGCCGAAGTTCGTCACCGCGTTCTGAGCGGTCAGAAGGGCAGTTCCGGTCTTGTCGAAGATCTGCTGATACTCGGCATGATAACGGTCGAGCTTTCTCAGCTTCCGGTACATCACCGCGACCATGACGCTGGTAATGACGAGCGCGAGGAAGAGAATGGCGTTAGCGAGGGAGGACGTCATCGAGAAACTCTTTTTCCTGATCGATGAGCTCATCGACTTTGAGAACGTAGGATCCTTCCGACTGCCCGATATGGCACCAGAAGAGTCCTTGCTGATTGCTCTCGAGCTTGACGCGGCTGCGCGGCGTCGCCTGCAGCTCGATGACGTCGCCGATCTTGAGATCCGCGATCTCGCCGAGTGAGAGGAACCGCTCTTCGAGAACGGCCTTGAGCGTCACCTCGGTCTTCTTCACCTCGGTGGCGATCTGCTTCATCCAGCGCGGATCGCGGCCCGAGGATTCGCCGGTGACCACCTGCGAGAGAGCCTTCCGCATTGGGTTGAGAACCGATTGCGGGATGATAACGAACATCTCGCCGCCACGATTGAGCGCCTGGAGAAGAAACTTCGCCGCGACGGCCTGATTGTTCCGCCGGCCGATCACCGCGAAGTCCATGCGGGTCTCGATGCGCTCGAGCTTGAACTTGGTATCGACCACCAGCGAGAAGGAGGCCTGGAGGGCCTTAGCGACCTGCTCGAAGAGAGTCTGGGCCATCTTGAGTTCGATGTTCGAGAAACCCCGCGGTTCCTCGACCGGCGGCTCCGAGCCGTCGGAGCCGAAGAGAACCTCGACCATCGTGTAGATGAAGTCGCGGTCGAAGCCGATCAGGATGTGGCTGTCCCACTCCGGAGCGTGGAAAATGCCCGCTACCGCGTTCGACTCGTACATCTCAAGGATTTCGGTGATGCGTCCGCTTTCAAGCCCGCTAAGCGAGTAGTACATGGGCGAGGCCGCCATGTGACGCAGATGCTCCGCGCAGCTGGTCGACATGCGGTCGAAGATCACGTGGAGCATCGGCAGGCGGTCGAGCGAAAGGCCCGCCGCGTCCAGCAGCATATCGCGGATATCGGTGGCGCTGTGTGTCCCGCTCGTCATCACGCAGCCTCTTTCAAGTCTTCGCTGCGGCCACCGGTGGTCGTGGCGGCTTCAACTTCGTCGATGGTCGGGCGGTAATCCACGGAGATGCCCTTGCGGCCATGCTCCACGGCGATCTGGGGCAGGGCGCCGTTCATGTAGGCGATAAGGGCCTGCTTGACGATGACGTAGACGCGGGTCTGCTTTTCGCGGGTGGCCTTCACCTTGTTCGCAAGTGGCGACAGGAAGGCATAGGAGATGAAGATGCCGCCGAAGGTCCCGACGAGCGCCGAGGCGATCAGGCCGCCCAGGATGGCGGGCGACTGGTCGATGGCGCCGAGAGCCTTCACGATGCCGAGGACAGCGGCCACGATGCCGAGGGCCGGGAGCGCTTCGGATACGGTGTTGATGGAGTAATAGGGTTTCGTGCGGTCCCGTTTGAGGGTCGCGATCTCTTCTTCCATGAGGGCTTCGATCTCATGGGGGCGAGCATTGCCGATGATGATGAGGCGCGCATAGTCGCAGATGAACAGGGTGAGGTCCTTGTCCTTCAGCACGCTCGGGAAGGCCTTGAAGATCTCTGATTCTTCCGGCTGGTCGATATGCCCTTCCACCTCGTTGCGCGGCTTGTTCTTCAGTTCCCGCATGAGAGCGTAGAGCAGGCCCAGGATAGAGAGGTAATGGTCTCTCTTCGGAACTGTTCCGGAGATCGCCTCGCGAGCGGCCCGGCCGGTGTCCTTCACCAGAGGCATGGGGTTCGCGATGATGAACGTGCCGATCGCGATGCCGCAGATGATCACGTATTCCCAAGGCTGCCATATCACAGCCAAGTGACCGCCCATGGCGACATAGCCGCTCACGAGCGAGCCAATGGCGACTGCCAATCCGATCAAAACGCCCAACGTTGTGGTCCCTTTTGCGAAAGTCCAACCTGTTGAACCAGTCTTAATCGCGGAGGCTTGCGTGAAGCTGGAAACGATGGGGCAAGCCTCATGCAAGGCTGTTCGGCTACCCCTCGGCCAGGTTCATGCGGCAGACGGAAGCCGCCCCATCAGGGCTGGCTCCACTGTCCACCCTCATGAGAGAAAAGGCCGGAGCTCCTCGATGCAATCCTCGCTTTATGTCGCATTGTCCGCCCAGGTGGCCATGGAAAAGCGACTCAATACGATTGCGAACAATGTTGCCAACATGAACACGGGCGGCTTCAGGGCCGACGAGGTCAAATTCGAGGAAATCCTCTCGCTCGCGGCCAAGGAGAACGTGTCCTTCGCGTCTTCCGGACACAATTACGTGTCCCGGCGGACCGGTCCCGTCGTGAAGACCGACAATCCGCTCGACGTCGCGGTTCAAGGCGAGGCCTGGTTCGCGTTCGATGGCCCCAATGGCGCCGTCTATACCCGGGACGGCCGCTTCAAGATGAACGAGAACGGCGATCTTCTCACCGTCGAGGGCTATCGGGTTCTCGACGCCGGCGGTTCACCCATCGCGCTCGATCCGATGGGAGGTGCTCCGACCATCGGCCACGACGGAACGATCACGCAGGGGACCAATCAGGTCGGGGCAATCGGTCTCTTCAATCTGCGCAACGACAGCCGGCTCAGCCGCTTCGGAAATTCCGGCGTCATGTCCAGCATTCCGGGTGAAGTCGTCCAGGACTTCAACTCCAACGGCATTAAGCAGGGCTACAGCGAAGGATCGAACGTCAATCCCGTTCTGGAAATGACGAAGATGATCGCGGTTCAAAGGAACTTCGATAGCGCTGCGACGACCATCCAGGAGAGCGAATCGACCTTCATGGATGCCATCCGGTCCCTTGGCCCCAGCACCTGACGGCCGCAATGAACGCGCTCCAGAGGCTTGAAGAATTCGTTCTGTCCGAAGCGGTTGGACGCCGGAAGATCCAGGTCAGCGGCACCATCCGTGAAGTCAACCCAAGCTACTACCGCGTCGCGGGTCTGTCGCAATTCGTGAAGCTCGGGAATCGTGTAGGCTTTTCCGCCGATGGAAAGACGCAGATCGGAGAGGTCGTCCGCATCGACGACGGCGGCGTCACGGTCAAACCATTTAATGGCCGCATCGAAGCTGGAATCGGAACGCCCGTCTTCATCGTGAGCGATACGGGTCTGCGGCCGGATCAGACCTGGCGCGGGCGCGTCATCAATGCTCTCGGCGAGCCGCTTGACGATCTCGGGCCTCTCATGCCGGGCCACGATCCGGTCCGGAACGACGCCGAGCCGCCATCCGCCATGACGCGGGCAAGGGTCACGATGCCTTTGAGAACGGGCGTCAAGGCCATCGATCTGTTTACCCCGCTCTGCCAGGGGCAGCGTATCGGCATCTTCGCGGGCTCGGGCGTCGGCAAGTCGACTCTCCTGACCATGCTGGCCAAATGCGAAGGCTTCGACACCATCGTTGTCGCGCTGGTCGGTGAGCGCGGCCGCGAGGTGAGGGAATTCCTCGAAGGGCCCATCCACGCCAACCTGCATAAGTCGGTCATGGTGGTGTCGACGGGAGACGAGAGCCCGATGATGCGGCGCCAAGCGCCACGCACGGCGGTGTCCATCGCGGAGTATTTCCGTGATTGCGGGGACTCCGTCCTGCTCATCGTGGATTCCGTCACACGTTACGCCCATGCGGCCCGCGACGTGGCCTTGGCGGCCGGAGAGCCTGCCGTGGCCCGCGGCTACACGCCCAGCGTCTTCAGCGACCTGCCTCGTCTGCTGGAGCGAGCGGGTCCCGGAGCGGAGGGGAGGGGCTCCATCACGGGCATCTTCTCCGTTCTCATCGACGGCGACGATCACAACGATCCTGTCGCCGACAATATTCGCGGAACGCTCGATGGCCATATTGTCCTGGATCGCGCGATCGCCGATCAGGGGCGCTATCCTGCTATCAACGTTCTGGGCTCGATCTCGCGACTGGCCGATCATGTGTGGTCGCCGGATCAGAAGGAACTGGTGCGCCGTCTCCGCGGAATGATCGCGCGCTTCGAGGATACGCGCGATCTCAGGCTGATGGGTGGCTATCATCCGGGCAACGATCAGGAATTGGACCAGGCGGTCGTTCTCGTCCCGAAGATCTACGAGGCGCTGCGACAGGACCCGTCCATGCCTGCGAGCCGCGACGCCTTCATGGATCTGGCTCAGGCCCTCAAGCAATAGAGCCGTTCACGTATCGCAACATCATCATCCCTGGAACGGAACACAGCTTCGCACAAGCGTCATGGTGTTAGGTCCAGTTTGAAACCGTAGGAGCTTCAGATGAGTCTTTATGGCGTTCTTCGTAGTGGCGTTTCCGGCATGAACGCCCAGTCGAACAAGTTGGGTACCGTCGCCGAGAACATCCAGAACTCGAGCACCACTGGATACAAGCGCGCCTCGACCGAGTTCTCGTCTCTGATCCTGCCGTCGAGCGAAGGAAACTACAATTCCGGTTCCGTCACGAGCCGCGTTCGCTACACGATCGCCGATCAGGGGCCGATCGCCTACACGACATCTTCGTCGGATCTCGCTATCTCCGGCAACGGGTTCTTCGTGGTGACCGATCCGGGCGGATCCCCCTACCTCACCCGCGCCGGCAACTTCGTCAAGGACGGCCGAACGGGTAACCTCGTCAACGCCTATGGCTTCACGCTCATGGGGTACAAGCTGGGAGCAGGGGCGGTGAGCCCATCGCTGAACAGCCTCGACGGTGTCGAGCCGGTCAACATGTCTTCGTTCGCCATGCAGGCCAGCGGCTCAACCAAGGGCACCTTCAAGGGAAACCTGCCGGACGGTGAGGCTGTCGTCGCACTTCCGGCCGTCAGCAAGCAGTCCTCGCTCCAGGTCTATGACAAGGTCGGCAACCCGATCAAAATCGACATCGAGCTGTCGAAGATCAGCGATACGCAGTGGAACATCAGTGTAGCGAACGGAACGACGGCCGATCCTCTCGTTCCCTTACCCACGACATCTATGACGTTGACCTTCAACGCGGATGGCCAGCTGACAGGCCCGTCCGTCCTGAACTTCGGCGTTCCCGGCGGCGAGCCCTTCGCTCTCGATATGGCGGGCATGACGCAACTCGCTGGCGAATACAACGTCACGGGTGAGGCCAACGGCAATGCGCCGTCGGCGGTGAAGGATGTCGAGTTCGCATCCGACGGAACGGTCTATGCCGTCTACGAGGACGGAACGCGGGTCGGAGCCTATCGGATCCCGCTCGCCAATGTTGCGAGCCCGGACAACCTGAGCCCCCGCGCCGGCAACGTCTACGAGACGACGGCTCAGTCCGGCGGCTATCAGGTCGGCTTCCCGGAGATGTCCGGCTTCGGGTCCATCGCGTCCGGTGCCCTGGAAGGATCGAACGTCGATATCGGCACCGAACTGACGGCGATGATCGAGGCTCAGACCAGCTATACGGCGAACTCCAAGGTGTTCCAGACGGGATCCGAACTGCTCGACGTTCTGATGAACCTGAAGCGGTAATGCGCGTCCTTCTGCTCAAGGGTCCATGATCCATGTCTCTGTCCGTAGCCTATAACACGGCGCGTTCCTCGTTGCAGGCGTCGCAATCGCAGATGGCCGTTGTGTCGCGCAACACATCGGGGGCCACCGACCCGAGCTATTCGCGCAAGATCGGCGTCCTCACCACCACGGGCGGGTACGCCCGCGTCACGGTTCTTCGGGCGAGCGACCAGGCGCTTCTGACGAAGATGTTGGAAACGACCTCCGCTTCCGCGACCCAGAAGGCGCTGCTCGATGGGTTGCAAAAGCTCAGTCAGACGATCGGCGACACGCAGCTGGACCAGTCCGCGGCAGCCCGCGTCGGTGCTCTGCACAGCGCCTTGCAGCAATATGCCAATGCGCCGGACAATCCGACGCTGGCGCGCGCCTTCGTCAAGGCTGCAACGGATCTTGCCGATACCTTGAACCGCGCCACCACGGCGATCCAGTCCGTGCGCCTGGAAGCCGACAAGGGCATGGCCGGATCGGTTGACCGCATCAACGATCTTCTTCTCAAGTTCGAGAAGGCGAACCAGCAGGTCATGAGCGGATCGGCCCTTGGAGCCGATGTCAGTGATGCCATGGACACGCGCGACAATCTCATCGCGCAACTGTCCGAGGAGATCGGAATCACGGTCGTGCCGCGCGCTGGCAACGACATCGCACTCTATACGGACAGCGGCGTGCCGCTGTTCGAGCGGACGGCGCGGCCGGTGACCTTCAGCCCGACCACGGCCTTCGGACCGGCCACCACCGGAGGAGACGTCTTCATCGACGGAATCCGCGTGACGGGGCCCGGGGCTCTCATGCCGTTGAATTCCGGCAATCTCGTCGGGCTCGCACAGGTGCGCGACGGCGCCGCCGTGACCTACCAGAAGCAGCTCGACGAACTCGCCCGAGGTTTGATCCAGGCCTTCGCCGAAAGCGACCAGATCGGCGTTCCGAAAGATGTCGACAAGCCAGGCGTCTTCACCTTCGCGGGAGCCACAAGCGTCCCCACCATGCCAGCCTCCGCCGGGTTGGCCGGGCTGATCCGCGTCAATGACGCCATTGATCCGACGAAGGGCGGCACCTTCGAGGCGATCCGGGATGGCGGGATCAATGGTGCCAACTACGGCTACAATGTGACTGGCAACGCGGCCTTCTCCGGGCGGCTCTATGCCCTGACGGACGGCATGGTGGCGGAGCGCCCGTTCGATCCGTCCTTCGGCTTCGGTCCCAGCGCGTCCCTGCAGGGCTTCGCCTCCCTGACTGGGAGCTGGCTGGAAGCCACACGCCAGAGCGCCAGCCAGAGCGTCGAGTATCAGACGACGCTTCTTGGGCACGCCTCGGAGGCCCTGTCGAACGCAACCGACGTCAATATGGACGACGAGACGGCGTTGATGCTGCAACTGGAAAAGTCCTATTCGGCATCGGCAAAGCTGCTGTCGGTCATCGACCAGATGCTCAAGAATCTCCTTAACGCGATAGGCTAAGCCATGAGAACGACATTCGTCTCAACCATGTCGCTTTGGAATTCATCCAAATCGACCCTCGACAAGCTCCAGAGCGGCCTCACGAAAGCCAACACGGAGCTGACGACGGGCCGGCACGCGGATATCGGGCTTGCTCTCGGGCACAAGGTCGGGGAATCGCTCTCCCTGCGCCAGCAGAGAGCGGAGATCGACACGCTCACCGACAGCAACAGTCTGGCCCTTCAGCGTCTCAAGACGACGACGGCAGCTCTCGACAGCATCCGTGAGACCGCGACCAAGTTCAGGGATGCCCTGGTGGGATTGCCCGCAAATCCTCCGGTGGAAACCATCAAAGGGCAGGCCGCCGCCTACATGAGCAGCCTGGTGGGCGACCTCAACGTCTCCATCGGCGGACGATACGTTTTCGGCGGCATCAATACGACGACGGCGCCCGCCAACGGCTATGCCAACGGGACACCGGCTTCGCTCAAGGACCTGGTCGCGGGTGCATTCTCCGCACCGGCGACATCCGGCGGCTTCGGTTTCCCGCAGAGCGACCCGCTCGTCTCCGGGATTTCTCCGGCCGATATGGAAGCCTTTCTGGACGGCCCCTTCAAGCAGATCTTCGAAGGATCGGGATGGGACGCATTCTCGAATGCCTCCGACCAGAATATCCAGAGCTTGATCTCGCCCACGGAAAAGGTCGAGACATCCACGAACGCGAATACGACGCCTATTCGTCAGATCGCAATGGCATACACGATGATCTTCGATCTCGGCATCGAGTCGCTCAGCGCCGCGACGCGAGATGTGGTGATCACGAAAGCCGTCCAGATCCTGTCGAGCGCCGTCAGCGGCGTCATCGATGTGCAGGCAAGCGTCGGCACCTCGCAGGCGAAGGCCGAGAGCGCCAACGTGAGAATGGATCTGCAGAAGTCGATCTTCGAGGAGCGCATCGGCAAGCTCGAAGCCGTCGATCCTGCGGAGGCAAAAATCCGCGTCGATCAACTCATGACCCAGATCCAAACATCCTATTCGCTCACGGCCCAGCTCAAGCAGCTGAGTCTGATCAACTATCTCTAGTCCCGGATCTTATCCATGTATCGATTTTCGTATGCAGAAGTTGTCGAAGACGCTCCCAGGGAATGTCGGCAACGCGAGTATGAAATCTTCGGGCAGGCAATCGGATTCCTCAAGGCTGCCGACGGCCTTCCGTCCAATTCTCCCGAGATGAACCACGCCGTTGAGTTTCTCCAGCGGCTCTGGACGGTCTTCGTCAAGGACCTGGCGCATCCCGACAACGAGCTTCCTGATAAACTCAAGGCGCAGCTCATCTCGATAGGCTTTTGGGTGATGCGGGAGACCGGCCGCATCGCCTGTGGTGAACACAACAATCTGACCGCGCTGATCGACATCAATTCCATGATCCAGGAGGGGCTGAAATGAAAGCCAAAATGCGGTTCTCCCTTAAGGCCGGCGAGCGCATCTTCATCAACGGTGCCGTCCTGACGGTCAGCCAGAAGGTGACGTTGAGCCTTTTGAACGAGGCGCGCTTTCTGCTCGAGAGCCATGTCCTCCAGGTTTCTGAGGCGACGACTCCGATGCGCCAGCTCTATTTCGTCGTGCAGTCCCTCTTGATCAACCCGCAGGAGGCGGGCAAGGTCATGGGAGCCTTCCGTAAGCTGCACGAGGCGCTGATCCAGGTCGCCACCGATGAACCGGCCAAAGAAGCCCTGAGCAAGGTCGCCGATCTGGTGGAAGCCGATCGGACGTTCGAGGCTCTCAAGCTCATCCGAACCCTGTTCGAGCCGGTCGAGGCTCGCCCCGCCGCACCGGTGGAAGCCGCGGTTCAAGCGGCGTAATCCTGGAGCCTCATCATGAACGTCTCCTCCGTTTCCAGCCCCGTCGCCGCTCAGCGGTCCACGTCGACGAGCGACACGTCCTCCACGGCGAGCTACGACAACTTCCTGAAGCTGCTGATGGCGCAGATGAAGAATCAGGATCCGACCGAGCCCATGAAGTCGACCGACTACATGGCCCAGCTCGCGACCTTCTCCCAGGTCGAGCAGACCGTGAAGAGCAATTCCAAGCTGGACGCCCTCCTGGCCTCGTCGGCTCTCTCGCAGGCTGACAGCGTCATCGGCCGCACGATCTCGACGGCCGACGGCAAGATCTCCGGTCAGGTCACGTCCGTCACGATCGTCAGCGAAGGCGCCGTCGCCAAATTGACCAACGGGGATCAGGTTCTTCTGGGCCCGGGCGTCATCGTGAGCTGACGATGAACGAAGTCGACGCCCTGGAACTCGTTCGGGCCGCCATCTGGACCGTCATCATCGCCGCGGGACCGGCCGTCGCCGCAGCGATGATCATCGGCATCGTCATCGCCCTGGTTCAGGCCCTGACGCAGATCCAGGAGGTCACTCTCACGTTCATCCCAAAGATCATCGCCATCCTGGTGGTGGCTCTCGTGACCGGCTCGTTCGTCGGCTCGCAGATCTTCGCCTTCACGGAACTCGTCTACGGCAAGATTGTAACAGGGTTCTAGCCTGCCGAATGGGGCTTGGGCCAGAGCGGCGACCCTCGCGCAAGCTTCATGGTTCATGTGTCAGTCTCATCGTTCATCCGTTGAGCTGGCAGGCACATGGAAGCAAGTGAAGTTACAGCCCAGGGGCGCGGCAGGGATCTGGCGTTCGCCGGTGCCGTGGTCGGCATCCTTGCCATTCTCTTTCTCCCCATTCCGCCGATGGCGATCGATATGGGCCTTGCCCTCTCGGTCGCGCTGTCCGTCCTGATCCTGATGGTGGCGCTCTGGATTCAGAAGCCCCTCGAATTCTCGGCCTTTCCTACCGTCCTTCTCATCGCAACTTTGTTGCGGCTCGCGCTGAGCATCGCGTCGACCCGTCTCATCCTGTCCGATGGTCACAAAGGCGTCGATGCCGCGGGCCACGTGATCAGCGGCTTCTCCCAATTCGTGATGAGCGGCGATTTCGTCATCGGCATCGTCGTCTTCATCATCCTGATCACGGTCAACTTCCTCGTCATCACCAAGGGTGCGACCCGTATCGCCGAGGTCGGCGCCCGCTTCACGCTCGATGCCATTCCCGGCAAGCAGATGGCCATCGATGCGGACCTGTCTGCGGGCCTGATCGACGAGAAGGAAGCCCAGAAGAGGAGGCGTGAGCTCGAGGAGGAGAGCGCCTTCTTCGGATCCATGGACGGCGCCTCGAAATTCGTCCGCGGCGAGGCCGTCGCGAGCCTGATCACCATTGCCGTCAACATCTTCGGCGGCATCGTCATCGGCGTCACGCGCCACGGAATGCCCCTGTCCAAGGCGGCGGACGTTTTCGTCCAACTCTCGGTCGGCGACGGTCTGGTCAGCCAGATCCCGGCTCTCGTCGTCTCCCTGGCCGCAGGCCTTCTGGTCTCGAAAGGCGGAACGAGGGGACAAGCCCAGCAGGCCGTGCTCGGGCAGCTCGGCGCCTATCCGCGAGCCCTCATGGTGGCCGCCGCCCTGATGTTCGTCTTTTCCATCGTGCCCGGCCTGCCGATGATCCCGTTCCTCGTGCTCGGCGGCTGCATGAGCTTCATCGCCTACACGATTCCGAAGCAGAGAGCCGAGGAGGAGGCGAAGGTCCAGGCCAAGCTGGCGCAGGAGCAGCAGAAGAACCTCCTGGAATCGCGGGAATCGGTCAAGGAAACCCTGAAGCTCGCCGAGATCGAGCTGTGCCTCGGCAAGCATCTGGCCTCCTACCTTGCGAGCTCACACGGGGATCTGGCGCACCGCGTCGGCAAGATGCGCAAGAAGTTCGCCCAGGATTACGGCTTCGTTCTGCCGGACGTGAAGCTCTCCGACAGCCTGATGATCCCGCCGAAAAGCTACCAGATCAAAATCCACGGGACCGTCGTGGCGACACAGGAAGTCCGGCCCGGCGATCTTCTCGTCGTGCTCGGCGACGGACCGATCCCCGACGTTCCGGGGGACGAAGTGCGCGAGCCGGCCTTCGGCATGAAGGCCCTGTGGGTGTCAGACGTCTATATGAGCGAGATCAAGCGGCAGGGCTTCCAGGCGGTCGATGGAGCATCGGTCCTCCTCACGCATCTGAGCGAGGTGATCCGCAACAACCTGCCCCAGCTCCTGTCCTACAAGGACGTGCGCAATCTTCTGGACGGCCTCGATTCGGAGTACAAGCGTCTGCTCGACGACATCTGTCCCTCGCAGATTTCCTATTCCGGCCTTCAATCCGTTCTGAAGCTCCTGCTCGCCGAGCGGGTGTCCATCCGCAACCTGAGTCTGATCCTGGAGGCGATCGCCGAAATCGCTCCCCATGCGCGCCGGGCCGAGCAGCTGGTAGAGCACGTGCGGGTTCGCATTGCCCAGCAGATCTGCGGCGACCTTGCAGAAGGTGGAGCCCTGAACGTGCTGAGGCTCGGCAACAAATGGGACATCGCGTTCCATCAGAGCCTGAAGCGGGATCCAAAAGGCGACGTGGTCGAGTTCGACATCGATCCCCGTCTCGTGGAACAGTTCGGCGCCGAGGCATCGGACGCCATCAAGACGCGCATGGGCCAGGTTCAGACCTTTGCCGTCGTCACCGCGCCGGACGCGCGCCCCTATGTGCGCATGATCATCGAGCGCATGTTCTCGTCCCTGCCTGTCCTGTCGCATCTGGAAATCGCCCGCGGCGTCGAGGTCAATTCGCTCGGGACGATCTCGTGAACCAAGTCACGCCCGAGATCCTGCTGGCGATCTTCCTGATCTTCTGCCGGATCGGCGGATGCCTGATGATCGCTCCGGGCTTCTCGAGCAACCGGATCCCGGTGCATGTGCGGCTCTTCATCGGCCTCGCCACCAGCCTGGCGCTGGCGCCGGTCCTTCTCGAGAAGGTTCAGGCGGGCATCACGTCGCAGGCTCCTGCGGCCATCCTCATCTATATCGGCAAGGAAACCCTGACCGGTCTCCTGATCGGTCTCCTCGGGCGCGTCTATTTCCTCGCCCTGCAGACCATGTTGAGCGCCGTTGCATTGGCCCTGAGCCTCGGCGGCATGCCGGGAACGCCGATCGACGAGGCGGAGCCTCTTCCGCCGATCAGCTCCTTCATCATGATGGTGGCGACGGCCGTTCTTTTCCTGTCCGACCTGCATTGGGAGTTCTTTCGTGGACTCATTGCCTCCTACTCGCGGCTGCCCGTGGGCGAAGGGCTGGCCATGAACCTCTCGCTGACGCAGCTGGTCGATCAGATCGGCATTGCCTTCGTGCTGGCGCTCAGGATCAGCAGCCCCTTCATTCTGTATTCGGTCATCGTCAATCTGGCGGTCGGGCTCACCAACAAGCTCACGCCACAGATCCCGGTTTATTTCCTGGCGACACCATTCATCATGCTCGGCGGATTTCTGATCATCTACTTCGCCGCGACCGACTACGTGCTCCTTTTCATGGAGGCGTTCTCCGCCTGGCTTCGGAACGGATAATCCGATGAAGCAGCGGATCCGGAAAATCGATCGTATCCTGAAGGTGCAGCAGCATCTCCAGAAGGAGGCCGAGCTGAAGCTCGTCACCCTCGAGCGGAAAGCGTCCGAGCTCAAGCTTGCCCAGGAAACGCTGATCCACACCATGAACGATCATGAGACGCTTCACGGCCTCTTCGTCGATGTCGCGGCCAAGCGCCTGCAGGCGCTCGCGTCCCAGGCCAGCGTCGTGGAAAAGGCCAAGGTCGCCCAGAAAGCCGTTGCCATCGACAAGGCCATGCAGGCGAAGCGGGCGGAGAAGATGTTGTCCGGCCTCAAGGAGCAGGAACGCCGTGACAGCGAGAAGAAGGATCTCGCTTCCATCATCGAGCTGCTTGCAAAAGGCGAGGGCGCAAGCTTCCCGTAAGCTAGCCGGGTTAAACCTTCTCCCAAGTCTGAAATGTGAGAGATGCGAGATGGCGATCAGCCCGCCCTCAGATATTATCAACGACGTCGCCAGGGCCGCGGATCCCGCACGCTATCAGGCCGCGACCCAAAAGCTTGCCGATGGCGCATCCGCTCTGGACGGCGCCAGCTTCGACGACGCCATGAAGTCCATGGCAGGCCAGCCTCTGATGGCGCCCGGCGCCGACATCTACATGCTGCGAAACGCGCTTCGTAACGACGCCGAGTCAACAGGCGCGGCCAAGGCGAAGAAGGCTCATCAGGAATTCGAAGCCTATATCCTCCAGACGTTCGTCGAATCCATGCTGCCCAAGGATGCGGAGAACACGTACGGCAAAGGCAATGCAGGCTCCATCTGGAAATCCATGATGGCGGAGCAGATCGGCGCGCAGATCTCGAAGGCGGGCGGAATCGGAATCGCAAAGCGGCTTCTCGACGCGCAGGACGGCGCACGTTCGTCCGACATCCGGGTCCCTCCGACGCCTGCCTCGTTTTCAGGCCAGATCGAATCCAAGAAGACATGACGCGGCCGGTGCCGACCATCGTCCCTAAGCAGGAAGCAACACGATGCTGATGAAGTCCCTCGATCGCCTTGAAGAAACCCTGGATCTGGAAACGGCTGCCCTCATGGCGCGCGACCTGTCCAATCTGGACGAGTTCAACCGGCGCAAGAGCCAATGCCTTCTCGAGATCAGCCGGATGGTCCGGACGGCCGATATCCACGCCCTGGATCAGAAGGCGACGAAGCGCCTGCAGGGTCTTCAGGCCAAGATCGAAACGAACCAGGACATGCTGCGGCGGCACATGCAGGCCGTGCAGGAAGTTGCGAGCATCATCTCGACGGCCATTCAGAAGGCCGAGTCCGACAGCACGTACTCGGCCTACATGAACAAGGCGGGCTTCGGCGCATGATCAAGAACGTCATGGCGGGATTCTGGGTCTGCGCGGTCACGCTGGCTTCCTGCTATGCGGCCGTGACCTGGGCCGTCGGTAAGCCGCCCGCGGAGGAGAAGGGGAATTACGAGGGGCTTCAGTACAAGAAGCTGCCCGCGATGAATATCCCGATCGTTGCCGAGGGGGCCGTGCGGGGCTACGTGGTCGCGAACCTGGTCTTCACGGCCGACGCCAAGACCCTGCGCGAGATTTCCGTTCCGCCCGAGGCCTTCATCCAGGACGAGGTCTTCCGCCACGTCTATGCCGACGAGACGCTCGATTTCAAAAGGCTCTCCCGATACAACGTCAACGGCATGATCGCGAGCGTCCGGGAAAAGATCAACAAACGGCTGGGGGCCGAGATCGTCAAGGAGATCCTGGTCGAGAACTTCAACTTCGTCGACAAATCCGACATCCGTTCATAGCACCCACGCCTGTTCCGAAGTGGCCGGGCGATGAGGCCTGGAAAGATTTTCATGAACTATTGCCTGATCATTGATGACTCCCGCGTGATCCGAAAGGTCTCCCGCGACATCGTCGAAAGCCTCGACTTCCGCGTTTCGGAGGCGGAGAACGGCGAAGCAGGTCTTGCAGCCTGCCGGACCGAGATGCCGGACGTGATCCTCCTCGACTGGAACATGCCCGTCATGGACGGCTACAGCTTCCTCAAGGCGCTTCGGGCTACACCGGAGGGTCGTGCGCCGAAGGTCGTTTTCTGCACGACGGAGAACGGCCTCGACCATATCACGCGCGCTCTGGAAGCAGGCGCGGACGAGTACGTGATGAAGCCCTTCGACAGGGACATTCTCGCGGCAAAATTCCAAGAGCTGGGCGTTCTTCCGGCATCGCATTCGGCGTGAGATCATGGCTCTTTCTCCCGTAACCCGGACGAGACCGGCTCCCGGCCGTCTCACCCGCGTGATGATCGTGGACGACAGCGCGGTCATTCGCGGCATGATCGGCCGATGGCTCACCGAAGCGGGCGGCTTCGAGATCGTCGCGACGGCGTCGAACGGCCGGATGGCCGTCGATGCGGCGGCTCGCGCAACGCCCGAGATCATCCTGCTCGATCTCGAGATGCCCGAGGTCGACGGCCTTGCGGCCCTGCCGCTGATCCTGAAGGCGCAACCGGCGAGCAAGGTGATCGTGATCTCGACCCTCACACAGAGGAACGCGGAGATCTCGCTGAAGTGCCTCTCGCTCGGCGCGGTCGATTATCTGGCGAAGCCGGAAAGCGCCCGCGCTCCGGGCGCCGCGAACGAGTTCCGCCGCGAGCTCGTCGAGAAGATGCGGGCCTTGAGCGAAACGACGGCCCGGCCACCCCGAGTGTCCGCGGCGCTTGCTCCGAAACCGGCCTCTCCCGCGCCGCTGCCGCTTCCGCGGGCAGGCGCCACGAAGCCGCAATGCCTGCTCATCGGCTCGTCCACGGGCGGCCCGCGAGCCGTCGAGCGCGTTCTCATGGACATGAAGCCTGCGCTGTCGAGGATCCCGGTGCTGATCGTCCAGCACATGCCGGCGATGTTCACGGCCGTCTTCGCGGACCATCTTCAAACCCTGCTGTCCGTTCCGGCCCGGGAGGCGCGCGATGGCGACGCAGTCGCGCCCGGAACGATCCTCGTGGCGCCCGGCGGGCGGCACATGGGCGTCGTCTCGTCGGGAGGCAAGGCGATGGTCCGCTTGAATGACGGGCAACCGGAGAACTTCTGCCGCCCGGCCGTCGACGTGCTGTTCCGCGAGGCTGCGGCCGTCTACGGCGCGTCGGCGCTCGCCGTCGTCCTGACCGGCATGGGGTCTGACGGGACTCATGGCGCGCGCCACCTCACGAAGGCGGGCGCGACCGTGATCGCCCAGGACGAAGCGACGAGCATCGTCTGGGGCATGCCGGGCAGCATCGTGAAGGCGGGCCTCGCCCACGAGGTCCTTCCGCTGGAATCCATCGGCCGTTCGCTGAAAGGCCTCATCACCGGAGCTTCGACATGACCGAGGCCGAATTCGAAGCCCTGCGCGTGTTCCTCAAGGCCCGCTCGGGCCTGGCGCTTTCGCAGGACAAGCGCTACCTCGTCGAGAGCCGCCTCTCCTCCGTCTGCACGCGGTACAAGTTCGAGAGCCTTTCGCACCTCATCCGCGAGATCAGGACAGGCCGCGCGATGGCGCTCGAAAAGGCCACCATCGAGGCGATGACGACGAACGAGACCTTCTTCTTCCGGGACAAGACGCCCTTCGATCTCTTCCAGGACGTCCTGCTGCCCAAATACCTGAAGGAGCGGGCAGCAAGCCGCAGGCTTCGCATCTGGTGCGCGGCGGCGTCCAGCGGCCAGGAGCCGTATTCGCTTGCGATGATCCTGAAGGAGGCGTCCGCCCGGATGCCCGGCTGGCATATCGACATCGTCGCGTCCGATATCTCCACGGACGTGCTGGAGAAAGCGAAGGCCGGCGTCTACAACCAGTTCGAGGTACAGCGCGGGCTGCCGATCCGGCTTCTCGTGAAGTACTTCACGCAAGTAGGGGAACAGTGGCAGATCTCGCCCGAGATCCGCGCCATGGTGGATTTCCGCTACCTCAATCTTCTCGACGATTTCAGCCGCCTGGGACCCTTCGACATCGTCTATTGCCGCAACGTGCTGATCTATTTCGATGCCGCCCTGAAGGCCGACGTGCTGCGCCGGATCGCCAACCTGATGGCGGCGGACGGCTCGCTCCTGCTCGGCGCCTCGGAGACCGTTCTCGGCGTGACCGATGCCCTGACGCTCGATCCGGCTCATCGTGGTCTCTATACGAAGACGCCGCTCGCCAGGACACCGAAGATGGTGGCCATCGGGGCCCGTTGAGCTGCTGGCGGCTGATCCTGCCGTCTCTGAAAACGCCCAGCCCCGTGGCTGGGCGTTTTCTTTTATCGGGTGCGGGCGAATATGGTTAACAAATTGTAAACACGACGTTTTTTGCGATTGGCGATGTTTTTTGTGCTTGACGCAACGGACGGGTGCCCGTAAAGAATGAGGCACAAGCACCGCAGACGAAGCGCTTTCGCTTCGGGTGCCAAGAAAGCACTATGGTACGCCTTCGATTGAAGGCCAGGCATGATGCCGATCCATTTTGCCGGTAAAGCCCGGATGTCATGTGAGCAGCGGATCGAGATTTCCCTCGAGGCATGAGGCCACTCCGCTGGGTCGGTTAAACTCCGACATTCCCTGAAAAAATCTCACATCATTCAAGGAAGAAGCACATGTCTTCGATTCTCACGAACTCCAGCGCACTCACCGCTCTCCAGAACCTGAACAACACCCAGCGCAACCTGAGCAAGACCCAGAACGAGATCTCGACCGGCCTGAAGGTCGCGACCGCGGCCGACAACTCCACCAACTGGTCCGTCTCGACCAAGATGAAGGCCGAGAACAGCGTCGTCGGCACCATCAAGGACAAGCTGAAGGAAAACTCCGCTCTCGTGAAGACGGCCACGGCTGCTCTTCAGCAGGTTACTGAGACGCTGACCTCTATGAAGGAGCAAGCCACTCAAGCCGCAGATGTCGACGGGACCAGCGGGTATACCGAGGTTAACAAAGCTCTCGCGGGCCTTGGGAAGACTCTGTCTGGCCTTATCAACGGCGCAAATTTCAATGGAGTGAACCTCCTCAACAATGCCACTGCACCAATCAATATCGTCACGGGCTATACGGCCGCTGTGACAAACACTGCCACTCCGGCTGTTACTACTGCGGGCTCCTTCTCAACGGTTGCGATTACACCGAAGAACCTGGTTACAGACTTGGCCAGCTCGATTACTCCTGCCACTGTCAACTCGAAGGCCACCGCGGAGACCCTGTCGAGCGAACTGGATCTCGCCCTTGATATCGTCCGGACTTTCGGAGCCGATCTGGGCGCGGTGCAGAACCAGATCGACGCTCAGTCGAAGTTTCTTGACGCCCTGTCCAACTCGTTGACCAATGGTATCAGCTCCATGGTCGATGCCGACATGAACGAGGCTTCCACCCGCCTGCAGGCTCTGCAGACGCAGCAGCAGCTCGGCGTTCAGTCGCTCTCGATTGCGAACCAGAACAGCCAGATGATCCTGAAGCTCTTCCAGTAAGAGCCTCCTGATCGCTGACAACGAGGCCCCGTCTTGCGAAAGGCGGGGCTTTCTTTTTGGATTGCTCGCGGAACGCTGAGCCATGTTCACGACATTTCATCGCGCGACCGCGTTCGCGTTCGCCTGCGCCATCGGGGCGGCCGCTCCCGATCTTTCCGCCACCGCCGCGACTAGCGCTCTGCGGGCCTGGAACTATGCCCTCCAAAGCGACCAGAGCGGCCTCCCGAACCGAGCCCTGGCGCAGATCCGCGGCGAGGGGGGGAGCTCCCTCTGGTTCTCCTGCACGAAGGTTTCGGGGGAGGACGAGCCGCCACAAGTGGCCGTTGCCGCCACCGTGATGCAGAAAGCCTATCTCGGACCTAGCGACTATCGGGGGCGGAGCACGGTCTATTGGCTCGACGACCGTCCGCCGGAGGTGGCGCACTGGATCTATCGCGACCGCTACGGTCAATTGCGTGGAGAAAACGAAGTCATGGACTTCGTCGCAAGCCTCGCGACAGCACAGACGCTTATCGTGGAACTTGCGAATTTCCGGCTCGAGCCGCAAAGCGTGAAGTTCGCTCTCGATCCCGTCGAGACGCATGCGGTGGTCGAACGATTCTCGAAGGATTGCCGGTCCATCGCGACGGCGAAGAACTAGCAAGACCTGATCGGCCGCGCGTCCCCGACCGGATGACGAGCGCCGACCATAGGAGTGAGCCATGATCAGCACGATGACCCGTTACCAGATGTTGCAGACCAACACGGCGCTGACCAAGACGCTCACCCAGAACGACGCGATGGTCAAGCGCGACACCGAATACTACCAGGCGAACATCTCGAAGGTGAAGACCATCGACGATTTCATGAAGGACTACCGCCTCTACAGCTATGCCATGAAGGCCTACGGCCTCGAGGACATGATCTACGCCAAGGCCTTCATGAAGAAGGTGCTCACCGAAGGTGTCACGGATACCAAGAGCATGGCGAACAAGATGACGGACAAGCGGTACATGGAATTCGCCAAGGCGTTCGACTTCGTCGCGAAGGGCGACAAGGCCACATCCCAGGCGAGTGCGACCACGGAAGCCGTCAGCAAGTATTACCAGCAGACGCTGGAGAAGAAGGAAGGCGAGCAGAACGAGGGCGTGCGGCTCGCGCTCTATTTCAAGCGCAAGGCGTCGAGCGTGACCACCACGATGGGGCTACTGGCCGACAAGGCGCTCCTGAAATTCGTGCAGACCACGTTCAACATTCCGACCGGCGCGTCCAAGGCGGATCTCGACCTGCAGGTCCGTAACCTGGAGAAGCACATCAACATCAAGGATCTTCAGGATCCCAAGAAGGTCGACAAGCTGATCCAGCGGTTCTCCGCCATGTATGACATGAACAACGTGAGCGCTGCCACGGCAGCCCCGGTCCTGACCCTGTTCTCGGAGCCTGCCGAAGCAGGCGTGAGCGTCGACCTGATGATGAGCATCAGCAAGCTCAGGCTCGGAGGCTTCTAATCAGCCTTTCGCCGAGATCACGTCCTCGACGATCCTCTCATTGAGCGGCATCGCGTCGTACGGCGCGTTCACCACGAACACGCCGCTGCAGATGGTGGTGACCTTGCGCACCGGCGCGTGATGCTTGTCGGCGCCGATCAGGTAATTCACCGTGTAATAGGGCTCGCCGCCGATGAAGGCGGTCTGTTTGCTCTCGAAGATGTAGCCGACCTGGCTCGGGCTGATCCGATAGACCGTTCGAGGCGGCCCCCAGGCGGCAATGCGCGCCGAGATGGGCTTGCCGATATAGTCCGAGCACGACAGGGCGAGGGGCTCCTGGACCGCCGGCACGCAGCCGCCGACGCCAAGGGCAGCTGCAAGTGTCGCAAATAGCGTTCTCAAGACAATCCCCCGATCCGATGCTCCAATATGCACTATACCGGCGATCGGGAGCGGATGAAGTTTTTCCTGCGAGTGTAGTGAATCACCACATGCACGTGGTGAGGTCGCGTCAGGTTCGGGCAAGATTCCGGCATCATATTGAAGGAGTGCCTCCATGTGATGAGGAGAGATCCATGGCAGTCGTTCTGGTGCCGGTCGTCGCAGCGTCCCTGGTCGGGCTGATTGGAACGCCCGTCATCCGTCTCATGATGTCATCTGCGAGAACGAGGCATTGGGCCAGAAGTCGCAGCATGGCGCAGGGCCGGCACTGAAGCAAACCGAGCCGCTCTGCGCATCAGCGGCGAATGGAGCGGGCATCCCCGGCGGGGAACTTGCGGAAGAGTCTTCGCCACATTCGTCCAGAGAGCCATTACACCGTATTCGGATGCGAACACTGCACTGAAATAAACGTCATTGTATTGGCGCGCTTCGATGCTGATCTTTCCTCTTCATTTGAAGAGGTCGCGGGCGGCGATTGCTTGTTCTGTTGCTGGAAGTCAACAGTGCCGGATCGTTCGTGATCTTGCGGCACTTTCGCGCTTGCGCCGCGCACCCGCTGCTGACAGCTTTATTGAAAATAATAAAACTGAACAGGTGCGGGGCATGTGCGGGATTACTTTCAGACCTTCAGGACGGCGCAGTAAACGCCTTCATCGTCTCTTCGCTTCGGCAGGTCTCGCGGCCCTTGTTCTGTCCGCAACGCCCGGAGCCGGATCGGCGCTCGAATTTCCTCAATTCGCCGTGCGGGCGCCCGGCGATACGCTTTTTGCCGTCGGAGCCGCCGGGCCCACGCCGGCCTGGATCGAGTTCTGCACGCAGCTGCCGAAGGAATGCGCGCACAATCCATCGGAGCCCGACACGATCGTTCTCGATCAGGCGACCTGGAAGCTAATCGTCGACGTGAACGAGCAGGTGAACAAGGAGATCGTGCCGGTCACCGACCAGGATCACTGGGGCGTCGCGGATCGCTGGGACTACCCGGATGACGGCATGGGCGACTGCGAGGACATTCAGTTGCTCAAGCGCCGCCGTCTCACGCAGGCCGGCCTGCCGCAGCGGGCCCTTCGCATGACGGTGGTGATCGACGAACTGGGCGCGGGCCACGCGGTTCTCATGGCGAGGACGGATCGCGGCGACTACATCCTCGACAACAAGCGCAACGCCGTTCTGCCCTGGCAGCAGACAGGCTATCGCTATGTGAAGCGGGAAGGGTCGGACAGCGTGGATTGGGTCTGGCTCGGAAACCAGGCTGCGCCGGTCGCGACCGCAACGAAGTAAGCGGCGCGCCTCTCAGACAACGCCGCTTTCGGTTTTTCTCAGAATGTCAGGTTAGGCGCGGCGGTGCGCTCTGCGCTCGTCAGCTCGACGCCCGCGCGGGAGACTGCGTGATCATCGTCTCGGTCGTCAGGACCACCCAACCGGCATCGGAACGCTCGATCGAGATCACCTGACCGATGCCGGGCAGGGTCATTCCGGGCGTGACCCACCAGATGCCGTCGGGACCTTCGATCAGGGCGGACTCGTCCGTGGCCCGATGGAGAACGTAGCGCTGGAACTGCGGGCCGCTGCTGGCGCTCTTCGACGTATCGCCCTTGCGACCTGCGCTCAGCTCGACGTCCTTCTTCGCCAGGGAGCCCGTGGTCGCGGGGTTCAGATCGATCGTGCGCGTCAGGTTCGCTGTCACGGCCTTGCCGATCGTCGTGTCGGCCACGGCGCTCGTGAGATAGCTGTAGCTTTCACTGAAATGCAGGGCATAGACCGGCAGGCCGATGGCCGAAAGGGTGAGAGCCAGGCCGAGGCACATCACGATGCGGTCGCCGACCGCCTCTCGCGCGCGGATGGATTCCTCGATCCGCTGCACCTTGCGCTCCCGCCGCTCGGCCGTGGAGACGTGTTCCCTGGCGCTTCCAGCCCTGGCTACCTGCTCCAAAACCTTGTCGAACCGAACGCCCATGGAAACCGCCACGTTAAGAACCGCGTGCAATCTTTCCTATGGTCGTATGCTTAAGAATTCGTCACCCGAAGCGGCGAAACTTGGCCGTATACCTCCAAAGAGTGAGTGCAGGTTTCGAACAAGCCTCGCGCAAGCCACTGCGCGCTACCATCACGGGTCTTTCGAAGATGTTGCAGGGGCATCGCGCGCCGGGGTTTATCATGAAAATTAGGACGAAGATTTTTGCGCTTGTAGCGGCCTTGAGCCTTGTCGCGATTGTGACGGCCATCGTGGGCGTCAACACGTTGCAGACCTATCACCAGGCCGTCGATGACGTCCGCCTTGCGGCCACACGCGCCCTTTACGGCGAGCGTCTCAACCGGCTGGTGACCCATGTGGTCATGGAAGCCAGAGGCATCTATGCGTCCAAGGATACGGCCGAGGCCCGCAAGTTCGGCGACGGTCTTCTCGCCACCTTGAAGGACATGGATGCGCTGCTGAAGGAATGGGAGCCGATCGTCCCGGCCGACAGCAAAGTCCTGTTCGATGCGGTCACGAGGGATGCGGCGGAGTTCGGCAAGTTCCGCTCCGAGACGGTCCGCCTGGGGAGCGAGGTCTCGCCCGCCGCCGCCAATGCGCAGGGCAATACCGAGGCGAACCGCGCCAACCGGAAAGCCTTCCAGGTCAGCATCGATGCCTTGACCAAGCGCGGCAGCGAGGAGATCGAGGCGGTCAACCGGCGCACGGCCGAACTCTACGACCAGCGCCTGATGCTGCTCATCGGGATCGCGCTTGCAGGCACCGTGCTCGCGCTGCTGATCGGCTGGCTCGTCGGCCATCGGCAGATCGCCCAGCCCCTGAAGCACGTGACCGAGGCCATCCGCAGACTCGCCTCGGGCGACTACGACCTGCCGCAGGCCAAGGCGGGCAAGGATGAGATCGGCGATATCTGGCAGGCGACGCAGGTTTTCGCCGGCGCCATGCAGGAAGCCGACAATCTGCGCCATGCGCAGGCCGAAGCCGAGAAGCAGGCGGCGGAACGGCGCCGGATCGACATGATGGCGCTCGCCCAAAGCTTTGAAGGCAGCGTCGGTGGATTGGTGCAGCATCTGTCCGTCGCCGCGCAGCAGATGGAGGCCACGGCCCGCTCGATGGCGTCGACCGCGCAGCAGACGAATCAGCAATCGAACTCGGTGGCGGCCGCCGCCGAGGAAACGTCCAGCAACGTGCAGGCCGTCGCGGCGGCGGCGGAGCAGCTCGCCGCCTCGTCCAACGAGATCGGCTCGCAGGTGTCGCAGACCTCCATCGCGGCGGCCCGCGCCGTGCAGAATGCGCGCAGGACCAACGCGCTCGTGGAGACGCTGGCGGAGGGCGCGCAGAAGATCGGCGAGGTCGTCGCCCTGATCAACACCATCGCGAGCCAGACCAATCTTCTCGCGCTCAACGCCACCATCGAGGCGGCCCGCGCGGGAGAAGCCGGCAAGGGCTTCGCCGTCGTCGCCTCCGAGGTGAAGGAGCTCGCGAACCAGACCTCGCGGGCGACCGAGGAGATCGGCGCGCATATCCACCAGATCCAGCAATCGACCAAGGATGCGGTCGAGGCCATCCGCGACATCGGCCTCACCATCGAGGAGGTGCACCAGATCGCCACCAGCGTCGCGGCCGCCGTCGAGGAGCAGCAGGCCGCCACGCAGGAGATCGCACGCAATGTCAGCGAGGCGGCGAGGGGCACGCAGGACGTGAGCGAGAGCATCGTCCAGGTCCAGGGCGCCGCGACCCATGCGGGTTCGGCCGCGTCCCAGGTGCTGGCAGCGGCGGGAGAGCTGGCGGCCAACTCGAACGCCCTGAGCCGGGAGGTCGAAGGCTTCCTTCAGGGGGTGCGGACGGCTTGAGCCGTCCGGATGCCGTCACTGACCTCAGGCGGTCTTCGACACGGGCGGTGCCGCGCCGCCCGAGCCGTCCTGCGCGCGGGCGCGGGCGGCCTGGGCCTTCTCGACGGCGGCTCGGACATGCGACAGCAGGGTCGCCTGGGAATAGGGCTTGGCCAGGAAGACCGCTCCCGGCGGCAGGTCGTTCTCCCGCGGCCACTCCCGGCCCGACGCGATGAGAAGCCCGATCCAGGGCCAGCCCCGGTGGATCTGCCACGTCAGGTCGAAGCCGTTCATGCCGGGCGGCATCTCGACATCCGAGAACACCACGTCGATCCCGATCTCGGCCTTCAGGACCGTCAGGGCCTCTTCCGCGTCGGCCGCCTCGATCACGTGGAAATGCGCCTCCATGAGAATGTCGGCCGCCACCAGCCGCACGAGCGGCTCGTCTTCCACCAGAAGAATGACGCCTAAGGATTTCGGATCGGACAAGAGGCCAACGTCAGAAAAGGGATAGCGCGAGGAAGGCGCAACGCGCCCATTGATAGACTGTTCCGCCCCGTCAGACCAGCAAATTGACGGAAACCGGTGCAAACTCCCGGGAGAACCCTTGGGACGCACGCACGTTGTCCGCGTATTGTATCGCGTCAGGGGCAAAGATGAGCGCTGCATCCGTCACGGTCCTTCCACGCCGGACACCTCCCACCATCCTCGTTGCCGAAGACGACGTCCGGGTCCGCTGCCTCGTCAGCGACGAGCTGCGCGGCGCCGGCTTCAGGGTCCTGGAAACCGGGTCCGCCCAGGAGACCCTGACGGTTGTCGACGCCGTCCGGGTCGATCTCCTGTTCATCGCCCTCGATCTGCCGGGGGCGCAGAGCGGGCTGGAGACCGCCCAACTGGCCGGCGCCCGGCAGAAGCCCATGAGGATCATCGTCGCCTCCGCGGACGGCGACGTCGATTCGGGCGGTCTCGGTCCTGTCGTCCGAAAGCCCTATCCCGCGTCCGAGGTCGTCGGCCTCATCAAGAGCAGCCTCAACTGGCCCGAGCCCGCATGAGGCGCCAGGACATCAGGAAGGGAACCAGGACAAAAGCTCAGCGGTTAGATTGCCGTGAGCACCCTATCGACGAACATCACGGCCGACGCCGAAACCCCACTCCCGACCGTCCTCGTGGTCGAGGCCGACGTTCTGGTGCGCCTCGTGATCGCGGATTACCTGCGCGAATGCGGCTACCGGGTCCATGAGGCCGTGAACGCCGAGGAGGCCGTGGCAATCCTCCAGTCGCCGGAGGTCTCCGTCGACGTGGTGTTCAGCGATGTCGAGATGCCCGGAACCATGGACGGCTTCGGACTGGCGCGGTGGATCCGCACCAACAAGCCGGGGACCGAGGTGATCCTCACCTCCGGGGCGGAACGCTCGGCCGACATCGCCGCGACCCTCTGCGAGGCCGGCCCGCTGCTGAAGAAGCCGTATCCGTCCCAGGACGTGGTCGACCGGATCAAGCAGCTCACGGCGAAAGCCAAGCGGTCCTGAAGGCAAAATCCGCATCGCCTTTAGCCCTCATCCTGAGAGTCTGACTCGTAAAGCACGAGGAGCTCTCCTCCCCCTTGTGGGGAGGAGGTGGGGGTGTGAGCGATAGCCTATGAAGGTCTGGCGCCGACACCCCCACCCCGGCTGCTTCGCAGCCACCCCTCCCCACAAGGGGGAGGGGATACCCGCGCCACTTGATGAGCCAGCCTCTCAGGATGAGGGCCGTGTCCTGAAGGCTTGGATGGCCTCACGCCTGTGCGAGCCGTGGGAACCGGATCACAGCAGGCCCGTTTCTGGTGCATGAAACCTCATCGCAGAATTGTAAGACAGCCGGTCGTGCTCCTGGTTGAAGACGAGCCGCTCGTTCGTCTGACCCAGGTCGACATTCTGCGCGAGGCCGAGTTCTGGGTCGTCGAGGCTCAGGATGCCGACGAGGCGTTCGAACTGCTGAAGACCCGCCCGGACATCTCGGCCGTTCTCACGGATGTGGACATGCCGGGTTCCATCGACGGTTTCGAGTTCGCGCGCCTCGTCCGGCAGGGCTGGCCCGAGGTGGGCGTTCTCGTCATCTCCGGCAAGACCGGCCCCGGCCCCGGCGACATGCCGCCCAATGCGGCCTTCCTGCACAAGCCTATCCTCCCCGATGATCTGGTGGCCGCCCTGACGAAGGTCATGAAGGCCGCGGAGGGCGGAGTGAGCCAGGGGACTTGAGGCGGGTTCGCGACTTCTCGTTTCTCAAACGCCCCTGACAACCCGCCACGTCATGGCCGGCCTTGTGCCGGCCATCCCGATGCCGTGAAGCGCTGCGTCTCAATCAAGCGAGATCACCGGCACAAGGCCGGTGATGACGTGCGGGTGGTACGGTGCCAAGTCCGGGTGGCGAGACTGCCCTCAAGCCCGAACGGCCTGCGGGGCGCGGGTGTCGATCACCTCCGGCGCCGCTGCGGAACGGTTCCACAGTGTCTGGACCTGTGACTGAACCTGATGGATGGCCGCGTCCTTGACCGGGCCGTAGCCGCGGATGTCCATGGGCGCCTTGGCGATGGCCACGAGATCCGCGAAGGGCCGTTGATCGAGAGCACCAAGGATCCTCTCGACCTGCGCTTCATACCAGCCGACGAGCGCCCGCTCGGTGCGCCGCTCCGCCGTATAGCCGAAGATGTCGAACGGCGTGCCGCGAAGCACCTTCAGCTTGGCGAGAACGGACATGGGCGTCTGGAGCCAGGGGCCGAAGCTGCGCTTCTTCGGACGGCCGCGTGCATCGCGTTTTGAGGGCAGGAGCGGCGGCGCCAGGTGATAATGCACCGTGAAGTCGCCCTCGAATTGCTGCTTCAGCTCGTCGAGGAAGCCCGTCTCCATGTGGAGGCGCGCGACCTCGTATTCGTCCTTGTAGGCCATGAGCTTGAAGAGCGAGCGCGCCACCGCGTCAGTCAACGTCTCGGAACCGAGAGCACGCTCAGCCTCGCGGACCCGCGCCACCGTCGAGGCAAAGCGGGCCGCATAGGCGGCGTTCTGATAAGCAGTGAGGAACGCGACCCGCCGGGCGATCACCTGATCGAGCGTCTCGACCTGTTCGGGCTTGTCACCTGCAACCTGGTGCACGACGTCGGGATCCGCGCTGAGCAGCCGGCCCCAGGCGAAGGCCTGCCGGTTGCGCTCGACGGTGACGCCGTTCAGTTCGATGGCGCGGGAGAGGGCCTCGAGCGACACCGGCACGAGGCCCTGCTGCCACGCGAAGCCGAGCATCATCACATTGGCATAGACCGTGTCGCCGAGCAGCGTTTCGGCAAGAGCGTTGGCGTCGAGCGTCGCCATGTTGCCGGCGCCGATCACGCGCTCGATGGCGCGAAGCCGCGTGCGGCTCGCAAGATCCGCATCGCGGAAACGCACCACGTCGCCGGTCGGCATCTCGGCGGTGTTGACCACGGCGCGCGTGCCGTGGCGATAGGTGCCCGACGCCTTGGGCGAGGAGCTGACGACGACATCGCAGCCGATCAGCGCGTCGGCCGCGCCCTGGTCGATGCGCACCTGATGCAGCGCATCGGGATCGGCCGCGAGCCGGACGAAGCTCAGCACGGGGCCGAACTTCTGCGCGAAGCCCGTGAAGTCGAGCACCGACACGCCGTGTCCTTCGAGATGCGCCGCCATGCTGATGAGCGCCCCGATGGTGACGACGCCGGTTCCGCCGACGCCGGTCACAAGAAGATCGAAAGGCTTTGAAAGCTCCGGGAGGTCAGGGAACGGCAGTGTCGCGGCGCGCGCGGCTGCGTCGAATCCACTTGTGGTTTTCGCCCGGCGCGTGGCGCCTTCCACGGTCACGAAGCTGGGGCAGAATCCCTCCAGGCAGGAAAAGTCCTTGTTGCAGGTGGAGAGGTTGATCTTGCGCTTGCGTCCGAACGGCGTCTCCTTCGGCTCCACGCTCAGGCAGTTCGACGCGACAGAGCAGTCGCCGCAGCCTTCGCAGACGAGGTCGTTGATATAGGCGAAGCGCTTCGGGTCTTCCATCTGCCCGCGCTTGCGGCGGCGGCGCTTTTCCGTCGCGCAGGTCTGCTCGTAGATCAGCACCGTGACGCCGGAGATTTCGCGCAGTTCCTTCTGCACCGCATCGAGATCCTCGCGCGGATGGATCGTCACACCCCTCGGCAGATCGGTGGAACTGAACTTCTCCGGATGGTCGGACACGAGCGCGATGCGCGACACGCCTTCCGCGCGCACGCTGTGCGCGATGGCGTGGACGCTCACGGGTCCGTCGACCGGCTGGCCGCCCGTCATGGCGACAGCGTCGTTGAACAGGATCTTGTAGGTGATGTTGGCGCCTGCCGCGATGGCCTGCCTGATCGCCATGGAGCCGGAATGGTAATAGGTGCCTTCGCCGAGATTCTGGAAGATGTGGCCCTGGCCCGTGAACTTCGATGACGCCGCCCAGTTGACGCCCTCGCCGCCCATCTGGATCAGCGACGAAGTCTCCCGGTCCATCCAGCTCGCCATGAAGTGGCAGCCGATGCCCGCGAGGGCTTTCGAGCCTTCCGGCACCTTGGTCGAGGTGTTGTGCGGGCAGCCGGAGCAGAAGTAAGGCGTGCGCGTCGCGCCTGGAACGGCGATCACGCGCTCCGGTTCGGGCGTCAGCGCGGCGGCGCGCTGCGTGAGAGAAAGATCGGGGAAGATCGGATCGAGACGCCTTGCGAGAACGCCCGCGAGGAAGCGCGGCGAGAGTTCGCCCGTCCAGGGAATGAGCCGCTCGCCGGTCTCATCATGCTTGCCGACCATCCGTTCGGGCTTCGAGCCGGGATAATCGTAGAAGTATTCCTTGAACTGGCTTTCAATGATGCCGCGCTTTTCCTCGATCACGAGGATCTCGCGCTTGCCTTTCACGAATTCCATGGCGTCGTGCAGGGCAAGCGGCCACACCATGCCGACCTTGTAGATGTCGATGCCATGCGCGCGGCAGGCGGCCTCGTCGAGACCGATGAGGCGCAAGGCCTCCATCAGGTCGAGATGCGCCTTGCCGGCGGTGACGATGCCATAGCTGGCGTTCGGGATGTCGTAGATGCGCCGGTCGATGGGGTTGGCCTTCGCGAAGGCATAGACCGCGTGCTTCTTCGCCTCCATGCGCTCCTCGATCTGCGGTCCCGGCAGGTCCGGCCAGCGGTAATGCAGACCACCGGGCGGCGGCGTGAAATCAGGCTCGAGGAATTGGCGCGGCGGATGCAGCTCCACGGAGACGCCGGATTCGACGATCTCCGACACGGCCTTGAAGCCGACCCACATGCCGGAGAAGCGGCTGAGCGCATAACCGTATTCGCCGAATTCGAGATATTCGCTGACGCTTGCCGGATGGAGCGTCGGCATGAACCAGCTCATGAAGGCGACATCCGATTGATGCGGCATCGAGGAGGACACGCAGCCGTGGTCGTCGCCGGCGATTACCAGCACGCCGCCATGGGGCGACGAGCCGTAGGCGTTGCCGTGCTTCAATGCATCGCCCGAGCGGTCGACGCCCGGGCCCTTGCCGTACCAGAGGCCGAACACGCCCTGCACCTGCCGGTCGGGATTGGTCTCGACCTGCTGCGAGCCGAGGACGGCCGTCGCGGCGAGGTCCTCGTTGACGGCGGGCAGGAACTCGATCCGGTGGGCCTTCAGCTGCTCCTTCACGCGCCAGAGTTCGAGATCGACGCCACCGAGCGGCGATCCGCGATAGCCGGATACGAAGCCGGCGGTGTCGAGCCCCGCCGCCTTGTCGCGCTTGGCCTGGTCGAGCACGATGCGGACGATGGCCTGGGTGCCCGTGAGGAAAACCCGGCCGGTCTCGCGGGCATAGCGGTCGGCGAGCTGATAGGAATCGAGTGACGGAACGCTTTTCATCAGCTTCCTCCCGGAGCAGGGCGCTTTTCGTTGATCTCCAGAATAATCCCGAACGGCTGGTAGATGTTTCCTATTCCTTCCCTCTGCGCCTCATGTTGCGGTAGATGTTGCGAGTACAAGCGCTATAAATGGCAGAACCTACCAGGGAGGGCGCCGCCATGTTGGACAGGCAGGACGAGCATATTCTGGCGCAGCTCCAGAAGGAGGGGCGCACGACGAACCAGCAGCTCGCCGAGGATGTGGGCATGTCCACATCAGCCTGCTGGCGGCGCGTGCGCTCGCTCGAAGAAACGGGCGTGATCGTGGGCTATTCGGCCCTGGTCGATCGGGAGAAGGCGGGGTTCGCCACCTCGGCGATCCTGCATGTGTCGCTCGAACGGCACGATGCGAAATTCGTCGACGAGTTCGTGTCCCGCGTGACGGCGCGAGCCGAAGTGATGGAGTGCTTCGCGACCACGGGGGACGCCGATTATCATCTGCGCGTCGTCGTACGCGACATGAAGGCCTACAACGCGTTTCTCGACGAGTTCATGTTCCGCCTGCCCGGCATCCGCTACGTGCGCACCAACGTGATCCTCAAGGAGATCAAGACGAGCGTGGCGCTGCCGTTTTGAGCGGGAGTTTCAGGAGGGTTTTCGACGCACACCACGTCATCACCGGCCTTGTGCCGGTGATCTCAATAGATTAGGGCGCACCGCTTCACACAATCGGGATGGCCGGCACGAGGCCGGCCATGACGGGAAGGTCGAACGCAACTTGCGAGGTGTAGCGCTGGTTCACCTCTCCCTGAGGGAGAGGTCGACGCGCGCCGGCGCGGCGGGTGAGGGGTTACAGGTCTATCCGGAGAGCGCTCTCCCCCTCACCCTCGCTGCGCTCGACCTCTCCCCGCCGGGGAGAGGTGAAGGCGCTAAGCCTTTGCGGTCTCACCCAGCAACGCATAAGCGAGCTGCGCCATCGCGACAGGCCGCGCGTCCCCATCGGTGGTGAGCGTCACGCTGCCGAACGCCATGGTGCGTCCAAGCCGTACGACTTTCGCCTCCGCGAGCACATCGGCATTCGCCGCGGGACGCAGGAAGTGCATGGTCTGGTCGACCGTGGTCATCGGCCGGTAGGCGCCGCCGGCGGACGACACGGCGAACACCATTGCGGTGTCGGCAAGGCTCATGAGGGCCTGTCCGCAGATCACCCCGTTGTCGCGGCAGAGCTTTTCGGAGAACCGCATGCGTAAGATTGCGCCTTCCTTATCGAGGCTCTCGATGGAGAGGTCGAGCGCCTGCACCCATGGCGCGAAGACGCTTTCGAGCATCGCCTCGGCGGTCGCCCGGTCGAACATGAAGGATCCCCCAGCTGTTGTTTTCGCGCTTCCGGTTACGGATAGAATTTCGCTCCCGACGCGGCGCGGTTGATGAGACTGTCGGCCGGTTCCCAGCCCGGCCCGTCCTGTGCGGCACGCTCCTGCACCTGCGCGAGGATCGATTGCAATCCCACACGATCGGCTTCGAACAGCGGACCGCCGCGCCAGGCCGGATAGCCGTAGCCGTGCATCATCACCACATCGACATCGAGCGGCCGCTCGACGATGCGCTCGTCGAGGATCTTGCAGGCTTCGTTGACGATGGCGGCACGGATGCGCGACTGGATCTCGTCCGCCGAAATCGCGCGCCGCGTCAGTCCGCGCCGCTGCGAGGATTCCTCGACGAGCGCCGTCACGACCGGATCGACCTCGCGCTTGCCGCCTTCATAACGATACCAGCCCGCGCCGGTCTTGCGCCCGAAGCGGCCTGCCTCGCAGAGACGGTCGGCGATGTCCACATAGCGCTCGCGCGGATCGCGGGTGGGCGCCAGGCGCTTGCGGCGCGCCCAGTTGATATCGAGCCCGGCGAGATCCGACACGGCGAAGGGACCCATCGGGAAGCCGAACGCTTCGAGAGCCGCATCGACCTCGTGCGGCAGCGCGCCTTCCTCGAGCAGGTACTCCGCCTGCTGGCGATAGCGGGATAGAATGCGGTTGCCCACGAAGCCGTCGCAGACCCGGCACACGACCGGGATCTTGCGCAGGCGCTTGGCGAGGGCGAGCCCCGTGGCGACGACATCGGCGGCCGTCGCGTCGGTCCGCACGATTTCGAGCAGCCTCATCACATGGGCCGGGCTGAAGAAATGCAGGCCCACCACGTCGGCCGGCCGCGATGTGGCATCGGCTATCAGCGAGATATCAAGGTAACTGGTATTCGTTGCCAGGATTGTTCCAGGCGGCAGGACAGCGTCGAGATCGCGGAAAAGCGCGCGTTTGACCTCGAGATCCTCGAACACCGCCTCGATCACGAGATCCCGATCCGACAGGGAGCTCGTACCAATTGCATACCCAATGGCCCGCAGGCGCTCGTCCCTTGCGGCCGCCGTGATCCGGCCGCTCGCAACCTGCTTGTCGTAAACGTCCGCAACCCGTGCCTGTCCGGCCGTGAGAGCCTGTTCGCTCGTCTCGACGATCCTGACGTCGAAACCCGCATCCGCAAACGCGATGGCGATCCCGGAGCCCATCGTTCCGGCTCCGACGATCCCGACCTTCTGGACGCGGCGAGGCTCGACCGAATCGAGCCCCGGCAGGCGCATGACCTCCCGCTCGGCAAAGAAGGCATGCCGCAAAGCCGCCGATTGCTCGGAGCAGCGCAGGTCCAGGAAGGTCTCGCGCTCGCGCGCCATGCCGTCCTGAAGCGGCAGGCCCGCGGCCAGCAGCACGAGCTCCGCGGCCTTGCCCGGGGCCTCCGCGCCCCTGGCTTTCTTACGAATTTCCGCGGCTTTGGCCGATGCCGTTTCAGCATCCATCGCCACCACACTCCGCTCGCCCGTGCGGCGGAGCGGCTGACCGATCAGCTCCCGCGCAAGCTCCGTCGCATCCTGGCGCAGATCGCCCGAGGAGATCCGGTCGACGAGGCCGAGACGCAGGGCTTCCTGCGCTTTGACGGGACGTCCGCTGGTCACGAGGTCGAGGGCCGCCTCCAACCCGATGAGCCGAGGCAGGCGCTGCGTGCCGCCGGCACCGGGCACCAGCCCGAGCTTGACCTCTGGCAGGCCCAGGCTTGCGCCCGGCTCGGCCACACGGGCATGGCAGGCCAGCGCAATCTCACAGCCGCCCCCGAGGGCGGTGCCCTGGATGGCTGCGACGACGGGCTTGGAGCAGGCCTCGATGGCGTTGATCACGTCGGGTAGGTGCGGCTCGCGCGGCGTCTGGCCGAACTCGCGGATATCGGCCCCGGCAACGAAGGTTTTTCCCGCGCAGGCGATGACCACGGCCTCGATTTGCGGATTGCGGCCGACCTCCTGGATCGCCGCAAGCAATCCCGCCCGGACAGCCTGCGACGTGGCATTGACCGGAGGGTTGTCGATTTCGATCAGGGCGACCGGGCTCGTGGAGACCAATCGAACCGGATCGACACCCTCGGGCGAGGTCGCTGTCATGGGCGCACCGCGTTCATCGTGAGGAGTTCATAGGTTGCAACCGTCTCGCCCTTGTCCGTCATGATCTCCACGTCCCAGCGTACCTCGCCGTATTGCTCGTTGCGCGGCGATTTGGATTTTGCCGTCAGCCGGACCTTGATGGTCTCGCCCGGCTGCACGGGTTTGACGAACCGTAAGGAGTCGAGACCGTAATTGGCAAGCACCGGTCCGAGATCGGGATCGACGAAAAGACCTGCCGCGAAGGACAGGAGCAGATAGCCATGAGCCACGCGGCCGGGGAAGAACGGATGGTTCTTCGTCGCTTCCTCGCTCATATGGGCGTAGAACGTGTCGCCGGTGAATTCCGCGAAATGCTCGATGTCTTCGAGGGTGATCGTGCGTTCTTTCGAGACGAAGGTCTGTCCGATGGCGAGATCCTCGAAGTAGTAGCGGAACGGATGCCGTCCCTCTTCGATCGTGGGCGCGCCCTTGATCCAGCTCTGCGTCACGCGCGAGAGCATGGCGGGCGAGCCCTGCAGGGCCGTGCGCTGCATGTAGTGGTGCACGCCGCGCATGCCGCCGAGTTCCTCGCCGCCGCCGGCGCGTCCCGGTCCGCCATGGACCATGTGGGGCATAGGGGAGCCGTGGCCGGTCTGCTCCTTGGCACAGTCGCGGTCGATCAGGACGAGACGGCCGTGGAAGGCGCCGACGCCGAAGACGAGATCGGCCGCCGCGGCGGGATCGTAGGTGTAGAGGGAGGCGACAAGGCTGCCGTCGCCCTTGTTTGCCAGGGTTACGGCCTGATCGAGGCCGTCATAGCCCATCACGGTGCAGACAGGGCCGAAAGCCTCGACGCTGTGCACGTTGGTGGCCCGGATCGGGTCAGGACAATGCAGCACGAGCGGAGGAATGAAGGCGCCGCGTTCCCGGTCCGCGCCCTCGACCGTGAAGTTATCGGGATTGCCGACCACGATGTCCGCTTCCGAGCGCAGCTTCGCCACCTGCGCGAGCACGTCGCGACGCTGCCCGAGGCCGACGACCGGTCCCATGCGAACGCTTTCGAGTTCGGGATTGCCGACCTTGATCTTGGAAAGCCGCTCCCCCAGAGCCTCGATCACGGCAGGCACATGAGCGTTGGGAGCAATGGCGCGCCGGATCGCCGTGCATTTCTGACCGGCCTTGACCGTCATCTCCTTGGCGACCTCCTTGATGAAGAGCTCGAATTCCGGCGTGCCCGGGCCGGCGTCAGGCGCCAGGATCGCCGCGTTAAGCGAGTCGCGCTCCGCGATGAAACGCACGGATTCGCGCGCGACGACCGGATGTCGCTGCAGCTTCTGGGCCGTATCGGCGGAGCCCGTGAACGAGACCACGTCCTGACAGGTCAGGTGATCGAAAAGATCGCCCGTGGAGCCGACGATGCATTGAAGAGCGCCGTCCGGAAGGATGCGGGATTCGGCGATCATGCGCACGAGGGCATGCGCCACATAGGACGTGATCGTCGCGGGCTTCGTGACCACCGGCACGCCGGCCAGGATGGCGGGAGCGAGCTTTTCCAGCATGCCCCAGCAGGGGAAGTTGAAGGCATTGATGTGAACGGCGACACCGTGGAGCGGCGTCATCACGTGCTGGCCGACGAAGCTGCCGCCCTTCGACAGGGCTTCGACATTTCCATCCAGAAGGAAGGTGGTGTTGGGCAGTTCTCGGCGTCCCTTGGAAGCGTAGACGAAGAGGGTGCCGATGCCGCCGTCCACGTCGATGAAGTTGTCGGTTCGCGTGGTGCCTGTCTGGAAGGAAAGCGTGTAGAGCTGGTCTTTGCGCTCCGACAGATGAATGGCAAGGCGTTTCAGAAGTTCTGCCCTTTGATGGAAGGTGAGCTTCCGCAAGGCGGGACCGCCGACCTGACGGGCATAGGCCAGCACCTCGCCCATATCGAGGCCGCCGCTGGCCACCTGAGCAACGACGTTTCCGGTGACGGCACTGTGAATGTCGGCCAACTCCTGGCCGGGCGACATCCAACTTCCGCGAACGAAGCTCTCGAGTCTCATTGGGGCACCTTGGAATGTTGTGACAGGCGGCATTGGCATCGCCCGGTCTTTGCTGCATTATTGACCGACCGGCCGGTTAGTCAAGGAATTTTGAGGAAGGCGGCAGGCCCACAGGATGGCTCGACAGACATGGCGAAGAATGGGTAGGTGAGGGGAGGATGGACCGAACAGGCAAAGGCCGTCTTGGCCATAGAGGACCGGAGTAGGCTTGCATGGCCGCGTTCGTAGACACCCTGCTGGACAAGTTCCACGAGCGGACGCCGATCCGGGCGGGCTCGCTGATCGTCACCGTTTTTGGGGATGCAGTGGTGCCGCGAGGCGGGGTGCTGTCCCTGACGTCGCTGCACGAGATCATGCGGGCCTTCCGCATCAGCGACACGCTCGTCCGAACGGCCTTGTCCCGCCTCGTCTCCGAGGGATGGTTCGAGCGCTGGAAGGTCGGGCGCAACAGCTATTACCGCCTGACGCCTCAGGGACAGGAGGCCTTCGCCCGGGCGACCCAGCGGATCTACGCCGACCCACCCCAGGATTGGCAGGGATCCTTCGATCTCCTCCTGCTCGAGAATGCCCAGGACCGAAGCGCGCTCAAGGGCGAACTCTCGGCGGCAGGCTATGGCGCCCTTGGGCCAGACCTCCTGGTGGCGGCTGCGGCATCGACCGGCGGTGCGGGCCCTTTCCTCAGGTTGAGCGCGACCCCGGCCGATCCGGCGACGGCCCGGAGGCTGGTGGAGAGGGCATGGCCTCTGGCGGAGATCGAAAGTCGCTACAAACGCTTCATCGATACCTATTCGGGCATCCTCGGAGCTCTGGAGAGGGGGGCCGGGTTCACGAATCTCGACGCATTGCTGGTTCGCATCCTCCTGATTCACGATTACCGCCGGGCTGTCCTGAAGGACCCGCTGCTGCCCGCGCAGCTCCTTCCCAAGCCTTGGGCCGGAACGGCGGCCCGCACTCTCTGCGGCACGATCTACAGGACGCTGCTCCCGGCGGCGGAGCGCTGGATCGACACCCATGCCCAGAACGATACGGGTCCACTGCCTTCGGTCGACCGGGATTTCGCGCGACGTTTCGCGGCGGCGGAGCCGGTTGCCGCATTGAGGATTGGCTGATCGATACGTTACATAAAATTCTTGAATAAGATAATTTCTGTGACATATTAGAAGGGCCTCCGGAGAGGCATGCCGCCTGCGCGTATGGATCTTGTCCTCGCCACCGGGCGGGAAGAGGCCGGCAAGGCTTTGAAACTCAGGGAGATGCGCCGTGTATGCACAGATGGTGAAGACGGGCGTCGAGCACGTCCGCTCCAAGGAGGAGATGTCTCCGGAGGAGCGGGCCTTCCAGGAGCGCGTCGATGCCGACGTCAAGATCGAGCCGAAGGAGTGGATGCCGGAGGCCTATCGCAAGACCCTGATCCGGCAGATTTCGCAGCACGCCCATTCCGAGATCATCGGCATGCAGCCGGAGGGCAACTGGATCACCCGCGCGCCGACCCTGGAGCGCAAGGCGATCCTGCTGGCCAAGGTGCAGGACGAGGCTGGTCACGGCCTTTATCTCTACTGCGCGGCCGAGACGCTGGGCGTCAGCCGCGACGAGCTCATGGAGCAGCTCAACAGCGGCAAGGCCAAGTATTCCAGCATCTTCAACTATCCGACGCTCACCTGGGCCGATATCGGCGCCATCGGCTGGCTCGTCGATGGTGCCGCGATCATGAACCAGGTGCCGCTGCAGCGCTGCTCCTACGGGCCCTATTCCCGAGCCATGATCCGCATCTGCAAGGAGGAGAGCTTCCACCAGCGTCAGGGCTATGATGCGATGACGAAGCTCGCGCGCGGGACGCCTGAGCAGAAGCAGATGGCGCAGGATGCGCTGAACCGCTGGTGGTGGCCGTCGCTCATGATGTTCGGCCCGTCCGATGCGGATTCGGTGCACAGCGCCCAATCCATGCGCTGGAAGATCAAGATCAATTCCAACGACGAGCTGCGCCAGAAATTCGTCGACCAGACGGTGCCGCAGGCCGAATACCTCGGCCTTACCGTCCCGGATCCCGATCTCAAATGGAATGCGGAGCGCGGCCATTACGATTTCGGCGAGATCAACTGGGATGAGTTCTATCAGGTCATCGCCGGCAACGGCCCCTGCAACCGCCAGCGCCTGCGCACGCGTGTGAAGGCCTACGAAGAGGGGCAATGGGTGCGCGATGCGGCCGATGCCTATGCGGCCAAGAAAGCGGCACGGGCAAAGGCGAAGGCTGCGTGAGCGGGAGAACGGGAATGACCGACAAGAAGGAATGGCCTCTCTGGGAGGTGTTCATCCGCAGCCAGCACGGACTGGCGCATCGCCACGTGGGCAGCCTGCATGCGCCCGATGCCGAGATGGCGATCATGAATGCGCGCGATGTCTATACGCGCCGCAACGAGGGCGTCAGCATCTGGGTCGTGAAGGCATCCGATATTGCGGCAAGCTCCCCGAGCGAGAAGGGGCCGCTGTTCGATCCCGCCAACAGCAAGGTCTATCGCCATCCGACCTTCTACGAGATCCCAGAAGAGCTAGGACATATGTGATGAACGCGCAGGACGCTCTCGTCGAGTATCTTCTGCGCCTCGGGGACAATGCACTGATCCTGGGGCATCGCCTATCAGAATGGTGCGGGCATTCACCGGCCCTCGAGGAGGATCTGGCGCTCTCCAACGTTGCCCTCGACCTTATCGGTCAGACGCAGCTCTGGCTGAACCTCGCAGGCGAGATCGAAGGCAAGGGGCGGGACGCCGACAAGCTCGCTTACCTTCGCGATGCGCGCGATTTCCGCAATGTCCTTCTCGTCGAGCAGCCGAACGGAGACTTCGCCGTCACGATGGCACGCCAGTTCTACTTCGATGCCTGGCATTACCTGCTGCTGCGCGAGCTGACCGGATCGAAGGATCCCCGCATCGCCGAGATTGCCGCGAAGGGCCTCAAGGAGGTCACGTACCATCTGGAGCGGAGTCAGGAATGGGTCCTGCGCCTCGGCGACGGCACGGAGGAAAGCCACCGCCGCATGCAGACGGCGATTGACGATCTCTGGATGTATACGGGCGAGTTGTTCGCGAGCGACGAGATCGATCGGGCCATGGTTCAGGAGGGCCTCGGCCCCGATCTCGCGACGCTGCACGAGCCCTGGCTCGGCCTCGTTCGTGCAACGGCCGAGGAGGCGACGCTTTCCCTGCCGCAGCCTGGCTGGGCCCAGAAGGGCGGCAAGCGCGGCATCCATTCCGAGCATCTCGGCTATATCCTGGCCGATCTTCAATTCCTGCAGCGGGCCTATCCCAACGCGACGTGGTGAGGAGCGCGGGGTCGATGATCGACAGCCTGACACGACCGGATCCGGATCAGATCAGACGCTGGTTGGAAGAGGTTCCCGACCCAGAGGTCCCCGCAGTTTCCGTCATGGATCTCGGCATCGTTCGCGATGTGCAGTGGGACAGTAACGAACTTGTCGTCGCGATCACGCCCACCTATTCGGGCTGCCCCGCGACGAGCGTCATCGCCTTCGAAATCGAAGCGGCCCTGCGGGCGAGAGGGATCGACCGCTTGCGGATCGAGCGGCGCCTTTCGCCTCCCTGGACGACGGATTGGATTACCCGGGAAGGGCGGCGGCGATTGGAGGCCTACGGCATTGCGCCGCCGGCCGAGAATGCCGGCGGGCCGTCGCCTTTCGACCGCTTCCTGCGCAAGCCGCTGGCGATCGCCTGCCCGCGCTGCAAGTCCGAGAACACCGAACGGGTGAGCGAATTCGGGTCGACGCCGTGTAAGGCGCAGTATCGGTGCCGAGATTGTCTCGAGCCTTTCGACTACTTCAAGTGCATTTGAAACGAGCGGATGCTCCATGACGAAGTTCTACCCTGTGACCGTTGCCGATGTGCGACGCGAAACCCGTGATGCGATCATCCTGACGCTGGACGTGCCGGATGAGCACAAGGAGGCGTTTCGCTTCTCGCCGGGGCAGTATCTGACCCTGCGCACCACCATCGACGGCGATGAGGTGCGGCGATCCTATTCCATCTGCGCCACGCCGACGGAGGGCAGGCTCCGGGTCGGCATCAAGAAAATCGCCGGCGGCGCATTCTCCAACTGGGCGAGCGAGCAACTCGCGCCCGGGCAGGTCATCGAGGCCATGCCGCCGATGGGCAATTTCTTCGTGCCCCTTGATCAGACCCGCAAGCGTCACTTCGTGGGTTTCGCCGCAGGCAGCGGGATCACCCCGCTTCTCAGCATCATCAAGACGACGCTGGTCGCCGAGCCGCAATCCTCCTTCACGCTGTTCTATGGCAATCGCGCTTCGAGTTCGATCATGTTCCGGGAGGAACTGGAGGATCTCAAGAACGAGCATCTCGACCGCTTCAGCCTGATCCACATTCTCAGCCGCGAGCAGCAGGACATCGATCTCTTCAACGGGCGCCTGACCAAGGAGAAATGCGACCAGCTTCTCGATCATTGGATCGACGCATCATCCATCGACACCGCTTTCATCTGCGGGCCGCAGGACATGATGCTGGGTGTCGCGCAGAGCCTCGAGGAACATGGCCTCGACAAGCGCCAGATCAAATTCGAACTCTTCGCCACCACGACGCCGACCCGCCGGCAGCGCCGGCCCGAGGAGACGGCCGCGGAGGATCGCAAGAACCTGTGCGAGGCGACCATCGTCATCGACGGGCGGGCCCGGAGCCTGACCTTCGAGAAGGGGACCGCATCTGTCCTCGACGCCGCCACGGCCGAGGGGCTTGAACTTCCCTATGCCTGCAAGGGCGGCGTCTGCTCTACCTGCCGGGCGATGCTGGTCGAAGGCGAGGTGGACATGGATGCGAACTTCGCATTGGAGGACTACGAGATCGCGCGCGGATATATCCTGACTTGCCAGAGCTATCCCGTCAGCGACAAGATCCTGGTCGATTTCGACAAGTGACAGGGGAGCGGCTCCCATGGTCGACGAAGAGAGCATCGTCAATTTCATAGCCGGTGGCGGCCGGTTGAGTGCGCCGGAGAATGTCACGCCGCGCTATCGCGGCGAGCTCATGCGCCTGATGGCGATCTTCATCGATTCGGAGATGGCGGGCGCCTCGGGTTTCGCCGATTGCATCAACTTGGCTCCGGGACTGAAGGAGCGGATCATCGCGACCCGGATCGTCTTCGACAAGTTCAACCATGCGCGGCAGGTCCTGGACCTGATGGAGCAGTTCGGCGCCAACACGGACCAATATGTGGGCGCCCATCCCTGGGCATCCCGTCTCGATCGCAGCGTCAATCTCGGCACGCGACGCATGGAAGGCGACATGCGTCTCAACGTCTTTCACTATCCAATCAACGGCTGGGTCGACGCGGTCGTGATGAACTGCCTGATGGGCCAGGCCACCGTGGTGCAGCTCGACGAGCTGACTCGCGGTTCCTACCAGCCTCTTGCCGATGCTCTTAGCGACATCCTTCCCGCCGAGAAGCGCCATGCGGAGCTCGGACAACAGGGATTGCAGGCCGCCTTGGAGAGAGGGCATGACAGGACCGATGCCCAGGCCTCGGTCAATTACTGGTATCCCCGCGTGGCCGACACCTTCGGCAGCAGCGCCTCGGATCATTTCGTCCAGCATCGGAAATACGGATTGCGCCAGAAGGGCCGGGAAGAGCTGACCGCCCAGTGGCAGAGCCTCGTCCATCCGATGCTCTCGCGCTTCGACCTTGTCGTTCCTGGGCGTGCGCTGAGCGCGGGAGTGGATTCTCCTCTTGAGCCTTCAGCTCGCCGGGGGTGACATCCACCATGTCATCACCGGCCTCGTGCCGGTGATCTCGATCGGAAAGGTGCTGTGCTTCACAGCATCGGGATGGCCGGGACAAGCCCGGCCATGACGTGGCGGGGTCAGAGAGAATGGATCCGGGTTGCCGTAAGATGGGCTAGACGACAACCTCCTATTCCGCAGCGCTGACGCGCCGTGACGAGGCGGCTGGTTCCGGATGAAGATTGCGGGTTCCATCGACGATGAGCTGGGAAACGAGTTCGGCATAATCCGCGCGGGTCACTTCGCCGGTGCTCTTGAACCAGAGATAATGCCAGTTGATCATGCCGAAGAGGGACATGGTCACGGGCTTGAGCAGCTTTGTCCCCTTGAGCTGCGGCGCTACGCCCGCCACCGCATCGGAGAAGATCTTCACCAGATCGCGCTCCACCGCCTTGAGTTCGCCCTGACGCTCCGCCGGGAGCAGGCGCATGCCGTTGATCTGCACGTTGTGCTGGGCGTCGGCATCGCGATAGGCCTCGAGCAGAGCGGCGACCAATTCCTTCAGGCGCTCTGCGGGTGAGAGGTCCGGATTGTCGGCCGCCTCCACCACCTCGAGCAGTTCCTCGAGGTGAAAGCGGATCACGTCGAAGAGCAGCTCCTCCTTGTCCCTGTAGTAGTGGTAAAGATTGGCCTTGGAGACGCCGCAGGCCTCCGCGATCTTGCTCATCGAGGCGCGGTCGTAGCCGTGCTCCGCAAAGAGTTCAGCCGAGCGATCGAGGATCGCTCGGCGCTTGTCGTCATAATCGGTGGCACGGGTGCGGGCCATGGGACTCTTCTATTCTTTCGGTCTGCGGTCGATCACGCGTCTCGCCTTGCCGAGAGAGCGCTCGATGCCTTCAGGATCGAGGACATTTACATGAGCCGTGATGCCGATGGTATCCTTGATGGACTGGCTGAGGCGCTCGGCAGCGGCTTTGCGGGTTTCAGGGTAGTCGGCATCCGGCCGGATCTCGGCCCGGATCTCCATCTGATCCATCCGGCCCTCGCGGGTCAGGATGATCTGGTAATGCCCCGACAGGGTCGGAATCGTGAGGAGCTTTTCCTCGATCTGGGTCGGGAAGACGTTGACGCCCCGGATGATCATCATGTCGTCGGTGCGGCCGGTGATCTTCTCCATGCGGCGCATGGCCCTGGCCGTGCCGGGCAGGAGGCGCGTCAGGTCCCGGGTGCGGTAGCGGATGACGGGCATGGCCTCCTTGGTGAGCGAGGTGAAGACGAGCTCGCCTTCCTCACCGTCAGGCAGGACTTCGCCCGTTACCGGGTTGATCACCTCGGGATAAAAATGGTCTTCCCAGATGTGCAGCCCGTCCTTGCTTTCCACGCATTCGCAGGCGACGCCCGGCCCCATGACCTCTGAGAGGCCGTAGATGTCGACTGCATGGATGTCGAAGGCCTCTTCGATCTCCGCCCGCATGGCGTTCGTCCATGGCTCGGCGCCGAAGATGCCGACCTTGAGCGAGGATTGTCGCGGATCGAGCCCCTGCTTCCGGAACTCGTCGAGGATCGCCAGCATGTAGGACGGTGTGACCATGATGATGTCGGGCTGGAAATCCTGGATCAGCTGCACCTGGCGTTCCGTCATGCCGCCCGACATGGGGATCACCATGCAGCCGAGGCGTTCGGCGCCGTAATGTGCGCCCAATCCGCCCGTGAAGAGGCCGTAGCCATAGGCCACGTGAACCTTCATGCCTGGGCGGCCGCCGCTGGCCCTGATCGAGCGGGCCACCACGTCGGCCCAGGTGTCGATATCGCGCTTGGTGTAGCCCACGACCGTGGGCTTGCCGGTGGTGCCGGACGAGCCGTGCACGCGCGCAATCTGGTTCTGTGGAACGGCGAACATGCCGAAGGGGTAATTGTCCCGCAGGTCGGCCTTGGTGGTGAAGGGAAACTTCGCGAGGTCGCTCAGATCCTTGAAATCGTCCGGATGAACGCCCGCCGCGTTGAACTTCGCTTTGTAGTGCGGCACGTTCTCATAGGCATGGCGCAAGGACCAGGCGAGGCGCTCGCGCTGCCAGGCGGCGAGCTCATCCCGCGATGCGAGTTCGAAACGATCGAGCTGGGCGGGCTGAGGCTTGAGTTCGGACAACTTGCGGTGCGGGATCTGGAGCAAGGGAACCTCCCATTCGTTCGTTCTTATTGCGGATTTGAGCCGAGCAGCGTGCCGGCGATGGTGCGCGAGTGTCCACGGAACTCCGCGACAACCTCGCCTTTGCCGTCGCGAACCGTCACGTCATAGATGCCTGAGCGGCCTGAGCGATTGCGTTCGACCGCATGGGCCGTGAGCCTGTCTCCCCGCCGCCCCGGCTGCAGGAACGTCACGGCACAATGCTGCGCGACCGTGCGCTGGTCGTAGGTGTTGCAGGCGAACGCGAAGGCCGAGTCGGCCAGCGTGAAGATGAAGCCGCCGTGGCAGATGCCGTGCCCGTTCGTCATGTCGGGGCGGATCGTCATGGAGAGCACGGCCTCGCCCGGCGAGACGCGCTCGATCACCATGCCGAGCCCCTGACTTGCCTGATCCTCCGCCCACATGGCTTCGGCGCAGGCTATGGCGATTTCGTGGGAGGCGTCATCCGAGTGGTTCGATCGTGCGTCCATCAGGTTCTCCCGGTGAATTTAGGCTGCCGCTTCTCGAAGAACGCCGTGACGCCTTCGATATAGTCCGGCGTACGCCCGGCCTGTCCCTGCAGGTCGCGTTCGAGATCGAGCTGTCGGTCGAGATCGTTCGTCTCGGAGGCATCGAGCGCCTGCTTGATCAACCCGAGACCGATGGTCGGCTGAACCGCGAAATGCGCGGCGAGGCGATGCGCCTCGTCCATCAGGCTAGCATCGTCGACAGCCTTCCAGATCATGCCCCAGGCTTCGGCCTGCTCGGCGGGAACCGGCTCGGCGAGTAGCGCGAGGGCCCGCGCACGGGCCGGACCGACAAGGCGCGGCAGGAACCAGGTACCACCTGAATCCGGAACGAGGCCGAGCTTGGCAAAAGCCTGGATGAACTTGGCCGAACGCGCCGCCAGGACGAGGTCGCAGGCGAGCGCGATGTTGGCACCGGCTCCCGCGGCAACGCCGTTCACTGCGCAGATGACAGGCATCTGCAGCGCACGGAGCTTGCGAACGAGCGGATTGTAGAGGCGCTCCAGGGTGGAGGAGAGATCCGGAACCTGGCCAGGGCTGAAGACCCTGTCCGACAGATCCTGACCGGCGCAGAATCCGCGTCCGGCGCCCGTGAGGATGAGGGCGCGGCAGTTCTCGTCCGCCTCGGCATCGAGCAGGGCGGACATCAGGGCCGCATGCATCGCCTCGTTGAAGGAGTTCAGACGGTCGGGCCTGTTGAGGATGAGGACACGATAGCCCTCCCGACGCTCCGTGACGATGAGATCGTTCTCCACCATGGCCCTCCCGAATTTTCGTTGATGGCAAGCGGGTGGTCTTGCGACTTGTTTACTATTGACCAACCGTCCGGTCAATTATATTGATGGGATGAACAGCGTCAATCATCCAACACTCGGTCCTTCAGGGAGATAAGCGGGGTGGCGTGCTTGGCGGCCGACAGGATCCGCATGCAAAGCTAACGCCGGCTTTGGGGACTCCTGATCGCTTCCTTTCCGCAATGTTCCGCGGGCTCTTGGCGGCCTGAGCCATTGCGCAACAATAAAAACAGAAAACGACAACGAAACCGGAGGAGACAGATGAACTCGAAAACCGCTCTCAAATCACTCCTGGCCGCCAGTGTCATGGCGTTCGGCTTCTCGCAAGGCGCGCTCGCCCAGGGCACCGTCAAGATCGGGTCGGTGCTCTCGGTCACCGGGCCGTCTTCCTTTCTCGGCGAGCCGGAAGACAAGACGCTGCGGCTCTATGTCGACAAGATCAATGCGGCGGGCGGCGTCGCGGGCAAGAAGATCGAACTCGTGATCTACGACGATGGCGGCGACGCCAACAAGGCGCGCACCTTTGCAACGCGCCTGATCGAAGATGATGAGGTGATCGCCATGGTCGGTGGAACGACCACCGGCTCTACCATGGCGATGATCCCCGTCTTCGAAGAGGCGCAGGTTCCGTTCATCTCCCTGGCCGGTGCCATCGAGGTGGTCGATCCAGTGCGCAAGTTCGTCTTCAAGACGCCGCACACGGACAAGATGGCGTGCGAGAAGATCTTCGAGGATCTGAAGAAGCGCAACCTCACGAAGATCGGCCTGATCTCGGGCACGGACGGGTTCGGGGCTTCCATGCGTGCGCAATGCGTCAAGGTCGCACCGAACTACGGTATGCAGATCATCAGCGATGAGAATTATGGTCCGCGCGACAGCGACATGACCGCTCAGCTCACGAAGATCAAGAACACGGCCGGCCTACAGGCGGTGGTCAATCCGGGCTTCGGGCAAGGGCCTGCCATCGTGACCCGTAACTACGCCCAGCTCGGCATGAACAACATCCCGTTCTATCAGAGCCACGGTGTGGCTTCGAAGAGCTTCATCGACCTGGCTGGCGCTGCCGCGGAAGGCGTGCGCCTGCCGGCCGCCGCGCTCCTCGTCGGCGACAAGCTGCCGGAGAGCGATCCGCAGAAGAAGGTCGTGACCGAATACAAGCAGGCCTACGAGAGTGCGACCAAGCAGCCGGTCTCGACCTTCGGCGGTCACGCTTATGACGGTCTCTTCATCTTGGTCGAGGCCATGAAGCGCGCGAACTCGACTGATCCCAAGAAGATCCGCGACGAGATCGAGAAGACCAAGGGCTTCGTCGGCACCGGCGGCATCGTGAACATGTCGCCCACCGACCATCTCGGTCTCGACCTCTCGGCCTTCCGCATGCTCGAGATCAAGGGCGGCGACTGGAACCTTATCGCCTCGGGAAGCTGATTCCTCGACGCAACCGATCGGACGGGAGGCTGATCGTCGGCCTCCCGTTCTGCACCTAGCGCATCGTGCGGAAAAGTGGATCCGGTTTTACGCCCCGAACGATGCGCTCTTCAGGAAGCGGAGCATCGGATGGATCCCAAAAGTGCAAATCCACTTTTGGGTCCGATGCTCTAGAAGGTCGCAGGACAGCACCATGGCCGAGTTTCTCCAGTTCCTCATTTCCGGTCTGACGGTGGGAGCCGTCTATGCGCTGGTCGCACTCGGCTTCACCCTGATCTACAATGCGTCGGGCGTGGTGAATTTTGCGCAAGGCGAGTTCGTCATGCTCGGCGGCATGGTGACGGTGTTCGTCTCGGCGGCCGGCGTGCCCCTCCCACTGGCGGCTCTCATCGCCATCGGCGTGGCCGTCGCGATCGGGCTCCTTCTGCATCGGTTCGCCATCGAGCCGGCCCGCGGCGCATCGGCCGTCACCCTTATCATCATCACCATCGGCGCATCGATCCTGTTGCGCGGCCTTGCGGCCATCGTCTTCGACAAGCAGTTCCACAAGCTTCCTGCCTTTACGGGCGATACGCCGGTTGATGTGCTGGGCGCAGCCGTCCAGCCGCAGAGCTTCTGGGTGCTGGGCGGAACGGCGGTCGTCGTGCTCGCACTCTATGTCTTTCTCGAACATACGATCACCGGCAAGGCCGTGTTGGCAACGGCCGCAAACCGCCTCGCGGCGCGTCTCGTCGGCATCAACACGACCACGATCATGGCACTGGCCTTCGGTGGTTCCGCCGCCATCGGGGCCATTGCCGGCATCCTGGTGACGCCGATCACGCTGACGAGTTACGACGTCGGCACGCTGCTGGCCCTGAAAGGCTTCGCCGCCGCCATGCTGGGCGGCATGGGCAATCCGGTCGGCGCTGTCGTGGGCGGGCTTCTGCTCGGCCTGCTGGAGGCCTTCGGCGCCGGCTACATCAGCTCGACCTACAAGGATGCCTTCGCGTTTGTCGTCATTCTCATCGTCCTGTTCGCAGCTCCCCAGGGCCTGTTCGGGCGCCGGGTCGTGGAGAGGGTGTAAACATGCGTGCTCTCGTGAACAGGCGCTTTCTTACGCTCATCGCGCTGGCGGTGGTGATCGTCGCGCTCCCGCTCATCTTTCCGTCGAGCTATTACTTCCGGGTGGCCTCGCTCGTATGGGTCTCGGCGCTTGCCGCCATCGGCCTCAACGTCCTGATGGGGCAGGCGGGTCAGGTCAGCTTGGGACATGCGGCGTTCTTCGGCATCGGCGCCTATGCGGTGGCGATCGGGCCCACCCATCTCGGCCTGCCCCCCTGGGTCGCTCTGCTCTTCGGTGCGCTTCTCTCGGCCATTCTCGCCTATCTCGTCGGTCGCCCGATCCTGCGGCTGAAAGGGCATTATCTCGCCATCGCGACCCTCGGCCTCGGCGTCCTCGTGGCCCTCGTCATCACGACGGAAAGCCGCTGGACCGGCGGGCCGGACGGCATGCCGGTCGAGCGACTGACGCTGTTCGGCTGGCGAGTGAGCGGTTCTTATACGTGGTATTGGGTCACCGGCGGCCTGCTGCTCGTCGGAACATGGATCGCGCTCAACCTCGACGAAACGCCGACCGGACGGGCCTTTCGCGCGCTCCATGACAGCGAGGTGGCCGCGCAGGTGGTCGGCGTCGACGTGGCCCGCTTCAAGCTGCAGGCCTTCGTGATCGCCGCCGTCTATGCTTCACTCGCGGGCTCTGCCCTGGCCTTCATGAACGGCTTCATCAATCCGGATCAGGCCGGATTCCTGCACTCGGTCGAACTCGTCACCATCGTCGTGCTGGGCGGTCTTGGATCCGTCGTCGGAAGCATCGTCGGCGCCGCAGTGCTCATCACGCTCCCGCAGGCTCTGACGATCTTCCAGGAATACGAGCACCTCCTGTTGGGCCTCATCATCATCGTGGCGATGATCTTCATGCGCAACGGCATCGTGCCGAGCCTCTCAAGCCTGCTGGTCCGGAGGGCCCGCTCATGACGATCCTGCAAGCCACGGACATCGGCATCTCCTTCGGCGGCGTGAAGGCCGTCGACGGCGTGAGCTTTTCGGTCAGCCCCGGGCAGATCCTGTCGATCATCGGCCCGAACGGCGCCGGCAAGACGACGCTCTTCAACATCGTATCCGGCGTCTATGTCGCCAGCCGCGGATCGATCCAGCTGGCGGACGAAGACGTGACGGGACTTCCCCCTCACAAGCTCGCGGCGCGCGGCCTCTCTCGTACCTTCCAGAACCTGCAGATCTTTCAGCGCATGACCGCCTGCGAGAACGTGATGGTCGGGCGCCATCTGCGGGAAAAGTGCAGCCTGCTGCCGGCATTGTTCAGAACGCCTTCCGTCACGCGCCAGAACCGCGAAACCCGTGCGGCGGCGCTCGCTCTCCTTGCCGATGTGGGGCTGAAGGATGCCGCCGATGTCCCTGCTGGTTCATTGCCTTACGGCGCCTGCAAGAGGCTCGAGATCGCCAGGGCTCTTGCCGCCGAACCGCGCGTGCTTCTTCTCGACGAACCCGCCGCCGGCTGCAATGCGGTGGAGACGGAGGAGATCGACCACCTGATCAAGCAAGTGGCCGATAGGGGCGTCGCCGTGGTCCTGGTCGAGCACGACATGAAGCTCGTGATGAAGATCTCCGACAGGATCCTCGTGCTCGAGCGCGGACGGCCGCTCGCCGAGGGAACACCGCGGGAGGTGCGCGATGATCCAAGGGTCCTTGAGGCTTATCTGGGACAGCACGGCGCACGGGAGGCTGCCCGTGCTTGAGGTGAAGAACCTGCGCAGTGCCTACGGCAGGATCGAGGTGCTGAAGGGCATCGATCTCGATGTGCAAACCGGTGAGATCGTCGCGCTGGTCGGCTCGAACGGCGCGGGCAAGACGACGCTGCTTCGTGCGCTCTCGGGCGTTCAGCCGATCACGGGGGGCGAGATCCGCTTCAAGGATCAACGCATCGACCGGATGCCACCACACAAGAGGGTGGAGCTGGGCATGACGCAATCGCCGGAGGGCCGGCAGGTCTTCGGGCCTTTGACCGTCGAGGATAACCTGCGACTGGGGGCCTACAGGCGACGCGACAGGGAGATCGATCAGGATCGGGACCGCATCTTCACCATGTTCCCGGTTCTGGCCGAGAAGCGGCATCTTCTGGCAGGAGGATTGTCGGGCGGTCAGCAGCAGATGCTCGCCATCGGGCGCGCCCTCATGGGCCGCCCGAAGCTTCTGCTTCTGGACGAGCCGTCGCTCGGTCTGTCGCCGCTCCTCGTCGACCAGATCCTGGATGCCATCGTGTCCCTGAAGAAGGACGGCATCACGGTGCTCCTCGTCGAGCAGAATGCCAGTGCGGCCTTGGCGATTGCCGATCGTGGTTACGTGCTGGAGACCGGAAGGGTCGCGCATAGCGGCGCCGGTTCCGCGCTGCTCGCCGACCCTCAGATCAAGGCGGCCTATCTCGGCATCGCGTGAGGGCGCCGTTTTTCAGCTTGAGCAGAACAACGTTCCGGCCGAAAATCGTCCCCTCCGCCAACAGGTTCTCTCGATTCTTCTGAGCCTTATGAGCGATATCCACGGTGGAGTGTTGAAAATCGCAACGCCGCCTAGCGGAACCGATCGCGTGGTGGAGGCGTTCCGCGAGATACGCGGGGCATCGTGGGTATGGACGAGCCATTCCCAATAACAGCAAATCCTCGACAGCTTGGAGACCGAATATGGTGGGTTCGGACGACCTGGATCTGAACCGGCGCGATCTGATGGTCGGCGCCGGAGCGTGCGCGGCCATACCGGTCATTCCGGCCGCCGCGAGGGCACAACCAGGACCCGCTGAGAATCCTGTCGAATTCAGGGTCTCACTCAGTGTGAATGGGCAACCCCACACCTTGACCGTGGACACGCGAACGAGTCTTCTCGACCTTCTTCGCGAGAACCTGCAATTGACCGGCACCAAGAAGGGCTGTGACCACGGCCAGTGCGGCGCCTGTACGGTGATCGTGGATGGGCGACGGATCAATTCCTGTCTGACGCTCGCCGTCATGCATGAGGGCAGTGCAGTTACGACGATCGAGGGACTGGGCCAGCCCGACAATCTCCATCCGATGCAGGCCGCTTTCATCAAGCACGATGGCTACCAATGCGGCTACTGCACGCCAGGCCAGATCTGCTCGAGCGTCGCAATGCTGGAGGAGATCAAGGCCGGTGTCCCGAGCCACGTTACGGCGGACCTCCTTGCGCCCGTCCGTCTGACCGAGACCGAGCTGCGCGAGCGCATGAGCGGCAACATCTGCCGCTGCGGCGCTTATTCCAACATCGTCGAGGCCATTACCGAAGTCGCGGAGAGGCAAGGATGAAAGCCTTCACCTACGAGCGCGTCAGCTCACCGGCCCAGGCCGCCGCTGCGGTCGCGCAGCATCCCGGCGCCAAGTTCATCGCAGGCGGGACGAACCTGTTCGATCTGATGAAGCTCCAGATCGAGACCCCCGCCCATCTTGTCGACATCAACAGCCTCAACCTCGACCAGATCGAGCCGACACCCGAGGGTGGTCTGCGCATCGGGGCCCTTGTGCGCAACACGGACCTCGCGGCCGACGAGCGGATCCGGCGTGATTATGGAGTCTTGTCGCGGGCGCTCCTCGCCGGCGCCTCCGGACAGCTGCGCAATCGGGCGACAACTGCGGGCAACCTGCTGCAGCGCACCCGCTGCCCCTACTTCTACGACACGGCCCAGCCGTGCAACAAGCGGGAGCCGGGATCCGGCTGCTCGGCCTTGGATGGGGTCAGCCGGCAGCTCGGGATCATCGGCGTGAGCGAGGCCTGCATCGCGACGAACCCGTCCGACATGGCGGTTGCCATGCGCGCGCTCGATGCAATGGTCGAGACGGTCGATGCCGGCGGCACGACGCGGACGATTCCGATCGCCGAGTTCCACCGTCTTCCCGGTGATACGCCCCATATCGAGACCGTGCTGGAGCCTGGCGAGCTCATCACGGCTGTCACCTTGCCGCCCCCGGTCGGCGGCAAGCAGATCTACCGCAAGGTCCGGGACCGTGCCTCCTACGCCTTCGCGCTGATCTCGGTCGCGGCCATCGTGCAGCAGGACGGGACCGGGCGCGTGGCCCTTGGCGGCGTCGCGCACAAGCCCTGGCGGGTCGATGGAGCGGACGCGGAACTGCGCCGCGGCGCAAAAGCCGCGACAGCCGCGCTCCTTGCCGGGGCGAAACCGACCCGCGACAACGCCTTCAAGATCCCACTCGTCGAGCGCACCGTCGCGGCGGTGCTAACCGAGGCAAGGACCTGAGACATGAAGTTCGACACTCCTGCCGGTCCAAATCCCATCGATCAGCTCAGGGTCGTCGGCCGACCGACCGACCGTATCGATGGCAAGTACAAGACGACGGGTACGGCCCCTTACGCCTACGAGCGCCATGACGCGGTACCGAACCAGGCCTACGGCTTCGTGCTCGGCTCGGCGATCCCCAAGGGCCGCGTCGCCGCCATGCATCTGAGCGAGGCTCAGAGAGCTCCCGGCGTGCTGGCGATCGTCACGACGCTCGACATGCCTCGGCTGGGAAGAGGTCGGATGAACGCGGCCTATCTGTTCGGCGGGCCGGTCATTCAGCACTACCATCAGGCGGTCGCGGTCGTGGTTGCGGAGACCTTCGAGCAGGCCCGCGCGGCGGCCCACCTGATCCGGGTCGATTACCAGCGGGAGCCCGGCAGATACGATCTCGCCGCCGAAGTGCCACATGCGCAGCCGGTCTCAAGCGACAGCGGCGAAGGCAGCGGGGCTCCGCACGAAGCCCGGGTCGGTAATTTCAAGGAGGCTTTCGCGGCGGCGCCCGTCAAACTCGACGAGCGTTATACGACGGCCGACGAAAGCCACGCGATGATGGAGCCGCACGCCACGATTGCGGCATGGGACGGAGACAAGCTCACCCTCTGGACCTCGAACCAGATGATCGCATGGGGCAAGGGCAGCATCGCCAAGATCCTCGGCATCCCGGCTGAGAACGTGCGTCTCGACTCGCCTTATGTCGGTGGAGGCTTCGGAGGAAAGCTCTTCGTCCGTGCCGATGCAGTGCTGGCGGCGCTCGGAGCCAAAGCCGCAGGAAGACCCGTCAAACTGGCGCTGACGCGCCCGCTGATCGCCAACAACACCACCCACAGGCCGGCGACGATCCAACGCATCCGCATCGGCGCAAATCCTGACGGCACGATCACGGCGATCGCGCACGAGAGTACGTCGGGCAATCTTCCTGACGGCAAGCCTGAGACGGCGGTCGATCAGACGAGATTGCTGTACGCGGGGGCGAACCGATTGACGGCACTGCGCCTTGCGCATCTCGATCTTCCGGAAGGCAACGCCATGCGGGCGCCCGGCGAGGCACCTGGCATGCTGGCGCTTGAGGTCGCCATGGATGAGATGGCCGAGAAGCTCGGTATCGACCCTGTCCAGTTCCGCATCATCAACGATACCCAGGTCGATCCCGAGAAGCCGGAACGTCGCTTCTCTCATCGCGATCTGGTTGGGTGCCTGCGTCAAGGCGCCGAGCGCTTCGGCTGGGATAAGCGTCCGCGAGAGCCGGGCCAGGTACGGGACGGGCGCTGGCTCGTGGGGTACGGCATGGCGGTCGGATTCCGCAACAACCTCCTGACCAAGTCGGCGGCCCGCGTTCGCCTCGACGGACGCGGCGTCGTGACGGTCGAAACCGACATGACGGATATCGGGACAGGCTCCTACACCATCCTCGCCCAGACGGCAGCCGAGATGATGGGCGTGCCGCTGGAGATGGTGAACGTCCGGCTCGGCGACTCTTCTTTTCCGGTCTCGGCTGGGTCGGGCGGGCAATGGGGCGCCAACAACTCCACGGCCGGAGTCTATGCCGCCTGCGTGAAGCTGCGCGAGGCCGTGGCCACGAGGCTCGGCTTCAACTCCGCCGAGGCTGTGTTCCTCGATGGCGAGGTGCGCTCCGGCAATCGGAGTGTCCCTCTCGCCGAGGCTGCGAGCGGAGGCGAACTCGTCGCCGAGGACATGATCGAATATGGAGATCTGGCCAAGAAGCAGCAACAATCGACCTTCGCCGGCCACTTTGTCGAGGTTGGCGTCGATGCTGCGACGGCCGAGGTCCGGGTTCGGCGCATGCTCGCGGTGTGCGCGGCGGGCCGCATCCTGAATCCCAAGTCGGCTCGGAGTCAGGTGATCGGAGCCATGACGATGGGCGTCGGCGCAGCCCTGATGGAGAAGCTCTCGGTCGACACGAAGCGTGGCTTCTTCGTCAATCACGACCTCGCCGGCTACGAAGTTCCCGTCCATGCCGATATCCCGCACCAGGAGGTGATCTTCCTTGACGAGGTCGACCCGATGTCGTCACCGATGAAGGCCAAAGGCGTGGCAGAACTCGGCATCTGCGGTGTCGGTGCGGCCGTCGCGAATGCGGTCTATAACGCCACCGGCATCCGGGTGCGCGACTATCCGCTCACGCTGGACAAGCTGATCGAACGGTTGCCGGACGCCGTCTGAGAGATTGGCGAGTGAATTCCTGTTCTTTCGCGTGAAGCGACGGAGCACGACGTGCGCAGCCTATGCTGCGCCTGCCGAGACCTCAGCGCACTGTGCGGAAGAGCGGATTCGGTTTACCGCGCCAAGCGATGGGCTCGTCATGCGATGCTCCAGGCAGACCTGGAGCATCGCATGACTTTTACCTCGGCTGAAGTCTGTCGGAGCTTACGACAAAGGGGTAGCGGGTGCCGCGAGGTCGATGAAGCCCTGTACCAGCATGATCGTGCCGAGGACGCCGACGAGGCCGGCCGAGGCCAGCGGCAGGCGCCGGAGCAGGCGGTCGGAGAGGTTGATCCGCTTCGAGGCATGCTGCACACCCCAGGCGGCCGCGACGCCGATGGACACCATCGTGATCGCCAGACCCAGGCTGAAGGCGGCAACAGTAGCGGCGCCAAGGGTGAACTGGCCGAGCTGGAGGCAGATCAGCAGCACGGTGATCGAAGCCGGGCAGGGGATCAGCCCGCCGGTGATGCCGAACAGCGCGATCTGCGCCGTCGTGACCTGCCCGTTGTTGGCCGCGAGTTGGCGCGCGATCTGCTCGGCGTGCTCGCGTTCATGCGCGTCCTCGTCGTGCTCGGCATGATGATGGTGCCCATGGCCGTGTTCGGCGAAGCTGACCGCGTAAGTATGGGCGTGGTCGCCGTGCGCTAGCCGCACCCGGGCCGTGAACGCGTGCGGTTCGGGAATTTCGCCTGCGGATTCGAGATAGCCGTCCCGCTCGACGAAGCGGAAGCGCTCGCCCGAGCCGTCGCCGCGGTCGGTCGTGACCAGCACGTCCTCGGCCTTCCATGCGTTGCCGCTAAGGGTGCGCAGGCGCCAGCGAGGGGACACCCCGTCCTCGAAGATAGAGAGCTCCACGGCGCCATGCCCGGTGTCGATGGTCCGGACTTCGTCGTGCTGATGGTGGTCATCGTGGTCATGGTGATGGTCGTGATGACCAAGATGATCATGCCGGAACCAGCCGAGACTCCGGCCCGTGCGCCAGAACATCCAGGCGGCAATGCCGAGGATGATCACGCCCGAGGCGATCAGCAGCCAGGCCTCGAAATGCGAGTTCAGGATGTCACGGCCAAGTGACAGGCCGAGCATGGCCACGATCCAGACGATCAGCGAGTGCGAGAGGGCGGCGCAGACGCCGAGCAGAATGGCCTGCCCGATGGTGCCGCGGATCGCCACGATGTAGGCGGCCATCATGGTCTTGGAGTGTCCGGGCTCCAGCCCGTGCAGGGCGCCGAGCAGGACAGCAATGGGCAGGTAGATCCAGCCGTTGCCGCCGGACTGAAGGAGTTGCGCAATATCAGGCATTGGTGTTCCAGAAATGTCTCGCGGCTGCAATCGTTCTCCCCGCCGCCGGGGATTTCATTTCAAGTAAGTGCGGACCACGTCGATGAGTTCGGCTGCGCCCTTGGCCCGCTCCGGATCGGGCTCGTGGGCCGGGTCGACCACATGGTTGCGGATGTGGTCCTCCATCAGCTCGACGGTCAGGCCGTTCACGGCCCCGCGGACGGAGGCGACCAGCATCAGCACGTCGGCGCAGCCAAGCTCGGCCTCAAGCGCCCGCTCGATCGCCTCGACCTGCCCCTTGATCCGGCGGACCCGGGCCAGGAGCTTCGTCTTCTCCTTGATCGTGTGGGACATGCCACCCCCTGTAATGATAGTGATCATCATATAGGGGGGTATCCTATCGGTGTCGAGTGTCACAGCGGTCGCAGGGGCCGTAGCACGCCCACTCGTTCACGAACCCGCATAGGCTATGCAGGGGTTCTTCAGGGCAGGCATACGCCCTCGTAGTGTGCGACATCCGTTACGGCCATGATCAAGGATGCCGTCTGAGCCTGGACCCGCTTCCTGTTTCTCCACTCGGCCGTCGCGATGCTCGCGCTCGGCATCGCGAGTGCTCCAAATCCATTCCCGGCGTCGCATCGTCAGCGATTGCCCTGTGTGTCGTCGCTGTCGTCGTCGTCTGATCCGCCGGGCATCATGCCGCCGGGACCCATCATTCCCCGCTCCATCATCCCTGGTCCCATCATGCCACGGCCGCCCATGTGCACGAGCACTTGCAGCCGCCGCTTCTGGGCCTCGTCGAGCGTGGCGTAGAGCGGCATTGCTGCATCCGCGAGCTTGCGCATCGCGTCACCGCCCTGACTCATCCGGTCCGCCATCGCACGGACCAAGCCGACCGGATCGCTTGCCATCATTCCCCGGGCTTGGCGCATGGCCTGCATATGGCTGGCATGGAGGGTGGCAAGATTCCGGATTGCGGTCTCGACGGGAGGCCACAGCTTCTCCTGGTCGGCCGAGAGCTTCAGACCGGCGTGGATCGCGGCGAGATGAGCGTCAATGAAGGCGCCCATGTCCTCGGGCGAGAACCCGCCCATCATGCCATGGGACATCATCTCCCGGTCCTGCATCATGCCCTGGCGCATCATCATCCGATTCATGGGCGATTGCTCTCCGGACTGGGTGGAAGAGGTCTGGCGCGGTGCAGGAGCCGTGGTCTGGGCCAAGGCAGGTCCGGCGATTGCGAGCAGGGCGGCGGCGAGAATGGACGTCTTCATGGCGGTTTCTCCTTATGAGGCCGGTCCATTGGATTGGAGGAGCAGCGCGCCGGATCCGATTGCAGAGTGGCGCGGATACCTCGTGGAATTTTAAGCAGCCTTCGAGACGCGTCCTTGACCTTGCTCAACCTGCTCCGCCTGAAGGCCTCCAAGAGGTGCGTAATCGATCCCGGCCCAGATGGCGCGGGGCAAGCTTATCGGCTCGAACGCTTCACAGCACCGATATCGCCATCGATCCGCAAAGAGTCCCAGGGGATTGTTCGTCTGCTATCTGGTGGCGCTGATGGTGTTTCGACGCTCCATGGCGAGGTCTCATGGTCCGGGTCACTTCCAGCTTCCGACTCCGAGATCTTCCCGGCGCTGGGAGTCGAGAAGGGAGGATGCCAGGGCAAAGGCATCCCGGGCCCGGATGCAGCCGACGATCTTGTTGCGGTCCTCGAACCCGACCACGGCCAACGTGGCCCGGTCGTCGCTGCGGAAGATGTCGAGCACCTCCGCAAGGGACGCGGCGGGCGTCACGATCGGGCCCGACTCGTAGACCAGTTCTGCCGCTACCACCGGCAGGTCGGCGCTCTCGGCCTCGATCGCCTCGACCAGACGCGGGTCGATCAGCCCAAGGAAGGTTCCGTCCACCGCATAGACGGCCGTGCCGCGCGCGCCTGCCGTCGACAGCGCCCGGCGGACCTCCTCCAGGCTGGCATTGGCCATCACGGCCCGCTTCGGCGGCTTGATGATCTCGCCGATCGCGGCGGCTTCCAGGCGCGAGATGTCGTGACCGCCCTCGATGGCGAGCCCACGCTGCTGGAAGCGCCAGGTTGCGAACGAGTAGCCGAACAGGCGGTCCGTGAGGAACGAGGCGGTCAGTGCCCCGATCGCCACCACGATGGTGGCATCGAAGTCCCCGGTGGTCTCGAGCACCAGGAAGATCATCGCGAGTGGGCTGCCGATCACGCTCGCGCCGACCGAGGCCATGCCGATCACCGCGCACAGGGCCGGGCTCCAGGCCGGAGCGCCCGGGATGAAGGGCAAGAGCCAAGCCAGCACCTGCCCCAGGAGAGCGCCGATCATGAGCGAGGCGCCGAACAGGCCGCCACGGAAACCGGCTCCGAGGCTGGCGGCGGAAGCCAGCCCCTTCGCGGCGAGCAGGCCGAGAGCGTGGCGGCCGGCAATATCGCCGGACACGGCATGCTCGATGGCCGCGTGGCCGCTTCCCAGAACGGCCGGGAAGCGGGTTGCCAAGGCCGTGAGAAGAAGGGCGGCCGACAGCCGGCGCAGGATCTCGTCCCTCAAGAAGCGCTTGAGGAGGCGCTCGATCGCCGAGACCAACAGCATTACCACGATGCCGGCGAGGGCTGCGACGATCCCGATCAGGATGGCCAGCGGGTAGTCGGACCAGGACGTGCCGGGGCCCGTCTCGAGGCTGAAGGGGCGCGCCTGTCCCAGGAGTAGCCAGATGGTGACCACGGCCGCGATGGCGCCGAGCCCGATCGGCGCCAGGGTCCGGCGGGAAAAGGTCCCCAACAGCAGCTCATAGGCGTAGAGCATGCCGGCAATCGGTGCCCGGTAGGCGGCCGCGATGGCGGCTGCGGCGCCGACCGCCACCAGCAGGCGCAGGTCGGAGCGCGGCCGGTTCAGCCGCCGTCCCAATCGGCTGGCGAGCACGGCCCCGAGCTGGGTGACGGCGGCCTCGATGCCGACCGAGGCGCCGAAGCAGACCGAGGTGAGGATGGGGATCACGACTCCTGTGGCGTCGTACCAGCCCATCCTGCCCCCGTTGAGGGCATTCGCCTCGACCGCGTCGATGGGTTCCTTGGTCTTCCACCGCGCGATCAGGTGCGACAGCAGGGTGACCAGGAAGGCGCTGCAGGCCAGGGCCAGGGCGATCCTCAGAAAGGAGGCGTGGTCCGGGAGGGCGATCCGCCGCTCGGCCGCAAAACCCAGCACGGCGCGCTGCGCGAAGACGACGAACTGCTGCACGACCGCGACCATCAGGCCGGTCAGGATGCCGATCACGATGGCGAGCCCGACCAGACGGAACGAGCCTGTCGGCTTGCGAATGTTCGGCAGCGCCGGAAGGCGGGGGCGAAGCAGCATCGTGCGGTTCGGGTGAGGAGCGGCCTTTCCGCGGGGTGCAGGCGGTTTGGGCGTGCCGGCCGTTGCCGTCAACCCATTTTCGGCGTCGAGGACTGCCTTAACGGCACATCGCTTTCAGCAAGGGGCGAACAGCGGACTTTCGCGTCAGCAGCCCGCCGGGCCCGCAATCGTGGTTAAGCCTTCCGCCTCAGCGGGGCCAACTAGGAGCCGCCGGTCGGCTCCCCAGCCAAGGATTGGGCTCAGATGGTTCTTGCATATCGATGAGGAGATGCTAAATTAGAAATATCTTATTTAAGAAGGTTTGTGTATGTCCAGGATGGAACTCGACCTTGAGACGTTCGAACGGAAGGCGACCGAGGTCGCGGACATTCTGCGGGCACTCGCCAACGAGCGCCGGCTGATGATCCTGTGCAAGCTGGTGGAATGGGGTGAGGCGAACGTCAACTCGCTGGTCGAGGCTGTCGGGCTGTCGCAATCGGCCCTGTCGCAGCATCTGGCCAAGATGCGCGAAGAGGGCATCGTCGCCACCCGGCGTGAGAGCCAGACGATCTGGTATCGCATCGCCGACCCCCGCATCGAGCAGCTCTTCGGCCTTCTCTACGAGCTGTATTGCAAGCAGGCGAACACCGGCAAGCCGGCCTGACCGGAGGCAGTCATGGACAACTTCACACCCTCGTCCGCGTTGATCGGCGGCCTGCTGATCGGCACATCGGCCGCCTTGTTCCTGGTGCTGAATGGGCGGATCGCGGGCATCAGCGGCATCCTTGGCGGCCTGATCCCACCCGAGCGCGGTCAAGTCGGCTGGCGTCTCGCCTTCCTGGCCGGGATGCTCGTGTCCGCTCCCGTCTATGTCATGGCGGGCGGCACGTTGCCGTCCGTCAGGCTCGACGCATCCATGCCTCTGCTGATCGTGGCAGGGTTGACCGTCGGGTTCGGCACGCGTCTGGGGGCGGGCTGCACCAGCGGCCACGGCGTCTGCGGCATCGGCCGGGGCTCGCCGCGTTCCATGGTGGCGACGCTCGTGTTCATGGCCGCTGCCATCACCACGGTCTTCCTCGCCCGTCACGTCATCGGGACGTAAGCCATGCCCCTGATCCTGTCCGCCTTTGCGTCCGGCCTGCTGTTCGGTCTCGGACTGATCGTTTCGCAGATGGTCAACCCGGCCAAGGTGCTCGGTTTCCTCGACATCTTCGGCCGCTGGGACCCGAGCCTCGCCCTGGTCATGGGCGGTGCCGTCGCGGTCTCGGCGTTGGGCACCCTCATCGCCAGGCGACGCGGCGTGCCTGTGCTGGCGCCGCGCCTCGAGATCCCGACCCGGCGCGATCTCGATCCGCGGCTCATCGGCGGGGCGGCCCTGTTCGGAGTCGGCTGGGGCCTCGTCGGCCTCTGCCCAGGCCCGGCCCTGGTCGGGCTGACCTTCGGTCCGTGGCAGGTCTTCGTCTTCGTCGCTGCCATGATCGTCGGCATGGCGCTCTTCCGCCTCGCGCCCGCCGATTGGCCGCGGGCTGCCTTCCGCCGCGAAACCGCGCAGGTGGATGGTTGAGTGGTAGTGCGGCCGGCATGTTCACCGATGATCAGGTCAGCCAGGCCCTGAGGACCAGACTGACGGCTCCGGTCGTGCCGACGCCGGCGGCCCAGAGGCCGGCGAACCACAGCCATTGCCTGAGAGCGGAGCCCTGTTCGAGATTATTGCCCATCAGTGATATCCCTCGTGCCCCGTCTTGCCGCGGAACACCCAGTAGGCATACCCGGTATAGGCGAGGATGATCGGGATCAGAACGCTCGCGCCCACCAGCATGAACTGAAGACTGGCATGCGGCGCCGCGGCGTCGTGGATGGTGACGGCGTTCGGCACGACGTGCGGAAACATGCTGATGCCCAGCCCGACGAGGCAGAGGGCGAACAGCCCCAGCGTCAGCAGGAACGGCCAGTATTCCGAGCGGCGCAGCAGGCTCACCACCAACGCCCCTGAGCAGAGGCCGACGAGCAGCGGCACCTGGGCGGTGAACAGGACCTGGGGCCAGGCGAACCAGCGCTCGTAATAGGCGCCGCTCAGAAACGGCGTCGCCGCACTCACGAGACCGATGCAGACGATCAGGCCGATCGCGAGCTTGCCGGCAAGGCGGAAGCTGTGGTCCTGGACGGAGCCTTCGGTCTTCATCACCAGCCAGGTCGCGCCAAGCAGGGCATAGCCGATGACGAGGCTGACGCCGACCAGCAGGCTGAACGGCGTGAGCCAGTCCCACCAGCCGCCGGCGTAGGAGCGACCCTCGACCGCGATGCCCTGGAGGAGCGCCCCGAGCGTGATGCCTTGCGCCAGTGTCGCCATCACCGAGCCCGTCGTGAAGGCGAAGTCCCAGTAGCGGCGATGGCCGGGGTCGCGCCAGCGGAACTCGAAGGCGACGCCGCGGAAGATCAGCGCCAGCACCATCGCGATGATCGGTGCGTAGAGCGCGGGCAGGATGATGGCATAGGCCAGCGGGAAAGCCGCCATCAGGCCACCGCCGCCGAGCACGAGCCAGGTCTCGTTGCCGTCCCAGACCGGCGCGACCGAGTTCATGGCGCTGTCGCGCTCTGGTCCCGGACTGAAGAACGGGAACAGGATGCCGATGCCGAGGTCGAACCCGTCCATCACCACATAGGCGAAGACCGCGAACGCGATGACGAAGGCCCAGAGGGTGGGAAGGTCGAGGAGTGAGATCATGGTTTACGCCTCCGCGCCGAGGGTGCGGGTCGGGTTGATGGCCGGAGCCGGAGTGATGCCGGCGGTTCGGATCGGATCGCGCCCGGCTTCGGGCCCGGTCTCGCCCGGATGCGGCGGCTTGCCCATGAGCTTGAGGATGTATCCGGTGCCGGCGCCGAACACGATGAAGTAGACCACGATGAAGGTGAGCAGCGAGGCCGCCACGGCCGGGGCCTCGAGCGGCGAGGCCGAGACGGCGGTCCTGAGCAGGCCGTAGACGGTGAAGGGTTGGCGGCCGACCTCGGTCGTGACCCAGCCGGCGATGACGGCCATGAAGCCGGAAGGTCCCATCAGCAGCGCCAGCCGGTGCAGCAGACGCCAGTCGTAGAGCCGGCCGCGCCAGCGGGCGAAAAGGCTGAGCGCCCCGAGACCCAGCATTGCGAACCCCAAGGCCACCATGATGCGGAACGACCAGAACACCACCGGCACGTAGGGCCAGTCGGCGCGGTCGATGGTGTCGAGCCCGTTCAAGGGCGCGTTCGGGTCATGCTTGAGGATGAGCGAGGAGGCTTTCGGGATCTCGATGGCGTTGCGCACCGTGCCAGCCTCCTGGTCGGGAATGCCGAACAGGATCAGAGGCGCGCCCTCGGGATGACTCTGGAAGTGGCCTTCCATGGCCATGACCTTGGCGGGCTGGTGCTCGAGGGTGTTGAGGCCGTGCATATCCCCGGCGAGGATCTGGAGCGGTGCCACGACGGTCACCATGCCCAGGGCCATGGAGAACATCACCCGGGCGCCCTTGTTGGTGCGCTCGCGCAGCAGATGCCAGGCGCCGACACCGCCGACCACCAGGGCGGTGGTGAGGTAGGCGGCGAAGACCGTGTGGACGAGGCGATAGGGGAAGGACGGGTTGAAGATGATCGCCCACCAATCCTCCGGAACGAACTGTCCGGCCTCGTTGATGGCGTAGCCGACCGGCGTCTGCATCCAGGAATTGGCGGACAGGATCCAGAAGGCCGAGATGAAGGTGCCGACCGCAACCGCAAGCGTGGCGGCAAAGTGCAGCTTGCGACCCACCCGTCCCATGCCGAACAGCGCGATGCCGAGGAACCCCGCCTCCAGGAAGAAGGCGGTCATGACCTCATAGGCCATCAGCGGGCCGATGACAGGTCCTGCCTTGTCGGAGAACACGGCCCAGTTGGTGCCGAACTGGTAGGACATGACGATGCCCGACACCACGCCCATGGCGAACGCCAGGGCGAAGATCTTGAGCCAGTACTTGAACAGGTTGAGGTAGACGTCGCGCCCGGTCCAGAGCCACAGCCCTTCCAGCACGGCGAGATAGCTCGCAAGCCCGATGGAGAAGGAGGGGAAGATGAAGTGGAAGGAAACGGTGAACGCGAACTGGAACCGCGCCAGGAGCAGCGCGTCGAACTGGTCGAACATTTTTTTACTTTTCCTTGGGCTCTTCGCGGCGGCTCTTCCTCGATCCGGGCACGACGAAGAGACGGTCCTTCATCTCTAGGATCTTCTGGACCTTTGAGCCGAGCGTCAGGAGCTGGACGAGACGCTCGGTATCGAGCCGCTGCACATCGGCGTACCAGCCGGTCAGGAGCTCGAAGAGGTCGTGCATCTCGCGCATGCGCTCCTGAGCATGGCGCTCCTCGGCGCTCGCGGGTTCCTGCATGAGCACCTCGCGCAGGAGCGTCATGGTCGGGTCGATCTCGCGCTTCTTGCGCTCTTCCACCAAGGTGCGGACGATCTGCCAGATGTCGTCGGGCGTCGCGAAGTAGTCGCGCCGGTCGCCGGGCTTGTGCTGCAGCCGCACGAGGTTCCAGGCTTGGAGTTCCTTAAGCCCCATGCTGACATTGGAGCGGGAGACGCCAAGCCGCTCGACGACGTCCTCGGCGTTCAGCGGCTCCTTGGAGAGATACAGCAGGGCGTAGATCTGGCCGACGGTGCGGTTGATGCCCCAGCGGGAGCCCATTTCGCCGAAATGAAGCACGAAGGTCTGGACGAGAGGAGGGAGATTCATGTTGGTTCCGAAATTTCAGAATTTACTGAAATATGGGAAAGCATTGATGTGAGTCAAGGACTCGGGGCTGCCGGAGGCAGGCGCGTTCCTTGCGTGCCTTAGCCGCGTCCGCCGCCGGGTCATTCAGAGCGGTGCTCAGGCCTTCGTAGCGACACCTTTCTTCACCATCGGCCGGATCGCCACCTCACCCGCCATGCGCCGGAAACGACCTGCTCCTCATGACGGTGTCTCTGAGAGCTGAATCGAAGGCGCAGTCAGCGCCGTCACGTCATCACCGGCCTCGGGCCCGTGATCCCGATTGAGTCAGGTGACAGCACTGTTCAAATCGGGATCGCCAGCCTCTAACGTTTCCGGGCGGCTGCCTCGATCTGAGGGCGCAGGGCCTCCAGATTGTATCCGGCCGCCGCTGCCGTCCGTAGAACGACATCAGGCGCAAGGTGACGGGCCGAGGCGAGTGCCCAAAGGCTGGTCGACCGGGTGCCGGTCCGGCAGAAGGCGAGCGTCGGGCCGGCGGTCGCCGCCAGGGCTTCCTCGAAGGCCTCGACCTGGTCGGCCGAGACCTTGCCGGGAATGACCGGGATGTGCCGGTAGGTGAGGCCCAGGCGTTGCGCGGCCGCCGCAAGGGTGTCGCTCGAGGGCTGGTCCGGGGCTTCGCCGTCCGGGCGGTTGTTGATGATGGACCGGAAGCCCGCAGCGGCGGCGTCCTGCAGATCCTCAGGGTTCAGCTGAGGCGCAACCGAGAGCTTATCGTTAAGCTTGGCGAATGGCATGGATCGTCTCCTGTTTGTCTGAGAGCTACCGATGACGTTCCTTGAGCCTCACACCAGGTTGAGGCTCCGGACCAGCATGTAGATGGCGACCACGAAGATCAGCCCGGCGAAGACGGTGTCGAGTGCTCCTTTCCTGACGGCGAGCCTCGACGCCAGGCTCGCGCCAAGCAGCCCGCCGAGGATGCCGCCGCCGATGAACAAGGCAGCCAAGGGCTAGTCGACTAGACCCGAGACGGCGTAGTTCGCCGCGGTGGTCAGGCCGAAGCCGGTCACTGCCAGCAGCGAAGAGCCGACCGCATAGAGGATCGGCATTCCGGTCGCCAGGATCAGCCCCGGCACGATCAGGAATCCACCGCCGATGCCGAAGAAGCCCGAAAGGGCACCTGTTGCCAAGCCGATACCGACCAGCTTGAAAAAGTTCTCCCGGCCGAGCCGAACGCTCTCGTCGCCCTCGCCGGAGCGCCTGCGCAGCATCAGGACGCCGACCACCATCATCAGCACGGCGAACAGGGCAAGAAGCTTCTGACCGTCGACCATCTTGCCGAGGCTCGAGCCACCGAGGGCACCGATGATGCCCGCAACGGTGAACACCAGGGCACAACGCCATTTCAGGTTTCTCGCGCGGGCATGGGTGCCGAGATTGATGGCCGCATTGGCCGCAACCGCCACGGCGCTGGTGCCGATCGCCACATGCGGGTTCGTGACACCTACCAGGTAGACCAGCAGCGGCACGGCCAGGATCGACCCACCTCCGCCGACGAGGCCGAGCGTAAAGCCGACGAGTGACCCTGAGGCCAATCCGAGGGCGCTTTGGAAAAGCGATAACGTCATTGGTTCGCCTGAGCCGGCACCAGGTCCTTGCCCTGATACGGGCGATAGGGAGCCGTTCCAGCAGTGGTTAAATTAGATGTTGCTTATTTAGATACATCTTATATATTGTCAATAGCAATAGCGCGACAGGCCATCGAGGAGGTTCAGATCATGTCAGGCCAACCCGTCATCCGGGCGTTCTTCGACGAGCCCACCTATACCGTGAGCTATCTCGTGGCCGATCCGGCAACCAGGAAAGCAGTGATCATCGATCCGGTCTTTGACTACGATCATAACTCCGGCACGGTCGACACGCGCTCCGTCGAGGCGATGCTGAAGGCGGCCGAGGAGGCGTGCTACACGATCGAGTGGGCCCTCGAGACACACGCCCATGCCGACCACCTGTCCGGCGCGCCCTACATCAAGGCCCGGACGGGAGCGAAGATCGGCATCGGTGAACACATCACCGAGGTGCAGCGGATCTTCCGTCCGATCTTCAACGCCACGGACCTGGACACCAGCGGCCGCGACTTCGACCACCTGTTCAAGGACGGCGAGCGCTTCAGGATCGGCGAACTCAACGTGGAGGTGCTGCATACGCCCGGCCATACGCCGGCCGACGTTGCATACAAGATCGCGGACGCGGTGTTCGTCGGCGACACGATGTTCATGCCGGATTACGGCACGGCGCGGGCCGACTTTCCAGGCGGCGACGCGCACAAGCTCTACCGCTCGATCAAGCGGCTTCTTGCGCTTCCGGTCGAGACGCGCCTGTTCATGTGCCACGACTACAAGGCACCGGGCCGCGACACCTATGCGTGGGAGACCACGGTCGCCGAGGAGCGGAACAACGTGCACCTGAAGGACGGCGTCACGGAGGACGCGTTCGTTGCCATGCGCCAGGCCCGGGACGCCAAGCTCGCGGCGCCGCGCCTCCTTCTGCCCTCGATCCAGACCAATATCCGCGCCGGCAAGTTCCCGCCCGCCGAGGCCAATGGCGTGCGCTACCTCATGATCCCGGTGACGCTGAAAGGCGGCGCCGAAGAGGTCGTCTGAGCCAACCGGATGCCGGTGTGGCGGTTATTGGCAATCACGTTCGCGGAATTATGATGCTTCCTTGATCGTGCCATCGCGGGGTGCTGCTGCACATGGCGACGCATCCGCGTGGTGTATGCTTGTCCCTCCTCCTGCAAACGGAAGGTTGCGCCATGATGCCTTCGCCGAAGAATGCCCTCACGGACGTCTTCACCGAGCCCGGCAACGTCGATCCGGAAACGCTGAACAATCTGGGCCCGCTGCGACGCCTGGCGGGGCGCTGGCGCGCGCGCAAGGGCGTGGACCTCAACCCCAAGGCCGAGGGTCCGGAGCGGCGCGTGTTCATCGAGAACATCGACTTCCAGGCCATCGACCCACAGGCGAATGGGCCGCAACTGCTCTACGGCCTGCGCTACCACATCCACATCACGACCGAGGAAGAGGACATCACTTTTCATGATCAGGTCGGCTACTGGCTATGGGAGCCGGCTACCGGCCTCGTCATGCAGACGGTCGCCATCCCGCGCGGGCAGGTGGCCATCGCGGCAGGCCATGCGAAACCCGATGCCGACGAGATCGTCGTGACGGCAACCCGCGGGCAGACCGAATATGGGATCTGCTCGACAACCTTTCTGGAGCAGGCGTTTCGCACGGACAGCTACAAGATCACGATCACCTTCCATCCGGACGGCAGCTGGAGCTACGTGACCGACACCGAGTTGCTGGTGCATGGCCGGGACGTGCCTTTTGCCCATCAGGACCGAAACACGCTTCACCGGGTCGGTGAAGCGAAGCCCAATCCCTTGGCGGTGATCCTTGCTTGGCGAAAGGCCGGTGGAGCGGAGTGAACCGGCCGGCTGAGGTCGGTCTCCGCTTTTCCAATTCCGCAGAAGCGGATCCTGCCGTTCCTGCTAGCGCATCGGACGTGAACTCGACCGCACGTCCGATGCTCTCAGTTTTTGGTTCCTCGCATCTTTACACGCAAAACAGGTTCCCGCTTTTGCGTTCGATGCTTCAGTTGCGCGACATGTCCAACGGCGGCTCGACGCCTTCATGAAGCGGGCTCACATACGGGGTTTCCCGCGTCCTCTCCGCAAGGTCGGCTTTGGCGGCGGCAATCAGGGACGGATCGGTGATCGCTGCCATGCCGGTTGCGGCCATGGCCTTGGCGACATGCACCATCGCCTTGTGCGCGGCCGGCATCTTGCCCTGGGCTACGACCTGCCAGGTGTGAAACGGCGTACCGATTGCCACCGTCGGCGCGTGCGCCTGAACAGTGGGCACCACCCAGCTCACGTCGCCGATATCGGTCGAACCGATCATCGGCTTCCGCGGCGAGTCGAGCGGCGTCAGGAAATCGGCGAGAGGAGCATCGGTCTTGGGCTGGCCGATGGCTTTGTAGACGGATGCGATCTCCTGGTCCGAGAGCGTCGCGCGGATCTTGCGTGCAAAATCCCGATCGGCATCGTCGAACGGGGGTGCTCCGAGCTCCTCCATGGCGTTGTGCAGGGCATGTTCCAGCGGCGTGTTCCCAAGCGTGTTCGAAACGGCGCTGACGATCCGCATCTCGACGCTGGTCTCCGTCATGAGGGCGGCTCCCTGCGCGATCTTGTGCACGCGCTCGACGAGGTCGAGCATGCCCTGAAGGTCCATGGCGCGGATCGAGTAGCGCACGCGGGCATAGGCCTGCACCACGTTCGGCGCGATGCCGCCCGTATCGAGCAAGGCGTAATGCACGCGCGCGTCCGAGGGCATATGTTCGCGCATGTAGTTCACGCCCACATTCATCAGCTCGACGGCGTCGAGCGCGCTGCGCCCCAGATGAGGCGATGCAGCCGCGTGAGCCGCGCGGCCCCTGAAGGCGAAGTCGGCGCGCGTGTTGGCCAGCGACAGCGCAGGCGCGACCTCCCAGAAGCTGTAGGGATGCCATGATATTGCGATGTCGGCGTCGTCGAAGGCGCCGGCGCGCACCATGAAGGCCTTGGCCGCGCCACCTTCCTCGGCCGGGCAGCCATAGTACCGGACGCGGCCTGGAATGCCCTTCTCCGCAAGCCAGTTCTTCAACGCGACGGCGGCGAGCATCGCGCCCGATCCGAGGAGATTGTGCCCGCATCCGTGTCCATGGCCGCCGGGCTCGATGGGGCGATGCTCCGCGACACCGGATTCCTGGCTGAGTCCCGGAAGGGCGTCGTACTCACCGAGGAATGCGATGACCGGGCCGCCTTCGCCGGCTTCGCCGATGACGGCGGTGGGAATACCGGCGACACCCTCCGTGACGCGAAAGCCCTGGTGACGCAGTTCCGCGGCATGCTCGGCAGCCGAGCGCACTTCGGTGTAGCAGACCTCCGGCATCCCCCAGATACGGTCGCTCAAGGCGATGAGGCGGCTCTTTGCAGCATCCACATGCTGCCAGATCTCGTTTCGGACGTTCATGTCTTGCTCCAGAATCGGTCGTGAACGGTCGCGCTTTACAAGGCGCCCACTTCGGCGGTGATCAGCTCGTCGGCTGGTGGAATGCGCCCCTCGAACCAGTAGGCGGCGGCCGCGCGCGACATGGCGGCGCCATCATGGCCCACGCCTTCGACGCGGATCAATTTCCACCGGAAGGGAAACCCGAGGCGTTCGGCTTCCCGGCGCGCGAAATCGTAGACGAACTGCGCGCGCCCGTAACGATGCGGTCCCTGTCTCAGGGCCTCCGCCTGAGCCGGCAGGTTCGGATCGTCGGTGCTGATGTCCTGATCGCCTGCGAAAATGTGCATCGGATAAGCGAACCAGCGCGCCAGGCTGGTTTCGTCGAAGCCGAGGCCGCCGAGTCCTTCAGGGAAGCTGCGCTCCAAGGTCGGCAAGGTGTACCAGCCCGGATTGCCTGCGATGACGGCCTCGAACGATCCATGATCCTGGGTTGCGAGCATCCGGTGCGCGAACTGTCCCCCGGCCGAGTGGCCGAAGAGACGGGCCTTCGGACGACGCGTCACGCCGCCTTTCTGCAGGGCAGCCAGGACGCGTTCCGGGATGGAATAGAGCCACTTCTCGACAGGACGCACGCTTCCGCCGTCCTCGATGACCAAGCCATTGTTGTACGATTCCGCGCCTGGAAAAGACGCGTCCGAAAAGGTCGGCGCGGCAATTAGGATCCGATGCTTCTCAGCGGCGGGAATCCAGAAATCCCGGTACTCGTCGCCGTTGCGAAGCATGCCGTGCTGGACGATGACGACCGGATCGTCAGGGCCATGGCCCGATGGGCGATAGAAGTTCACCTCGATCGGCCTGTCAGGGTGATGCGGGTCGATGAAGGGAAGCGTGCTGCGGCCGATCTCAGGGGTAAGCGTGGTTGTCGTCATGTGTGATCCGAATTGTGCAGATGGCAGGCGGCGCTGCGTCCGGGGGCGATCTCTTTCAGGACAGGGCGAACGTCACGGCATTTCGCCATCGCGTGCTCGCAGCGCGGGTGGAAAGGGCAGCCGCTGGGCGGCGCCAGGGGAGAGGGCAACTCGCCCTTGAGCGGCTGGAACGCGCGCTTGCGCCGCTCCGTGGAAGGGCTCGCTGAGATGAGTGCGGCGCTGTAGGGATGGGCCGGTTCCGCGAAGACGGCGGAGGCCGGCCCGATCTCGACGATGCGCCCGAGATACATGATCGCGACGCGGTCGCTGATGTGCCGGACGACTCCGAGGTCGTGGCTGACGAACAGATAGGTCAGCCCGTGCTTCTCGCGAATGTCCATGAACAGGTTGATGACCTGGGCCTGGATCGACACGTCCAGCGCGGAGACCGGCTCGTCGCAGACCAGGAAGCCGGGCTTGACTGCGAGCGCGCGGGCGATGCCGATGCGCTGGCGCTGTCCGCCGGAAAACTGATGCGGATAGCGGTTGCGGTAGGCGAGATCGAGGCCGACTTCGGTCAGAGCCTTGTCGACGGCTGCGTCGATCTCGCTCTTCGGCAGCAGGCCGTGAACCCGCAGGGCCTCTCCGACGATGTTGCACACCTGCATCCGCGGATTGAGCGAGGCATAGGGATCCTGGAACACCATCTGGACCTTGAGGAGATAATCCAGCCGGTCCTTGCCGCGCAGTTCGGCCACGCGCCGCCCCTCGTAGATGATGTCGCCGGCACTCGGCTTGGTGATGCCGGTCGCGGCCCGCGCCAGCGTGGACTTGCCGCAGCCGGATTCACCGACCAGGCCAAGCACCTCGCCGCGCTTCACGCTGAGATCGACGCCATCGACCGCTTTCAGCACGGGCGGCGGCGGCGCGCTCCCGATTGTCGCGAGAATGCGCTGGGCGATGGTCGCCTTGCCGCGAAAGTATTTCTTGACGCCGCGCAGCTCGAAGAAGGGTTCGGTCATGAGGCAACGCCTTCGGGCACGGGGTTGTGGCAGCGATAGCTCTGCCCGTTGCTCATGACCTGCGGCGGGGGATCGATCTGCGCACAGACGGGCAGGGCGCGCTCGCATCGCGGACGGAACGGGCATCCGCTCGGGCGCGCGTCGATGCTGGGCGCGGCGCCGTTGATCTGCCTCAGCCGCGCGCCGGGAGCGACCGTCGCGGCCGAGGAGCCGAGCAGGCCGAGCGTGTAGGGATGGCGGGGACGGTCGAGAACGTCGTCGACGGTGCCCGTCTCGACGATCCGTCCGGCATACATGACGGCGACCCGGTCGGCGAGCTCGGCGACGACGGCGAGATCGTGCGTGATCCAGAGCACCGCCGTGCCGGTTTCCCGGCTGAGCTTCTGGACCTCGAACAGGATCTGGCTCTGGATCGTGACGTCGAGCGCCGTCGTCGGCTCGTCGGCGATGATCAGGTCGGGCTTGTTCAGGAGAGCGGTGGCAATCGCCACGCGCTGGCGCATGCCGCCCGAGAACTCGTGCGGATACTGCTTCAATCGCGCTTGCGGCGAGGAGATGCCGACCCGGGACAAGGCAAGGGACGCTTCTTCCAGGGCCTCCTGCATGCTGCACGGGCGGTGCTCCTGGATAGCCTCGCACATCTGCTCGCCGATGGTGAGGACCGGATTGAGGGTCATCAGCGGATCCTGGAAGATCATCGCGATGCGATCGCCGCGCAGATGGCGCAGGCGTTCCTCGGGCGCCTGGCGCAAATCTTCTCCCTTGAACAGGACGTCGCCGGAAACGATCTCGCCGGGAGCATCGATCAACTGGACCAGGGAGAAGCCGGTCACCGACTTCCCGGAGCCGGACTCGCCCACGAGACCCACGATCTCGCCGGGCTGCACGACGAGATCGACGCCGTCGACGGCGGGCCATGCGCCTGCGAGATCGTGGAAGACCGTTCTCAATCCACGAACTTCGAGCAACGGGGAGGTCATTGGCCCCTCACATTGAAGCTGCGGCGCAGGCGCTCGCCCACGAGGTTGAGCGACATGATCAGCAGCACGAGGGCGATGCCCGGGAAGGCCGCGATCCAGTATTCTCCCGAGAGCAGGAACTCGAACCCGTTGGCGATCAGGAGCCCGAGGGAAGGCTGCGTCACCGGAACGCCGACGCCGAGGAAGGACAGCGTGGCTTCGAGCGTGATCGCGCCCGCGATGCTGATCGTCGAGACGACGAGGACGGAGCTGATGGAGTTCGGCAGGAGATGCGCCAGCATGATGTGGCGCGTCGGCAGGCCGAAATTGACCGCTGCCCCGATATACTCCTTGCGCCGCTCGACGAGGGCGGCCGCGCGCATCAGGCGGGCATATTGCGCCCATTGCACCAGGATGATGGCGATGATCACCTTGTCGACGCCGCGTCCGATCGAGGCGAGAAGCACGAGGGCGATCAGGATCGACGGGAAGCCGAGCATGAAGTCGACGACGCGCATGATCGCTGCATCGACGGCTCCGCCGAACTGGGCCGCGACGAGTCCGGCGAGGACGCCGATGGCGAGCGCGCCGGCGGTGGATGTCAGGCCGACCAGCAGGCTGGTCCGCAGCCCGTACAGGATGGCGCTGAGCATGTCGCGGCCCTGCGCGTCGGTGCCGAGCCAGTAGGTGATGCCGGTCATGCCCTGCGAGCCGGGTTCCAGGCGGTTGTCCATCACACTCAGCGACGCGAGGTCGTGCGGGTTCTGCGGCGCGATGAAGGGCGCGAGCAGCGCGAGAAGCAGGAGGATTCCTAAGAGGATGACTGCGCCGCGGGTCGTCGGGCGGCTCTTGATCCGGCGCAGAACCTTGTGGCGCAGCGCCGTGTCGGCATCGGCCGCCACGGGCGCCGTCTTCGAAGCGATCATGCCATTTCTCCCATCAGCTTCACGCGGGGATCGAGCGCCGCGTAGAGGATGTCGACGAGGAAATTCACGGCGACGAAGAGGAGCGTTGCGAGCATCACGTAGGCGACGACGACGGGACGGTCGAGCTGGTAGATGCTGTCGATGAGGAGCTTGCCCATGCCCGGCCAGGCGAACACGGTCTCTGTGATGGTCGAGAAGGCCACGAGACTGCCGAATTCCATGCCGGCCACCGTTACGACGGGAATGAGGATGTTGCGCAGCACATGGCGCCCGACGATGCGCTTGCGGCGCACGCCCTTGGCGCGGGCATATTTGACGTAGTCCTGCGTCATCGCCTCCGTCGTTCCCGCCGCGACGAGGCGGATCATCAGGGCCATGTTCGGGATGGCGAGATTCAGCGCGGGCAGGGCGAGATGCTTGAGACCATCGAGCGTCAGCAGGCTTGTCGGAATTCCGAAAACGGAAACCGTTTCTCCGCGTCCCGCCGTCGGCAGCCAGCCGAGGAAGACGCTGAAGAGCAGGATGAGCATCATGCCCTTCCAGAAGCTCGGAAGGGAGAAGCCGAGGATCGTTCCGGCCATGATCGCGCGGCTGGGACGGCTCTCGGGATTGAGGCCGGCCAGGAGACCGAGCGGAATGCCGACGATGGCGGCAAGGCTCATGGCCAGGAGGACGAGTTCGAACGTCGCCGGCAATCGCGCCAGGATCAGATCGACCGCCGGAACGCCATGGACGAAGGAGAAACCGAGATCGCCCTTCAGGGCTTTGCCCAGAAAGCCGAGATATTGCTGCCACACGGGCAGATCGAGCCCGAGCCGCTGGATCATGGCCATGCGTTCTGCGGCGCTGACCTGCGGCGGGACCAGGAGTTCGATCGGGTCTCCGATGCCGTAGACGGCGAGGAAGACCACGACGGAAACCGCGAGCAGAACCAGGACGCTCTGGATCAGACGTTGCAGGATGTAGGCCGTCATGTGAGGCGTTCCGATCTGCTCGCGGCTTCGTTCATGGCTTGCTTACTTCGCGGGCTTGACCTGCATGGCCATCGTGAACTGGTCCGCGCGGCCGGCATATTTCAGGTTCGCCTTGTAGGCCCAGATCGTGCTTTCGAAATGCAGCGGAATGAACGCGCCGCCTTCGATGGCCTTGGTTCCGGCCTGCTTGAGAAGCTCGGCCCGCTTGGCGTCATCGAGGGTGGTGATCGCCGTGCGGATCAACTTGTCGAATTCCGGATCGGCATAGCCGCCGTAGTTCGAGCCGCCGATGGTCTTCGCTTCGTCGGGCGTTGCGGCCCACTGCTTCAGGAAGGACGAGGCCTCGCCGCTCGTGGAGCCCCAGCCGCCGAGGGCGACGCTGAATTCCTTCTTGGCGCGGCGCGGGAAGTAGATGGCGCGTGCCATCGCGTCCACTTCGGAGCGAATGCCGACCTGGGTGAGGTACTGCGCGACGGCCTGCGTGATCTGGCTGTCGTTGATGTAGCGGTCATTGGTCGTCGAGAGCGTGATCTGGAAGCCGTTGGGATAACCGGCCTCCGCCAGGAGCTTCTTCGCCGCGGCCGGATCGTAGGCGAGCTTCGGCGGGTTCTCCAGCGCGCCGAACATGCCGTTGGGCAGGAACTGATAGGCCGGCTCGGCCGCACCGTCCATGATGCGCTTGATGATGGCGTCACGGTCGATGGCCAGCGACATCGCCTTGCGCACCTTCGGATCCTTCAACGGGTTCTTGCCGTTCTCTGCCTTCACGAACGGGCTCGGCTCACGCTCCACGTCGAGCTGGAAGTAGATGACGCGCGTCGACGGCGTGATCACGTAGCCGAAGCGCTTGTCGTCCTTGATGCGGGCCACGTCGCGCGCAGCCGGGTTCTCGATCACGTCGTAATCGCCGGCGAGCAGGCCAGCGAGGCGCGGGCCGGCATTGGGGACCGGGACGAAGGTCACGTTGGCCCAAGGCTCTGCCGGGCCCCAGTACTTTTCGTTGCGTTCGAGCTCGACGCTCGTCCCCTTGGTGTAGCTCTTGAACTTGTAGGGGCCGGTGCCGATGGTGAGCTTGCCGTCGTTGAAGTCGCCGACGACGGGCCATTGTCCGGTGACGCCGCAGTTCTTCGCGACATCGAAGGTCAGCTTGTCATGCGGAAGAATGGACGAGCTCAGGATGGCGAGGCCGGAAAGGAAATTCGGCAGCAGGGGATCCGGCGCCTTGGTGGTGATGACGATGGTGTGCGGATCGGGCGCCTCGACAGCCGTGAAGTTGCCCGTGATGTCGGCAAACGAGCCCGCAATCGCCGTTTCGTTCTTCAGGGTGCGGCAGAAGCTGAAGATCACGTCGTCCGCGGTGAAGGGCTGGCCGTTGGAGAAGGTCACGCCTTGACGGAGCTTGAAGGTCCAACGATTCTGGCCATCGTTCTCCCAGGACGTCGCAAGGTTGGGCAGAACTTTCTGCTTCTCGTCCTGCTTGGTCAATCCGTCGAAGATGTGAGCCGCGAGGGCATTGTTCGGCGTCAGATCGTGGTAGTGTGGGTCGATCGCCGTCGGCTCGGAGCTGAGCGCGATCTTGAGGGATTGAGCCCATGCGGGAGCGCTGAGCAGGCAGGTGCTGGCGACAAAGGCGAATATGAGTGGACGGCGCATCGAGTATCTCTCCGGTTCCCTTGGTGGCTGCCTTTTGACAGATTTATTTTCTCAAATTAAAAATCATGAAAATATCCTGACGTCAATCAGTCCGGAGTTCCCGTGTCTCAAGTTCTGAAGCCGACGACGGATCTGGCCCACCGCATCGCGGTCGCTTACGCCTCCCTCAGCGAAGCGCACCGGCGCGCGGCGGACTTCGTGCTTCAGCATCCTCTCGAGACGGCGACGATGACGATCGAGGGTTTTGCGGAGCGCAGCGGCGCCTCCACGGCGACTGTGACCCGGTTCGTCCGTGCTCTCGGTTACGTCGGCTACAGCGAGTTCCGGGCTGCGCTCTCCGAGGCGCTGCGTTTGGCCATGGCTCCTGTCGACAGTTTCGCCGATGCCCACAGCACGAAAAGCTCCGCCTTCGCGACCTTCGTGACGGCTCTCAAGGATCAGGCGGCCAATCTGGACGAGACCCTCGCGGCCGTCGACGAGGAAACCTGCTCCCGCGCCATGGACATTCTGTTGCGCGCCCGCCGGATCTTCATCGTCGGATCCGGAGCAAGCCACCATGTGGCGGCCCACCTGGATGAAGGATTGACGCTCTATCTCGATGCGAACGTGATCTTCGCGTCGTCCCGCGGCGGAGCCGAGAAGGCGGTCAGGCACCTGATGAACGTGGGGGCGGACGATCTCGTGCTGGCCATCTCTCTTCCGCGTTATTCACGGGGAACTGTCGATCTGGCGAAACTCGCCAAGAACCGAGGCGCGACGGTCATGGCCCTGACAGACGGGCCGAGCTCACCCCTCGTCCCCATCGCCGACATCACCCTCTTCGCTCCGGCGAGGAACCGGTTGCTGCCGAACTCGCCGACCGCGGCCTTCGCACTCGCCGACGCCATCGTGGCTGCGGTGGCGCGGGAGCGGCCCGATGCCGTCGAGGCCCTGAAGGAACTCAGCGAGAATCTTCTGTGGACGTTCTATCAGTGAAGAGCCGATCTGGAACTGTCCTACTCCGGCGTTGATTGTGTCTGCTCCAGACTCTGCTTCGCGAGCGAAAGCGCTTCCTGAAGCACGCCCTGATCGCCGATGTGATTGGCGAGGATCAGCACGAGGGAGGAGTTGAGCGCGGCGCTCTGTTCATCCGACAATCCGCGATGCGCTTCGATCAACGCCCGGTAGGCGCGATCCGGATCGGTGAAACGGCTTTCGGTGACGAGGACGCTCATGCCCGTTCTCCGTCCATGTTCTTCATGCGGCGGGACGCGCGCGCGATCGCTTCCGGTGCCGCGTGGCGCCAGCGTGCCGCAAGGTGCTGGTCCGGTCGGACAAGGTAGGTGCTGCCGGGTGTCGCGTCGAAGCGCCGGGCGAAGAAGCCTTCCTGGTCGAGCAGATCCTGTCCGATGACGAGAACGCGCTTCCCGGGCGGTGGAGAGCTGCCGTTGGGCACGTGGATGAGCGTCTCCTCGCCGCCCAACGCTTCGAGCAGCCAGATCGGCTGGCCGTCGCCTTTGCGCATGGGGGCATCGGGCACGGGCGCGCCGAGGCGCGCGGATCCCGACCAATCGTCCTCATCGGGCGTCGACAGCGATGTCTCATAGGTCGACGGCATCGACAGCCTGCCGGAATTCACCATGCGCTTGGCGAAGGGCGCGTGGCGCGCAAGGGCGAGGGTCGCATTGCGGAAGCGCAATTCCTGTGCCGAGCGCGGTGCGATGAAATCCGTCGAACGGGTAGAGTGGCCGATATTCTCGTCGGCGGCGGCCGAGCGTTCGGCATCATAGGTGTCGATCAGGCTCTCGGGCGCTTCGCCCTTGATCACGAGCGCGAGCTTCCAGGCGAGGTTCTCCGCGTCCTGAATGCCGGAATTGGCGCCGCGCGCCCCGAAGGGCGAAACCTGATGCGCCGCGTCGCCGGCAAAGACCACCCGACCATGCGCAAAGCGCTCCAGGCGCCGGCACTGGAACGTATAGACCGACACCCATTCGAGCGTGAACGCGTCGTGCCCCAGCATCTGGCGGATGCGCGGGATCACGCGTTCCGGTGCCTGCTCGGCCTTCGCATCCGCATCGGGGCCGAGCTGCAGGTCGATGCGCCAGACATCGTCCGGCTGCTTGTGGAGAAGGGCGGAGCGGCCGTCGTGGAAAGGCGGATCGAACCAGAACCAGCGCTCGGGCGGAAAATCGCCCTTCATCTTCACGTCCGCGATGAGAAAGCGATCCTCGAAAACCTCGCCTTTGAAGTCGAGCCCGAGCATTCCGCGCAGGGCAGAGCGTGCGCCATCGGCCGCCACCACCCAGTCGGCATCGAGATCGTAAGAGCCTTCGGGTGTCTCAACGGTGAGCGTCACGCCGTCGTTGCGGCGCTTGAGGCCGCTCACTTTATTGCGCCAGCGGATCTCAAGATGGGGCAGTTCTGCGGCGCGCTCCACGAGCGTGTGTTCGAGATAATATTGCTGCAGGTTGATGAAGGCCGGCATCTTGTGCCCGTCCTCGGGCAGCAGGTCGAAGGCGTAGAGCTGCTCGTCGCGCTGGAACACCTTGCCGAGCTTCCAGGTCACGCCTCTCTCGAGGCAAGGCTTCGCGACGCCGAGCCTGTCGAGGATTTCCAGGGTACGCTTGGCATAGCAGATGCCGCGTGAGCCTTCGCCGATCCGGTCGGCATCGTCGAGGAGCACGACGGGAACGCCGCGCTGCGCCAAGTCGATGGCCGTGCAGAGACCGACGGGACCTGCACCGACGACGATCACGCGATGACGGGCGGGAGAGGGACGATCCTGATCCGCACAGCGGCGGTAGCCGAACTGGTAGAGCGTTTTGCGCGTGTTCATGGCGTGGCCTGTGCGTCGACGATCTTGCCGGAATGAGACTTGCCTGTGGCCGTAGCACACAGATGACGGATCAAGGCATTGGCCTTTCGGCCATGACGTTTCTCCCCAATATTCCGCGCAATCCATTCCGCCGGTCTTCTGCTGCCGACGGATATTTGAGCTGCTGACGGACAGGGTAGTCTTGAGAATGTAACCGTCAAGTTCGCCGCGAAGGCTGAGCTTGCGCTCAGCGAAGGTTGAAGCGTAGCGGCACGGTGAACGTCGATTGCGGAATGAAATCCGGGATCGGCGGCAGGGAGGATCCGGGGCTTGCCGCGGCAAGCGCAGCCTGATCCAGGGCTGCATGGCCTGCACTCCGCACGAGGGACGCGCCGACAACGCGGCCCGACCTGTCCATGGTGAACCGCACGGTGGCAACACCTGTCACACCCTGGCTGCGGGCGACATCCGGATAACGCAGGCGATTGCGCAGCGACGCGACGAGGCTCGCCAGATAGCGGTTGCGCGCGGTCGGATCGGCCGCGGCGGCCTGGCCGCCCATGTCTTCGCGCGAGGCCGATGCCTGGCCTTGGCGCGCATCCGACGGAAGCGGTTTCGGTTCGGCAACCGTCCGACGCGGAGGGGGCTTGCGCTCCACAGGTTTCGGCGGAGGCTTTCTCTCAGGCTTGGGGGCAGGCTTCTCCTCGAGAGGTTTGGCCACCACTGTTTCGGGAGGCGGAAGGATGACCGCTTCCGTCGAAGCCGTTTGCTGTTCGACCGGAACCGCTTCGACGGGCACGGCTTCGATGGCTTCCTGAGGCCGGGCTTCGACGATCTCCTCGGGAGGCTGCTCTTCCACCGTTTCCGACTCGATCGGCTGAGGCTCTGCCTCGACGGGCGGCACGTCCGGGACCTGCTCGAGCGACGGTGCCGCGGACACGAGTTCTTCCATGGCGGGAGCAAGGTCGATGGTGATCTCCTGCTCGCCGGGCGCGTCGGCCTTGTCGGACGGCCAGTAGGTCACCGCCGTCAACACGGCGCCATGCAGGATGAGCGCCGTGACGAAGGCGATGCCGAGCCGGCTCGGCTCCTGGGGCGATCTTATGCTTTGAACGGACATCGATGGATTGCGGGATCTATGGCGCGGTCGATCCGCCCGGTGCCTGCGCGATCAGGGAGACCCGGCTGAAGCCCGCGGCATTGATCTGCCCCATGATCTCGATGATGCGGCCATAGGGAACGGCCTTGTCGCCACGGACCAGCACGACCTGGCTCGCATCCGCGCTCGCCAGCTGCCGCAGGCGCGGCATCATGGTCTCCGGTGCGAGGGGTTCCTTGTCGAGGAACGGTTGGCCCTGCGCGTCGATGGTGACCACGACGGGCTGCTTCGGCTGCGAGACTTTCGGTGCGGCCGTCTTCGGCAGCTGCACGGGCACGCCTACGGTCATGAGGGGAGCGGCCACCATGAAGATGATGAGCAGGACGAGCATCACGTCCACGAGCGGCGTGACGTTGATCTCGGACAGGGGCGCGGCCCCGAACTCGTCGTCCGTGTCCGGCGTCCGGATGGGTCCCATGCCCATTATTCGGCCGCCTCTGCGCGAACGTGGAGCTTGCGGTCGCGCGCCAGGCGGTCGCCGAGCGCCGTGATGCCGGCAGCAAACGATTGCTGCAGGCGGCCGAGATCGGTCGTGAGCTTGTTGTAGGCGATCACGGCCGGAATGGCGGCGACAAGCCCGATGGCGGTTGCGAACAGGGCTTCCGCGATGCCGGGCGCGACGACGGACAGGCTCGTGTCCTGGCTCGCCGCGATGGCGGAGAACGAGTTCATGATGCCCCAGACCGTGCCGAACAGGCCGATGAAGGGCGCGGCCGAACCGATGGTGGCAAGAAACGGCAGGCCGACCTGAAGCTGACGCATATCGGCTGAGAGCGCGGCCCGCATGGCGCGCTCGATGCGCTCCCGCCGTTCGGCGCGGCTCTCGGAGGCATCCTGATCGCGCCACGCCTCGTGACCGGCCGCGACGATCCGGCCCGTCGCACCAGCCATCTGCGGAGACAGCCTGTCGCCCGCGCGCGCCGCTGCTTCGAAAGCGCGGGCCTGACCGCGGAGTTTCCCGAGGCGCAGGAGCTTCTCGAACACGATGGTCCAGCACCCGAGCGACGCGAGGACGAGCAGGATCATGACGCCCTTGACGATCGGATCGGCCTGCAGGAACAGGCCGAGAAAGGACAAGTCATGCGCTGTCGCGGGCATGATTTCGTTCATGATGATGGTCTCACTTTGCGAAGGATACGGCGTCGACCTTGGAGGCCGTCTCGATGGCGGACAGGCAATCCTCCCGCGAGGCTGCCGCTCCTTCGCATGTCAGGACGTCGTTGAGGAGGACGCGTCCGACGCGCGGGCAGGACAGGCCCGGAAAGTCGAACAGCTTGATCAGCGTCTTGCGGCGCGGCACCGGGCCGACTTCCACGGCGAGCCGCTTGGCCGCCACGCCGTCGGTGTCGAGCGCGAACAGATCGAGCTTCAGGGACTTCCAGCTCTCGCCCTTCTGGTTGTCGATGAGGAAATAGATTCTGCAGTTTTCGCCCGCGGCCTCGACCCTGTTCAACTCGATGCGCAGGGGAGTCGAAGGATCGTCCTGGGCGAGAGCCGTTCCACTGAAAGGCAGGAGCAGGGCCAGGCAGGCGAAGATGCTGCCAGACGCATAGCCAGGCTCATTCCAGGTGCTCATGCCCATGACCCGTTCTCCTTCACAAGTTGCCGATGAAGTATCTGAAAGAACGCAAGCTGATCAAGGGCTTAGGAGAAAATCAGAGGCGTTCTAAAAGACCCGCTACGGCGTTGAGAACGGGGTGGAATTCGCTTCCTTAAAAGAGCTTCAAAGTAATTTTTCCAGGTTCCATCGCGACTTTGCCGGTTGAAAGGCCGCGAGCCTCGAACGGCTTTCACGAAAATACCATTTTGCGTGAGGAAGAGGGGACGAGCCAACGACCCGGGAGATTCCGCTTGAGCTACGACGGTCACGACAAGCCTTATCCGACTTGGTACCCTTACGCATTCGTCGGTGCGTTGGCAGCGCTTGGAGCGATCTTCTACGTGTATGGCTGAGAGCGGCGGCGATCAATGCTGCGGCCTGCATCCCAAAGCGAGCGAGGCGGTACATCCGCGCCCCGGTCGCTTTTGGGAGAGAGCCTTTCCGCCTGGCGGATCGGCACGGGAACTATCGCTGCGTTATGGTTAACAATCCGTTAACGAGTGGACTTGAATGGCATGATGCCGGCACGATCACATGGTCGCGCCGACCTGCCAGGGGACGAATTCGAGGTCGCCGTAGCCGAGTTCTTCCGACTTCGTGTGCTCGCCCGACGCGACGCGCAGGAGGATCTCGAAAATCTCCCGGCCCTTGTCTTCGAGAGAGACGCCGTCGAGGATGTCGCCGCAATTGATGTCCATGTCGTCGAGCATACGCCGGTAGATGTCGGAATTCGTCGCGAGCTTCAGGGACGGCACGGGCTTGCAGCCGAAGGCCGATCCGCGCCCGGTGGTGAAGGCGATCAGGTTCGCGCCGCCGGCCACCTGACCGGTCGCCGCGACGGGATCGTAGCCCGGCGTATCCATGTAGACGAAGCCGCGATCCTTCACCGGTTCGGCATATTCGTAGACGGCGCGGAGCGTGGAGCGTCCACCCTTGGCCGCAGCGCCCAATGACTTTTCGAGGATCGTCGTCAATCCGCCCGCCTTGTTGCCGGGCGACGGATTGTTGTTCATCTCGCCGCCGTTGCGGGCTGTGTAATCCTCCCACCAGTGGATCCGCGAGATGAGCTTCTCGCCGATCTCCCGCGTGGCGGCACGCCGGGTGAGCAGGTGCTCCGCACCGTAGATTTCGGGCGTCTCGGACAGGATCGACGTTCCGCCGTGGCGCACCAGCAGATCGGACGCGACGCCGAGGGCGGGATTGGCCGTGAGGGCCGAATAGCCGTCGGAGCCGCCGCACTGGAGAGCGAGCACCAGTTCCGATGCGGGACGCGTCTCGCGCTGCGCCCTGGCGACGATGGGGAGCATGTCCTTCACCGCTTCGACGATGGCCTGCACGGTCCGTCGCGTGCCGCCCGTCTCCTGAATGGTGAGGGTGCGGAACGTCTCGCTCTCGGTCAGGCCGTATTCCTGCTTCATGCGGCCGATCTGAAACACCTCGCAGCCGAGCCCGACCATGATCACCCCGGCGAAGTTCGGATGGCTGGCATAGCCCCATTGCGTGCGGCGCAGGATGTCGAAGCCCTCGCCATAGGCCGCATGCCCGCAGCCGGTGCCGTGGACGATGGCTACGACGCCGTCGATGCCCGGATAGTCGCGTAAGATCCCCGAACGCTCCACCTCCGCGGCCGCGAAACGCGCGACGGAAGCCGAGCAATTCACCGAGGTGAGGATCCCGATATAGTTGCGGGTGCCCGTCTTGCCCGAGGCGCGGCGATAGCCCTGGAAGGTGGCGCGCAGGTCGGGCGCAAGAAGATCGTCCTCTCGCGCCTCGACGCCGAACGCATAATCGCGCTCGAAATCGTGCAGGCCGACATTGTGCTCGTGCACCCATTCGCCCGGCGCGATGTGGGTCTTGGCGAAGCCGATGATCTGCCCGAACTTCCGGATCGGCTCACCCTCGCGGATCGCTTCCGCGGCCATCTTGTGACCTTTCAGGATGCGCTCGCGGGCCGTCAGGCCCGCCGCGCCGGCGCCCTGGTTCACGAGGTCGATGGCGATGACCACGTTGTCGTCGGGAGAGAGGCGGATGGTGCGGGGCGTGCTCATGAATATCTCGTAAGTCGGTCATTTCCGGTTGTCGGGCGGCCCGTCACCGCCCCAATCCCATCTTCTGCGGGAGCCAGAGAGTCAGTTCCGGAATATAGGTGATCGCGATCAGCGCCAGCATCAAGGGGACGAGCCAGGGAAGGATCGCCACAGTCGTGCGCTCGACGGACAGCTTGGACACCCTCGCCAGGACGAAGAGGACCATGCCAAGGGGCGGGTGAAGCAGTCCGATCATCAGGTTGAGCGTCATGATCAGCCCGAAATGGATCGGGTCGATACCAAGCTTGAGCACGATCGGCAGCAGGATAGGCACCAGGATGGTGATGGCCGCGATGGTGTCGATGAAGCAGCCGACGAACAGGATCAGGATATTGGCGAGAAGCAGGAACACCCACTTGTTCTGCGTGAATCCGAGGATCGCGTCCGAGAGGATCTGGGCCGCCTGGCTGACCGTCAGGAGCCATGCGAAGATCGACGCTGCGGTCACGATGAAGAGAACCGACGCCGTCGTCTCGATGGTGTCGAAGGTCGCCTTGGCGAGGCTCTTGAACGTCATGGAGCGGTAGCGGACGAGGCCGAGGAACAGGGACCAGAGGACCGCCGCGACCGCCGCCTCGGTGGGCGTGAAGAGGCCCAGGGTCATGCCGCCGATCAGGATGACCGGCGCCATCAGGGCCATCACGGCCGAGAAGTCGAAGTACCAGTCGAGAACGAGAAGCACGGCCAGCGCGATGCCGATGGCGACATTGGTGGACAGACCCGCCTGAATCATCAGCCAGACGGCCACCGGGAACATCAGGACGATGACGACCTCGATGCTGGCATTGCCAAGCTGGCGCCACGAGAAGGGCGTGTCCGAACCCCAGCGGTTCTTGTAGGCGAAATACGCCACCGTCGCCATCATCAGCAGCGTCATGACGATACCGGGGATCAGGCCGCCCAGGAAGAGAGCCCCGATGGAGACGTTCGCCATCATCCCGTAGATCACGAAGGGCAGAGAGGGCGGAATGATCGGGCCGAGGGTCGCGGAGGCGGCCGTCACGCCAACCGAGAATTCGGTCGAGTAGCCATGGTCCTTCATGGCCTTGATCTCGATCGTCCCAAGTCCCGCCGCATCGGCGATGGCCGTGCCCGACATGCCCGAGAAGATCACCGAGCCGATGATGTTCACTTGGCCGAGGCCGCCCTTCATCCAGCCGACCAGCGCGACGGCAAAGGAGTAGATGCGGCCGGTGACGCCGGCGATGTTCATGAGATTGCCGGCGAGAATGAAGAAGGGCACGGCAAGAAGCGGGAAGCTCTCGACGCCGGCGATCATGCGTTGCGCGACGATGACGTCGGGCACCGTCCCGCTGGCCAGGATGTAGAGCAGGGACGCGGTGGCCATCGAGATGGCCACCGGCAGCCCGAGGATCATCAGAATAAGGAAGGAGCCGATCAGGATGAGCATCAGGTTTCCGCCACTACAGGTGCATCGAATGCTTCGGGCCGCTCGAGAACGGAATAGCCGCGGCGCCAGTTGGCGACGGCAACCTGGATCGAGCGGAAGCTCATGAGGACAAAGCCGATGAAGGCGAAGGCATAGGTGATGTTCTTCGGCAGGGCGATGGTCGTCATCTGCTCGTCGCCGACGATGCTCATGAAGCGCCAGATAAGGAAGGCTCCATAGACGAAGAAGGAGACCCGGACGATATCGATCACCGTTGCCAGCACGCGGGCCAGACCGGCAGAAAGATAGCGGTAGAGGAAGTCGACCTGGATGTGACGGTTCATGCGCACGCACATGGCCGATCCGACGAAGACCAGGGCCACATTGAGATTGGTTGCGATCTCCTCCGTCCAGGCAAAGGAGTCGTTCAGCACGTAGCGTGTGAAGAATTGAACGAAGACGGCGAGCGCCATCGCCCAGAACAGGGCCAGGGACAGCCAATCCTCGAAGGCATAGCCCGAAAGATCGACAGGCGCGTGCTCGCTCTCGTCGAAGGTCTGCGCCAATGCCTCGGCGCTGACCTGGGTGTGGACCTCAGTCTGCATGTTTCGTCGAGCCTCGCTCTTACGCACCTGGACCGATCCCGCCGCGGCGGGATCGATGGAAGGAAATGCCGGGCCGCCCGGAGCGGCCCGGCAGACGGATCAGAGGCCCTCCGACTTCAGCGCCTGGATCTTGTCGTAATCGGCCTTCCGATAGCCCAGGGATTCCAGGGTGACGTTCTTCATCACCGCATCCTTGAACTCGTCCTTGTTGACCTCCGTGATCGTCAGGCCCTTCTGCTTGAAGGTCTCGATCAGCTCCTTCTCCTTCGCCTGGATCTCTTTCGAGGCGCGGACGGCGGCTTCCTGAGCGACGTCGCTGAAGATTTTCTTGTCCTCGTCCGAGAGCTTGGCCCAGAGCTGCTTGGAGATGATCGTCGCCAGGTGATCGACGATGTGGCCGGTAAGCACAATGTGCTTCTGCACTTCGTAGAACTTCTTGGCTTCGATAGTCGTCAGCGGGTTTTCCTGCGCGTCGACGGTGCCGTTCTGAAGCGCCAGATAGACCTCCGCGAAAGCAATCGGCGAGGTGTTCGCGCCGCAGGAGCGCGGCATGGCCAGATAGGCCGGTGCGTCGGGCACGCGGATCTTGAGGCCCTTCATCTCGGCGCAGGTCTTGAACGGCTTGTTCGTGGAGCTGTGGCGCACGCCGTAATAGGTGAGGGCGACCATGTGGTTCCCTGTCTTGTCGGCATAACCGGCGGCGAGCTCCTTGAAGACGTCGCTCTTCGCGAAGGCGAGCAGATGGCCGGAATCGCGGAAGACATAGGGATAGTAGCCGATGCCGATGGGCGGATAGCTGCGGGCGGCGAAGCTCGGGCCCGAGATGATCATGTCGACCGTGCCGAGCGACAGGCCCTGGTTGATGTCGCTCTCCTTGCCGAGCTGGGAGGCGGGATAGACGTCGATCTGGTAGCGGTTGTTGGTGCGCTTGGCGATTTCCTGAGCGGCCCACACGGACTGGGTATGGAAGGGCTCGGATGTCTCGTAGACGTGGGCCCATTTCAGCTTCGTCTGGGCGCTGGCCGGCAGGGCGGGCAGCATGGCGGCTGCGGCCGCGACGAGGCTCAAAGCTAGGCGGCGGGTCGGAAATGGCATAGGCGTTCCTCTAAGATGCCGGCTCTGCGGCCGGTTGACGATTGGTCACGAGCGGTTCCGCTCGTGCATGGCACCCGACAAGCTGATGGCGTGCGCCCATCGGTTCGGCTAACATGTTAGGCAAATGGACGCGCTCGACAAGAGAAAAAGATACGATTTCCTCGTTCCCCTGCAGCGGGGGGCGCGGGGGCACACGACCGAGAAGGTGGAGACGTCCATCCGGGACGCCATCGTGGCTCTCGAATTCGCCCCAGGGGAATTCATCGACAAGGGGGCCGTCTGTGCGGCGCTCGGGGTTTCCCGGTTTCCGGTTTCCGAAGCCCTCACGCGTCTGGCTGCCGAGGGGCTCGTCGAGATCCTGCCCCAGCGCGGATCCCGCGCGGCGCGCATCCGCTTGTCGGAAATCAGGGAATCGATGCTGATTCGGCAGGCTCTGGAAGGCATGGTGGCGGAAGCGGCCGCCAAGGGGCTGCCCTCGACATCCGTTGAGGCGCTTCGCTACAACCTGGAAGCCCAGCAGGGGGCGGTCTCGCGCGGGGATCGCCCTGGTTTCCACGCCTTGGACCTGGAATTCCACATGATTCTCGTCGAGGGGCTGGAGATGCCCCGCGTCGCCGCCGTGATCGACGCCTCGCGGGCCAATATCGACCGGGTGCGCCGTCTTCTCTCCTCGCCACGGCGGCATGCGGTGACCCTCGCCGAGCACTGGGAGATCTTCCACGCTCTCGAGGCGCGCGACGCCTCGGCGGCCCGCCGGGCCATGGAGGCTCACCTGGAAGCGGTCGTCGACGAGCTGGAGCGCTTCTCCATCGAGCACGCCGAGGTTTTCGTGCAGGCTTGAGCGGGAGGGGTGGTGAGGCGCCTCACGAAGTACCGCCGACGCGCGCTTCGTCCATGGCCGGAAGCGACTTCACCGGTGCCGCCGCGCAGTATATACATGGCGGCAGGCGACGGGGCGTGTTTGAGCATCTGACCTGAAAGTGACTTGCACTTCTGGGATCCCATCCGATGCTCACTCTTTGGCTGGCGCATCGTTCGGCGTGGCCCTGCGGGTCCGCCCGACGCGCATATGGCAGGAGGTTTCGATGACACTCCAGATTGGCGATGTCGCGCCGGATTTCGAAGCCGAGACAACGGAAGGTCGCATCCGCTTTCACGACTGGCTCGGCGATTCATGGTGCGTGCTCTTTTCCCATCCCAAGGACTTCACCCCGGTCTGCACGACCGAGCTGGGATACATGGCCAGGATCAAGCCCGAGTTCGACCGCCGCAACGTGAAGATCATCGGGCTCAGCGTCGATCCCGTCGACAATCATGCCCGGTGGGCCGAGGACATCCGGGAGACTCAAGGATCCGCACCCAACTTTCCGATGATCGGCGATTCCGATCTCTCGATCTCCAAACTTTATGGGATGCTTCCCGCCAGCACGGGCGGCACGTCGGAAGGCAGGACGCCAGCGGACAATCAGACCGTCCGCAACGTGTTCGTCGTGGGGCCCGACAAGAAGATCAAGCTCGTGCTCGTTTATCCCATGACGACGGGGCGCAATTTCGACGAAGTGCTTCGGGTCATCGATTCGCTGCAGCTCACGGCGAAGCACCGGGTCGCGACACCCGCGAACTGGAAGCAGGGCGAGGACGTCATCATTGCGGGCTCCGTGCCGGACGAGGAGGCCAGGAAGATCTACCCGCAAGGCTGGAAGGCGCCGAAGCCCTATATCCGGATCGTGCCGCAGCCCGATGCCTGAGGCCTCGGCACGAGCGGCATGAACGGTTCGCGCATCCGCGTTCGAAGGAGGAGAAGCCATGAGCACAGCAGCTATCCCTCGATCGGCGCCCGACCGTTCAGCCGCGAGACCGCAGGTGGACGCGTTCTTCGACAGGCGCACCTGCAGCGTCCAGTACGTGGTGTCCGATCCCGCGACGCGGCGCTGCGCCCTCATCGACCCGGTTCTCGATTACGACGAGAAGTCCGGCTCCATCGCGACCGCTTCGGCCGACGCCCTGCTCGCCTGCGTGAAGGAGAAAGCCCTGACCGTCGAATGGATCCTCGATACGCATCCGCACGCGGACCATCTGTCGGCTGCCGGATATCTCAAGGACCGCACAGGCGCGAAGACGGCCATCGGCGAGCGCGTGATCGACGTTCAACGGCTCTGGAAGGACATCTACAACCTCGCGGATTTCGAACCGGACGGCTCGCAATGGGACTGCCTGTTCGCCGATGGAGATGATTTTCAGCTTGGGGAGTTGGAGGTTCGGGTCATCTTCTCACCGGGTCATACACTCGCATCCATCACCTATGTCGTCGGCGACGCCGCCTTCATCCACGACACGCTCTTCATGCCCGATTTCGGCACGGCCCGGTGCGACTTCCCCGGCGGGGATGCGCGGGCCTTGTGGCGCACCATCCAGCGCATCCTCTCCCTGCCCGACGACACGCGCCTGTTTTCGGGCCACGACTACATGCCGGGCGGACGGGCTCCGGCCTGGGAGAGCTCTGTCGCCGGGCAGAAGGCCCATAACGTCCATTTGGCGCAGGCCCGCACCGAGGATGAGTTCGTCGCCCTGCGCCGGGCACGGGACGCCAAGCTGCCGATGCCGAAGCTGATCCTCCACGCCCTGCAGGTGAACATGGCGGGAGGGCGCCTCCCGGCGCCGGAGAGCAACGGGACGCGCTACCTCAAGATCCCGCTCGATGCGCTGCCCCATGCGGTCTGGGACTGACGGCGCTCGGATCCGACCTGGACTCCCGGCGAGGAGACAGTCTCGTCCGATTGGAAGCCGCTGATGGATCCATCTCGCACCTGATGTGATATGCGCTGCCAATCGCATCCCAACGACCGGACCTTCTGCGTGTCAGGAATCTGACCGTTCCGGCTTGGCTGGGCATGGATCTCGTCTGGAATCTCCTTCCAGACATCTTCCTTTTCGAGCGGAACTTGCCGATGCCATGATGATTTCGTTTCGCTGAGACCTATAAACAAACAAGTCTCCAGAGCTGACCGGGCATGTCGAGACGCTGCCGCGGCTTAAGGGAGCAAGATCATGCTGCCGAAGAACGATCAAGGCGTTGTGCAGACCCTCCGTCCTTCCGTAAAGGCGCCGGTCTTTCCCAGCAATTCGACCGAGTTTATCAACGTCATGGCGCATTACCACCGCGCCGAGATCGCCCGCATGGCCGGCTGGCGCGACCGGATCGACCGGACGACAAACTGGGCCATCACTGTGGTGGCCGCCATGCTGTCGGTCTCCCTGTCCACGTCGACCGCCCACCACGGCGTGCTGATCTTCGCCATGGTGCTGGTCCTCCTGCTGCTCGTAATCGAGGCGCGGCGGTACCGCTTCTTCGACGTGTACCGGAACCGGGTCCGCCGGATGGAACGCAATTACTTCGCCCAGATCTTCGCTCCCGAGGAGGGGACCACGGACGATTGGGTCCAGAAGCTGGGTGAGGACCTCCGTCGTCCCCTGTTCCTGACGAGCACCAGCGAGGCCATCACGCGCCGCCTCCGGCGCAATTATTGCTGGCTGTTCCTGATCCTGCTCTTCGCTTGGCTGGTGAAGACCACCTTCATCAGGATGCAGGAGAACGCGGTCGATGCTCACCTCGTCGGATCGGTGGGGGAATGGGTTCGGAATGCGGCCATCGGGCCGGCTCCCGGATGGGTCGTAATCGCCGGTCTGGCCGTCTTCTATGGATGGATCCTCTACGCCGCCCTGCGCAAACCGACGGGCGAGGGGGAGCTGGCCTTCGGCAACGTGCATGTCTGAAGGGACGCAAAGATAGGCTGTGCCGGATGGCGGCTTGGGAGTATAATGCTTTCGAGGCGTCGCCCCACAGGCTTGCCGAGGTGGTTGCCATGAAAGCCATTCTGGTTCCGGTTGAGCCGCATAGTTTCATCCGTTCGGTCCTGGACGCCGCCCTGCTCGTCGCGGGCCGGTTCGGAAGCCATGTGGAGGGACTGGCGCTCGGTCCCGATATCCCGGAGGTCATCGCCTTCGATGTCCCGGTCGGCTGGACCATCCTGAGCGAGAAGGAGCAGCGTGAGCACCTGTCGCGATCGCGGCACCTCTTCGAGGAATTCATGCTCTCCTGCGCGGTGCCGCGCAAAACGGAAGCGGCAGACGAGGTTACCTGCGACTTTATCGGGCAGCAATTGTTCGGAGACAGCTATATCGGCAGCTTCGGCCGGGTCTTCGACTTGGTCGTGCTCGGTCGCCCTGGAACGCAGGATGAGCCGCCGCGACTCGCCACTCTGGAAGCTGCCTTGTTCGAGGGCGGACGGCCCGTGCTCATGGTCCCGCCCGCGTCACCGGCGTCGATCGGCGAGACTGTCGTGATCGCTTGGAACGGCAGCACGGAAACGGCTCGGACCGTGGCGCTCGCGATGCCCATCCTGAAGAAGGCCGGTCGTGTCGTCGTTCTGTCGCTGGATGGCTGGGGAGTGGACGGTCCAAGCGGTGCGGAGCTCGCTTTCCGCCTCGAGCGAAACGGAGTTCGGGTCGAGACGGCGGTTCGCAGGCTGAACACGCGCTCCCCGGGCGAGGCCATTCTCGAAGACGCCGCTTCGTTTCATGCGGATCTGCTCGTCAAGGGGGCCTACACCCAGAGCCGTCTGAGGCAGATGATCTTCGGCGGCGCGACGAGCCACATCATTGCCCATGCGGGTATGCCGGTCCTGATGGCCCATTAGCGCCGCGCGGTGATCTCCGGCGCTCCGCGAGAGTCGCGCCGTTCTTCTTCTTGGTACTCGGGGTTGCGTTCTTCTACAGCAGGCGGAGGCATCCATGTATGTCGTCATTCGCAAGTTCAGCAAGATGCGCTCGGTACCTGAGGCGGCGCGGCGAGCGGAGAGCGGGATCGGCCAGATCCTGCGGCAATCTCCGGGCTTCCAAGAGTATCATGTCTTCGATTGCGGCAACGGTTCCGGAGGCTCCGTCACTCTGTTCGACAGCCGCGAGGCTGCTCTTGCGGCCAACGAGAAGGCCCTCGCCTGGATCCGCGCCAGCTTGGCCGATTTGATTCAGGGCGAACCGGAAATCACGGCCGGCGAGATTCTGGCGACAGTAAAGCCTTGATGGTGCCAGCGGATTTGTCCGCGCTATCAGAGCCTGTCTATAACCGGCATTTGCTCCTTTAGAAACGGCTCAGCCTATGGCCGAATGGTGTTTCGTTCCTAGTTCTCTCGGGAGGAGAACGAAAGACCATGACCGATTATGGACCGTTGACCCTTCACGTGCCCGAACCCGCCGTTCGACCGGGGGGCACCCCCGATTTTTCGAATGTGAAAATCCCCAAGGCTGGGGCCGTCCCGCGGCCGGACGTCGATGTGGAGCCGGAAACCATCCGTGATCTCGCCTTCTCCATCATTCGGGTTCTCAACCGCGCCGGAGAAGCGGTCGGGCCGTGGGCCGGGCTGCTGAGTGACGAGGAACTCGTCGAGGGCATGCGCAACATGATGACCCTGCGCACCTTCGATGCGCGCATGCTGATTGCGCAGCGGCAGGGCAAGACCTCCTTCTACATGCAGCATCTTGGCGAAGAGGCTATCAGCTGCGCCTTCCGAAAGGCCCTCTCGCCGGGAGACATGAACTTCCCGACCTACCGGCAGGCGGGTCTCCTGATCGCCGGCGGCTATTCCATGGTCGACATGATGTGTCAGGTCTATTCGAACTCCCGCGATCCGCTGAAGGGACGGCAACTGCCCGTCATGTATTCCTCCAAGGAGCACGGGTTCTTCACGATCTCGGGTAATCTCGCGACCCAATATGTCCAGGCCGTCGGCTGGGCGATGGCCTCGGCAATCCGGAACGACACCAAGATCGCGGCGGCCTGGATCGGCGATGGATCGACGGCGGAATCGGATTTTCACGCGGCTCTCGTTTTCGCGTCCACCTACAAGGCGCCGGTCATCCTCAACATCGTCAACAATCAATGGGCGATCTCCACGTTCCAGGGAATCGCGCGAGGCGGAGCAGGAACGTTTGCCGCCCGTGGACTGGGCTTCGGCATTCCCTCTCTGCGAGTCGACGGCAACGATTACCTCGCCGTCTATGCGGTTGCGAAATGGGCCGCCGAGCGGGCCCGTCGCAATCTCGGTCCGACGCTCGTCGAATACGTCACCTACCGGGTGGGTGCGCATTCGACGTCCGACGATCCGTCGGCGTACCGCCCGAAGACCGAGTCCGATGCCTGGCCACTTGGGGATCCCATCATTCGATTGAAGAACCATCTAATCCTGCGCGGCGCCTGGTCGGAGGAGCGGCACAAGCAGGCGGAGGCGGAAATCCTCGATACCGTGATCGCAGCCCAGAAGGAGGCGGAGAGCTACGGCACGCTTCACGCTGGTGCCAAGCCATCCGCCCGCGAGATCTTCGACGGCGTCTATGCCGAAATGCCGCCGCATCTGCGTCGTCAGCGTCAGCAGGCGGGAGTCTAAGGCCATGGCGCGCATGACGATGATCGAAGCCATCCGTGACGCCATGGATGTAATGATGGCGCGCGACGAGCGCGTCGTGGTCTTCGGTGAGGATGTCGGCTATTTCGGCGGCGTTTTCCGCTGCACGGCCGGTCTCCAGCAGAAATACGGAAAGACACGCTGCTTCGATGCGCCGATCAGTGAAGCCGGCATCGTCGGAACGGCCATCGGCATGGCAAGCTACGGCCTGCTGCCCTGCATCGAAATCCAGTTCGCCGATTACATGTATCCGGCTTACGATCAGATCGTGTCGGAGGCAGCCCGGCTGCGTTACCGCTCGAATGGTGAATTCACCTGCCCGATGGTGATCCGCATGCCGACCGGCGGCGGCATTTTCGGTGGGCAGACCCATAGCCAGAGCCCTGAGGCACTGTTCACGCACGTGTCGGGTTTGAAGACGGTCGTGCCGTCCAACCCGCACGATGCCAAGGGGCTTCTGATCGCCGCCATCGAGGATCCCGATCCCGTGATCTTCCTGGAGCCGAAACGGCTCTACAACGGTCCCTTCGACGGGCATCACGACCGGCCGGTGACGCCGTGGTCGAAACACGACCTGAGCGAAGTGCCGACCGGGCATTTCAGCCTGCCGCTCGGCAAGGCCTCGATCGTGCGCGAAGGCGCCGCCGTCACCGTGTTGGCCTATGGCACAATGGTCTACGTGGCACAGGCCGCCGCAGCGGAGACCGGCATCGATGCGGAGATCATTGATTTGCGGACACTTATCCCGCTCGACATGGAGACGATTGCGGCCTCCGTCAGAAAGACGGGCCGCTGCGTGGTCGTGCACGAGGCCACTCTCACCTCGGGCTTCGGAGCAGAACTGGCGACGCTTGTTCAGGAAAACTGCTTCTTCCAGCTGGAGGCGCCCGTCGTCCGGGTGACCGGATGGGACACGCCCTATCCACATGCTCAGGAATGGGATTACTTCCCAGGGCCCGCCCGCGTCGGCCGCGCCCTTATCGAGACGATGGAGGCCTGACATGGGCGAGCACCTGATCAAAATGCCCGATGTCGGCGAAGGCATCGCCGAGGCCGAACTCGTCGAGTGGCACGTCAAGGTCGGCGACCTCGTGCGCGAGGACGCGGTGCTGGCTGCCGTGATGACGGACAAGGCCACTGTGGAAATTCCTTCTCCGGTCGACGGCGAGGTTCTGTGGCTCGGGGCGGAGATCGGCGATGTGGTGGCGATAGGCTCGCCTCTGATCCGTCTGAAGGTCGAAGGGGAGGAGAGCACATCGTCCGAGACGATTCAGCACGAAAAGGTAGCTGAACCGCCAGCCCGAACCGGAGAGATCGAAGCCCAGGCGGATGGTGCGGTCAAAGTCCCGGATGCCATTGTCGAACGGCAAGCCAAGAGCACGCCGCCTCTGCCAACGGAGAAGCCGCAGGCCCCTGCGGCGAGGATGCATCGCGCGCCGGTGACGCGGGCCGAGGGTGAGAAGCCGATCGCCTCGCCTGCCATCCGGTTGAGGGCACGTGAGGCCGGGGTCGATCTGCGCCAAGTTCCGGGCTCCGGCCCCGCAGGCCGTATCACCCACGAGGATCTGGACGCCTTCTTCACCCATGGACGCCAGATCGCCAAGGCGCCCGGGTTGTCCCAGAACACATCGGTCGAGCACATCAAGGTCGTCGGCCTGCGCCGCAAGATCGCGGAGAATATGGCGATTGCGAAAGCGCACATCCCGCACATCACCTATGTCGAAGAGGTCGACGTGACGGCGCTCGAGGATCTGCGGGCGGCACTCAATGCAAACAGGCGGGCCGATCGTCCCAAACTGACGCTGCTGCCGTTCCTCATGCGCGCAATGGTGAAAGCCATCGCCGAGCAGCCGCACCTCAACTCCATCTACGATGATGACGCAGGTGTCGTCCATCAGCATGGCGGCGTGCATATCGGCATCGCAACGCAGACGGGAGCCGGTCTCATGGTGCCGGTGGTGAGGCACGCGGAGGCTCGCGACCTCTGGGAATGCGCGGCTGAACTGAACCGGCTCGCGGAGGCGGCGAAATCCGGGCTCGCCACCCGTGAGGAACTAAGCGGGTCGACGATTACCATCACGTCGCTCGGCGCCATGGGCGGCATCGTCACCACGCCGGTGATCAATTACCCGGAGGTCGCCATCGTCGGCGTCAACAAGATGATGGTGCGGCCGGTCTGGGATGGCTCGACCTTCATCCCTCGCAAGATGATGAACATCTCCTCGAGCTTCGATCACCGGATCATCGACGGTTGGGATGCGGCGGTGTTCGTGCAGCGCATCAAGACGCTGCTGGAGACCCCAGCCATGATCTTCGTGGAGGCTTAAAACCGATGAAGGATATTTCCTGCAAGCTCCTCGTCATCGGAGCCGGGCCTGGGGGCTATGTCTGCGCGATCCGCGCCGGGCAACTGGGGATCGACACGGTCATCGTCGACTCGGGCAAACCCGGCGGAACCTGCCTCAATGTCGGGTGCATTCCCTCCAAGGCGCTCATTCATGCGGCGGAGGAATACGACAGGATCGTTCATCTGGCGAATGGTCGGAATTCTCTCGGGATCAGGACGACGAAGCCGGAGCTCGATCTCTCCCAGACGATCGCCTGGAAAGACAGCATCGTCGGGCGTCTCAACAGCGGCGTGTCGGGTCTGCTCAAGAAGGCGAAAGTAAAGATCGTTCAGGGCCATGCGCGTTTTCGCGACGGCAAGACGGTCGAGGTGGAGACCGAAACGGGCCGGCAGATCATCCGCGCCGAGAACGTGGTGATCGCAACGGGTTCGGCTCCAGTAGAATTGAGGAGCCTGCCGTTCGGCGGCCCTGTGATCACGTCCACCGAGGCTCTGTCGCTGACGTCGGTTCCGGAGCGCCTCGTGGTGGTCGGCGGTGGCTATATCGGCCTCGAACTCGGTACCGCCTTCGCGAAGATGGGGGCGAAGGTGATGGTCGTCGAGGCTCAAGGCCGCATCCTGCCGCAATACGATGCCGAACTGACGCGTCCGGTCACAAAGAGATTACAGGCGCTCGGCATCGAGGTGTTGACCGGCGCCAAGGCGAAGGGCCTGGCGAAAGCGGGCGGCACGCTGCTGGTCGAGGCGGAGGATGGATCGGAGACATCGCTTGCAGCCGACAAGATCTTGGTGACGGTCGGTCGAAGGCCCGTTACGCAGGGCTGGGGACTGGACGAGCTCGTCCTCGACATGGACGGCCCCTTCATTCGCATCGACGAGCGATGCCAGACGTCGATGCGCGGGATCTATGCCATCGGCGACGTGACAGGCGAGCCGATGCTGGCTCATCGCGCCATGGCGCAGGGCGAGATGACGGCAGAGATCATCGCGGGCCATAGACGCGTCTGGGACAAGCGCGGCATCCCGGCCGTCTGCTTCACCGATCCCGAGATCGTCACCGTCGGCCTCTCGCCGGAAGAGGCGCGCCGAACGGGCACTGACATCAAACTTGGACAATTTCCGTTCTCGGCCAATGGTCGCGCTATGACCAGAATGGGCGAGGACGGTTTTGTGCGGGTCGTTGCCCGTGCGGACAACCATCTGGTGCTTGGCATCCAAGCCGTCGGGCAGGGCATCTCCGAGCTAGCGACCGCCTTCGGCTTGGCGCTCGAGATGGGCGCGCGCCTCGAGGATATCGCCGGCACGATCCACGCGCATCCGACACAAGGAGAAGCCTTCCAGGAGGCGGCGCTCAAGGCATTGGGGATGGAACTCCATATGTGAGGCGAGGGGCATGCGCGGCGGCCTTCCAATGCGACCTTGCCCTTGGTGGAGATCTGCCATAGCGGCTAGAGCATTGGACGGCGCATCGTGCGGAAAACCGGGTCCCCTTTTCGCGGACGCGGCCCTCCGGGTCCGCACGATGCGCTAAGGCCTTCGCTGAAAGCAATGATATAGGCTCCATTCCGCATTTCAAACGATCAGAGCGCGAAATTCGATGCTGTTGCTTTGGCTTCGATGAAGGCACGGTTGTTCAGTGGCGGCTCTATCTAGGCGGGCTGAAGATGACGGCAAGATCTCTCAGGAGGTAAATCACATATTGTAAGCAAATAAGCAAAATCCATCATCAATATTGATGCCAACACCAGTAAACCTAGGTTGGCTCGAGTAATTGACTGGCATTGGCTGCTGTGAGAGCATCCATTCTTAACAATTAAAGATAATCCAAAACAGCTTCCGTTGGGAGGAAACGATGCAGTTGAGGCAGCTTACGCTATTGTCTGCAATGGGTTGGATTGCGGGTACGGGTCTGGCATTGGCTCAGGGCCAGACCTTGACGATTGCCACGGTCAATAACGCCGACATGATCATCATGCAGCGGCTGTCTCCCAAGTGGGAGCAGGCGACGGGCAACAAGTTGAACTGGGTGGTGCTTGAAGAAAACGTGCTGCGTCAGCGCGCGACCACCGACATCGCCACCAAGGGCGGGCAGTTCGACATCATCACGATCGGTTCCTACGAGGCACCGATCTGGGGCAAGCAGAATTGGCTCGTTCCCCTTAATGATCTCGGCGCCGACTATGATTATGCCGACATTATTCCGTCTGTGATGAACGGCCTGTCGTATGACGGCAAGCTTTACGCTGTTCCATTCTATGCTGAAAGCTCCTTCACGTTCTATCGCAAAGATCTGTTCGATCAGGCCGGCATCAAAATGCCCGACAAGCCTACTTACGACCAGATCGCCGAATATGCGGCCAAGCTGACCGACAAGTCGAAGGAGCAATATGGCTTCTGCCAGCGCGGCAAGCCGGGCTGGGGCGAGAACATGGCCTTCATCGGCCCGATGGTGAATGCCTTCGGCGGACGCTGGTTCAACGAGAAATGGGAGCCGCAGCTCACCTCTGAGCCCTGGAAGAAGGCGATCAACTACTACGTCAAGAACATGCGGGAATATGGGCCTCCGGGCGCAACGGCGAACGGGCACAACGAAAACCGCGCCCTGTTCGCGACCGGGCATTGCGCCATGTGGGTCGACGCCACATCGGCGGCGGGCTACATTTACAATCCGAAGGAAAGCCAGGTTGCGGACAAGACGGATTTCACGGCCGCACCCGTGGAGGTCACGAGCAACGGATCTGGCTGGTTCTGGGCGTGGGCGCTCGGCATTCCGGCGTCCTCGAAGAAGGTCGATGCGGCGAAGTCCTTCGTGAAATGGGCGACCTCGAAAGACTACATCACCCTGGTTGGCAATGAAGTCGGCTGGGTCGCTGCGCCTCCCGGTACGCGCAAATCGACCTACGACAATCCCGAGTACCAGAAGGCGGCGCCCTTCGCGAAGGTGGTCTACGAGGCGGTGTCGAGTGCGGATATCACCAAGCCGACGAAGGATCCCGTGCCCTATATCGGCATTCAATACGTCGCCATCCCCGAGTTCCAGGGCATCGGCACGGCCGTCGGGCAGCAGATTGCGGCGGCCTTGGCCGGTCAGACGACAGTGGACCAGGCACTCGAGACGGCGCAACGCTCCACGGAGCGCACGATGAAGCAGGCAGGCTATCCGAAATAAGCCGATCGCCATGCAGCCGGCGGGCTTGATCGTCCGCCGGTTGCTCTCTCCAGTGTGAGCAACCGAGATGGCGAGCACCACCACGACCGTTCCTGCCCCTGCCAGCGTGGCTCCTACCGGGGGGCGCAGTCAGCGCAATGTGAGAACGCTGCCCCTGATCGCGCCCTCGGTGGTCATCCTGTTTCTTTGGATGATCGTGCCGCTGGTGATGACGCTGTGGTTCTCGTTCCAGTACTACAACCTGCTGGATCCTTCGGTTGGCGGGTTTGCGGGATTCGAGAATTACACGTTTCTTCTGACCGATCCGTCCCTCTGGACGGCGATGATCAACACGCTGTTCCTGGTCTTCTGGGTGCTGGTGATCACGGTCGGGTTGGGAACGCTTCTCGCCGTCCTGTTCGATCAGGATTTCTACGGCCGGAGCATCGCACGCCTGCTCGCAATCGCTCCATTCTTCGTCATGCCGACCGTAAGCGCCCTGATCTGGAAGAACATGCTGATGCATCCGGTCAACGGGCTCTTCGCCTTCTTTGCCCGCTCGCTCGGCTTGCCGGCCATCGACTTCTTCGGAAGCTTTCCCCTGACCTCCGTCATTATCATCGTCGCGTGGCAGTGGCTGCCCTTCGCCCTGCTGATCCTGCTCACGGCAATTCAGTCGCTCGACAGCGAGCAGAAGGAAGCTGCACGCATGGACGGCGCGGGCCCCTTCTCGATGTTCTTTTTCATCATCCTGCCCCATCTCGGTCGGGCCATCAGCGTCGTCATCATGATCGAGACGATTTTCCTGCTCTCTGTGTTCGCCGAGATCTACGTCACGACCTCCGGCGGCCCCGGCCTCGCCTCGACCAACCTGGCCTTCCTGATCTATCTGCGCGCCCTGCGCGAATATGATGTGGGTGGTGCCTCGGCCGCCGGCGTGATCGCCGTGATTCTCGCCAACATCGTGGCGATCTTCCTCGTCCGCTCGATTGCCAAGAACATCGCCGATTGAGGTTGAGCCATGCACCCGAAAACCCGCGAGAAGCTCATCCTCACCGTGGTCGGGTGGTTCGCCGCCGGGCTGATCTTCTTCCCGATCTTCTGGATGATCCTGACGAGCTTCAAGCCCGAGGTGGAGGCGATTGCAACGCCGCCGAAGCTCTTCTTCAGCCCGACGCTCGAAAACTATGTGACTGTGCGCGAGCGGGCCGACTACATCCACTTCGCCATCAACAGCATCGTCATCTCCGTCGGGGCCACGCTTCTGGCGACGCTGATTGCGGTTCCTGCCGCCTATGCCATGGCATTCTTCCCGGGAAAACGGACGAAAGACCTGCTGCTTTGGATGCTGTCGACCAAGATGATGCCCGCCGTAGGCGTCCTGATCCCGATCTATCTCCTCTTCCGCGATATCGGCGCCATCGATACCCGCTGGGGCCTCACCGCAGTCTATACGCTTATGAACCTGCCGATCGTGGTGTGGATGCTCTACACCTTCTTCAAGGAGGTGCCGAAGGACATCCTCGAGGCCGGGCGCATGGACGGAGCCAAACCGAAGCAGGAGGTCTGGATGCTCCTTCTGCCCCTCTCGCTGCCCGGCATCGCATCGACGGCGCTCCTCTCCATCATCCTGTGCTGGAATGAGGCTTTCTGGAGCCTGAACCTCACGACGTCCGAGGCAGCGCCGCTGACCACGTTCATCGCCTCGTTCTCCGCGCCTGAAGGGTTGTTCTGGGCCAAGCTATCCGCCGCTTCGACGATCGCCATCGCACCCATCCTGGTTTTCGGCTGGATGAGCCAGCGCCAGCTCGTGCGTGGCCTGACCTTCGGTGCTGTCAAGTAACGGGAAGTTCAACATGTCGACAGTCGTCCTCAAAGGCATTGAGAAGAGTTACGGGGCCGTGCAGGTTATCAAGGGCGTTGATCTCTCCATCGACGACCGGGAATTTTGCGTCTTTGTCGGGCCTTCCGGATGCGGGAAGTCGACTCTCCTCAGAATGATCGCGGGTCTTGAGGAGATTACGGAGGGCGATCTACTCATCGATGGCCAGCGCGTCAACGACGTGCCGCCATCGGAGCGCGGCCTCGCCATGGTGTTCCAGTCCTACGCCCTCTATCCGCATATGTCTGTTGCGGACAATATGGGCTTCTCACTTCGCCTCGCAGGTGTTCCTAAAGAGGAGAGGCGTGCCAAGGTGGCGGAAGCAGCACGCATCCTGCACTTGGATAAGCTCCTCGACCGCAAGCCGAAGGAACTGTCCGGCGGCCAGCGGCAGCGCGTGGCCATCGGCCGCGCCATCGTGCGTAAGCCAAAGGTCTTTCTCTTCGACGAACCGTTGTCCAATCTCGATGCGGCTTTGCGCGTTCAGATGCGTATCGAGCTGGCTCGCCTGCACGATGAATTGGCCGCAACCATGATCTATGTCACCCACGATCAGGTCGAGGCCATGACGATGGCGGATAAGATCGTGGTGCTGCAGGGAGGCATCGTCGAGCAGGCCGGAACGCCACTGGAGCTTTATCATCATCCACGGAATCTTTTCGTGGCGGGGTTCATCGGCAGCCCGAAGATGAATTTTCTTCCTGCGACAGTCACGGCGGTAACGGATGTGGCCACCAGCATCCAGCTCGCGGGCGGCGCTAACCTCGCCGTTCCTGTGCGTCCCGGTGGCCAGAAAGTCGGAGAGGCGGTGACGCTCGGCGTTCGGCCTGAGCACATGCGACTGGCTGGGGAGGGAGAGATCACCGGCGAGGTGATGGTCGTCGAGCGTCTTGGTGGTGAAACATTCCTCTATACCCAGCTCAACGACGGCACGATGCTGATTGTCCAGGCGGATGGAGAGATCCCAACAAACGTGCACGAGCGCATCGCCATCAAGCTCGACCCGGCGACATGCCATCTCTTCGACGGTGACGGCATTGCAATCGAGCGCGTGCAGCGGCATCCGCTTGCCAATCTGCGTCGGCTGCCGACCCGTAAGGCAAGCTGACTCTAACTCAGAGGCAAGCCATGGCCTCGAAGCGCTTCGACTATATCGTTGTCGGCGGAGGCAGTTCAGGATGCGTCGTGGCAGGCCGGCTCGTCGCCGAGCATGATGCCCGCGTGCTGCTCGTTGAAGCGGGCCCCCGAAGGGTGAGCCCGATCCTCGCGATGCCGGCGGGATACATGAAGTTCCTCGCCCGGGATACCTATCTCACCATGCACCACGTTCTTCCGCAGCAGCAGCTCGGGGGCCGCGCACCCATCGTGCCGCAGGCCAAAGTTCTGGGCGGTGGAAGCACTGTCAACGCTATGGTCTATATCCGCGGGCAGGCTCAGGATTACGATGATTGGGACGAAGCTCTGGGTGGCGCCGGGTGGAGCTACAAGGATCTTCTGCCTCATTTCATCCGGCAGGAGGGCAACGATCACCTGGGCGCGCCCTATCATGGCGTCCGCGGCCCCTTGAAGGTGTCGCACCTGGGACAGCACTCCGCGATGAGCCGCGCCTTCGTGCAGGCAATGCAGGAGTTGGGCATCCCCTACAATGCCGACTTTAACGGAGCTCGACAAAGCGGTGTCGGTTTCATGCAGCACACGATTGACTGGGCCACACGTCGCCGGTGCAGTGCAGTCGACGCGTTTCTCCAGCCCGTCATCTCTCATCCGAAGCTGACCGTTATCACGGAGACGCTTGCCACGGGGATCCGCATTGAGAAGAGCCGCGCAACCGGGGTGGATCTTCTCGGGCCGACAGGGCCTGAAACCGTCTTCGCCGACGCGGAAGTGATCCTCGCGGCCGGGACGTACATGACGCCGAAGCTTTTGATGCTCTCCGGCATCGGCCCGCCTGATGAGCTGTCGCGGCATGGTATAAGGACTTGTGCCGACTTGCCCGGTGTCGGTCAGAACCTGCAGGATCATCATGAAGTTCCCGTCGTTGCCACGACCTCCGGGGCGTTCGGCTATTTCGGCCAGGACCGTGGCCTTGCGATGTTGAGCAATGGATTGCAGTACATGCTTTTCAGATCGGGTGCCGTTACCACCACTGGCGTCGAGGCGTGCGCTTTTATCGACCCCGACGGGAGAGAGCGGCCGACGATCCAGCTCTATTGTGTCCCAACCGTCTACCTTGACCGCGATGTCTCGGGTGTCGAACCCACTCACGGAGTCACGCTGAACCCCTGCCTGCTACGCCCGAAGGCGCGGGGCTCCGTGCGGCTCGCGTCTTCCGACCCGGCTGCGCTTCCATTGGTGGATCCGCAATTCTTTGGAGATCCAGACGATCTTCGCTTGACTATCGGGGCCTTGCGATATGCCCGCGAGGTACTCGCGACAGAGCCGGTTCGTGGCATGGTCGAGCGGGAGATCTTTCCGGGAAAAGAGGTCGCTTCGGATGAGGCTATTGCCGCTCACTGTCGTAAGACGGTGAAAACCAACTACCATCCGGTCGGAACGTGCCGCATGGGTAGAGAGAGCGATCCTCATGCCGTTGTGACGCCAGAGCTTGCCGTCCGAGGCATCGAGGGTTTGAGGATCGTCGACGCCTCCATCATGCCAACCATTCCCAGCGGCAACACGAACGCGTCAGTGCTGGCCATTGCCGACAAGGCGGTCGACGTCATCATCGGACATGCTCGCATGAATCGTGAAACGGAATATGCTTCGTCGAACCACGTGTCTCCTATATCCGATCAGGTCTATCCGTCATGAGCCAGAGCTTGAATCTCGCCAACCTTGCGAATCTGCCGTCCGGTGTTGCCAAACCTCGCTACGGTCGCGGGGAGCTGAAGGCCGGTATCCTGCATGTCGGCGTCGGAAATTTTCACCGCGCCCATCAGGCCGTGTACTTGGACGACCTCTTCAATGCCGGCAAAGATCTCGATTGGGCTCTCATTGGTGCCGGCATCCGTATCGGCGACAGAGCGATGCGACAGGCGCTGGAGCCGCAGGATTGGCTCACCACGGTGGTGGAACTCGAGCCAGGCGCGAATATCGCGCGTGTGACGGGCGCCATGGTGGACTTCGTGCCCGTCAACGAGGATGGGACTGCCATCGTCACTGCCCTTGACGATCCGGCACTGCGAATCGTGTCCTTGACCGTCACGGAGGGCGGCTATTGCATCGATCCGGCAACAGGATCGTTCAATCCGGACCATCCCGATATCGTTTACGATGCCGCTCACATGAATGCCCCCAAGGGTGTGTTCGGTGTCCTCCTGGCGGCTTTGAAGCGCCGTCACGACGCGGGCAAGGCGCCCTTTACCGTGATGTCGTGCGATAATATTCCACATAATGGACAGGTCGCGAGAGATGCGGTAGCCGGCCTTGCGGATCTCGTGGATCCTGCCCTGGCGGCGTATGTGCGCGAGCAGGTGGCCTTTCCCAACAGCATGGTCGACCGCATCACGCCGGCGACAACCGACCGCGAGCGCACCATCTTGGCCGAGCGCTTCGGTATAAAGGACAATTGGCCCGTTTTCTGCGAGCCCTTCCGCCAATGGGTTCTGGAAGACAAATTCCCGACAGGTCGTCCAGCCCTGGAGGACGTCGGCGTCACCTTCACGCCGCATGTGGCAGCCTTCGAGTTGATGAAGCTTCGAATCCTCAACGGAGGACACGCCACCATCGCGTATCCGGCAGGATTATTGGGCATTCATTTTGTCCATGATGCTATGGCGGATCCGCTGGTGCGAGGATTTCTGGACAAGCTGGAGGTCGAAGAGATCATTCCCTGCGTACCGCCCGTGCCCGGCGTCGATCTTCGCGAGTATTACCAGTTGATCGCCCGTCGCTTCGCTAATCCTGATGTGGGAGACACGATCCCCCGGCTCGCTCAGGATGGGTCGAACCGCCAGCCCAAGTTCATTCTTCCATCGACGCGGGATCGCCTGAAGGCAGGAGCTGATGTAACGGGTCTTGCGCTCGAATCCGCCCTATGGTGCCGCTATTGCGCAGGAACGACCGATACAGGCGAGGCCTTCAGGCTCGATGATCCCAATGCGAGCCGCCTGACGCCTGCCGCCTTGGCCGCGAAGGATAATCCGGCGTCCTTCCTCGACCTCCGGGACATCTTCGGTGATATCGCCGACGCACCGCAGTTTCGGTCTCGCTTCGAGACCTCGTTGAGCAGCCTCTGGCGCGACGGAACCCGCGCCACTTTGCAACGCTACCTGAGCGGAAACATCTAGAGCATCGGACCCAAAAGTGGATTTTCACTTTTGGGTCCGATGCTCATCTATTCATTGGCGCATCGCTTTGGCGGAAAGCCGGGGCCACTTTTCCGCGCGACGCGCTAAGCCTTCACATAGGCATATCGATCTGCACCTTTACGGAGGCGGGCGGCATCGCCTTGGCGAAGTCGAAGGCTTCGATGCTGTCCTTGAATGCGAAGCGGTCGGTGATCAGGGGTTTCACGTCGATCTTGCCCGAAGCGATCATGGCGATCGCCCGCGGGTACACGTGGGCGTAGCGGAAGATGCTTTCGACCCGCGCCTCCTTCACCTGAGCCTTGCTGACGTCGAAAGGAAAGGGCTCGAGGGGGATGCCGACCAGGGCCACTTTCCCGCCAGGGCAGACGAGGTCGAAGATCTGGGCCATGGCAGGCGGATAGCCCGAGCATTCGAAAATGACGTCCGCGCCCCAATCGTCGCTCTCGCGTTTGACGACGTCGAGAAGATTCTGATTCCTAACATTGACTGGGATCACGGGACCCAGCGAACGCGCCAGGGCGAGTTTAGGCTCGTGAATGTCACTCACGATGACACGCGAACAACCGGCGGCTAAAGCCGCCAGAATCGTGACCATCCCAATCGGGCCTGCGCCGATGACGACAGCCAGATCGCCCGGCTGCACCTGCACCTTGGTGGCGGCGTGGACTCCCACCGCCAGAGGCTCGACCATGGCGCCTTCTGCATAGGAAATGTGATCCGGAAGTTTGAACGTGAAATCCGCCGGATGGACGACCGTTGGCCGCAACACGCCATGTACGGGCGGTGTTGCCCAGAACCGCACGGACGGATCGAGATTGTACTTGCCCAGGCGCGTCGCGCGGCTTGCCGGATCGGGAATTCCGGGCTCCATGCAGACGCGGTCTCCCGCCTTGAATTCCCACACGGCCGAACCAACCTCGACAACCTGACCGGCGGCCTCGTGCCCGAGGATCATAGGCTCCTTGACCACGAACGGCCCGATGGCTCCATGGGTATAATAGTGGACATCGCTGCCACAGACGCCGACCGTTCGGAGAGCGATTCTGAGATCCCGAGGGCCCAAAGTTTCCGCGACGGAAATATCGCGCAAACTGAGCTCATCCTTGCGCTCCAGTACCAGAGCTTCCATGACTCACTCTCCTCTACGGGAGGATATCCTGCCTGATCCTGTCGGCGCTGCATAGCACCGGCTGGCAGAGCTGAAGAGAGCAAACGAGTGCGCAAAGCCAGTTAAGGCAGGTCGACACTCTGTCCCGTCGCCGAGTGTGCGACCGGCGTCTCCTTCGGGCGAGGTGCGCAGAGATTTGCGGCCTGCAGCAATCCATACCCGTAGGTCTTGTCGCGGCCCGGCGCGCCGAGATCGAGGGTGTTGCTCTCCAGGGTTGCCTGAAGATCCGTCGCGTCTAATGAAGCGCTCGATGCAGTGAGGATCGCTGCCGCGGCCGTCACGAACGGGACCGCGTAGGATGTGCCGCTCTTGACGGTGCTGCCGCCCGATGAGGCAACCCATAAATCCACTCCGGGAGCGGCGATATCGATGTATTCGCCCTGCGTTGCCCGGGAATAGACGGCAAGCTTCTTGTCCACGGCAGTAACGGCAATCACGCCCGGATAGGCGGCCGGATAGGATGGCTCCGCACCTGCGCCGTTGTTGCCTGCCGCGGCAATGATGATCATGCCTTTCTCTTGGGCAGAAGCAATCGCTCGCTTCAGAACTTCGTTGGTTGGACCAGAAAGGCTCATGTTGACGACGCGCACGTTGCGTTCGGCCAGAGCTTCCAGAGCCCCGACGAGCGTGACCACGTCGGTCCGATCCGCTGTACCACCGTCCCGATAGAATGCCTCCACAGCCAACAGGCGCCCGTCGGGAAGAAGTCCGGGGTTGCTGCTGCCGCTTCTGCCGACAAGGATGGCGGCTATTGCCGTGCCGTGATCCTGGTGAGACGGACTGCCGCGAAGTTCGAGGCCTGAAAGGATCTCGATCGATTGTCCTTTCAGCGATTCATGATCGCGATTGATTCTTGTATCGATCAGCCCGATTGTCGGGGTAGGGCCGCATCGCTGCGAAGCGGATGTGTTCCAGCCCACGAGCGAAACTGCTTCGCAGTTTGGCCCCGTACAGTCCGCCGGTCCCTCGTCGGTGTAATAGTAATGATCGAAATCCACCGTAGCGCTCGCATCGACAACGTGGATCCTCCGCTGTGCCTCGTCGAGGGAAACTCCACGCGGTGGGATGAGCTGAACGACGCTCGCGAGCCTTCCGGTCGTCTGTTTTTCCATCCTGAAGCCTTGTGCGCTCAATTGGGCCAGACTGGCTGAACTCAGGCCAATTGCGACAACCGAGCGTTCGGCGCGAACGGGCTTGGGGAGAGTTCGTTCGACCATTGCTGCGGGCAGCTGCGGATTGGCAGCCTGCAGCCTGTTTGATGTCGGGGCGTTCTTGTTTGTGGGAGCCGCCTGCTCCTTGTTCTTCTGACCCGTACGCGAAGGCGATGCCTTCGATCGCTCGCTGTTCGATGCGGTTTTGGCATTGGCGGCGGTTTTACGGGCTTTCGATTTTTCCACGGGAGGAGCCTGTGGGGTCAGCGGCCGGAGGCCTTCCGCGATCGCTCCAAAGAGAGCCGACAACCCGCCGGTTGCGGCAGGGGGCGATTGGCTCGCGCCGGAAGTCCGGCCCAACGCTTTTCCATTGTCGGCCCCTTTCCCTTGCCCGGCTGAATTGCCGCGGTTGGAGGAATCCCCCTGGCCCGATGAGTTCCCGGAACTTGAGGCCGCTCCCTGACCGGATGCATTGCTGGAAGGGCCCGAACCGCTTTGTCCGGCATTTCCGTTCCCGCCGCCGCGGCCATTTCCATTGCTTGCTCCACCCCCGCTGCCATTCCCCTGACCGTTACCATTGTTTCCGGCGTTACCTGGACCTTCGCTCCTGCCTGAATTGCCGTTGTCCCCGGAGTTACCCTTCCCGCCCGAGTTGCCGTTTCCATTGCCTCCGCCATTTGCGTTTCCGTTCCCGCCGCCGTTCCCATTCCCACCCCCATTGTTGCCATCCTTGGCAATGGCGGGCGTGCTTCCTAAGGAGAGAGAGCTGGCCGTGGTGAGCTCGATCTGGAGCTTCGGCGGGCACATGAGAGCGAGGCACGATGCAGCAATGAGGAGATGGCGCTGTCTTGATTTCATCGAAACGCTCACCTTCGCCGCGGAGTATCCGTCGCAACCTTCAGGGACGGATTTGGGGTAGCGGATCCAACACGCAATAACGGCCAAGGCACCGTGTTGGTTTCATAAACAATACCGGGTCCATGGCTTTCAAGCCAGAGGGAATTCTCATGAAGCTCCCGAGGAGTATAAACTTGAAATGATGTCAAATTGCGGCCTTTGATGAACATAAGATGAATAACAGCAAGGTGTGTTCGAAGTATGCAAGGTGCGCTTCTCATATTCGCTCCTTAGCATAGACCAAGGATGGTCTCAGTAAGCTGAGGTTTGTTGTGAAACTACTTGGTGGATGACGCGTTGTCGGTTGCCGGGTGCGAATCCCGAACGTTCAATCAGGAGTAAGATCATGTCGAAGAAGTTCCTTCTCGCTGCTACCGTTCTCGCCGCTCTTGCGCCTGCCGCCGCCTTCGCTCAGGGTGGCGCTGCGGCCGGTGCTGCGACTGGTGCGGTGGGCGGCGCAATCGTCGGCGGTCCGGTCGGCGCGGCCGTTGGTGGTGTGACAGGCGCTATCGTGGGCGGTATCGCCGACCAGCAGCAGCCGGAATTCCGCCAGTACGTCACGACTCAGTCCGTCCCGTCCTACACCTACAAGGAAGAAGTGCGTGTGGGTGCGGTTCTGCCCGAGTCCGGAGTGACCTATTACGAGGTTCCGGCCCAGTACAAGGTGAAGGGCTACAAGTACACGGTGGTGAACAACACCCCCGTGCTGGTCGAGCCGAGCACCCATAAGATCGTGCAGGTCATCCGCTAAAGCGCATCAGTCCTCCGGACTCAACGATGGGCGGCCGCTGGGCCGCCCATTTTTGTATCTGAGTGCTGCAAATATTCCCCACTTGAGATTGGAATAAAGCGACTAGGTTCTCCGTTATGAGGCAAAGAGGTCATGCGGAGCAGGAATGCCGGCAGCCATAGGACAGGAACTGGTGGCGCTTCTGCCGCGCCTGAGGCGCTTTGCGCTCGTGCTTTGTCACTCGCAATCTCTTGCGGACGATCTCGTCCAAGGAGCTTGCGAACGTGCGCTCGCCAATGCGGAAAGCTGGACCCCAGGGACCAAGTTCGACGCATGGATGTTCCGGATTCTCCGCAATCACTGGATTGATCACCTGAGACGGATGAGAACCGAAGGCATGCCGGAAGATTTATCGCAGCAAACGCAGCTCATCGGAGATCAGGGCGAAGGGCCTGTTCTGAGCAGGCTGGTTCTGTCCGAGGTGCAGCGTGCCATCGATAACCTGCCTCAAGAGCAGCGCGAGGTCCTGCTCCTCGTGTGCGCCGAGGAACTCAGTTACCGGGAGGCCGCTGATGTTCTCGGGGTGCCCATCGGGACTGTCATGAGCCGTCTTGCGCGGGCGCGCAAGCGGTTGATGGAATTGACAGCGGCTGCCTAGGCGCTGAGGACATGCAAAAGGGGAGCCAATAGAATGTCTCAGCTACATCTCAGCGACGAGATCCTTATGGCGTTCGCCGATGGCGAACTCGATGAGCCCACCGCGGCCGCGATTGCCAGGGCGATGGCCGAGGATCCTGCCGTGGCAAAGCGGGTCATGGATTTCCAGCAGAGTCGCCGCCTGACTCGATCTGCCTTCTCGGCCGCTTCGATGCCCGATGTGCCGCCACAATTGCGGGCGGCCGTATCGGCTCAGATCGAAGCTTATGAAACGTCCAGCACGGCAAACATAAGCTCTGAGGTCGCACGGTCGGAAGTCGGTTGGTTCAAGCGAAAGCCATTGTATGCGCAAATGGCCCTGGCAGCATCGGTTGCAGCCGTTGCGTTCGCCCTGGGGTACTTCGCCGGTTCCCAGGACACGGCGAGGACAGGCGGGCTCGTGGCGCAACTCGGAAGCCCGGGTGTCCACCGCGCATTGAGCGGGAATGCGTCGGGGCAAGACGTAGAACTGCCATTCGGCCATCTACGGGTGATCTCGACCTATCGCCTCGCAGAGGGGGGCTTGTGCCGTGAGTTCCGGCTGAAGTCCCCCGGCGAGGAAGCGGAAGCCGTTGCTTGCCGCAACAATCAATGGAATGCAACCTTCGCTGTGGCAAGCACCAGTAAGGCTCCTGAGTATTCGCCAAGCGGAGGTGATGACCTGATGACGACTTACTTGCAGAGCATCAATGCAGGCGCGCCCCTAGTCGGTGAAGCGGAAGCCCGTGCTCTCGCCGAGGCGAATCGCTGAGCACAAGATCAGGTCCGTGCCTCTGAAAGTTTTTCCCGAATAGGTGGAATAAACCCGCGCGCCGCTCCGTTCTATGCTCAAGTCCGCCCTTTTAGAGAGTGTGAGGATGAGAGCCGCGTATCATCTGGCGCTAGCTGTTTTCTCCGTTGGAGCCGTCACGGCTCCCACGGCGGCGCCGAACGCGACGGATCCGGTAGCGGCATCGCTATTCGAAGCGGATTTCATCCCAGGTGTCGTTCGTAATGTTGCTGCGGAAGTGTCCGCAAGGCTGGCTGTCAATCAGGATAGTTCCGCGGGAGTCCAAGTGGAAAAGCAAATATCCGTTGGAGAAAGCCTTTCCGATTCAGTCGAGCTTCATCCGATTCCGAAGCATGAAACTTATCGTTATGGCGTAGTCGATGGTCACCGGATTATCGTCGACGCGACATCGCGTAAGGTTGTCTACGTCATACAGTGAGATCGAAGGGCCTGCAGAACCAATATAGATAACTGTCAGCTCAACGAAAGGATGGCCGAGCCATGCCATCGGATAACGTGAACGGAACAGAATTCGTATCCGATAGCGGAGACCCGTCTTTTGCTATCGTGTTCCCAGTCTGCAGAAATCATGTCCTTCGCCTAGGTCTGGAGAGTATCCTCTCAGATACGGGCTTTGCAGTGTGGCACGAGATTGTCGATGGCTTTTCTCGCCTGCCTGCGGTTCACCACGATCTTCCTGCGCTTTTCATCATTGATGCAGACAGCTTCACCAGCGGGGCCATCGACCTTGTGAGGCGGTTGAAAGCTCATGCCCCCACGGCAAGGATCGTCCTGCTGGCGGACGCCTTCGACCCGCACACCGTGCCTACGGTTTGGGATGCAGGAGTTCATGGATTCTGTCTCTCGTCCTATGGACGAGATGTGTTCATCAAATCGATCGAGTTGGTAATGCTGGGAGAAGCCGTCCTTCCTGCAGCCATCGTCCTGCCGCGTGGCGGGATGAATGCTCACGATACCCGTCATGAACCTGCGAACGGCCCTCATCATAAGAAGGTCGATGGTCCGGCACTATCAAGCCGGGAGGCCGAGATCTTGGCCTTCCTGAGGGATGGCGCGCCCAATAAGGTCATTGCCCGCAAACTGAGCCTGTCCGAGGCAACGGTGAAGGTTCACGTCAAAACCATCTTGAAGAAGGTCGGCGTCTGCAATCGCACGCAGGCAGCCCTATGGGCCACCAGACATACCGCGACAGACGGAAGGTCATTGTAGCCTGGCAGGATCGTGCTCTTCAGATTCTGCTCTGCCGACTCCTTGCCTTCAGCCTCTCACATAGCCGGGATACTTTGCCCTGATCTCCTCCACATGCGCCAGAGTTCCGGAAAGGTGATGCCGGAGGTGCTCTTGAGCCTCGTCCGCTTTTCCTTCCGCAATCGCCCGCACAACCAGCCTGTGGTGCTGAACGATGTCCTGTGCCTTGCCGGGAGTGGGAAGATGAAGGCGACGCAGGCGATCGATATGCCCGCTGCGGCTACGCACGAGGATCCACAGGTCGCTCATGCGGGCGGCTTCGTAAAGATGCTGGTGGAATGCCTGGTCGGCTGCGGAAAAGGCCTCGAAGTCTTCTGCTTCCATCAGCGCCTGCTGCTGCGCGAGAAAACCCTGAAGTCTGGCGATCAGGCGAGGATCCGGACTAAGAGCCAGGCTTCGGACGATTTCAAGCTCCAGAGAGCGCCGCAAAAAATGCGCCTGATGGGCCAGCGTGAGATCGATCGGGCTTACGACGGTTGCGTGTTGCGGAAAAATATCGACCAGGCCATCCTCCTGAAGCCTCAGGAGCGCGTCGCGGATAGGGGTCGAGCTGAGACCGAACTCCTGCTGCAGGGTAAGCCGGTTCAGGACGGTTCCCGGGGCGAGCACGAGCGATATGATCATCTCTCTGAGGCGCTCGAAGACCTGAGGCGCTGCCTGGCGTCCGCGGTCAAGGCGATCGGAAATCCCGCCTGAAATCGGGTGAGTGAGAGCTGTGCGAGAGTGCGTCATCCGCGTGAACCTGAACTTTCGTCTGGCCTCTCTATAGCACACTTGTACCGAATGCACTAATGCATTAGTGTATGAGCTGTCGGCTTAGCGGCCGAATAAGGCCATCAAGGCTCCCGCCAAGAGGAGCGTACCTTGAGGAAATGCCATGAAGAGACAGATAAGGCGCTTAAGCGCCGGTATAGCGGCTGCTTTAGGCGTGGTTGCGCTTGCGAGCGCCGCCTCGGCGCAGCAGAAGAATGAGGTTTCCATCACGCGCCAGCCCGGCATTATCTACTTGCCGACGCATGTCATCGAGAAGCAGCAGCTCATCGAGAAGCATGCCGCCCGGCTCGGTCTGCCTGAGCTGAAGACCAAGTGGATCACCTTCAGCGGCGGCGGCGCGCAGACGGATGCGTTGTTGTCCGGCGGTGTCGACATGGTGAATACGGGTGTCGGCAATCTGCTTCTGCTCTGGGACCGGACAAAGGGCGGAGTAAAGGGCATCGTGGCGTCTTCCGCCCTGCCGCTGGCCTTCGTCACGCATGATCCGAAGATCAAATCACTGAAGGATTTCGGTCCCGGCGATAAGATAGCCGTGCCGACTGTGAAGGTTTCGACCCAGGCGATCCTTCTCCAGATGGCGAGCGCCAAGGAGTTCGGCGCGGATCAGTGGTCGAAGCTCGATGCAAACACCGTTCAGCTCGGTCATCCCGATGCCGTCGTGGCCATGACCAATCCTCAGCACGAAGTGAAGAGCCACTTCGCTGCGCCGCCTTTCCAGTACATCGAGATGAAGACCGTGCCGAACGCACGCATCATCCTGCAGTCGCCGGACATCATCGGTGGGCCGCTCACGCAGGGCCAGTTCTTCACGACGACGAAGTTCGCCGAAGCCAATCCCAAGGTCATCGAGGCCGTTCGCGCGGCATCCAAAGAGGCTCAGGATTTCATTCGCAGCGATACGAAGGCGGCAGTCGAGATCTATAAGGAAATCACAGGCGATAAGACCAGTTCCGAAGATCTGCTCGCATGGCTCAAGGAGCCAGGCATGATGGAATGGAACCTCGAGCCGCAGGGTACGATGAAGTTTGCCGATCATCTCTATAAGATCGGAACGCTCAAGACACAGCCGAAATCCTGGAAGGATTTCTACCTGCCGATCGCGCACGATCTCAACGGCAGCTGATGAACTGCGCCCGTGCGCCCCGCAAGGGGAGGGGCGCACTATCGTGTCTGTATCTTAGGTCAATCATTCATGTCCGCTCTTCTCGATGTCAGTGGCGTGACACTGCGCTACAAAACGCCCAGCGTCCTCGTGACGGCGACCGACAGGGTCAGCTTTCAGGTCAATCAATCCGATCGTTTCGTCCTGCTCGGACCGTCCGGATGCGGCAAGTCCACATTGCTCAAGGCCGTCGGCGGCTATCTGAGCCCGAGCGAAGGCAAGATCCGCATCAAGGGGCGCGAGGTTACCGAGCCTGGTGCCGATCGCATGATGGTCTTCCAGGAATTCGACCAACTGCTTCCCTGGAAGACTGTCCTTGGAAATGTAATGTTCCCCTTGCTCGCGGCCCGTAAGCTGTCGCACAAGGAGGCCGAGGAACGGGCACGTGCCTATATCGAGAAGGTCAATCTCACGAGAGCCATCGACTCTTATCCGCATACCCTGTCCGGTGGCATGAAGCAGCGCGTTGCTATCGCCCGCGGCATGGCGATGGAGCCCGACATTCTGCTCATGGATGAGCCCTTCGCCGCACTCGATGCGCTCACCCGGAGAACCTGTCAGGATGAGCTTCTGCAGCTTTGGGAAGACACGAAATTCACCGTGATGTTCGTGACCCATTCCATCGCGGAGGCCATCAAGATCGGCAACCGCATTCTGCTCCTTTCTCCCCATCCAGGCCGTGTGAAGGCCGAAGTGAACGACGTAGACCGCGTTTCGCCCACGGACGGGAGCGCCGGGCAGCTCGAGAAGCATATCCACGAGCTTTTGTTCGCCGACGAAGCAGAACATTAGGAGCACGCTCATGAGCAATGCACAGATCGTGATGCGCGCCGACACGGGTGCGGCGCAGGCGCATACGGGTGCGGTCGAGCGCAAGCTCAGCACTCTCGAACTCGCCTGGGGGAATGGCTTCGTCCGCAAGACGGCCATCATCATCTTCCTCGGTATCGTCTGGGAGGTCTACGGTCGCTACCTCGACAATCCGCTCCTTTTCCCGACCCTGGGTGACACCCTGTCCGCCATGGCTGACAGGATCATGGATGGAACAATCCCGCTCCGGGCATGGACCTCGCTCAAGGTTCTGCTGATGGGTTATGCGGCGGGCGTTACCATCGCGGCGATTCTGACGATTCTCGCCATCAACACCCGCATCGGCACGGATTTCCTCGAGACGATGACGGCAATGTTCAATCCGCTGCCAGCCATCGCGCTGCTGCCCCTGGCTCTTATCTGGTTTGGCCTCGGCAACGGCAGCCTGGTCTTCGTGCTGATCCACTCGGTGCTCTGGGCCGTGGCACTCAACACCCATTCCGGATTTCTCGGTGTGTCGCAGACGCTGCGCATGGTCGGACGGAACTATGGTCTGAAGGGGCTCTCCTATGTTTTCAAGATCCTGGTCCCTGCCGCCTTCCCATCGATCCTGACGGGCCTGAAGATCGGCTGGGCCTTTGCCTGGCGCACGCTGATCGCGGCGGAACTCGTGTTCGGCGTATCGTCGGGGCAGGGAGGACTGGGCTGGTTCATCTTCGAGAACCGCAACCTGCTCGACATCCCATCCGTCTTCGCAGGGCTTCTGACCGTCATCATCATCGGTCTCGTCGTCGAGAATCTGATCTTCAGGACGATCGAGCGCAAGACCATCCGGAAGTGGGGCCTCCAGAGCTGAGTCTGCGCTCGGCCCTTCCCATTTTCTTCCAATTCAATGAGCGTTCGCACCATGACAGCTAGAAAGACGCCTGAATCGCTCAGGAGCGCGCGCTGGTTCGCGCCCGATGACCTGCGGGGGTTCGGTCACCGCTCCCGCATGATGCAGATGGGCTATGCCCCGGAGGACTGGGTCGGCCGGCCTGTCATCGCCATCCTCAATACCTGGTCCGACATCAATCCGTGCCATGCCCATTTCAAGCTGCGTGTCGACGATGTGAAGCGCGGTGTCCTCCAGGCGGGAGGCTTTCCGGTAGAATTGCCGGGAATTTCCCTTGCTGAGCAATACGTCAAGCCGACGACCATGCTCTACCGCAACATGCTGGCTATGGACGTCGAAGAACTGCTGCGGTCCCATCCGGTCGATGGGGTCGTGCTGATGGGAGGTTGTGACAAGACCACGCCTGCGCTTCTCCTGGGCGCCACGAGTGCGGGGCTGCCGGCCATTTATCTGCCTGCTGGGCCTATGCTGCGCGGCAACTGGAAGGGCAAGATCCTGGGATCCGGGTCGGATGCATGGAAGTATTGGGATGAGCGCCGCGCCGGGACCATCACGGACGCGGACTGGCTCAATATGGAAGCGGGTATCGCCCGCAGCCATGGCACTTGCATGACCATGGGCACGGCCTCCACGATGACGGCGATTGCAGAGGCGATTGGAATGACCCTGCCGGGGGCATCCTCGATCCCGGCTCCCGATGCCAACCATGTGCGCATGAGTGCCGAATGCGGACGGCGCATCGTCGAAATGGTATGGGAGGATCTGACGCCGGACCGGATCCAGACCCGGGAGGCCTTCCTGAATGGCATCGCCGTTGCCATGGCAATGGGTTGTTCGACCAATGCCATCATTCACCTGATCGCTCAGGCGCGCCGCGCGGGACAGGAGATCGGCCTCGGCGACTTCGAGGCGGCAAGCCGCAAAGTGCCGGTGATTGCCAATGTGCGTCCGAGCGGTGACAAGTATCTGATGGAGGATTTCTATTATGCTGGCGGCTTGCCGGCTTTGATGACCCGCATCAAGGATCATCTTCACCTCGATGCTCTGACCGTGACCGGTCAATCCCTGGGCGAGAATATTGCCGGGGCGGAGGTGTTCAATGATGACGTCATACGCAGCGTCGACAATCCGATTTATGCCGAGGGAGCGCTGGCGGTTCTCAAAGGAAACCTTGCCCCGGACGGCTGCGTGATAAAACCGAGCGCATGTGATCCACGCTATCTGAAGCATACCGGACCGGCTCTCGTCTTCGACGACTACCCGTCCATGAAGGCCGCCATCGACGACGAGAACCTGGAAGTCACCGCCGATCACATCCTGATTCTGCGCAATGCGGGCCCGCAAGGTGGGCCCGGCATGCCCGAATGGGGCATGCTGCCGATCCCGAAGAAGCTCGTGAAGCAGGGTGTGCGCGACATGCTGCGCCTGTCCGATGCCCGCATGAGCGGTACGAGCTATGGTGCCTGCATTCTTCATGTCTCACCGGAGGCCTATGTCGGAGGGCCCCTTGCTCTGGTGAAGAACGGCGACATGATCTCGGTGGATGTGGCGGCACGAACCATAGACCTCAATGTATCGGGCGACGAGATGGAGCGACGCCGCGTGGAGTGGGTGAAACCAGAGGCTCGCTTCGAGCGCGGCTATGGCTGGATGTTTACGCGGCACATCAAGCAGGCTCACGAAGGCTGCGACTTCGATTTCTTGGAAACCAGCTTCGGTGCGCCCGCCGGAGAACCCGCCATCTACTGACATATGGAGAGGATCATGACCACGTTGAAGCCGGAGACCCGCGAGAAGCTGAAGACTGTCAGTACAGCAACGCTGTGTACTGCCCTTTACAAGCGTGGCCTGCGCAACCAGTTCATTCAGGATGTCCGCCCGCTCAACCCCGACCTCGGAAACATGGTGGGTGAGGCCTTCACGCTTCGTTATATTCCCGCTCGCGAGGATCTGAACCCGATCAGCGTGTTTCAGGATCGCTCTCACCCCCAGCGCAAGGCCGTGGAGGAGTGCCCCCCTGGCGCGGTCATGGTGATCGACAGCCGCAAGGATGCCCGCGCAGCCTCGGCCGGTGGGATCCTGGTATCACGCCTGATGAAGCGGGGTGTCGCTGGTGTTGTTACCGATGGCGGCTTCCGGGACTCGCCTGAAATCGCGCGGCTCGGCATTCCGGCCTATCACAACCGCCCCTCCGCTCCGACCAATCTCACCCATCACCAGGCGCTCGACATCAATGTTCCGATCGGTTGTGGTGACGTGCCAGTGTGGCCCGGCGATGTGGTCGTCGGCGATGGCGAGGGCGTCGTCGTCATTCCGGCTTATCTGGCGGACGAGATTGCCGGCGAGGCCGTGGAGATGACCGCATTCGAGGATTTCGTGCAGGAAGAGGTCATGAAGGGCCGCTCCATCCTGGGGCTCTATCCACCGACGGATGAGCGAACCCACGCGGATTTTGCGGCTTGGCGCAAGGAGAAGGGCCGCTAAAGCATCGACGTTAAGGTGGGCCCCACTTTGGGATCGATTCCGATGATCGTCCCTTAGCTGGCGCATCGACTCGTGCAGAAAACGGGATCCGGTTTCGCGTGTAAAGATCCTAAAGACAAGGCCTTAGAGCATTGGACCTGAGTTCGAGTTCACGTCCGATGCACTAAGAGGCCAGCATGCTTTGCGGAAGGTGGTTGGAAGCCAGGAGGGCTGCCTCCACCCGATTGCGAACGCGCAACTTCTGCAGAATGTTGGTCAGGTGGTGCTTGATCGTCTTCTCGCTCAGCTCGAGCTTGTTGCCGATCTCCTTATTGCTTCGTCCCTGAACCAGGATCGAGAGGATCTGCTGCTCGCGGGGAGTCAGAGGGGGAAGAGGACCCGAGCCTTTAGCTTCGTTGGTGCCGCTCGGTCCCGATCTCATCAGAAGTCTTGCAGCAAGGCCGGGCGAGATGAAATTTTGCCCCTGATGCAGCGCCCGTACTGTCTGTATCAGCTCTTTGCTGCAAGCGCCTTTCAGCAGATAGCCACGCACGCCACGCTTCAAGGCGCTATAGACATGCTCTTCGTCTGCCTCGTCGGAAAGGATGACGATGCGAATGGTAGGGTTGTGCTGGAGGATCGATTCTACGGCCCCCATGCTGGGATCCAACACGCCGGCATCAAGGACAATCATGTCAGGAGCGTTTTCTTGGGCGACGTCGATTGCATCCCAGACCGATGTGCCTTGGACTATAACCTTGATGTCCGGTTGAGAATTCAGGGCAAGGCTCACGCCATCCCGGAAGAGCGGATGCCTGTCGATGACACAGACGCGAATATTTTCTGTCATTGGAGCCCCCCAGATCCAATATGATGCGCTGCCAACAACTCAAGCAGCCGATTTTCATGTGCCCGATGACGATCTCATTGAGCCTCATCCCACCCTAAGAATATTCACTCAAGGTTGCATGCAGCAATATCTATGAAGTGACAGGATGCGACCTTGCAGATCCCTTACGTGTTATCCCCGAAGAGGTATGAATTGCCTCTTTAGAAGCGGATGCAGATCTGGAACGTGTCAGGACCTGATCCAGGGGACCGACGCCATTGACGCTACCGCTTTCCGGATATTCGTTCTGAAGCCAGAATAGCCGCTTCCACGCGATTGCGAACTTGAAGTTTATCCATGACTGACGTCACGTATCCTTTAACGGTCTTCTCAGTCAGTCCGAGTTCATCGCCGATCAATCTATTGCTGAACCCTTGAAAGATAAGCATCAAGATTTGCTCTTCACGGTCTGAAAGCTCGGGAAATCGCCGCACTGGATCCGGAGAGATGCTGTCGCCAACTCCTCTCGACATGATGAGTTGCGCGGCAAAACTCGGCGAGACGTAGTTTTGGCCCCGGTAAATCGATCTGACGGCATTCACGAGTTCTGAACTTCCCGTGCCTTTAAGGAGGTACCCCTTGGCTCCTTTCCTCAAGGCGCTTCGAACTTCATCCTCATCATCGACGACGGTGAGCATCAGGGTCTTGGTCGTTGGACAACTTTGCGCGATCTTCGACACGGCATTGATGCCTCCTCCCGGCATGTTCATATCCAGAAGAAGAACGTCCGGACTATGCTCCTGGGCGATTTGAAGTGCATCCTGAGCACTTTGCCCTTGTCCAATAACCTCGATGTCGCTCTCCGACTCCAGAGCGAACACGACCCCGTCTCTATAAAGTGGGTGATCGTCGATGACCCCAACCCGGATTCTAGGCTGCATCCGCATTCCCTACATTCACCAAGGGTAGAGATGCTTTGATGCGCGTTCCATCGCCAGGAATGCTCTTGATGCTCAATGCTCCTCCGATACTTTCAATTCTATCCTTGAGGCCGGCCAACCCCAGGCGCGGCTCGCTCCTGGTGATGTTTCCATCGGACATGCCTGGCCCCTTGTCCGCGACTTCGACGGTCACTGTCGCTCCATCCCAACAGACCTCGACTTGTTGCTCCTGGCCATCGGCATGTTTGAAGGCATTGTTGAGACCTTCCTGAACATAGCGGCATAGAGCGATCTTAACGAATTGCGGTGCGCTGTCTGGTAGATCCGCTATTCGATAAGCGATCGTCGTTCCCGTTCGGCGTTCATGCTGGCGTATCATGAACATCAATGCATCTCTGAGCGTCAGAGTTTGAATTTCCGGAAGAAGCATGCCTTTGCAGATATTGCGCGTATCGGTGAGCGCATCAGCAAGAGCCTTCTGAATCTTCTGCAGGTTTTCACGGTCGCCTTCTATCCCCTGCACACGATCGAGGCGCAGGAGCGCCAGACTGATAAGCTGCGCGACCCCGTCATGAAGATCGTATCCCATTTGCCGCATCAGGCGCTCGTTGTCTTCCGTGGCATTCTGAGCTGCGCGCTCGATCCGCGCTTGGAGGACCCGGTTCTGACGAAGCAACTCCGAGAGCTGGGAGACACGCTCCTTCAGCGTCGCACGCTGTCGGTCAATGGTTTTGCTCCCATTGGCCACAATGACGAACAGGCATCCCATCATGTTCAGGGTGATCAAGGCCGTTGCGAGCCAGGTTTTCCATTCCGATGCGATGAGCTCGGAGTTCAACCTCTCTGCACGCTCATGAAACTCGACGACGGCGATGATGCCGCCTGTCTCAAAGTTCCGAATGGGAGCGAAGACCTTGAGAAGAGGAAGTCCGGTGAATTGTTCGGCAATCTCCTCGTCTCCGGGAACATCGTCGAACTCTGCGGCAATCGTTCCGGCCCAAGCCTTTCGCGAAGCGGGAGGAGGGGTGAATTTTTTGCCGATGAGATCAGGTTCACTGCTGTGAACAATCAATCCGTCGTGGTTCCAAACTCTGACCGAGGTGATGCTTGCCTGGAAATCGGGCCTTTCCATCGCCTGGTTCAGGCCTTGGATGCTGCCGGGCGAGAGAACGCTGCCGGAAAGATCCTGAAGATGTGGTGCGATGAAGGTGTTGATATAGAGTGCTGTGGATGCGGCCTTGACCTCGGCGACACTCTTCTCGATCTGCCATGAGACAAGAGTGCCCATGGCAAACATTCCAGTCAGCATGACTGCGAATGCGACCAGGAGAAATTGTCGGGCAAGGCTCCTCCTCTTCCGACGTCTTGCCCCTGACGGTTTGCCAGACCTTCTATTCCTGAAAACATACACCGCGACGATCCCCTGGGCCCCGGACCGTTGCCTTCTTCATATAGGGTCAGGATCTAGAGATCTTCTAATCTAGAGCCGAGCCTCCTCGTGGGTAAATACTATCCCGAAGAGGTAGATCCGTCGGACAACCTGATCTGTGAACACCAGGCGTGTGTTCAGGGGAAGGGGCGCAATGTCAAAGATTTTGTCCCGCTTCGCGTAAGCGATGTCAGGTCGACATCGGACCATAGTCGGCTTCCAGACCATGGTCCAAGGTGTGCTTGAGACCATCATCGGACCGATGGGCCAGACCGCGGAGTCGGACCTCAGGCCGTATAGTTAAAAGTCCCTTAATTTGCCCAGAATGTGTCCAGGTGCCGTCAACATTGCGGCGACGACTTGGAGGGGACGACAATGGTGAATCTGGTCAAGCACGATCTCGAGTACATCCTGAAGCAGATCAAGATCGCAGAACGGCACGCTGCCGGTGAGGATTTGAGTGCACTTGTGGCGGAGGCCGGAGGTTTCGATCCCAATGCCGCCACCACGCCCACTCAAGCTCACCTGCTGCCTTATGGACTTCGCACCGTCGACGGCACGTACAACAATCTCGTCGAGGGACGCGAGACATTGGGCGCGGCCGACCAGCCATTCCCTGAGATGTCGAACCCCGATTACCTGAACGAGGGGGACGACTCGATGATGTTCGGCACGCCTACCAACCCGGTATGGCTGACGAACAACAATTACACGCCTGGATCGGCCACGGGCTCCCCAATGCTGCAACCAGGAACCGTCGTCGATGCGGATCCGCGCCTCATCTCGAACCTTGTGGCCGACCAGACCTTGAACAACCCCGCCGCGATCAGCGCGGCGTTGACCTATGCCGGCATTGAGGGCGCTGCCCAGATGACCGCGATCGCGCAGATCCAGGCCGCCCGCGCGGCGATCGCGCAAGCCGTTCAGACGTCAAACACCACGTCGGGTGGCATTCCGGCGCTCGTGACAGCCAAGGCTGAGGCCCAGACCGCTGCCACGACGGCCAGCAATGAAGCCGCAAATGCTCAGGCGGCGGCGGAAGCCGCGCAGGCGGCGCTCGCGACGGCAAACGAGGAGAAGGCCGGCGCACAGCTTGAGGTCAACGAAACCTTTGCTGCCTTCAACGCCCTGCTCCTCGACGGCATTCCCACCGACCAACAGCAGGCGGAATACGATGCGGCGCTCTCGGCCTTCGTTTCGGCCCAGGAAACCCTGAACACCAAGACGGCCGCCGCGGATGCACTCGTAACGCCGGCACAGAATGCCGCGACTGCCGCGCAGGCGGCCGCGACGCATGCGGCTGAGGCAGCAACCGCGCTGCAAGCCGCCACGCTGGCTCTCACGCAGGCTCAGACCCAGGCCCAGTCCGACTCTGCTGCCGTCACGACGGCCGAGACGGCCCTGAGCACTCTCCTGACCCAGCTCGGCATCCAGATGGACGGCAACACCGTCCTGATCCCGAACGTCGCTCCCGACATCGGCGACTCCGCTCCCTACAATTCGCTGTTCACCCTGTTCGGGCAGTTCTTCGACCATGGCCTCGACCTGATTTCCAAGGGTGGCAGCGGGACGGTCTATATCCCCTTGTCGCCGGATGACCCGCTTTACAATCCGGCGACCCCTCACACCAATTTCATGGTGATGACACGGGCCAGCCGCGACGCGGACGGAGATACCGTCAACGTGACCACGCCGTGGGTCGACCAGAATCAGACCTACACTTCGCATGCCTCGCACCAGGTCTTCCTGCGGGAATACACGACCGACGCGAGCGGCAAGACCGTTGCCACCGGCAGGCTGCTCGACGGCGATAGAGGGCTTGCCACCTGGGCCGACGTCAAGGAGCAGGCGCGCACGATGCTCGGAGTCGACCTGACCGATGCCAATGTCGGCAAGGTGCCGCTGCTGCGCACAGACCCTTACGGCAACTTCATTCCCCACCCTCAGACGGGCTTTGCGCAGGTCATCGTTGGCCTCGGCCCTGACGGTATTCCGAACACTTCCGACGACGTCGTGATCTCGGGCACGCCGGACGCGCCGGTGAGCCTCGTGAACGCCGTCCTGACCGGACACGCCTTCCTCGACGACATCGCGCACGCGGCGGTGCCTGTCATCGTGGGCGGCGTCCTTCGGAACGACGGTGACAGCGCCGTTGGCTATGCGAATGCGGACGGGAGCACGACCGGGCTCGTGAACTCGCGCGGATCGAACACGGCCTACGACAATGAACTGCTCGACGCGCACTACATCACGGGCGACGGCCGCGGCAACGAGAATGTCGGCCTGACCGCGATCCATCACGTCTTCCACTCCGAGCACAACCATCTCGTCGAGCAGGTCAAGTCGGTGATCCTCTCCGGCGGGGACCTCGCCTTCCTGAACGAGTGGCTGCGCGTCCCCGTCTCGTCGATTCCCACGGATCCCGCAGCCATCAACGGCCTTCAGTGGGATGGTGAGCGCCTGTTCCAGGCTGCCCGCTTCACCAATGAAATGGAGTATCAGCACCTCGTCTTCGAGGAATTCGCCCGCAAGATGCAGCCCGACGTGGACGCCTTCGTGTTCGAACCGTCGGTCGACATCAATCCGGCGATCTTTGCGGAGTTCGCCCAGGCCGTGTACCGCTTCGGCCACTCGATGCTCAACGAGAATATCGATACGATCGACGCCAACGGAAACCCGTTCTCGATGAAGCTGTTCGACGGGTTCCTCAATCCGCTTGGCTTCGGAGCGACCGACGCCAACGGCAACGTGACCATCGATCACGAGCAGGCGGCCGGCGCGATCATGCGTGGCATGTCCCGACAGCACGGCAACGAGATCGACGAGTTTGTCACTCATGTGCTGCGCAATCAGCTCGTCGGCATCCCGCTCGATCTCGCCGCCTTGAACATCGCCCGTGGCCGCGATCTCGGCCTGCCGTCCCTGAACGAGGCGCGGGCGCAGTTCCACCAGATGTCCGGGCAGGACTCTCAGCTCAAGCCCTATGTGAGCTGGACCGACTTTGCCCTCAACCTGCAGAACTCGCTGTCGATCATCAACTTCATCGCGGCCTATGGAAAGCATCCCTTGATCGAGGCCGCGACCACCCTCGATGCCAAGCGGGCAGCGGCGACGCTGCTCGTTCTCGGCGGGACCGGCGCTCCGGCGGACCGTCTCGACTTCCTGAATGCCACAGGTGCCTGGACCGCCCAGAATTCGGGCCTCAACGATATCGATCTTTGGATCGGCGGCCTCGCCGAGAAGAAGATGGACTTCGGCGGCATGCTCGGGTCGACCTTCTCCTTCGTTTTCGAGGCCCAGCTGGAAGCCCTCCAGGACGCCGACCGGTTCTACTATCTCTCCCGTGTCCAGGGGCTGAACCTCCTCAACGAGCTCGAAAACAACTCGATGACGGACATCATCATGCGCAACACCGACCTCGGCGACGAGGGCCGGACGGCGCTTCCGGGAGACATCTTCGCCACGCCCGCTCACACTCTCGAGATCATCCGGTCGAAGCAGATCGCGGCAGACCCCGTTTGGGACAATCCCATCCTCCAGGCGCTCACGCCGCTGGTGGTGCGCAAGGATATCGACGGCGACGGCGACGATGATGTCCTCGTCTACAACGGCACAGACCATGTGGTCATGGGCGGTTCCGCCGAGGACGACTATATCGTGGCTGGCGAGGGTGACGACACCGTCTGGGGTTATGAGGGCAACGACACCATCGAGGCCGGCTACGGCGTCGACATCATCCATGGCGGCAAGGGCGACGACATCATCACCAATGCCGGCACCGATATCGGCATGACCGACAAGCTGCACGGTGAGGAGGGCAATGACGTCATCCAGGGCGGCAGCGGGCTGGCACTGCTCTTCGGCAACCAGGGCCAGGACTTCCTGATTGCCGGTCCGGATGGAAAGCAGCTCTTCGGCGGAACGGGCAACGACTTCCTGCTTGGCGGCGACGGCGGAGACTTCCTGCTCGGCAACGAGGGGGACGACTGGATCGAAGGTGGTGCGAGGTTCGACGTCATTGCCGGCGAGAACTCGGAGCTGTTCTTCAATTCCACCATCATCGGTCACGATGTGCTCAATGGCGGCGCCAGCGATACGGACTACGATGCCGAATCCGGCGACGACATCATGTTCCAGGGCGAAGGCATCCAGCGTAACAACGGCATGGCTGGCTTCGACTGGGCCATCCACAAGGGTGACGCCACCGCGGCGAACTCCGACCTCGGTATCCCGATTTTCGACAACCAGGAGGCATTTATCCTTCGCGACCGCTTCGATCTGGTCGAGGGTCTGTCAGGCTGGAAACACAACGACATTCTCACCGGGCGCGTCGCAGCCGTGAACACGAGGGCCGAGGCAACCGGAACGGCTGCCATCCCGGGTCCGAACTCACCGCTCGAATCCTTCTCCAACGACCTGTTGCAGAAGAACGTTCATCTGATCGATGGTCTCGATCAATTGGTGGCACACCGCACCCGGATCCCGGTGGTGGATGCGCAAGGCAACCCCGTCCTCGACAAGGACGGCAACCCCGAGCTGATCGTGCTCGATACCTCGCAGGCGGCAGACATCATCCTCGGCGGTGGCGGCAGCGACACCATCAAGGGCTTTGCCGGGGACGACATCATCGACGGCGACAAGTGGCTCAACGTACGCATCCGGATCGTCAAGGACGGCGTCACCTACACGGCTGACGGGATGACCGAGAAGGTCTACCTCGAGACCGATTACGCCTATGGCGCTCCGAAGACCGGTGCAATTGCCCAGTTCGGCGGCAAGACCCTCGACGCCCTGATGCTCAGCGCAACCCTCAACCCGGGTCAGCTCAGCATCGTCCGCGAGATCGTCGACGGCGACCTGGACAACAGCGCCATCGACGTGGCGGTGTACGGCGACCTTCGGGCGAATTACACCATCACGAGCAATGCCGACGGCAGCATCACCGTCCAGCACGTGACGGTGACGGTCGAGACCGATCCGACCACCGGCAACAACCGGGTCTCGGACGGAACGGATCGCCTGTTCAACATCGAGAAGCTGCGCTTCGCCGACGTTGAAGTGAACGTGACCCCGCCGAAGCTGTCTCTCCATGCTTTCGATGCCGGCGGCAATCATGCGGACAACTTCACCACGGCGTCCTACAGCCGGTCTGACGGTTCCCGGCCCTGGGCGACCAACTGGATCGAGACGGGCGATGACGGCAGCGCCACATCGACCAACGGGCAGATCCAGATCACGAACGGCGCCTTGCGGTTCGACCAGGGTGATGGCGCCAGCATACAGCGCGGCCTGAACCTCGCGGGTGTTGCCACGGCGCGGCTGACCTACTCGGTCGCCGAGCAGGGGCTGGACAACGGCGAGCAGGTCGAGGTCTGGTTCTCCAGGGATGGTTCAGCCTGGACGCTGATCGAAACCATCGGTGGAAACACCAATGGTGGGAACCGGGGCTTCGACATCTCAGGGCCGTTCACGGCAGGTGCCGCGATCCGCTTCGTGGCCTCGGGCATCAACGCGTTCAACGAGTTCGTGAACATCGACAACCTGTCGGTCAACGTCCTGGTCCCGGCAGCCGCTCCGACGGTCAATTACGCGACCTCCTTCACCGAGGGCGGTGCGGCTGTGGCGATCGCAAGCAATCCCGGGATCGTCGATGATGCTGCGCAGATGGTGTCTGCCCGGATCGTGCTGACCAACGCCCAGGCAGCCGACGAGCTCAATGTCGGTGCATTGCCTGCAGGCATATCCGCGACCATCGACACTTCAGTAGCCGGCAGAATCACCGTGAACCTGGCGGGTGCGGCATCCCTGGCCGCCTATCAGAGGGCGATCCAGGCGGTGACGTTCGACAACGACTCGAACGATCCGGTTGCGGGCAGTCGCGTCATCCAGGTGACGGTGAATGACGGGCTCATGGACAGCAACGTCGCGACGACTACGGTCAACGTGATTGCGGTCAACGATCCAGTCAACGCAAACAACGACACCATCATCACCAACATTGTGAACGGACCGATCGTGGTTCCGGAATGGGTTCTGCTGTCGAACGACAACGATCCGGATGGGCCGGCGCTGGACATTACCTCCGTCAGTAACCCGAACGGCCTCGGCAACCTGTCGCTGACGGCGAATCCCGGCTCGGTGACTTTCACGGATACGGGTACCGCCGGCGGCTCCTTCACCTACACCGTCAGCGATGGTGGCAGCCCGGTCCGTACCGACACGGCCAGTGTCACGGTGACACGCGACACGAACCCGGTCGATGGTACGGCAGGAAACAACATCCTGATCGGTGATGGGGCCGGCAGCACCTTCGACGGGCATACCGGAAACGACACGATCCTGGCCGGTGGCGGAAACGACACAGTCGTTTGGAATGCGACCTCCACGACCATCTTCGGTGTCACGTTCGAGACCTCTCAGGATGGACGCGACTTCGTGGATGGCGGGGATGGTGTCGATACGTTCGATGTGAACGGAAGCGGCCTGTCCGAGACGTTCCGGGTGTATTCCCGCGATGCTGCGATTGCGGCGGGCATCACCAACCTTGTCGCAGCCACGGAGATCGTCGTCACCCGCACGGTGAACGGCAACACCTCCGTCATCGCCGAACTCGACAATATCGAGGAGATCGTCATCGGAACCCGCGAGGTCACGGTGCCGGGCGGGCCGGTCGGAGGAAATGCGGGCGGGAACGACACTGTCCAGATCATCGGTGATTTCACGGGAACCAGTCTGGCTCTGAACACCATCACGGTGAATGGAACGAGTGATGCCGATACGGTCGACATCTCCCAGCTCACCTCGGCGCACCGGATCGTGTTTCGCTCCAACGGCGGCAACGATACCATCATCGGTACGCTGCGGGAGCAGGACGTGATCGAACTCGAACCCGGCCGCAAGGCGGACGAGTACGAGTGGGAGGACAACGAGGACGGGACGACGACGATCACCTGCGGCGTCCACCGGGTGACCTTCCGGTGCGAGGGAGGACGCAGGCCGAACCTCTGCGAAGTCCCGCTGACGACCCAACCTGAGACCCCGGCGCAACCCGAGGTTCCGGCCAACCCGGAGACTCCCACGGATTCCACCCCGCCGACGAATCCTGTCACGCCGACGACGGAAAATCCGAGCAATCCGATCCCGATCTCCCCGACCCAACCCGAAGCACCTGTTGGCGTCGTTCTGAAGGGCAGCTCGCGGAGCGAAACTCTCAAGGGCGACGGCGGTAACGACCGATTGGACGGCGGAAGTGGCCACGACAAGCTTTATGGGAGTGACGGCAATGATCATCTGATCGGTCGAGACGGCAACGATCACCTCGACGGCGGCACCGGCAAGGACCGGATGGATGGCGGCAGGGGTAACGATGTCTACATCGTCGACAGCGCCGGCGACAAGGTCATCGAGCGCGCCGGCCAGGGTGTCGACACCGTCCGGAGCAGCGTGTCCTACTCGCTTGCCGGCACTCACGTGGAAAAGCTCGTCCTGACCGGTTCGGGCAACATCAACGGTACCGGCAACTCCCTGGACAACACCCTTACGGGCCGTGTCGGAAACAACGCCCTCAAGGGTGGCGCGGGCGACGATGTGCTCAGAGGCATGGCCGGCGATGATCGGCTCCATGGCGGAGCCGGTCAGGATAGCCTCAACGGCGGATCGGGCAATGATCTGCTGGTGGGCGGATCCGGCAACGACAGGCTGACCGGTGGTTCGGGTCGGGACACCTTCGTCTTCGAGACGAACGGCGGCTGGGATACGGTCACCGACTTCCGAAACGGTCAGGACAGGATCGACGCGAGATGCCTCGCTAGCGTGGACAAGGTGTCCGATCTGATTGTGATGCAACTCGGTCAGGACGTGATGATCTCACACGGTTCCGATGTCCTCGTCCTGAAAGGTGTCAACGCATCCGATCTCGACAACAGCGACTTCATCTTCTGATGCGGTTGGTCTGAGATCGTGATGGTCCCGCCGGGAGCGTTAGCCCCCCAAAATTCTCCCGGCGGGATTCTACACCAACGTACTGCTGCAACTTTCTCGACGTTGGAGCTGAGCACCGCACCTGGTGCAATCTTCCGAGGCTACGCCGATGACCAATCCACTCAAGGGCCGTCTCAGTATCATCGCTTCCTGCCGTGGCGCCTTCCTGGGTGTCGCGGTGCTGAGCGGCTTGATCAATCTTCTCTATCTTTCAGGCTCCATCTTCATGATGGAGGTTTACGACCGGGTCCTGCCCAGCCGCAGCATCCCGACACTGGTCGGTCTCTCCGTCATCATCGTCGTGCTCTATCTCTTCCAGGGTCTGTTCGACATGGTGCGTGGCCGGATCCTGGCCCGGGTCGGTGCCGCGCTCGACGAGGACCTGAGTCAAAAGGTGTTTCAAGGCCAACTTGCCGCTCCGATCAACGGCAAGGCCGAAGGCGACGGGCAGCAGCCTCTGCGCGATCTCGATCAGCTTCGGGCCTTCCTCGCCGGAGGCGGGCCGTCGGCGCTCTTCGATCTACCGTGGATGCCGCTCTACCTGTTCATTTGCTTTGCGTTTCACCCATGGCTCGGAGTCGTCTCTCTGGGTGGAGCAGCGGTCCTCGTCGCCATCACTCTCCTGACCGAGTTCTTCACGCGGGAGGCCTCAAAGGCTGCTGTCGGTGCCGCTCTGGTCAGGAACGGCATTTCCGAGGGAGCACGCCGAAACGCCGAGGTCGTCCACGCCATGGGAATGGCACAGCGGATCGGTACCCGCTGGGGCCAGGCCAATGCCACCTATCTGGCGTATCAGCAGAAGACATCCGACGTGGCCGGCGGCTTCGGCGCCATGTCGAAGGTTCTGCGGATGCTGCTGCAATCGGCTGTCCTTGCCCTCGGCGCTTATCTCGTCATCGACGGTCAAGCGACGGGCGGCATCATGATCGCCAGCTCGATCCTGACGTCGCGGGCCTTGGCGCCTGTGGAACTCGCAATCGCCAACTGGAAAGGCTTCGTGAGCGCCCGCCAGGGCTGGCGCCGGCTCAAGACTCTTCTCGAATCCAATACGCGCGGCGAAGCCCCTTTGAAGTTGCCTGCGCCACGATCCGTACTCTCCGTGGAGAATGCGGGAACCGGCGCGCCGGGCGGTCAAAGGTTCGCCATCCAGGACGTGGCGTTTCAACTGAATGCGGGAAGCGGGCTGGGCATCATTGGACCGAGCGCTTCCGGAAAGTCTTCCCTGGCCCGCATGATCGTCGGTGTCTGGCCGACATGGCGGGGCAAGGTTCGCCTCGATGGAGCCGCGATAGAGCAGTGGCTGCCGGAAGATCTGGGACGCCACATCGGTTACCTGCCGCAGGATGTCGAACTCTTCGCCGGAACCGTCGCGCAGAACATCGCGCGTTTCGATCCCGATCCGAATCCGGAGACGATCATCGAAGCTGCCAAGTCGGCCAACGTGCACGAGATGATTCTCCAGCTCCCGGACGGTTATGAAACGCAGGTCGGCGAGGCCGGTGCTGCTCTATCCGGTGGACAGCGGCAGCGCATTGCTCTTGCCCGCGCTCTTTATGGAAATCCCTTCCTTGTTGTGCTCGACGAACCGAACTCCAACCTCGACAATGAGGGAGAGCAGGCACTGACGGCCGCCATCATGAACATCAGGGCTCGGGGAGGGGTGGTGATCGTGATTGCTCACCGTCCCAGCGCCCTTGCAGGAGTCGACATGGTTCTCGTGATGGGTGACGGGCATGTGCAGACCTTCGGCCCCAAGGAGGATGTGCTGAGCAAGGTTCTGCGTCCTGTTCCGGCGACACAAGCGCCCGAACCGCGCGTCACAACCGTCACGCCGCTGAAAGTCGTCGAAGATTTGGGAGTTGCCTCATGAACCCCGCCAAGACTGCGAATGCCCGCATTTCCATCCGCCGTCATACGTTGCTCGGCTTGTCGGCCGCTCTCCTTCTCGTCGGCGGACTCGGCGGCTGGGCGGTGGTGACCGAGCTGTCCGGAGCCGTCGTGGCGCCTGGAGCCGTGGTGGTGGACAGCCACGTCAAGAAGGTTCAGCATCCGACAGGCGGCGTCGTGGGCGAGATCTATGCCCGCGACGGCGACCGGGTTCGAGCTGGCGACATCGTGATCCGGCTTGACGAGACGGTCGCGCGCGCCAACCTGGCCATGGTATCCAAAAGCTTGGACGAACTCGCGGCTCGCCAGGGGCGCCTCGAATCCGAGCGGGATGGGTTCAATGAAATCACCTTCCCCGCAGCACTCAGAAGCCGCCTTGATGAGGCCGATATTGTTGAATTGACCGCAAGCGAGAACCGCGTTTTCGAATCCCGTCGTGAGGCACGGGAGGGCCAGAAGGCGCAGCTCAAGGAGCGGATCGCGCAGTTGCAGGAGCAGATCGATGGCCTCGATCTTCAGGCGGCTGCGAAGGCCGACGAGATCCAGCTCATTCAAAGCGAGCTGAGCGGCGTCGAGCAGCTGTGGCGGAAGAACCTTGTTCCGATCACCCGTGTGACGGCTCTCAAACGGGAAGAGACGCGCCTGCGGGGTGAACGCGGACAGCTTATTTCGAACATCGCGCAGTCGAAAGGCCGGATCAGCGAAACGGCGCTTCAGATCCTGCAGATCGAACAGGATCTCAAAAGCGAGGTGTCGAAGGAGCTGCGTGAAGTTCAGGCCAAGATTGCGGAGCTGGTCGAACGCCGGGTGGCGGCTGAGGATCAGTTGAAGCGGATCGACATCCGGGCTCCGCAGGATGGATTCGTTCATCAATCGATGGTTCACACGGTGGGCGGCGTCATCAACGCCGGGGAACCCCTGATGATGATCGTTCCCGAGGCTGACGAGCTTTCGATCGAGGTGAAAGTGTCGCCGCAGGATATCGATCAGCTGCGGCCCGGGCTCGACACGGTGCTCCGTCTCTCCGCTTTCAACCAGCGGACCACGCCGGAGATCAAGGGCAGGGTGAGTCTCATTGCGGCCGATCTGGTGACGGATCAGCGCTCGGGCATCCAGTATTACCCGGTGCGTGTGGCCTTCGCGGACGGAGAGCGGGATCGCCTCGGCACTCTCAAGCTCATGCCCGGCATGCCGGTGGAAGGCTTCATCCAGACGGGTTACCGCACAGTCTTCTCGTATCTGACGAAGCCCATCGCGGATAACATGGCCAAAGCATTCCGCGAGGAATAAGGATGGCTCGAACCGGAGTCCTGCGGCTCCGGTTCGTCTGCCTGTCGGGCCGGTTCGTCTCGAATTCTGAAAATGGGGGTAATGTCTAAGCCTGCCGGCTGCCGTCCGTCCTCTGATGACCTTCGATGTAGGTCTGCAGCGATTTTGCCACATCGTCGATATGCGTTCTGAGGAGAGAACAGGCCTCTGCGATCTGCCCGTTCTGGCAGAGACGCACAAGCTCGGCATGCTCGGTCTCCGCGCGCTTCATGCCGTCCGTGAGGGAGAGTTGCAGCCGGGTGTGCCTGTCGCATTCCTGCAGGAGGTTGGCCACGATGGCCGATGTTCGTGGCTGCCCGGCGTGACGGTACAGAAGCATATGGAATTGCGTGTTCAGTTCCCCCCAGCGCCGGACGTGGTTTGCCCGAAGCTCCGCGCTGTATTCCTGGAGGATCTGGTTGAGCTTGTCATAGTCGTCCGAGGTCAGCTGTCGCGCGGAAGCCTCGAGAAGGCGAGGCTCGAGCAGCCTCCTCAACGCAAAAAGCTCCTGGATCTCTTCCGTGGAAAGCTCGGAGACGATGGCACCGCGGTGGGGGTGAATCTTCACCAGCCCCTCCGCCTCGAGCTGCATCAGGGCCTCTCGAACGGGGATGCGGCTCACGCCGAACTCGCTCGCCAGAGCATCCTGCCGCAACGGGAGACCCGCCTTGAATTCACCATCGAGAATCCGCTCCCGCAGGCTTTCAGCCACGGCAGCGGCAATCGTCCGATGCTGAAGCGACTTGAGCGCGGGTCGGGGAGGCGACTTGGTTTCGAGCGTCATGGACGGACTATCATTCAATTTGCAAGGCACGCATCCTTACCAGTGCCGAGAGAGTTTGGCTTGACAAGGTAGATTTTATACAATCTACAATGCTTCTACTCAATGTCCAGAGTGGGAGAAGGGCGAAATGGCCAGGATCGGTTGGGAAGGGGTCTTTCCCGCAGTGACCACCCAGTTCAAGTCGAACTACGACTTGGATATCGAGGCTACGGCCAAGGTGATCGACGGTCTTATCCGGGATGGCGTTTCCGGGTTGATCGTGTGCGGAACCGTCGGCGAGAACACGTCGCTCAGCCGTTCGGAGAAGGTTGCCGTCATGGAGGTCGCGAAGGATGTTTCCCGGGGCCGGGTGCCGGTGATCGCGGGGATCGCCGAGTTTACGACGGCCTTCGCGTCCGAGGTCGCCAAGGAGGCGGAGAGGGTAGGGCTCGATGGCGTCATGGTCATGCCCGCTCTGGTGTATTCATCAAAGCCTCATGAGACGGCTGCGCATTTCCGGGGCGTTGCCAAGGCCACCGACCTGCCTTTGATGGTCTATAACAATCCTCCCATCTACAAGAACGATGTGACGCCCGACATTCTGGCCTCCCTGGCCGATTGCGACACGATCGTCTGCTTCAAGGATTCGTCGGGCGACACACGCCGTTTCACCGATACGAAGAACATGGTCGGAGACCGCTTCGTCCTGTTTGCGGGCCTCGACGATGTCGTTGTCGAGAGCGTCATGCTGGGCGCAGCCGGATGGGTTTCGGGCATGTCGAACGCATTTCCCCAGGAAGGCGAGACGTTGTTCCGTCTGGCGAAGGCCGGGCGTTACGAGGAGGCGAGGGCGCTCTACGAATGGTTCATGCCTCTCCTCCACCTCGATGCCCGCCCTGATCTCGTGCAATGCATCAAGCTGTGCGAGGCGATCATGGCCCGTGGTTCGGAGCTGACGCGCCCTCCGCGTCTTCCCCTGAGCGCTCAGGAACGTGCCGAAGTCGAGGCGGTCATGGACAAGGCGCTGAAAAACCGTCCGGTCCTTCCCGATGTCGGGCTGAGATCCGCCGCCTGATTGAAACACGGCGAAGGGCCTCAAGGCCCTTCGTCCTTTCTGTTGTCGTTATCTATCTCACGATCAGCGAGTGCAGCGATGGCGCGCCACACCTTCTTTTGCATCGACGGCCACACCTGTGGAAACCCGGTTCGCGTGGTTTCCGGCGGCAGCATTCCCCAATTGAAGGGCGCCACGATGTTCGAGCGCCGCCAGCATTTCCTGGCGGAGTACGACTGGATCCGCACCGGCTTGATGTTCGAGCCTCGCGGGCATGACATGATGTCAGGTTCGATTCTGTATCCGCCGACGCGCCCTGACTGCGATGTCGGAATTCTGTTCATCGAGACATCCGGCTGCCTCCCCATGTGCGGACATGGAACGATCGGTACCGTGACCATCGCGCTCGAGAACGGCCTGATCCATCCCAAGACGCCGGGGCTCCTGCGTCTCGATACGCCGGCCGGCGTGGTCGAGGCCCGCTATGAACAGAATGGTCCTTTCATCGAGCGAGTCCGCATCACCAACATCCCATCCTTCCTCTATGGGACCGGCTACGAGGTCGAGGTGGAGGGGCTCGGGCATCTGACGGTGGATGTCGCCTATGGCGGCAATTTCTATGCCATCGTCGAGCCGCAGCCGCTCTATTCCGACCTGGCGGAGATCAATCCGTCGGACGTCCTGCGGTGGAGCCCCAAGCTGCGGGAAGCCTTCAATGCGCGCTATCGGATCGCCCATCCGGAGAACCCGGACATCAACCGTCTGACCCACGTTCTGTGGACCGGACGTGCGCAGACCGAAGGCGGCACCGCCCGCAACGCCGTGTTCTATGGCGACAAGGCCATCGATCGTTCGCCCTGCGGGACGGGAACATCGGCCCGCATGGCCCATCTCGCAGCTCGCGGTGAACTGAAGGAGGGCGATGCGTTCGTGCATGAGAGCATCATCGGGTCCACCTTCGTCGGACGCATCGAGGGGCGTGCGAAGGTGGGAGACCGGGAGGCCATCATCCCCTCCATCGAAGGATGGGCGCGGGTGACAGGCTTCAATACGCTCATCATCGACGATCGTGATCCCTTCGCGAAAGGCTTCCAGGTCGTGGACCGGGCGTCAAAGGCTTAACATCAGAGCGTCGGCGACAGCCTTATCTCTTCTGAACAGGATGCACGATGCGGATAGCGATAGTCGGAGCTGGAATCGTCGGCCTCGCAGCCGCACATGCCCTTCTGGATCGTGGACATGACGTCACGCTGATCGATCCGGGCGATCAGACCGCTCGTCCGACGGACGGCAATGCCGGCTGGATTGCTCATACCGACATCATGCCGCTCGCATCTCCCAAGGTCTGGAGGAACCTTCCGACCTGGTTGATGGATCCGCTGGGTCCTCTCACCATCAGGCCTGGTTATCTTCCCGCCCTGATGCCCTGGCTGATGCGCTTCGTGCTGGCGTCGTCGCCCCGGCGGATCAAGGCCAGCATGGCCGCCATCCGGGCCATCAACGCGGAAGCATTGCCCTCCTGGAAGACGCTGCTTTCCTCGTTGGACCTGAATGCGCATCTGCGCGAAAACGGCATTCTCTCCGTATGGAAGCAGCAAGAGGCTTTTCTAAGGACCAAGGACATCATCGATCACCAGCGTGCCCTCGGCATCGGAGTCGACGTTCTCGATCGAAAGGAACTCGCAAGCCTGGAGCCCGCGCTTCGAAACGTCGAAGCAGGCGTGCTCTTCCCGGAAGCGTGCCACATCTCCGATCCCGCCCACCTGGCGGCGGATCTTAAAAGGCTCGCTCTCGCACGCGGCGCGCAGCACTTGGCCGCTCGCGTTCTGGCGGTGCAACCGGACGACGACACGATCCATGTCCGGACAGACAGGGCCACCAAACCTGTCGTTGCCGATCGCGTTGTCATTGCTGCGGGGATATGGTCCCGGCCGCTGGCGAAGATGCTGGGAGATGGGATTCCGCTCGATACAGAGCGCGGATACAACGCAACCTACCCTAAGGGTTCATTCGGCCTCAATCGCCCTATCATGTTCGAGGGCGAAGGTTTCGTGACGACGCCGCTCGATACCGGCGACAGAGTCGGGGGCGCCGTTGAGTTCGCGGGTTTGGACGCCAAGCCCAACCATGCTCGCACATCCGCGATGATCGCACGGCTCAAGCGCTTTCTGCCCGACTTCAATGCCGATCAGGACGCAAGACGCTGGATGGGCTTTCGTCCATCCATTCCCGATTCATTGCCGGTGATAGGTCCTTCCAGGCGGGATCGTCGCATCGTCTACGCATTCGGTCACGGTCATCACGGCTTGACGCAGGCTGCCGTCACATCGCGGCTTGTCGCGGATCTCATCGGCGGGGAAGCCGGCAAAATCGATCTCAAGCCCTATTCGGCCCAGCGCTTCTGAGCAGGCTTGTCCGTCCGGAACTCAGGTACCCGATCCTTCGGCCGGTCGCCTAGGATAGGTTCATGCCGTCGGCTGAGGCGTCGTCGGCGTCACGGGGATCTCCGGCGGGGACGTGGGTGGCACGCCGACCGGCTCGCCAGGCGGCGGAATATCCCCGGGCGTTGTCGGAGGCACCCCGATCGGCTCGGGTGCGGGGCCCTCGGGTGGCGTGGGCGGGCTTACGGGCGCCGGATTGGGATCCGCGGGCGTCGGTTCCGGATAGGGCTGGTTCGGCAGGGGAATAGGCATTCAGGCGGCGCTCCGCTGTTGAGGCATCTATCGAATTCCGTAGGGGCAATCATCGGTGGGGCGCTAGGTTCCGGTCAAGGGATGAGACTTCGTGCCCTGGACCAGTCCGTGGTGTCGGAGCGCCCGTCTCTACGAAACCCTATTCCTGACCGCGCTCGCGCCGCCGCCGCTCCACCTCCTGCTTGATCAGCATATCGAGAATCTCGCTCGGCACCGCCTTCGACGGTCGGCTGTTGATGGCGCGCAGGCGTTCAGAAGCGAATTTCGGCTCACGGTTGACGGTGAGCAGGCCATTTGTTTCCTGCGCGGTATCGGTGAGCTGGGTGTAGCAGAAACCGGCAAGCGCCGTGGAGGCCAGCAGCGCATCGACGAGCTCCTCGTAGCGGGCAAGCAGGGCGTCCGGGTTGGCGAATTGGCCGTACCCAAACCAGTCCTCGGTGGCCTGCGGCACAAAGCCGAGCCCGCCGAACTCGCTGATCACGATAGGCTCGTCCTCGATCTCGGTGCCTTCGCCCAGAAGAGGATGGTGATGCGGACGGACTTCGCGGAACGTGCGCGCGATGGTCTGCCGGTCGGCATAGCGCTCCCGCAGCATGTCCCCGGTGGGCGCATAATCGTGCACGCCGAATACGTCGCCGACCGCGTGCTGCCAGCCGTCGTTGGCTATCACCGGTCGCGTCGGATCAACCGCCCGGGTGAGGTGATAGAGGGCGCTCACAAAGCTGCGCTGTTGAGCCGAACGGTCCAGGTCGGGCACACCCCAGCTTTCGTTCAAGGGAACCCAGGTGATGATGCACGGATGGTTGTAGTCGCGGCGGACGGCCTCCAGCCATTCGCGGGTCAGCATTTCAGCGGCGCGGTCCGAGTAGACATAGGCGTTGGCGGCCTCGCTCCAGACGAGCATGCCGAGCCGGTCGCACCAGTACAGAAAGCGTGGGTCCTCCAGCTTCTGGTGAATGCGGACCCCATTGAAGCCTAATGATTGCGCCAGTTCCACTTCACGCTTGAGAGCCTCCGCATCCGGTGCGGTCAGGAGGGAATCCGGCCAGTAGTTCTGTGCCAGAACGAGGCGCAGGAACGTCGGAATGCCGTTGATGATGAAACGTCCATCGCGAGCTTCGATGCGACGAAGACCGAGATAGCTTTCGACGCGGTCGATGACCGTGCCGTGCTCGTCGATCAATTCGATCAAGGCCTCGATGAGGTTGGGGTGTTCGGGCGCCCAGAGCAGCGTGCGGCGTCGGCGGATGGCCGCATCGTTGATATCTAGGAGAAGGCTGCGCCGCAGTTCTCGCCCCGAAAGCAGATAGGTGTCGTCGACGAGAGTGCGGGTCGGCCTGTCTCCCTTCAGTTGCACGCGTAAGCGCGACCCCGCAGGAGGCGTACGGTCGAGCCGAACAACCAGTTCGGTGCCGAAGCGGTCGACATCCGGTGTCCAGCGCAGCTCCGCAATGGCGACCTTGGGGATCGGCTCCAGCCAGACGGGCTGCCAAATGCCCGTAATACGGTGATACCAGATATAGCCGGGCTGCTCTTCCCAGTATTGCTTGCCTCGCGGCTGTTGGAGATCTCGGGGTTCGTCCTCGGCGCGAACCACGATGACCTGGGTTTCGTCGGGAACGAGCAAGGCGCTGATATCGGCCGAGAAGGGCGTCTGCCCGCCGATGTGCTCGACCGCCATGCGTCCGTTGACCCAAACTGTGGCCTTGTAGTCGACGGCACCGAAATGGATCAGGATCCGATCGCTGCGATCCGTCTTCTCGACCTTTACCTCGCGGCGGTACCAGACCACCGGATGAAAGCCGGTTTCGTGCACGCCGGACAATTTGCTCTCGGGTGCGAAGGGAACCACGATCTCGCGGTCGAAGGGCTCCATCCGTTCGAACCAGCGTTCGGCGAGCCCCTTGTCCTGGTCGTCGAATGCGAAGCCCCATGGGCCGCACAGGTCGATCCAGCGCTCACGGCGCAGCTGCGGACGCGGATGGAGCTCGGCTGGAGCGATCGACTCGGTCATGTCCCCTCCGCTCGATGTTTTGCTGCCGCTGTCGTGCAGGACACCGGCTCACCCTTCGTCCCGACCAACGCATGAAGGCCGGGGAGGTTCTCAACAGAGCCTTCCGGTGAAACTTTCCCGCATCTGAGCCGTTCACTCACTTGGATCACATGACGGCCGAGGTTCGCCACGGCCTCACCGCTGTGCTGCAGTGGAAGCACTGACGCTCAAGGGATGGCCTCGGCATGACCCAAGCGCTCCCATCTCGGTCCCGCCTTCATCGCCTTACCGCACCGGATGCGTTCTGGTGGTCCACCGGGATCGAGGACACCTTCATCACGGCCCCGCACCCGGTCACGGGGCGTACCCTGGACGAGTATGAGCTGACCGGTCACTACGACCGCTGGCATGACGATCTTGGCCTTGTGGCCGAACTTGACGTCCCCTGCGCCCGCTATGGCGTCCCGTGGCACCATATTCAGCCCGCGCCGAACACTTGGGACTGGACGTTTCCGGACGAGACATTGGAGCGGCTGCTCGACCTTGGCATCGACCCTCAGGTCGACCTTGTCCATTACGGATTGCCTGCCTGGATCGAGGGAGCTTTTCTCCATCCCGACTATCCGAAGCTCGTTTCAGATTACGCGGCGCGCTTGGCCGAACGATTTCGCGGGCGGATCACCTGGTACACCCCTCTCAACGAGCCGCGGATCACAGGCTGGTATTGCGGGCGCCTCGGCTGGTGGCCGCCGTTCCGGCGCAGCTGGCCCGGCTTCGTGGCGCTGATGCTCGCGATCGCAAAGGGCATGGTGGAGACCGTCAAGGCATTGGAGAGCGTCGATCCGGAGATCGTGCCGTATTTCGTCGATGCCACCGATCTGTTCGATACCGATGACCCGGCATTCGAGGACGAGGCTCGGCGGCGCCAGGATATCGTCTTCCTCGCTCTCGACCTTGTTTCCGGACGGATCGACGAGAGCCACTCACTCTGGGCTTGGTTGTTGAAGAACGGCGCGCAGGAGGCCGATCTCGCTTACTTTCAGGACAATGCCGTGGCGCTGCCGGTCATCGGCATGAATCTCTACCCGATGTTCACTCAGAAGAAGCTGCTGCGGGATGCCGGAGGGCGATTTCGGATCCGCATGCCCTATGCCGGCGCTGATCTCATCACCCGCCTCGGCCGGCTCTATTATGAGCGTTATGGGGCTCCGCTCATGATTTCGGAAACGGCCTCCATGGGATCCCTGCGCCGCCGGCTCGACTGGCTCGACGCTTCCGTGGCGGCCACCCGGCAGCTCCGAGAAGAGGGCATTCCGTTGGTCGGATATACCTGGTGGCCGATGTTCGCCCTTGTCACCTGGGCCTACCGCCAGGGGCGCCGCCCGGTGACCGAGCATCTGGCCCAGATGGGCTTGTGGGACATCATCCCCGACGAGACCGATCCGCTGCGCCGGGTGCGGACCACGGGGGTGGATATGTACCGGCGCCTGGTGCGGGCTGGGGCCGAGAGCGTTGGCATGCTCTCACAGGTCTCATCCTCCGCCGCCGCGGCGATATGAACCGGAATGGGGAGAGCGGGATGTTCAGAAGCTTCTTTCTCGCGGGCTTCGAGGGCTCCACAGGCTACAACCGGCACGGCCATTGGTTCGACCAGGTGGTGGCGACCGGGCATGACAGGACCGTGGACGACGATTATCGGCAGCTTGCCAGGCTCGACATTCATGCCGTCCGGGAGACCATCCGCTGGCCGTTGGTGGATCTCGGGCGTGGACGTTACGACTTCTCCACCGTCGCGCCCTTCATCGAGGCGGCGCGCCGTCACCATGTGGAAGTCGTATGGGATCTCTTCCATTACGGCTATCCAAAGGGTCTCGACCTGTGGAGCGAGGATTTCCCCCGGCGCTTCGCCGATTACTGCTATGCGGTCGGGTGCTACATCGCCCGGCGCACGGAGGGCACCTGCGCCTTCACGCCCGTGAACGAACCCTCGTTCCTGTCTTACGCGGCCGGCGAGAAGGGCCTGTTCGCGCCCCACGTGACGGGGCGCGGCTGGGATCTCAAGGTAGCACTGTCCCGCGCGGCGATCGAAGGCATCGACGCCTTGTGGGCGGCCTGCCCCGGCGCGCGCATGGTGAATGTCGATCCCCTCTGCCGCGTGGCTGCGCCTCCCGACCATCCGGAGCTTGAGGAGCAGGTGCGGGACTTCAACGACCGCCTCGTCTTCCAGAGCTGGGACATGCTCTGTGGCCGCCTGCTGCCCGAGCTCGGCGGCAGCCGGAAGCATTTGGATATCGTGGGGATCAACTATTACTGGACCAACCAGTGGGAGTTCGGCGGGACGCCGCGGGCCGACGGGGTCATCCCGCCATTGGCGGACGAGGATCCCCGACGTTGGCCCTTGAGCGCCCTCGTCCGCTCGGTGTGGGAGCGCTATGGCGGCGAGGTGATGATCACGGAAACGAGCCATATCGGCGACAGCCGTGGGCGCTGGCTGCGCGAAGTGGCGCAGGAGGCGGAGGACCTGCTTCAGGATGGGGTGCCGCTGCGAGGAGTGTGCCTCTATCCGATCCTGGGCATGCCGGAATGGCACGACCCGGAGATCTGGACGCCGATGGGGCTCTGGGATCCCGTCTGTCATCGGGATCCCGACGGAGAGCGGCTGATCTGCGAGCCGATGCTCGCGGCCCTGCAATCCGTCCGCCATGTGGACGAACTCCATCGCAGGCTCTTCTCCCGCTCACGTGCGCGCAACGCCGCCGCGCGTTCGAAGCGGGTGGCCGGGTCGGTCCCAGCGCAGTGATGGACGTCCCGCAGGATCGGAGATCCATCAATCCATGGTGACCTTGAAGCGAAGCAAATCCCTGTTCATCGTGGGGCGCTTGGACTGCCAGTTGAAGCGGGTCAGGTACAGGTAGAATGTGCTCCCGGCCGTCTGGAAGACCGGTGACCGGCTGTCGTGATCGATGATCGAGGGATAGTCGTAATACGCCTTCTTCTCCGTGGTTCCCCACGGCGGGTCGAACGGGGCGAGAAGGGAGGCCGGCGACCAGTTCCGCAGATCCGGCGAGGTCGCATAATAGACGCCCCCGGTGTCGTTCACCCGCGTGGACCACACGGCCATCCAGAGGTTCCTGGATTCCAGCCGGACAAGGGACCGCACCTTGCCGGTCATGTCGCCGTTCCCGAGGCGGTCGCATGTAGCCTGAATGGGTTCCTGTCCGTCGACCGGATAGGGGTTCGGAGGACGAACGAAGCGGCCTCTGCTCATCATCCGCCAACCGGCCACGAGGTCTGATCGTGGGGCGCGGAACAGGCAGTTCCCGCGCCCGCCCGGTTCTGCTGCATCCTCCGTCCAGGCGATGAAATAGGCGTTCTCGCCATCGAACACCGTGTTCGAGAGCGTGAGGAAGCCAGCGGCCTTGGTGCCCGTGTCGAACCGCTTGTTCGATCCGGCGATGAGGCGCTTTTCCCGAGGCAGAAGCTTGAACGAGAAATCCCGCTCATTCGCTTCCAGGGCCACGAGCGAAAGATACCAGCATTCCGGCTTGCCGGGTCCCTTGGCGCAAAGCCCGTCATGGCGGAGCCCGGAGAACTCCTGGCTCGCCAACCCGAGAACATGGCCGTCATCGAGAGGAATGAGGCTCTGGACCCAGAAGCGGTCATTCAAGGCTGCGGGATCGGCCGATTCCTCTCCCTGGGACACGATCGAGCAATCGGGGCGCAGATCGGCAAAGCTCGAACCCTCCAGAACCCTGTTCCGGAAATGCGCGGCGATCAGGGCCACGGAACCGTCCCGGCGGCGATACGCCCTGGCGGGCGAATCGGGAATCGTGCGCCAGTCGCAGCGCTGCCGCTCATAGCTGTAGACCACTTCAGGTTCGGGAGAGACCGAGAAGTGAAGCGGGTCATCGGCGACCACAGCCCTGCACATCATCAGCAGGAGAATCGCCGGCCCTGCGAAGGTGTTCCACCATGCGATCCTGATCATGAGATCTGCATCTCACTTGCCGTTTGCGATCCGCTGCAGGAAGGGTGCCGGCTGGAGCCTGTTCGCAGTGAGGAAGTCCAGATATCGCGACGCCGCCGCGCTCCGATGCCGGTCATAGGCGTCGGGATCGAAACGGATCAACTTCTTCAGGCTGGAGCGCGTGAGCGGTGCGGTCAGGTCGCTCGCGGCAACGTGCGGGACGCCCGTGTTCTCGCAGAGTTCCCGGGTTCGGGAATCGATCGTGACGGTCAAGCCCATGCGCTCTGCCTGAAGAGCCAGGGCCACGCCATGATACCGGGATCCGATCGTGAGGTCATGCCGGCGCAGGGTGTCCATCCAGGCCGGAACGTCGTAGAAGGAGCGGACGTAGTTTCGGCACCAAGCCTTGAATTCCTCGAAGGAATAATGAGGGACGGTGTGGTTGTGGATCTCCTTCAGCGCATGCGGGTCGATCTCGTCGAAGATCTCCCGTGAGACCCGGATCATCTCTCCCATCGACTGAACCACATATTGGCCCGGATACATCGGGTCCATCATGAGGCCGATGAGCTGATGCTCGATATCCCGGGTCTTCAACCACGCCTGATGACCTGCGGCGACCGAGATGGAGCGCGGCAAGGGAAGGTTCGACCACTGCTTGTGAATCTTCTGGCCGAGGCCCGGATTCGGGTTCGTGAAATACGAGGGGCAGCCGCCGGCCACGGAACCGTGGATATCCAGCTTGTCGAGCTGCGACGTGGTGAACGCACCACGCGTATAGATGTTGGATCCCGCCGAGGACGGGTTGGATCGCGCGATGACCTGGGCCCAACGACGGGTCCCGTCGGTCAGCTGGATGTCCTGATCGTAGCTGTCGGCCTGAGCACCAAGCCCGATGGCGACAATCGGCAAGCCCGATTTTTCCAGGTTGTCCGCCATGTTGCCGTAATCCGTGTGGCGCCCCAGTTGATTGGCGCAGGGAATGACGATGAGGTCGGCATTCTCTTTCAGGCTCTCGGCCGATGCACTCCAACTGAAGAATTTGACCGGATTGGAGATATGGCTGGCGATGGCATAGACGAAGGCCAGATTGCCGTTGTTGTGGCCGATCCCGTTGTAGAGATCCTCGAAAGCGGAGTTCGAGTAGAGTCCCAGGGACGGATACTTCCACAGGATCGCGACCCGCAGAGGTTTGGCGGGAGCCTTCGGCTTGAGGGCGGCCTGGTCGAGCGGCTTGTCCATGGTCATCTCGTCGAGCATGTGAAATCCAATCCTGAAATCGGTGTTCGCCGGAACGCGGCCTGGTACCTGCCGGTCTCGGGGCAGGCCCATGCCGAAGGCGTATGAGCTGATAAGGGCTCTCTCGCTCCTGGACGAGATCGCCCCGGTGAAATCCTTGGTTAAGCCGCTTCCGCCCGGCGCATCTTCAGGCTGTTCTCCCACGACAAGGCATGGCGGATGATCGCCTCGAGATCGTCGAGCTTGGGAGACCAGTTCAGGGTCTTACGGATCCGATCGGCGCTGGCGATCAGGGTAGCGGGATCCCCGGCTCGTCGCGGAGAAAGGTTCACGGGGAAATCGACACCCGAGACCCTCTTCACGGCCTCCACGACCTCGTGCACCGAGTAGCCGCGACCATAGCCGCAATTGAAGACGGTGCTGTCGCCGCCCGCATCGAGGTAATCGAGCGCGAGCATGTGGGCGTGGGCCAGGTCGGAGACGTGAATGTAGTCACGCAGGCATGTGCCGTCAGGCGTGGGATAATCGGTTCCGAAGATGTCGATGTGGGATCTTTCGCCCAGAGCGGCCTGGGTTGCGACCTTGATGAGATGCGTCGCCTGGCGCGTGCTTTGACCGCTGCGGCCTTGAGGGTCGGCGCCTGCAACGTTGAAATACCGGAGGGCCACGAAGCGGAGAGGATGGGCGCGGGCAACGTCCCTCAGCATCATCTCGGTCATGAGCTTCGACGTGCCATAAGGAGAAACGGGGTTGAGTGCCGTCGTCTCGGAGATCGGGCTCTCCTTGGCGTCGCCATAGACGGCGGCTGTCGAGGAGAACAGAAACTGCTCGACGCCGTTCTGCACCGCAGCGCTGATAAGCGACCGCGACCTGACGGTGTTGTTGAGGTAGTATTTCAGCGGATCCGTGACGGATTCCGGAACGACGATCGAGCCGGCAAAATGAGCGATCGCTTTGACGGAATGCTTGCTGATGATCTCCGCAACGAGGTTCTCGTTGCCGATGTCGCCCTCGATGAGTGTCGCGTCCGGGTGGACCATCCACGCGAATCCGGTGCTGAGATCGTCCAGGACCACGACATCCTTCCCGGCATCGGCCAATGCCAGAACCATGTGGCTTCCGATATAGCCGGCCCCGCCCGTTACCAACACAGTCATGACTGCCCCTCGTTCTTTGCTGTGACGTGGTGAGAATGGAAGGGGAGCCGGAATGCTACCGGCTCCCCCGATGGGACGATCAGGCAGCCTGCAACTGCCTGTACTCGCTCTGCCTCATCACGGGCTGCATCTTCGTATCCGCCCCGTTCTCAACCAGGAACTGATGCATTTCGCGGTAGGTGTGATGGTAGGCGCGATTGAACTTGTCGAAGAGCGACTGGTCCCAGTAATCCTCGAGCCTGAACTCCTTGCCTGAGAAGACGTCGAAGCTCGGAATCTGATAGGTCTCTGCGAACTCGACCGTCCGGCTGTCATAGGTGAAGTAGATCGACGGGACACCGTTCGCGAGCGCCATCAGGTTGCCATGGAGACGATATCCGAGGACAAGGTCCTTCTGCTGCACGAGATCTTCGTAGTCGGCGACCACGTCGGAATAGAACAGCCTCTCCCTGTGGAGCTTTTCCATCGTGTCGTCGAGGTACCAATCGTTGACCTGCTTGTCAGCGCGCAGTGCGGTAAACGCCTCTTCGCGCTGTTCCGCCGTCCCGAGAACGATCTTCTTTTCCTCGACCTCGCCCTGCGCCATCAGCACCACGTCGAACCGCGCCGCCAGGCTTTTCACGAGGTCCCGATGGAACGTCAGGTACTGCTTGATGTCGCGTGCATATGTGGACGACACCTCGCGCCGAACCGTGATGCCGGCCGTCCGGATGCTCTCCAGTGGAGGCAGCTGAATGTTCAGATTCGGGTTGTTCCGGCGGAACGCGGTCGGGCAGCCGACGATGCGGACGTTCTTGATGCCGAGATCCCAGAGGACCTGCGCCGAGTAGGCCCCGCGCACGCCGATGGAGGTGGTGGAATCGGCCATCATGCGAAGAACGGTCTTGGTTTCATCCGACAGTTCGATCTTGCCCTTGACTGGCGCCTGAGCGCCGATGCCCCAGGCGATGACCGGAATCTTGATCTTCTTGAGGACGTCGACCGCCTGGTTCCAGACCATGTCCTTATGGACATAGTTCGACCCGCGCAGGAACACGTAATCGTACTCGGCATTGATCCGGTCGATCTGGGTCAGGTCGGGGTTTGCGATCTCCAGGGCATCGAGCTTGTCGTAGTTCAGGAGCTTCAACGACGAGTCGAAGACGAAGGCGTCGCCGATGTTGTGGTAATGGTTGATGCTGCGCTGAATATCCTTGTGACGGTACCAGCGGACATTGTCGTGGTTGTAGACTTCGCCCGAAGGGCTGATGACGAGAATACGCTTCATAGTGTTGCCTCCAGATGATTTTGCGATGGTCGGCTAAGCCGTAAGCGCGACCGCTGACGGGCTCGTCGCCTTTTTCGCGGCAAGGTCCTGATAGAGATCGAGATGAAGTTGGGCACATTCCTCGTAGGTGATCGGCTGCCCGATACCCGCGCGCAGGTCGTTCCAAAGCTTCGGGCTCGTCAGCGCCTCGGTCATGCGATCGACGAGATCCTGGGACGATCCGACGCGGAAATGGAGCCCGTTGACCCCGTCGACGATCTTCTCGGCCATGCCGCCGATATTGCTGCAGATCATGGGACGTCCGTGATGGAAGGATTCCTGGATCACGATCGGGGAATTCTCCCACCAGATGGAGGGAATGATCGTCCAGTCGATCGAGCGCATGAGGCGCGGCATCTCGCTGTTCTGATAGGAGCCGTAGAACCTCACCCGCGATCCGGCCCGTTCCACCAGCTTCCTGATCTTCTCCTGGAACGCTTCCGGCTGACGTTCCAGGTTGCCGCCGAAGATCATCAGCTGGGCATCGTCTCCCCAGACGGAATCGGGAATGCAGGTGACCGCGTCGAGGAGGACATCGACGCCCTTGAATTGTGTGATCTGGCCGAAATAGCCGAAGCGGGAGCGCCTACCGCCTCTTTGGGGCAAGCTTCGCGGCGGCGCGGTCTCGGCGATGTCGAGGCCGTTCTCGATGACGATAAAACGTGAACGATCCAGCCCCCAGTCCACGTAGCGGTCGACGAGGAACTGGCTGGGAGACACGAAGAAGTCGGCGACGTCGAGAAGTCCGCGGATGAAATGCTCACGGCGCAGGAAGCGTGCCGGGGAGATCTCGGGAAAGCATGCATTGCAATCCGATGGCGACGCCCTGTGGCAGAGTTTCGTGCCGCCGGTCTTCACCATCTGCCCATGATGGCTGCAGATCGAAAGGAATTCATGGAACGTGATGACGATCACGCAAGCGGGAAGCGCCCGGCGAACGGCATAGATCATTTCGAGACCCAGGCCGATGAAGTGATGGAAGTGAACGACGTCGGGCCGCAGGTCCCTGAGGACGCGGAGGAAGTCGCGCTCGATTTCCTCGGTGTTCCGGTTCGAGATGAGAAAGTGATCGTATTCGTCGGCATGATAGAGGAACTCGCCCTCGGTCTGCCGAAGGCTCATCAGGGCCGTTCGGCTGTGCCTCGCGACCGGGTGGCCGACACGGGCGAGGAAACGGGATTCGACGTTGCCGATCCGGTTGAGACCCTTGTGCAGGTTATACGCGGCGATCTCGGCGCCTCCGAGGGAGAAGCTCGGATGGCCATGCGAGACGATGAGTACGCGGGGAGGGTGATTTGACATGCTTGCACTACCTCATGTTGTTGATGAGGAGCGACCACTTGCGGTCGAAGCTCCAGCGATCGACTTTCTGGGCCAGGCGGTGTGCCGGAAAAGCCGAGGGACCGACATCGTTGTCGGCGGAAATCATCTCGACGTCCGGGAGCCATACCGCGGGCGTCCCTCCGAGCCTCATCTTGAGGCAGAGATCGCGCCCCTTCTCGCCGGCGCCCAGATAGGAGCGCGTGAAGCCGCCGACCGACGCAATGGATTCGCGCGAGACGATGCAGCATGAGAGCGATCCGGCGATAACCTCCGTCGGCTGGGATCCGCGCACGACATCGCGCGGATAGCCGATGTAGCGGTCGACGAGCTTCTGCTCCTCCTGGTCGAGCCAGGTGCCCGCGAAGCGGATGGAGTTGTCCTCGTAGAGGATCGTGGGGCTGATCAAGGCCTTGCCGCCGCGGTTGCGGTAGGCCCGCTCGAGCGACGAGATCCATCCGGCCTGGCGTGGCAGTACGCCGGCGGCGAGAAAGATCAGCGTTTCCGCCCGCGTCGCCTGAATGGCGGCCTCGAAGGCATCGCAGGCATCCTGCACGCCCGTTGCTCCGATCACCCGGACCTTGATGCCGTAGAAACGGGAGAGCCGTTCCGCTTCCGGTGCAATGCTGTCGAAAGCCTCCAGGGGCGCGGCCACGATGATCGGCATGTCCTTCGTCTCGGCGTCCAGTGCCAGGAGAGACAAGGTCACGGCCGCCTCTTCGACATCGATTCCGGCTCCGATGACCAGAGCCCTGCCGGCTTCAGAATCGTCGAAATCGAAGTCGCGGATTTCCGTGACGGCTGGCGCAGGCGCGGCCATGGCCTGCATCATCGGGCCGATATGACGCTCGATGGCGGCTCCGGCGGCCGCCGTCCGAGGATCGAGAGGCGAGATGAGCCGCTCGAGGGATCGGCGGGACATGCCGCGGAGAGGCGTGAGAGGATAGAACGCGACCGCATCTCCAACGGCCATCTCGAAATAGACCGGTACCTCCGCCGCAGCAGGCAGGCCGGGAACGAAGGCCAGGAAGCCGTGGTCGTTGCGGGCCGGGTCGAGGCGTCCGGCGAAGAGGCTGTTGTGCTGGAACGCCGATGAGACGTCCGACCGGGGGAGGCGGGTCCAGGTGTCGTCGATCCGCTGCTGGGTCGCGCCGGTGCGCAGGGTGAGGGAATCCACGTGGCCTTCCGGATCGAGCATCCAGCCGGCCACCAGAATCCCGCCGCCCGGAATCTCGGCGACCATGTCCATGCCGATGCGAACCGGCACTTTGAGGTCCGACACCGTGTCGCGACCGTCGAACCGCTCGCCGGCCCGCCGGAGCGTCAGCATCGTGTCCGGATTTGCATGCGCGCGGACCAGGCCGTCCCGGATATGGGCGGGAACGTCGGTCGGGGACAGGAGAACGCGACGGTCATAGACTTCGAGACTCCGCCACCCATCCCGTCCACGGAAGAACACCTTCTTGAGCCTGCCCGGATCGATGACGGACGTTCCCGTGTCGAGCAGTCCCAAGAAGCCCTTGCCTTGCTCCCCCAGGTCGCTGCGGGGAACCGAAGCCGACTTGAACTCGCCGGCCATAAGTCCTTCGTGGGCCGCAAGAACGTGCACCCTGTCGCAAGGCAGATCGGTGGCCCAGCCCTGAAGAAACACCTGACCCGTATCGATCGAGCCGATGACCTCGATCCAACCATCGGTCGGGCCCGCGGCGCCGAGCACCGATATGGCGGCCTCCAAACGCTTCTGACTGTTCTTTCCGGCGATCAGAGCATGAACGATGCGGTCGATGATGATCGATGATCGATCACCCGCATCGGCGGAGACGATCCTGATCAACGTGGCAAGAGGGACCGTAGGCTTGATCAGGGTATAGCGGATCGGCGGACCGCTGCGCCGCATGACCACGGAACGCAGGCGAACCTTGGCGGCGAGGCGGATCGGCACGATGGCGACGAAACCAATCGCGGCATCGGCAGGCGCATCCTTGCGGACCCAGCAGATGGTGTCGGCCTTCATGGTCATGGAAGGATCGCCGTTGAGCAATGCTTCGACATGGTCGGTCATGGCGTCGGCCACTCCGCAAATCAGCGCGAGGTCGTCGCCGATCGGAGTGACGAGCGCGCTCTCGCCGTCGAGAGGCAGGTCGCGCATTTCCACCGGTTGCGTATTGTGCTGCATGGGAGACCTGAAATTCCGTTCGATGACCGTTGTTTGCTTGCGCTTCGAGAAGGCGGGTTACCAAGGAGGATGACGCAGAAGGACGACGAGTGCCGCGATGGCGCTGACGGCGGAAATGCCTCCGAATGCCATCAGGAGGGTGACGGCCCTTCGCATCGGACGGTCGACGGACGATCCGAGGTCATCGATCTGCTTTCCGAAATCCGCCAGCACCCTGTCGAACCGCATATGAAAGACTTCGATGTCGGAAATCTTCTTGGCGAGGTCGGATTGATTGGCCCGGACGGCATCGAGAGCCGCCGCGATGCCGTTCTCTTCGGCGACGATCTCGTTGATCTGGCTCGAAGTCCCTCGGAGGCTCTCGACGGCCTCGCGTTGCAGGATCTGCGATCGCCTTTGCGCTTCGATGAGCAGTTCGAGACGATCGAAGACCCGGTTCAGCGGTGCGCTGAGGGCAGCCTCGGCCGCGCGCTCGTCCTGGCTCGCAGCCTGCAGGACGAGCTCGTCGCCGGTCGACGGAGAGATCGCGACGACAGCAAGACCGGCATTGCCCTGGCCGGCGCGGTCCGGAAGCTCGATCTCGAAGGCGTAGCCACCGTCGCCGATCCCGTTGCGGCGCAGATCCACACGGGGCATGTCGGCCGTGGTCGACGCGATGGTCTCCCCGTCCAGTGTGATGCGAACATGGAGGCGCTCCGTAGGACGGGCCCGATCCCAGACCCATCCGTAGAGGCGCCGCCCTTCGATGGCGTCGACGCGGCCCTGAAGCTGCGGACCCGCCGGTGGCTCCGGTACGGCCACCGCATTGTTGGATTGTGCTGCGCTCATGCTGCGTTCGCCTTCAATTGGATGATGTCGGCTCCTTTGAGGAGGCTGCGATAGAGAGAGAGGTGTCGCTCCGCGACGGCCGTCATCTCGGCCGGCGGAGTGATCCCGGCGACCAATGTCTCCCACAGGTCGGGCGTCTCGATGGCCCGCCGCATGGTGCGGGCGAGAAGGGACGGGTCGTCGGGGCGGACATGCAGGCCGTCAATCCCGTCCCGGACGGCCTCCGCCATTCCTCCGATGCCGCTGGCGATGACGGGGCGCCGATGAGCGAAGGCTTCCTGGATCACCAGGGGGGCGTTTTCCCACCAGACCGAGGGCATCACCACCCAGTCGACGGCAGCCATGAGGCTTCCAATGTCTTCGCGGCCGTAGGGTCCGAGCCGCACGACCTGAGGCTCCGTCTCGTTAAGAAGATTGTCGATTGTCTCGACGAATTCCTTTGACTGAAACGGTGCGCCGCCGTGCAGGCGAAGCTCGAAATCCTCGACCCCGTCCGCGATGAGACGCTGAGCGGCCTTGAGGAGAACGGGGACGCCCTTCCAGGGGTTGAGATTGCCGAAATAGCCGAACACGGACCGCCTGCCCGAGGGAGCGGATCGGTGCGCGGACGGCACGACCGCAGGCCGCCCGTTCGGGACGATTTCGATCGAGCCGGCCGGAAGACCCCAGCTCACGAAGCGTTCCTTGAGGAAGCGGCTGGGAGCAATGAAGCGGTGAACCTGGTCGAGATGGGTCCGGATATACGTTTCGCGCAGGAGGAAGCGATCCGCCGGGATGTCCGGGAAGCATCCATTGCAGCGATGGGGCGTCGCGCGGTCGCATCGTTCCTTCCCTACCGTCCGCATCATCAGTCCGTCGTGAGCGCAAATCGGGAAGTAATCGTGGAGCGTCATGACGATGCGGGCGTTCGGCAGGATACGACGCACCAGTGCGATGAACTCCACTCCCATGAGTAGGACATGGTGAATGTGGACGATGTCGGGGCGAAAATCCTCCAGCAGACTCACGAGATGAGGAACGACGCCGTAAGCGTCGATCTGACTCAGGTTGAACTGGTCGAAATGCCCGCACCACATGACGACCTCATCGGGTGCGCCACCGGGCGATTGGAAGCTCGTTCCCGGCCTTTGACCGCGATGGAGATTGTTCGTTGCGGCGAGGAACAGCGCTTCGACGTCAGGACGCGAGCGGTACTCACGGAAGAGATCATGGGCGAGGATCTCCGTCCCGCCGGGATGAAAATCCGGATGATTGTGGGCAATGACCAGGACGCGGGTTGTCACGTGATCTACTCCGGCTTAACCGCGATGATGACATCCTGGTAGTGATTGCTCTCGATCCCCCGCCAATGGCCGAGACTCAGGCGGCGGATCTGAAGGCCGGCCTTCTTGAGAATGTCCTCGATGATTCCCGCATCGAAGCCGATCGCGCCGAGCGGCGCCAAAGGATCGCCATACCATGTGCCAGGCGTCTTCCCCCGCGTGAACCGCGGGCGGGCCGTCTTCCTGTCCGGATCCCCCGCCGCGACCACGAACGCGGTCAGGAACAGGCGTCCGCCCGGCCTCAGCAGGCGCATGACCTCTCGTGCGTAAGCGGAAATCTCCGTCTCCGGCAGATGGGTCGCAACGGATACCATCGTGACGAAGTCGAACTTCGCATCGGAGAACGGCAGGACGATCTCATGGCCTGCAATCGCTCCGCCAGGGTTGTACAATTCGTGAGCCACATCAACGCGGCAGAACCGGAAGTTCGGATACGACGACGTGATGTTCTGCACGCACCATTCAATGCCGGCATTCACAGGGTCGACGCCCTCATAGAAGGCCTTCTCGGAATCGAGGTACTGCGTCAGCGGAACGGCCATCCGCCCGATTCCGCAGCCAATGTCGAGTACCGACTCGGATGGCTGAAGACCTCCAAGGCGAACGAAGTGGCCGAGATATTCGGCGCCGATCGCGCGATAGTCGCCGTCGCCGACGAACACGTTTTCCGGCGAAGGAGCCGGCAATGAATCGTCCTGCGTGATCTGTTCCATCAAATTCTGGAGGATCGCGTCGGCACCCGGATCGAGGTTCGGTGCACGTGAGGCGCTCGTGAGATCGAACTGCGCATTCATATGGCGGCATTCCTTCCTTTGCGAGGGCGTCCGGTCTGCATTGCTGCAATCATGACATCGCGCCAGCGCTCGGTATGGAGAGCGCAATTGTACTGCCAGGCGATCCCGCGCATGTACTCGGCGTTGAGAGACATCGACTTCCGTTCGAGGTGGTAAAGTTCGACGTCGGGGACGTATGCGATCTTGCGCTCCGTCATGGTTATTTTGAGGCAGAGATCGCTGTCTTCGTAATCTCCGACCACATAATCTTCAGTGAAGCCGCCGACGGATTCGAACAATGATCTTGTGGTAACGAGACAGGCTCCGGTCACGGCGGGAACGACGCGCTCTTCGCACGCCGGAGCGTAGTCGCGCGGCATGCCTTTGTGAAAATGCTGGTTGAGCCAGTAGCCGCGATGATCCTGCGAGAAGTACATGCCGGCGTGCTGGATCGATCCGTCTTCGAACAGAAGCTTCGGCCCGACGGCGCCGATGCGGCGGCGGCCGTTCAGACGCGCGGCCATTGCCTCCAGCCATCCGGGAGAAACCGGGATGATGTCGGAATTGACCAGTGCCAGAACATCGCCTTGAGCAATGGACACGCCGACGTTGTTGGCGCGCGCGTATCCACCGTTTCTCTCCATGACGACGAGAACGACGGGAAGGCCGTAGACGAGATGGAGACCACCCAGAAGATGCTCGACTTCCTGAGCCTGTTCGGGAGAGTCGAGCACATAAATAAGTTCCGCATTCGCGCGCATCCATGGATCGGCAGCGAAGGCGGCAATTTGAAAGCGGAGGAACTCCAGGTTCCGATAAAGCGGGATGATCACCGACGCTTTCGGGCGCTGGTGAGAGACGCCTATCTTCCGAATTGTGGGGCGCCCGATCTGGTTGCGGACCTGAGCGTGAAGATCAGCGATGGCCGGACGGAGAACCTGCGTCAGGACGGATTGGTCCACGTGCTGCGCCGGTATGGCCCGCAAGGCCGCGGCGCGAGCCTCGGCCGGATCGGCCGGTTGAGGGTGCGGTACGAGAGAATGACGTGCGCCGGATTTGAGGCGCAGATGGAAGCGCGGTTGCAGGTTCTGCGCCGCGCGCGTGCCGGTGGGTGCCAGAACGGCGAACCCTGTGGCCCCGAGACGGGATCCTTTCGTCGGCCCCGCGACTTCAACGGGAAACGTGAACAGGTGCTTTGTGAGATCAAGCGGTTCGTTTTCGGTGCTGCCGACCTCGATCCCCGCGAAGAGATTGACCGGATCACGGTACCATCCGGTCACCAAGGTCCCCGCAGATGTCGCCAGTGCGGAAACGATCTCGGCCGAAGGGGCCGTGAGGCTGCTCGAAAGCCGACGAGGGCGCAGGGGTGACCGAAGCTGCAGCTCGAGCGCGTAGGCAGGCCCTGCCGCGGAGCGTGCGGCAATCTCCCGCAGCACGTGTTCACGCAAACCGGGCATCGCTTGCGCCTGCTCACGAAACCAACGTTCGATCGAGGGCAGGCGTCCCTCCGGCTTGAGCAAACGCCGGACGGACAGGCCTCCGGGTCCAATCAGAATGAGGAGAGGATCTTCGGCGGGAATTCGCGCGCGATCGATCAGGAGATGGATGACATCCCGACCATCTTTCGCATCGGGAATCCTATGGGCGACGGCGTGAATGCGCGTCAGTCCATTCCTGCCGAACGTATAGATCGCGTCGATCTTGCCGAAGCCGGCGACGAGGGATGTCCGCGTCAGGATGAAGTCGTCGGCGATCTGCGCAATGGCGACGGCCTGTCCGGGCGTCGGGGCCATGTGCGAGAGAAGATTGCTGAGAAGTTCGATGAAGGTTCTGTCGCGCCGGAGGCGGAACATCGCGCCCCACACATTGAGGAGGGCGGATGCGAGGGCCACGCGACCATGATTGTCGATGCCGTCGATCAGGTCCTCGGCGTGCGCCGGGGCAAGCGTCACATCGCGATCGATGGAGACGGATGTTCCGAGACCGCGCGCTTCGAGGCTTAGATCGAGACCTGCCCGTTCATCTGCCGGGCGTTGAAAGACCCAGAAGAGGCGTGATCCGCCGCCGGGCAAGGAGAGACGCAGAGATGCGGAAGGCCAGATGTCTTCGCCGTCGTTCTTGAGGCTTGACGGCGAGCCGCGTTCGGCGTGCGGCACGTCCCAGGTGAGCAGAACCACGTCGCGCCCGAGAGATGCCACCTTGGGGGAGGCGAGACCGTCGACTGGTGATGTGAGCATGGCAAGCTCCGCCATTGCTTTTCGTCTCCATCTGTCCTGGTGGGATGCCGCAGAAGCGTCCGCGACATCCGCTCTTCACCGCAGAGGCGGATCAGTGAACCGAGAAGTAGTCGCTCGGGTTGTTGTTGATGTCGTCGGCATTGACGTTCACGAGGGTGACCGTGTCGCCATTGCCGAGATCGACGATCGTGTTGTGGCCTACCTGATGGACGCGGCTCGCAAGGTCTTCGGCCGACGCGATATCGGTTCCGTTGATCCCCTTTGAGATCTGCAGGATGTCCTGGCCGGCCTTGAAGTCGAGGATGACGTCGTTGCCGCCGCCGCCGCTGAAGACGAACGTGTCGCCGCCAGCGCCGCCCTGCAGGACGTCGTCGCCGGCGCCACCGTCCAGGATGTCGCTTCCGGATCCGCCGCGCAGGATGTCGTCGCCGGCACCGCCCTGAAGGATGTCGTCACCCGAACCGCCTTCGAGAACATCGGCTCCATCACCACCTTGGAGGATGTCGTTGCCGTTCCCGCCGCGAAGATAGTCGTCACCGGCGCCGCCGAGCAGAATGTCGTCTCCATTGCCGCCGAACAGGATGTCGTTCCCAGCATCGCCCTGGATCACGTCGGCTCCATTGCCGCCGAAAAGAACGTCGTCATCGGCGCCGCCGGAGATCCAGTCGTCTCCGTTGCCGCCGAAGAGCGTGTCCGCTCCGGCGCCGCCCGAGAGAGCATCGCTGTCGTTGCCGCCGAAGATCAGGTCGTCGCCGCCGTTTCCGAAAATCACATCCGGACCGTGCGTGCCGTGCAAGACGTCACTTGAGGCTCCACCACCAATAGTCGCCATATCTCTCATCCTTGTTGTCAGCACCGGGCAAGCCGCGACGCACCCGGTTGCATGTTCGAGCCAAAATGAAGCGCTATTTGCGCAAGGAGATTTCCGGGAGATGATTTGCGTCGAGAATGTCCCGGCAGATACTAAGTAAAGCAATAAGTAGTAGTTGTAAATCCTAAAGTAGTATTTTCATAAAACATCAAAGTGCTAGTATATATAAGGCATTATTGTATTTGATTTGTTTGAATGTATTTTATGAATAAAGGCGAATTGTTTCGAAATTCAAACTATCGTTCAGGAGCGCACGCGCGCCGTTTCTCGCGGGTGGAAAGCGGATGGTCGTGGAGCTGACGAAGGGCTTCGGATCATTCCTCGCGGAATGCGCGGTCGAAGCTTTCGGTGATCGGGGCGAGCAGGTAGTCGACGGCGCGCCTCGGTTTATTGACGATCAGGACCTCGGCCGGCATTCCGGGATAGAGCGTGATCTTGGAATTCGCCTTGAGGCTTTCCGGCGCGATCTCGGCGCGCGCGACGAAGTAGGCGTAATTGTTCCGGTCGTCCATCTGCTGGTCGGCCGAAAGGTAGGTCAGCTTTCCCGCGAGCGGCGGTGTGCTGCGGCTGTTATAGGCGGTCAGGCGAATCTGGACCGGTGCGCCGACGCGAACGGAATCGACGTCGCGCAGGCCGATCTTGGCCTCGACGATCAGCGGCTCGTTCTCCGGCACGATGTCGAGAATAGGCTGTCCGGCACCGATGACGCTGCCCAGGGTATGGGAGCGAATGTTCGTCACGATGCCCCGCTCCGGCGACACGATCTCGACGCGTCGCAGAATGTCGGTCGCGGCGTCTATCCGCCCGACCGTATCGGCCAGTTCCAGCTGCGCGGTCTGGATATCCGATGCGACCTGCTGCTGGAAATCGTTGCCGAGGGAAAGGATCTCCAGTTCCGCCGCGGCCTTGGCCTGCTCCGCCTTCGCCTTGCGGGACATCAGTTCGCCGGCGTTGCCCTGAAGCTGACTTTCGCGCGTCTGCATTTCCGTGAGGCGCGGACGCGGCGCATAGCCTTTCTCGACGAGGCTCGCGATGGCCTTGAGCTCCCGGTCGAGCAGTTCCGATTGTCGGGTATTCGCCTCGGTCTGAGACTTCACGGCCTCGAGTTCCGCCACCTGCTGGGCGATGGTCTTGCGCTGAATGTCGACGCGGCGGTCGAACATCTCGCGCCGTGCCATGAAGAACTTCCGCTCGGCGTTCAGGATCTCCTCGGCCGTCGGTCCGCCCGCTTGGAGCAGGGTGTCGGGAAAGGTGAGGTCGTCCAGGCCGGCCTGCTCGGCGCGCAGGCGCACGAGCCGCGCCTCGAGGCCGAGCCGCCTGGAACGAAGCTGTTCGAGTTCGGCCTTTGCGCGCGTGTCGTCGAGACGCAGCAGGGGCTGTCCGGCCTTCACGACTTCGCCCTCGTGGGCGAGCAGGGTCTTGAGGATGCCGCCTTCGAGATGGCTGATGGTCTTGCGCTTGGAATCGACCACGACGGTGGCCGTTGCGATCGCGGCGCTGTCCAGATGCGCCGAGAAGGCCCATGTGGTGAGGCCGCCGAGGCCGAGGAAGATCGTCGCCAGACCGGCGATCACCGGCCCGCGGTAGGACGGCTCGCCCGGATCCCGAGGAGGGAAGCGGTCCTTCGTCGCTTCGACATTCACGGTCATGTACGTCGCGGGTACGGACGGTTTCCGTTCCATGATGTCCGAACGCTTTCTCATGCGCTTCCTTTCACGACGGCAATCGGCTTCTCGCCGGGGGTGATCGTGCTCACGACGGACGTTCGTGGGCCGAACTGGCTGATCTTGCCCTCCTGGAGGACCATGAGCTTGTCGGCCGCCTGCATGACGGAGGGGCGATGCGCGATCAGGATGACGATGGCGCCGTCGGCGCGCAGGGCCTCGATGGTGCGCACGAGAGCCCTCTCGCCGTCCGTGTCGAGGTTGGAATTGGGCTCGTCGAGTACGACGAGCCGCGGCTTGCCGTAGATGGCCCGCGCCAACCCGATCCGCTGACGCTGGCCGCCGGATAGGGCAAGGCCGCCGTCTCCCAGAGGCGTGTCGTATCCGAGGGGCAGGCGGCCGATCATTTCATGGACATCGGCGAGACGGGCGGCCTCCAGAACCAGCCGCGGGTCGCTATCGCGCATACGGGCGATATTGTCCCGGATCGTCCCGTCGAGGAGCGACACGCTCTGCGGCAGGTAGCCGACCATGTCGCCGAACGAACCGCGCTCCCAGAGATAGACGTTGTTGCCGTCGAGATAGACCCCGCCGGATGTCGGCTTTGTCACGCCGATCAGCGCGCGGGCGAGAGTGGACTTGCCCGCCGCCGAGGGGCCGACGATGCCGAGCACTTCGCCCGGCGACAGGGTGAACGAAATCCCCTTGAGAACGGGCACGTCGGCGCCGGGAGGAGCATAGACAAGCCGGTCGACCGTGAGATCGCCCTGGGTTCTCGGCGTCGGTTTGGTTTCACGCTTGGGGGCCTGGTGCTCGATGAGGTCGGTCACATTCTTCCAGGCCGAAAGCGCCAGCACCCATTGCCGCCATCCGTCGACCATCGAATCGAAGGGCAGGAGCATGCGCCCCATGATGATGCTCGACGCCACCATCGAGCCCGGGCTGACCTCCTGCCGGATGACCAGGATAGCCCCGATAGACAGAACGGCGATCTGCATGGCGTATCGACAGGTGCGGGTGAACGACGCCATGGCGCGGCTCCGGCGCGTCACGACATCCAGAAGATCCTGCGTGTGCAGCTGGGAGTGCCGCCACCGTTCCGAGAGAGCCGGGAGCATTCCCATGGCTTCGATCGCTTCGGCGTGGCGAAGAGTGCCGCCAATTTCGCTGATATTGTGCAATGACGACTCGTTGGCCCGCTTCATGGCTCTGCGCGTCAGGAAATCGGACAGAAGGCTGAGGGAGATGATGATGATGGCCGAGACCAGGGCCACCAAGCCGTAGAGCCAGTGGAGGGCGAACAGGACGCCGAGGAAGATGGGGGCCCAGAACGCTTCCAGCGGGACGCTGATCGCGCTTCCGACGATGAACGACCGAATGTCGTTGAGGTCGCGGATCGCTTGGCCAGACTTGGAGATGCCCTTCGTGACGGAAGCGGATATCGCGGCTTCCAGGACCGGCAGGTTCAGTTTCCTGACCAGTTTGCTCGCCATCACCTGGTACGTGAGGGCGCGCACGTAATCGAGGATGCAGTAGATGACGAGGCCGATCGCGGAGACGATGATCAGCATGATCAGGGTGTCCGTGCTCTGGCTGTTCACGACACGGTCATGGACCTGCAGCATGAAGAGAGGGACGATCAACTGAAGCACGTTGATGACGGCGCTCAGGGCGGCCGCATAGGCCACGCCAGCCGCAAATGCCTTGCGACCCTGGTGGAGGATATCGGCGGCTTCCGAATTGGCCGTTTTGCTCATGCAGGAATGGCTCCAAAAGAGGCAAGGATGCGGCAGATCTCAATTTTGCCTAAAAGTTATTCGAAGAGATTTATGAATCAATGATGGTAGAACGTCTACCCATAAAGTATGATTCGCCTAACAATAAAAAAGCTCTGGCTGAGGAAACAACAGTAAGGGCTATCCAGAGTTGTTTAGTTTAACTCTTGGATATGCCTCCGACGCCAAGAGAAATATTAAATTAGTTCGAGTTTCGAACTAATTTAATTGGCAGATAATGGGGTATAATGTGCAAAATATATCAAATTCCTTGCCTTGGATCGCCGCGCAGGACGAGCCTGAGCCTCAATTGTCCGCAGCTCTGCAGGACCTGTATCGGAGGAGCGATGCACCCGTGAGCCGCACGGAGGATCCCAGGGTGCCTCCAGCGGAGCCGGCAGGCATCAGCCACATCGAGATCGTTCGCGTGATCGAGCGATTGCATCGACGCTCGCTCGATCTCGTACGGGCGGATCTGATCGAAGCCGGTATCGACGATTTGAGCCCATCCCAGGTGATGATGCTGTTCACCATCGGGGCAAGCGAGCTATCGGTGCGCGACCTGATCGAGCGCGGCTACTACCTCGGGTCGAACGCATCCTACAGCCTCAAGCGGCTCGTCGAAGCCGAATATGTCATTCGCACCGCGTCCGAACGGGATCGCCGATCCGCCCGTATCCGCCTGTCGGAAAAGGGCCGTGCCCTGTGCGACATGATCAGGCGAAACGACAAAACCTATCAGCAGCTCATGGCACGCAATGAGGCGGAGATGCGCGATCTGGAGACGACATTCCGGACCTTGAAGCGCATCGAGCAGACATGGAGCAACGCGGTCCGCTATCGCGACATGGGCTCGGACGACTGATCCGAACACACCGCATCATACTTCCTCCTGGTCCGAAGCGGAGACCAACGACGACCCTTGGGTTAGAGCGGGCTCTCATCCCGCTTGATGCGGGGCGTTCCGGCGGCAGGTAGGAAATGGGTGCCGACAGCAGGCGATACGTATTGCAGAGGGTCGATCCTGTCATGTTGCAGAAGATGATTAGAACTGAATCAATTTCCATCCGAAACTCGGACCATGTCATTTTCGAACCGGATTCCGATCGTAAGAAGCTTCTGATCGTCTTTGCGTATATCGACCAGAAGCTCGGAACGCGGTCGCATTCGAGCTTTCTGCGTCATGTGGACTGCAAGAAGCTTTTTCTGAACCCAGGGCGGAATGAATGGTACCAGACAGGAGTTCCAGGTATCGCTTCCTCCTACACAGGTCTCCTCGCATTTCTCCGGGACGTGAAATCGGGCTTTGCCGATCACGAGATCCTGTGCCTGGGGCATTCGATGGGAGGTTTTCCGGCCCTGGGCATTGGCGTCGCCATAGGGGCCGACCGCATCCTGGCTTCTGCCCCGGAATATGTCCTGAACATGCCGAACAGCCTGAGCGTCCGGCATCTGAAGCAGACGCGGGTCGAATGCGGAGACCTGACGCCTGTCCTGTCCGCCAATGCCGGAAGCTCCATCTCCATCCTGGTCGGCAGGCAGAATGCCTTCGACATGGAGGCCGCAACCCGATTGGGCGCGTTTCCCCATACCGATGTGATCGCGTTAGAAACGGGACACAATACGTTTCCCTACCTGAAGGAGGTCGGGAAGCTCGGGGTAACCCTCGAGGCCTTTGTCGAAGGCCGAGACATTCGGTCGATCGTCGCCGACGTATGAGGCCGATGCTGCACTCCTTGAAGAGTGCATCGTTGGGAGCGGAAAACCGGATCCACTTTTCACTGACGTGGCCCTACGGGTCGCTGCGCGGCCCGCTGGGTCCGCACGATGCACTAGCTCTTCGGCTGGCGGATATGCAGAGCGATGGTCTCTTTGAGTTGCTGCACATCCCGAGCATGGAGGGCCGCAACCATGGCGTGATGTTCCCGGCTCGACTGCTCGACGCGAGCCCGCGTGCTCCATTGGCCGGCCAATGCGGATGACGTCCTGCTGCGGAGATCCGTCACCAGGGTGGATAATTCCGGGTTGGAACACAGGCCGAGAAGTTCGCGGTGAAAGGCGAGATTTGCCTCGTACTGCTCCAAGACCGTGCCATGGAGGATCATCTCGTCGAACTTGCGCGCAAGAGCGTCGATCCGCTCGATGGCAGCGGGCGTCGCATTGGCGATGATGCTTTCGACGGCGGCCGTCTCGAGAATGACCCGTAGCTCCAGAATATGGGCTGTCTGGTCGCCGTCCGGCAGAACGACATGATAGCCTCGGTTGGGCACATGCTGCACCAGGCGCTTCTGGGCGAGGTAATCGAGCGCGCGCCGGACGTCGGGGCGGCCGAACCCATACCGCTGTTCGAGATCGATCTGCTTCAGCCAAGTGCCTGGCGAGAAGGTGCCCGATCGGACATCTCGCGCGATCAGATCGGCGACATTCATCCAGGCCTTCTTCAAGGGAGCATCGATCTCGGTCATGTAACGTCGTCACGTCCTGTGGGGTGGCGCTGCTCCAGCTTTAGGCAGAAAGCGGAGCGACCGCAAAATCATTCGCCATCTCTCCTCTTGCATCCCTCAAGCCGTCGTGCATCATATTGGTACCAATTTTGGCAAACATTCAATGCCTCAGGCGCTGAGCCCTCAGGGAATTCGGCTTCAGCGGAATGGCGCAGGGAAAGGGCAAGGCGTGTCGGGAAAGAATGCCTCGGAAATCTGGGATCTGATCGAGGCCAAGCGCGAGGTCTTCTATGCCCTCAGCGATCGCATCTGGGACATGCCCGAACTCAATTTCGAGGAGCACCGCTCCTGTGCCGAGCACGTCGCGATTCTTGAGCAGCAGGGCTTTCGGATCACCCGCAATGTCGCCGGAATTCCCACGGCCGTCATGGGCGAGGCGGGGGAAGGCGGGCCGGTCATCGCCATTCTGGGCGAGTATGACGCTCTGCCGGGCCTGAGCCAGGTCGCAGGCATTGCCGAGCAGAAGCCGCTTGTCGAGGGCGGCCACGGCCACGGCTGCGGCCACAATCTGCTCGGCAGCGGCTCGCTCATGGCTGCGACCGCCGTGAAGGATTATCTCGAAGCTCATGGGATCAAGGGGCGCGTCCGCTATTATGGCTGCCCGGCCGAGGAGGGGGGCTCCGCCAAGGGGTTCATGGTGCGGGCAGGCGCCTTCGATGACGTCGACATCGCCATCTCCTGGCATCCCGCGCCTTTCGCAGGCGTCAACAACCCGATCTCGCTGGCGTGCAACGAGATCAATTTCCATTTCAGCGGGCGGGCGTCGCACGCGGCGGCTTCCCCCCATCTCGGCCGAAGCGCGCTCGATGCGGTCGAGTTGATGAATGTCGGCGTCAATTATATGCGTGAGCACATGCCGAGCACCGCGCGCATTCATTATGCCGTCACCGATACCGGCGGCATTGCACCGAACGTGGTGCAGGCCAAGGCGACGGTGCGCTATCTGATCCGCGCCCGCGACCTGCCCGAAATGCAGGGATTGCTCCATCGAGTGAAGAAGATCGCCGACGGGGCCGCGCTCATGACGGAGACGTCCGTCCGCAGCGAGATCGTCAGCGGCGATGCCAATCTGGTCGGCAACACGCCTCTGGAGCAGCTGATGCACCAGAACCTGGAGCGGCTCGGACCTCCCGTGTTCGACGAGCAGGACAAGGCCTTCGCGGCGGAGATCCAGAAGACGCTCTCAGTCGAGGATATCAAGTCGTCCTTCGCTCGCTTCGGGTTGAAGCCGCGCATGGGCGTTCCTCTATGCGACACGATCTTCCCGCCCGAGAGCGGAGACGGAACGCTGGTGGGATCCACCGATGTCGGCACCGTCAGCTGGGTGGTTCCGACCGTTCAGATGCGTGGCGCGACATACGCCGTGGGCACCCCTGGTCATTCCTGGCAGCTCGTTGCGCAGGGCAAGGCGCCCGCCGCTCACAAGGGCATGGAGCATGCCGCGAAGGTGATGGCCGCGACGGCGGTCGACCTCCTTCTCGATCCGGCACTGATCGACGATGCGAAGGCCGATTTTCGCGAGCGGCTCAACGGCACGCCCTTCGTCAATCCGATACCGGACGACGTCGATCCGCCCGTCACGGCGGGGGAGGTCGCGGCCCAGGCGTGACGGACCATCACTCATTCTTCCAACCACGATAAAACCGAGCGCGACACGCTCGATCATCATCGACAGAGGGATCATCATGAAGACCATCGGTAGAATTTTGGCATTCGCGCTCACCGGCGCGGCGCTCGCGCTTGGGACGGGCGCAATGGCGCAGGAGAAGACCTGGACGAAGGTCCGCATCGCGACGGAAGGCGCCTTCGCGCCGTGGAACTTCACCAAGCCGGACGGCACCCTCGATGGCTTCGAGATCGATCTCTACAAGGATCTCTGCAAGCGCATGAAGGTCGAGTGCACCATCGAGGCGCAGTCCTTCGACGGTATCATCCCGGCGCTGAACGCGGGCAAGTTCGACGCGATCATGGCCGGCATGTCGGCGACCGCCAAGCGCGAAGAGGTGATGGCCTTCACCCAGCCCTACGGCACGACGGGCCAGACCTTCGCGGTCCTGAAGTCGGGCCCCCTCGCAACCATGCCTCTGAACGGCAAGGTCTTCTCTCTTGCCACCAACGAGGCGGGTGCCGCCGCTGCGATCGAGGAGTTGAAGCCCATCCTGAAAGGCAAGACCATCGGCGTGCAGGGCTCGTCGATCGCAGCCAACTTCCTCGACAAGTACCTGAAGGGCACGGCCGAGATCCGGGAATACAAGACCACGGAGCAGCACGATCTCGATCTGACGGCTGGGCGGATCGATCTCATCATGGCATCGACGGCCTATCTGTCGGGCGCTGCGGCAAAGGCCGGCAACGAGGAGATGACGCTGGTCGGGCCGCGCTTCCAGGGCGGAATGCTCGGGCGCGGAAGCTCGGTCGGCCTGCGCAAGAGCGACCCGGAACTGAAGGCCCTGTTCGACAAGGCCATCACGGAAGCGAAGGCCGACGGCACGATCGAGAAGCTCTCGATGAAATATTTCGGCTTCGACGTCACGCCTCGCTGAGAACTCTCCGAGAAACTCTCCAAGACCCTGGTGTCGGAGTCCTGAGCGGTTCCGGCGCCAATCAGCGTGTGCTGAAAATGTTCTCGAGCCGCTCCAATACGTCGAGGAGCGGCTCGGCCTCCGGGCCGAGTTCGTCCAGAATGCGGCGCTCGAACGCCACGGCCTTTGGGATGATGTCCCTGTAGACCTTCAGGCCGAGCGCCGTGAGGGTCAGGATTTCCTCCCGCCTGTCCTCCTCGCTTTCACGGCGTTTGAGCCAGCGCCTCTCCTCCAGCGCCCGCACCGCCCGGCTGACCTTCGTCTTGTGCATGGCCGAGTGCCGGCCGATCTCCTTGGCGCTCATCTGCTCGAACTGGCCCAGCGTGGCCAGGACCCGCCATTCCGGAATCGTCAGGTCGTGGTGCGGGCCGTAGACGGAGCGGAAATCCTGTGACACCGCCGAGGCGATCCGGTTGAGCCGGTAGGGCAGGAATTGTTCGAGCTGGAGTTTGGCCATGGCGTTGTTGGTTACAAAATAGACAGTTACAGTTGTGACCAATTGTGGAGGTCCCGACGATGAATGTCCAGAATCCATCCCTGAAAAGCCAAGCTGCCGAACGGCTGGAGAGCGCCATCCAGCCCGGCTACATGTCCGGTTTCGGCAATGGGTTCGAAACGGAAGCCCTCCCCGGGGCGCTCCCCATCGGCCGCAACTCGCCGCAGAAATGCTCCTACGGCCTTTATGCCGAGCAGCTGTCCGGCTCGCCCTTCACGGCGCCGCGCACCACGAACGAGCGTTCGTGGCTTTACCGGATCCGTCCCACCGTGACCCACTGGGGCGAGTTCCAGAAGGCGGATATCGGCCTGTGGCGCACGGCGCCCGCCGCCGAGGTGGACGTGCCGATCGCGCCCATGCGCTGGAGCCCGATCCCGCTGCCCGAAGAGAGCGTCTCGTTCCTGGAAGGGGTGCACACCATCACCACGGCGGGCGATGCCGGCAGCCAGGCCGGCATGGGGGCCCATGTCTACCTCATCACCCGTTCGATGGTGGACGAGTACTTCTACAATGCCGACGGCGAGATGCTGTTCGTGCCCCAGCAGGGCAATGTCCGCCTGTGGACGGAATTCGGCATCATCGACATCGAGCCGGGCGAGATCGCGGTGATCCCGCGCGGCGTGAAGATCAGGGTCGAGCTGCCGAACGGTCCGGCGCGCGGGTATTTCTGCGAGAATTACGGCGGCGCCTTCACGCTGCCCGAGCGCGGACCCATCGGGGCCAATTGCCTGGCCAATCCGCGCGATTTCCTCACGCCCGTGGCGGCCTATGAAGACAAGGACGCGCCCTCCAAGATGTACGTGAAATGGGGCGGATCGCTCTGGGTGGCCGACATGGATCACTCGCCTCTCGACGTGGTGGCCTGGCACGGCAACTACGCGCCGTACAAGTACGACCTGCGGCGCTATTCGCCCGTCGGACCGATCCTGTACGATCACGCCGACCCGTCGATCTTCACCGTGCTGACGTCGCCGTCCGAGACGCCCGGCACCGCGAACATCGACTTCGTGATCTTCCCCGACCGCTGGCTCGTGGCGGAGAACACCTTCCGGCCGCCCTGGTACCACATGAACGTGATGAGCGAATTCATGGGGCTGATCTACGGCGTCTACGACGCCAAGACCGGCGGCGGTTTCGTGCCGGGCGGCATGTCGCTCCACAACACCATGCTGCCGCACGGACCCGACGTGGACGCGTTCGAGAAGGCGAGCAACGTGGAGCTGAAGCCTCACCGGCTCGAAGGCACCTTGGCCTTCATGTTCGAAACGCGCTTTCCGCAGAAGGTGACGGCGTTCGCCGCGAGCACCGAGTCGCTGCAGAAGGATTACGCTTCCTACGGCCACAAGCTGAAGAAGCACTTCAACCCGAACCAGCGCTGACGGGAAAGACAATCGTGCTCGATCATACCCATGACCCGAAGCGTCAAAGCTTCGTGCCTTCGGCCAACGGCCACCCGGACTTCCCGATCCAGAACCTGCCGCTGGGGATCTTCAGCCCCGGCGACGGTGCTCCGAGGGGAGGGGTGGCGATCGGCGACAAGATCCTCGATCTCACCGAGGCTCTCGCGGCCGGCCTCTTCACCGGCGAGGCTGCGAAGGCGGCGGAAGCCGCATCCGGTGCCGCGCTCAACGCGTTTCTCGCCCTGGGAGCAGGTTCTCGGCGGGCACTCCGCTTGCGGCTCTCCGAGCTGCTGGCACAGGGCAGCCCGGAGCAGGGCAAGGTGGAGAAATGCCTGCACGACGCTGCGGATTGCACGTTGCATCTGCCGGCGCATATCGGCGACTACACCGACTTCTACGTCGGCATTCATCATGCCACCAACATCGGCAAGCAGTTCCGCCCCGACAATCCCCTGCTGCCGAACTACAAATACGTTCCCATCGGCTACCATGGCCGGGCCTCGTCCATCCGGCCGTCCGGCGAGCCCGTGCGGCGCCCGCGCGGTCAGGCGAAGCCGCCGGATGCCGCAGTGCCCAGCTTCGGGCCGGTTCAGCGCCTCGATTACGAGCTGGAGCTCGGGATCTGGGTCGGTCCAGGCAACGATCTCGGCGAGCCGATCCGCATCGATGAGGCATCCGGCCATGTCGGCGGTTATTGCCTGTTGAACGATTGGTCGGCCCGCGACATCCAGGCCTGGGAATACCAGCCTTTAGGACCGTTCCTGTCGAAGAACTTCGGCAGCACCATCTCGACCTGGATCGTCACGCCGGAGGCGATGGCGCCGTTCCGGATCGCTCAGCCGAGCCGGCCGGAGGGCGACCCCGCGCCATTGCCTTATCTGCTCGGTGAGGCGGATCAGCGCGAGGGTGGGCTCGACCTCGAGCTCGAAGTCCTGCTCCTCACGCCGGGCCTGCGGGACAAAGGCCTGCCGCCGCATCGGCTCGCCTTGTCCAATGCGCGGCACATGTATTGGACCGTGGCGCAGATGATCGCGCACCACACCAGCAACGGCTGCAATCTGCAGCCGGGCGACCTATTGGGCACGGGAACGATCTCAGGGCCCGACCGGGAGAGTTGCGGCAGCATCCTGGAGACGACGCTTGGCGGCAGGAAGCCGGTCGTGCTCGCTTCCGGCGAGGAGCGGCGCTTCCTGGAGGATGGCGACGAGGTGATCCTGCGTGCTCGCGGCCGCCGCGAGGGATACGCCCCGATAGGTTTCGGCGAGTGCCGGGCCATGATCCTGCCCGCCCTCTGAGGTCTCCTCCATGAAGCTCTATACTTACTGGAGGTCCACCTCCTCCTATCGCGTGCGCATTGCTTTGGCCTTGAAGAACATCGAGGCCGAGCAGGCCTCCGTTCATCTCGTGCGCAACGGAGGCGAACAGAACGGGCCAGCCTATCGCGCCATCAATCCGCAAGGCCGTGTGCCGGCTCTGGCACTCGACGCGCAGAATGTCATCACCCAATCCCCGGCCATTCTGGAGTACCTGGAGGAGGCGTATCCGCATCCCGCTCTGCTCCCTTCCGATCTCGTCCAGCGCGCGAAGGTGCGCGCCGTCGCCTCGATCATCGGCTGCGATATCCATCCCCTGCACAATGTCGGCCCGCTCAACCACCTGAGAAAGAGCTTCGACCGTTCGGAGCAGGACGTGGCGGCCTGGATCGCCGCATGGGTGGGGCAGGGGCTCGCCGCCGTCGAGGCCCTGATCGGAGACGAAGGCTTCTGCTTCGGACCCGAGCCCGGCATGGCCGACGTCTATCTCGTGCCGCAGCTCTATGCGGCGCGCCGGTTCAACGTGCCGCTGGAATCCTATCCGCGCATTCTGCGCGTGGAAAAGCTTGCCGGCGAACACGAGGCTTTCAGGAAAGCGCACCCATCCGTTCAGCCGGATGCGGAGTAGGCTTTCGAGGCATCCTCGTTTCTGAAAACGCCGACCTCATCCTGAGGAGGTCGCGCAGCGACCGTCTCGAAGGACGATTCAGTGGTCTCTGGAAACGCCCTCGTGCCCGGACAGCGTCCGGGACCTCGAGACGCTTTGCTCCTCAGGATGAGGTCTGGAGGGGTCGGAGAGGAGCGCTCCCTTTCCATCCTCTCCCCCGTCATGGCCGGCCTTGTGCCGGCCATCCCGATTGTTTGACGCGCGGCGCTCTTCGGATCGGGATCACCGGCCCAGGGCTGGTGATGACGGCGCGGGGGTGGTCAGGGCAACGTTATGGCCTCACTTTGTTCTTGACAGAAGGGCCAAGCTCTGCTATATCATTCCCCACTCCCGCCCGGCGAGGGGCGCGCTCGCGAGGCGTCGCAGCACCGGGGCGGGAGGCGGTCCCGCCGCAGGCCTCGCACGCCTGTGGTCGCGGGAGGTCGACCTTGGGTCTCATCCCAGCTGGTCCACCTGAAAAGAACCGC